>CAWHQH010000017.1:0-38347 GCA_963831465.1 Terriglobia bacterium | reverse complement strand
ATTTTCTGCGCGCCGGGGTTGCACTTATACGGATAGCTGCTCCATTTCGGGGTTGATTATTTACCAAATCGACCCCTGTAAACTTTTCTTTCATCCGCCCGAACTGCTTTGCTTTTGCTCCCGATGGAGTCATCTTTAGAGCGAAATCCAGAGCTTGAGTTGCCGAGTACCAGCGTCATTATTTCGGGCTTGGAGGGACCTTAAGATTGGTCCTATGCGGCTTCTGGGGTTGCACCAGCAGGCTCAAAGCTGGATTTTATGTATTCATTGGCGCTTGTTTCATAGCAAGGCAGCGGAATACGTCGGCGATCCAGGTCTTCTCTCGGTACGTTGCGGGAATAGATCAACCGTTCATGTCGATTCGGCAGGCTTCGTGCCGTGAGCTGCGCAACGGTCTGGTCGCATTTCTCTGTCTCGCGACGCCGATACCTCATGGACCACTGAGTAGTCAAAGCCGGATTCCGAGAGGCGCGGTTCATACGGAAGGAAGGTGAAGACGAGTTTGATGAGAGTGGACTCGTCGTGGTAAACTCTCGTCTCAGCAACGAATACTTCCTGGCTGGGGAAGAAAGAAGAGCGTGGGTGGTCAGCAGAAGCTATGGCTATCAGACGCAAGCGTATCGGCGCTTTCTTGGGAGGATAGTCCCAGCGAAGCTGTCCTTCGGCTTGCCTGCCTGCGCCGCCAATACAGTTCGCGGCCAGAAAGAGCAGGGCTGTAATCCATTTCTTCATCCCGATATCAATACACTCTTGGGTTGGGCTTTGCCGCACGAACAACTGAAGCTCACGCAACCGGAAATTCTTTAGCGGTTGACCTTATTGTTAGACCCTATCTTTGGATGCTCTGGATGCTCTGAACAGACTAATCCGAAACTTGCAAGTTGCTGCCCGGCGGCAACCCCCGGCAAGCGTGCAAAAGGAGAACCAAGCGTCCGGAGTATTAAGTGGTACTTCTTACTTCATGGTGGATCTAGGCGTGACCGGGAATTTGTCTAGGCGTCACCGGGAATTTCAAAGAAGGGTACTCCGGGAATACGCGCTCCGCCGCATAGATGCGGAAGATTTTGACAAGCCTGGAACACAATGATTCCAGGCTTTTAATTCGATGCTTTAGTGGCGTGCTCAGGCTACTTGTTTTCCGGGCTGCGCCATTCCATCGCGCATATCGCGGACATAGTTATGGGCTTTGAGAACGCTATCTGCCTGGCGCTGAATAATGCCGCGCAAGTCGCTGGGGAGCTGGCTGGAAAGCGCCGTCTCATAGTCCTTTTTTGCCCGGCCTTACCCTGCTCAACGCTGTTCAGGATTGATTGATCGCCCATCCCCATTGTCGCCTTGGTTTCAAACCATACCCGATGAAGAACTGCAGACACGCTGCCGGAAGTTCAGGTTTATCGCCCAGCCGCTCTGCTTCAATGCGGAGTTCCTGGCCAAAGCGCGCTCTTTCCAGGCTTTGTTCTGTGAAATATGCCTTGAGCTGCGGATCCGTAGCGACACCTGCCGCATGTACGTATCCTGTTTCACCGTCTTTGCAGGTCTGAATCAGTTCTTTTAGTAGATCAAGAGTGTCATCTGCCATTTCAATTCCCCTTTGCCCGTACTGCCAAATGAGAAAGATTTTTAGGGTGAGAAGATGCCTTCCGTGAGGCGAAAAACGAGAGCTGGAATGGATCTCGCACGCAGGCGCAAGAGTCTTGAAATGGATCTCTTTCCTTTATGAAGTGCGAAGTGAAACAATAGCAGAGACATGAGAATGATAATGCGATTTTTGCTTCTCTTTTTTACTTCTTATATTGCTGTGATTGGGCAGGCCCAGACCACTCCATTGACCTTCTATAAGGTCGATGTTTTTGACGGATACCGTATGTTGCGTGGCCAGACTGTCGTCGTTCAGGACGGCATGATTCGTTACGTCGGCCCTTCGGAAAAGCCGCCTGCGACCAGCTTCATTGACGGCGCCGGTAAGACGCTCTTGCCAGGATTGATTGATGCGCATTGTCACATCGGTAATGAGGAATCGCTTGAACAGGCGGCGGCGCTGGGCGTCACCACCGAATTGGATATGTTCAGCGATCCTAAACAACTTATTCCTTTGCGTGGGGAAGTGGAGCGCGGCGAACATCCGAATGCCGCTGATTTCCGCACTGCAGGCACCGGCGCAAGTGCTCCCAAGGGTCATCCGAGTGACTGGAAGTCCCCGTTCCCGAGTTTTGGCCCGCTGACAGTGCGCAGGCATTCGTCGACGCCCGTTTTAGGGAAGGCTCGGATTACTTAAAAATTATCTATGACCACACGTTGCCGGGATTGACTTTCCAGCAGTTGCGGGACTTAGTCGCCGCGGCCCATAAGAGGAATAAGTTGGTCGCGGTGTCATGAGACAGTACAGAAAGATGGGCTCCAGGCGATGCAAGCGGGAGCTGACGACGTGGAGCACGTTTTCGATGATGCACCGATATCACGGGAGTTCATAGCTACCGCCGTAGCGGACCATATTACGATTACTCCCACCCTCACGATTATTGCTGCGGTGGGTGGCAAAACAACTGAACCAGAATTGGCCAAAGACCCCAGGTTCGCCCCATACATCCTGGGCTGGGCAGCCAACATTCTGAACATTACACTCCCCCAGAAAGTGATCGTCCGCCACCATTACGAATATGCTCAGGGGGCAGTTAAGGGATTGCATGACGCTGGGATTACGATTCTGGCCGGGACTGACGCTCCAAACCCCGGAACAGGTTATGGCGCGAGCATGCACGCAGAACTGCTGCTATTGACTGAAAGTGGTCTCACGCCTGAGGAAGCCCTACACGCAGCCACGGCAGCCCCCGCTCGGGAATTCGGCCTGATTGATCGCGGTCGCATTGAGCCGGGACGTCGTGCCGATCTGCTTCTAGTGAAAGGAGATCCGTCGAAAGACATTCGCGCAACCCGGGACATTATCAAAGTATGGAAAGCCGGTGTTGAGATTAACCGCGAAGAAGTGGCACGGGTTGCTAAAGCCAGCCGCAACTCCGAAGGTAAGCAGTAAGGGTGAGAATTGGTCGGCCTAGCGGACGATTTTCGAACTTTTTCCTGCAGCAGGCCGCCTCAAGCCCGGCATTTGCGCCCACAATTTGCGCGTAATGAGTGTAATGGCGATGTTACGACAACAACAGTCGACTCAACGCCGCGCATTAGAACGAAGAACGCCAGGATCCTGATAGATGCCATAACTTGGATAATTGGAATAATTGCGGCTCACCGTTTTCGAGACGTCAAAGGTGTTTCTATGCTCAATCCACCACGCATACCAACAGGATTTCGGATCGTCTGGGCATGCATCTCTCGTGATTCCGCCGCCGGGTGCCAGATAACATCTCCGACCGTGATATTTGTAAGAGCAAGGTTGGCAGCGAGGTTGACCTTTTGAGCGTAGGGACTCTTGCGAGCTTCGTCACGATCGGCCATGGCATGAATGATGGGGCTACAGCTTTTCCGTCTCCAACTCCCCCCGAAGAGAATGATAATGTGATCTTTGATCTCGGGTTCATCCAGGTATTTGAGCAATATGTCCTGTGCAGCGGGTCCAGCTTGCAAAATCTGTAGCATTGGTGAAGTGAAGTTGAATTCCCAAAAAGTCGGATTGCTTATGTTCTCCGGCTCACTCCATCGGTCATACTCAACCGTTCCATGTAAATCCCGAATCTGACTTTCGGGCATCTCGCTTAAGGCAATTGATTCGACATCAAATCTATCGATGTAGGTTTCCCGGCTGGGGGAAACTCTTCCGGTTACGGTTACCCTGCGGCGTTCATACTGCTTGAGCTCGCTCGTATGTCCCCAAACAGCGTACTGCTTAGCCAGAGTGATCAATCCCCATTGAGATGAGCCTTCTGGGCAAGTCCACTTATCTTTAGGCACATTGTCACGCCGTTCGTCACATCGACGATCGCTCACGAGTAGAATTCCCGTTAGAGTTGTCTACGTATTGCGAGACTCCGCAGAATCTTTGGAGGGCTTCGCTTGACCGTGACCGCTGTATATCAGAACGATCATTGGTAGAACGAAGAAAAGCCTTGCCCGTGTCATAGTACTGTAGCCCCTGGTATCTTCTGGCGGTAGTTGCAATGCTAGTTTACAGCGAGGAACCGCCGTTCCAGAAGATAACTGTTGTAAACAGGCGATTACACCACCTATCTCTTAGATCAGTTCAAGAGCGCGAATGTGTAATGTTTGCAAGCCTTTGAAATCATCGGCAACATTTGAATTGGTCGGACAGATTTGAACTGCCGATTTGCGGGCATGAGCGGCAAGCAGAGCGGGAGTCCGCAGGTAAAATGCTGAGCGAAGCCTCGCTAGGCGCGCAGTCGAAGGATCTCACGCCCGCCCCTCGCACCCTTTTATTCGTACGCCTGCGCTGCGCTTCGGCGTATCGACCTTGGGGCGCTTCATGGGTCGGCAGCAATACACTTCTGCCGATATCAAAATTGTTTACTTGAAAGAAAGAATTGGTCGGGACGGGCAGATTTGAACTGCCGACCCCTCGCACCCCAAGCGAGTGCTCTACCAGGCTGAGCCACGTCCCGACGACGAAGGAAGTCCGCTGTGCAAAAAAAGGGGTGATCACAACGGAAAGTTCGCTTTGATTATAACATTGGCGGATTTTTCTCACGCCCGCAATTCGGCTCAAGTTCAAATCTAGCCGTCCGTCATTACATCCCTGCGCCTTCTACTCTCACCTTAAGACGATTCGGTAAAGTCAGCCGCTGCCCGCCTGAGGTATACTCGTTACCACTTTTACAACACCTACGCATCCTGCGAAGGTTCCGACGGAGGAAAAAATGAAGTATTGGCTTTGTTTTCTGTTGAGTTTGAGCTGTGTTGCAGTCGTCTCTGGGCAGAACCAGGTTGGTCAGAACCGGGTTGGTCAGAACCGGGCTGGGCAGAACCAGCCTGATCGTCACCGCAATACCTTTGAGAAAGAGAAGAAAGCCAGGGCGGCGGCCGCGAACAAAACGCCGGTCATTCTCTACCACGGCGGGCCGGTCATGGTCGCGCCCAAGGACCTTTATGTGGTGTATTACGGGAGTTTCACCACCGCGCAGCACGCCATCCTGGACAATTTTCTGCAGAACCTGGGTGGCTCGGGGGCGTTCAACGTCAACAGCGAATATTCTGATGCCTCCGGGGCTACGGTTGCGAATATTCTGAACTACTCGCCCAAAACAGACTCGTTCAATGACGCGTATTCGCTGGGCAAGAGCTTGTCCGGAAGCTTTGACACCACCATTATTCACAACGCCATATCCAACGGACACCTGCCGAGCGACGCCAACGGCATTTACATTCTCACCATTTCGCCGGATGTGGCTCTGCCGAAATCGGTGTGGTGCGCTTATCACACGCATTCCAGCAGTATTGTGCTTGGCCAGGACATCAAGTACGCCGTGGCTCCCGATCCGCCGGCGGGATCGTTGCTGAATAGTTGCTCGGGCAACATAGCCAACTTCGGCGACACCACCAGTCCGAACGGCGATATTGGCATGGATGCCGTTGCCGACGACCTGATCCATGAGCTCTCAGAAACCGCTTCCGATCCCGATTTGAACGCGTGGTTCACCAAGAACGGACAAGAGAACGCCGACATTTGCAACTTTGTTTATGGCACAACATTCCTCGCGCCCAACGGATCGCATGCCAATCACGTTTTTGGAACGCGCAATTACCTGGTGCAGACGATCTGGGACCGCGTGGGCAGCTTCTGCGCGCTGAGCCATTGAGGTCTCACCTTGCCAAAGCGTGTCCTGAACGGCAAGATCTCTATGGCCGCAGCGCCCAGGGTTTCCGCGATCCCGGTTTTCTTGGCATCGTATCCCTGAGAATGACGCGGTCTATCTTCCCTTAAAGAAAGGCAGTAATGAGCTGATGCTGGCGGTGAGCGAGCTCGGCGGCGGTTGGGGATTTATTTGCCGCGTGGAGGATGTTGAGTAGGGTGCGGTATTCTGAAGCGCAAAGGTAACCATCCAAGTATCCAGCGCCGTCCCTGCGGTAAACTAGCCACCGAATCTGGAGGTAGGAATTGGCTGCCGCGTTTTTGCCGGGGAGGAGTGGCTAGGGCGATTTGTTCACAAGATCACGGTTGCAATCAAGCCGGCGGCTGTACCAGCAACGACGCAGCCAGCATCTGGAACAAAGCCGGGATTGGTGGAGGCCCAGGCGAACTATCCAAACAATTGAGTGGGACAGCTCATCTCCCCGCGAGGAGATCGTGTACTACTATCGAACCGAGCAAGGCTACCACTCGGGGCGCCACTGGCATTGGTTCGATGAGACGAACCCCAGACAAGTGCAGGCCGGGGATCGGATTAAGTTGCGGTATGACCCGGGAGACAATGAAAAATCCGTCTTTCTTGGATTCTGTTGATGATTCACAGAGAATCTTGATGAGTTGGCCAAAGCGACTATTGCTTGTATCTCCCTTCGCGGTTGCGGCTGCGTTAAACGTATTAATAACTGTTACCAACCCGGTTCCACTTGCGCACGAGAACACATTGCCGGACTTGCTTTTCTATTCGGTACGCCCTGGGCCTGGCTCTTAGACCATGATTGGTTTGGAAATCTTCACAGCGGCTGGCTAGAATCGCTCATAACTTACGCCGTAATTTTGTGGATTCCTGCCCTGCTTTATTCAGCTTGTCTCTGGCTGTTGCTGCGCGGTCTTGGAAGCAGGAAATCTCGTAATCGGAACGTCGCGTAATGACAGATTCATTGTAAGCCGCTGGGGTTTGTAACTCTCCTGTCCCCTCATAACCATAGATTCAAAATTAACCTGGTTGCTGCCGACGATAAAACTTCGGCAACTCCGGACGGTTCTCTAGCCGGTGAAGCTCCACCTCGCGCATATCGAGTTCACCAATCTTATGTTGCACGCGGCGCAAATATTCGCGAGCGAAGGTTACAGTCATGTGCACCATAGGATCATATGGTCCATGGCCACGGCGGCCGATATGCGGAATTTCTGCCAGCGCTGAAATCACCGGGGTAGCATCGCGTCCTTCGGCATCTGCCAGCCTTACCTGCCGGGCAACAAATTCAGCCGCGCGCTTCCGGCACTGCAGGAGCGTGGCGAACCTGTCGGGGTCGGGGCCAGCTATTTCTCCATCGGCAAACACGATCAGATCGATTTCGAAAGTCACCTCCACTACTTCTGGCAGAGGGGGACTTGTTACTCGTATTTTGCCCCCAATGAAATTTCCACCGGCCTGTGCATAATGGACGGTTGCTTCATCCAGCCTTCCGGAGGGACCAATGAGATGGCGTGAGCCGGGCACTGCAATGGGGCGGAACACATCGACAAAATAGCTGTCACTGGAAGCCGTGTGGTTGCGAACTTTTCCTGTCCTGTCCAGCTTCCGCCAGCGATAGCTCAAGCCGGTGATGGCCTTCCCTGCTCTGTTCTCAAGCACAATCGTAAGCGGGATTTCTGCCGTGTCACGAGCAAAATAGCGCAAAGGGGAGCTTTCAGGGTGAGGCGCGAAAATCTGCTTGAACTCCGGGTAGAGAGCTTCGTCAAATGGGGTGATTACAATGTCCGGGCAAGGACTGGAAGTGATTTGCAGTCGCGGCACACACAAATTATATGCGGCCAACAAATGGCCTCATTTTGGCTTGACCAGCAGGCGAACAAAGTAAAGTGCATCGTTCGGTCTGGGCGTCGCCCGCATGTGAACACTTGGTTTTCAGCGTTGGCTTGGGTCGGCTTAGGTCAACTTGGATCGACATAACAGGGGTAGGGCAGGGTACTCCGCTGAAGTTTCAGGCAGAAGGTCGTACACCTGAATTGATGGAACTGCAAAATTTAAATCCACAGGCGTGCTGCGCTCGCCGAACCCATCTCCCCCACGACCTTACGCTATTTCATCCGTCTAAATTGAATCGGCGGGGGTGCCCCCTTAATCCAATCATCGGGTACCCTGAAGTCAGGTAACATTACAGGTAGACACTTAATATTGATGACGACAAAGAAGTTAACCATTCAAACGACTGCCTTTATCGCGCTGGCGTTCCTGGTTGCGGGTTGCGGCGGCGGAGCCAAGGCCGGAACTCCGGCAGGCCCGCAGGCTTTTCCGGTAAAAGTAATGACGGCGCAAGCGGAAACCGTGCCGCTTTCTACAGATTACCTGGCTACGTTGCGGTCACGCAATGCCGCCACCTTACAGCCGCTGGTGGAAGGCGATATCACCAAGATCTTCGTAAACTCCGGCGACCGCGTTCAGGCAGGCGCGCCAATCCTTGAGATCGACCCGCGCAAGCAGGAAGCTACGGTCAATAACCAGGAAGCCGGGTTGAAGTCCAAACAGGCCGTGATGCAGCAGGCTGCGATTGACCTTGATCGCAAGAAAAAGCTCTATGCCGCCGGGGTGCTGGCTAGGGCCGACCTGGACACGGCGCAGAACATTTATGACGCCGCCACAGCCGACGCCCAAGCTTTGCAAGCGGCCATCCGCGAGCAGCAGGTGCAGTTGCATTACTACACCGTGCGCGCTCCGGCTAATGGCGTGATCGGCGATATTCCTGTCCATGTGGGCGATCACGTGACCAACCAGACCATGCTTACTACCGTGGATAGGGGCGGCGCGCTGGAAGCGTACTTGAACGTTCCCGCCGAAAAATCCTCGGCGCTGAGAATGGGAATGCCGGTGGATCTGGTCGACGATCAGGGCAAGCCGCTTACACGCACCAAAATCACCTTTATCTCACCGCATGTTGATACCGATTCACAAACGCTGCTGGTGAAAACCCAGGTCCCCAACGCGGACATGAAATTTCGCAATGCGCAGCAGGTACACGCCCGCGTGGTGTGGTCCGAACGCAAAGCCACGGTGATTCCTATCACGGCAGTGACCCGCCTGAGCGGCAAGCTTTTTGCTTTTGTGGCTGAAGGCAATGGGCAACAGTCCGTGGCCCGGCAACGCGTGATCCAGGTGGGTGATCTGGTTGGAAACGATTACGTAGTGCTCGACGGCATCAACGCCGGCGACAAAATTATTACCACCAGCGTGCAGATGCTGGCAGACGGCATGCCCGTGGTGCCCCAGTCGTAAAACCAGCACTTAGCAATTAGTAGTTAGCAATTAGCCAAACCCAGTTATCACAAAGGACGCGAATACGCCTCCAAAACGAGAAAATCCGAATCCCGTTTTTTCTTCGCGATCTTTGCGATCTTTGCGCCCTTTGCGGTGAATTGTTTTCCCAATTGCTAACTGCCAGTTGCTATTTTGGAGCGCAGCGACAAAATTAAGGATTTATGGTCAATTTCTTCATTCGAAGGCCGGTTTTTGCCACGGTATGCTCGCTGCTGATTGTGCTGGGCGGGGCCGTGTGCATTCCCACGCTGCCGATAGCGCAATATCCCAACCTGACGCCTCCCGCCGTAACGGTGAGCGCTTTCTATACTGGCGCAAACTCGCAGGCGGTGGAAACCAGCGTGACCACGCTGCTGGAGCAGGCCATCAATGGCGCAGAAGGCATGCGCTATATGAGCTCCACCAGCGGGAATGACGGCTCGTCTTC
The DNA here is from genome assembly GCA_963831465.1 of Terriglobia bacterium. Taxonomy (GTDB): domain Bacteria; phylum Acidobacteriota; class Terriglobia; order Terriglobales; family Acidobacteriaceae; genus Angelobacter. The sequence goes on along the minus strand of CAWHQH010000017.1, from coordinate 28,792 downwards.
CATCAGCGCTACATTTGATCTTGATCGTGATCTTGACGTGGCTGCCGTTGACGTGCAGAACCGCGCCTCCACCGCACTGGGTCGCCTGCCGGCTGAAGTGCAGACGACGGGAGTAAGCGTCAACAAAAATACTGGCTCATTTGTGGTGGCCTACGGTTTTTACTCGGACAACAAGGAATACGACAGCCTTTTTATCAGCAACTATCTTGATCTTTACGTGCGCGACGCCATCAAGCGCGTAAAAGGCGTGGGCAACGTCATCATCTTTGGCGAGCGTAAATACTCCATGCGCTTGTGGCTTGATCCGGTGCGGCTGGCGGCGCGCGGCCTAACCGCCGGTGACGTAACGGCTGCGCTGCGCGAGCAGAACGTCCAGGTAGCTGCAGGACAAATAGGACAGCCGCCGGCTCCGGCAAACCAGGCGTACCAGATCAGTGTGCGCGCCGTGGGACGTTTGAGCGATCCTAAAGAATTTGAACACATTGTCATCAAGCGCGCTACGAATGGCTCACTGATTGAGCTGCGTGACGTGGGCCGCGCGGAGTTGGGCGCGGAAAGTTACGGCGGCCAACTGCGTTACAACGGCCAGGATGCAATGGGCCTAGGCGTGATGCAGCTCACCAATGCCAACGCGTTGCAGGTGCGTCGCGACGTACAAACCGAGATCGAGCAACTGGCAAAGCGCTTCCCTAAAGGGCTGAAATATCAGGTGGCGTTCGATACTACGCGGGCCGTGGGTGAATCCATCCGTGAAGTGCTGAAGACGCTGGCAGAAGCCATCCTGATCGTAATCATCGTGATCTTCCTGTTCCTGCAGGGCTGGCGGAGCACGGTGATTCCCGCAATCACGATTCCCGTTTCTCTCGTTGGAACATTTATCTTTGCCAAGTTTTTTGGCTTTTCCATCAACACGCTGACGTTATTTGGCATAACTCTGGCCACGGGACTTGTTGTCGATGACGCAATTGTGGTCATCGAGAACGTGGAGCGCCATATAGAAGAAGGTGTGAGCGATCCGCGAGAAGCCACCCGGATCGGCATGCGCGAAGTTACAGGCGCAGTAGTGGCAACGTCGCTGGTGTTGATCGCCGTGTTCGTGCCTGTGTCATTGTTCCCCGGCAGCACTGGCAGGCTTTACCAGCAGTTTGCGCTGACCATCGCGTTTTCTATTGCGATTTCCGCTTTCAACGCGCTAACGCTTTCACCGGCGCTGGCGGCGTTGTTGCTGCGTCCCCGTGAAGGCCGGCAAAACCGGTTTTTTTCCGGCATCAACTCGGCCATTCACAGCGGCACCACCCGTTATCAGGCGATACTGCACCGGCTCACGAATTGGCGTGCCGCGGTGGTGGTGGTTTTTCTTCTTGGTCTGGCGGCCACGTTCTTTGTGTACAAAAAAGTGCCCACCAGCTTTGTGCCGCAGGAAGATCAAGGATACTTTTTTGTCATCGTGCAGGCTCCCCCGGAGCTTCATTGCAGTACACCACTAAAGTAATGGATCGCGCAGCAGCAATCGTAAGCGCGAACCACGATGTTGAAGGAGTATTCTCTGTGCCCGGATTCAGCTTTACCGGCAGCACTGCCAACTCGGGAATTATTTTCGCCAGCCTGAAAGACATCAGCGAACGCAGCGGCAAGGAGCACAGCGCGGAAGGAGTGATCAACACCATCCGTGGACAGTTGATGCCCATTCAGGAGGCGATGGTGATCGCCTTTGATCCGCCCGCCATTCAGGGTCTGGGACAGTTCGGTGGCTTTGCTTATGAACTGCAGCAGACCAGCGGCGGCAGCCTCGACGATCTGGAAACCGTCGTCCACCAGGTGATTGCCAAGGCGAATACGCGGCCCGAACTGGCGCATCCTTTATTTACGACGTTCACCGCGCGCGATCCTCAGTTTGTGGTGCAGATTGACCGCGAAAAGGCCAAGAGCCTGAATGTTCCTTTTTCACAGATCACCTCCGCCCTGCAGATCTACATGGGGTCGCAATATGTGAACGACTTTGATTTCAATAATCGTTCTTACCGCGTGATGGTGCAGGCTGACCAGCAGTATCGTTCGCAGCCGCGCGACCTGCGGCAGTTCTATGTGCGTTCTGACGATAACCGCATGATCTCACTGGACAATTTGGTCACGGTGAAAGAAGGGACCAACGCCAGCGTGATCAACCATTACAACCTGTTCCGCAGTGTTGAAATTGATGGCAGCGCCGCTCCCGGTTACAGTTCAGGCCAGGCCATTCAGGCCATGGAAGACATTTCAAAAGAAGTCCTGCATCAAGGCTACTCCTTTGAGTGGACCGGAATTTCGTTGGAAGAAATCCAATCCGGCGCGCAGACTGTCATGCTCTTCGGCCTGGGCCTGCTGGTGGTTTACCTGACGCTTTCCGCGCAGTATGAGAGCTTCGTGCTGCCATTTATTATTCTGCTGGCCGTGCCCATGGCGATGTTGGGCGCGCTGGCGGCACAGTCAATGCGTGGCCTGCAAAATGACGTTTACTGCCAGATCGGACTGGTGATGCTCATCGGCTTGGCAAGTAAGAACGCCATCTTGATTGTGGAATTTGCCGAGCAGTTGCAACATCGCGGGCTAAGCCTCGTTGACTCAGCAATTGAAGCCGCACGCTTGCGATTGCGGCCGATCCTGATGACCTCGATCGCTTTCATACTCGGCGTGTTGCCACTCGTCTTTGCCAGCGGCGCCGGCGCGGCGGGACGGCACTCCGTTGGAACCACAGTATTTGGTGGAATGATCATCTCCACATTCCTTAACCTGTTCATTATTCCAGTTCTTTACATCCTGGTACGCGGATGGCTGCCCATGAAGCTCAAACCTGAATTAGTGGAAACGCAAGAGCTGGTGGAAAAGAGCGCGTAAGGCGGCTCGGTAGCTGCTGTAAGGAGAGTGCAACGCCGCATCACAGCTTCTTTTTATCTGGCTTTTCAGCCGGATTCTCATGCACGCGTTCGCGGAAGCTGCCACCCATGGTCTTGGCCAGGAAAACTGCTGATTCGCCGTATTTGTCGCGCAGCCGGTCCGTGGCGGAAAGGGCGCGCGCCCACTTTTCCCGGCGATCGCCTTCCAGCAGATCCATCTGCTCGGGAAGATCTTCAAAATTCGAGGCCTGTACACCCAGCAGCCGTACCGCGCGTCCCCGCTCCCAATTGGCATGGAAGAGCTTTGAAATAGCGGAACAAATTTCCGTGTCCATTTGTGTTGGGCTGGCAAGCGAATGCGCTCGCGTAATGGTGGTGAAATCTGAATAGCGCAACTTGAGTTGCAGAGTGCGGGCGATAAAGTTCTGCTCGCGCAATCGGCGTCCAACTTTTTCTGACAAGTGCGCCAGCGTAGGCTCAACCTTGCTGAGATCAGCCGTATCGCGATCAAAAGTATGTTCATGGCTGATGGATTTTGCCTGCCACTCTTCGCCCACTTCCCCTTCAAACCATGCGCCTGCATCTTCGCCGCGCGCCTTCCCGGCCAGAGTCGGGCCCCACTTGCCGAAGCTGTCTTCCAGCACGCGCTCTTCTACCTTGAGTAAATCGCCAATGTAAACAATGCCGATGTCATTCAGCCGCGCCTTTATTACCTTGCCGACTCCGGGAATCTTGCCCACGTCCAACGGAGCCAGAAAGCTCTGCTCCTGCCCCGGCAAAACATATAGAACGCCATTGGGTTTGGCTTTATCTGAACTGATCTTGGCCATGAGCCTTGAGCTGCCGATCCCGATGGAGCAGTTCAGTCCGGTGCGCTCTTTCATTTGGCTATGCAACTTGTGCGCGGAGAGCAATGGCGGCCCATGCAGGCGCTCCGTGCGTGTCATGTCCAGATATGCCTCATCAATGGAAGCCATTTCCACCGCGGGAGAGAAGTCATGCAGGACCTCGCGGGCCTTCTGTGAATATTGCTGGTAAAGCTCCATGTGGCCATCGACGAAAATTGCGTGGGGACACTGCTTGGCGGCCGTCCTTAATGGCATAGCCGAATGTATGCCGAATTTGCGGGCCTCATACGATGCAGCCGACACCACGCCCCGCTCGTCGCGTTGCCCGCCAACCACTACGGCCTTGCCTTTCAACGCAGGGTTGAACAGCTCTTCCACGGAGACGAAGAAAGCATCCATATCGACGTGAAAGATAGTCCGCCGGACCGCTGAATCTGCAGGTGCCACATTTTGAAGATACACCAGCAAGCGGCAGCTTTCGTCAATTTTCACTGATGCAGCCGCCGCGATATCGATAAACGGTTGACAGCCTTGCCAGTTCGCCGGTGAAATGAAATGCACTTAATCCGATGCCGGCGCGAGATCTGCGAAACTTTCATTCCGTCCGACGCATCATATCTGGACGGCTGTTACCGCGCCCAAAGTGCAATTTGCGGGCCAAAGATTTAGTATTTCTGCCCTGCTGGTTTGAGTGACAGGATTCGCCTATGGCGCACTTGAAATCGGTTTTGACATTTCCGCCCGCGTCGGCGGAGGAGCGCGCCCTGGCGTCGCTCGCCAGCCAGTATTCTGAGGTGCGGCACCAAACCGATGCGCTCACCGCGCCGCTGACTCCGGAAGATCTAATGGTGCAGTCCTGTCCGGAAGCGAGCCCGGCCAAGTGGCATCTGGCGCATACCAGTTGGTTCTTTGAGACGTTTATTCTCTCCAGCCATTTGCCGGGATACAGGCCCTTCCATCCTCAATTTCGCGATCTCTTTAATTCTTATTACAACGCAGTAGGCCAGCAGCCGGAAAAAGCGCTGCGCAACACTTTTTCACGTCCAGCGCTGGAAGAAATACGCAAGTATCGCGCTCACGTGGATGAGCATATGCTCAAGCTGCTGCAATCAGGATCAGTCGCCGCGGAAGCGCAAAAGCTTGTAACCCTGGGGCTGAATCATGAACAACAGCACCAGGAACTGATTGTTACCGATATCAAGCACGGATTCTGGAGCAATCCGCTGCATCCGGCTTATCAGGGCGCAGTCGCCGCGCCGAATACTGACAGCGCGCCGCCGCAAAAGCCGCAGCTTTATCCTGAAGGGCTTTACGAGATCGGAGCACAAGGCGAATCTTTTTATTTTGATAATGAAGGCTCACGGCACAAAGTTTTTCTGCGTCCGTTCCGCTTTGCCATGCGCCTGGCCACGTGCGGCGAATATCTGTCTTTTATGGAAGACGCAGGCTATTCGCGGCCTGAGCTATGGCTCTCTGATGGTTGGAAAGCCGTGCAGACGCATCGCTGGAAAGCGCCGCTTTATTGGGAGAAATCCGGAAGGCAGTGGGTCCAGTTCACCTGTTCCGGCATGCGCAACGTGGAAGAAGCCGAGCCGGTTTGCCATGTGAGTTATTACGAAGCGGACGCTTTCGCTCGCTGGGCCGGCGCTCGCCTGCCTACTGAATTTGAGTGGGAGGTGGCCGCAAGCGGCGTCCCTAGGATCGAGGGAAATCTTTTAGAGAGTGGCAGGCTTCATCCTGCGGCGACTCCGGTGGGGCGTGAGGACGGACAGCCTCTTCAGTTTTTTGGCGACGTCTGGGAGTGGACCGCCAGCGCGTATCTTGCCTATCCCGGCTATAAGTCCGCCGCGGGAGCATTGGGTGAATACAACGGCAAATTCATGAGCGGACAGATGGTCCTTCGTGGCGGATCATGCGCCACGCCGCGCTCCCACATTCGCGCCACCTACCGCAATTTTTTTCCTCCGGAAACGCGCTGGCAGTTTTCCGGGATAAGGCTGGCTGACGATGGCGGTTAAAAGCCCTGCATTACTTGTTAGTCCCATTGCGGAAGAAGTGTTGCGCGGGCTGAGCGCGCGACCTCGCCGTCTGCCGCCCAAACTTTTTTATGACGCCACCGGCTCGCATCTTTTCGACCAAATCACCGAGACGCCGGAGTACTACCCCACGCGAACCGAGCGCGCCATCCTAAAAAAATATTCCGGTGAAATTGTCCGCCAAGCCGGAAGCAACATTACTCTTGTCGAGTTGGGCGCAGGCAGCGCCAGCAAAACACAGGTTCTGATTCAAGCCTTATTGCGCCGACAACTGCGTGCAGATTTTTATCCCGTGGACGTTTCCTCTTCGGCGTTGCAGGGCGCACTAAAAACTTTGAACGGACACTTTCCGCGTCTGCGCGTGAGTCCTATTGTTGCTGACTACACTCACCGCATTCCGGATCTAAGTGCGCTGCCCGGACGCAAACTGGTGCTTTTCATCGGCTCGACCATCGGCAATTTTGAGCCGGAAGACGCGATGACGTTCCTGAAGAGCGTGCACCAATCCCTGCAACCCGGAGACGCGCTGCTCATCGGCTTTGATCTCATCAAAGATGCCGATGTGCTCCATGCAGCCTATAACGATGCGCAGGGCGTGACAGCTGCATTCAATAAGAATATGCTGGTGCGCATCAATCGCGAACTGGGCGGCAGCTTTGACGTTGACTCCTTCGAGCATGTGGCCCTGTGGAACCGCCGCAAATCACGCATTGAGATGCATCTGGAAAATATCTACGAGCAAACCGTCTGGGTGCACGACCTGGGCCGCGGCTTCCACTTTGAAAAAGGCGAACGCATTCATACCGAGAACAGTTACAAATTCAATAGCGCATCCATTGCGCGCTTGCTCCGCCGCAGTGGCTTCAAACTGGAGAAGCGCTGGACTGACTCAAAGGGCTGGTTTTGTGAGGCCTTGGCAAGGGTGTAGCAATGCGGCATTGGATCAATGCATTGATGAAGTGGTACACGAATTGGAGAATGCAACGTAGGATGCAGTCTGACCCGTTGCTTGCCTCACGCGGCTCGGGCAGCATGTCTGGGCCAACGAGCATGCGGATGAATGCGTGTCCCGCTTATGGGATAAGTGGGAAAGCTAACCAGTCGCTGTGTCCTTTTCTTTTCTGAGTCGCCCCCAGGGCCTCAAATCTTTGTCACACCTACTGTCCCTCTTGGTCCGAATAGCGACGACTTCATAAGTATCCGAATATCCTCAATCAAGCATTCGGCGTTGGTAAGATAACCTGTGTCCCACACGACTTGCGGCCCTTGAGAGCACTGGCCAATTTCTATAAGCCCATCATTGAGCAGGCCGTTGTGGTTTCCGGCGTTCCGCAAGACGTCAGCGGCGATGAAGGGCAAGGATTAACCGGCACTATGCTGCTTCATCCCGTTGCTGATTCCACGGCGAGCGATTCTGGGGCTATCTCGCCGGCACATATTGAATGGCGGGAGTCGTCGTGCCTGGATCATCTTGTGATCGAAGAAGGGTCTCGGCTTGTTTGTATTCGAGGACTGGAACAACCTGACGGCCAAATGCATCCTGCACCACCGGCACAGAAAACTGCTGTTGCGCTTGTACGGTTTCTGGCCGGACAGTCTGAACTGCACACAGATATAAGAGAGCAATCGCGATCAAGGTCAAAACTGCTTTTGTGTAATGATCCGTCTGCATCTGGCTACTCCTTCAAAATGGGTTTAAGGGCTCATTTACCAGCCCGGCGTTTTTTTCCAGCGGGCAATAATTCACTTATACTTTACGGCCGCTTTGGAAAAGCATGCATTTATATAGGTGAAGCAAGCGTTTCTTTAATGGATAAAGATTGAGAAAACCAAGCAGCAATGCAGTGCCGAGCCCTAGTTGATATAGAGGTCTTCCCTTAACACTTCTTTACCGCTTCGCCTTCATACCATCTTGAGAGCAGCCCGTCTAACTGGTAAAGTAAGTATTCACTTACTTTCATAAACCTTCCTCATGCCTGTACGTCTTTCATCTCTCGACCGGCGACGCCAGATCTTGCGCACTGCATCCGGTATTTTTGCGCGCAGAGGCTACCGCGGAACAACCACGCGGGAAATTGCCGAGCGCGCAGGAATTAATGAGGCGCTGCTGTTTCGCCATTTTCCCAGCAAGGAAAAGCTTTACTGGACGCTGATTGAGGAGCTGTGCAGCGCCCGGGGCCGGCGCCGCAACATCAGCAAAATCCTTGAAGCGGGCGGAACTGACCTGGAGGTTTTTACCTCTATCGCGCGCGAAATGCTGGTACGCAAAGCCCGCGATACCGAGCTGACCCGCCTGCTTTGGTTTACAGCACTGGAGAGCCACACGCTTTCACAACGGTTCTTCCGCACCTTTATCGCCGTCTACTACGAAGAGTTGGCGGCTTATATCCGGCGGCGCATCGGTGAAGGCGCGTTTCGCAATGTCGATCCCCTGCTCTCAGCCCGCGGGTTCCTGGGCATGGTGGTGTACCACTTCCTGGTGCAGGAACTTTTTGGGGCAAGAAAATTTCAGAATTTTGATCCCGAAGCGGTGGCGACCACAATGGCGGGAATCTGGCTGAACGGGATGCAGAGCGGAGCGGCGCACCCAAATTCGAATGGCGCGAACCATGCAATTCTGAATGGCCACAATGGCAATCATGCTCGCGCAGGAAAAAGATTTAACCATGAAAACTAGAAACTTCATTCTTCACACATCCATGGCGACATTTTTACTGCTGGTCGCGGGCTGCTCCAACAAGGAAGCCGTTCAGGCAGCCAAGCCGATTGCCGCGGCCCCGGTCCGCATTGCCACGGTTGCTTCGCGCACCATGCCGGTTGAGTTGCAGGCCATTGGCAACGTGGAAGCGATTTCCACTGTCTCTATCAAGGCCCAAATTTCCGGCCAGTTGATGCGCGTGCATTTCAAGGAAGGCGACTTCGTAAAAAAAGGGCAGTTGCTTTTCACCATTGATCGCGCACCGTTTGAAGCTGCGCTGCGCCAGGCGGAAGGCACGCTAGCCAAGGATGAAGCGCAGTCACTCAATTCCAAGCTTGACGCTGAACGCTATCAGGGTTTGGGCAAGCAGGGCGTGGTATCGAAACAACAAGTGGATGCCGCCGGCGCGGCCGCGAACGCCATGGCCGCCACCGTCGCGGCGGACAAGGCCGCTGTGGAGACGGCAAAAATCAATCTGGAATATACGTCAATCTATTCACCCATCAACGGACGCACAGGAAGCGTTGGCGTGAAAGAAGGCAATCTGGTGAAAGCCAATGACGTGCCCATTCTGGTAACGATCAACCAGATTGAGCCGATCTATGTGAGCTTCTCCATTCCGGAGCAACAGTTGGCCGAGCTGAAACAATATTCCAACTCGAAAAGCCTGAAGGTGGAAGCTGCGCCACAAGGCAGCACGCAGCATTTCCAGGGCAAGCTTACTTTTATCGATAATTCAGTGGACCTCACAACCGGCACCATCAAGCTGAAAGCCACGTTTGATAACGCTGCACACATGCTCTGGCCAGGACAGTTTGCCGACGTAAACCTGACGTTAAAATCGCAGCCGAATGCGATTGTGGTCCCGACTGCCGCGCTGCAAACTAGCCAGAGCGGAACTTATGTCTATGTGGTTGATCAAGATCTCACCGCTAAACAGCAGCCGGTAAAAATTGGCTGGAATGTGGGCGAGGAGACGGTGATTGCTTCTGGACTGCAGCCGGGGCAGCGCGTTGTTACAGACGGCCAGTTGCGTCTGACGCCCGGCGCAAAAGTTGACATCAAGAGCGGGTCACAGAGCGGATCATAAAATGAACACACAGTTATTTATCCGGCGGCCTATTACTACAACGCTGATCATGGCGGCGATCCTGATCTTTGGCATCTTTGCGTATCGCCTGTTGCCGGTAAGCGATTTGCCGAACGTTGACTTTCCTACGATTCAGGTAAGCGCGACTTTGCCCGGCGCAAGTCCTGACACCATGGCCGCTGCCGTAGCGCTGCCGCTGGAAAAGCAATTTTCCACCATCGCCGGCGTTGATTCCATGACGTCATCAAGCGCCTTGGGCGCAACCAGCATCACGCTGCAGTTCACGCTTGACCGCAGCATTGATGCTGCCGCGCAGGACGTGCAGGCCATGATCGCCAAGACGCTCTCACAGCTTCCACCGGAGCTGCCTTCGCCACCCTCGTATCAAAAAGTGAATCCGGCCGATTCACCGGTGCTCTACCTGGCGCTGGCCTCGTCAACCATGCGGCTTTCTGACGTGGATGAATATGCTGAGACCAACGTGGCCCAACGCATTTCCATGGTGAGCGGCGTGGCCCAGGTACAGGTTTTTGGTACGCAGAAATATGCTGTGCGCGCGCAAGTGGACCCACGCAAGCTGGCCATTCACCAGATTGGCATTGACGATGTTTACAACGCCATCAACAACGCCAACGTCAACTTGCCCACGGGGACTCTGTTTGGCCATTCGACTGCATACACCGTTCAGGCAACAGGACAGTTGCTGCAAGCCAAGGAGTACCGGCCGCTGATTGTTGCTTATCGTAACGGCTCGCCAGTGCGGCTGAACGAAGTGGGCCACGTGTTTGACAGCGTGGAAAATGACAAGACAGCAAGCTGGTACAGTGGCGATCGCGCAATTGTGCTGGCGATCCAGCGCCAGCCTGGGACCAACACAGTGGAAGTCGTCGACAGCATCAAACGCTTGCTGCCTCAAATGCAGCAGCAGATGCCTGCCGGAATTAAGCTGAACATTTTGTATGATCGCTCGGTTTCCATCCGTGGCTCAGTCAATGACGTGAAGTTCACGCTCATGCTGACGATTGCGCTTGTGGTGATGGTGATTTTTCTTTTCCTGCGCAATATTTCTGCGACGATCATTCCCAGCCTGGCGCTGCCTATGTCAATTGTGGGCACGTTTGCCGCGATGTACCTGCTGGGCTACAGCCTGGACAATCTCTCCTTGATGGCGCTCACCTTGACCGTCGGATTCGTTGTCGACGACGCAATTGTGATGCTGGAAAACATTGTTCGCCACATGGAAATGGGCAAGCCTCCTTATCAGGCCGCCGTGGAAGGCGCGCGTGAAATCGGCTTCACCATTATCTCCATGACCATTTCGCTGGCGGCGGTCTTTATTCCTGTGCTGTTCATGGGCGGAATCATTGGGCGGCTGCTTCATGAGTTCGCTGTCACCATTGGCGTGGCGATTCTGGTTTCCGGCTTCGTTTCATTGACTCTTACTCCAATGTTGTGCAGCCGCTTTCTGCGCAACACGCATAACGATAGGCACGGCTATCTGTACCAGAAGAGTGAAGCCGTTTTTGACGCGATGCTGCACGGTTATGACTGGAGCTTAAAGAGAGTGATGGCGCATCCGCGCATTACCATGGCATTTTCACTGGTGATTTTGGCAGCCACGGCCTTCCTGTACATGGACATTCCAAAGGGCTTTCTGCCCAGTGAAGACCAGGGCCAGCTCTTTGCTTTTACTGAAGGCATTCAGGGTATCTCGTTTGAAGACATGTTGCGCCACCAGCAGGAGGCGGCAAAGATCATCGGTGAGAGCCCGTATGTTGCAAATTACATGTCCACCGTGGGTGGAGGCGGCGTAAATGCCGCGCTCAACTCCGGACGCATCTTCGCCCGGCTCACCGATCGTAAGACACGGCCACACGTGGACCAGATTATTGAAGAGCTGCGGCCCAAACTGGCGCAGATTCCCGGCATTAACGTTTATCTGCAGAATCTCCCGCCTATCCGCATTGGCGGCTCGCTGACCAAGAGCCAATACCAGTTCACGCTGCAAAGCCCGGACACCAATGAGCTTTATCAATACGCGCCGCTGCTGGAGCAGAAGTTGCGCGGCATCACGCAACTGCAGGACGTAACCAGCGACTTGCAGATCAAGAATCCGCAGGTCACCGTCAACATCGATCGCGATAAAGCCGCCGCGCTCAATGTTGATCCGCGCACGCTGGAAGATGCGCTCTACAGCGCTTATGGCGCGCGCCAGATTTCAACGATCTACGCGCCGAACAACCAGTACAAAGTCATCATGGAACTGGAACCGGAGTATGCTCTCGATCCTTCAGCGCTTGGGATGCTTTATGTCCACTCCAAGAGTGGACAGCTCGTTCCTCTGGGCTCGCTGGCCAGCTTCAAAAAAGAAGTTGGACCGCTCACCGTGAATCATCTGGGGCAGCTTCCGGCTGTCACAGTCAGCTTCAACCTGAAGCCCGGCGTGGCGCTGGGCGATGCGATCAATGCTGTCAACAGTGCAGCCGCGCAAATACTGCCGTCCACCATCAGCACCAGCCTGCAGGGAACGGCGCAGGCGTTTCAATCGTCTTTTGCGGGGTTGGGCGTGCTGCTCATGATGGCTATTCTGGTCATCTATATTGTGCTGGGAATTTTGTACGAAAGCTTTATTCATCCCATTACCATTCTTTCCGGCTTGCCTTCCGCCGGCGTAGGCGCGCTGCTCACGCTCAAACTCTTTCATACCGAGCTCAGTATTTACGCGTTTGTTGGCGTCATCATGCTGGTAGGCCTCGTCAAGAAAAACGCCATTATGATGATCGACTTCGCGCTTGATGCACAGCGCGAAGAAGGCAAGAGCGCGATGGAAGCGATCTACCAGGGCGCGCTCGTACGGTTTCGTCCGATCATGATGACCACCATGGCAGCGCTGATGGGCACTTTGCCCATCGCGATGGGTTTTGGCGCCGGCGCCGAATCACGCCGTCCCTTGGGATTGGCGGTAGTCGGCGGACTGATCTTTTCGCAGACGCTCACGCTTTACATCACGCCGATCTACTACATCTATCTAGACAAGCTTGGCCCGGGCCTGAAGAAATTTTTCGGCGGAAAAAAGAAGTCGACAGACCACCTGCCGGAGCGCGAATTGGAAGCGGTGGGCAGCTAGAACTTTTACCGCTGAACTTCTAACCGCGGATTCACGCGGATCAAGAGCCATCCGCTCTTCATCACTAACGCGATGACGTCTGCCTAAAGGTCCGCGATTCGCAAGCGAATCGCTAGACGCTGACACTGGTAGTGGGTCATTTTTAAATGACCCACTACCAAATCCTCACTCTATCCGGCGGCGCGAGATAAAGTTTCTGCCCTGGCTTTACCTTAAATGCGTCATACCACGCATCAATATTGCGCACGGTGGCGGCACGGTATTGCCCCGGAGAGTGTGAATCGCCCATTACCTGCGCGCGCAACGCAGCGTCGCGCGTTTTAGAGCCGTAATCCTGCGCAAATGCGATAAAGAATTGCTGGTCGCTGGTAAAACCCTGCTGCTCCGGTCCAGGCTTGCCGCCAAGCGATGCGCGATAGCCATCGTAAGAAGCGGCGATGCCGGCAACATCGGCAATATTTTCTGCCAGCGTCTGCTTGCCGTTGATTGAGAGATCAGGAAACGGCTTGTACGTATCGTACTGTGCAGCCAGCTTTGCCGTAGCAGCGTTAAAGTGCTCCAGATCAGCCGGAGTCCACCAGTTGCGCAGGCGGCCCTTGGAATCAAACGCGGAACCTTCACTATCAAACGTGTGGCTGATTTCGTGCCCAATCACGGTTCCAATGGCGCCATAGTTCACCGCGTTCGGGGCTTTGGGATCAAAGAATGGCGGTTGCAAAATAGCCGCAGGAAAGTTCAGCCCATTTTTCAGCGGAAGATTCACCGCGTTCACCGTCTGCGGTGACATAGACCACTCTTTGCGGTCCACCTGCGCTCCCAGCCGCCCAACTTCGCGATGATATTCAAACAAACCGCCGCGCCACAGATTGCCAAACATATCGTCGGGCTTTACCTCAAACGCGGAGTAATCATGCCAATGTTCCGGGTACCCAATCCCCACATACAAACTGGAGAGCTTGGCCTGGGCTTCAGTTTTGGTGGCGGGGGCCATCCATGGGAGCGCTTCAATACGCTTGCGGAAAGCCGCAGTTATGTTCGCAACCATCTCTTGCGCCTTGGCCTTTGCTTCCGGCGGGAAGAAGCGCTCAGCATAAATTTTTCCCACGGCATCACCCAGCCAGCGGTCCACCACGGCAACGCCGCGTTGCCAGCGCGGCCTCTGCTGCGGCGTGCCGAAGAGCGTCTTGCCGAAGAACGCAAAGTCTTCATCAGCCAACGCCTTGGGCAATACTCCGGCATAATCTTCAATTAGGTGGTAGGCCAGCCAGTCTTTCCATGTTTCCAACGGCACGGAAGCCACTAGCGCGGACTCGCCCGTAAACGCGGTGGGCTGCCATACGATGAACTCGGCTTGTTTTTCTAGTCCAGCGCCGCGAAAATATTCTTCCCACTCCAGCCCCGGCGCTTTGGCGGTGAAGTCTGCCGGCTTCCAGGTGTTGTTTGCTTTATGGATATCATCGTTCTCCGCCAAGGTGATGTGCTTCTCCGCAATGGCATGTTCCAGATCGAAGATTCGCTTGGCGCCGCGCCTCTGTATCGGTAAAGCCCGTAAGCTTCAGCATGGCCGCGATGTGGGCCGAATATTTTGTGCGGGCATCGCGCATGCTGGCTGCGTCAGAAAGGTAATACTCGCGGTCTGGCAGCACGATTCCGCCCTGGAGCAGATAAGCGGCATAATGCTCTGAGTCATTGAATCCCGGCGCCACCCACAGCCCAAACAAATTCGACGTATGAAAGTTCGTGTTGTTCAGCGCGTCCACATCAGCGCGTAGCGTTTCTCCCAGCGCGTGCGCCAGTTCGTGCTTGTCTTTAATGGCCGCAATCGCGTCAAGATGCGGCTTCAGCGGCGCAAGCCCCTTGGCCTCAATTCCCGCTTCGTCCATGTAAGCGTCGTAGAGATCAGCAATTTGGCGCGAGCCGGAGCCTGCCGGCGCTTTCTGCTTTGCGGCCTCTTCAATGATCGCGGCTGTGCGCTTGTTGGTGAGGTCAGCCAGCGATGTAAACACACCCACTCCAGGGCGGTCCGGCGGGATTACCGTTCTTTTGATCCATGCGCCGTTGGCATAGTGGTAAAAATCATCGCCCGGCTGGACTGAAAGGTCCATATTGGCGACAGCAATGCCGTGAACTGCCTTCGCAGGAACGTCGGCGTTTGCCGGAGCACCGGCCCGCGCAAAAATAAAGCCGAGCGAGAGAACGAGAAGGGCGCACAGCGTGACGTGCAAAGGGGAAAAATTTTTATGTCTGAATTTCATGGGGGAAACAAGGCTCCGATATATCTATGAATAGTATGACGGATGGGCAAAAAAGAAGGTAGCAAGTAGCAGGCGAAGAGTGAGGGGAAGCGGAACGCGATGCCCAGAAACTTGCCCCTGTCGGAGCAGCCTAAAATTGCCGATCCTTAGACAGCAGTTTGCATCGTTGAAACCAATAGCAGAGATTGAGGAAATGAATCCCAAAATGGAACAAAAAGTACGCTTAAAAATTTGTTTGAGGTTTCTCATATTTTTGCCTATGCTGTGATCTCCTTGCCGAGCACCCGAATTGTTTGTGACGTTTCTCTGGAGAAAAAGATGACCATCGTAGATACCGCAGTTCATCACTTTTCATATCAGAATTGCCCGCGCTCTTTTGACTACACCGGCAAGACGCTGCTTTCATTGAGGCAGGCTGCTCCTGCGCCACCGTGGTATCTATAGCGAACACGAATCTCTGACAAGCAACTCAACAACAGGCCCGCGTTGTAAAGCCTGATCGACACCTATTTGCTACGCAAGATACAGATCAATATCTGCGTGTGCTTTGTCAAGCAGGAGCGCCGCCATGGAAATTCATCAGCTTAGATATTTTTGTGCCATCGTGAAACAAGGAACATTCACCCGCGCAGCGGAATCTGAGTATGTAGCGCAACCCTCTTTGTCGCAGCAGATTCATAAGCTGGAAGACGAACTGGGAGGAAAGTTATTCTACCGGCTACCGCGGGCAGCGCGACTTACCGCTTTGGGCGAATCTTTTCTGCCTCGGGCGTTAGCCATCCTCCAAGCGATCCATGACACCAAAGCCGAGGCGCGCAAGATTATTGAACTTGGCTGCTCCCAAGCGGGGCTGAATTCGGGGACAACCAATCTGTTGCGAAGAATGCAAAATGAACAGGTTGATGCAAGTGAAAATTTAATTTCCGAACTGCCCAAAAGCGCGTGAAGCGATTGCGCTCAGAAAATTTTTTTGCATGCGCAGTAACAGTCAGCGATACAAAAAATCAAATTAAAGGGGCAGCAACCGCATGGCTGCCGCCCCTGGTGCATACTGCCAAGATGCTACCTTGGCAAGGGTTACGCTGGGCAGGTAGTCTGCGGGCTTGTGCCATTGTTGAATACGCCCGGACTGCTGTTGACGAATGATTGAGTCGTGCCATCAAATTTGGTGATGTTGATGGTGAACGGCTCGTTGTAGCCCACAGCTCGGTCACTGAGCACGCTGATCCCCACCTGCTCGCCCAGCAGGATAGAAGCCCGGCTGGAGCTGCGGAAGTGAATGCCCGAGTGGATTCCGTGACCAAAGGAAATGTTGTGTGCCAGTTTTGAGAGCTCACCGTTGATGGTGAGGGTGGCAGCGTCTGTCCCCGTGTAAGGCACCAGCGAAAGGCCGTCTTCGCTGGTCTGCATCACGTCAGTGCCGGCGGCCCGGAGCAAAGGCTGGATCTTCTGGCTGCCGTCAAAGAAAAACTTCAAAGCAGTAATGCATGCGCCAGCGACTGTTCCGTGGCCTGTGGGATAGCACGGGTGAGTCGGTGCTCCTTCAGGGAAGGCCTGTGGCAGCAGGTAAGTGCCAAACTGCGCAAATGTCTTGGCGACTGCCTGCGAGTTCAGAACATCGGCATGCAAATGTGCTGCGGCCTGCGGGAGCGGGCTGCGGTTGGTGAGGCGTGCATGCACCAGTGCTCCGTAATCTTCCGGACGCTGGCGGAGATTAATGATCCACTTGTGGAACCACGACGCTTTCAGTGCCCGCGTCGCCACTTCCGGCAGCGTTGCGGAACAATCTGCGGCGTCGAGCGTGCCAAACCCATGCTCCGTCCTGGAGCCGTTATAAGGATTGCCGGGGTTCAGCGGCGCATTGAGTGCCAGAAGGCTTAGAAATGCGAGGAAGTACGATTCGTGGAGCACGTCGACGTGAGTGTAAGAGGCCATGTCCCTGCCATTCCGCAGGAACCGTGGAGTTGGGTCAAAAGCGAGCGATCCGCTGGCCGGAAAACCGTTCTCCACGTTCATGTACTCCGCCACGCTGGTCATAAAGTTCTGGTTCGGGGCAAAGACTTTGAACATCATGCTGAGAGAGAGCGCACCAAACGGGATGGGGTGCAGCAGGAACTGCGAGAGATATGGTCCCTGAACATTGCCATCTCCAGCTACGATCTGCCCGCGGAACAGGTTCTTCGCAGTCACCGGAAAAGGATACTCATTGTTTGCGGTGCTCTTGATATATGTGAGATTGTTCAATTCAGTTACGGCCTGGGCCACGGTTGCGTTGCCGTCGTAATCGGTAAAGTTGACGTCGCGCAGCATGGCCGCCCAGTAGTGCTCCACTTGTTCATCCGCGGTCTGCGCGCTGGCCGTGGTAGGCGCGGGATCAATCGTCGTGGCGTGCGAGTCCAGGCCTTCCAGATCGTAAGCCAATGAGGTTTGCGGTCCATTCAGCTGTGCATTGGGATTGGTTCCACCTGGGTTGCCGACAAGAATGTTTTGGAAATCGGCAAACTTGGTGCTGGTAAGAGCGTTGATCATGCTGGTAAAAGAGCTTTGGTTCACGATTCCCAGATTGTCATGCTGTAGCGCTTTGCTCCACGTGCCGCTGTGGTCTGTGTACAGCGCGAAATCGCCGTTGTCGGCCGCAACCGGAGGGCTAATTTTCTCAGCTTGAGCTTCCTGCTTGCGATAGTTGAACGCATTACTAGAGCGGTTGGTCTCTGAATAAACTATGTCCGCCGCTTCCGCCTCGGTCTGCTTTCCGCCGAGCAGCGGCTCAAGCGGGACTATGCCGGCCGCCATGGCCATTGCCGTAAGGCCACCGGCCCTGCCCAGAAACGCGCGACGGCTGCGGTCGGCCAGCTGAGCGCGCACATTTTTGTGGCCGTTTTTCTTTGTATCGATTTGCGTTCCGTCGCCGGGGGATATGCTCAGGGGACGGGCTTCTTGTTGGGGAACGGACTGACTTGCTGTTTCACCAGGTAAGGTAGGGGACTGCACTTTCTCACTCATGAATTCCTCCGCTTTGCGTTCTGCGCTTGACTGAAATGCAGAGCTGGCCAGAGTTCATCATGCTGGATAAATAGATTTCAATACTTTGTTTCTATGGTTTGTAGCTGGAATTGAAAATCTTATTTTTTGCGCGGGTCAGCGGGGAAGAAAATCGAGCGCCATAGGTTGTTCCTATGGCTTCAGGAGAATAAGCCCGCGCCAAGCGCTAACACCCGCAATCTTTGTGCGGGCCGCCGTGATAAATAGCTGACTAGCCTATGTACTTCAGGACATCTTTACAGCAAACAAAAAGGAAAGTAAGATAGGCAGACCCGCGCGATCTGGCGAGCCTCGATTGGCAACTCTCACCATCGCCTAGGATTGCTGTACGGGTGAATTGCCAAAAGTGGAAACCCGAAACGCCTTTAAGCTAAGTAATGCTAAGTCCTTTGGAATCCTAATTGAACGGACCGCACTTGCCATTAACCTTGGGATATCTCTGGGATGAGGCCGGTTAAGTGCTTTGGAATCCTAATTGAAGCCACCGGGGGTACCCCCCGGCGGAGCCATTAGCACTTAGCCATTAGCAATTAGCCAAAACATAAGAACCAAACCCAAGGCGGCGCACAGGCGGCAGGGCTGCAATGGCATTGTGAGTTGGGTAAACGCGAAGGGATCAGCGATGGAAGATATCGGGGCTGGTAGTCGAGATCAGAGCAAAGCATTGCAGGGCCAGATCGTTGAGGAGCGGTATGGCTACTATCGGCGGTGCCAGCGATTCCGCAGGAATGGGCAGCAGTGCAAAGCCCCGGCGATGAAGGATACGGATCGGTGCTACAAGCATCAGGAGCAGGCCGATATTGAGCGGCGCAGGCGCACGCAATTTACGCTGCCGCCGCTGATTGACCTGAAGACCGTACAACGGGCGATTGGCGATGTGGCGCAGGCATTGATACAAGACCGGATTGACGAGGATTATGCAGGCGAGTTGTTGCAGAAGTTGGAAAGGGCGTCGATGGCGTTCCGGCCGAGTCGTGACTAGGCCCTAAGGCGATCAATCCGAACTCTAGCTTAGATCGCGTTTGCCATGAATCACGCTGGCGATAATCACTTCTTCCGTTTCGACTTTGTAAATGATGCGATAGCTGTAGGCGAGCAACTCTCTTAGCGATGGGTCTTGAATTCTGGAACCTCACGCCCTGACTGCGGAAAACGAGCGAGCTGGCGTGTGAGCTTCACTATCTTTTTCACAACAATCTTTGCGTACGCGGGAGAGTCGGAGGAGATGAAAGCGGCAATGGATTCGACATCGGCAAGAGCGCGTGCGGACCAGACTACTCGCTTAGCCATTTGCCAAGGCGTGATTCAGCATCTTCCTGTGAGATGGCGCCATTCTCGCGCGCATCCTCCAATCCGCTTTTCACCTTCTCCAGCACATAAAGGTGATACTGAATGTCCTCGATCGAGCAGTTGTCCGGAAGCTTTTCCAGCAATGATTTGGCTTCCTGTTTGGCTGTCATGCCCCCTAGCATATCATTTCGCGTCACGTTATCCTTTTCCCCGAGGACCTTTGCCGCCCATGCGCCGACTCCTGACATTTCTCCTGGTATCAACCATTATGGCTACTGCCCAGAAAACTCCTGCTCCCGCTTCTTCGCCGAACTCATTTCCCAACGCCGATGAACTCAACCAGATGGCGGCGCGGTTTGCGCCGGTAAATCTGGAAGTGGATCTCTCCGGCCTTTCCGCCGGAGACAAGAAAGCGCTGTCCAAGCTGGTGGAAGCCGCGCGGATTGTGAATCCGCTCTTTATGCGGCAGTTCTGGAGTGGCGACCTGGCGCTTTACCAGAAGCTGCAGCAGGACAAGACGCCGCTGGGCAAAGCGCGGCTGCATTATTTCTGGATCAACAAAGGCCCGTGGTCTGAAATTGACGAGCATAAAGCCTTCCTGCCCGGAGTGCCGGCAAAGAAGCCAGCGGGCGCAAATTTCTATCCGGAAGATATGACCAAGGAGGAATTTGAAGCCTGGGCCAAGACGCTCTCTCCGGAAGCGAAAGAGCAGGCGGAAGGCTTCTTTACGGTGATTCGTCGCGATGCCAATAAGAAGTTGAAGATGGTGCCCTACAGCGAGGAATACAAATCCGATCTGGCCAAAGCCGCCACGCTACTGAAAGCGGCAGCGGCGCTCACGGACAACGAATCTCTCAAGAAATTTCTTACCACGCGCGCTATGGCGTTCAGCTCCAACAATTATTTCGAAAGCGATATGGCGTGGATGGACCTGGACGCGCCCGTGGACGTGACGATTGGCCCGTATGAGACGTACAACGATGAGCTGTTTGGCTACAAAGCCGCGTTTGAGGCGTACATCAATGTGCGCGATGAAAAAGAATCCGCGCGGCTGGCGTTCCTGGGCGAGCACCTGCAGGAAATCGAAAACAATCTGCCGGAAGACCCGAAGTATCGCGTGCCCAAGCTGGGAGCGGCTGCGCCTATCCGCGTAGTGAATGAAGTTTTTGCCGCCGGCGACGGCAATCATGGCGTCCAGACCGCGGCGTACAACCTGCCCAATGACGATAAAGTTGTCCAGCAGAAGGGCAGCAAACGCGTGATGCTCAAGAACATTCAGGAGACAAAATTTAAGTCCA
Organism: Terriglobia bacterium; assembly: GCA_963831465.1. Lineage (GTDB taxonomy): Bacteria > Acidobacteriota > Terriglobia > Terriglobales > Acidobacteriaceae > Angelobacter. The sequence goes on along the minus strand of CAWHQH010000017.1, from coordinate 8,235 downwards.
CGCTGGAGCCGATATCAAAAGTGGTACTGCAACCGGCGGCGCAACAGGACCTGAGCTTTGAATTGTTCTTTACCCACATTGTGGCGCATGAGCTCACGCATGGCCTGGGGCCGCATCAGATCAAAGTAAACGGTCGTGACACGAACCCGCGCCTGGAGCTAAAAGAACTTTATAGCGCGGTGGAAGAAGCCAAGGCCGACGTGACCGGCCTCTTCGCGCTGCAACACCTGATGACGCAGGCCGATAAAGGCGCTATGCAGACCCCGCTTCCTCATGGCCCGGACGCCGAGCGCAAGCTTTATACCACCTATCTTGCATCTTCATTCCGCACCCTGCGCTTTGGCTTGCAGGATTCACACGCCAAAGGCATGGCCGTGCAGTTCAATTATTTTCTGGATAAAGGAGCGTTCGTCGCGAACAGTGATGGCACGTTCAGCGTTGACCTGAGCAAGATCAAAGACGCTGTGGCCGGCCTTGACCATGATCTGCTCACGCTCGAAGCCACGGGTGATTATGAGGGAACAAAGAAGCTGATGAGCGAGATGATGGTGCTGCGTCCTGAGGTGCAGAAGGCGCTGGAAAGATTGAAGGGCGTGCCGACGGATATCGAACCGATATTTGTAACGGCGGACAAGCTGGCTGGTGCGGCACCGGCCAAAGCCAAGTCGAGGAAGACGAAGTAAGCTGACAAGGATCGACCGATGCATGTCTCAACTGACAGGCTTTACGGATTAATCAACGCGATCTGGCTAACAGTCGCTGGGTGGATCGTTAGCCTTCGAGCGCGGCGCAGGATGAAGAAGTCCCTGGGACGAAAAGCCACCGATCTGGAATTGGCGTCGCTTAAAACGTGGATGCGCGTGGAGGAAGCAGAGCAGCGGGAAGAGGAGAGCAGGCCGATTCATCCACGCTGATCCTGGAACTGATTTTGAGCATCTGATAAAAGAGGTTGAAATGCGCTCACTTGTTCCCAACACCGATGATCTGATCAGCGTTCTGGATCGCGTGCTGGATAAAGGAATCGTGGTGGAATCCTGGGCACGCTTGTCTTTGCAGGAATCAGGTTTGACTTCAGCCGATTCCAGAATTCCATCACGCTCCAGAATTTCCGTTGAATCGTCCGCTGTGTATGTGGGCTACGGCACGCGCGGCACCTGGCGTGAAGATCTGGAGCCCGAAGATCTGTTTCCCTTTTGGCGGCGCGAGCTCTGGAGCAAATAGGCCAAGCGCGTTCTCTCGAATCATTTCGTTTGACCATTCGTTTCGCAGCGCCGGACTCTGACTCTCCACCGTTATGAAACTGTCGCCATTCAAAACTTAAATGAGCATGAAGAAGCAGAACAGCGTGACGAGGAGAGCAGGCCGATTCATCCTAAATTGATTCCGAAGCAGTTTTTGAACGGCTCAAGTATGATTGATGCAGTATGTCCCCACTCGTCGCGAATACGGATGACCTGGTCAGCATCCTTGATCGCGTGCTGGACAAAGGTATTGTGATGGAAGTATGGGTTCCGGTTGACGTGCAAGGGAAGGAGCAGTGGGTGGCCGATGCTCACCCCAGCGTCGTCAGCACTGCTGTTTCCGTCGGCTATGGTGAGGAGGCACATTGGGAAGAGAGCAGGAAAGGTTTCGACGTTTTGTTTCCATATTGGCGCCGCGATCTCTGGAGCAAATAGGCCGCCCGCGCAGCTCCAAAAAATGAAATCGCACCTGTTGACTTTTTAGTTATCTGGCGATATTCTGCGGTTACACGGGAAAGGAGGGCGATCCAAAATATATGAAGAATTCTGATTGTAGTGGTATACGTGAGGTGGCTGAGGCTTAAGGCGTGAGTCTTTAAGTCCTGAGCGAAGTTGTGATTCGTATAAGGCCTCCGCGCCTTCAGCCAATCCCAACAGCTAACCGAGTAACCCCGCACCAACGTGCGGGGTTATTTGCTTTTACGGGGGAACACGGGGGGAGGGTGGCTCTTTTATCCGGAAAGACCTTTAGGATCGTCCGGCAGACATTGCTTTAGCGCGCTTTTTACCTGGCACAACCATAGCTGGTCTTGGATCTGACTTGGTTTTGCGGAATAAGTCCCGGATAGCTAGGCCAAGCAGGAAGTAAACTTCGCGATCAGTAACGATCTCGTAGAAGACCTTCATCGCACGCCAAATTCTCATTCCTGCCTCCAAGCGGGGACGGCTGAGTCTGGTCAGATGCAAGAGTTTTCATCCAGAGTTGCTGAGTTTTCTAAGAAGTTGCAAAAAATAGAGAGATTTTGGCGAATAGATAGCGTATCTCACTCGATTATTGGGCAGCTCGCTTGGTACGCCAGTTGATCCATAGCGCGATTGCCAACTGGAAAAACACACCTCCCATGGTATCGATCAACACATCGTGCACGCTTGGGCCGCGTGAGGGCACAAATATCTGGTGAAGTTCGTCCAGGCAACCGGCGGTCATGGCAACCAGCAGCCCCAGCAAAGCCCAGCGCCACGTCCAGCGCGGACGTGCCGGAAATGTAGCGCGCCAAGAAAAGAATGCCAGAGCGCCAAGAAATCCATAACTGCAAAAATGTGCTGACTTGCGGACAAAAAAGTGAATGTCCTGGAACTGTTCGTCAAACCTTGTGCCGAACAGCGCATGTAAAATCTTCCACAGCACAGTGCCGGTGTGGTCGGCGGAGAAAGTGTCTGTTGAAAAAAGCGCAAGCACGCAAAGCCAAAGCAGCGTGGGGATCCACGCGCGCAGTTTGCTGGGCGGTGCGGTGCTTACAGGCTCTTGAACGGCTGGTAATGACAATTTTTCTTCCGCCTATTCCAGCCTGTAGTTAGGCGCTTCACGGGTAATGATCACGTCATGCACGTGACTCTCACGCAATCCTGCGCCGCTGATTCGGATAAACCGCGCTTTCTGTTGCAGTTCAGGAATGTTCTTGGTGCCGCAATAGCCCATGCCGGATCGCACGCCGCCCACAAGTTGATACACCATCTCCGCCAGCGTTCCGCGATAAGGCACGCGGCCTTCAATGCCTTCCGGCACTAGCTTGTCCACGCGATTGCTGCCGCGATTTTCATCGCGATTTCCCATGTTTTCCGTGGAAGCCTCATCAGCGCTCTGCGCGTAGCGTTCGCTCGATCCAGCAGCCATGGCGGAAAGCGATCCCATGCCTCGATATGACTTGAACGACCGTCCCTGATAAAGAATTGTTTCGCCCGGACTTTCTTCCGTTCCGGCAAACAGTGACCCAATCATCACAACGCTTGCGCCTGCGGCAATCGCCTTGCTGATGTCGCCAGAGAACTTGATGCCGCCATCGGCAATTACGGGTATCTGCGCGTCACGGCACGCACGCGCTGCTTCGGCAATCGCCGTGATCTGCGGCACTCCAGCGCCTGTAACAATGCGCGTCGTGCAGATTGATCCCGGCCCGATCCCAACTTTAATGGCGTCCGCGCCGGCCTTTACCAGTGCGCACGCGCCTTCATGCGTGCCCACATTGCCGGCCAACAAGTCGACTTCCGGCAGTTTCGCCTTAATCGTCTTTACTGCGTCAATCACGCGGCTGGTGTGCCCATGCGCGCTGTCAATGGCCAGCACATCTACTTTTGCCTTCACCATTTCCTGCGCGCGCTCCAGATAATCCCCCGTTGCGCCAATCGCTGCTCCCACGCGCAGCCGCCCGTGTTTGTCTTTTGCCGCGCCCGGATATTTCAATTTCTTCTGAATATCTTTTACCGTAATCAGGCCTTTCAGATTGTACTTGTCATCCACCACCAGCAGCTTTTCCACGCGATGCTCATGCAAAATCTTCTCCGCGTCTTCCAGCGTGGTGCCTACAGGCACAGTGATCAGATTGTCCTTGGTCATGATCTTGCTGATCAGGATGTCCGTGCGTGTTTCAAAGCGCAGGTCGCGATTGGTAAGAATGCCCACCAGCTTCTTGTTCTTAGTTACCGGCACGCCGGAAATCTTGTAGCGGCGCATCAGATCCAGCGCGTCGGCAATTTTGTGATCAGGAGAAAGGGTGATTGGGTCCATGATCATGCCGCTCTCGGACCGTTTTACCTTGTCCACCTCATCGGCCTGTTCCTCAATCGACAAATTCCGATGCACAATGCCCAGCCCGCCCGCCTGCGCAATGGCAATGGCCAGGCGAGATTCTGTCACCGTATCCATGGCGGCGCTGATAATCGGGATATTGAGACGAATGTTCCGCGAAAGCTGCGTTTGCGTGTTTACTTCAGCGGGAACAACGTCAGACATTGCCGGTAACAGCAACACGTCATCGAAGGTCAGGGCCTCTGGCACGGGAAAATGAATCATGTTTTTTGTCTCGTTGGGAGGGACTAAGAAACTATTGTAACTGGTTTTGCCGCATCCCGCAGGTTCTGCTGCCGGATGGGAATCCGTTTCAAACTAAACAAACGAAAGTAATATTGACCAAAAAGAGGCCAGCCGCGATACTCGAAAGGTCATGGAACCAAAGCAAGTCACCCCAATTGCGCCGGCTGGGGCGCCGCCGTTGCAACTGCTCCTGAAAAGCGCCATGAAAAGCGCCTCCATCTTGCCGTACCCGTAAAAGTGTTTCCAGACGTTGCCAGTATTGAGTCGCAGAACTGCTGCACCTATGAGATTTCCACTACCGGAGCCCGGCTCGTAGCTCCGCCGGGAATCAAAACCGTTGGGCAGACCATCTGGCTGCAGCGCCAGAACCGCCGCGCCCGCTACAAAGTCTCATGGATTGGCAAGGATGGCACTTCACAGCAAGGCCAAGTCGGCGTTGAGAATCTGGAACCCGGCAATGTGATCTGGGAGCCGGAAATCAAAGCTCGCATCATGCGGTCTTAGTTTGCCGGACTTCCAACTTCATTCCATCGCTCTCATTGACCATTCTTCTATTTCGACCCCTTGTTTCAATCAGCTTTTGATCATTGTTTACGCGACCAGCGCTTCGGCAACCCAACTCGCCGTTGTCGCAACCTTTCGTCGCGATCAGCTAAATATCTCACTGCGCCTAAGTAAAGCGCCTTAGTGCATAGGCTCAAGAAAAGCTCAACAATGGGCCCATCCCCCAGAGTGTGACAGAATGGCCGAAAACTATCCTTATATAGTCCGCTGCAATGACTGCGATTTTGTAAGCCAGGTCTATCTGGAAGAACAACAAGCGATGAACGAGCGCGACTTCCACTCATTTGAAAACCTTCACTCGGTTTCAATCTGGCGCTATGCTTGGGAACAGTGGACCATGGTGACGGAGCTGATGGGCGTGGAACTGCATTAGCTCTTAATCTCGAGCGATGCAGTTTCTATATCTCGAGCGTAGCGAGAGATCCCTATCTTCTTCGAACGTGATTAATATCGATGTTCCGGCACCTGTCACAGCATCCCAACCGATTCAACCATGTTCATTCCGTAGTTAGGCAAAAACGCGAGACCTAACAAGCGGCCCAGCCAACTCATGCGCTGGGCCGCGCCGCCTTAAGTGCAGAAGTCTTGCTGCGTCGATCAACGGTCTCGAGCGGGTTGGAGCAGAGCGACAAAATTGATAGGATACCGTTAAAGATTCAATCCTATGCTTCGCTCTTATCAGGGAATCGCGCCCCGCATTCATGACTCGTGTTATATCGATCAGTCCGCCCAGATCATCGGTGATGTGGAAATCGGTGAAAACTCCAGCGTCTGGATGAACGCCGTGATCCGCGGCGATGTGTTTGCCATTCGCATTGGCAAAAATTCCAACGTGCAGGATTGCAGCGTGCTCCACGGCATGCGCCACAAATATGGCGTCACCATGGGTGACTGGGTCACCGTGGGGCATTCGGTCACGCTGCACGGCTGCACCATCGGCGACCGCTGCCTCATCGGCATGGGGTGCGTGATCCTGAATAATACCAAAATAGGCGAAGGCTGCATCATCGCCGCTGGCACAGTCATCCCGGAGGGCACCGTGATAGAGCCCTACTCGCTGTGGATGGGCGTTCCCGGCAAATTCAAGAAAAAGATTGATGACGAAGAAACCCAGAAGACGATCATGATGTACGGCAAGAATTACTTCGATTACACCCAGATCTATCGAAAGGAATTTGGCGTGAAACAAGGCTGATTCGCAGGACTGGCACTGATGCTCTGACAACATGTCTAGCTAATTGCTAACTGCTAATTACTAATTGCTACAAACTAATGGCTGGTTCTCTCAAATCCGTGCGCGGCACCCGCGATCTCCTGCCTCCCGAGACCGAAACATGGAACCTCGTCGAGTCCACTCTGCGCGACCTTTTCCGCCTGTACAACTTTCAGGAAATCCGGACGCCTATCCTCGAAGACCTGCAACTCTTTCAGCGCTCCGTGGGTGAAGAGACTGACATTGTTTCCAAAGAAATGTTTGCCTGGGAAGATCGCGCGCGTGCCCAAAGTGAGAAAGGCCAGTGGTTGGCCCTGCGGCCTGAGAACACTGCCGGCGTAGTTCGCGCCTACATCGAGCACAAGTTGTGGGAGCGGCCTGGCTTGCAGCGTTTCTATTACATTGGCCCACAGTTCCGCCGTGAGCGTCCGCAGAAGGGGCGCTATCGCCAGTTCTACCAGATCGGCGCGGAAGTGATTGGGCCCAGCGTCGCGGGAAGCGAGTCGCCCGCCGTGGATGCTGAATTACTGGAAATGCTGGCCGCACTGCTCGACCGTCTCGGCATTCAGGGCTGGAGCCTGAAGCTGAACTCCGTGGGATGCGCCAATGATCGGCCCGTTTATCTTCAGGCTTTGCGCGATGCCCTGAAAGACGTAGTCCACACCATGTGCTCGGACTGCCAGCGCCGCGCCGAAACAAATCCACTGCGCGTGCTGGACTGCAAAGTGCCGGAGGACCAGCCGATCATTGAAAAGCTGCCTCGCATGGCTGACTATCTTGACGAAAGTTGCCGAAGTCACTTTGCCGAAGTACAGAAACTTCTTACGGCCATGGAAGTCCCATTCACCATCGATCACCGGGTGCGCGGACTGGACTACTACACCCGCACGGCCTTTGAGTTTACGCACGGCTCGCTGGGAGCGCAGAACGCCATCCTGGGCGGCGGACGATATGACGGCCTTTCAGAATCGCTCGGCGGTCCCCCCGCGCCGGGCATCGGATTTGCCATTGGTGAAGACCGTCTTGTAATGACCTTGCAGGAATCTGCCGGAGTGAAGGCGCATCCAGCTGATGTTTACATCGCTCCGCTGGGCGCAGGCATGAACCTGCACGCCGCTAAGCTGGCACGCGACTTGCGTAAGCAGGGCATGGTCGTCATCGCGGGTGATGAAAGCTTCAAACTCAAAAAATCGCTGGAAACAGCCAGCAAACTCGGTATCCGCTTTGCCTTGATCCTGGGCGAAAACGAAGTTAATTCCGGGCAATATGCCTTGAAGAACCTCAGCATTGGGGAGCAGGCGGGCGTGGGCAAGTCGGAGATTGCTGCGATCGTAAGAAAACCTCGAGCGTAAGCCTTCGTCTTAATCCCAAGCGTTGAGGGATCGCTATAACCGCCAACGAAAGCTTGCGGAGACGTTGATCGATTTTCTAGGAGTAGGGATCTCTCCCCATTCGCTGCGCTCAGTGTCGAGATTTCAGAAAAAACCTACTTCACTTCCAGCGCATCCCTTGTCTGATGCTTCTTGATCTGAAATTTCAGAAATTCATGGATAGCCGCCACCGCTTCAGCATTCGGCGATGAAATTACCACGCGTCCCCCATTCGCCGCTGTCTCATATTTGTAGTGAATCTGGTCCTTTAAGTTCGTCATCACATCCACGCCCGGCGGCGTCTGGTCATGGACAAACATCGGTATATTGAAATCACCGGACTTAAACGCATTTGCTATGTGATGCAGGTGCATCTGAATTTCTTCCTTGCTCGTCTTATCCTCGGCTGAGTTGGCCGTCACCTGGATGGCTCCGCCGTCTTTGCGCAACCGGAAATGGTGCGTGGTTTTCTGCTGGTCAAAGCCCATGCCCTGGTTGCCGCGATGCTCCATCTCATATTGGCTGGAATGGTTCTGCGGCGGCGGGGCTACGCTCTGGGGCTGAGATGCCAGCGTCATCGCGAAAATGAATGCTGCAAGCAGGTTTGTCATTTCTGTCTGGCTCCGCTGGTTAGACGGCAAATGGGGGGTCAGGTAGCACTTTCTTTGCTTTCTCCGTGTCTCCGCGCCTCCGTGGTAGGTTTGGTTTCTCCCGATTTATAATCAGAGTTTTACCTTGTACAGGAAGGCTATTTCT
>CAWHQH010000016.1:0-71231 GCA_963831465.1 Terriglobia bacterium | reverse complement strand
TTGCCGCTTGATTTTTTAGGTGATCTTCGTCGCACGCACATGTGCGGAGAGCTGCGCCCGGAGCAAACGGGAGCGCAGGTAATTTTGCTGGGCTGGGTCAACCGCCGTCGGGATCTGGGCAACGTAATTTTTATTGATATCCGTGACCGCAGCGGGATGACGCAACTCGTCTTCGACAAGAGTGCAAATCCAGCAGTACATAAGAAAGCCAGCACGCTGCGCTCAGAGTATGTCATCGCCGCGATTGGCAAAGTTCGGCGGCGGGATCCCGACACCGTCAACCCGAACATAGCCACTGGCGAAGTTGAAGTCACGGTGGACGAGCTCAAGCTGCTCAATGAATCCAAGCTGCCTCCGTTCCTGCCCAGCGAAGCTGGCCCAATCAATGAAGAGGTTCGGCTGAAGTATCGTTATATTGACCTGCGGCGAGAGAACATGCAGGCCAATATCCAGCTCCGCCACAACGTGGCTTTGGCTATCCGGCAGGATCTGGCCGCGCGCGGCTTTTTGGAAATTGAAACGCCTTTCATGACGCGCAGCACTCCGGAAGGCGCGCGCGATTACCTGGTGCCCAGCCGCGTGCATCCGGGAGAGTTTTACGCGCTCCCGCAGTCGCCGCAGCTCTTTAAGCAGATCCTGATGATCTCCGGGTTCGACAAATATTTCCAGATCGTGCGCTGTTTCCGTGATGAAGACCTGCGCGCCGACCGCCAGCCGGAATTTACCCAGATTGACCTTGAGATGAGCTTCCCCCAGCCCGACCGCGTGTATGAAGTGGTGGAAAGTTTTTTGAAAGCGGCGTTCAAAGCCGCTGGGATTGCTCTGCCCACCCCATTCGTGCGTATGAGCTATGACCAGGCCATCCGGCAATATGGCATTGATAAGCCGGACATGCGCTTGCCAGCGATGACCGACATCCGACAGGCCTTCACTGATGAAGACCTGGCCGAGCTGCGCATTGACGGCGGCTTGAACATGGTCGGCATCAGGATTCCCAACGTCGGCAAGATTTCTGACCGCGAGAAGAAAGAGCTGCGTACGCTTTCTGAAGAGCTGGCCAAACGAAATAAAGATTTCGTCGGCGTGCTGTATGACTTTGTGCAGATGGAAAAGAAACGTCCGGAAGTCGCAGCCAAAATCCGCGAACTCTGCACAGCCGGCGCGAACGACCTCGTGGTCCTTGTCGTGGGCATTGCCGCTGAGGGCAAGACGCGCTCGGCCGCCAATCAAAAAGCGCAATACACTTCAGGCGGTGAAGCTCGTCTGGAGCTGGCGCGCAAGTACGCCGACAAGCACAAGTTGTTTGAGCGCACCGGCGACGTAACTCGCGATTTCAAATTCCTATGGGTCACCGACTTCCCCATGTTCGAGTATGACGACAAGGAAAATCGCTGGAACGCGGCGCACCATCCCTTTACTTCTCCGCATGAGCAGGACATGGACAAACTGCAATCCGATCCCGGCTCAGTGCGCGCGCTGGCCTATGACGTTGTGTTGAACGGCACAGAGCTGGGGTCCGGCTCAATTCGTATCCATCGCCAGGACATTCAAAAGCAGATCTTCACCGCGCTGGGCATGACTGACGATGAAGCCCGCTCCCGCTTCGGCTTCTTCCTGGACGCGTTGGAATACGGCACTCCCCCTCACGGCGGTATTGCGCTTGGGCTTGATCGCATCGTGATGATTTTGGCCGGCGAAGACAGCTTGCGTGAAGTGATTCCCTTCCCCAAAACGGCGAAGGCAATTGACATGATGGTGGATGCGCCTACTCCGGTCAGTGAGACTCAATTGCGGGATTTGGGAATCAAACTGCGTTGAAGAGCTCTACCACAGAGGGGCCAGAGAAAAGACCAACATAGTTTTTTCCTCTGTGTTCCTCTGCGGTGAGAATTTTCAGGCTGCCCTTTGCTGCTTCTCCAGGTCCTTCCCAATAGTTCTTGAGCCAGCCCACAACACAGCGGCCAGCAGAAGAGACAACACTGGAATCAACAGCAGCGCCTGTTGTAGTCCGATGGCTTTGGACTGTTCGGTGATTTTATCCATGCCGGCCAGGTGAGCTGCATGGAGTGCGAATCGGTCGCTCATCCTGCCTATGATCAATGTTCCCCAGGAAGCACCACCCAGATACATCGCCAGAAAGTAGATGGACATACTGGTACCGCGCAGAGCAGGCGCAACAATGTCTTGAATCGAGGCATAAACCAGACCGTAATACATATTCAGCAGGCCGTAGGCGATGGTCAGTAAAGGCAACGCCAGTGCGATTGATCCGGCTCCCTGATGAATTCCAAAATAAGAAAGCGGAACGGCCAGCAGCGCGGCGATTGCTGCAATCTTCATGCGTCCGCTGCGATCGCGGTGAGCAATTCGATCACCCCAGATTCCGGCGCAGAAGCCGCCCAGAATGCCCCCGATCGCATAGACGATTCCCATCGTTATTCCGGCGCGCGCCACGTTCATGTGGTGAATGCGGGCAAAGAATGCGGGAAAAAACAATGCTACTGAATACAGAATAAAGTTTACTAAGGCGCCGGAAAGCGTAATCCACCAGAAGGTTGGAATTCGAAGTACGGCCCAGATGGAGCCTGCATCAATGGGGGGTGCGTGTGTTTCCGCTGCGCCGCGCGCGGGCTCATGCAGCATCAGCAGCAGTGGAACCAAAAGAAGCGCGGGAACTGCCGCAACAATCATTGCGGCACGCCATCCAAATTTTAAGGCGATCGGTCCGGTAAAAAAGAAGCTAAGCGCTCCGCCGACCGGCACACCAAGCATAAAAAGCGCCAGCGGCTTTGCCCGGCGCTCTGCGGGAAAGAGATCGCCAATCCAGCTTGTGGCCGTGGGAGCGGCCGCGGCTTCGCCTACACCAACGCCCAGGCGAGTAATCATCAGGAAGAAATAGCTATTGACCCAGCGCGCACAGGCTGTGAAGGCTGTCCAGACGACGATTCCGACGGCAAGAAGTTTTTTACGGCTGATCCGATCCGCCAAAAGTCCCAGAGGCAATCCGACAAGCCCATACAAGACGAGGGAGATTGTGTTGAGCAATCCCACTTGTGTGTCGGAGAGGTGGAATTCCTTGCGCACCGGCTCAACCACCGCGCCGGCGACCTGGCGGTCGTAAAAATTCAGGACATTGACGGCCACCAGCACTGCCAGTGGCCACCATGTCGTCAATCTTCTTGAAGCAACCGCTTGTTGGGCGGAGGCAGCTGCCTGCTCATTGGCGATCATTGCGCGGCAATGGTATCAGATTGCCGCGCGTCGATCATGCGTATTCAACGGACTCACCCAAAGTGGATAGTAAGCAGAAAGCGGGCATCGCCCCCGAATCGACGAAGGACGGTTAGCCTGAGCTACTTTCTCTCGACCATTCCCTTCAGTATCACCATGCTGGACGGCATTTCGGGCTTGGTGCTGTCTTCGGCCGTAATGAGAACCTCAAAGTCTTTGTACGTGGTAGTAGCCTTCAGGCTGCCTTCAAGATTTTCATTCACTCTTAAGGCTCCCAGCAACTCAGGATCTTTCCCGCGCGGCTGCACCCAGACTAGATAGGTCTGCTTGCCCGGTGTGAGAGATTGCGGCGTCGCCATGTGTTTTACCTGGATATCAACGCCGGTGTTGCCGTTGCGGTCCTTGTCGGTAGTGACTTTGCCCTCTGCGGCGGGAGCAACTCCGGTATTGGTGAGCTTGTCTTCGCGGCCCCAGGCGGCGGTGGCAAGCAAAAAACTCAGCAGCAGAAACAAAGCAATGGTGCGATGGCGCATAATTTCTTTCCCCCGTGGAAACAATTTCAGTGACAGATAAGATGATTGACAGCGCGAACAATGTTGCAGGAAATGCAGAGCAGCTTTGTTTTTAACTTGATGATTGCACATACAGAGCTGCCGGTCCGCTCTGGACTGAGCTGCTGCCGTGTCGAAGGATTAAAGGCTGTGGCCACCGCCCCTCGATGCCCCAGATTTCGGAAGCTCTACTGCTTGCGTGTGAACTGGAACGCCCCGTGCTCGGCGTCTTTGCCTTTTGCGCAAAGAACCATTGTCCGGCGGGCCGCCAGCCGAAATCCTGAGGCTGAGGCTGGTCAAAAGAAGGAAGGAGCTACTTCTTACCCAATGTCTTCGTTAAAGTTCTCCAGGTACTCGCGCACAGCCACCATAAATTGGTCCGCGTCGGCGCCATCAATAATGCGGTGATCGTAGCCCACCGAGAGACGGATAATGTGCCGCACGGCAATTGAATCGTTGCCGTCTTCATCGGTCACAACTACCGGCTCCTTAAAGATGCCGCCCATGCCCAGAATCGCCACTTGCGGCTGCAGGATAATGGGCAAGCCGAACTGCGGACCATAGATGCCTGGATTGGTAATGGTGATGGTGCCGCTCTGCACGTCGTCCGGTTTGAGCTTTTTGGTGCGCGCGCGTTCGCCCAGATCAACAATGGCGCGCTGCAATCCAACAAAGCTCAGGTTCTCCGCACCTTTAACCACCGGCACGATGAGCCCCCACTCCAGGGCCACGGCAATGCCAATGTTCACGTTCTTGTGATACTGAATTCCGTCACCGACCACCGACGCGTTCATGATGGGCTTCACGCGAATTCCATGCATCAGCGCCTTGGCGATGAATGGCAGATACGTAAGCTTCACGCCGTTGCGCGCTTCCCAGGCCTTGCGGTTCTTCTCTCGGAACCGGGCAATACGGGTCATATCCACCTTGAAAACCGAGTGGACGTGGGCGCTGGTGTGCTTGGATTCCACCATGCGCTCGGCAATCTTCTTGCGCATCGGCGTCATGGGCACGATTTCGCCAGGCACAGTCTGAATTTGTGGTACGGGAACAGGCTGCGTCTGAGTTTGTTGCTGGGGCTGTTGCGCCTGTTGCTGCGGCTGCTGTGCTTGCTGTTGCTGCGCTGGACGTGACTGCTGAGCGGGCGCGCTCACCATCTGCGGCCTGCCTCCGCCCTGGCCATGCTGCTGGATAAAGCTTTGAATATCGCTCTTGCTGATTCGCCCGCCCAGGCCGGTGCCGGGGACCTGGTTGAGATCAACGTTGTTCTCACGCGCCATACGGCGCACCAGCGGTGACGAGCGCAGACGCTCGCCATCCTGCCCGCGATCACCAGCCGGGAAGCTGACAACCTGCTGTGGCTGTTGTTGCTGCTGTGCCGATTGAGACTGCGTAGCCTGGGGTTGCGCTGCTTGGGGCTGAGAAGTCTGAGGCTGGACTGCCTGCGGCTTTGCCGGAGCAGCTTGCGCCGGAGCTCCTGCTCCACCGATCACAGCCACCACGCTGTTCACCTGAACGGTGGTACCTTCTTTTACTTTGATTTCGCGCAAAACACCGGCGGCAGGCGCGGGGATCTCCGCATCCACTTTGTCAGTGGAAATTTCAAACAGCGGCTCATCGCGCTGAACTTTGTCGCCAACTTTCTTGAGCCACTTGGTGATGGTTCCTTCAAAAATCGATTCGCCCATCTGCGGCATCACCACGTCAACGCCTGCGCCGCCGTTGGAGCCACTCGGGGCAGAGCTCTTCTCTTCCTGTACGGGCGCTGATTTTTCTGTGGCTGGAGGCTGCTCCGCGCCGCCATCAGCTTGCGGAGCAGCTTTAGCAGAAGACTGGGCCGGAGCAGACTGGGGTTGAGAAGATTGGGATTGGGAAGATTGCGCAGGCTGTGGCGGAGCGGCCGCTGCTGCGCCGCTTTCAGCATCAATCACGCCCACAACGGTATTCACCTGCACCGTGGCGCCTTCCTTGACCTTGATCTCTTTCAACACGCCGGCTGCGGGTGCTGGAATCTCCGCGTCAACTTTGTCAGTGGAGATTTCAAACAGCGGTTCATCCCGCTGGACCTTGTCGCCCGGTTTCTTCAGCCACTTGGTGATGGTGCCTTCAAAGATCGATTCCCCCATCTGGGGCATTACCACATCAGTTGCCATGAGTTCCTTCCACAGGTGTGTTCACGCTGGTTAGATCAACCCCTGATTATAAATCAGCACGGCGGCGGCGTGCGGAGGCTACCGTCCAGTGAGCCACTCATACTGCTCTTTGCTCAGCGGAACGACGGAAAGTCTGCCTTGGCGGACCAGCGCAGAGCCTTCAAACAGCTCGCTGGTTTTTATCTCTGCCAGCGTCACGGGATGGGAGATGAGCTTGCCGGCTTTGATCCTGACCTTGGGAACTTTGGGGTCACTGGCATCGACTGACTCAACAGTAGCCGTACCGACTGCGCTTTTCACGTCGCCCGTGTGGTAGATCACCAGCTTGTCGGCTTTGCTCATGCCGCGCAGGTTCTTCACTGCCACAGGATTGGTGACGCCATCCCAGATGGTGGACTGCTCTTTTTGCAGGTCGGCAAAGCCGTAAACGGTGGGTTCGGTCTTGAGAAGATAATACATTTTTCTTTGTCCGGACGAAGTAAGAAGCAAGAACCATTACTCGCCATGCTCTCAAGGTTGGATAATGGATCAAGGATCAGTGTAAATCAACCATGCGCGTTCAGTCGCCCGAATGTAAATTGTGCCTGGACCTTTGACGGACGGCGAGTGAGAAGGATCGGCTGAGAATGAATTCGCTAAACACTCCAGCATTAACGGATGGAGTAATTCTCCTGCGCCCGCAGACCGCGAAGGATGCAGCCGGGCATCTGGCTGGTGAAGACGAAGAGATGGCAAGGTGGGTAAGCGGTGGGAAGAGCACACGGGCCACAGTGGAAACGTTTATCCGAAACAACCAGGAGGGCTGGCGCCTCGGCGGCCCCCGACGCTCCTTTGGCATATTCAATTGCACGAGCACTCGATTGATCGGCTTCATTGAAGTGAACCTGGCACGGCTTGCAGGGCCAGGCCAGGTCAATGTTTCTTATGGTATTTTTCCGCAGTGGAGACGACAAGGTTTGGCCATACGCGCCATAAACCTCATGGATCAATACTTGCGAATGGCAACTGAAGCTCGCCAGATTGTCCTCAGAATCTCTCCCGAGAATACCGCTTCGCTCAAGCTGGCTGAAAAAGCTGGCTTTACTTTCCATGGCTTGTTCGACGAACCTGAAGGCCGCATGGCGCGATACGTTCGCGATATCAAGTTTTGATGGGAACGCGATTGAGTCTTTGCCCGGGTGTGTGCTGTCGGTGATTCAGGAACGGTTCAATGATTAATCCGCGATTGGCGTCTTGATGTCTTATGCAAAGCCCTCGGGGACCCTTTTCTCCTCTCGCTTGAAATTTCAGAAAACGTCTATAATCGCGAGCACCATGACTCTGATCAATCGCGTAAGAACGTCACCCTTGCTCGTTGTTGCGCTTGCTGTTACTTTCTGCTCTCTTTCCTCCTCAGCCCAGACAGGAGAAAAGAGCGCACCGCCAAAATATCCCAATTATCCCAGCGAGACGCCCGCAACCCTGAAACCCGCGACCGCCACCTTTGATTACGAGCGGCGCGAGGTGATGATCCCGATGCGTGACGGCGTGAAGCTGCATACGGTGATCCTGGTGCCACGCGTCGCCACCAGAGCCAGGCCTGCGCCAATTCTGTTGACCCGCACGCCTTACAGCGCCGACGAGCTTACCACGCATGAGAACAGCGCACACCTGGGGCCGTCACTTTGGGGCTATGACAATGCGACGGAAGTGATCGTGGAAGGTGGCTATATCCGAGTAGTGCAGGATGTGCGCGGCAAATACGGATCAGAAGGCGACTATGTAATGAACCGACCGCTGCATGGGCCTCTAAATCCCACGCCGGTGGATCACTCGACCGATACGTATGACACGATTGACTGGCTGGTAAAGAATGTGCCGGAGTGCAATGGCAAGGTGGGAATCCTGGGAATTTCCTATGACGGATTTCTGCCGCTCATGGCGCTGGTAAATCCGCATCCCGCGCTTAAGGTCTCTGTTCCGATGAATCCCATGGTTGATGGATGGCGCGGTGATGACTGGTTCCACAACGGCGCCTTCCGCCAGCAGAACATGCCTTACATTTACGAGCAGGTAGCCACGCGCAAGAATGACGCCAAATGGTGGACTGACCATTTTGATGATTATGACTTGTATATGGAGGGGTCGGCAGGTGAATTAGGAAAGGTGCATGGGCTGGAGCAGATTGGATTCTGGCGCAAGGTGCTTGAGCATCCCAGTTATGACGCTTTTTGGAAAGATCAGGCCGTAGACAAAATTCTTGCGGCGCAGCCGCTGAAAGTCCCGGTAATGCTGGTGGATAGTCTTTGGGACCAGGAAGATATTTACGGCGCAATGGCCGTCTACAAAGAGATCAAACCGAAAGACACAAACAACGACAAAGTGTTTCTGGTAATCGGCCCATGGCACCACGGGCAGGAGATTGGCGACGGCAGCACGCTGGGAGCGCTGAAGTTTAACAGCGATACCGGACTCTATTTTCGCCAGCAGATTTTGCGCCCATTTCTGGATCATTACCTGAAGGACGACGCGCCGAAAGCTGACGTGCCGCCGGTGTCGGCATTTGAGACCGGCACAAATAAATGGCTGAAATTAAATTCGTGGCCGTCAGGTTGCGAGCAGGGATGCGCGCCCAAACCCACGCCGCTATATCTTCGTGAAGGATTGAAGCTGAGCTTTGCCGCGCCGACTCAGACGGACTCTTACGACGAATATGTTTCCGATCCCGCCAAACCAGTGCCATTCCGCGCGCGTCCTACGCGGCCGGTGGGATACGACATTGAGAAAGGCCTGACTTGGCCCCTGTGGCTGGTCGACGATCAGCGCGAAGATTCGGGGCGACCTGACGTGCTGGCGTTTACGTCAGAGGTGCTCACCGCGCCGGTAAAAATCAGCGGGCAGCCAGTGGCGAACCTTCTGGCTTCAACCAGCGGCACCGATTCTGACTGGGTAGTCAAATTGATTGACGTGTATCCGGATGAAGTTGCTGGGCAGGACCAGATGGGTGGATACCAACTGGCGGTAGCGATGGACATCTTCCGCGGACGCTACCGCGAGAGCCTGGAGACGCCGAAGCCGATTAAGGCCGACACGCCGCTGGTCTATCGCTTCGAGCTGCCGACGGCCAACCACGTTTTTCTGCCCGGACATCGTATTATGGTGCAGGTACAGTCAAGCTGGTTCCCGCTGTATGATCGCAATCCGCAAACGTTTGTGCCGAATATTTTCTGGGCCAAGCCGGGAGACTATAAAAAGGCCACGCAGAAAATTTACCATCAGCCGGGGCAGGCGAGTTTTGTGGAGTTACCAGTGGTAAGCGGGCAGTAAGAACAAAACTTGGCCGCGAATTGACGCGAAGAGCGCGAATCAAAAGATTCCCAAATTTTTTTCTGATTCGTGTTCTTCGCGTTTATTCGCGGCTAGATTTTTATCCTTAATAGCTATGCAATCTGCGTGCCTCCCGCACAACATCCTCCACCTTCGGCAAGAAGAAATGTTCCAGTGGCGGTGAGAATGGCACGGGCGTATCTAACGCCGTGATGCGAACGATAGGGCCATCAAGATCGTCAAACGCTTCTTCATTGACAATCGCAGCAAGTTCGCCTGCAAGTCCGCCGGTTTTTGTGTCTTCGTGCAGGAGAATGACTTTGTTGGTCTTCTTCACGGTCTGCGTAATGGCTTCGCGGTCGAGCGGACAGAGCGTTCTCAAATCAAGAATCTCAACTTCGATTCCGTCTTTGGCCAGCACGTCGGCGGCTTCCTGCGCGGTGTGGACCATGGCAGCATAAGTAATGATGCTCAGGTCGCGCCCCTCGCGATGTACACGTGCCTTGCCAATCGGGACAACCTGCCCGTTTTCCGGCACCTCTTCTTTAATGCGGCGATAAAGAAATTTGTGTTCGAGAAAAAGAACGGGGTTATTGTCGCGAATGGCGGACTTGATCAGCCCCTTGGCATCGCTGGGCGTAGCCGGCGCGACTACTTTCATGCCCGGAGTATGCACAAAATACATTTCGGGGTTTTGCGAGTGGAATGGGCCGCCATGTACGCCTCCGCCACACGGGCCACGCAGGACGAGGGGAGCAGGCGCGCCCCAGCGATAATGCGACTTGGCCACCATGTTCACGATCTGGTTGAAGGCGCAGCCAATGAAGTCCATGAACTGGAACTCCGCCACGGGACGCATCCCGGTAAGCGCCGCGCCAAATGCCGCGCCTACGATGGCCGACTCGGCGATAGGAGTATCGATCACCCGTTGCGGGCCAAAGTGATGGACAAAACCGTCCGTCACTTTGAACGCGCCGCCGTAAATACCAATGTCTTCACCAATACAGAAGACGGTGGGATCGGACTCCATCTCTTCCCAGAGTCCCTGCCGGATTGCTTCGAGGTAAGTTGCTTGAGCCATCCAAAACCTTTCGCCGCAGATGCGCGCAGATCAGCGCAGATTTTTATGAGTCATTTCTGATCTGCATTTATCTGCGTAATCTGCGGCAATAACTCACTTAAAATGTATTGCCGCTTCGCTCTCCTTCAGCTTGCCTTCACTGCGCCGGGCTTTCTGCGGCATGGCGTACTTCGGTTTGATCTGGTGGCAGCCGTCTTCACAGTAGACGCCTTC
The DNA here is from genome assembly GCA_963831465.1 of Terriglobia bacterium. Classification (GTDB taxonomy): domain Bacteria; phylum Acidobacteriota; class Terriglobia; order Terriglobales; family Acidobacteriaceae; genus Angelobacter. Next base: position 60,696 of record CAWHQH010000016.1, on the reverse strand, counting down.
GGCGGCGGTGTGGCCTTCCGGCATCGGAGAGCTTTCAGCAAATTCGCGCTCGGCGTCGATTTCTTTCTCAATCGCCGCAATCATTTCTTTATCCTGCTCGGGCGTTAACCATCTTTTCTCCAGCAGATATTTCTGGAAGCGGTCAATGCAGTCACGCTTGCGCCAGAACTCATGCATCTCTTTGGGGACGTAGGCTGCGGCATCGTGGATGGCGTGGCCCTTCATGCGCATCAGCTTGGCCTCGATAAGAGTCGGGCCTTCGCCGCGATGCGCGCGCTCAACCGCTTCATATGTCGCGTCGTAAACCTGGCAGGCATCCGTGCCGTCAATGATCACGCCGGGCATACCGTAACCGATCGCGCGATTAGCCAGGTCTTTCACGTTCACTTGGTATTCCGTCGGAGTGGAGTACGCCCAGAGATTGCTTTCAATAATCAGCACCAGACCGAGCTTGCGCACAGCGGCAAAGTTGATGCCTTCATAACTCACGCCGGTGGATTGTCCGCCATCACCGATCCAGGTGAGGCAAGCCAGTTCTTTGCCTTGAAGGCGCGCACCGAGAGAAACACCAGCCATCACTGGCAACAAGTCGCCCAGCATGGAGATGGGAGAAACCATGTGGCGCTTCTCTATGTCGCCGTAGTGCGACGTGCCGTCTTTACCTTTCGTGGGCGAGTCGGCCTTGGCCATGTATTGCATCATGATGTCGCGGGCATGAAAGCCGCGGACAAGTTGCGCGCCCTGGTTGCGGATCATCGGCGCAAACCAATCGTCGGGGCCAAGCGCGTAAGCGGAGGCGCACGAGCAGGCTTCCTGTCCCAGGCCGAAATAAACGCCGCCAACGACTTTGCTTTGCTTATAAAGGTTTTCCAGCGCCACTTCCATGCGGCGGTTCATCACCATCCAGCGGTAGAGCTCAAGGTGCTGCTCTTTGTTCAGATATTTTGACTCACGAATCGGCGGCACCGGCGTGTTGAGCTTGCCTTTGATCTCGTAATGGACTTCCGCGCCATCGCTGACTTCGCGCACCTCAAATTCCGGCTGCTCCAGCCGCCAGTCGGGAATGCCGTACTGATTCACGCGGACAACTGGGGCCTTCTTGGGTGCTCCGTTGCCGGACGAGCCATCATTAGGCGTGCCGTTCTGAGACAGCTTTTTTGCCGAGACTTTGGCAGCGGAATCTTTTGCAGATTTGGATTTTGTAGCCATACAGACGTTACTAGTTTAGCACTCAGAAGCAGCCGCCAATCTTGCGCTCTTAGCCCCTGGATCTCTTTACGTTCGCGACATTAGATCCAGTGCATTGCCCAAGGCCGCACCGGAGGCGGTGTTGTCAAAGATGCACCATGCTGGCGTTGTCGATTTTGAAATGCACGATAGTTCTTCTGCCAAATGCGACAAGAAATCCTGAGAGTACGCAGAATAGTAGCGTCTGGGCGATCCATGAAGGCGAAAATAAACCAGGCCCGGCCAGCCTGCAGGTTGCGCAGCCTGGGCCGCCAGTGCTGGATCAGCGGCCACACGCGCGATGTGAAACTCCTGCAACATTGAATCAGGTTCAGGGCCAAACCAACTCACATTCCGCGGTTCCACAACTGCGGGGCCTTGATAGAGCTCGCGAAACATGCTGAAGAAATCCAGAACAGTAGCTTTGTTAAAAGCCAGCTTAGGCGGCAGTTGTAAAAGCACTGGACCGCGCTTTTCACCCAGCGCGCTGGTCTGATGCAGAAAGCGTGCTAGCGCGTCCTGGTTCCGGGCCTGCAATTCACCTTCATGCGTAATAGATCGCGGCGCTTTTACGGCAAAGCAAAAGTCCTTCGGAACCGAGGCGGCCCATTTACGGTAAGTTTCCGGTTTGTGCTCACGATAGAAGCTCGAGTTGATCTCTGCACAATTGAGCTTTTGTCCATAGCGGACTAGGTGGGTGCCTTCACTATCAAAATGGCGCGCGTGCATTCCGGGAACGTTCCAGCCGGCTGTTCCGATGTAAAGCATTGCTTTCATGCTGAATTCTTCAAAGGGACGACGGACCTACGGCGCAGGGGCGCGGAGTCAGGCGACTGGCGTTTTCTGCTTGGTTGCGGCCGGAGCGTTCTGCCTTGCGCCATTCTTTAAACCATTGTTCGCCGAATCATGGTTCGCCTCAATTTGGGGCGGTTTGCCTGCGCGGCGCGCTTCGCAGGCCTTGCGAATATTCTCGTAGCGCTTTTCCAGTTCGTCCAGCTCTTCGTCGGAAAGCTTCTGGATATCGATCAGATCGTCGTTCGCCGGATGGTGCGAGCGGATCAGTTCGTCCAGTTTCAGGTGAAGCGCCTTGGCGTCACGGTTTTGCGTGTTCTGGATGAGGAATACGACGAGGAACGTGATGATGGTGGTACCGGTATTGATGATGAGCTGCCAGGTGTCAGAATAATGAAAGAAAGGGCCACTGCCGGCCCATATTACCAGCACGATCACCGCGAACAGGAACATATAAGGATGCCCGACTATCTGCGCTGTACTGCTGGCAAAGCGGCTGAACCACAGGTTGAGGCCACCGGATTTCCGGACCTGTTCGTGGGCTTCAATATACGGCTTTCGATGGGAGGCAGGCATAGCTGTAAGTAGGATGTAAGTTACTGCCGTTGAGTTTGTGCATCTCAGACGATAAACGTGGTTTTTTCGCCCGCGATTCGGCGAATTTCCTCTGGTGCACGGGCCGGCGTGTCCTGATTGGCGGGAGCCGTATCGCATTCAGACATTTCCGATGAAGAGAGCAGTGCATCCAGAGACTCCAGCCAGAGTGTCTGCGCCTCAAAGACGCGGCCGAAGTTGCGGGCCACCTGCTGTGCCAGATCCTCAAGCGAGGGCAGCGGGCGGCTGCGGCTGAGCGCGCTTTGTTCCATCTCCTTTTCCAATGACGTCACGGGTTTGTCCGTGATGCCGCAGGGGACAATCAGCTTAAAGTAGTCGAGATTGGTATTCACATTCAGCGCAAAACCGTGCGAAGTCACCGCGCGCGAAATGTGGACGCCAATGGCGGCGATTTTTCCTGGGATGTCATTCTGCGTCCACACGCCGGTGAGTCCGGGAATGCGTTCGGTGACTACACCCAAATCACCGCAGGTGCGGATGAGGACTTCTTCCAGTTTGCGAATAAAATCAACCGCCCCAATGCGCGGCTCAAAGGCACGCAGATCAAAGATGGGATAACCGACAAGCTGGCCGGGGCCATGGAAAGTTACGTCGCCGCCACGATCAGTCTCATGCAGTTCAACGCCGTTGGCGGACAGGAACTCACGCGAAGCAACGATATTTTTTTCGCCGGCACTGCGCCCCATCGTGATCACCGGCGGATGTTCCAGGAGAAGCAGCGTGTGGGCGATGCGTCCTTCTTTCACCAGACGAACAAGCGTCTGCTGAAGCTCAAGCGCAATGGAGTAATCCACGCGGCCAAGATAAAGGACGTTGATAACTCTTAGATCCACTATCTAATTCTAACCACGCATAACACGGATTGACACTGATTTCGGCAAGTGGACGCGCTAGGCGATCCGCTCTTCATCACTCATGTTGTCCATGTAAATTGCCGGATCGCGCTCAAATTTATGGACGCAGTCAATGGAGCAGAAATAGAGCGTTTCTCCGTGAAAGTCGTGGCTGGCTGCAGCATCGGCGATGCTGATTTCCATTTTGCAGACCGGATCAATAGGCATGGGAGTCCCTCCTGATACTTTGATACCGCAGGGGCAGGAAACGTTTGCCGAGAGCAATCAGCACTCAACCACGGCTCAGCCGCAGATGAACGCTGATGAAGAAAATTTAGCCGCGAATCAACGCGCATAGACACGAATCAGAAGAAGTGCCGCGTCCCAAAAGAGAATCGCGGCTATAGGGCTCCTTCGCTGCGCTCGGGATTTCAGAAAAGGCTAACTTCTAATTGCTCCCTATGCGTTAATCGCCTTGCCCTCCACCGCGCTAAAGGCATCCAGCATTCCTTCTGAAACCGTGGGATGCGCGTGGATAGTAAACATCATGTCTTCAATAGTGGCTTCCAGTTCCATCGCCGTAACGGCTTCAGCAATCAGCTCCGTTGCAACCGGGCCAATGATGTGGACACCCAGGATCTCGCCGTACTTTGCGTCAGACACGACTTTGATAAAGCCTTCATGATTGTTGATGATGGTGGCTTTTGAATTTGCGGTGAATGGGAATTTGCCAACTTTCACCTGGTATCCGGCTTCTTTGGCTTTGGCTTCCGTCAGACCCACGCTGCCGATCTGCGGTTCACAATAGGTGCAGCCCGGTATGTGGTTCTTGTTCACAGGCTTGTCGGGCTTGCCCGCAATACGGGTTACGGCAACAATCCCTTCCATGGCTCCTGCGTGCGCGAGTTGCGGTAGGCCAGCAACGATATCGCCAATGGCGTAGATTCCTTTTTCTCCGGTCTCCATCCATTCGTTAGTGTGGACGAAACCGCGTTCCACTTTGATGCCGGGCGTCTTCTCCAGGCCGATTCCTTCAGTGTTCGGGCCACGCCCCACGGCGACCAGCACTTTTTCTGCTTCCAGCGTTTGCGTGGCTTCACCGTTGGGCGTGAAGCTTACAGTGACCCCATTTTTAGTCTTCTCAACTTTTTCTACCTTGGTATTAACGAAGCAGTTGATGCCTTTCTTCTTGAACGAGCGCAGCAGCTCTTTACTTACTTCTTCATCTTCCACAGGAACCAGGCGCGGCAGCATCTCAATAATAGTGACTTCCGCTCCGAAGGAATGATAGATGGAAGCAAATTCCACGCCGACTGCGCCGGAGCCAATGATAACCATCGATTTGGGAAGAGCCGGCAGGCTGAGGACTTCAATATTGGTAAGGATGCGGTCATCGGCTTGGAGGCCGGGCAACATGCGAGCGAAAGATCCGGTGGCCAGAATGATATTCTTTGCCTGCACCTGGCTGACGCCTTTACCGCCTTCAACCTGAACAGTATGCACGCCGTTTTTTGCGGGCCCAGTCAGGCGTGCGAATCCCAGGACGCGGTCAACCTTATTCTTGCGGACAAGAAAATCGAGCCCCTTGGTGTGCTTGGTGACGATCTTGTTCTTGCGGTCCTGGATGTTCTTCCAGTTCAGCTTGCCCGCGCCCAGGCCGTCAATGCCATATTCTTCAGCCGCCTTGAGATGGTCATAAACTTCAGCGTTAAAAAGCAGCGCTTTAGTCGGGATGCAGCCAACGTGGAGGCACGTGCCGCCGAGTTTGTCCTCTTTTTCAATGAGGCAGGTCTTCAGCCCAAGCTGGCCGGCGCGAAAAGCGGCTGAATATCCGCCCGGGCCTCCGCCGATAATGGCAACGTCATAAATAGTGTCTGGCAAAGTAGCGCTCCCTCTGGTTGGAAAATGGTGAGCAGGCAAACATTTGATTGTAAAGCACTCAGCACTGAGCCGTCAGCAATGAGCATTCAGCCAATGGCCGCCTGGAGACGTTTCCTGGCTGTCCAGTTCTCCTCACATTAGATAAACCAGAGGCCCATTGGGATTCGCAGCAGTATATTGTTCATGAAAGAGCCTTCCAAGTTGAGATTCGAGCCGCTTACGCGTGACGCTATGAGGCCGTCTTAATGGCAGGACTGTGCTAGCCTTGGCTCGCTATGTCAAATGACTTGATTATTTCTGTTCCGCCAGCAAGATTGGCTCGCGTTGCCTGGGCGCGTGTGATCGGATTGCTACTGCTTGAGCTGTTGGCCGCGGCTGCGCTGGGATTTTGCGGCTATGAGCTTTATCGGCTCAACGGGGCGCTGAGCAAATACCAGCAAGCCATGTTGCAACATCAGATGAGGATAGAGGCGATTAATCGGCTGGGCGAAATGGATGTGTCATTCAATCGCTACTTGCTGGATGGGAACTCTGCAAACACGGGACTGATTCAGGCAGATAAACAGAGAATCGAGCAACTGGCGCAGGCAAATTCCGACGCGCAGAATGACAAGCTTTTGCAGGGATTGGTGGCAGCGGAGCAGAAATGGTACGCGCAAGCCGTGCAGCCGCTGATTGAAGAACGACGCAAGCTCGCCACAGGGCAGGGACTGCCGGAAGATTTTCTCGCCAAGTATCGGGCGGCGCCGCAGGATTTGCAGATCGTGAACTTTGAGATAGCTACAGAAAACGCGCACCGTGAAGCGCTGCAGGCATTGCAGCAGACAGAAGATCAATTGCGCTGGAGATGGATTGCCTTTCCTGTGGCGCTGTTGGTTGCGGTGGGAGCAATCTGGCTGTCAGTGGGCGCGATGAGAAGCGTAAGACATCTGAAGTATGCGGCGGAAAACCCGGAAGAAGATGATGACGAGGCAGACCGGGCGCAAGATGTGGATACAAAATGATCTTGGTTCAGAGTTCCACGCCCAAATTAGAACTGGTTGGGTTTGCTTTTATTCTGTGAATTCCGCCATTGGGCAGCCGAGCCGATAAGAACAACAAACAACAGAAATACAATCACGCCCCGCGAGCTTTGGTCACTGGAACGAAATAGCAGAAAAAAGTCATAAATCCCGATGGGCGCAATTACAAACCATAGATAAGTTAGCCAGCGTTCAAGCCACCAAAAAAAGGCAGGATAGTGCGACTTCCATCTCCTGGGCGAGAAGGAGTAAACCGTGCTCAGTACCGCCCAAGCCATCAAAATGCCGTTAAAAAATGTTTCCAGCATCATTCCGGCTGAGTGCATACGTTTCTTCTGTTAGCCCATCTATGAGGAAGTCGGCGGTGTCAAGCTGATTTTGAAAACACGAATCTTTTTGGAGCAGAAGCCCCAAGGTTTTCCCTTCAAAGGGGTTTTGTTTTTGGTGTTGCTGTTGCTTTTGTTCGTGCCGACCAAGGCTCGCCTTCGAGTTAATCGTTCGATGGAACACCGTGGTTCCACCAGCCATCTATTCGATCCCAGGAACTTCAGGACCATGATTCTCTTGTTCAAACTCCCTTCCATCAAAGGGAGGCAGAGCGCCCAATCAAACACGTCGAGGATCAACTAAACCCCACTGGGCTAAGCGAGCTGCTCTGCATGCGAACGGGACTCCATCATCTGCCCGTAGTCGAGTCCCAACTTCCACATCCACCACAAACGCACCGCCAGACATCGGGCGACGGCAACTGTAGCAATGGAACGGTTCTTCTTCATGGCCAGACGCAGATACTTGCGCCGCCACTGTGGGTCATACCGGGAGGCAACCTGAGCTGCTTCGGTCAACAGTCCCCGCAATAGACTGTTGCCTTGCTTGGTGATATGGCCTAACCGCTGGCGTCCTTTACCACTGGAATTTTCCAACGGCACCAATCCCAGATACGCCGCTACCTGTTTACTGGTTTGAAAGCGTCCTGGTTCACCGATGGTCAACATGAAAGCCGTGGCTACCACTGGCCCTACTCCTGGATGCGTCATCAACAACCGCACCTCGGGTCGTTGCTTGGCTTGTTGTTGCAGCGCTCGATCCAGAGGATCAATCCGTTGGTTCAACTCGCCCAACAGCTCTTGCCAGTCCTGGCGCCGCACCGTGGCCCAGGGTGACAAGGGTAAAGCCATCAACTCAGTCTGTCCCGCCTGACTCCATACCCGTCGTTTGGGAAACAGCCCTTCATTTCGGGCAATGGCCTGCAACTGGTTCTTGGCCCGCGTCCGTGTTTGCACCAAACGGTGCCGATGCAGTATCAGTTGCCGCGCATCGCGTTGTTCCACCGTCGGCACCCAGATCCGCGGAAAACGTTTCTCCAGCAACAAGCGCAACAACAGTTCTGCATCTTGTTTGTCGGTCTTGGCTTTCCTGGCTGCGGCGGCACGTATCTTCGTCGGATCGCCCACCCACAACTCAAACCCTAGTTCTCCCAACAGCCGTTCGAACCAGCGCATCCCCCCGGTGGCCTCCACTCCCACGCATACCTGCTCGCCGGCCAAACTACGATAAAACTTCTCGGCTTCTCCACCTTTGTGCTCCAGCCGCAGGTTGCCATGCTCGCCTGTCGCCTGGTTCACAAAAGCAATTTGCTGAAAGCTCGGATGATAATCACAGCCTATAATCCACATGTCGGCTCCTTTTCCCGAGCCTTGGTCTTTTGAACAACCAAAGTTTACTCGGGTGATCGAGCCGACTTCCTCATGGAATCAACATTCTTGCAGCGTCTTTCGCAAAATACGTGAGGATCAATTGCGCTCCGGCGCGGCGGATTGACGTGAGCGACTCCATGATCACGCGGTCGCGATCCAGCCAGCCATTGCGGATGGCCGCTTGCAGCATGGAGTATTCGCCGGAAACCTGGTAAGCCGCAATCGGCAGATCAAAGCGACGGCGCGCTTCGCTGATCACGTCAAGGTAAGGCATGGCGGGCTTGACCATAATCATGTCCGCGCCTTCTTTTATGTCAAGAGAAATCTCGCGCATGGCTTCGCGGATATTCGCGCCATCTATGAGGAAGTCGGCGGTGTCAAGCTGATTTTGAAAACACGAATCTTTTTGGAGCAGAAGCCCCAAGGTTTTCCCTTCAAAGGGGTTTTGTTTTTGGTGTTGCTGTTGCTTTTGTTCGTGCCGACCAAGGCTCGCCTTCGAGTTAATCGTTCGATGGAACACCGTGGTTCCACCAGCCATCTATTCGATCCCAGGAACTTCAGGACCATGATTCTCTTGTTCAAACTCCCTTCCATCAAAGGGAGGCAGAGCGCCCAATCAAACACGTCGAGGATCAACTAAACCCCACTGGGCTAAGCGAGCTGCTCTGCATGCGAACGGGACTCCATCATCTGCCCGTAGTCGAGTCCCAACTTCCACATCCACCACAAACGCACCGCCAGACATCGGGCGACGGCAACTGTAGCAATGGAACGGTTCTTCTTCATGGCCAGACGCAGATACTTGCGCCGCCACTGTGGGTCATACCGGGAGGCAACCTGAGCTGCTTCGGTCAACAGTCCCCGCAATAGACTGTTGCCTTGCTTGGTGATATGGCCTAACCGCTGGCGTCCTTTACCACTGGAATTTTCCAACGGCACCAATCCCAGATACGCCGCTACCTGTTTACTGGTTTGAAAGCGTCCTGGTTCACCGATGGTCAACATGAAAGCCGTGGCTACCACTGGCCCTACTCCTGGATGCGTCATCAACAACCGCACCTCGGGTCGTTGCTTGGCTTGTTGTTGCAGCGCTCGATCCAGAGGATCAATCCGTTGGTTCAACTCGCCCAACAGCTCTTGCCAGTCCTGGCGCCGCACCGTGGCCCAGGGTGACAAGGGTAAAGCCATCAACTCAGTCTGTCCCGCCTGACTCCATACCCGTCGTTTGGGAAACAGCCCTTCATTTCGGGCAATGGCCTGCAACTGGTTCTTGGCCCGCGTCCGTGTTTGCACCAAACGGTGCCGATGCAGTATCAGTTGCCGCGCATCGCGTTGTTCCACCGTCGGCACCCAGATCCGCGGAAAACGTTTCTCCAGCAACAAGCGCAACAACAGTTCTGCATCTTGTTTGTCGGTCTTGGCTTTCCTGGCTGCGGCGGCACGTATCTTCGTCGGATCGCCCACCCACAACTCAAACCCTAGTTCTCCCAACAGCCGTTCGAACCAGCGCATCCCCCCGGTGGCCTCCACTCCCACGCATACCTGCTCGCCGGCCAAACTACGATAAAACTTCTCGGCTTCTCCACCTTTGTGCTCCAGCCGCAGGTTGCCATGCTCGCCTGTCGCCTGGTTCACAAAAGCAATTTGCTGAAAGCTCGGATGATAATCACAGCCTATAATCCACATGTCGGCTCCTTTTCCCGAGCCTTGGTCTTTTGAACAACCAAAGTTTACTCGGGTGATCGAGCCGACTTCCTCATGGAATCAACATTCTTGCAGCGTCTTTCGCAAAATACGTGAGGATCAATTGCGCTCCGGCGCGGCGGATTGACGTGAGCGACTCCATGATCACGCGGTCGCGATCCAGCCAGCCATTGCGGATGGCCGCTTGCAGCATGGAGTATTCGCCGGAAACCTGGTAAGCCGCAATCGGCAGATCAAAGCGACGGCGCGCTTCGCTGATCACGTCAAGGTAAGGCATGGCGGGCTTGACCATAATCATGTCCGCGCCTTCTTTTATGTCAAGAGAAATCTCGCGCATGGCTTCGCGGATATTCGCGCCATCCATTTGGTAAGAGCGGCGATCGCCAAATTGAGGCGTGGAATCTGCGGCCTCGCGGAAGGGGCCATAAAATCCTGACGCAAATTTGGCTGCATATGAAAGGATAGGAGTATTCAGAAAGCCTGCCGCATCCAGCGCTTTGCGAATCGAACTAACTCTTCCGTCCATCATATCGGAAGGAGCAATAATATCCATCCCGGCTTTTGCCTGTGAAACGGCGGTCTTGGCCAGGATCTCCAGGCTCTCGTCGTTGAGGATCTCGTATTCCGTCTCGACTGCCGCCTGGGTCGCCACGGCGCTTCTGCCTCCGTTGCCGCTTCCTCGCTTCGCCGACGACGCACCGCCATTCCCTCCCGCAGCATCCTTCTTCTGCACAATCCCGCAATGCCCATGCGACATGTACTCGCAAAGGCAAACATCGCCGATCACCACCAGATCACGCACTTCGCGCTTGATTGCCCGCGTCGCGCGTTGCACAATGCCATCGTCCGCCCACGCGCCGGTAGCGACTTCGTCTTTCTTCTCCGGCAGGCCGAACAGTATTATTCCGCCCAGGCCCAGCTGCTTTGCTTCGCGCGCCTCTTTCACAGCTTCATCCACCGAGATGTTGAACACGCCCGGCATGGAGCTAATCTCTTTGCGCACGCCTTCGCCCGGACACACAAATAGCGGATAGATAAAATTGGTAGGCGTAAGACGGGTTTCGCGCACCAGCGATCTCAGCGAATCGGTCTGGCGCATCCGACGGAGGCGTGTAACTGGAAAGGACATTGCTCAGAGTTTAACGTATTTCGAAGCAAATAGAACGATTTTCAGGTACCGATCCCAGGAGAGTTTACGGGTGTTTTAAGAGAGGACCATAGTCCTTGCTCAACTCGGTACTTACGTCTTCCAGTGCCCTCTGTAGGATGATTTGCCGGTAGGCCTCATGCACAATGGCCTGAATTTTGTCATTCGACACGTTCTTCTGGCCTCCGAACATCGTGGCTTCCACCAGCGAGCCAAAATCAATCGTATGGTCCAGCGCCTGCTCCTGCAGCTTGGAATACGTCTGCTGGGTGACATAAACATCTGTGTAGCGGCGCAGTTCGTCATAGCTCATATAGGTCACGGCTCCGCTGGTGGCAGCCGTTTGCCATGCGGTGGAATAAAGGTCGTGGTTAGACATGGTGTAGAACAGCTGTTTGCCCTTTGCCACCTGGTGCGTTTTCTGCAGCTGTTGCATTGCGGCAATCACGTGGTTCAGCGCGTCGGTTCGCTGCTTGAACTCCGGCATCGCGGCATCTATCTGCTCTTTGTTTTTCTCGATCTCCACCGTGATATTCTCCCGGGCCTCACGCACCAGCGCCCGATGATGCGCCCATTGCACAATACCATCCAATGCCAGCGCAATCAGTATGCCCAGCACCACCGTGAGCATGTGAAACAGGAATTCTTTTTTGGAATGGATAGGCTTGTCTGGTGCGTGGATCTCCATCGGCTCTCCTTGCGCAGCTGTGGTCTCCGCTTTGGCTTCGACGGACGAAGTCGGCGTAGTGCTCGCGTCCTGTGTCTCTGCATTTATAACTGGTTTATCTTCCGGCATGTTGGTTGATGATAGTGCGCCGCCGTCCCTGCGGACTGTGCTCTTGTGCGATACCATCATAAAAGCATGGTCCCGTCTCCGCTCCAGCATTCTTCCGCCCGCGTCCTGGAATTCACGCACTTTCGTGATGTTCTGGGCGGATACGTAAGCTCGCCTCTGGGCAAGGCCAAGGTGTCTCAATTGGAGCCCTCGCTTGACCGCGCATGGATCAACCATCAGCAACAGCTTGCCGACGAATCGCGCCGCTTTTACGTTGCCGGCGGGCGCTTCGACTTTACCGGCCTCTTTGACGCGCACAATCTCCTTGCCAAAGCGCGCATTCCCGGCGCGCACGCTCGAAATCGAACAGATTCGCGACCTTGTTCTGCTGGTGGATAAATCTTCTGAATGGCGAGAGATGGCTCTTCATCCGCCCGACGCCGTCAAACCACATTGGATCGGCATGCTCGCCCTTACTCAGCAGATTGCCGACTTCACTTTGCTGCTGCGCCACTTCCGCAACAAAATTCAGCCGGATGGCACGCTCGATGATCGCGCTTCCGCCGAGCTCACCCGCATCCGTCGCGACGTGGAAAAGCAGAAGCGCGCCATCCAGGAATCGTTGCGCGGCTATCTGCGGCGGCTGGCGGAAGGCGGAGCCGTGCAGGATGAACTCGTCACCATTCGCGGTGAGCGCTTTGTCATCCCCGTAAAGACTGAGCAACGCAAGCGCGTCAACGGCGTCGTTCACGGCGCAAGCTCCAGCGGACAAACCATGTTCATTGAGCCGCTGGAAACCATTGAGCAGAATAATGACCTTGTTCGTCTGCTGGAAGAAGAGCAGGCTGAAATTCGCCGCATCCTGCAGGAGATGACTGAGCGCCTGGGTGAGCACAGTGAAGCCATCGCCACCGCCACCAACGTGATGGCGGAAGTTGAGCTGCAAATCGGCAAGGCGCGCTTCGCCGTAGACTACGATTGCGTCCGCCCGGAGCTCACTGGGTTTGAATCAACAGAAGCCTTCACTGAGCTGCGCGCCGCTCGGCATCCACTGCTTGAGCGCAACCTCAAAGCCAAAGGCGGCAAGGTCGTCCCGCTCACGCTTGAGATGGACGCCAGCCATCGCCAGCTCATCATCAGCGGGCCCAACACGGGCGGCAAAACCGTTGGCCTTAAAACTCTTGGATTGTTGGCGCTCATGGCGCAGGCCGGCGTTCCCGTGCCCGCCACCTCGGCGCGGCTGCCGGTGTTTGATTCCGTGCTGGCTGATATTGGCGACTACCAGTCGATCGAACAGAATCTTTCCACCTTCTCCGCGCACGTCACCAACATTGATTTCATCTCGCGCACTGCAACCGCGCATTCGCTCGTCCTGCTGGACGAGCTCGGCTCCGCCACCGATCCTGAAGAAGGCGCGGCGCTCGCCGTGGCCATTGCAGACCATTTTCGCCGCAGCGGCGCGCTCAGCATTATTTCCACGCACCATACGTCGCTCAAGGTCTATGCCGCCAACACTCCGGGCGTGCTCAATGCCGCCGTGGGCTTTGATGAAAACACTCTTCAACCCACGTATGAGCTGCGCGTCGGCGTGCCGGGGGCTTCGGCGGGCATCAACATTGCGCAGCGCCTGGGACTGAATCGGCAAATTACTGACGCCGCGCGTGAACGCCTGACCACGCAAACGCAGGACGTCAGCAAGTTTCTTGACCGTCTGCACTCTGAGCTGCGCGATCTTGAACGCGAACGCCAGGCCGCGCAAAAGCGGGAGCAGGATCTTGCGCGCGAGTTGAAGCGGTTGGAAAATGAAGGCCAGCAGGAACAGCGGCAGAAAGTGCGTGAATTTGAGCGCAAGATGGAATCGCTCATTAAGGACTTTGAATACCAGGTGCGTGAAGCCATCAGCGCCGTGCAGGACCGCGCCGCCGCACAAAAGCTGACCAAGCAGGCGGAGCAGCGCATCGCCAAACTGCGCCGGGAGTTCAAAGAACAGTTTGACGCCGGCGTGGTGGCGCATAAAACTGGCGCAGACCGTGACGATCCCAATGCGCGTCCGCATGAGATCAAGCACATTTCTGAAGGGGACACCGTGAAGTTGAAGTCGCTGGGGCGCACTGCCCTGATCAAGCGCAAGCTGGACGAGAACACCTTTGAAGTCGAGATCGGCAACATGAAGATGAAGATTCCACGGCACGACGTTGCAGAAGTCTTCTCTCCGGGCGGAGCTGCGGCTCGTGGCGCGGTGAATCCCGTGGCTGCGGCCCGAGCGCGTGGAATCTCCGTTACGCTCAAAGAAGATTCCAGCGCGCCCACGGAGCTGAACGTGATCGGCCGCAACGTGGACGAGGCCACCAGCGCGGTAGAAAAGTTCATCGACCGCGCATTTCTCGCGGGACTTACGGCGTGCGCATCGTCCACGGCAGCGGCATGGGCATTTTGCGCAAGGCCCTGCGCCAGTACCTGCAAAAACACCCTCACGTCGCCACCGTAGCCGAGCCCGGGCAGAATGAAGGCGGCGCGGGAGCGACCGTGGTGGAGTTGCGGGAATAGCAAAAAGCAAAATCTCACCACGGAGATGGCATGAATAAGGGTGCAAGTTCTGAGGCGGTATGCTCCAAGGGAAAGGAATCTGGAGCAGACAGGTTGCAGGCTGTGCTCGTGCAGTGAGGCAATACGACCTCGACACGGAGATTAGTCAGACCTGCGGATCGAAGCGTCACCGTAAGGCCGGTATGAGCTTGAATGGGAGTGTGGTGATCGCCTAAGAGCTGCGTCTACTCCAGAACCAACCAAAGGAGAGACGAGAATGAAACGTTATTTGGGAGTGGATTTGCATCGCACGCAGTTTGTAGTATGCACTCGGTGGGAGAACGGAGAGCAAGAGATACGGCAATGGCGGATCGGCGAGTTGTCCAAGTTCGTGGAACAGTTGCGCTACGAGGACCAGATCGCAGTGGAAGCCACGAGTACGACGGCGCGCTTCTACGATGCGGTAGTGGAACGAGTCGAGCGGGTGGTGGTGGTGAATCCACATCAGTTCAAGGTGATCAGCGAGTCAGTGAAGAAGACGGACCGCAACGATGCCGCAGCGCTGGCGCTGTATCTGGAAAAGGACCTGTTGCCGGAGGTAAGAATGAAGCCGAAGCAGAATCGGGAGTTGATGCATCTGGCCGAGACACGCGACCTGCTGGTAAAACAACGCTCGGCGCTGAAGGGCAAGATCAACAACCTGCTGGCGATGCAGGGGATCGAGTTGAAGCGGGAAGCCTTGTCGAGCAAGATTGCGCTGGCGCGGGTGCTGGCATTGCCGGTCAGCGGGATGGTGCAGTTGGAGTTGCGGATTCTGGTGGAGCAGATCCGGGCACTATCGGAGAGCATTGCGGAGTTGGACGAGCGGTTGGAAGAAGAAGGCCAACAGCTGCCCGGATACGAGAACCTGACCAGCATCAAGGGGATTGGGTCGCTGAGTGCAACGGTTCTACTGACGGTGATTGGCAAGATCAGCGACTTCGCGGATGAAAACAAGCTGGCCTCTTATCTGGGATTGGTGCCCAAAATAGCCAACTCCAACGAGAGTGAACGCAGCGGCCGCATCACCAAACAAGGCAATAAGCTGGCCCGCACGGCGTTGGTGCAGTGTGGGTTGGTGGCAAAGCGGTATAGCCCCTATCTGCAAGGGTTCTATGAACGGATCAAACAACGTCGAGGAGGAGGAAAAGCCAAAATCGCTCTAGCAAGGAAACTGGTCAAGATCGTGTATGACACCTTGAAAAACCAGTGGGTCTTCGAAGACTTTCCCAGCTTTACCCTGGCTGCCTAAACCCAGCCAAAACAACTTTTGAGTAGACATTATTCATGGGAGGCACGGAGAAGAACAAGATTGCCAAAGAGTGGAAATTGAAAATCAAAAGCTTTAACCGCAAAGGTCACGAAGGAACGCAAAGGGGAAAGAAACCGCTGAATGGCCTTGCGTAAGAGCCAAAGGCCGCTTCCTAGAGACACGTATAGCGCACGGGTTTGAAGGCTCAAAAAACATAAGCTGCGGCTAACTTGCAGATAGCCAATCACTTATGCTGATCGAACCGCTCGCCCAGCAAACCGCAATTTGCTCGCGTCCCCTTTGGACTGCAAGGGGCAAGCCGCTCCCGGCTGTAAAACTTACGAAGACAATAGCAAATATACGGCGAATGATACAAGGGCCGAAAAAGCCACGACGGCCTAATGACTTTGTTCAGCCTTCAATGAGATCCTGACCGTAGCAGAACCATGAACCCTGCCCTAATCCACGCCCAACAAGTTGCAATGTGTTGTAAGCTAAAAGTGGCAATGGATCCCCAGAGATGACCGCCTCCGAGACAATTTCGTGGAACCTTGAACGCCGAAGGAAGTTTAGAAGTTACATGAAAGCGTTCAACCCAACAGCTCCCGCCCGAGATGTTATCGCAGCGGGAATGGTTCTGGAGGATTTACAGAAAAACTTACATAGGAGTCTAGCCGCTCGAGCTGATCTTGAGCCCGGCAGTCAGCAGCTTATCGTTGGCGGCATAGGCTCCGGTAAAACAACCGAACTATTGCTGGCCGAACAATCGTTGAAAAAACAGGCAAACACGTTACCTCTATTTATTGACGTTACAGCTGAAACGGACTTATCAGGATTCAATTCAGGCGCTCTTCTCGCCAGCTTTGGGTTGCATTTGTCGAGAGCGCTCGGGGAAAAGTTCAAGCTTGAACTTACCGAGACTGACCGCAAAATCGCTTCGAGTGCATGGAATAGACTTCGCGAATTTGGATTTGGAAAGACCGAGCAGGTATTCGTGCCGTATGACGACGACGAGCCAGATTTCAGCGACGAAGACCAGGAGGAAGATCAGGAGCCTCCGGGGTACTACGATACGATTCGAATCCCTGGGAAGCTTATGCCTCCAATGCCTGCATTGCAGAGAGACATTCAAACTGCGGCACAAGAATTGAAGAACCTCGTCGACCTAGCTTTGCGCTTCGAATTCGACATCGTCGTATTTTTCGACGGTCTGGACCGACTAGTACAGCCTGAGAAGTTTTGGACTGTAGTCGACCAGGACTTTCGCGCTCTCCGGTCTCTTCGAGTTGGTGTGCTCTCAACAGCTCCTATTTCTGTTTTGTATGGAGCGGGCAAACAAGTAGCCGATCACTTTGATCGAGTTCATCATATTGCACCGCTCGTTTCTTCAGCAGGCGAAGATCATCTGCGGGATGTAATCCACAGGCGACAAGGGACAGAACTGCTTGAGACGGCCGCGATGGCTTTGATCTGCAATGCTTCTGGTGGTGTACTTAGAGATCTCATTGCCTTGGCCCGGGATGCCGGAGAAGAAGCCTATATCGCGGGAGCTGATCGCATTGGAACGCCGCATGCCGAAGCAACTATCAAGCAGCTTGGTACAAGCTATCTAAGAGGGCTCGGTCCTGATCAACTTAAGGCGCTTCGAGAATTGCACAGAACAAAAGCGTTTGACCTAAGTTCACCCACGAATGTACAGCTTTTGGTTACACGTCGTGTGCTTGAATACTCATCCACGGAGTTTCGTGTCCATCCCTCCTTGCTGCCCCTTGCCCTCGCTGAGGCATCCGAAGCATGACCGACTTCAAGGAGCTATCCGGGTTTGAGCTCCTGGAGAGAATCGAACTCCGCGGAGAGGCAGCGCACTCTTGGATAGCAATAGTCGCTAACCCTGAAGCTAATTTTGTCGCCATGTTTGCGCGGGAATTTCAGGCGCAGTCGGACGAGGGAACAAACGTCCGTATCGTGTCCATTGAAGGGCTGCTGCCGAGCGACATCCGCGACAAGGTTCAATCGCCCAGTAATGACGCTGTCATTCTGCTTGGATTTGAGGGCCGAAGTAAGGAATTTTGGGCAGCTCTTGACATTAACCGAAGTGCCCTTGAACGATTGGGGGCCCTTTTTTTCTGGCTATCTTCTGGCTCATTATCTGATCTTTGCCAGTACGCACCCAATATCAAGAGCTATATAGGGACAGCCATTTTCCCCTTCACTGGCACGAAGGGAGCTCTTACCCCTGATGCTCGAAAACAGAGACTGCAGGAGCTTGCGCTGAAGTTCAAGATGCGCGACGCCGAGATTATTGAAAAAGCTAAAAACGGCAAGATTGAGCCGGAGCCAGAGTTCGTGGAGTGGTTACTGCTGCTCGGCCGGGGCGACCTCGTGTGAGCTCAATATCTGACGCACGCAAGCTCGCTCGAGATTTAGATACGCAGCTCGGAGCGTTAGCTCGATTTATTGACAGCAGCGGCTTGGCATTCTTTCTACGCATTCGAGGCTATCTATTAAAACAAGATCGGAGAATTGGCACCAAACATAATCTCGAACAGATCGTTACGTTTGACGAGGGACCACATGACACATTTCAGGTGTTTTTAGGTCCCCTGATTGACAAGGGGCAATCAGAAAGGTTTTTCAATTTTCCGTCTGGTGCCCGGTTGAGTTTCTCAATTGCGCTTCGTGAGCGCAACGGAGGATGCGACATTCTGACGTATCGGTTCCACTTCCGTTTCCCTGATAATCACTCGCCTGAATTTATCCGAATTGATCTACTGGATAAGTCTCACTCTGACCCTCTTGCAGAACCCCTTGCGCACATCCATCCTGGAATACATTCAGTACGGCTGCCGATTCCTCCTCTAGACCCAATAGAAGTTCTAGATAGAGTTTTCTTTGTTCTTGACCCGAACACTAGAGCTTAGCTTTCGAGCGGTGCGTCTTGGCAGTAGCAAAAGATGGGGTGAATTCATTTGAAAGTTGACAGTTGGCAAGCAGACTCCTACTAATCGCCCCGGACGCAATGAAATCATGCATCCAGTCCTGCTTGTAGCCCTTCTGGCGCAGATGAGTCGATAGCTGGGCCCAGCGTCGGAAGCCCCGCGAGAAAACAGCAGGTTCTCCGCCTGGGCAACGAGAGAATCACAACGGCGAGATCACAAGTGTCAGGGCATGAGTTTACTCATGCCGTCCAGCCCAAAGAAAAGGAACAACTCCTTGCTGCCGCAGGCTGTCGCGGAGCGTAGCAAAGCGACATATAAAGACATTTGGCCTCTTTCGCGCTTGCTTCGCCCCTAAACTTGCGCTATTCTCGGGCAGCCCTCAGGGGTTGAAGTGGGTGGATCTTTGACAATTTAGCCATTAGCTCTTAGCCATTGGCTCTTAGCTAAAACAGATCCAAAAATCGCCCAACTCCACGCCAAATGGGGAGGCAATGGGGAGGATGTAGATAAGTGGTTTGTTTGCAACACCGGCCCGTGGGGACACATGGGGAGGAAACGTGTAAGTCCTTTAGAAATGGGGACCAGGGGAGGGGGAGGGGTATCCTAAGATCCCCATAGGCTGACACTCCGAGGGCACGGGCGGCTCCTACCTGATCACCCCGGACGCAATGAAATCATGCATCCAGTCCTGCTTGTAGCCTTTCTGGCGCAGATGCGTCGAGAGCTGGGCCCAGTGCCGGACGCCGTGCAGCAGCGCATGAATAAAGATCTTGCGGCGGCTGGCGGTGAGTTCACCGGCTGAGCGCGTGGGAAAGGTGAGCGCGCCGTCCCAGTCAGCATCATTGGCGGCGATGGCAAAGCTGCGCAGATCTTCCAGGCTTTTGCGGGAAAGCGCGAACAGCTCTTCACCGTTTCCTTGACCCGGCTTTCCTTGGGCAAGGCGGGCCGCGAGGGCGTCATACTCCGTGATGGGCATGTTCAGCAGGCGCTCGGCGTAGCGCACCTGCACGGCCACGATGTGAAACACAACCTCGCGCACTGTCTTGGTCCCGGCGATGTCGCACGGCACGTCCAGCGCGTCAGGGTGTTGCTTGAAGAAGTCGCGCCAGTGATTGCTTTCTTCCGCCGAGTAATCCAGCAGCTCGCCAAAGCTCAGTCCTCGCATGGAAGCACCTCAAGGGAACTATAGCAAGAGATCGCCGTAATCGCCGACATCGCGCGTAATCGCCGTAATCGGAAAAGCAGAACCGTCTCCGCAAAGGACGCAGAGGACGCAAAGGAATTGCCAAAAACTCCACCGCCGAGGGCGGCGGTGCCACACGAGCTTCGTTCCCTCACGCTTCGCGGTTCGGGATTTCAGAAAGAGGCCTATTTCAACTGCGGTATTGCTTCCAGCTCCTTCTCGTCGATTTTCTTGATCCCTAGATGTTTTTGCAGCCAGCGGTCGCGGTCAAGACGCGCAGCGGCGTTGAGCGCGTGCGGAGCGTCATAGAACTCCATCTTCTTATCCTTGGAACTAAAGCGGTCAAGATATTTCTGGGCCGTCTCTTTGCTGATGGGATCGCCCGAGGCAAATTGCAGGAAGATGCTCTCACGGTCGGTATGGCCGAGGAAATAAACCGGATCGTCCCAGGCGTACTCGCGGAAATATTCACGGACATTGTCCTCGCCTACCTGCTTGATCTGCGCCATGCGCTGCGGATCTTTGCTGGTGAAGGCCTCTTCCTGGTCGGAATAGCCGCTGGCCATGAGCACGTAACAATAGATGCGGGTTTCCACGCCGGCCATGATCGCGCCCACATGCGCGTCCCAGCTATGGCCAACGTAAGCGATGCGCTTGCGATCAACGTCTGGACGCCCATAAAGCAGATCAATGCCGCGGCGCAGGTCAGTCACCTGATGCACGGAGGCTTCACTCTCCGCTTTGACCGCTTCCAGCGGGCCGGCATCGCTCTTTGGCTCAACCCATTCATGGCGGACTTGCGGCGCGTCAATCAGCAGAGAGACCACGCCGGAGTGGGCCAGCGCCACGGCTTCATCAAGGAACTCATCTTTATTGGCCAGCGGCGAGCCCTTCTTGAGCCAGTGTCCCCAGATGATCGCCGGAAACGGCCCGCCGCCCGGAGGAATCAGCAGGTAGGCCGGCACGCGGTCACCGCTGGCGCCGGCATAGTTGAGCTCGATCATCCGAACGTTCCCGCGCTTTTGCACGTCAGTCTCGCGCATTTCCAGTCCGGCATGGCTGTCATAGTCAAAGCGCGGCAGCAGGTCAGGATACGAAGGCTTTGGCGGCTCACCATTCCCTTCCGCCGTTGCCGGTTGCGTCGCGGGCGATGAGTATGGCGTGGGTGTTGGCGACGGCGACCCAAGTCCGGTATTTGACGATCCAGTGTTTGACGACCCAGGGCGATTCGATCCGGGCCGATTCAGAGTTGGCCAGTCTTCAGGCGTTGGAGTAGAAGATGGCGGTGGAGTTGGTGAAGGCGATTGCGCGGTGGCAGTCGCGATCAGAAACAGCAACAAGATGAATGACGATAAAGTCCGCATGAATTCAATCCGTCTGTTAAAAGATGCTCTTACAACTGTATCGCGAAGCCCGCATTTGTGCAGGCGAAAGGTAGTTGCTCCGGCTCCAGCGCAGTGCTAATCTCAAGCCCTCATGGACCCCACGGAAGCAACAAGCCCCGCACGGAACTTTGGCCCTGCCAACCCGGAAACGTTTTTCGCCGCGCAGAAGCGCAACCGTCGCGCCACGTGGCGTATGTCCGCGCTGTGCACATTTGCCGCGTTCATCATGGGCGTTCCGCTCACTCTGGTGCTTACGCCGCTGCTGTATACGCTGGGTATGGTGGCGTTAGAAACGGTGAATCACTTCTCACCGCAACCGGAGTTATTGCAGCAAGCCAATGATCTGGCCAAACTGGGCCTGCGCGTAGCTGATTACGTTATCAACCAGAAAGGCACGCTTAATCCCGGAGAGCTGACTGCCGGTCTTCTATTAGTGCTGCTGCCAGGGATGGCCGTTGCTTACGGATTGTGGTTTGCCATGCTGGCGCTGTTTCGGCATGGAGGCGTGGGCGGAACGCTGGCCAGCATGAACGCACGCGAGCCTAATCAAGCTGACCTGAAAGAGCTTCAGCTTGCGGACGCGGCGCAGGAAATGGCCATCGCGGCTGGACTGCCCGCGCCAAAGATCATGCTGGTCGATTCTCTCGGCGCGAACGCCGCTGCGGTGGGAACTTCAGCGCATGACGCGCGCATCGTCATCTCGCGCCGCTTGCTTGACGATCTTGATCGCGACCAGTTGCAAGCCATCCTGGCCCACCTGGTTGGATCCATCGGCAATGGTGATTTGGGAATCGCGTTCACCGTAACCAGTGTTTTTGAAACCTGCGGACTGCTGGTCAACATTATCAATGCGCCGTTCGGCAAAGAATCGCGCAGCCGATTGTGGCAGGTGGCGCGTTACATGCTGGGCGGAGGCACGCCGGAAAAGCGTGCAGCGGACGCAGCCGAGATCGCCGAATCACTTGCAACTTCACTCGACGGCGACACGCCGGACTTGGACCAATATTTCAAAAAGGGCAATCCCGGGTTGATCAGGAAAGCTTACCGCCTGGTAATGTTCCCGCTCATGTTCACCAACATGGTGATCAGGCTTACACTCTGGATGTTTTTGAACGTATTGCTGGGACCATGTATGGCCATGCTGTGGCGCACGCGTCGCTACCTGGCGGACGCAAGCTCAGTGGAGCTAACGCGCAATCCAGACGCGCTGGCCCGCGCACTGCAATGCCTGAGCGAAGACAACACAGCTTTTGATAGCGGCGATTGGGCCACACATCTTTTTGTGGTGAATCCCCAGGGCGACTCCGGTCTGCGCGGACAGCAACCAAGCCAGCAGCAAATGGCCAAAGCCATTCAGGCCTGGGCATCGACGGCACACATGATATCGGCACAAGATGCGGCGAACCTCTATGACGTGCCGGTTACGGACGGGGTTGCGGCTAGAGATACGGGTGGGATCGCAGGAAAAGACTGGCCCAGCGTACGCCAGGAAATAATTACCACGGTGAAAGCCGCAGCCATGGGAGATCAGCGTGCGGCATCGCGCTTGCAAGCCATTGCAGAAATGATGGGGGAGAGATTGCCCGTTGGACTGGGCGAGCTACCCAATTTTGCCGATATTGCAGCAGCCCAACGCGGAGACATGGCTGCGATCGAGCGATTGAAGCAGGCGCAGCAAACCAAAAGGCAAGCCCAGCCCAGGCGCAGTCAATCTGGCCTACAGAGCTTTGCATCCTTCCATCCACCGCTGGTAAAGCGCGCCAAGCGCTTACAGAAGATGGGCTCCCACATGATCGCGCCGGTAAGAGCAGGCGGATGGGTGCTGACTGTCTTCGAGACTCTGCTCTACGCCATCATTGTTCCGCTGCTGACAGTGGCTGGCGGGGCTGTGCTGATGGCGATCGGCATGATGATTGGCATGAACCTGATGCTGCTGGCGGTGTGGCTTATGGCCATCCATTGGTTCTTTGTCTGGCTCAATGGAAGATAGCGGGCGACCATATCCTTATATCAAGGTCGTCATCCCGAGGTGCCGTCAGCGAGGGAGCGCGTTCTTCAACTCGCGACTTCGGGGCCCCTATCGCGCCGATGTTGCGCGGTTGGGGTGGGAGTAGGGACCTTGTGTTTGCTAAATGAGCATTGAACGCTTTTGTCCAATCTGACGACGAAGTTTTTCGAATGCTACGCCGCGATCTCACCCGGCGAGAGCTCGTCCACATAGCACCAGATCCACGCTTCACCCGGCTCAATGGAGCGGATCAGCGGATGCTTGCTGCGATGGAAGTGTTTCGTCGCATGCTTGTTCTTCGACGAATCGCAGCAGCCAACGTGTCCGCATTCCAGACACAGCCGCAAATGGACCCACGTATCGCCAAGCTTGATGCATTCTTCGCAGACATCAGTATCCGTGGACTTAAATTTAATCTGCTTCATGTGACTGCAGCTCTGGGCCATAAATTTCTCCTTTAAGCCTTCTCCTTAGGCCGCACCGGCTGCGGGTTCCTCGGTTCGTTCCAGCGCAGTGCGGTCCCACTTTGCCAGGTTCGCGCCAGCTTCATAGGTGCTCTGCAAAAATTCCAATACCGCAGAAGTAGGCGAACTCGCGCGGCGCGCGTCTTCATGCATCAGTAGAAATTCGCCCAACTGTTGATGATAAAACGCCGCAGCCGGACGCACTTTCTGTTCGGCAAAGCCCTTCGGTGCTGGCGCGGCATAGCAATAAAATGCCGCATCTTTCACGTCGCCCCCGCCCGGCCACCATCCTGCGCTGATCACCTCATGCGAATACGCTTCCTGCATGATCTTGCGGAGCACGGGGTCTGGATCATTGCGTTCCGGCGCTGGACGCCCGGAAAAGCGCGTAACCGCCAGATCAAAGCTGCCCCAGAAGAAATGTACCGGGCTGGATTTGCCCACAAAGCGTGAGCGGAAAACCTTGAATACGTCATCGACGGAAACCAGCGTTCGCCAGAATCGGCGCGCATACTCTTTGTCGTAAGACGCATGAGTCTTGTCCTGGTCAAATGGAATCGGATTCGCGATCTCCACCGGCATGTGCCAGATAGTGACATCAATCTTGAGCGCCCGCAGAGTTGACATAAATTCTTTGTAGAAGTCGGCCACAGAGCGCGGCGCAAGCGGAATGATTTTCGTCGCGGGATCGCAGGTCTTGATGATGAGCTGGTGCTCAAGAAAGTCAAACTCAATTTCAAACACGCGATCGCCATAAGGAATGGCAGAAGTGGTCAGGCCGCGCGCAGTCACATAGAGCGCCACGTTCCACCAATGATTGGTTTTAGGCGTGAGTTCCAGCCGCACCTTGCCTACGATCTGTGTCCACATGTGCAGCGTGTCGCGCGTATCCTGCCATTCAGAGAGAGGCAAAGCAGGCCAGCAAACGGAGGAATCGGAAACAGCAGTACTGCGAAGATCTGTCATAAGCCGCTCCAGAGAGATAGTATAGCTGCAGGTTCCCGCCATCGCGAATTCAGCTCACGATATCCTAGTCGATAGCAGGAACCTGGCTTGATGGATCTCCGTTACGGTTCAACTCGGCACTCTCCTTATCGAGAAGTGAATGCGCTACGCGCAGCCACTCCGCCAAGTTTGCCCAGGGACGTTCGATTTCGACTTCAAAAAAGTCGGTCGATTTCTTCTTGCTCCAGCGCCAGCCTAACGACTGGATGTGCGTTTTCACACGCAGGTAAAGTCGTGGATTCATCGCTCTACCGGCGGCTTTTGTATTTGTAACCATTTCTATCTCCATCATTGAATGCGATCCCCCAGAGGGGCCTTCACCTCAGGGCTCGCCTGGAACGCTCCGCAGACTTTGAGCGATTTAATGACCGCACAGGCAAGCTCAGGAGTCACATCGTCACGGATCCGGAGAATGCCGGTTACGTTGAGTTCCATTTGCCGGGCTGCGGCCAGAAGTCTTTCCAGGCTTTTGCGGTTGTGCAACACAATGCCCGCCACCGTCAGCCGGCTTGCAGTCGTCTGCGGCAGATCCATGCCGTGCTCATGCAGCAGATTGCGCGCTGCGGATCGCAGAAAGGCTTCGCGGCTCGCGTAAAGTCCCTGCTCCACCAATAAGTTCACTTGATGAAGCTCTTCCGCGCCCATGGTGGCTTCAATTTTGGTCTGCTTCAAACTTGTGAAAGCGCCTGCTCCAAATGCTCCTATCAAACCCGCCATCGCCAAAAATTGCTTCTTGCGATTCTCTTTTCTACGCTGCCGTTCATAATTCGCCATACCATAAACCTCATGTCAGATGTAAATGTAAATTCACATTTACATATATGTCAAGTAGAATGTTGCCGTTGATATAAATAATTTTCATGGCAAAAAAGACACTTGCGCCACAGCAAGAACGCAGCCGGGAGTCGCTGCGCAAATTACAGAAAGCAACGGCTGAAGTCCTGGGGCAGCACGGCGTGGAAGGGACCACGATTCCGCGCATCGCGCAGCACGCAGGACTTACCCCGGGCGCTATCTATCGCCGATTCCACGATAAGGACGCGCTGCTGGAGGCCACCATCCTGGGGATGCTGGAGCGCCAGGATGAGAGGATGAGGGTGGCGCTTACGCCGGCCGCTGCGGGGCAAATTCCTCTCCGCGTATTTGCCGATCAAGTCATTGGCAGCATGGTGTTGAGCTATCGCGTCAACGCGGCGCTGCTGCGCGCCATGCGGACTTTTGTGCAGAGCCGGGTGGATACCTCGTTTTGGAAGACCGCTTGCAAATTTGAGGTACGCGCCCTTGAACACGTCATCGACTTGTTTCTGGCCCACCGCAAGGAAATCAAGCATCCAGACCCCCGGACCGCAATCGCCATGGGCTTTATGATGGTGGTGAGCACGCTGTACGAAATTGTGGTGATGCCCACCGACCTGGGCCCGCTGAAAAGCTTTCTGCCCAAAGACGATCAAGCGCTTAAGCGCGAACTCATTCGGGCGTTTTTGAACTATCTGGGCGTGGAACAGAAGAAGAGTGGGTAGCATTCTCCTTGTAGCGATAATGACGCTTGATCGTAAGAATAAGGAAAATGGAAACCGAGGTCCAAATGAAAATTTTGGCTGAAAGCACCCTCACCAGCAAAGAACAGCTCACCGTTCCCAAAGTCGTGTGCCAACTGCTTAACCTTCGTGCCGGGAACAGGCTGGTCTGGAGTCTAGACGCCGAAGGCCGGTTGATAGTTTCCAGCGGACATAGAACACGCTGAAAGATATTCGGGCAGCTGTTGCCGCCGCAGCAAAGGCGGAGGACAATTCAAAAATGTCTGCGCGTGTGACGGTTGAAGACATGAAAGCTGGGATCGTCGGTGCCATCCGGAGCAAGCATGGTCGCCGTTGATACCAACGTTCTCGTACGTCTGTTGGTGGCCGATGATCCGGGGCAGACCCAGCGCGCCCTCTCCTTTCTGGAAGCCCGCGGTCCCCTGTGGGTTTCAACCGTGGTCCTGGTGGAAACGGTCTGGGTACTCACCGCGGTGTATGGCTGGTCCAAGGCGCAGACTCTGGCCATGCTGGAGACCGCCGGCAACAGCCGGAACTTTGCTTTTCAAATTGCTGGTAATACGCAGCGGCGTTGTCTCTAAAAGTGGCTTCATAGTTTGGATACTGGCGAAAGTTCTTATAAGCATCCAGTGCAAGCGATGCCTGTATGCGTTCCAGCGACATCCCTTGGCGATACATGTGCGCCACTTGATCTCGGAGGTCGGCCAAGTAATTCCGAAAGCGCTGTAAATCGCTTTTTGTAGCGAGCTCAAAATGGCCAGGAATAACGTGCTCGACCGGCAGCGCAAGCATGTGATCGAGCGCAACAATCCAGTTTTCCATGTCGCCATCATCCATCGCAGGACAGGAGTTGGTGAGAAAGAGATCACCTGTGGCTATGGCGTGTTCGTCAGGAAAGTAAACCACCAGATCACCCTGAGTATGTGCGGGGCCGGGATGGTAAATCTGAACTTCGTGCCCACCTAGGTAAAGCATGAGCCCTTTTGATCCTACGGTTTCATTCGCGGAATTCTCCTGGGTCGGCTTTTCTGCGTGTGAGCGCGTGAATTCCGTGCTGATGATGATCGCATCCGCGCCCACCACGCTATTGCCGCCGCGGTGATCCGGATGGTAATGCGTATTGACAATCCAGCGCACCGGAGCCTGGGAAACTTTGCGGATCTCAGTCAGCAATTTGCCGCCTTCCTGCGCATTTAAGCCGGTATCGACAACGAGAATGCCCTGATCGCTCACAAGGAATGTTGAATTCGCGCTGGCATCATTGTCTGAAATATACGCGTAGACATCGGGGCCGATCTTATGAACAGTGGCGGCGGGACTAAGGACAGGAAAGCACAGCGCAAGACAAACGATAATAGTCGAAAAAGATGGATTATTTAGAACCATGCGTCACCGATACGCCACAACAAACATCCTGCGGAATGGGAACAGGACTTTTCCCTGATCGTTGGGCCGATAGGCTTCCTGGATTCCTTCCAGACAAAGCTCTTGAAAAAGTTGGCGCTGCTCGGCATCGGGCAGGCGTTCGAGATACGGCCGCATCCCGGTGCCGCGGATCCACTCAAAGATCGCCCGGGGGCCATCCATCACGTGCTGATACTCGGTTTCCCAAATGTCTACGGATCTGGCGTGTTTACGCAGAACATCATAGTAAAAAGCGGACGGTTGCACGCTAAATGTACGTGCAGCAATATCCAGCGTCTTACTCCAGCGCCGATCGCCGTTGGCAGCCACTTCCTGCATGATAGTGTGCGTAGCCGATTGGAAATTATTTGGCATCTGCACGGCCAAAGCTCCGCCTGGGGCTACGCCATTTATCATGCTGCGGAACAATGTGGCATGCCCGGCAACCCAATGGAACGCAGCATTTGAAAATATCAAATCAACTGCCGGTTCCGGCTTCCAGGTTTCTATATCGCCCAATATCCACTGCCAATCAGGATGTTTGGCTTTGGCCTGGGCCAGCATCTCCGGTGAATTGTCCACGCCTGTGATAACCGCAGTGGGCCAGCGCTGGCGCAGGTGTTCGGTGCTGTTGCCCGGACCGCAGCCCAGATCGACGATGCGCGCAGGAGATTCCAGGTGAATCTGGGCGACAAGATCGGCTGCGGGCCGCGTGCGCTCGTCGGCGTATTTCAAATATAAGCTTGGGTCCCAAACGGGCATCTCAAAAAGACTTTAATTGCCGTCAGCAGAAAGAATCAAGACGCTATACCGAAACAGCGTTTGGCTTCTCTGCCTTGATGGCCGCCAGCATGGCGCTATCTTCAGCAAATTTGAACCATAACGCGCCGAGTTTCTGTGCCTGCTTTTCTTCAGCTCGAGCCAGATTTTCAAGATCAGACTTGGTTACCACCTGCAGCCCCTTGCCCTCCAGAAATTTCTGGACTTCCGCGGCACCAAAATTGCTTTCGCACGCGGTTTCCAGATACTTCAGCACATGCAGCGCTCCAACTTCGGCATCGTGCCGGGCGATTCCGACAAGGCCATCGCTGGCTTTGCGCGCCCAGCCCACGGCATACATTCCCTCAAGCACTTTGCCGTTTTGCGGATCAAACAACTCATACGCGGCCCGCTTGGGATCGGTCTGGTCAGGGTTGATAATGTAGCCATCTCGGCCATAGGGAAGTCCCACCGCCGGATCAGCCACATCTCCGATGGCAAAAATCATGGTGTCCACATCAATGTCGGCAGATTTATCCGTAGCTTTGCAAGCGATGCTGCCGTCACGTTCAAACAGAACATTTTCCGCGACAGTTAGCCGATCAATTCGGCCCGTGGTATCGGCATGAATGGCCTGCGGTGAACACAGGAAGCGGAAGCGCAGCCGGGCTTTGCCTTCCGGATGGTCTGCGGCGGGCGTAGCCAGCACCGGAAAAGTTTCTTCTGCAAGCTTGCCGATGTCCTGGCCGATGGCAGAAAGCTGTGGCTGGATGCGCCGTAGCTCTTCATCAAAGGCCTTGCGGTCCAGGAATTCCTCAATATAGTCAAATTCTTTTTTGTCGAACTTGGCTTCAAACGGCCCGCGTCGCGCCACCACCACAACTTCTTCGGCAGTCTTTACAGGCGAATCGATCAGGAGCCAGCGCGCGATATCCACCATTACATTGCCCATGCCGATGATGGCTACCCGCTTGCCAGTGGAAAAATCGCGAGAGGTAAACGGCGGCAACAGGTTATAGCTGTAGACGAAGTCCTTAGCGGCATAAACTCCGCTGACTTCCTCGCCTGGAAGTCCGAGCTTCTTTGTTCCCTGAGCGCCAACCGCAAATACGATTGCAGAAGGGCCGAACTGCTGCAGATCCGCAATGGAGACCGCCGCCTGGCTCGACACCGGAACATGGCCAAAGTAATGCACGTTGGGCAGGCTCAGCACCTTGGCAAATTGCTTGCGCAGGCCAATCTTCATCTTGTCCTTGGTGGGATAAATACCATATTCCGCGAGTCCGCCGGGTTTGATGTCGCGGTTCAGGATGATCACTTCATGGCCGCCCTGTGCAATCTTCTGGGCGGCAAACATCCCTGCCGGTCCTGCACCCACAACAAAGACAGTCCTCACTCGGTCCTCCAGTAATCCACAGGAACTCGCATCAGGCAGGCATTACCCAATTCTGGCAAAATGAGCTTAACTGCAGATAGCTTCTTTATTATCCCTTACGATTCACTCCCATGCCCACCCAAGTTTCATACATTGCGGCGCGGGGAATCTTTGCGGCATCTCTCAGCAGCTCTTGGTCTCTTCGCTGCACGACGCGGAGCGCCAATATTGGCCTGTGTTAGGTAAAAGGCAGTTTTAGGCATGAAGTAGTTTGGAATGGTAATGGGGCCGCCATGGGTGCATAGGACGGCCCCATCCCTCTCAGTGCGTCAAAAAGACGCTTGGTTATTTTCATATTCAAGCAAATGGCGGAAGCTGGCTGTGACGAGGATCACACAAGCGAGGGCCTGGCCCAAAATCGCAAAGAGTTGCAGGCAAGAGATATATAGCAGGCAATCATGCTTGTACGTTAAGTTTTAGCCGGCTCCGCCGGCGCTTCTTCCGTCCGGATTGTAGGTCCGCCGGAAACCTGCTCGCGCAAATTGGGATCAAGTTCCAGAGCCTCGAGGATCGCGCGTGTAACGCGGTTATCGATCTCACCCGCATGCTCCAGATCAACAGGATAACGGATCACCACTTCAAGGGCGGTTTGGGTCAGATGCAGCCGGCTCTCAGGAGAAAAAGCCGCAATTGTGGAATTCAAGGAACGCTCAACATTGCGCCGCTGCACTTCCATCCGGTCACGATATTCGGCAAAAACCTTGTTTACCGCTTCCATCATGCGCTGCTCAACCTGGCGATAGTTACCCTTTGCATCGAGCGTGAGCGTGATCTCATGCCAGAGAAAGTTCGTGCCCGGAATCTGTTTGAACATCCCGGAATTGGACTGGAAAACGACAGAGTTGGAAAAAGCGACGACGCGTCCTGTGGGAAGGGGCGCCGGACCGCCTGTAACTTCCATCAACTGCAACCGAACCAGCCCGATATCGACAACGTCACCCGTAACTCCGGCGATGTTGACGCGATCACCCACGCGAACGCCATACTTGCCGATGAGGAAGAAGTATCCAGCAATCGAAAGGATGACATTTTGCAGTGCCACGGCGATGCCCGCAGTCATCAGGCCGGCGAATGTGGTAACGGCGCCAAGTTCGCTGGCAAATGCCGTGGCAATAATGATGGCCGTAAGGCACCACAAGACGATCCGGCGAATCAGCAGGAACTGGTAGCGACGGCGCGCATCAGGCACGTATCGGAATGTTGCGCGCTTCCAAACCTCAGAAACGCCCAGCACCACGCCCAGAACCAACGCCAGCACGGCCAGTCGCAATAGCAATCCTTTGAGTTCAGCTTTGTACTGACTGTCAACGGCGCTGTGCCAGTTTGTGGTTGTCCGCTTGTAAATATCCAGCAGGATTGACTGCTTGCCCAGCGGTAACAAGCTGGCAGAGACTTGCTTGAACTGTGAGGTCAATGCGTCGAGATCTTTTTTCTGCTGCGCCAGCACCTTTGGGTCCTGCGAATCCGGCTGGCCTGCCACATCGTCACCCTTTTGCGTAAGGTTCCTGACTTTTGCCACCAGCGGCGCGCGTAGATCTTTTGAGCTTTGGTAAAGTGCGTCCGTCTGAGCCAGATTGTCTTCCAGTGCGCGGAGTTTCCGCCGCATGGAAAATAAATCTGTAGCCAGGGCCAAAATGCCCGTGGGCGATTCCTTGCGTTCACGTGAAGCAACTACCGCCGGCGAAGTGGAATTGTTTGTTGTGGCGTTTGAGCTGGTTTGTTCCTTGTTCTCCGCGGATGCTACAGGAACAGTGCGCGCCAGTTCTTCTACCTGGGAAAGAAGACTGCCTGAGCCCAGCCCGCTGGACGCAGTTCCGGTGGCAAACTGAAGCATGGAACGCAACGTGTCGCGGCGCGTCCGGAACAGCTCAAGCTCGCCTTCAGTTTCTGAGATGATGGCCAGCAAAGTAGCGCGTCTTTTGCCCGTGGCACTCTGCAACTGCTGGTGGAAGCCGTCAAGTTCGCCTTGCAAGCCCTTAACTTGCTGGTCTGCCTTATTGGCCGAATCAATCAATCTTTGGTATTGGGATGCTCCCTGGGAGTGGTTGGCGGAATTATCTGTCTGGCTGGCAAGCGCCTGCGCACGCGCGCGGGCGTACTCAAAAGCAAGCTTCACAACCTGATCGGCCACCTGCCGGTTGTCGTTAAGAAAAAGCGCATCGCTCGGTTCATTCACAAGCTGCTGCTCAGCAGTTAACTGCCTTGACCACACGATGGTCTGATTAAGAAAGGAGATGATGTCTTCAGAGTTGGCGGGCTGAACTGCATTGGCATCTTTTTGGGACGCGGCATTATCGACTTGCCCGTAGCTAAAGAGTCCCGCAAGGATAAAGATGGCCGAGAAAAAGAAGAGTGATCTGCGGATTGTGCGAGCTGCTGCTCGCGGGATCATGCGCATATTTTCAAATTGTATTCGAGGATGTTGAAAGTTGCATGGCATCTGAGGCAGAACCCGCTTTGCCCAATCCTGAAGGCTCGCGGCAACAGGCGACAGACAACAAAAAAAGGGTGTTCCGATGAACACCCGTCATAACTATTTTCCCTTGAATTGTTCACGGAGACTTGGCTCCGCTAATCTGCTACTTTTTCTTCTTTTTCTTGGCTGCTTTTTTCTTGGTTGCCATGAGTTGAATGCCTCCTTAAGAAGATTTAGTTGCTTTTGGAGCCCGTTCTCACTTTTTGAAGCCCAACGAGTTGTATCGTTAGATGCTTACACACATGATATTGGGGTACTCATGTTGCAATGTCAACAAAAAAATGCATGTCGAGATGTAGACCGGTGTTTTTTTCGGAAAGCCGATTTGCTGAAGCCGGCTGCGATTGGAGAAATCCCAAGTTAAGTTTCATTCAAAATCAAAGCTTTTATTTGTGCCGCGGCTCTGCGACTTCATTGAAAGCTGTGTTCTTGTCGAAACAGAAATCCACAAATTGGGGCGTATAGCGCTGACTGATGGCAGTGGGAGTGTCCGATTTCTTGATCTCTTCAAATTTAAAATCAATTTTCCCATCGTGATGGACCGTCCCCAGCAAGTAGCCATAGACTTTGGTACGCGCTTCGTTGGCGCTGCGTCGCATCTGGCGGCAATGCATAACGTACCGCGCCGGCAGTCCCCACAATCCAGCCCGGCAGTTCGCCGCCGTGGGCGGCCCAGTATTCAGAATTAAAAATGCCGTCTATAAAAAAATGCGAGTGGCTGGCCAGAAGATAAACGTTCTTGCCGGTCTTTTTCTTAAGATTTAAAAGTTCGGAATAGACAAGGCGGCCACTTTCAATGCCCCTCGGCCAATCGCTCATGCTGTGACCAAATGCCACGCTGTCCGGCAACGCAGCGTGCATTCCAACAACCAAGGCATGGACTTCAGGATTTACAGAAGCGCGCTCCAACACCCCTTCCAGCCAGGTCACCTGCTTGGGTGAGAACTGGTCGACTGTGGCGTTGTCTAGATAGATAAAATCCACGCCGCCCTGGATCCAATGAAAGTAAGTGGTTGGGACGGTGGCTTGCGGATCGTCCGCCAGACGCTGCATTTTGAGCGTGGCAGAATCAAGCCATTGAGCAAACTTGGAGGCAAATTCTTCGCGCGTTTTAGGCGGCGTGGTTTCATGGTTGCCGATGCCCACAAATACCGGCATGGAGCCAAAAGCGCCGAGTTGGTGCTGAATGAAATCATCCCATGCGTCTTTCAGATATTCATCTTTCTGAATGATCTTGCCGCGATGTTCCGGGCTGTTCTGGTAGTCCTGGTCAACACCGTAGATGGCCCGCAGATCGCCAAGATGCCAGTAAAAAGCGGCGTGGTTCTTTACCGCACCTGCCGCGATAGAGGGCATAACAACGTCGCCACAGTTCCGTGAGTCGCCAGAGACAGCAAAATTCCAATTTGGTTTCTTCTGTTCGTGATGCGGAGTCTGTGCTGTTGACGCAGATGCAAGCACCGCTGTCAGCACTGCCAACTTGATCATTTTCATTCATTGACCTCAAGGCTGCGTCGCGAGGAGTAACTCGCGACCGCAAGGTCAAATCTAATTGCAGTTCTGAGAGATGTGCAACCCGCAATTGATGAGCGAAGATCCTGAGCCGGTTCTCAGTTTCTGCGATAAGCAGCCCTTCCATGCAGAAGTGAAACCTTTGACTGCTGAAAAGGTTGAGTATTACCTATGGATTAATAGCGGAACCGGCGAGAATTGCCGGATTGCGGCGTGAACGTGAAGCAGTCTGCCGGGTGAAGCGATATTCCAGGTCGCGCGACTCCATTACATATTTGCCCTTGAATCGCACGTTGGCCACAGCGTGGGTAAAAGTGCGCATCCACATGCCATCGACTTCTGCAAAACTCATAAAGATGTGAAGATCGTGCAGCCACCACGAAGGATTTTTGGCGGGAGTGCCTTCCACCCGGCGGATATTGTACGTTTCCGCATCGACCCAAAGTTTGCCGCGTAAGAGGTCTTTTTCTTCGCGCCTGGGATCCATGCTCAAGAGGAAACAGCGCTGGCCATCCAGAGTTTCTTCTCCGAGCAGCTGGAAGTCATAATTTTCCAGCGAAAGTTCTTTCCGTTGAGCGTCCCTGGGCGATTCAGTTTCTTTGCTGAGGACGTCTCGTAAGACCTTTTCCCCCATGCCTCCACTGCTGCTCTCAATGTTGTATTGCTTACTGTCAGGCGGGAGAACCGTAATGTTGGCGACGACTTGTGCCTTCGGCTGGTCCTGCTTGTCGAGCAGCAGATAGCCGCGCTTGACCGTAAAAGGACGGACTTTAGCTTTGTTTTCCTGCAGCGTTTGCAGCATGCGATCGACGACGGTCTTTGTATCAGGGGTGGCATTCGTCTGCGCCATTGCAACTGTCGCCAGCAGACAGATCAAAGCTCCGAAAAATGTGCCTTTGAATACCACTTAAGCCGCGCCTAATCCTTCTGGGGATTTAGAAGCAATTTGCGGCCAAAAGGAGGGCCAGCACCTTAGAAGGATTGCAGTATTCCCGTTGACCCGAGCTGGAAGAATGCAGCACCACCTGACGTTAATGACTCTAAGAACAGAGCAGTAGGTGGGTTGGTGAGAGAACAAGAATTAAATCGTGCGGGCTGGGTTGCTTTATTGGGAGTCTATGTCTTGGCTGCTGGATGTGGAGGTATTCAGCACACCAGTCCCATGCCTTCGCCAGTTGCGATCAGCCTTCAAGTTGTGGCTTCCGGCCTCTCTACTCCCCTCGATCTTGAACAGCCTAATGATGGAAGCGGCCGTTTGTTTATCGTGGAACAAGGTGGCACAATCAAGATTTTGCAGAATGGCGCGCTGCTGCCGCAACCATTCTTGAACATCAGCAATAAGGTCTTCTTCCAAGGCGAGATGGGATTACTCGGCCTCACATTTCACCCCGGCTTTCAGACAAACCGAAAATTTTATGTAAATTATGTCCGCAATGCAGGTGGGCAATTCCAGTCGGTGATCGCGGAGTATCTGGCGTCTGCTACGAATCCAAACCAGGCCGATCCGGCGAGCGAGCGCATCCTTCTTGTAGTTGACCAGATCAGCAACTTTGTTAATCACAAAGCCGGCCAACTCGCTTTCGGTCCGGACGGGTTTCTTTATTTTGGACTGGGAGACGGGGGCGGAGCAGGCGACCCGTTCGGCCACGGCCAAAACACGCAAACGCTGTTGGGGAAGCTGATGCGCATTGACGTGAACTCCACCAGCCCGGACAAGCCCTACGCGATTCCAGCCGATAACCCGTTTGCAGCCGGCGGAGGGCTACCAGAAATTTATGCGATTGGCTTCCGAAATCCATGGCGCTTCTCTTTTGACCGCAAATCGGGCCGGCTATTCATGGCCGATGTAGGCCAGGACAAATTTGAAGAGATCGACATTGTGCAAAAGGGCGGCAATTATGGCTGGAACACAATGGAGGGCATGCACTGTTTCAACCCGCCGAGTGGCTGCAACATGGCTGGGCTACAGCTGCCCATTGTAGAGATAAGCCATCCCGAGGCCGAAGCGGTGATTGGTGGATTCGTTTATCACGGAACCGCGGTAGCAGGCCTGCAAGACCAATACATCTTCGGCGATTTGAGCGGCAAAATCTGGAGTCTGCAAGAGAATCCTGCCAATACTTTTAATCGTACGCTGCTTTTGATCCCGGGATTTAACATAAGTTCGTTTGGTCAGGATGCGGCGGGCGAACTATACGTGGTTGACGTGAGCGGAAGAGTACTCAAGATAGGTCCGCAGTAACCCTCCACTAAGCTCCTCCTTAGGCGACTTCTGCTGTGGCCCGCAACTCCGGATAGAGCGGAAATGCTTCTGCCAGTCCAAGCACCTGCTTGCGGATACGGGCCAAGACTTGGGGGTCCTTATGGTTCCTGAGAGCTTCAACAATCCAAGCACCTGTCTGGGCCATTTCTTTCTCTTTCATGCCGCGTGTGGTGAGTGCAGGGGTACCAATACGAATTCCGCTGGGCTTGAGCGGAGGATTGGTATCAAAAGGAATGGCGTTCTTATTTACGGTAATACCCGCCTGTCCCAGAGCGTTTTCAGCTTCACTGCCTAGAATTCCCTGTGCGAACACATCGATGAGCATGAGGTGAGTGTCAGTCCCGCCGGTAATCACGCGGAAGCCTTCATCCATGATCTTGCGCGCCAGAGCGCGGGCATTGGCAACCACCTGGTGAGCATAGTCTTTGAAGGCCGGTTGCAACGCTTCACGGAAGCAAACCGCCTTTGCCGCGATAATGTGCACCAGCGGCCCGCCCTGAATGCCGGGGAAGATAATTTTGTCCACAGCTGCTGTTAGTTCCTGACGGCACAGCACCATACCTGCACGAGGTCCGCGGAGTGTCTTATGCGTGGTAGTGGTGACAATGTCCGAATGCGGCACTGGAGAAGGGTGCGCGCCCCCGGCAACCAAGCCGGCTATATGCGCCATATCGACCATCAATTTGGCGCCGACTTTGTCGGCAATCTGCCGCATACGGGCGAAATCAATCACCCGGGCATAGGCGCTGCCGCCACCGATAATCATTTTGGGGCGCTCACGGACGGCAATCTGCTCCATCTCGTCATAGTCAATGGTTTCAGTATCTTTGCGGACGCCATAAGGAATGATCTTGTACATCTTGCCGGAAAAATTGAGCGGATGCCCGTGAGTAAGATGGCCACCGTGGGCGAGGTTCAATCCCATTACGGCATCGCCGGGTTGCAAAAGGGCCATATAGGCAGCCATGTTTGCCTGGGAGCCTGAGTGAGGCTGCACATTTGCATGGTCAGCCCCAAAGATCTGCTTGGCACGCTCACGCGCCAGGTTCTCCACCACATCAGCAAACTCGCAGCCGCCGTAATAGCGTTTCCCCGGATATCCCTCAGCGTACTTATTGGTGAAAACCGAGCCTGCAGCTTCAAGAACTGCCATACTGACAAAGTTCTCTGAGGCAATCAGTTCCAGCCCCTCATGCTGGCGGTTGGCTTCATTGGCAATGGCTTGGGAGATTTGAGGATCGGATTCAGATAGAGGACGGGACATCCAGTTATTCTTCATGACAATAAAATCTTACTAGGAGAATGGCGTATGGGCGAGTTCCAGCTACTCAGACCTCCTTACTTGAGGCCTTTCGCATATATATCAGGACGATGAATCTCCATCCATGATTCCGGACTTTTGAGGGTAGTGAATCCAAGTTTTTCATAGAGTCCATGTGCGTCCTTGGTCGCCAGCATCCAGCGGCGAAGTCCATGCAGGTCCGAATGGCCCAGGATACATTCCAGCAACCAGCGGGAAAGATCTCGTCCACGGTAATCCGGAGCAATGAAAACGTCTGCCAGGTATGCAAAGGTGGCGAGATCAGAGATGATGCGAGCCAAGCCGCCTTGCTGCCGTCCGAAATATACGCCGAAACAGATGGAGTTCTCGATAGATTTTTTGACCGTTTCTGCGGAAATGCCTTTTGCCCAGTAAGAGTTAGTCAGGAATTCATGCACCAGGACTACATCAATGCGCGCAGGATCAGTGCTGATTTCATAATCACCT
This sequence comes from Terriglobia bacterium, assembly GCA_963831465.1. Classification (GTDB taxonomy): domain Bacteria; phylum Acidobacteriota; class Terriglobia; order Terriglobales; family Acidobacteriaceae; genus Angelobacter. Next base: position 23,047 of record CAWHQH010000016.1, on the reverse strand, counting down.
TTTGACCACACGTGATGCATTCAGCGGTCCCTCATCAGTGACCCTTGGAAGCCCCGGCGGCGTCCTCTTCTTTTTCAATCGCCATGATCTTTTCCACGCGGCGCTCATGGCGACCGCCGGCAAACTGCGTTGCCAGCCACATATCGACAATGCGAAAAGCTTCTTCTGGGCCAATGATGCGCGCCCCGAGCGTGAGCACGTTGGCGTTGTTGTGCTCCCTGCTCACCTGGGCCTCATATTCCGTGCTTACGTTAGCGGCTCGGATGCCATTGACTTTGTTAGCACTGATGGCCATGCCAATGCCGCTGCCGCACACAAGAATTCCCAGATCGACGCGCTTCTCGCTGACGTCGTGCGCCACGGCGAGGGCATAGTCAGGATAGTCAACGGACTCTGCTGACGAGGTGCCTTCATCGCGCACAGAAATACCTTGCTGCTCAAGATGCTGCTTAATGTCGTCTTTGAGTTGGTAGCCGGCGTGGTCCGCGCCTAATGCGATTCTCATGGAACAATTTTACTGAATGCGGCTGCCGGAAATAGAAAAGCCGGCAAATTGCACCGGCTCCTTATAGCAAAGTTGTCCGAAATCGACCAGAAATTACTTGTGGTGTTCGTGTTTCTCGCCCGCTTCCATGCCTTCTTTTACGTGGTTGATAGCGGAATCAATGGCCTTGATGGCCGCTGCGCGATGTCCGCCTTTGTCATGTTTGGCTTCTTCCAGATGGTGCTTGGCCTGTTGCAGGGCTTCAAGCGCAGCCTGCATGTGCGGCTGATCGTCGTCATCATAGCTGGCGACGGCAGTGACGGGAACGCTCAGAAGACCCAGAATAATTGTTAGCGCAAACAGCCTGGAGATTTTTCTCATAGAACCGCAACCCTTTCTCATGGAAAAAAATTTGCTCGGAGATAAAACTAGTCTGGCGGAACGGGTGTTGTCAATAATCCATGAATCCAGGAGGACAACACCCTTTGATATAGGTTCCGCCATGGCGGAGTATGCACTTGCGATACCCCATAAGGCGATTGCCTGCTTGTATTTAGGCGGCTTTTCAGCGGATAATCACGCTCGCATCCTCCCCCGCGACTCAGCAATTGAGGTGAATAATGGCCACACGGCCCGCGCAAACCGAGCCCGATCTTACCGGCGACACCCGTGTCCCGACACCCAGCTATAAATACATTCAGTTTGAAGTGGTGGATTCCATCGCCCGGCTCACGCTGAACCACGCTCCGCACAATGTGCTGACCGTGCCCATGATGAAGGAGATGGCCGAGGCGATTGAGAGCCTGAACGGCCGCGCTGACGTAAAAGCCATCCTGTTGCAATCTTCACAACAAGCATTTTCCGCAGGCATTTCTCTGGAGGATTCAAGGCCAGACCGCGTGTTCCAAACGCTGGATGCTTTTACCCGCGTGTTTCAAGCGATGGTGGATATATCAAAGCCGGTGGTGGTGGTGGTGAACGGTCCGGCCATTGGAGCAGGATCCGAGCTGGTGGGCTTCGCCGACGTCGTCCTGGCCACGCCCAAAGCAAAATTCGCACAGCCGGAAGTGAAGCTCGGCGTCTTTCCACCGTTTGCAGCCGTGATGTTGCCGCAGCTTATCGGCACCAAGAAAACTTATGAACTCATTCTGACCGGCGAAGCGCTTTCAGCCGAGGAAGCGTTGAACTTCGGATTTGTGAACAAGGTGGTGCCGGAAGCAGACCTGCAAAAACATGTGGATGCTTTGATCGCCCGTATCGGCGAATTCAGCGGACCGGTGCTGGAAGTGACCAAGCGCGTGATCAGCAGTTCGATTGGACGTCCACTTAAAGAGGCGATGAAGACTTCTCAAGATCTCTATCTGAACGAACTGATGAACCTGGAAGACGTGCAGGAAGGCTTGCGCGCGGTAATTGAGAAACGCAAGCCCGTCTGGAAGAACAAATAAGTCTGGCCCCTTGCTTAAGAGGCTTTGTAGGCTATGCGGTGCTTGATGGAGTTGTAGATCTCTTCAGGGACCACCATGCGCCCAAGCAGGTCAATCTTGCTGGGATAAGGCCGATGCTCAACGATCCGCTCCGCCCACTCCGCGTCCAGGCCCAGGGATTGCATGAGCTCCTGCTGGCTGGCTTCATTGATATTGATTGAGGGTTCGTTAACGGATGACCTGCGCATGCTCTCGCGGCGGCGACGGGCTGCAAGAATCCATGCTCCGGAAAAAATTCCAAGACCCACTGCTCCCAGGAACGACAGCACCTTCATTCGACAGCTCCTTGTTGTTCTGCCTACTTGGAAGGAAGTTTTTGTCTGCGGGTTTGATGGAACAGAAAAATCTCGCAGTCGCGAACATCAGCAACTCCGGTTTCTTCAGCAGCTTTGGCTTTAGAGATGTTTAACCAAGAACCTCATCATATGGTAGCCGTCCATGTATTTGAATGGCGTTTCGCCGGTGGTGTAATGCCCGCAAGGAAGCACCACGGTTTTTAGATCGGCGCCGTATTTGCGGAACCCTGCTTCAGCTTCTCGGGAGAGCTCTGGCAGGAACGTGAGATCGTAACGCGCGTAGATCAGCAGATTCTTTTTGGGATAACGCGCGAATTTATCGAAATACGCCATGGGGCTTACGCACTTCCATGACTGCCGTAGGCTTTCCAGGGTGATTCCGTCGCGCTCAAGGCCTTCACGCACATGGCGTGTTGATTGGCCTGTCCAGACGACATCTGCCATGTAGGTTGAAGCATGGTTGAAGACATTTACCTTCAGGCGCGGATCATGCGCCGCCGCCAAGAATGCGTAGCACGATCCCAGACTGGTGCCCACGACTCCTACATGGTCTTTGCCTTGAGCATAGAGCCAGTCAATGCAGGCGCGAACGTCTACCACGGCCTGGCGAGCTGCGTCCAACGTGCGGCAGATGTTGGGCGAGACAGCATAGTCAGAGCGGGCAGTCTCCTGTGGTCGGCGAATGTCGTGATATGGTTTGCTCAGCCGCAACATGGAGATGCCAAAGCGGTTCAGGATGGGCCCAAGCGCGTTATAAGCAATGCCATTGGCGTTCCAGTGCGGCAACACGATCACAGCACGATTCCCTTTTGCCGGAAACCAGCGCGCGTTCACCAGATCATTTTCCGGATAAAGAGAAGGAGCAGGCGAGGTAAAGCGCAGGAAAGTGCCATCACCTTTTGGGACTTTGTCAGCGGCATTGCTGCCGGTGGGGAAGAGCTCGATCTTGCGCGTTTCCAGACGAAAGTCCTGCGGAGTGTTATAGGCAAAAAACTCATCGCTGTGGGCGACAATATGGTCATTCAGCTTGTGCAGATAGCTTTCAAAATGTTCTTCAGAATTGGGAAAGTTGCCGTTGACCAGAGACCAGCGGCGGGCCCATTCCATGCCCCATTCCAGCGGGCGAACGACGCGGTTTGTGTCTCGCGTGGTGAGACGGGTTTCCCACGCATACATCCATTTTTGATAAATGCCAGCCATTCGATTGATGAAGAGTTCTAATCTCAATTCTAAATGATGCAGAGTACTTTTCTGGTGCTTGGACTAATGTGCGGCTGCAAGCCTTAAGTGAAATCCCGTACACTGTGCATACCGGAGCGCTAAGCATTTGATTCCCACAATACTTGAGCGTATTGCCCATGAAATCGGTGGTGAATTGCGTGGCGCTTCTTCCTCGGCTGTCATCGACCGCATCTGCACCGATTCGCGCGGTGCTGCTCCCGGCGCGCTTTTTATCGCCCTAAAAGGGCAGCGGACTGATGGACATCGTTTTCTTGCCGACGCATTCCGCAACGGCGCAAGTGCTGCTTTGGTTGAAAAAGAAAAGCTCGCACAAGACCATTCGGCCGGCTTGGCGCTTGATCCTTCATGGCCGGTAATTGTTGTGCCCGATTCGCTGCGTGGATTGCAGGCCTTGGCGCGCTGGCATCGGCTTAAATATTTTCAGCGTGTGCTGGCGATCACCGGCAGCAATGGCAAGACTATTGTTAAAGATGCTTTGAAGTCGCTGCTCGTAGGCAGGCAGGTGCTCGCTTCGCCGGGAAGTTATAACAGCCAGCTTGGTCTTCCGCTGGCTGTGCTCTCGGCAGAGAAGCCCGAGCCGCTGGCGATTCTTGAGGTCGGCATTTCTGCGCCTGGAGAAATGGCCGTGCTGGAAGAGATTGCGCGGCCCGACTACGGCATTCTCACGAACATCGGTCTCGCGCACGTGGCGGCGTTCGGAAACCGTGAAGGCATTGCGCAAGAGAAGATGAGACTCTTTGAGCGCATTCCAGAAGACGGCTGGCTGCTGCTGCCTGCGGACGAGCCTGCACTCGATGGTCCAGCAAAAAAAATCCAATGCACGATTCATCGGATTGGCGGCAAGGACCAATTACTTTCGCTCAAGCCGCTGTCGTTCAGCGCGGATGGACAGGTTCTGGAGCTGAGTGTCCCATCGCAAGGCGCGCGGAGCGTCACGGTAAAAACACGTTCGCCGGAAATCATTACCGACATTCACTTTGCTGCGACGGCTGCTCATCTTCTGAGCGGTCCAATAGAAGAAATCGCCGCAGCGCTGGAAAATTACACGCCGACATCGACGCGCATGGAACTGTGGTCGTCGCCGCAGGGCATCCGCATTATCAATGATGGTTACAGCTCTGATCCTATCTCCGTGCATGCCGCGTTGCGATCAGCCACGCTGGGCGCTTCCCGCAGCGGCAGAAAGATGTTTGCCTTTGCCGGCATGCGCGAGTTGGGCTCCAGCTCCGCGCGTGAGCACGCACAGGTGGGCGCGCAGGCCGCCGAATGCGGATTCAGTCATCTTTTTCTCGTCGGCAACGGCGAGCTAACGACGACCGCCGAGGGATTCAAGCGCGTGCGTCCGGAAGGCAGCGTAACGCAAGTCAACTCAGCCAATGAATTGAAAGACCGGCTGCTGCCGCTACTGCGTCCGGGCGACACTGTGCTTTTCAAAGGCCCGCGAAATGCAGGGATGGTGAAAGCTGTGCGCGATCTTTCTGGTGCCATCGCGCAGCGCTGTCTCTGGGTGAACCTTGCCGCAATTGAAGGAAACATTGCGCGTTTCCGGCGGCATTGCGGCGGCTCGGTTCATATTGTTGCCATGCTTAAGGCCATGGCGTACGGAACGCAGCTGGCGCAGCTTGGCTCATGGATGTCACAACTGGGGATTCATCATGTGGGCGTGTCGTCCGCGAATGAAGGCGTGGTCGTGCGCAAGACCGGCGCCGACCAGGAGATTCTTGTCTTCCTCTCTGAACGTGAGGACGTCGATAATCTGCTGAGCTATCGACTCACGCCGGTGATTTATTCCGCCGAGCTGGTGGATTCGTTCATTGCGGCGCTTCAAGGCAGCGGCCGCACGCTTGACGTCCATTTGAAAGTTGATAGCGGTATGCATCGCCTGGGCGTGCCGCCGGCTGCGGCAGTCGAATTGGCGCAGCGCATTCGTGCCAGCGGCGTGATGCGGCTTACCGGCGTCTGCACTCATTTTGCTTCCGCGGAAGATCCTGCGTCGGACGACTTTACGCGCCAGCAGATCGCGGCTTTCGATCAGGTCATCGCCACACTTCGAGCCAACGGTTTTGAAAATCTTCAAATTCATGCTGCGAACACCGCCGGCGCGATTCGCTTTCCTGAAGCGCATTACAACATGGTGCGCATCGGCCTGGGGCTGTACGGAATCTATCCGTCTGAGGCTGCGCGCGAGTTAATTGACCTGGAACTTGCCCTAGGGCTCACCAGCCGCATCACCAGCATTCAGGAGTTTTCTCCGGGCGATACTCTGGGTTACAACCGAACATTCACCGCCAAGCGCCGCACCAAAGTGGGCATTGTGCCTTTTGGCTATGACGACGGTCTTCCCTGGCAGCTTTCCGGCATGGGTCAAGTGCTTGTCGAAGGCCGCACTGCGCCGATCGTCGGGCGCATCAGCATGGACCAGATGCAGATTGACCTGACTGACATTCCTGATGCAAGTATTGGCGCTGAAGTCCTGCTTTATGGTACGCATAACGGACACACACTGCGACCGGAGCAGGTTTCGCAGATGGCTGGAACCATTCCTTATGAACTTCTAACGCGTCTGGGTGAACGAGTGCACAGAATTTACATCGAGCCGTAAGCAGAACGGTACCCGTTTCGAAATCGGCCATCGAAGATTACTCCCGGCTTTTCCACCTTTATCCACAGACAAGGTTTGTTATGCACAGGAAAGTCACCGCTATCCTGCGAACGCTCTTCATCTTTGCTTGCAGTGACCCAGGCGTTGATAGATATTTTCCATACTCAAGTGTGAATGTTCTGGCGACAGTTGAGGTTCAGTTCGAAAGAACTGACGGCACACTCAAGGGACTTGCCGAAGTTTAATCTGCGTTGGTTTTGGCCGCCGGCTGCGGGCAAAATCGTATCTCATTCCAAAAGAGTGAGCGTGAGAGAAACTTGCTGAACTGCCAGACGCCGCTCCGGCAACAGAGCTGCGGAAGAACATCCACCCCGCTAGCCCGGTCTGTATGGCTGGTACAGACCGGGTTTTATTTTTGCAGGGGCTAAAGCCCCGAAAGTTTGAAGAGCTTTACGGCACGACTGAAGTCGTGCCCTGATACTTGTTTTAACAAGGGAAACTTTTTAGCAATCTTTGAATTCATGCCGTGATCCTGTTGAGGTTCATGCCACAATGCGATCTAAACAGGGTGCAACAACAGACGTCCGGCGCTCATGCCCTTCTCTCTGTTTTCGCTGGTTATAACGGGTTATCATAGGGGAGCAAACGGCTACTTTGAATGGCGACTACTGACCGTATTCTTGATCGCGGAATGCCAGCCAGCATGGATGCAGAGCGCGCGATCCTGGGCGCAATCCTGCTGGATAACTCCGCCTATCCTCAGGCTGCGGAGCATCTTCGCGCCGACGATTTTTCTCTCGATTCCCATCGCCGCATTTACCTCCGCATGATGGAGCTGGCGGAAACCGGCAAGCCCGTCGACTTCGTCACGCTCACTGAACAGCTAGGACAACACAAAGAAATCGAGTCGGTGGGCGGCGTGGCTTACGTAACGTCTCTTACGGACGGACTGCCGCGCGTCAAGAACATTGAGCAGTACGTCAAGATCGTAAAAGACAAGGCGCTGCTGCGCGGGCTGATTCACGCGGCCACCAGCGCTATCCAGCAGGCGTATGAGCAGGAAGCGCCGGCGGAAGAAATTATTGACTCAGCCGAGTCGGCCATCTTTAAAGTCGCAGAGCAGCGCATCGGCCAAGGATTCATGGGAATCCCCGAGATCGTAAAGCTCTCGTTCGGCTCCATTGACAAGCTTTACGAGCAGGGCCAGCGCATCACCGGACTGGAAACCCACTTTGAAGACCTGGATGGAATGACCAGCGGCCTGCAAAAGTCCGATCTGGTAATCATCGCCGCGCGCCCGTCAATGGGCAAGACCGCCTTTGCCATCAACATTGCTGAAAATGCCGCCGTTCGGGACAACAAAGTTGTAGGCGTCTTCTCGCTGGAAATGTCGCGTGAATCGCTGCTGCTGCGTCTGCTCTGTTCGCAAGCCATGGTGGATTCCCACAAGCTGCGCACCGGCTTTTTAGGCCGCGACGATTACAACAAGCTGGTGACCGGATTGGCCGCGCTGGTAGAAGCGCCTATTTATATTGACGACACGCCGGGCATCTCGATTTCTGAAATGCGCGCCAAGTGCCGCCGGCTGCAGCAGGCGCAGGGCCGGCTGGACCTGATTATTGTTGACTATCTGCAACTCGTCGCAGGCACGCCCACCGGCGGAGGCAAGCGTTATGAGAACCGCACGCAGGAAGTTTCCGCCATCTCACGCGGCCTGAAAGGGCTGGCCAAGGAGATGCGTTGCCCTGTAATAGCGCTCTCACAGCTCAGCCGCGCACCGGAAAGCCGCACCGGCAACAACCGTCCGCAACTGGCTGACCTGCGCGAATCCGGCGCCATTGAGCAGGACGCCGACGTGGTGGCATTCATCTTCCGCGAAGAAGTTTACAAGCCGGACGATCCCGATCTTGAAGGCAAGGCGGAATTGATCATCGCCAAACAGCGCAATGGCCCCACCGGAGTGGTCAAGCTTGCGTTCATCAAGCGGTCAACGCGGTTTGAGAACCTGGCGCATGAGAGCGGGCCGGGAGAGTATTGAGCTTGTTAGTGCTGGGCTTGATCTTGTAGAAATTGTTTCCAAGCTGCCGGCATGATGTCAGCCTGAGTGCGACAAGGATGCCACCAGCGATTCAGGCAGGACAAATCGAACTGCATGAGGCGATTCATGTCCTCAGGATTGAATTCTGGCGCAAATGTAACATCGACTAATAGGCACCCGGCGCAGCCTCCTCTAGGTCCGACCCAGTAGCTGGGATGGAGAGGATTGGGAGTGCGCTGGAGCTGCTGTCCTGGACGAGTAGGTTCGGGCACAATACCCGAAGTAGCTATCAGAGCATAGCCAGACCATAGGTTCTCTGCTTTTCGCAGGGGTGGTGGAACATAGACGTAAACCCCTATCGAGTAAGCACGATATGCGCCGTTCACGAATTGCATGCTCGTGCGGACTTCCGCTAAAGTTCCTCCGAGCCAAATGTAGATGCGCACCAAGCCACGATGGCGCGCAAAGAAAGCGTTATGCCGCTGAAATGAATCTTGCAGACTAATTGCAATCCAGCATTGGCGGCTGCAATCATCCTTTGCATCTTTGACCTGCGGCCATCGCTGCAGCGTTTGCTGCGCTTGGGCAAGTGTCGTATCTCCGACTTGAAAAGTGCGAATGATGCTGATCAGATGCTCAGCATCGCGCCGGAAGAGGGCCTGATCAATGCGAATTGCCACGATGAGGGTAATGACGCCGGCAAAGGCGACTCTGGCTACGAATCGCAAGACACGCAGCAAGCGGCGAAGCAGCTGTGGGGTTAGCCGGCGGGCAGGGGACTCCATCGGTTAATTTGACCCCGAGAGCAGCTGCATAGTTCCCTATATTCTTGCGTGGCAGCTTCGCTGCGCACTCGCCTGCGGCAGGGAGGAATCGTTTCTTTGGTTTTTGCCATGGCACTTGTTCCTCATCCCGGCACGCCGGGACTCGGGAAACGTACCGGGCTACTATCAGCCGCCCGCGAGGCGCGGGACTGGATTGCCTTGCTTGAAGGCAGCATTGCTGGTCAAGGCTCTTTCGCCGCGTCAGCAAATATGACGCCGTTTGAGCATTGTCGTCCTAAGCGCTGCAAGGGAGTGAGGGCGAGTCGAAGTCCCGTGCTGTCTCCTGACAATGCCGATTCAGGGAGTTTTTCTCCATTTGTTTCGTGAGAACGCCTTGACGCTCTATGCATGGAGTAAACATTCTCGGGATGCTTCGGCTTCGCGCCATTGATCGCGGGTGGTTGAAGTAGGCTTGCGGCGCTTCGCTCAGCACGACAGATCGTAAGAGGTGTGGCAGACATTGAGGTGGCAGTGAAACGAAGCACAAGACAAGAGCAGTCAGCAATCAGTAATCAGCAGTCAGCCGAGCGAAGAAGAACGCCGGCAAGAGTGCCGGTGCCACATGAAATCAAGGAGAAGCACTCAGCAATCACTGATCAGCAGTCAGTGATCAGCAGTGAGCTGAGCGAAGAAGAACACCGGCAAGAGTGTCGGTGCCACACAAACCAAAGAGAAGCTCTCAGCATCAGTGATCAGCAGGCAGCCAAAGCGGCCTGCACAAAAGATCCCAAAACCTCACCACAGATAACACTGATAATACTGATTTACACCGATCAAGAAAGTTCAATAGGACCATTTTGATTTGTAAACTCGTAATCCGTGTTCACCTGTGGTGAGATTTGCTTCTTTTTGTGCAAAGCAAGCCAAAACGAAGAAGGACATTAGGCCGCTGGAGAAGATTAATGCGGACAAGTCCTATTTCGTTATTGATTCGTTATCAAGAAACACGGTAGGATACGTCGGCCCCCAAGGGTGGATGGCGTTGATCTTTGAAAATTAGCATTCAGCAATCGGCGCTCAGCGTTCAGGTGGATTTGCGCCGCGCGTCGTTAAGTTTGCGACCCTCTGCCTGCTTGGGTTTGGGCTTGGGTGGCCCAAGCGTGACGCAAGGGAGGCCCAAGGGTCGAATAGCGCAACTGCTTTTGTTTGCAACAAAAGCTAAAAAATGGCGGGTGGGGGCCTGAATGAAGAACGTAAGGATGTAAGCAGAGGGCTGCGAGATCAAAGACGATCAGGCAAGAAAGCAGTGTTAATCATCAATCTGCACTACCAAAAACCTTAGAAGAGCTTTTCATCTGCATTAATCCTTTGACTTTGTGGTGCTGGTGAATAGATATTCTCCGCATGCCAGACCAAAAATCCATCGCGCCACAATCTCTTACGCAAGCAAAGCCCGAACCGGAAGGCCCGGAAGCTCCGCTTACTTTTGAACATGTGTTGGCCCAGGAGGACGCTGTGCTCGGGGGAAAGCAGCGGAGCGCGCTGTGCATCTCCGGCGGCGGCATCCGCAGCGCCACATTCGCGCTGGGCGCGCTGCAGGGGCTGGCGGAGCTCGGCATCCTGGAAAACTTTGATTATCTTTCCACCGTTTCCGGCGGAGGCTACATCGGCAGCTGGCTCACGGCCTGGAAAGAGCGCTGGCATGGGCTGACCACACCCAAAAAGCTGGGCGATAAGACCGCGACTATTGTCGCTCAATTAAAGCCTTTTGCATTGCCGCCACCGGAAGAGCACCCTGACCCCGTCCAACATCTACGCGAGTACAACAATTATCTTTCGCCCAAGCTGGGCCTCTTCTCCGCAGACACCTGGACCCTGGTTGCTACGGTAGCGCGGAACATGTTTCTGAATTGGCTGGTCTTCATTCCTCTGCTGATGTGCGCTCTCATGGTGCCGCGCATCGTGCTGTCACTGGGAAAAATCGGCGATAACTACAACCTGTGGTTTGGCTTGAGCTGGGACCAGTTTTACCAGGGGCGATTGATTGCACTGCCTCTGGCCGGATTGTTCTTCGCTATTGGGATCTTTAATCTCCTGCGCTATCTGCCCGGTGTTGGTCGTAAGAACCATACAGAAGGCCAGTTCCTCAGATATTGTTTTGCTCCCATTTACCTCGCCGCGCTGGCCCTTCTGCTTGCCGAATCCTGGTTCATAGGCGCTGACTACACCAACGGCAGGCATGATGCTTCAAAATTCGGCTATTGGCAGTATTTTTGGGGAATTGCGCTCTCCGGAGGCGCAGGCTATCTGGCGTTCGGCTTGATTTATTGGCGTCGTGTTGGCGAAAAACTACGGGAACTCAAGGACAAAGAGTCTCTGCACCGCAGGCCCAGAACAAAATGGATTCTGGGGCTGCTAACGGCGGCAACCCTGACTACCTGTTGCATCGCAGCCGGCGCTCTGATGCTCAGCAGCGAGGTATTCGGCCATCTGAGCTGGCGACTGTTCGTGACCTTTGCCATGCCGTTGTTGTTTACGTCGCTTGGGCTGGCGGTGACCATCTTTGTGGGCTTTACCAGCCGCGTGCTGGAAGATGATGACCGCGAGTGGCTGGCCCGAGCCGGGGCCTGGGGTATGCTGTGCATTGTTGCGTGGATCGGTCTTTCGGCAACCAGCCTGCTCGCGCCCGACCTGCTTTTCCTGATGCACACAAAACTCAAGCTGTGGGCGGATAGCACGTTCATAGCTACTGGAAGCATCAGTGGCGTCCTTGCCGCATTGGCCGGCCTCAGCAACAAAACTAAAGCGCTAGCTAAGAATGGGGCGGGTGCGGGCAAGCAAGGAAGCGCCATGGACCTGATGGGAAAGCTGGCTGCCCCGGTCTTTATTGCCGTGTTTCTGACTTCTCTGGCCGTTCTGGACAATTGGCTTTTGTCTAAAGGTCACTTTATGTGGATGAACTGGTCCTCGCATGCAAAGTGGACCTCGCATAGGGAATTCCTGGAAGATGTCCGGCCGGGACAGGGCATATTGCTGGCCCTTGCGTGCCTTGCGTTTAGCTGGACCATGGCCAAGTTCATTGACATCAATAAATTTTCTCTTCAGGCCATGTATCGCAGCCGCATCATCCGCGCCTACCTGGGCGCTTCAAACGCTCAACCGGAGATCAACCGGTTCATCGGCTTTGACCGGACGGACAATTTCAACTTGAAAAACCTGACGCCTTCCCTGAAGCCATTTCACGTGGTGAATATGGCGTTGAACCTGGTCTCCGGAGAACGTCTGGCGTGGCAGCAGCGCCGGGCCGCATCCTTCACCGCATCTCCATTGCATTGCGGCAGTGACATCCTTGGCTATCGCCCAAGCAATGAATATGGCGGTCCAGATGGCGTTTCCCTGGGCACGGCCGTTGCCATCTCCGGCGCCGCTGCCAGCCCAAACATGGGCTATCACTCTTCGCCGGCGATTACCTTCATCATGACGCTCTTCAATGCGCGGCTCGGCTCCTGGCTCGGCAACCCGAAACGCAAAACCTGGCGCGACAGCGGCCCGCACTCGGCCTTCAATTCCATTATCCGTGAAGCTCTGGGCCGTACCGATGAGAGCAGTCCTTATATCTATCTTTCTGACGGCGGACATTTTGAGAACCTGGCGCTTTACGAAATGGTGCGACGCCGCTGCCGTTACATTGTTGTCCTGGATGGCGGCTGCGATCTTGACTACAACTATGAAGACCTGGGCAATGCGATGCGCAAGATCCGCATCGACATGAAAATCCCCATCGACTTCCTGCCGCCCCATTCCTCGCCCGGAGAAGCGCCAAAGAGCCGCTGCGCCGTGGCGGAAATCCGTTATAAAGAGATCGACCCAAACCTGGAAAACGGCTACCTGGTTTACATCAAGCCAGTCGTCCTGGGTGGCGATGATCCTGACATCAGGGCCTACAAAGCTGCGAACCCAGCTTTTCCCCATGAGAGCACCGGCAATCAGTGGTTCAATGAATCGCAGACTGAAAGCTACAGGATGCTTGGCCTGCGTAGCGTACTGGATGCTTTCAAGCAGCCCTGGGACCCGCAGCAGGAATTTGAAGGTGTGATTAGGGCGGCAAGTTATCAGAAGCCCGCAGCAATGGGCGCGACAGCCCAATCCTCCTAGATTGCTTCGACGTAGTGATTATCTCGGTGCACCTCCCCCTCCCTGGGTCATCCCAGATTGGCGTAGCTTTCCGCAACATCATCCCAACTCATCCCAGATTGGCGCGCACTTCACTACTTTGACCTCGATTGGCGTAGATTTCAGGTGCCAATGAAGCTTGTGTAGCTGTGGTTGTTCTCAGATCAGTGTTATCAGCGTGCATCAGCGGTATGTTTTGTTCGTCAACTTGATCCGTGCTATCCGTGTCAATCCGTGGTGAGGTTTTTTCTGGTCCGCGATCATCCGCGTCTATCCGTGGTAAGGTTTTCTCCCCTGCTTTCAGATCAGTGTCATCAGCGATCATCAGTGGTAAGGTTTTTACCTTTTCAATCCTCTTGCGCGCCTCCATTTGCTCCCGGTGAGCACCCATCACGTCATTCTCGGGCTGTGTCTCTGTCACCATTTCTTCATCCGATTCCCCAAACGTGGTCTTGTCCACATTCGTCGCCGCTAGCTGGATGGAATACAAGAGCAGCCCTGCCTTCTTTTCTGAGATCTCATCGTCAATCAGCGCCCGTTGCACCAGCATCACAGCCATCTGGATGGCGTTCGCATCCGTTAGCGGCGGCAGCCACAGGTTCTCCGCCCTCGCGTCCCTCATCCGGTGATGGGCATAGCAATATATGTCATTCTTCATCTGCGGAGACTTGCAGACAGTCCCGTCTTCCCTGACAAACGCACACCTCGGCGCCGCATCGGCCCGTTGCAGGTTCTGGCGCAGGTTGTAATAAATTTGGTGCTCAAGTTCTTTGTCGTCCGTAATTTTCTGGCTCGCCTTTGGATTCCGTTCCAGGTGGTCCTTTAAAGCGGCATAAGCTTCTGCCAACTGCCGGCTCAGCCGTTCCCCCTCTTGCTGGATGTTCTTCCTTTCCAGCTGTTTCTGTCTTTCTAAGTCCTCGTACTGCTCATTGGTCAGCTTCTGTCCATCCACAATCCAGTAGCTCATGTCTGATAACTTCCTTTCTCCAAAATTTAAAAGCCGCGCGCCGTTACCAATCGGCGCGCCACAACTTGTCATCGTGAGCGAGCGGCGTATCGGGGTCCCCGGCGAGCGCGCTTTTTCGCTTGCTGGGATGAGTAGCCGGGAGCCGAACGATCTGGTCCGGCGCAGCCGCACCGTCGTAAGTGCGCAAAATTATGCTGCTCCGTTATGCCCCTGGGTTCCGTTTCTTCAGATTCTTTTTTCAGATCAGTGAAAATCCGTGTTATCCGTGTCATCAGCGGTAAGATTTTCCTTGGTGTTCCTTCGTGTCCTTTGTGGTTAAAAGTTGCTCTTTTCCTGATTGAGACGAAACGACCCACTGTAGCGCACTCCATAGCAGCGAATCAATAGCGAATTTGGCCAATCCCTCTCTCGGAATCCGGCCATCTTGACAGAACCATCGCGTCCCTGTGTATCGTTTCCGAACACTTAGCTTCTGGTTTCCGCGTCCACACTACGCAGTAAGGTTCATATAGCGGCCAGGTTTCTTAACAGCCGAGCTGCTTACGCCGATGTCGGTTTAGTTTTTACCGTGCCGGTCATCTGAAGGGCTTCACTGGGCGATCAATACTCTCGGTCATGGAAAGACTGCACGTTTGTCCAGTGTACTTTCTTTACCAACAGCCCAAAAGGCGCGCAACCTGAGATCTTCACCTATAAGGGAGCGTTAGTAAAAAGCGCGGAGTGCCTCTTCACTCCCCGCGCCTTCATGGCGGCTCGACAGGTGGCCCACCTTATCCCGCTTCTTCTCGAACTCACCATCCCGTGGGTGCCCCATCCTTTGCCGCTTTTGCAAAGGTGGGATTTCGCGCCGCCAACACAACGACATGCCGTTCCGAGTGTCCGAACCACGTTGCCGTCACAATCTTGTGGAACGCCCACGTGAGGACAGAGGAATCGGCTCCGCTGCTCTTCAGGGATAGTAGAAGCCCTGTTCTGGTTCGTTCTTCTTCGTTGCCTGCCTCGGTGGTTAAAAGCTCCGCACAAAACGCCCGGAGAGCCTCTTCACCCCCGCGCTTGTTATGGCGGCCTCAAAGATATCAATATCACGGCCTTCCGCCTCCTTTTGCTGAGCTTCTGTGCTACTTCCAGGCACGGCTCTTTTTTAGCGTTCAATGTAAGCGGCTGGATAACCAGCAAGGTTGAAAGGGCATCTCTCTGCTTGCGGCTATATTCCTACCGCTCGGCCCCGAACCACAAAATGTCTAAGGAGGCATCCCATCGTGAAATGCACACGATTCCGCCCCGGTCTGTTAAAGACCATTCGATTAAATTTGCTGTCCTCTGCTTTGGTACTCGTCGCGCTGATAATTGCTGCCTGCGCCGGATCGCCAAAAAAGCACACGGGACCTGTCTTCAAGGACGTTGTACGGGACAATGTTGACAAGATGTTCACCGATGGCCGACAAACATTCCGTTTTGACACGTTCGGCGATGAAGCATTCTGGGGAGGTAAGCTTCGGCTGCACGAGCCTATCGCAGGCGAAAAACATGGTGGAACGGGCCCGGGTTTAACGCCTAAGCAGGCACTGGCAGTCGGCCTCAAGGTCGATACCGACCAATTGCCCGGTCCAGTGGTCGCACTGCTGAAGGCGAAGAAGGTTGACTTTGACGATCCAAAGTACACGATTCTTCTTCTCAAACACGATGCCGTTGTGGGTATTAAAGCGTTCTGGGATGAAAAGAAAGAGAACATCACTTCCATCGGCATCACATGCGGATTCTGTCATTCCACCGTTGACGATGCCATTCAACCAGGCGTCGGCAGGAGGCTGGACGGCTGGCCAAATCGCGACCTGAATGTTGGTCAAATCGTTTTGCTCGCTCCCAATCCACAACCGATAGCAGACCAGCTTGGAGTGGACATGGCGACAGTGAAAAAGGTGCTTCAGAGCTGGGGGCCTGGGAAGTATGACGCAGAGCTGAACTTTGACGGCAAGGGCATGCGACCGGACGGTAAATCGGCGGCTGTTTTGATCCCTCCTGCGTTCGGTCTCGCTGGTGTGGGGAATCACACATGGTCTGGCTCTAGGGCAAGCATTCCGTATTGGAACGCTTATGTCGCCGTGACTCAGATGCACGGCAGCGGAACGTTTATCGATCCTCGGCTGGATACACCAGAAAATCCTGTAGCCGTAAAGAATGGACTGGCGCACATGCGCGGCAATCCCGACAACGTTACATCGAAACTTGCAGCCCTCCATTATTACCAGCTTTCAATACCGGCACCTGCTCCGCCGAATAACAGCTACAACGCACAGGCGGCCCAAACGGGACAGCAACTCTTCCAGGGCAAGGCGAAATGTGCAACGTGTCACGTTCCGCCGCTATTCACCGAGCCGGGCTGGAATTTACACAGCGGGGAAGAAATTGGCGTTGACGACTTTCAAGCTAATCGCAGCCCAGGCGAACATAAATACCGCACCGCACCATTGAAGGGTTTATTCGCTCATATGCATGGTGGTTTTTATCACGATGGCCGGTTTGCCACCTTGAACGACGTGGTGGACCACTACGACCAGCATCTCAAACTCGGTCTCAACACTGAAGAAAAATCTGCGTTGGTCGAGTATCTGAAATCGCTGTAAGAGCTTTGCCCTCCTCAACCATTCATGTTGAGGAGGGCAATGGCGCTTACCGATACCTTTCGTGACGCCGGGTGCCCCATCCTTTGCCGCTTTTGCAAAGGGTGGGATTTCGCGCCGCCAACACAACGACATGCCATTCCGAGTGTCCGAACCACGTTGCCGTCACAATCTTGAGGAACGCCAACGTGAGGACAGAGGAATCGGCTCCGCTGCTCTTCAGGGATAGTAGAAGCCCTGTTCTGGTTCGTTCTTCTTCCTTGCCTGGCCTCGGTGGTTAAAAAGCTCCGCACAAAACGCGCGGGGAGCCTTCTTCACTCCCCGCGCCTTCATGGCGGCTCGACAGGTGTCCGACCTTATCCCGCTTCTTCTCGAACTCACCATTCCGTGGGTGCCCCATCCTTTGCCGCTTTTGCAAAGGGTGGGATTTCAGGCGCTCGCCACATGAGATCTGATTATTTTGTAACAAAAGACTCCGCATCCACGCGCGACAAGTGTCAGGGCACAACTTTAGCGTTCTGCCGGAGATGACCCTGAGCCTGCCGAAGGGGAGTCAAGGGCAGCGCAGTCGTGCCGCAAAGCGCATCAATTGCCACTTTCCTTGCGCCGCAGGTCGGGTCCCCGACACGCGCTTTGCGTGGCGGGTGGAGATCCGCGCGCAACGAAGTGGAGCGCGCCAAAATGACCGGGCTTGGCCACCCCGAGCGCGCAACGTAAATGGGAGATAGCTGTAAATTGCTTGAAACGCTGATTGGCACAGAAGGGTCGCCCTGCGATTTTCCCGCTGCTCTCGTTTGTTTCTTGTATAGTTAATGGCAACTGCTGTTTCTGTGGCATATGTTTGCCTTGAGTTTTGCGCCGCTTTACCGAGACATACTGAAGAAGTCGAGGGGAGTTGTGCGCTCATGCTTTTGAGCTCTGATTTTGCCAGCGAGGGCGATCTGCTGGACCGCGTGATGGAAAAAGGAATCGTGGTTGAAGTCTGGGACCGCTTGGAACTTTCTGGCATCGACATGACCGGCATGCAGATTTCGGTTTCCTCTATCCGGCTCTTTGCTGAAGGCAGAAACCCGCCGTTCCGCGCTGGTTATTTCTGGAACGTTGAACCCTCTTAACAAAATCCCTTACCACTGATTATCAGTGACGACACTGATCTGAATCGGGCAAGAACTTTACCGCTGATAAACGCGGATAAAAGTGGTCTGGATTAGCTTGGTTTTTTGCTCACCGCCGGCAGCGCCCCGCAAGCCAACAAATCAAAGGGTAGTGTCTCAGGTTGCCGAAATGTCTCCTATCCCTGTCGTCCTGAGCGCCGCGCGAATCCGGCAAAGCCGGAACGAGCGCAAGTCGAAGGATCCCGAGGATGTTTCCGTCACAATTTTGTTTCAGGGAGTTCTGTCGAAACTCTTCTGCTCAAATCATTTGTTTTCCATGTATAAGAAGAGAGAAAGGAGCCTCGGTAGCATTCTCGGGGGCCTTCGACTCGTTCCCGGTCGCAAGCTCCATCGGACTCGCTCCCACGACAGAGTTGTAAGTACAGTGGAATCAATACACTTTTTTCTTTGGTATTTCCCGCCTTATCCCGCAGCACGCGGGTGGGGTGCTCAGGAAGGCAGAGACAAACATTTTCTATCAAACTGAGACACTACAAATCAAAGATTCACCAGAAAGAAAACACTGATCTCTTCACATCATGCTCTCTTCAGATCAGTGTTTATCTGTGCCAATGAGTGATAATTTTTTTGCTTTTTGACGGTTGCGACGCAGCCTGAGGGTAGATCAAGCCCCAACTCAGATCCGCGCGATCCGCCTTCATCAGCGGTAAGGTTTTGTTCTTTTCTTCACTCAGATCAGTGTAATCCGTGTTAATCAGTGGTAGAATTTTTGGCTTTTGCCGGTGGGGTGCTATTTCGACTTCTTGTGCTTCACCGCTGGGGCATCATCAGGGTCCTGGGGCTGGGCCAGCAGTTTGAACTCAACTTCACGCGTGCGCGAGCTCACGGTCTTATCGGCGTTGTTGCTGGTGAGTTCCTTGAGCGTGCCGCGCAGGATGTAATAGCTATCGTCACCCTTGGTTTTTCCGGGACCTCGGCTGAACTTGCCCTTGAATTCATACCAGACGCTGTGCAGCGGGCGCGTAGTGAAAGAAACGTCGTGGCCCTGCACGTCGGCCTTGGCGAAAAACTGGTCGAGAAAGACTCCGTTGTCCGTGTCGGAGTCGCCCATACGTGAGATGTATCCGGTGACCGAGTTTCGATCCAGGTTGATCTGGAGAAACTCGCCTTCCTTCACAAAGCTGTACATGCCGGAGATATCTTCCGCCGCGTGAGGCACGGTGGCGTTGGCGGTGTCTTCCTGATTGGCTTTGTTCTGTCCGCGCGTAGCCAGCCCAGCCTGGGCGTGGCAAACTGCCGCAACCACGGCTAAAGTCAACGGCAGCAGGGCGTTTCGGGTTAACAGTAAGAGCTGGGCCATCTTGGTAATAAAGATATAATCGTTCTCATCGCCGGGAACAAGCGAAATGCACAGTCGTCCGCGCGCCGTTTAAGTGCCACGCAAGAATTTTGATTAGCGCGCAGCCACCAGGTTATTTGAAACAGCTTCTATCGCCTGATAAATTTTCGGGTGGGTACAGACTTCGTAGTAGTAACGGTCAGTAACGTTTTTGGGTGAGAAATCGCGCGCGTCCACGTGAGTGATACGGCCTTCACGAACAATGATCTGATGGAATGATCCCTGCCCCAGCGGCACCAAGCCGGCATAAACCCGCGCCGCGCTCTTCTGCCAGATCATGGGGACTTGAAGGTCATACGCCTGAAGCGAAATTTCACTCCGCAACTTTTGGAACGCCGCCTCATTGATGTGAATGCCGCCAATGTTGTAGCGCAGCAAAAATTCGTCAGGATTGCCGCCGGTATCTTCGTCTTCAACCGCCTTAAAAGAAAAGACATTGAACAGCAGTTCGCGATCCTTCATCAATCGACGCACGCCCTTGCTGCAGGATGAGAGTCGGTCGTCTCATTCAGCGCCCTTGAGATCATAATTTTCTTGTTGCCGTCCATCAGGTACATGGGCGCGGAATCCTGATAGGAGATTCCAATGCCAAGCTCAAGGCTGGGCAGTCCGGCGGAAAGCGAGCGCTCATTGTAAGCCGTCACCACCTGGATAATTTCTTTTGCCAGCACGCAGGTTTGCGCCACTCCCAGCGCGGGCTCCCCGTCACGCTCAAACAGCGCCAGGATTAGCGCATCGCCTTCAATAAAGACTTTCTTTGCTGCATATTTTGGGAGCAGCTTGTTGATGGGATCGTAAAAATTCAAGCTGAAATAGGAAGCAGGATTCAATCCCTTTTCCAGCAGTGTGCGCGTCAGCGTGGTCGATTCGCGAATGTCAGCCTTCAGCACCACATGGTGGATAACTTTTTCTTCCGCCGGCTTCTGCTCTTCTGCCAGCAGAAATTCATAAAGCGTGTTATTGATGGCGGAAAGCTCGCGGAAGCGCTCATTGGCCAGCACGTTGACGTTTTCCATTGCCGCGACTACAGCTTCCATGCGGCGCAGATCGCGATGGTAACGCGTAAAGTCGGTAAAGAAACGAGCAGCCAGCTTGACGCGCTCGGCCGGCTTGCAGCTCTCCACCTTTTTCACCGCAGCGTGCAATCCGTCGGGAGAAAGTTTCCCATGCTCTTCCAGCGCGTCTCAACGCGCCGGCGTTCCTCGCGGGAAATCAGTGCGTTCTTGAGTTGCTGTGGATTGATTGGCGGCGAGTACTGCGCCAGCAGCGGCACCGCTTCATACGATGCCACAACGCTACTGATGACGCCTTCACGCTCCAGCAGCTCTGCCCATGCATTGAGCAGCGCTTTCTGCGCTTTGCCTTTAGCATTACTATCCTCAGGCGCGCCTCCGGCCATGATTTCATGCGCATTTTCTGGGACGTTAAGTATGCCGTCCACCAGTGGACCTTCCACATCGCTTACCAGCGCAAGCGATTTCAAGTACTGCGCGGCGATGTTGCGCATGGTTTCAAACCGGTCTTTATCGCGATCATAATTGCCAAGCATCACATAGTGCTCGGCATTGAGCAGATTGTCCTGCCCATCTTCTGTAAAGACCAGCCGGTTGAGGAATAATTCATACTTCGCCGCCATGGCATCGCCAAACAGCGAGCGCCTGGTTCGTCCCAGGATTTCTTTTTCTGCTTCACGCAGCACGACAAATAGGTCCTGGCCAGCGCGTCGCAGCACGGTTTTCTTATTGATCTGGAAATGGGCAATGCGTTCGCGCATTTCAACCGTGCGGCTGTTGCCGGAGTGGCGCGGCACTTATAAGATTTCACGCGATTGCGGCAGCGCTCCAGCGCCACAGCATATTGGTGGACCAACTCAGTGCGCTGAAATTTGAGTATCGCTAAACGAAAGAGAAGGTCGAGCCGAACATTGTTCTCGGCTTTTGCACGGTTCAGTGACGCAATGTGCAGTTCGGTCAACAATCGCTTGAACTCTGCCGAACCCGATTGCCTGTTCCCATTGCCGTTAGCACGCATCGGAGTACGCGCTGCCGGTCGATCATCCGCGACCATGTCTTCCACGTTCCCGTGTTTGGCCACGAGTTTTAGGATGTGCTGGCGGGCGAACTCAGTGAACTTGGAGTTCAGGTAAACGTCGTGCCGTAGATTATCGATTCCTGTGACCAGGCCTTCAAGAACAAGCGAGGGTTCATCGCTGGTCACAACGAGCTGACGAGCGTAATCAGGCAAACTACCGCGTTGAAGGAACGAAAACGACATGCCGGGCACAGGGGGAATGCAGGGATTGTACCCCAGGTGCGCAGCTTACGTTACGTTACTATCGGCACCATCAATGCTGGCTAAGACCTTGCTCGTACGCGTTTATTCTTACTCTCCATCTTTCGGGCCCTCTCAAACTCATCGCCCTGCTGCCAGCCTGCTAGAGCTGGTTGATTAGCCACTTCCCAGCCAAGAACCAAGCCAAACTTCGCCAGCTTGGCATCGGCGGTAAAGTCCATGTCTGGCCGATATTCGTCAGAAGGCTGATGATATCGGTGGGCGACATAATCGCGCTCTTTGTCCTCTCCCCAGGCCTGATCGTGTCCCTTGAAAAGAACGCCTTCATTCACACTGAATGCCGGAACGCCCACCCGCGCCAGGCTGAAGTGATCAGACCGATAATAGTGCCCCGCTTCAGGATGGTCGTCCAGCTGGATTGACATGTCAAAATCTTTCGCCACCTTCTGTACCAGCGGATAAACAGTCGTACGCTCGGCCCCTGAAACCACGATCTGCTGCGGCTCTCCCAACGGCTCAATATCATCATAGTTCAGGTCCAGTGAAATATTTTTTGCCGGGATAGGCGGATGCTGTCCCAGATACTTTGAGCCTAGCAAGCCCTGCTCTTCTGCGGTAACGGCAGCAAAAATCATTGTCCGCTTGGGTTTGTCGGAAGCTGCGGCCAGCGGCGCGCCAGTTCCAGCAGGATTCCACATCCTGTGGCATTGTCCGCTGCGCCGTTATAAATATTGTCGCCCGGCTCGTCAGGGTGGATGCCCAAATGATCGTAGTGCGCGGTATAAAGGATCGCCTGCTGCGCCATCTTCGCATCGGAACCTTTCACCTCTGCTACCACGTTTCTTGAAGTGAAGCTGCGCACCTTGCTTACAATAGTTTCTTTCACGCGCACCGGCATTTCCACGGGCTTGAAGCTGCGCATGGTTGCGTCATGGAGCATTTTGTCCAAATCCATGCCTGCGGCAGTCGCCAATTTGCGCGCCACATCTAACTGAATCCACCCTGCCGACTTCAGCTTTGGATCCGTGTCATCTTTCAGCAGCGATGACTCGCCTCCCCAGGAGTTGCGCACCACCTCCCAGCCATAGCTGGCCATATCTGTTTTGTGGATCAGCACCACGCCCACGGCTCCGCGGCGGGCCGCTTCTTCATACTTGTAAGTCCAGCGACCGTAATAGGTGAGCGCCCGGCCTTTGAAAAAATCGGGATCGTCAGAAGGCGGCTCATTCACCAGCATGAGCAGCATTTTGCCTTTCACGTCCACGCCTTTGTAATCATCCCAGTTGTATTCGGGGGCGTTGATTCCGTAGCCCACAAAAACAAGCGGCGCGTCTATCTCTGACTTTTCCGCATGCGTCTGGTCATTCGCTACGTAATCATCGGCAAATTTGAGTTGCATCTCTGGCCCTGACTTGGGCACAAAAGCAAACTGAGTCTGCTTGGGATCTGTTGTCACGCCAAAAAATCGATTTTTTGGAAATATGTTCCATGATCGCCGGCGGGCGCTAAGCCATAGCTCTTAAACTGCGTCGCAATCCAATCTGCGGCCATGTCACCGCCCTTCTGT
>CAWHQH010000015.1:0-18722 GCA_963831465.1 Terriglobia bacterium | reverse complement strand
ACGCCCGGAGAGCCTCTTCACCCCCGCGCTTGTTATGGCGGCCTCAAAGATATCAATATCACGGCCTTCCGCCTCCTTTTGCTGAGCTTCTGTGCTACTTCCAGGCACGGCTCTTTTTTAGCGTTCAATGTAAGCGGCTGGATAACCAGCAAGGTTGAAAGGGCATCTCTCTGCTTGCGGCTATATTCCTACCGCTCGGCCCCGAACCACAAAATGTCTAAGGAGGCATCCCATCGTGAAATGCACACGATTCCGCCCCGGTCTGTTAAAGACCATTCGATTAAATTTGCTGTCCTCTGCTTTGGTACTCGTCGCGCTGATAATTGCTGCCTGCGCCGGATCGCCAAAAAAGCACACGGGACCTGTCTTCAAGGACGTTGTACGGGACAATGTTGACAAGATGTTCACCGATGGCCGACAAACATTCCGTTTTGACACGTTCGGCGATGAAGCATTCTGGGGAGGTAAGCTTCGGCTGCACGAGCCTATCGCAGGCGAAAAACATGGTGGAACGGGCCCGGGTTTAACGCCTAAGCAGGCACTGGCAGTCGGCCTCAAGGTCGATACCGACCAATTGCCCGGTCCAGTGGTCGCACTGCTGAAGGCGAAGAAGGTTGACTTTGACGATCCAAAGTACACGATTCTTCTTCTCAAACACGATGCCGTTGTGGGTATTAAAGCGTTCTGGGATGAAAAGAAAGAGAACATCACTTCCATCGGCATCACATGCGGATTCTGTCATTCCACCGTTGACGATGCCATTCAACCAGGCGTCGGCAGGAGGCTGGACGGCTGGCCAAATCGCGACCTGAATGTTGGTCAAATCGTTTTGCTCGCTCCCAATCCACAACCGATAGCAGACCAGCTTGGAGTGGACATGGCGACAGTGAAAAAGGTGCTTCAGAGCTGGGGGCCTGGGAAGTATGACGCAGAGCTGAACTTTGACGGCAAGGGCATGCGACCGGACGGTAAATCGGCGGCTGTTTTGATCCCTCCTGCGTTCGGTCTCGCTGGTGTGGGGAATCACACATGGTCTGGCTCTAGGGCAAGCATTCCGTATTGGAACGCTTATGTCGCCGTGACTCAGATGCACGGCAGCGGAACGTTTATCGATCCTCGGCTGGATACACCAGAAAATCCTGTAGCCGTAAAGAATGGACTGGCGCACATGCGCGGCAATCCCGACAACGTTACATCGAAACTTGCAGCCCTCCATTATTACCAGCTTTCAATACCGGCACCTGCTCCGCCGAATAACAGCTACAACGCACAGGCGGCCCAAACGGGACAGCAACTCTTCCAGGGCAAGGCGAAATGTGCAACGTGTCACGTTCCGCCGCTATTCACCGAGCCGGGCTGGAATTTACACAGCGGGGAAGAAATTGGCGTTGACGACTTTCAAGCTAATCGCAGCCCAGGCGAACATAAATACCGCACCGCACCATTGAAGGGTTTATTCGCTCATATGCATGGTGGTTTTTATCACGATGGCCGGTTTGCCACCTTGAACGACGTGGTGGACCACTACGACCAGCATCTCAAACTCGGTCTCAACACTGAAGAAAAATCTGCGTTGGTCAGTATCTGAAATCGCTGTAAGGGCTTCGCCCTCCTCAACCATTCATGTTGAGGAGGGCAATGGCGCTTACCGATACCTTTCGTGACGCCGGGTGCCCCATCCTTTGCCGCTTTTGCAAAGGGCGGAATTTCGCGCCGCCACACAACGACATGCCATTCCGAGTGTCCGAACCACGTTGCCGTCACAATCTTGAGGAACGCCAACGTGAGGACAGAGGAATCGGCTCCGCTGCTCTTCAGGGATAGTAGAAGCCCTGTTCTGGTTCGTTCTTCTTCCTTGCCTGGCCTCGGTGGTTAAAAAGCTCCGCACAAAACGGCGGGAGCCTTCTTCACTCCCCGCGCCTTCATTGCGGCTCGACAGGTGTCCGACCTTATCCCGCTTCTTCTCGAACTCACCATTCCGTGGGTGCCCCATCCTTTGCCGCTTTTGCAAAGGGTGGGATTTCAGGCGCTCGCCACATGAGATCTGATTATTTTGTAACAAAGACTCCGCATCCACGCGCGCAGAGTGTCAGGGCACAACTTTAGCGTTCTGCCGGAGATGACCCTGAGCCTGCCGAAGGGGAGTCAAGGGCAGCGCAGTCGTGCCGCAAAGCGCATCAATTGCCACTTTCCTTGCGCCGCAGGTCGGGTCCCCGACACGCGCTTTGCGTGGCGGGTGGAGATCCGCCGAAACGAAGTGGAGCGCGCCAAAATGACCGGGCTTGGCCACCCCGAGCGCGCAACGTAAATGGGAGATAGCTGTAAATTGCTTGAAACGCTGATTGGCACAGAAGGGTCGCCCTGCGATTTTCCCGCTGCTCTCGTTTGTTTCTTGTATAGTTAATGGCAACTGCTGTTTCTGTGGCATATGTTTGCCTTGAGTTTTGCGCCGCTTTACCGAGACATACTGAAGAAGTCGAGGGGAGTTGTGCGCTCATGCTTTTGAGCTCTGATTTTGCCAGCGAGGGCGATCTGCTGGACCGCGTGATGGAAAAAGGAATCGTGGTTGAAGTCTGGGACCGCTTGGAACTTTCTGGCATCGACATGACCGGCATGCAGATTTCGGTTTCCTCTATCCGGCTCTTTGCTGAAGGCAGAAACCCGCCGTTCCGCGCTGGTTATTTCTGGAACGTTGAACCCTCTTAACAAAATCCCTTACCACTGATTATCAGTGACGACACTGATCTGAATCGGGCAAGAACTTTACCGCTGATAAACGCGGATAAAAGTGGTCTGGATTAGCTTGGTTTTTTGCTCACCGCCGGCAGCGCCCCGCAAGCCAACAAATCAAAGGGTAGTGTCTCAGGTTGCCGAAATGTCTCCTATCCCTGTCGTCCTGAGCGCCGCGCGAATCGGCAAAGCCGGAACGAGCGCAAGTCGAAGGATCCCGAGGATGTTTCCGTCACAATTTTGTTTCAGGGAGTTCTGTCGAAACTCTTCTGCTCAAATCATTTGTTTTCCATGTATAAGAAGAGAGAAAGGAGCCTCGGTAGCATTCTCGGGGGCCTTCGACTCGTTCCCGGTCGCAAGCTCCATCGGACTCGCTCCCACGACAGAGTTGTAAGTACAGTGGAATCAATACACTTTTTTCTTTGGTATTTCCCGCCTTATCCCGCAGCACGCGGGTGGGGTGCTCAGGAAGGCAGAGACAAACATTTTCTATCAAACTGAGACACTACAAATCAAAGATTCACCAGAAAGAAAACACTGATCTCTTCACATCATGCTCTCTTCAGATCAGTGTTTATCTGTGCTAATGAGTGATAATTTTTTTGCTTTTTGACGGTTGCGACGCAGCCTGAGGGTAGATCAAGCCCCAACTCAGATCCGCGCGATCCGCCTTCATCAGCGGTAAGGTTTTGTTCTTTTCTTCACTCAGATCAGTGTAATCCGTGTTAATCAGTGGTAGAATTTTTGGCTTTTGCCGGTGGGGTGCTATTTCGACTTCTTGTGCTTCACCGCTGGGGCATCATCAGGGTCCTGGGGCTGGGCCAGCAGTTTGAACTCAACTTCACGCGTGCGCGAGCTCACGGTCTTATCGGCGTTGTTGCTGGTGAGTTCCTTGAGCGTGCCGCGCAGGATGTAATAGCTATCGTCACCCTTGGTTTTTCCGGGACCTCGGCTGAACTTGCCCTTGAATTCATACCAGACGCTGTGCAGCGGGCGCGTAGTGAAAGAAACGTCGTGGCCCTGCACGTCGGCCTTGGCGAAAAACTGGTCGAGAAAGACTCCGTTGTCCGTGTCGGAGTCGCCCATACGTGAGATGTATCCGGTGACCGAGTTTCGATCCAGGTTGATCTGGAGAAACTCGCCTTCCTTCACAAAGCTGTACATGCCGGAGATATCTTCCGCCGCGTGAGGCACGGTGGCGTTGGCGGTGTCTTCCTGATTGGCTTTGTTCTGTCCGCGCGTGCCAGCCCAGCCTGGGCGTGGCAAACTGCCGCAACCACGGCTAAAGTCAACGGCAGCAGGGCGTTTCGGGTTAACAGTAAGAGCTGGGCCATCTTGGTAATAAAGATATAATCGTTCTCATCGCCGGGAACAAGCGAAATGCACAGTCGTCCGCGCGCCGTTTAAGTGCCACGCAAGAATTTTGATTAGCGCGCAGCCACCAGGTTATTTGAAACAGCTTCTATCGCCTGATAAATTTTCGGGTGGGTACAGACTTCGTAGTAGTAACGGTCAGTAACGTTTTTGGGTGAGAAATCGCGCGCGTCCACGTGAGTGATACGGCCTTCACGAACAATGATCTGATGGAATGATCCCTGCCCCAGCGGCACCAAGCCGGCATAAACCCGCGCCGCGCTCTTCTGCCAGATCATGGGGACTTGAAGGTCATACGCCTGAAGCGAAATTTCACTCCGCAACTTTTGGAACGCCGCCTCATTGATGTGAATGCCGCCAATGTTGTAGCGCAGCAAAAATTCGTCAGGATTGCCGCCGGTATCTTCGTCTTCAACCGCCTTAAAAGAAAAGACATTGAACAGCAGTTCGCGATCCTTCATCAATCGACGCACGCCCTTGCTGCAGGATGAGAGTCGGTCGCTCTCATTCAGCGCCCTTGAGATCATAATTTTCTTGTTGCCGTCCATCAGGTACATGGGCGCGGAATCCTGATAGGAGATTCCAATGCCAAGCTCAAGGCTGGGCAGTCCGGCGGAAAGCGAGCGCTCATTGTAAGCCGTCACCACCTGGATAATTTCTTTTGCCAGCACGCAGGTTTGCGCCACTCCCAGCGCGGGCTCCCCGTCACGCTCAAACAGCGCCAGGATTAGCGCATCGCCTTCAATAAAGACTTTCTTTGCTGCATATTTTGGGAGCAGCTTGTTGATGGGATCGTAAAAATTCAAGCTGAAATAGGAAGCAGGATTCAATCCCTTTTCCAGCAGTGTGCGCGTCAGCGTGGTCGATTCGCGAATGTCAGCCTTCAGCACCACATGGTGGATAACTTTTTCTTCCGCCGGCTTCTGCTCTTCTGCCAGCAGAAATTCATAAAGCGTGTTATTGATGGCGGAAAGCTCGCGGAAGCGCTCATTGGCCAGCACGTTGACGTTTTCCATTGCCGCGACTACAGCTTCCATGCGGCGCAGATCGCGATGGTAACGCGTAAAGTCGGTAAAGAAACGAGCAGCCAGCTTGACGCGCTCGGCCGGCTTGCAGCTCTCCACCTTTTTCACCGCAGCGTGCAATCCGTCGGGAGAAAGTTTCCCATGCTCTTCCAGCAGCGTCTCAACGCGCCGGCGTTCCTCGCGGGAAATCAGTGCGTTCTTGAGTTGCTGTGGATTGATTGGCGGCGAGTACTGCGCCAGCAGCGGCACCGCTTCATACGATGCCACAACGCTACTGATGACGCCTTCACGCTCCAGCAGCTCTGCCCATGCATTGAGCAGCGCTTTCTGCGCTTTGCCTTTAGCATTACTATCCTCAGGCGCGCCTCCGGCCATGATTTCATGCGCATTTTCTGGGACGTTAAGTATGCCGTCCACCAGTGGACCTTCCACATCGCTTACCAGCGCAAGCGATTTCAAGTACTGCGCGGCGATGTTGCGCATGGTTTCAAACCGGTCTTTATCGCGATCATAATTGCCAAGCATCACATAGTGCTCGGCATTGAGCAGATTGTCCTGCCCATCTTCTGTAAAGACCAGCCGGTTGAGGAATAATTCATACTTCGCCGCCATGGCATCGCCAAACAGCGAGCGCCTGGTTCGTCCCAGGATTTCTTTTTCTGCTTCACGCAGCACGACAAATAGGTCCTGGCCAGCGCGTCGCAGCACGGTTTTCTTATTGATCTGGAAATGGGCAATGCGTTCGCGCATTTCAACCGTGCGGCTGTTGCCGGAGTGGCGCGGCACTTCATAAGATTTCACGCGATTGCGGCAGCGCTCCAGCGCCACAGCATATTGGTGGACCAACTCAGTGCGCTGAAATTTGAGTATCGCTAAACGAAAGAGAAGGTCGAGCCAAACATTGTTCTCGGCTTTTGCACGGTTCAGTGACGCAATGTGCAGTTCGGTCAACAATCGCTTGAACTCTGCCGAATCCGATTGCCTGTTCCCATTGCCGTTAGCACGCATCGGAGTACGCGCTGCCGGTCGATCATCCGCGACCATGTCTTCCACGTTCCCGTGTTTGGCCACGAGTTTTAGGATGTGCTGGCGGGCGAACTCAGTGAACTTGGAGCTCAGGTAAACGTCGTGCCGTAGATTATCGATTCCTGTGACCAGGCCTTCAAGAACAAGCGAGGGTTCATCGCTGGTCACAACGAGCTGACGAGCGTAATCAGGCAAACTACCGCGTTGAAGGAACGAAAACGACATGCCGGGCACAGGGGGGAATGCAGGGATTGTACCCCAGGTGCGCAGCTTACGTTACGTTACTATCGGCACCATCAATGCTGGCTAAGACCTTGCTCGTACGCGTTTATTCTTACTCTCCCATCTTTCGGGCCTTCTCAAACTCATCGCCCTGCTGCCAGCCTGCTAGAGCTGGTTGATTAGCCACTTCCCAGCCAAGAACCAAGCCAAACTTCGCCAGCTTGGCATCGGCGGTAAAGTCCATGTCTGGCCGATATTCGTCAGAAGGCTGATGATATCGGTGGGCGACATAATCGCGCTCTTTGTCCTCTCCCCAGGCCTGATCGTGTCCCTTGAAAAGAACGCCTTCATTCACACTGAATGCCGGAACGCCCACCCGCGCCAGGCTGAAGTGATCAGACCGATAATAGTGCCCCGCTTCAGGATGGTCGTCCAGCTGGATTGACATGTCAAAATCTTTCGCCACCTTCTGTACCAGCGGATAAACAGTCGTACGCTCGGCCCCTGAAACCACGATCTGCTGCGGCTCTCCCAACGGCTCAATATCATCATAGTTCAGGTCCAGTGAAATATTTTTTGCCGGGATAGGCGGATGCTGTCCCAGATACTTTGAGCCTAGCAAGCCCTGCTCTTCTGCGGTAACGGCAGCAAAAATCATTGTCCGCTTGGGTTTGTCGGAAGCTGCGGCCAGCGCGCGCGCCAGTTCCAGCAGGATTCCACATCCTGTGGCATTGTCCGCTGCGCCGTTATAAATATTGTCGCCCGGCTCGTCAGGGTGGATGCCCAAATGATCGTAGTGCGCGGTATAAAGGATCGCCTGCTGCGCCATCTTCGCATCGGAACCTTTCACCTCTGCTACCACGTTTCTTGAAGTGAAGCTGCGCACCTTGCTTACAATAGTTTCTTTCACGCGCACCGGCATTTCCACGGGCTTGAAGCTGCGCATGGTTGCGTCATGGAGCATTTTGTCCAAATCCATGCCTGCGGCAGTCGCCAATTTGCGCGCCACATCTAACTGAATCCACCCTGCCGACTTCAGCTTTGGATCCGTGTCATCTTTCAGCAGCGATGACTCGCCTCCCCAGGAGTTGCGCACCACCTCCCAGCCATAGCTGGCCATATCTGTTTTGTGGATCAGCACCACGCCCACGGCTCCGCGGCGGGCCGCTTCTTCATACTTGTAAGTCCAGCGACCGTAATAGGTGAGCGCCCGGCCTTTGAAAAAATCGGGATCGTCAGAAGGCGGCTCATTCACCAGCATGAGCAGCATTTTGCCTTTCACGTCCACGCCTTTGTAATCATCCCAGTTGTATTCGGGGGCGTTGATTCCGTAGCCCACAAAAACAAGCGGCGCGTCTATCTCTGACTTTTCCGCATGCGTCTGGTCATTCGCTACGTAATCATCGGCAAATTTGAGTTGCATCTCTGGCCCTGACTTGGGCACAAAAGCAAACTGAGTCTGCTTGGGATCTGTTGTCACGCCAAAAAAATCGATTTTTTGGAAATATGTTCCATGATCGCCGGCGGGCGCTAAGCCATAGCTCTTAAACTGCGTCGCAATCCAATCTGCGGCCATGTCACCGCCCTTCTGTCCGGTTCCACGGCCCTGCAAAGCATCGGCAGAAAGGTATTTCACGGTGGCGCGAATCTTCTCCGCGTCAATGGCATTCATCGCCTTTTGCGCGACAGGTGGCATGCCGGTTTGAGCAAATGCCGCGCATGTAGAAACGATGACGATAGACAAGAATGTGCCGAATCTTTTCATGGTTCCTCTTTTGGCTGAACACTGATTGCTGGACTGCTAAGTGCGTTTCATCCGCGACCGCGGATCAGTTTTTCGCTTCTCAACCAGGCTTGAATTCTGAAACATTTTCCCCCGGCTGAAATATTTGCGCTGCGGAGACTCCACTTTGCGCGGCCAGCCGGCGGTTTAGCTGCTCCACATCCGCTTTTGACCAACTGACTGTGGCAAAATCAATTTCGCCTTCGGATGAAATAAGAAATGTTGTCGGAACATTGGTGAGCTTATAACCATTTGACACTGGATACTTTCCCACTGGATCCAGCAACACGGGAAAGCTGATGTTGTATTGCCGGTTGAATGCTTTGGTGTCCGCCGCATTGTCCTGTGACACACCAACGAAAGTAAACGCCTTGCTCTTGACATAAGCCTTATAAATGCGGTCAAGATACGGCAAGGCCATTTGGCAAACCGGGCAGCTCACCTTAAAAAACACCGCCACTACGGGGCCTTTCTTGCGTTCTTCCTTCAGTGAAAACCTACGTCCATCTAAATATTGCAGTTCAATCTCCGGCGCCTGAACTCCGGCTTCCAGTGCGGGCATTGGGTCCCCTCCAGCTAAAACTCTATTGTAGATAACTTTGTGGACTTCGTGAAAATCCCGGCGCTTGGCTTCAGTGTGATTCCGCTTTGCGCGGATCTGAAATGCATGGCCCATCATGATTATCCGGCAGGTCTTTGCGCGGATTTCCTTTTTCGTCTCGATTATCGAAGAAGCAGTTTTGCGATTTCTGCGATGTCCTCTGAAACACCAGAGACATGCCGGATGCTATCTGGTTGGATTGATATTTATTGTCTCTATTCAGTCCGGACTGGCGGCTTGCAGAATAGATCCTGAAAGCCGTGGAGCGAGCGCCTGAAGAATTATCGGCCAGCACCTTATTGCCTGCAATGACTGCTCCGGTCACGTTTCCCTGCAAGACAAATGCAATCACTCCCGATTTATCCACTTGCACCGTATTATCCAGGAACTTGAAGTCTGCAAAGGTGCCCCCGCCTCCCACCACAAAGCCGTACTTCCGTGGATGAACAATCTTATTCCGCTCAATCGTCACGCCATTGTTCACCAGGCTGTCAATGTTGAAACCGTACTCCGTGTTAATCGCCGTGTTATCGTGAAATGATCCTCCAGCCAGGTCCCAGCCGCCGTATCCAATCTGAAAGCCTTCTACTACATTATTTTTCACTTCGGCAGTGGCGTTCGCCACGCAGATAGCGGTGCAAAGGATGCAGGCAGACTGACTCATGCTGACATTTTCAATAATGTTGTCACGGTCCTGGCCCGGCCGGGAGCGGTCTACCGAGAGGATCCAAACTGGAAAGGCCTCCCAGCGCGGGTTGATGCCGCCGATCTCAGCCGCTGAATTGATTATGTTCACGTCGTGAATATGATGTCCGCCCAGGTCTGAGCGCAGGTGGATCGCATCCAGCGTCAGCGCCTTGATGCCGTTTTGCCGCGCGCGCGATTTTAGTACAGGATAATTTCCATCGATCGTCAGGTCGGATATCTCAATCCCCGGAGCGTTGTCTGAGTTAGTGCCAAACACAAGTCCTATCCCGCTATTCACCGGCAGCACCCGCTGGTCTTTGGGATCGGTGATTGGGAGATAGTCGCTGAGTTTCACGACTGTCATATCTTTTCCCGAGCCGTGAATCTTCCATCCCTTGCCGATCGTAAAGCCCGCCGGGTTCGGATGCGGAACGGCGATAAGATAATCGTAATTGCCCAAGGTCCAGAACGTTCCTGGCCCGAGACAGACGATCAGGTTTTCAGTTTTTGCCACCGCCGCGCCAGAGCTCTGCTTCTCCGTACATCCTTCGCTGTAGCAGCGCAGGATCGTGTCAAACCTGGTCACGGTGCTGCCGTCACGTGCGTCAGCCATAGATGTCCCGGCTCCATCCTTGCCATTGGTCAGGGCGATGTATACGCGCGTTGTACCTTGGGGAGCTGCTTCCGCTGAGCAGTCGCTGGCTGGGAAGTGTGCCTTCTCCGCTGCTATAGGCTGTGCCACTTCTCCGCAAGCAAACACAGTGCAACTCAGAATCATTGCAAATGCGAACACTGTTTTATGCATCGCCTAATCCTCGAATGATTTTGCGTGTTAGTCCGGTCAGTGGTAGCCGATAAACGGAGCGTAAAGGAACCCACCTGTCGGTCTGGCGTTTTTTATTTTTGCCGTCATGAACAAAGACAGTGTAGTCCGTAGTGGTTATGGAGTGGCGCAGCTTCAGCAAAGGCATTTTGTTCGGTTTGCCTGGCGCCTCGATTTCGGGCAGCTCCCACATTGCGGCCATCAGTGAGCTTTGCTTGTTCCGTTGGCGCAACAGCACACTGCCGTTCCGGCGCGCCAGCGCATAGTGCAGCTCTGCCTTTAGGCGGGCCGGACGCGCAGCTTTTTCCGTGGGTCCACGAGCGCCGCATAAATGCGCGACCGGACAAGCATGGCACATTGGCTGCGCCGGCAGACAGACCAGGGCTCCAAGCTCCATCATTGCCTGATTAAAGTCGCCGGGGCTCTGCGGATCCAAAAGTTCGCCTGCAATCTCCCAATACTGCTTTTCCATATTGGCATTTGCAGGCTTGCTCTTTCGGCTTACTAGGCGATCAATCACGCGTTTGACATTGCCATCCACCACGGCCACAGGTTCGCCAAAGGCGATGCTGGCGACAGCCGACGCTGTGTAACGACCAACACCCGGCAACTCCATTAGGTCAAGCGCAGTACGTGGAAATGACCCACCTTGGACAATCTCTTTTGCCGCCCCATGCAGCGCCCGTGCTCTGCGGTAATATCCCAGACCGCTCCACGCTGCCAGCACCGTAGCTCCTTTTGCGCGAGCTAGCCGCTCCGCCGAGGGAAATTGTGCAATGAACTTGGTGTACCGTTCTTCTACAGCAGCTACCCTGGTCTGTTGCAGCATGATCTCAGACACAAGGATATGGTAGGGGTCTGTCGTTCCACGCCACGGCAACTTGCGCTGCGACTGCGCGTACCACGAGAGCAAGAGCCGGCGGAACACGGGTTTGTCCAGTGCGGCAATACTGCTATGGTGGGAGACGGCCATGCTGTAAGAAATTGTAGCGTAGTTGATCTTTACTTGACGCGTTGCTCTGGACTAGGGCACAAAAAAGCCAGCCGGGCTGGCTGGCTTATAAATAGTGCTATTAACTCAGGGCTGCCCCGGAGGATTTGCCGAGGAACTTGATGAATTCGATGAGGTCGTTTTTTGTGCATTCGATAGTGCGGTTTGTGCCTGGTCTACTTTCTGCTGATAGAGTGCGGCATTTTTTTGGTCATTTTCGAGTGCTTCCTCATATGTCTGGCGCCTGAAGTCATTCGTCTCATTCGTCAGCAAATCTTCATATCTCTTGGCCGATTTTTTCCACATATCCTCATCTTGCTGATAGGACTCGATTTGCTTTTTCAATTCCGCAACGGCGTGGGAATCGTTGGATGCCGGACCTGGCTTCTTTGTGCTGCCGTTTCCTTGCATTGAAGCAGTGGGTTGGCCCGATGTTTTATCTCCCGCTGTGTTGGCAGCGGGAGCAACATTAGCCGTTTTCCTGCTATCGGCAGGCCTGCTGGGCAGGTCTGCATCGGTATAAAACTTTTCTGGTTTGCGCGTGGTCTTGGTTTTCTTTGCCAGTTCGCCCAATGACGGCGACTCGTCCTGCGCAAACCCTATGGCGCTGCCCAGCAGCATTATCCCGACCATCATCCAAAGACACTTCTTCATTACATTCCCCTTAATACATGATTTCGTGAGTTGCAAGCAGCTTTGGCGGCCCGGAAGGAGGTATGAGGCTTAAGGCGCATGAATCGTACTGGAAATTGAAGCTGCCGCCAATTGAATCCCCGTCGATCGTCCCGTCCTGCGCATTAACGTCTTCACCTGCCAGCATGGCTCCGTACAGGTTGACTTTTGATGCACCGCCTCCCGAGAAAGTGATCTGGCCCTTGACCAGGATTAAACCGTAGAAATTCAGACCGCCATGGACGTCCAGATCACCGTCAATGATTAGGATGCCCGATCCGCTGGCGCCGCCAGTAAGCTGTACACTGCCCGGAACGTAAACGGTTGCGGGTGCGCCACCGGCAGGATAGCTCGGCGCGTCGGGCAATCCATTCGGATAGGTCCCAAAACTCGGACCAGCCTGGGTCCCGCAGCCGGTGCTGCCACAGGAAAAATTCCAAGGGGAAGTAGTTGAGGCATTTTTTGCACCGTTCTTATAATCAGCAATCATCTGGTTTACGTCATAAGGCCACGGTTGGCCTGCAGCCGTTGAACCCTGAACCTTTACGGTCCCATCGGGGTTGTAAGTGGTTAACCCATTACCGAGTCCGGAGGTCAAAGTCTCAGCTCCGGCCCCAACTTGGGTTATGCCAGAAGCGCTAAAGACGCTCAGGTGACTACCATCGCATGCTTGTCCCGGACGGCTGGCGTTTGTTGCGGTGCACTTGCAGTTGTCATAGCCATTGACTGTCAAGCTACCGTGCATCCCAATTGGCGCCTCAGCAGCGATTGCAGCCGGCGGATTAATTGGCGGCGGGAAGGCTACTTCCATTTGTACGATTCTGCGTGACCCGGGATTTTGTCCAACTCGTGGGGTGGTAGCCAAAGAGGTCAGTTCCCAGACGGGCGTCATCTGCGGGGTCTGAGCCAAGCAAGATCCGCCCGCGATCGGGATTTCTTTCGAGCCATTCCAGCACACTTGCGCGCCATCTGGCGCAGCGGGGCTGACTTTCTGGCCAATCGATCCCATCAAATTTTGCTTGTTTGTGATTCTCACCCATTTAAACGGAAGCGCGGTCGCGGTGCCTTCGCCCGGCGCTAAAGCCATGGCGGAAGCAGTGTAGGCAATCGATGTAGACGGCAACAGCTGGGCAGTTTGGCCATTTGAGCCGCAGGAGCCGGCAGTTCCCTGGCTCAAAGTCGTCATCTGCGTGTATTTTTCCCAGCAGAGCTGGTCGTCCAGAAAAGCGTTGGTGGCAATCGTGTTCCCAGCGCCGGTTGTGGGATCAATGGTTTCAGAATTTGTCGGATTCTTAAGATAAAGTATCCCGGTATTGGCTACGGTTGTGGGCATGGTCAGGCCCTGGACAGCCGTTTTGGTTGCATTGTCCGCGCCCAGCAGCAGGCGGGCCTCTTCCGCACCCGCACGCGCCGCAAAATAGGCCTTTTGCGAGTCGCGATAGTTATTGTTCACGCTGTTTTCTGTGTCAGCCATGAACATGAGCCCCATGCCGATAGCTGCAAGCAGAAGCAGAGCGAGCAACGCCACCATCATGGCGATGCCACGCTGGGATTTCAGTCGCTTTGTATTTTTTCCGTTCATGTTTGTCACCTCAGTTGTTTACCAGACGCGCCATACCGGTCATGCTCACTTGTATGGTGTTGTGAACGTCAGAATCATTTCCCAGCCCTTGCGTTGTTACTGTGATCTGGACGCTTTTAATTTGGGCCAACTTTGTTGGGTCCGTTATCGTTGTACTAATATCCACTGGAGTCCCGGTTGCGTCATAGGCGGAAAAAATGGGCTGCGTAGCCAGTGGAACAACATTTTGCACTTGCGTGAATGCTGTGCCTGCCACCTGCGCGGAAGGCGCTATGCCGTCCACTTTTTGGCGCTGCACTGCGCCGCAGGCAGGGACACGGATTGGGACCAGGACCGGGCCATCCGGTTCCGTCAAAATAGGAATACTCCACAGTCTGGACGCCGGTTCCATCCACATCGCCTTCCATACGTAGATCTGTCTGGGAAATGGACCACACACCAGCCGCGATGTGAGAGCTATTAATGTTGTACTGGCGCGCCAAAAACCGCGATTGAAGGATAGCCGGCCTGATGCAGATCGCGCGTGAACTGATCAATGAACTCGCGTTCCTGCTGCGTCAAATCCACTTTTTGGTCTTCCACCTTGTATCGGACCTGCGCCCGCTCAATCTGCGAGAACACTGCGCCCACAACAATGGAAAGCAGGAGCACGACCATCAATAGTTCGATCAGCGTAAATCCGTCTTGATCAGAGTGCCTCTTATTCATGTTCATGCTCATAAAAATTCTCACAATCCAACAATCGTTCGCAGCGTGACCGGCGCAATGTAAGCCATTGCGTGGCTGTTGTTGTAAATGGTCGGATGCCCTGCGGCCACAATCACCAGCTTGCCTCCGCCCGGGAGCGTAGTAATGTGCCAACGCACGTTATAAGTAGCTATTAGTTTGTTATTGCCGCAAACCGCATAGGGTATCTCATAGCCCGCCACTGCAGCTGACTGGAAATCTACGTTCCCATTTCCGTCTAGCGTGGCTCCCGATCCGAGTCCCGCATTGCCAGCAGTTGTGACAAAATGGGTACTTGGCACGCAATCGGTCACGGTCAGAGTGGGACTGGTACCGGCCGGCACTGCCGCAATTTGTTCCAGCACCGCCTGGGCAGCGTTGGTTGCAGTCGTGTCCATGCGGTTCGTGTTGTCCCGGGTCATACCCAAAACAATCATGATCATCCCGCCCAGAACTCCAACTGTAAGAACGAACATGGCCACCGTTAATTCCACCAGCGTGAATCCCCTGGTGTTCTTTTGTCCGCATTTTTTTGGTTGTTTCATAGCTCCGCCTATTGCCAGGTAAAGGGGGCAGCGGCCCGGCTGATCAGCCTCCAACTCTTGATTCGTCCAGACGGGGTTACCGTCACCGCTTCCCACCCGATATTGCTCTGCATAAACCATATGTATCCGCTTGCTCCCCCAGGAAAACCGCACACCGTGGGATTACCGCCAGGGGTCGTCTCACTACAAGGCAACCCACGGGCATTAAAACCAATGCTTCCGCCCACCTGCGGTGTCAGCCCTGGAGCCCCTCCGCTGAGATAGGTATTCAGCTGCGTATGCTCCGGCGGCGTATTAGGATCTGGAGCTCCATTCTCAAACGTGACTGCCGGAGATAACTGCACATCGGGCTCTCCGGCGGCATATGCCGCGCTGTTGTCGGTTGAAACAAACGCCAGATTCCCGGCTGCCGCGTTGGTATAGTTCGCGTACGCGGGCACGTTCGTCTTCACCGCCTGGATTCGCGCCTGTTGCAGCAAACTGGCAACTGAGTGACCGGCGGAATCGAGTTGATAATTCTGATAGGTCCGGAAGATATTAGGTACTGCGATTCCTGTAATGATCACCAGAACCACGCAAACCACGATCAACTCGACCATTGAAAATCCAGCTTCATGGATTCTGATGGAAGATACATCGGATTTTTTATATCGATAATTGAACGGCATAATATTTTCAACTTAACGCCGGATGCAACATTGCTGCATCCGCCCGCAATGAGCGGCCTTTCAAATCTAGCCGTTAAGCTAACGAACTAAAAGGTGACGTAGGTACTAATCGCGTCAGCACGGCTTCAACTTTAGTAACCTAAAACTGGCCCTGTACGTGCGTTCCTGGCCCGGGTACTTTTGGAACTGGTTTTGCTCTAGTAAATACAAGCCTTTAGGGCCTCGGCAGCACCCCGCACCCGTTCCAACAAATAGGATCCAGAGTGTGCAATTTATTGGCTAGCAATTAAGATCGGATATTTTCTTCGACCATCGGGTGGGATTGGCGGATGGAAAGGGTTTTCAGGCCAGAAATGAACCGCTTCATACAGCTACCTTTTAAGGGCGATTCGTGGCTTGAATTGTCGTAATCGATATTGCGGAAAGCATCCAGCGGCTCTTGATCTCTTGCCAGATTGCCATGACGCGAAATCCATCCGGCGACGCTGGCCCTGAAGTGGATGTCTGGACGTGAAAGATGTAGGTAACTTTCATATCAGCGCCTTCAGGATGGACCTGCACTTCCCCCATTGAAAACTGCTGGACTTGCGCGCTCTTCCATTGTTCCAGCCATCCTGCGCGGTCCAACATTGCGCCATTGGCAGTCACGCCCACAAATGTGGGAGAAAGATGGCTCTCAACATTGATCCAGTCTTTTCTCTGAATGGATTGCCACATCAGGCGCTCATTCTGTTCCGCTCCGGTAGCGTTCTTCCAGGTTGGGTGCTTGGGCGCTCCGGCACAGCCGGCAGGCAGAAAACAAACCACAAAGGACACAAAGAAACACAAAGGAAGAAGGAACCGGAATTTCGCTCTGCAGAATCTGAACATGCAATCACGCGCCAATCAAGGTAAGCATAACAAAAAGGGCACAAAGTTGAATCCTTTGTGCCCTTCGTGTTTTTTGTAGTTAAAAACTGAGGTCTAGTCGCCGAACACTTCTTCTTTCTTCTCTTCCGCAGCTTTGGAAGCGGCTGGCGTGATAGAACCAAGCGGCACAAATCCACCCTGCGCCTTTGGCTCTTTCAGAATGTGCTCGCGATACAGCGCTTCCATCTGCGCATCTTCAGCGGACTTCTTCAGCTTGCTATCGCGTGCGCGGAGTTTTTCTTCACGAGCAGTCTTGGCAATACCAAGGTCGTCCAGAGTGTGGTTGCGCTCAGCGTGCACGTGCTCTTCATTCAAATTAAGTTTGTGCGAGCTCTGGTTCAGCCCGACAGCTTTTCCGCCCGCAAATATCTCATGGCGCCCGTGCTCTTCATACCACTTGGTGAGCGTGGCCGTCATGTGCATCTTTTCAATAATGTTGCGCCAGCCCACACCGGTGTTATAGGCGCAGAAGCTGATCTCGCCTTCCTGAGTAGCGTAAGGAATAATGCACTGCTCGGTGCGGCGGAAGTCATAGTTATAAAGGTCCTGGAACCACATTCCGGCGATAAACAGGAAATTCCAGCGATCTTTGCGGCGTCTTTTGATGTCCTCAATCGTGCGCTCACCGTCCACTTTGCCGTACTTTTCGTCAGCCTTCTTCGTCGCTCCAAACGTCTTATCGAACTTACGCAGAAGATCGATCAGCTTGAAGTGTTTCGGCGCCTGGAACGGATCGTAGTTCCGGGCCAGAGCCAGCGCCATGCCGAATACTGAAAGGAACCGTCCGCGACCAGCGTCATTGACCTTAGCCACGTCTTGCGCGATGCGATCGCCATTCAGGAAGGCCGTAACGGGAACCGCTTCCTTAGTTTCCTTGTCAATCATGAGCGCCATGCCGACGCCGCAATTCGGGTGGCATCCGCAGCTTAGCTGTCCCCAATCCGCGCTGGGACATGAATCAGGTCAGCCCAGTCAGAGAAGGTGGACATGAACGAGATTGGGAACCAGTCGCGCTTGGGCTCGCCCAAACCGGTTTGGTTCTTTACGTCGTGCGCCAGATGGCTCAGCGTTAGCGCTGCGCCTGCCGACGATCGTCCGTAATCTCTTCATCGCGGCCAGTGAAGGAAACCGGCTGGAAGCTCAGGAAACTAATGGTCTTGGGATTGTCCAGGGCAAACTGAATAATGCGGCCCACCTGCTGATTGTTGATGCCGTTGATGATGGTGGTAACCGGAACGATATCGACACCATTTTCATGCAGGTTGTGAATGGCGCGCAGCTTCACGTCAAACAGATTGCCGACCTGGCGATGCGAGTTGGCAGCGTTGCCGATCCATCAAATTGCAGGTAAGCGTAGCGCAGACCGGCTTCAGCGGCCTGGCGGCAGAACTCAGGCGACTTCGCAAATTCGATTCCGTTGGTAGCTGCCTGCACTGAGTTGTAACCAACTTGCGGGCATAGCGGACTGCATCAAGGAAATACGGAGACAGAGTCGGCTCGCCACCGGAAAACTGTACTGACATCTGGCGACGCGGCTTGATGGAAATCGCGTTGTCCAGCATGGTCTTGATTTGTTCGACGTCAGCTCATGCACGAAGCGACTGGTTCGCGTCCATGAAGCAGGGATCGCACATCATGTTGCAGCGGTTGGTCAGGTCGATGGTCAACACCGATCCGCGGCCATGCTTTACCGTGCTGGTGCCGTGGTTATGCAGCTTTTCGTCGTTGTGGGCAGCAATGTCGCGCCCGGGAAAACTTCTTCCAGATGCTTGAAGAAGTCGACATCCACCGCCATCACATCTTCAAAGTGGCCGTGGATGGGGCAATCCTTCACCATCAGGATTTTGCCGTCGCGCTCCACGATGGTGGCTTTGATCTCGCCGGCTTTTTCATTGAGCAGGATTTCATGCGGCAATTTGCCGTCAACAATCTGCTGCCGGATTTCCGGAACGCACTTGGGACACAGAGAGTCCGTGGAGCGCGGCCATCCGAGTGGCGGCTTGGTCTTTTCCCACGACTTCAATATCGGCTTGTCTGACCACTTTGGAGTGAACGATGGCCGGGCTTGATGCTGTTGATTTTTTCAAAAACAGCCCATGCGCCTTTCGCTCCGTAAGTCAGGACTTTCTCTGCGTACTTTACCGGCTTGTGCATTAGTTGTGCCTCTCCTTGCGCCCTTCGGCGCCCTCTTCCAAGCTATGAGACAGAAACAAAAAGGGATATTGATTTCCAGATTATAGTAATTGCCCGGCGACGTTTGTTGAACAAGGTTTTCTGAATGGGTGTAAATCATGGTTCAGCGGTTCTCTCTAGCATTAAACGGTGAGGCGAAAAGTGAGCTAAGTCATTGGATTTAAA
>CAWHQH010000014.1:0-70266 GCA_963831465.1 Terriglobia bacterium | reverse complement strand
TCGCCAAGACGAACAAGAAACCCAAGTTTTCCACCCAGCACCGCAATCGCTGCAGCATCTGCGGACGGCCGCGCGCCTTTCTGCGCAAGTTCGGCCTCTGCCGCCTGTGCTTCCGCGGCTTGGCGCTTAAGGGTGAGATTCCCGGGGTTTCGAAGAGTTCCTGGTAAGGCGGCCCTTGGCCTTTAGCCATTGGCCTTTGGCTTGCGTCGTGAGAGAGAAATCACGGTCGGCGCGGGCGAGCTGATGAGGGCTGAAGGAAAGAGCAAGAGCCAATAGCTAAGAGCTAATGGCTGGTTTTGCAGTACGTCACGGCAGGTTCTCCGGCGGAGCCGGAGCAAACGGGTGACGATAAGAGGAGATAAACGAAGATGAGTTTGACCGATCCGGTCGCAGATTTGCTGGCACGCATTCGCAACGCGATCCACGCACGGCACCAGAAGCTTGATGTTCCGGCTTCCAAGCTGAAGCTGGAAATTGCGCGCATTTTGAAGGAAGAAGGCTACATCGCCAATTTCAAGCCGACAGAAGAAGAAGGCAGAAAAGTCCTGCGCATTTACCTGAAGTACGGGCAGGACAACAACGCCGCTATCGCCAACCTGCAGCGCATTTCGCGGCCCGGTTGCCGCGTCTACGTGGGACGCAATGACATTCCACGCGTGCTTGGCGGGTTGGGGATCAACATCCTGACGACCCCTAAGGGCGTGATGACAGGACGACAGGCGCGCAAACAGGGTTTGGGCGGCGAGATACTTTGCGAGGTGTGGTAAGCCGCTACGCGGCAGCTTTTAGCCATTAGCTCTTGGCTTTTAGCTTGTGATCTGGCGGATGTCTTTTGATCCGCTGTTCAGATTCGGAATAAATGTAAAAGGATTTTTGCTAAAGGCCAAAAGTTAAGAGCCAAAGGCGATGACGAAACGGTTGTGGAACTCGAAGCTGTACTTGCTGCGAGGGACTCACCAGAAAAGGGATTCACAAAATGTCTCGTATCGGAAAGAAACCGATTCCGCTCCCGCAGGGAGTGAAGTTTGAAGTAAAAGGCAACACCGTTGTCGTGAACGGCCCCAAGGGCCAGGTGCAGACGCATCTGCCTTCGGGCGTTGAACTAAAGCAGGCAGATGGGCAGATTAACGTCACACGCAAGGATGACCATCACGCCGCTGTACACGGACTGGCGCGGGCTCTGGTGAATAACGCTGTGGAAGGCGTTACCAAGGGCTGGAACCGCGATCTGGAAATCGTCGGCATTGGATACCGCGCAGAATTGAAAGGCAAGAACACGGTGGTGTTCACGCTGGGCTATTCACATCCGATCGAGTTTCCGCTGCCTACTGGCGTGACTGCGGCTTTGGATGCCAAGCAGACCAAGCTGACGATCAGCGGAATCGATCGCCAGAAAGTTGGACAGGTTGCCGCGGACATGCGCAGCTTGCGTCCACCGGACCCGTACAAGCAGAAGGGCGTCCGCTATGTAGGTGAGAAGTTGAAGAAGAAGGTCGGCAAGACCGGAGCGAAGTAAATTTGGTAATTGGCGAAATTTGGTAATTACGTAATTGAGTTGAGAGCGTAAAAGATTTTGAGATCTTCAATTCAAATTGAAATTATCAAATTGCAAATGATCAAATTACTCAATTGACGGTTCCGCGAAATTTAATTTTTTTGATCGTGTAGCCTGGGGCTGTACGAAGCAAAGGTAGAAGACATGATTCCAGATAGTTCGAAAGATAAGACACGGCGGCGGATTCATCAGCGACTCCGCAACAAGCTTGCGGGATCGCAGGAACGGCCGCGGCTGAACGTGTATCGCTCACTCAACCACATTTACGTGCAGGTGATTGATGACATGTCGGGCACCACGCTCGCCTCGGCCAGCACGGTAAAAGGCAAAAAAGGCGGTAAGAAAACTGGCGGCAACGTGGCCAGCGCCAAAGAAATCGGCAAAGAGATTGCGCAACGCGCGCAGGAAAAAGGAATCAAGAAAGTGGTATTTGACCGTGGCGGATATCTTTACCACGGACGCATCAAGGCGCTGGCGGACGCAGCGCGTGAAGCAGGTCTGGAGTTCTAAATACAATGGCAATCGCAACAAAGAAAAAGCTCGATGCCGGCAACTACCAGTTGAAAGACCAGGTAGTGGCCATCAACCGCGTGACCAAGGTGGTCAAGGGCGGCAAAAACATGTCATTCGCGGCGCTGGTCGTGGTGGGCGATCCCAGTGCGGGCGTGGTCGGATACGGTTCCGGCAAAGCCAAGGAAGTGCCGCAGGCCATCCGCAAGGGAATTGAATCGGCGAAGAAAAATCTGATGCGGGTGAACCTCAGCAAGACCTCGATTCCGCATGCGGTGCTGGGAACGTTCGGCTCCGGCCGGGTGTTGCTGAAGCCTGCTCCGGAAGGCACCGGAGTGATTGCCGGCGGCGCGGTGCGCGCGGTGATGACGTCGGTGGGCGTTCAGAACGTGCTCACCAAATCGATTGGCACGGCCAATCCGCACAACGTGATCAAAGCCACGTTTGATGCCCTCTTTAAACTTCGCGACCGCCAGGATGTAG
This sequence comes from Terriglobia bacterium, assembly GCA_963831465.1. Lineage (GTDB taxonomy): Bacteria > Acidobacteriota > Terriglobia > Terriglobales > Acidobacteriaceae > Angelobacter. Next base: position 67,718 of record CAWHQH010000014.1, on the reverse strand, counting down.
CAACACTGCGCGGCAAGGCGCTGCAGGAGTTGTAAGAAGGCAGTATTTAGTACTGAGTACTTAGTATTTAGCTTGTTTGAGAGACCGAGGCGGTTTGGTGAGACGGGAGCTTATGGCTAAGTACCAAATACCAAGTACCGCATCGGCACAGGCAAAGAGTGCCCGTGCATAAGAATTAGAAGGAAATAAGGGATTATGACGGCAGCTAAAAAAACAATTCGCCTTCAATATGTGCGTTCAAAGATTTGTACCCCAGTGAAACACAAGAAGGTGGTGAAAGGGCTGGGCTTTACCCGGCTTTATCAGGTGGTGGAACGGGAAGACACGCCGTCGATTCGCGGCATGGTCGCCAAGATTCCGCATCTGGTGCAGATCTTAGAAAAGTAAGAAACGAGATCGGGTGATCGTGAGATCGGGTGATCGGGTGATCGGAACTCGGCGCGGATCGAATGAGAGCGCGGTCCAGAACAGGGAAACCGAGTAGTTGCTGAACAACGGCAGCTGCGCAAAAGGGAAATCAAGTGCCAACGAACTTATCGAACTTACGTCCTCCCAAGGGCGCCACGTCCAACAAGAAGCGCGTGGGCCGGGGCATGGGCAGTGGAATGGGAAAGACTTCAACGCGGGGCCATAAAGGCCAGCGTTCGCGTTCAGGTTCGCGCATGATGCGCGGCTTTGAAGGCGGCCAGATGCCGTTGCATCGCCGCTTGCCCAAGCGCGGATTTACCAATATTTTCCGCGTGGAATACCAGGTAGTGAACCTGGATCGTCTGGCTGAACTGGGCGAAAAAGACATTACCCCGGAACTCCTGATCAAGAGCGGCGTAGTACATAAGAACGACCTGATCAAAGTCCTGGGCGATGGCGAATTGAAGACGGCGTTGACCGTGCAGGCGCATAAGTTTTCCAAGTCGGCCGAAGAAAAAATTACTAAAGCAGGCGGCAAGATTGAGATTATTGGCGGCGCTGCCGTTGGAGTCGCGACCAAAGACGAACCCCAATCGGGCAAAAGCAAGGCACCTTCGAAACCAAAGAAAAAGGTGACCTAAATGTTCGAGAAACTGGCGAATATCTTTCGAGTTCCGGACCTGCGCAAGCGCGTTCTGTTTACGCTGGCGATGCTGGCGGTCTATCGCCTGGGTTCGCACATTCCCACGCCGGGCATCAATACTGATCAATTGCAGAAAGCTTTTGAGCAGCAGAGCGGCGGATTGCTGGGCTTCTATGATCTCTTCAGCGGCGGCAACCTGCGCCGGCTGACCATTTTTGCCTTGGGCATCATGCCGTACATCACGGCATCGATTATCTTGCAGTTGCTGACCGTGGTATGGGAACCGCTGGCACGGCTACAAAAAGAAGGCGATCTGGGGCGGCGCAAAATTACCCAGTGGACGCGCTACCTGACCCTGATTCTTTCCATCCTGCAAAGTATGGGAATCGCCTTTACGTTGCAGGCACAGAAGTTCGTAGTAAACCCAGGGTATTCGTTCATCCTGATGACGATTATCACCCTGACCACAGGCAGCATTTTCATCATGTGGCTGGGCGAGCAGATCACGGAACGCGGCGTGGGCAACGGCATGTCATTGCTGATTTTTGCCGGTATCGTAGTAGGCTTGCCGAAAGCCGTGGTGGACTTGGCGCAAAAGGCGCGGTCAGCCGCCTGGGGTAGTTTTACCATTCCAGCGCTGCTGATTCTGGTAGCCATCATGATTTTGGTGGTGGCGTTCATCGTCTTTATGGAACGCTCAGAGCGACGCATTCCGGTGCAGTATGCCAAGCGCGTTGTAGGACGCCGCATTATGGGCGGCCAGGCCACTCACCTGCCGTTGCGCGTGAACTCCGGCGGCGTTATGCCGGTGATCTTTGCTTCGTCACTGCTCAGCATTCCGCAGATGCTTACGCTCTCCAACGCATTTAAGCCGGGCGGAACGCTGAACCGCTATTTCGGCGGCACAATGGAGCAACTCAAGTGGGGTGAACCCCTTTACACGCTGCTCTACGCGGTGGGCATCATCTTCTTTGCTTATTTTTATGTTTCCATCGTGTTCAACCCGTCAGACGTGGCGGACAATATGCGGAAATACGGCGGATTTATTCCCGGCATACGTCCCGGCCATCGCACGCGCGACTACATCAATGACGTGCTGACACGCGTGACGCTCGTAGGCGGCTTGTACCTGATCCTGATCTCGCTGATTCCGGAGTGGATGATCGCCGGTATCCATCTCGATCACATACCGTTGATCGGACCAAAGGTGTTTAGCGGTCTGCCTACATGGGTCTTGCACGGTTTGAACGTGAACTTTTACTTTGGCGGCACATCGCTGCTGATCGTGGTGGGCGTAGCCATGGACACGGTCAACCAGATTGAGTCACAACTGGTGATGCGCCACTATGAAGGCTTTACTTCTCGCAGCGGACGCGTCCGCGGCAGAAGGCTCTGGGGTTAATCGGAATTTCCGGCTGGCAACGGTGCTGAGGCTATGAGCGGGAAAAACATACCTGTGGGTCCAATCGTCCTGCTGGGAGCGCCCGGAGCCGGCAAAGGCACACAGGCCAAGCTGATTGCCGGACATTACGGAATTCCCCACATATCGACTGGGGACATTCTGCGGGACAACGTAGCCCGCGGAACGGAACTGGGCAGAAAAGCAAAAAGGGTCATGGAGCGGGGCGACCTGGTATCCGATGATCTGGTAAATGGGATGGTTGCAGAAAGGCTCAAGCAGCCGGATAGTGCTCGGGGATTTGTTCTGGATGGCTTTCCGCGGACGGTAGCCCAGGCGCAATGGCTGGATCGTGAGCTGGCGAAGAAGGCAGGAGAGAGAAGGCCGACGGTTGTCGTGGACGTGGATGTAAGTTATAATCAATTACTGCAACGGCTTACAGGCCGCCGTACTTGTCCTGTCGACGGCAAGATTTACAATATCTATCTCCAGCCGCCCAAAACTGAAGGCGTTTGCGACGCCTGCAGTACCCAGTTGTTCCAGCGCGTTGACGATACGGAAGAGGTCATATCTGAGCGTTTGAAAAGTTATGAGCGCCAGACCAAGCCTCTGGAAGACTATTACATAGAGCAGGGGCGCTTGCGCCGTGTCAATGGAGATCAGCCTGTCGAGAAGGTCACGGCGGAAATGTTTGGTGCGATTGAAGGCGGAGTGGCAGCGGCAGGCAGTGAGTAATTGAAGCAAGCGTAGTTGAAATAAGAATGATTAATTGCAAATCACAATCCGAACTGGCAAAGATGAAGCGCAGCGGGCAGATCGTGCGCCAGGTGCTGGATGCGGTAAAGGCAATGGTGGCGCCAGGCGTTTCCACCATGGACCTGGAAAATGCCGCTGAAGAAAAGATTCGAGAGTTCGGGGCAAAGCCAGCGTTTAAGGGTTATTGCGATTATCCCTGTGTGCTGTGTACTTCGGTAAACAATGAAATCATTCACGGCATTCCCTCAGAGAAGCGAGTGCTGAAGGAAGGCGATATCGTTTCCATTGATTGCGGCGTAGTGCTGGATGGCTACTATGGCGATTCAGCCATCACCGTTCCAGTGGGCAAGGCGATTGCGCCGGAATTGCAGAAGTTGCTCGACGTAACGGAAACATCGTTGAAGAAAGCCATTGCCGAAGTCAGGCTGGGGAAGACAGTCGGCGATGTAGGCGCGGCAGTGCAGGAGTACGTTGAAGCCAACGGTTTCAGCGTAGTGCGCGAGTTTGTGGGCCACGGAATCGGCACGCGGCTGCATGAAGATCCGCAGGTTCCGAACTTCGGAACACGCGGTCATGGAACACGGCTGCGTGAAGGCATGGTCATCGCCATTGAGCCAATGGTCAATATTGGTAAACCCGGAGCGCGTGTCCTGGACGACAAATGGACCGCAGTCACTGAAGATGGCAGTTACAGTGCGCACTTTGAGCACACCGTAGCGGTTACGAGGAATGGTCCGCTGGTGTTGACGGAGTAGCTGGTGGAGAGCATTCAGGGCCAAGTGATGCCGAGTGAGCAAAGCGAGGGATCTCTACAATTGAGACTCTCAAGGAGCTAGGTGAGCAAAGAAGACGCGATTGAGGTGATGGCAACTGTTGTCGAACCGCTGCCTAACGCCATGTTCCGGGTGGAACTGGAAAACAAGCATCAGGTGCTAGCACACGTTTCCGGCAGAATGCGCAAGAACTTTATCCGCATTCTTCCCGGCGATAAGGTCGCGGTGGAACTCTCACCGTATGACCTTACGCGCGGACGAATTGTGTATAGGTACAAGTAAGTGAAGAATTTGGTAATCGAGTAATTTGGTAAATGGGTAATGTGAAAGCGTCTGGGATTCTCAATTACCAAATTACGAATTTACCCAATTACCAAATTGAAGAGAACCCAAGCCGGGAGAGACCGCCGGCGATTCGGGTACAGAGAGAGCAGAGACATGAAGGTTCGGGCATCAGTAAAAAAGATTTGTGACAAGTGCAAGATCGTTCACCGCAAGGGCGTGGTGCGCGTGATCTGCGAGAATTCAAAACATAAACAGAGGCAAGGTTAATTATCGGGATCGGGATGAAGGCCTTAGGTTGTAAACCGATCGACACTTGAGTTAAAGGGACGGGTGAAGCGCGAAGAGAGCGCTGTCCCGGCGAACGAAGCGCGAGGGCGGAGCAGCGAAGCGTAGCGGAGCCCTCAGGAGAAAAAGACACATGGCACGTATTTCAGGCGTTGATCTTCCGCGCAACAAGCATGTGAACATCGCGCTGACGTATATCTACGGCATCGGCAATTCGCGTTCCGCGCGGCTGCTGGAAACGGCGAAGGTCGAGCCCATGAAGAAGGTCCAGGACCTGAACGAGGACGAGGTCAACCGCATCCGCCAGGCCATTGAGGCTGAAGGCGACGTGGAAGGTGATCTGCGCAAAGACATTTCCATGCACATCAAGCGGCTGATCGAAATCGGCTCCTATCGTGGATACCGTCATCGCCGCAACCTTCCGGTGCGCGGACAGCGTACCCACACCAATGCTCGCACCCGTAAAGGTCCGCGCAAAGGCACAGTGGCGAACAAGAAGAAGACAGCGGCCAAAACCTAGCAATAGCATTAGCAATTGGCAATTAGCTTGACTGTAATGCGAATGACCGTGAGGTCACGCAATAGAAATCGAACAGGGAAAAAGATTTTATGGCGAAAGCAACAGCAGCACCGGGCACCGGCGCTACCGGAACAAAAGGCAAGAAAAAAGTTTTCAAGAAGAAGGAACGCAAGAATGTTCCGCATGGCGTGGTGTTCATTCAGGCGTCCTTCAACAACACCATTGTGACCATCACGGACAGTGAAGGTAAAACTCTGGCATGGAAGAGTTCTGGCTCGCTGGGCTTCCGCGGATCGCGCAAGGGCACTCCGTTTGCCGCGCAGCAGGCAGCCAGCAATGCTGCCAGCCAGGCCCGTGATCACGGGATGCGTTCGGTTGAAGTCCGCGTGAACGGCCCCGGCTCAGGACGTGAGTCGGCAATTCGCGCTCTGGCTGCCGCCGGTCTGGACGTGAAGACGATTAAGGACGTTACGCCAATTCCGCATAACGGATGCCGGCCGCCGAAACGCCGGCGCGTTTGAGAAATTGGTAACTGGGTAATTTGGTAATTGAGTAAATGTAATGCCAGGTTCGATTTTACGCATTACCAAGTTACTCAATTACAAAATCGCAACGAAGGATCGGGAAGAAAGGGTAGCCACCCCGTAAACCGATCGTCACCTGAAGTAAAGGAGAATCAAATTGGCAAGATATAAAGGTGCAGTCTGCCGCCTTTGCCGTCGCGAAGGCATGAAATTGTTCTTGAAAGGGGCCAAGTGTTTCACTGACAAGTGCCCCGTGGAAAAGCGCAACTTCGCTCCCGGCCAGCATGGCAAGGACCGCAAAGCCAAGGTAGTTGGCTACGGTTTGCAACTCCGGGAAAAGCAGAAGACCAAGCGCATGTATTTCACCCTGGAAAACCAGTTCCGCAACTACTTTGAGAAAGCAGCGCGCAAGCCGGGAGTTACCGGCGAGCTGCTCCTGCAACAGCTGGAGCGTCGGCTGGACAACGTGGTTTACCGGCTTGGATTCGCCACATCACGCCGCCAGTCGCGCCAGATTGTCCGCCACGGCCACATTGACGTGAACGGACGCAGGGTGAACATCCCATCGTTCCAGGTGAGCGCCGGGGACGAGATTGTGGTGCGCGAGAAGGCCAAGAAATTTACGGTGATCGAGGGTGCGCGTGATTACTCGAGTCATCAGCCTGTAGTCGGCTGGCTGGAAGTGGACCGCGATAACCTGAAGGGCCGCGTTCTTTCGCTGCCGAAGCGTGAAGACATTAATGCGCCGGTTAACGAACAGTTGATCGTCGAACTGTATTCGAAATAGAGCTGCTAGCTTTAGTTAGCTGCTAGCCGGGACGAGGCCGTAAGGGCGAGTTTCGGCCTGATGAATCAGGAACGTGGGGTCGAGCATCAAATAGGCTCCAACTTGATTCATCCATTTAAAAATTAGATAAGCCAGGAGCTGATAGCTCAAAGCTAGCAGCTCCTCAATTGCCCGCACCAGAACAGCCTTGTGGCCTCCCAGCCGCATGCGCCAAACGGAGCGGAGTTGAAAGGACAAAAAACACATGGTTCTATGGAGAGGTTTCCAAAAACCCAAGCGTCTTGCCACTGATACCGAGACGCTCACCGACAAATACGGCCGCTTTTACGCTCAGCCTTTTGAGCGTGGATTCGGCACCACCATTGGCAACGCCCTGCGGCGCGTGCTGCTGTCTTCCATTGAAGGCGCGGCCGTAACCGCCGTAAAGATTGAAGGCGTGCTGCATGAATTTCAGTCGATTCCTGGCGTCGTAGAAGACGCAACCGACATTATCCTCAACCTGAAGCAAGTCCCGTTCAAGCTGAATGGCGACGGTCCCAAGGCTATATACCTGAAAGCCGAGCAGCCAGGCGTGGTTACCAGCGCCATGATTGAAGCTGATGGCGACGTGGAAATCCTGGACAAAAATGTTTACATCGCCACGGTTTCCGAGGGCGGCAAGCTTGACATGGAAATGCGCCTGAAGCGCGGACGCGGCTACGTTGCTGCCGACAAGAACTTCGACGAAGATCTCGGCCTGGGCTTTATTCCGATCGATTCCGTCCACTCGCCGGTGCGCAAGTGCAATTACACGGTGGAAGCGGCCCGCCTGGGACAGATCACCGACTACGACAAGCTCGATATCGAAATCTGGACCAACGGCTCCATTGCTCCTGCTGACGCGCTGGGCCTGGCGGCGAAGCTGCTCAAAGACCACATGACCATCTTCATCAACTTTGAAGAAGAGTTGGAGACGGATTCGCGCAGCGAAGAGAAGCCGCTGATTAAGAATGAGAACCTCAATCGCTCGGTGGAGGAACTGGAGCTTTCCGTCCGCAGTTACAACTGCCTGAAGAATGCGAATATACAGTCCATTGGCGAGCTGGTGCAGAAGACGGAAGCGGAGATGCTCAAGACCAAGAACTTCGGCCGGAAGTCGCTCAATGAGATCAAGGAAATCCTTGCTTCCATGGGCCTCTCACTGGGCATGAAGATTGACGATCAGGGCAACGCCGTTCCCGGGCCCACCAGTCAGATGCCATCCGCCGTGCCCATGGGCATGGGTGGCGGCGGACTGGATGAAGGCGGCGGCGACGGCCAGGAATTTTAAGCAATTGGTAATTGGGTAATTTGGTAATCGGGTAATTTGAAACCCGGCTATCTCAAACATTTACTCAATCACCAAATTACTAAATTACCAAATAAGGATTTTTATGCGTCACCAGAGACACACGAAAAAACTCGGACGTAACACCAGCCATCGTCGCGCGCTGCTGCGCAACCTGGTGACCTCTCTCATCATGGAAGAGCGGCTTGAAACCACACCGGCAAAGGCCAAGGCTATGCGTCCGCACGTGGAAAAACTGATCACCCTGGGCAAGCGTGGAGATCTTTCCGCGCGCCGTCTGGCGGGCAGCTACCTGATGACGCGTGAATCGGTCAGCCGCCTGTTTGAAACCGTTGCGCCGCGCTTTGGCGACCGCAGCGGCGGCTATCTGCGCATCATCCATAAAGGATGGCGGCAAGGTGACGGCGCTGCAACCTGCTACATCGAGTTGCTGGGTAGCGAGAAGGTGATTGAGGCCAAGCGCGCCAAGCGGGCAGAGATCCGCACCAAGCGCCAGGAAGAAGTCCGTAAGCAGATGGAAGAAGAGCAGGCAGCAGCGGCCGCTGAACAGGGCGGCGAGGACGAGAAGAAGTAGCTGCCCAGCTTGCCTAATTTTCAGAAAGCGCCCTTCTGGGCGCTTTCTTTTTTGAGTGGAGAGTTTGCCTCGCATACCGGGAACCGGGCAGGATAATAAAAATTCGTCTTCCGGTGCGTTTTCGCGGCGTCGCCGCGGAATTGGACTTTCCATTTGTGTGGCCTGCTCACGCCGTGAGGCAGCTTGATTTCCAGCATATACCCGGCCCATGCAAAGCGGATGAGCGATGCAACGTAAAGGCTGAGCAAGCCGCCGGTTTCTGCCGTGGTGCGCTGCAGCACCATTTTTTCCAGATCGTGCGATTGCCACATAAAGTCGCGCTCCACGCGGCTGCCTTGCGTCCTGCGCATCATAAACAGCCGCGTACCGTTGGCGATAAATTCCTTCTCTACGCTTTCCGGTGAATGATGGCTGGAATCGTCGTAGGGATCGCCGACTAGCAGGATGGTGTCTCCCGGCTGGTGCGGGCCAAAAAGCGCGAGCGCCTCATGCAGCGCATCCCAAAGGCCCACGCCTTTTCCCAGCGGGGGAGCGCCTTCTACAACTTCATTGATGGCGGCGGTGCGTATTTCCGGTTCGGAAGAGAACCCTTTGGTAAAGGTGGCTTTTTCAGCAAAGACTCCGAAGGCTACGGGTTTGCCTTCCGGCGCCTGCCGCGCTTGTTGAGTTACGGTGCTTACAAGGTCAGCGAGTTTCTCATTTTTGGCCGAGCCCTCGGTTTCCAGCAAAATCAGCAACCGGTTATTGAAGTCGCGGCTGGCGTTCTGTACCGGCAGTTTCTTGCCGTTGATTTTTATTTCAATGTCCTGCGCCTTGAGCGTCTCAATTTCGCTTTTCGTGAGCTGATCATAAAAGGACGCCAGCACGGTGACGGAGCATTCCTGGGCCAGGGCCCTGGACGAGAGTACAAGAGCAAAAAGTACTATGACAAGGCGGCGCATGAAGACACCTCACAGCCCACTAAAATACCCTAGAATGAGGACTACCGCAGGTTAAAAGTTAGATATGCCCGATTACACCAGACTTCCCATAGGCGAAAAGGCCCCTCATCGCATTAACGCTGTGATTGAAATTCCTAAAGATTCGGTCAACAAATATGAGTATGACAAGCAGCTCCACGTTTTCAAGCTTGACCGCACGCTGTTTTCTCCGGTGCACTATCCCGGCGACTATGGCTTTATTCCGTGCACGCTTGGCCAGGATGGCGATCCGTTGGACGTGCTGGTGCTGGTGGAAGCGCCCAGTTTTCCCGGCTGCCTGATAGAAGTGCGGCCAATCGGCGTACTGCAGATGGTTGACCAGGGCAAGAAGGATGAGAAAATTCTGGCAGTAGCAGAGAGCGATCCCTTGTACAAAGATGTTTACGATTATTCACAGGTGTTCTCACACAAGGTGAAAGAAATCGAACATTTCTTTTCCATCTACAAGGCGCTTGAAGGCAAGAACACGGAGATGGCCGGCTGGGCTGACAGTGACGCAGCACGCAAGATCGTGATGGAAGGGTATAAGCGGTTCAAGTGGTGAAATCCGCCTGCCGCAGATTCTCGCAGATGGGCGCAGCTCAGGAAGTAGCCGCAAATGAAATTAGCAGCTAGCAATTGGCAAATAGCAATTCGCCAGAGTCGCGTAGCAGCAAGAAGGCGCGAATCTTCTTCTTCCTTTAGGTTGTGACTCCAGCCTGGTCAAACGGAAGGTCCTGCTCTGATTCGGTTTTAACCTTGCTGCTTCAGCTGCGACGATTCTTTGCCGCTCGCTTGGGTAAGCCTCAGGCTAGGAATTCGGGGTTGGCAGGTTAACAATCGGAGGCAGATCGCCAATCATCTGGGAACCAAGCTGGGCAATTCCAAATGTCCATAGATGAATTATTATTCCAGTCTCCCGATCTCAGCCGTAAAAGGACAAATCCATGGCGGTTCCAGTTCTGCTTGCCACCAATGCGCGCGATGAAAGTTTCGGCGGCGTTACCTACCACATTCAAGGCGAACTAGTCCCTGTATTGCATATAGAACTCGGCGCGGTACCCGTTTTCTTTGAGCACCATATTCTGTTATGGAAAGATCCTGCTGTCCAAATTGGGGTCAAGTCCCTTGCTGGAGCATTCAAGCGCGTGCTCTCCGGCGTGCCGGTTTTCATGACTGAGGCACGCGGGCCCGGGCGCATTGCTTTCAGCCGGGACGGCGCGGGTCATGTTTTTGGAATCCACCTGAAGCGCGGTGAAAGCATCGAGATGCGGGAGCACCAATTTTTGGCTGCGACGTCGCACGTAGATTACACATTCATGCGCGTAAAAGGCGTTGCCAATATGCTGATGGGTGGAACCGGCTTTTTTATTGACCAGTTCACGGCGAAAACCGACGATGGGATTGTCTGGGTCCACGGCTACGGCAACGTTTTCGAGGTCACACTGCAACAGGGCGAGCAAATTGACATCGAGCCCGGAGGCTGGGTCTACAAAGACCGCACGGTTGGCATGGATACGCAATTTCAGCGCTTGAGCACCGGGCTATTTGCCAGCGCCGGCCAGTTGGTATGGAACCGCTTTACAGGTCCAGGACGAATAGGCCTTCAATCCATGTATCTGCACATGCCCACATCGGAATAACCCGATCAGGATAAACAAATCGGGCTATTTAACTGAAGAGCTCACGCGGACAATTTTCATTCTTAAGATTCGTGTTTATTCGCGAAATTTGCGGCTTGGGTTCCTGTCATTTTTATTCGGGAACATAATGCTTTGGCCAAGTGTCAATTAGTGCAGCGCGCAGAACTCAAGGGGGGACCGCAAAGGCGTCCCAGATAAAGGAGCCAGGCCATGTCAATGATGGTAGGAGCGCGCAGCACGCAGTCGTGTGAGATCAATGTCACGCCGTTGATTGATGTTCTGTTGGTCCTGCTGATTATTTTTATGGTCATTCTGCCCGAGCACAAGTGGGGCGAGAAAACTTTAGTCCCGCAGCCGAGCACGGAAAGCGCGGAGAAGAATCCTCCAACGCCGATTGTCATCCAATTAAAAGATGTTGGTGAGAGCAAGCGTCCTCTGCTGAAGATCAATCAGGAAGAAGTCTCATGGGACGCATTGGAATCCCGCCTCACGGCTGCATTTAAACTTCAGGTTGACCGCGTAGCTTTTGTGAAAGGCGATCCCGAAGTTGACTTTGAATATGTTGCGCAGGCCGTGGATATAACGCACCATGCAGGCGCCGATCGGATAGGCCTGCTGGGCAAGAAAGATTAGCATCGATGCATTATTAAAAGAGTCGCCTCGCGACGATTAGCGGGAACCAGCAGTAAACAAACGAGTTGGCGGTGCCAACAGTCGGCAACAAGGCGCGGCTTAAGGGCACAGAAGCGTTGTTTTTTGCGCGTATTGGGCGTATTATTAAAGAAGTTGTAGCTGGTTTCGGCTCAGGCCGGAGGGTGGGGCTCCATCCCAACACGCGAAAGGCGTGCCTGTCGGGGACCCCGGGTCTGGGTGGGTTAGATGTCCCCAATTCGGCGAACGTACCAGTGGGCGGATTGCCCACTTTTATTTTGGGGAGAAACGGTCGTCACGAATAACAAACTGTTCGGAAGTGGATGGCGGCAGACCTGAACACAATTCGCGAAATCGCTGGCCGGGTGGCCACGGCACAAGGCATTGAAGTTGTGGATGTGGAACTGCGAGGCGGCGGCAAAGCGCGCACCTTAAGAATCACCATCGACAAGCCGGAAGGCGTAACGCACGAAGATTGCGCCATGGTCAGCCGGGATGTTTCGACCATCCTGGATGTGGAAGATGCAGTAAGTGGCGCGTCGTACACGCTGGAAGTTTCATCACCGGGGTTGGACAGGGCGCTGAAGAGGCCGGAAGATTACCGGCGCTTTACCGGAAGCAGAGTAAAGCTGACGACGCGCGAGCCGGTAAACGGCAACAGGCATTTTGAAGCGCGTTTGCAAAGATTTGAAGAAGGCAAGCTGATTCTGGAAACGATTCCGGGCAAGAAAAAGCCGAAGCCGGGACACGCGCAGCCAGTGCAGCAGTTTGAGATTGATCTGGCCAACGTGGAAAAGGCCAATCTGGTACCGGAGATTTAGGGAATCTGGTGGTCGGGTGAAGTCAGATTGGGATGGCCTGGGATGAATCGTCGTAAGTCCTTTGGAATCCTAGTTGAGGGTACCCGGGGGAGGGCAACAGTCGAATCCCAGATAATTTGGGATGAAAAGGCTAAGCTCTTTAAAATCCTAGTTGAAGGGTATGGGGTAGGGGTAGCCACTGGGAACATCCGAAAGTTCAAAGATTGAATTGAAAGGGAATAACGAAATTATGGCAAGTGAGATTTATAACGTCATTGACGCCCTGAGCCGGGAAAAAGGCATTGATCCGCAGATTGTGGTGAGCGCGGTGGAAGACGCCATAGTTGCGGCCACTCGCAAGAAAGAAAAGAGCCAGGAAAATCTGAAGGGCGAGCTGGACAAAGAATCCGGCATGATCCGCGTGTACGCGGTGAAGAGCATTCTGCCTTCAGAAGATGACATTGAAGATCCGCAGCTGGAAATTTCGCTGGATGAAGCCAAAGCGATCGATCCAAACGCTGAAGTCGGCGGCGAAGTTCGCTTCCTGAAATCCACGGAAGGGCTGGGCCGCATCTCCGCGCAGATTGCCAAGCAGATCATTTTCCAGAAAGTCCGCGAAGCTGAGCGCGACACGGTTTACAACGAATACATTGGGCGCGTGGGCGAAGTCCTGAACGCGACGGTAAAACGCATTGAAGGGCCAGACGTGATCTTTGACATTGGCCGGGCTGAAGCTCGCATGTCAAAGAAAGAGCAGTCGCGGCTGGAATCGTTCTCAGTGGGCGAGCGCGTGCGTGCCGTGCTGGTGCGCGTCGACAAGAATTCCAAAGGTCCTGCCGTGGTTGTTTCCCGCGCCGCGCCGGAGCTGGTGCAGAACCTGTTCCAGACGGAAGTGCCGGAAATTTATGACGGCACGGTGCAGATCAGGGCCATTGCGCGCGAAGCCGGCGAGCGCACCAAGATTGCCGTGATGTCGCGCGATAAAGACGTGGACGCCGTAGGCGCATGCGTCGGAATGAAAGGCATGCGGGTGCAATCGATTATCCGCGAGCTGCGCGGCGAAAAGATTGACATTATCGAATACCACGAAGATCCGGTTACGTTCGCGGAGAAAGCGCTGCAGCCAGCCAAAGTAAGCCGCGTGACCGTGGTTGACCAGACAGATAAGCACCTTGAAGTGGTGGTGGATGACAGCCAGCTCTCGCTTGCCATCGGCAAGAAAGGGCAAAATGTGCGGCTGGCGGCCAAGCTGCTGGGCTGGAAAATCGACATTAAGAGTGAAGAAGAGAAGCGCCAGGAAGTGGAACAGCAGATGGAGTCTTTGACCACTCAGCAATCCACTCCGCTGACTAACGTTACTGACCTGGGCGAGGCGTTGATCGGCAAGCTGAATGAAGCGGGCATTTCCACCGTGGAAGCCCTGGCCGATATGACGCCGGAACAACTGGAAGAAGTGCCCGGCGTAGGCCCTAAAACAGTGGAAAAAATCAGCATTGCGGTGAATAATTACTTCTCTACCCTTGAAACAGGCCCTGTGGCCGCCATACCGGAAGCAGGCGAAACAGCCGCTGTGGAAGGCGGAGCGGTTGCGGAACCAGTGGCCGAAATAGCAGCTGCTGAAGGTGCTGCAACGGAGTATGCGGAAGCGGTAGAGACAGGCCAGGGCAGTGAAGCCGCTGCAATCGCGGGAGTGGAGAATGCTCCCGATGCGGATGTGGCGGAAGTGCACACGCATGGCGAAGATCAGCCCGTGGATGCAGGGTTGGTAGAACCGGAATTGGCAAAGCCGGACGAAGAATCAGAAGAAGAACAATCGTAGTGAGATTCAAGGCAAAAACCGTGAGGTCATTATGATCGCGTAACAGGTACTTGGAGGAAATAGAGAGCGGATGAAAATTCGAATCAATGATCTGGCCAGAGAGCTTGAGGTAAAAGCCAAAGTAATTCTGGATATCTTGCCGGAAGTGGGCGTTACGGAGAAGAAAACCCACTCAAGCTCGATTGAGGAGGATGAAGCGGTACGGGTACGAAAGCATTTTTCGGCCAGATCCGGCTCGTCTTCGCGGGAAAGAGCGTCCGCTACAGAGGTCAAACCAAAAATTGACCTCTCCAAGATCTCCAAGCCTGGCGACGTAGCACGGCTGCTCAGGGAAAGAGAGCAGCAACAACAGCATCCGCCCGCGCCTCCGGCCAAAGCGCCTGTCACTACGGCTCCGCCCGCTGCTCCTGCTGCGCCTGTGAAAGCCACGCCGGCGGCAGTTCCGCCATCGGCAGAAAAGCCAGCCGTTGTAGTCACTAAACCGGCTGCTCCGGCAGCGGAAAGAAGTGCTGTGGTTACACCTCCCGTGGTAAAGCCGCCAACGCCGGCAGTAGTTGTGCCTCCTCCGGTTGAAAAGCCGGCCGCTCCACCCGCAGTAGTGGTCACCCCGCCCGCACATCCTCCAGCAGTGGTGGTTACGCCACCTCCGGTGGCAGCGCAAAAACCGCCTGCAACGGCCCCAGTGGCAGCAAGCCCGCAAGCAACTCCGGCTCCTCCGCCTTCGACCAAACCCGTACCGGGCCAGCCGATTGTGCAGCAGAGAAGAATGATTACGCCGCAGACAGGGCCTCGTCCGGTTTATACAGCTCCGCCTCCACGCGCAGCTGCGCCCAGCGCTCCTCAAGGCCGACCCATGCAGGGTGCCCCGGGAACTCGGCCTATGCAGAGTCATGGTGGGCCGGGACAGCGCCCGCAAGGCGTGGTTCGCGGCCAGCCAATTTTTCAACGACCCAGACCAGGCGGTCCGAGCGGCCCCGGCGGCCCTCCGGGATCGCGTCCCCCATATCAAGGCAGACCCGGCGAACAGCGTCGTGGTCCGCATCCCACAAGCTCACCGCGTCCGGGTGGCTATCCGCCACGCCCAGGAATGGGAGGCGTAGGCCCAGGTGGGCCACCGCCGCCTGCGGGAAGACCGGCACGTCCGGGCGGGCCAACGCGCCGCCCAGGCCAGCCTTATATCCCAAGGGAAAAAGAAGGCACGATGAAGGGCTTTGTTCCACCGCCGCGTCTGGCGTTGTCGAACGAGCCGCTTCCTATCACGCGCTCCATCACTGTTGGTGAAGGCACCAGCGTAAAAGACCTGGCGGAAAAACTTGGCGTACGTGCCAAAGACTTGATCGCCCGCTTGCTGATGAAGGGCGTAATGGCCACGGTAAACCAGAGTCTCGATTTCGAACTGGCCAAGGATTTGGCGCGGCATTTTGGAGCTGAGTCTGAATCCATCAGCTTTGAAGATCAGGCCGCGCAGGAAATGGCCTCGCTTACCGGAGTGACGGAAGAAAAAGCCGCGCTGGCCGCCGTAACGCGTCCGCCGGTAGTTACGATCATGGGCCACGTCGATCACGGCAAAACGTCGCTGCTCGATGCCATCCGCGAAACCGACGTCGCCGGCGGCGAAGCTGGTGGAATCACGCAGCATATTGGCGCTTACAAGGTGAAGATCACCAAGGAAGATTCGCCTGCGTTCGGACGGCAGATCGTTTTCCTGGATACTCCGGGTCACGAAGCCTTTACGCGCATGCGCGCCCGCGGCGCAAAAGTCACGGATATCGTTGTTCTTGTCGTTGCAGCCGATGACGGCGTAATGCCGCAAACCCTTGAGGCCATGGACCACGCCAAAGCCGCGAAGGTTCCAATCATCGTGGCAGTCAACAAGATCGATAAACCCGATGCTTTGCCTGACCGCGTGAAGAAGCAATTGGCTGATCGTGGCTTGATGCCGGAAGACTGGGGCGGCACCACGGTATTTGTGGATGTCTCCGCCAAGAAGCGCACGAACCTGAACCTGCTGATGGAAATGATCTGCCTTGTGGCTGATCTGCAAGACCTCAAGGCCAATCCTGAGCGTCCGGCAACGGGCACCGTGGTTGAAGCCAAGGTTGATCGCGGACGCGGTGTTGTGGCAACTGTGCTGGTACAAAACGGCACATTGCGCGTGGGCGACAACTTCATCATCGGCAACACATTTGGCAAAGTGCGCGCCATGTTTGACGATCGCAGCAAGGCCGTGGAAGAAGCGCCGCCATCAACTCCGGTTGAGGTGCTTGGTCTGGAAGGCCTGCCGCAGTCGGGCGATGTGCTGATGGTTGCCGACCGCGAAAAAGCGCGGCAGATCGCTGAGTATCGTGAACAGCGCGCCCGTGAAGCCACGCTGGCCAAGAGCTCCAAGCTTTCCTTGGAAGGCTTGGCCGAGCAGATCAAGACTGCCGGCATGAAAGAGCTACCGATTATCCTAAAGGCCGACGTGCAGGGATCGTCAGAGGTTCTGGCCGATACGCTGACCAAGCTCTCCAATGAGAAAGTGAAGATCAAGATTCTTCACACAGGCGTTGGCGCCATCAATGAAAATGATGTGCTGCTGGCGTCGGCTTCGAACGCGGTGATTATCGGCTTCAACGTGCGTCCGGAGCGCAAAGCGCAGGAACTGGCGGACATGGAAAAAATTGATATCCGCCTGCACTCGATCATTTACGAGCTTCAGGACCAGATCAAGAAAGCCATGCTGGGACTGCTCGATCCGGTGATCAAGGAAACCTACCAGGGCCGTGCCGAAGTTCGCGATACATTCCGCGTTCCCAAGGCAGGCACCATCGCCGGCTGTTATGTGCTGGACGGCATCATCAAGCGCGATTCCGATGTTCGCCTGGTGCGCGATGGCGTGCAGGTTTACAAAGGCAAGGTCGGATCGCTCAAGCGCTTCAAAGATGACGCCAGCGAAGTGCGCAACGGCATGGAATGCGGTATCAATCTCCAGAACTTCAATGACGTAAAGAAAGGCGACCTGATTGAAGCCTTTGTGACCGAGCGCATCGCGGCGGAAATGGGAGTTGCGTAAAGCATTTGGTAATTGAGTAATTTGGTAAATGGGTAATTGAAAAGCCGTTTGGCTTTTGCATCATACCCATCGCCGGATTACTCAATTGCTTTTTCACGCGGTTTCGATTTCATTTACCCAATCACTAAGTTACTCAATTACCAAATTTCTTCATGGACTTAAAAAATCTTCCTCCCTCAATGATTTCTCAACTCTCCAACATGGTTGAGGAATACGTCACCAGCAGCCGCAAGAAATACAATCCTCAAGCTGTCCCGCTGACCGATGCGCAGCGCGTTGCGATGCAGCCATTCTTTTCTGCTGCGGTATTGGAGTCAGTGAGACTCTGCGTTTTGCGCCGCACACGTGTGTCGAACCCATCCATGTACGCCATGGCCAAGATGATGGGCATCCGCAACCTGCCGGACTTTGCCGCCATGACCGCTATCACTTTTGTGGACGTAATTGTTTCTCATCAGGAATTCACGGATGCGTTGCTCTTCCATGAACTTGTTCACGTGGTGCAGTACGTGCAAATGGACATGAAAGAGTTTGCTGCGCGATTCGTCAAAGGATTTATTCAGGGCGGCAGCTATGAAGAAGTTCCTTTGGAGAAAATGGCGCATGCGCTGGAAAACCGCTTCAGCGAGAATACGGCCGAAACGTTTTCTGTTGATGACACGGTGAGGCAATGGCGGGAAGCGGAACAATTGTAAACATTCTTCACAACTGACGAATCTACAGCGTGCTTGATCTCGGTCTGGTTCTCAGCTATTCTGGAAATGAACATAAATCAACGCCCGCCGGTTTTTACCGGTGGGCGTTTTCTTTTGGAGCAAAGATGACCGACTCTGAAATTCTTACCTTGGTGAATCGCTTCGAGCGTTGCCTGCTGGCGAAAGAGGAATTTCCTCACAGCGACCACCTCACGGTGGCCGTGGTGTATTTATTCGCTTCCGATCTTGATACAGCGATTGATCGCATGCGCAGCAGCTTGAAACGGTTTGCTGCTCACCATGGCGTACCCAAGCTGTATCACGAAACGCTGACGCGGTTCTGGCTCTTGCAAGTCGATCAGCGGCTGAACCGCAGAGATTGCCTATCCGAATCGGTAAAAAAAATTCGAGAGCAGTTAAAGGACAAGAATTTAGCCTTCGAGTATTACAGCCGTGCACGAATTGATTCGAAGGAAGCGAGAGAAACCTGGCTGGAACCGGATCTAAAACAGCTATGAATCGCAGGGATGGATTTACTTCGCTGCCGCTACAGAGGTCGCCTCGTCCCCGCTAAAGCCTGAACCACTATTCTTTGAGGCCACCTTAACCCCGCTCAGGCTATTCACGTATTTGAAGACCCCTTTATAGAGCGAGTCGGCAATGCGCTGGCGATAATCATTGGTCTTCAGCTTCTTGGCGTCGTCAGGATTGCTGACGAAAGAAATTTCCGCAAGGATGGACGGCATATTCGCGCCGATCAGCACCACAAATGGCGCTTTCTTCACGCCACGATTGCGCAGGCTGGGGCTCTTGGCGCTGAGGCCCGAATACAGCGATCGCTGAACATCAGACGCAAATTCGCGCGATTCGCCAATCTTTTCTTTGAGCGCGATTTTCTTCACCAGGTCCTGCAATTCGTGGATCGACTTTTCAGACACCGCATTTTCACGCGCTGCCACTTCCAGCGCGTCCGCACTGCTGGTGAAGTTCAGGTAATAGGTTTCCACGCCGCGGGCTGAAGGATCGTCGGATGAATTCGCGTGAATCGAGATAAAGAGGTCCGCCTGTTCTTTATTCGCGATAGCGGTGCGCGTCTCCAGCGGAATGAACGTGTCATCGTCGCGGGTGTAAACCACTTCAGCGCCCAGCTTGTTCTCCAGCAGCTTGCCGAGCTTTAACGCGACGTCCAGAACCAGATCTTTTTCTTCCAGCCCGTTGGGGCCGATGGTGCCAGTGTCATGTCCGCCGTGGCCGGCATCTACCACGATCTTGCCGATCTTGAGGCCCAGTGCGCGGATGAGAGAGCGCTCTCCGGCGGCATTGGGAGCTGCGGTGCGCGTCGTTGCGGTCATAGTCGCTGAGCCGCGCGATCTGGCATCAACGTTGGACCGCTTATTTCTGCTGGATTCCTTCGGCGCAATCGATTCAAAAGTAGGTCCGCTTGTCGGCTCGCCGGTAGCACGACCAGAATCTTCCATTCCGCCATCATCGGCAGTGATCTTCGGCGTGACAACTTTGGCTGTCTCAGCCGGGGTCTGCGGCACCACTCGTTCCTTGTCTTTATCTTTATCCTTGCCATGGCCTTTAATGGGAACGGACTTTCCGGCATCTGCAGTCTGCACGTCTGCGGACGAGGAACTTCCAACCGGACTCGACCCAGATCCCGTATCTGAAGATGCCCTATCGTCTGACGGCTTCACATTAGTGACGGTAACGTCCTGCCCTGAATCGTTGTCAGCCGTTGAAGGTGTTGTCTCAGGTGCAACCGGCTTGGTTTCCGGCGGCGTGTTCTTTGGTTCTTTGTTTTTCGCCAGTTTGTTGGGCGGCAGCTTGCCGTGGATATCAATAATCAGCCGGTAAGGGTTGGGCAGCAGGAACGCAGAATATTCAGCTACGTCGTCAACATCCAGCACTACGCGCGCCAGACCCAGCTTGTATTGCGCCACGCGGATTTTGTGCAGGAACCCGGTGTCTACTTCAAAGCTCTTGCCCACAAGCTCCGGGGCAAGCTTGGTGCCATATAGATCAAAGAAAATCCTGTCAGGATGCGGCACCCGCCCGGACTGGTACTTTACTTCCTGCTCCAGATCAATAGCGATGCGCGTGTAGTCTCCGGTGGACCAGTGGCGTATGCCCGTAAGCCGGGGAAGGCGATGCGGCTGCGAGTCATTCGTTACAACAGCCGCGTCCTGCTGTTGCGGCTGCGCCGGAGCGTCTGGCATGTCATCGGCAACCGGAGCTTTAGGAGCTTCTTCAGCAGCGCGAGACGGCTTCTGCCGGGTTGGGTGTTGCCGTGGCGCTTTGGCCTGGAACGGGCTCTTAGCGGCGGATGGATTATCAATTTCAGCAATGGCTTTGCGTGCTTCCTGCGCGTGAGAATTGCCGGGATACCGCTTTACGAAATCTTCAAACGTGGCTTTGGCTTGTTTGGCGTCATCCAGATCGTCACGATAAATTTCGCCGATGGTGAAAAGCGCTTCTGCACGGAATTTGCTGCCGGGATATTCACGGCGCAAAAATACCAACTGGCCAATCGCATCTTTAAAGCTTTTAGGATCGTTTAGCAGACGGCCTTGGTCCTCAAGCAACTCCGCCACGGCTTGTACAGCGACATCGGCTTTGGCCAGGCTGGGCGCGGTGTAATAAACCTTGCGGTAGGCGTCGATAACCTTCTGGAAATCCTTGCGGGTGCGTTGCGCTTCCGGCTTGCTCTCCAGTGAATCGCGCATGCGCTCAGCGGTTTCCAACTGGGCGCGCGCAGCCTGTTTTTTCTGTGCCACAGTACGCGCAAAAATGCTCGCCGGAGCCAGCAGAAGGCAGGCTAGTGCGCAAGCGAACGTTTTCCGCGTGAGAGTTCTGGGTCCGATGTTCATTACCGCTATTTCAAAGCACCTTACAGAATAAACCCGAAGACGCGTTAATCGTTGTTGGAAAATACACGGTGACCATCGGCGTCACGGGTCTCTACCAGCCGCGGTCGGAGGGCCGCTCCGTGGTAAAGCTCCGTGATTTTCTTTACATAGTCACGCGTTTCGCGGAAAGGAGGAACGCCGCCGCTCCTTCTTACCGCACCGCTGCCGGCGTTATAAGCCGCCAGTGAGAGTTCTACGTTCCCATTATAGTTTTCCAGCAGGCTCTTCAGGTGGCGAACTCCGGCGTCAATGTTCTGGCGCGGATCAAACGCGTTATCCACGTTGAGCGACTTCGCCGTGTACGGCATGAGTTGCATCAGCCCCATGGCGCCCTTGCTGGAGACTGCATGCGGATTGAAGTTTGATTCCACCTTTACCACTGCGCGTACCAGGTTCGGATCAACGCCATGGCGCTCCGCCGCTGCCTCAATGGCCTTGTCTACAGTAACTGAGTCCACAGGCCGCATCTCTGTGAGGTTTGCCGACTTGAGATCGACAGGACGGGCATGTTTTAGCGCGCGGCTGTCACTGCTGCTCACGGGTACCGCGACCATGTCATTTACTTCACGGGCGGCGCTGCGGGCAGCTCTCATAGTGGCGGAACTTGCCAGAGGAACGGCTATCCAGCGATGTTCTTTGTGGCTCCAGTAAACCAATCCGCTGTAGCGTGAGGGCGTGGCTGCTCCTGCTGAAGGCGAAGCAGGCTGCGTGGAAGTTGCCGACGTGGTCTGCTGGGCTTTCTGGTTCTGAGGAACAACGCTTTGAGGAGCTGTGGCCGACGGTTCGGATTGAGGCTTGGCCTCGTCACTGGCTACCCAGACGGTGTGGCCATAAGCATCGTGAGTGGCTACGATGTTCTGGGCTCGTGCTGGGCTTCCAGTTACCATCGACGCGGCGCCGATCAGGATGGTAAGTAGGTGCTTTTTCATCGGGTTACACTCTAGATATCAGCTTCCGGCGGCTTACGCCACCTCACTGAAGGCCAAACACCTTTTATCCAACCTGATACCTGAGAAACTCGCCAGAGAATGCCGATTATAGGACGGCTGCAAGCCTGAAACAATCAGCTAAAACCAGATGAATCTTAGGGGTGAACAGGCAGGAAATACGGTTAAAAGCCTTAAATGACGTGCAAGAACGCACCTTTTCCTGCCAGAGGGATGAACTGCATTTACAAAACTTAAGTAATTGGCCCGCAAGGGTATGCGGGACTTCCATTCTTTAGATATATGACAAATAACAAACGAGTAAGAGTGGTTTTCTACGCCTTGGCGATCATGGAGATGATCCTGCTTTCTGCGTTCTACTCCTGGGGCCGAGTGATTCACTAGCCCGTCGGCCTTCGTTGACGGGACTACGCCCTGCAGGCCGCTTTGCATCAAAACTGGCATGGCCTCGCCTCGCAAACGCAAACCTGCCGATGTCGAATCTGCCGCCGTTCCCGCTGAACAGCTTACCCAGGCTTTTCCCAAGCTCAATCTTCCGCTCCAGCCGCCCTATCCGCCGGCTGAAGCTAAGTCAGTAAGCTCATTGCCGCACGAATCCGGCTGGCTCTATGAACCCAAGTGGGATGGCTTCCGCTGCCTGGCTTTCCGCCATGGCGATGAAGTGGTTTTGCAATCGAAAGCCGGTCAGCCGCTGGGCAGGTATTTTCCTGAGATTGTTGCTGCTGTGCTCGCCCTTCCAGCCCGTAAGTTTGTGCTGGATGGTGAAATCGTGATCCGGAGCGGCGCAGGTCTTGACTTTGACGCGCTCTTGCAGCGCATTCATCCTGCTGCCAGCCGCATTCAACGGCTTTCGCAGGAAACGCCGTCAACGTATATGGTCTTTGATCTCATTGTCGATAGCAAAGGTCGATCTCTTGCCGACAGGCCGCTCTCCGCGCGGCGCATGGCGCTGCAGGAATTCGCGGCAGAAAATATCGAAGTTGAGCCTGATCGCAAATACGGCCACAAGGCAGACCCACGAACATTGAACAGCCAGCGCATCATGCTTTCACCCGCAAGCTCAGATTTTGCCACGGCGGAAAAATGGATGCGTGAAGGCGCAGCCAGCGGGTGGGATGGCGTGGTCGCCAAGCGCCTGGATTGCGAATACATGTCCGGCGAGCGGACCGGCATGGTCAAAATCAAGCGCATCCGGACGGCGGATTGTGTGGTCGGCGGCTTTCGTTGGGCGCGAGCAAAAGCTTCGGCAGATGACGATAAAGAATCCAAGGCAGGTTCAAAATCTGCAGACTCCCAAAAAAGACCAACTGAAGAAATAGGCTCACTGCTGCTGGGGCTTTACAACAAGAACGGCGAGCTGGATCATATTGGATTCAGCTCAAGCTTTACGCGTGAAGATCGCAAAAAGCTGAAGTCAATTCTCAAACCGTTTATGGGCGGTGAAGGATTTTCCGGCAAGGCCCCCGGCGGTCCCAGTCGCTGGACGCGCGATGCCCGCGATACAGAGTGGTTTCCGCTCAAGCCGAAATTGGTGGGCGAGTTTCAGTATGACCATTTTTCCGGTGGCCGCTTCCGCCACGGGACAAAGTTTCTGCGCTGGCGTCCGGAAAAGAATCCGGAGCAGTGCACCATGGAGCAAATCCGGCCATGGAAAAAGGCTGCCTAGCGTGGGCGTGAACGCGGCTGTTTCTTGCAGACCCATAGTAGAATTCCAGCGACCGGGGCTCACCGCTTTTCGCACAACTGCCTCAGCCCACAAGGGACGAATAAATGCCGGCACAGGAATTCTCGAGCTACGAAGATTTCTTCACCTTCTACCTGCACGAGCACAGCGATCCGCGCAATCGGGCCATGCATGCGGTTGGAACTTTGCTCGGGCTGGCTACCGTGGTTGTAGCTTTTGCTGTTCGCCATCCCTGGTACTCGCTGTTGTGGCCCGTGGTGTCCTACGCTTTCGCTTGGATCGGTCATTTCCTGATTGAGGGCAACAAGCCAGCGACATTCGGGCATCCGTTCTGGTCGCTGATTAGCGATTTCAGGATGCTGGGGCTGATGTTTATCGGAAGGCTTAAATCGCGGATGCAGGCGGGAGAGGCTGTGGCAAATCGGCGCTCAAGTTAAGCGATATGCCGCAAATAAGAAACTAGATAAACAAGACCGAATGCCAAATAACAGACACCGAATAAAGCATTGATCCACCGGTGTCTTTTGCCAGCAGTCTGTGGTTGAAAACGGTAAGTGTTATCAGGCCAACCCCGGGCCTGGTTCCAAAGACGGCTCGATAGACTTGAACCATGCCGAAGAACGTCCACACTAAACTTAAGGAGAGGTAGTAGCTCACGCGATCATATATATCACAAAAGCTCTTCGAGAACAGCCTACCTGATCTGGCTGGTCGCGCCCGCAGGTTTGGTCTGGAAAGACGCCTGTGCTGCCTCAGCCAGCGTGCCTGTGCCCTGGGCCTGTCCTGATTCAGCCTTGAAGTAATAGGTAGTATTCGGCTTCAGGTTCTTGATCAGCACTCTGTGCGTGAACCCGCCCCACGGCATACCGGCGGTCTGATCTAGATGCGTAGGATCAGTGCCGTAGTGCAGAGCCGTTCCAGAATTTACGTTGGTGGACCACGCGATCTCGGCGGTGGTGTCCGTCACGTTTTCAACCACAGGGCCATGGGTGATCTGCACACCATTTGTCGGCACGCCGATGGGACTCATCGGAATCTGCTGTACCGTGGGCGACTGAGGAGAAACCTGCTGGGAAGGAGCCTGAGCTGTCTGGCTTGCGCCCTGCTGGATCTGTAAGAGTCCACTTCCCAGAATCAGGCTTAAACCGAGTGCGGTGACAATGATGTTCATCGGAGTTTCTCCCTTGTCGCCTCGATTAGATGAGGATTCATGGAAAAGGGGTGTTCCGGAATCGCAGACCTACTCAGCTCCCAGAATCGCCGCCGATGGGGCCTTAGCGCATGATTCGAGGAAGAAGGAAAAGCAACACGATCACGGTGAATGCGATGACCAGCCCGAGCGACACGATCCATAGCAGCAGCAAACCGCGCTCGTCCTCTGGTTTGGCCGGAGTGATGCCCAGAATCGCATGGCTGATTCGCATCAGGTTCAAAAGAAATTCCACTGGAAAGCTTGTCTCCCGCCTCTGCTGATTGCGGTTGATTAGTTCAGAATAGCACTGACAACACCCAGCAAACATTGCGCATTGAGGCCGCCTTAGGCAGAATAACCGGCGGAGAAGACTCATGAAGATCGGCAAAGTCTTGATCTGGCTGGCGGTAGCTGCGGCAGGCGCTCTGGCGCTGGCAACAATTGCATTCCACCGGCACGAGCCAATCAACGCCATGTGGCTGGTGGTGGCGGCGTTGTGCAGCTATGCGCTGGGCTACAGGTTTTATTCAAAGTTCGTCGCCGCCAAGGTGCTGGCGCTGGATGCCAGGCGCGCTACACCGGCTGAGCGCCTGGAAAACGGCCGCGACTTTGTTCGCACCAACAAGTGGGTGGTGTTTGGACATCACTTTGCCGCAATCGCCGGGCCGGGGCCGCTGGTAGGGCCAGTGCTGGCGGCGCAGTTTGGTTATCTCCCCGGGACGCTGTGGATACTGGTCGGCGCGGTTTTTGCCGGATGCGTGCAGGATTTTGTGATCCTGCTTTTCTCCGTTCGGCGCGACGGAAAATCACTGGGCCAGATGGCGCGCGAAGAAATCGGCAAGACTGCCGGAACTGTGGCATTTATCTCGGTTCTCAGTATTCTGATTATCCTACTGGCAGTGGTGGCGCTCATTATCGTGAACGCGCTCAAAGACAGTCCGTGGGGCGCTTTCACCATAGGGATGACAATCCCAATCGCGCTGCTCATGGGTGTTTACCTGCGCTACCTGCGTCCCGGACGCGTGCTGGAAGCTTCAGTGCTCGGCTTTTTACTGGTAGTCGCGGCCATTTTTGGCGGGCAGTGGATTTCGCAGTCTACCCATGCGGCTGCATTTACCTTTGCTGGAACCACGCTGGCGGTTTTAATCATCGCTTATGGCTTTGCCGCGTCCGCGCTGCCCGTGTGGCTGCTGCTTGCGCCGCGCGATTACCTGAGCACGTTCGTAAAACTTGGCACCGTCGCGATCCTGGCGCTGGGAATTGTGCTGGTGCGTCCCACGTTGCAGATGCCCGCGCTCACGCGCTTTATCGATGGCAGTGGGCCGGTTTTTGCCGGCAATCTTTTTCCGTTTGCATTTATCACGATTGCTTGCGGGGCCATCAGCGGATTTCATTCGCTGATTTCCAGCGGCACCACGCCCAAGATGATTGCCCGCGAAACGCAAACGCGCATGGTCGGCTATGGCGCAATGATGTGTGAATCTTTTGTGGGAATCATGGCGATGATTGCCGCATGTACGCTCCAGCCTGGAACGTATCTGGCAGTGAATAGCGGCGCAGGAATGGTCGGCGGAAATCCCGCAGCCGCCGTGGCAACAATCAGCAACTGGGGATTTCCCGTCACTGCCGACCAGATGGCGCTCTTGGCGCACACCGTAGGCGAGAAGACGCTATTCTTCCGTACCGGCGGCGCTCCGGCATTTGCGCTGGGCATGGCCAAAATATTTTCTGACAGCCTGGGTGGAACTGCTGTGATGGCAATCTGGTATCACTTTGCCATTATGTTTGAGGCACTGTTTATATTGACGGTGCTCGACGCCGGCACACGCGTCGCGCGTTTCATGCTGCAAGACGCTTTGGGACTTATATGGAAGCCGCTGGGCCGGACAAGCTGGTATCCCAGCATTGTTGCTACCAGCGCAATCACGGTGGCTGCATGGGGATTTTTTCTGTGGCAGGGCATTCGCGATCCGCTGGGCGGAATCAACTCGCTCTGGCCGCTGTTTGGCATCTGCAACCAGTTGCTGGCCGCGGTGGCGCTATGCGTGGCCACAACGATCATTGTGAAGCTGGGTCGCGCACGCTATATCTGGGTGACGCTTGCGCCGCTTGCATGGCTTGTCGCCGTGACGTTTGCGGCTTCCTGGCACAAAGTTTTCGATCCCAACCCGCTGATTGGACTGCTGGCGCACGCCCGCCAGCTTGCCGCCGGACCAGTGGTAGCAGGGCTGCAACGGAGGATCTTCAATGACCAGCTTGATGCTGCAATCTGCGGGCTTCTGGTGGTTCTGGTCAGCGTGATTGTGATTGAGTCCGCGACGCAATGGATCAGTGTGATCTCCGGTCGCAGAAAACCGGCTACGCAGGAAGCGCCGTTCGTGGCGACGCAATATGCGGAGGAAGCGCTATGAGAACACCTACCACGGAGGCACGGAGACACGGAGAAAGATCGGATCATCGTGGTGATCGGCGCGTGATCGGGTGATCAAGATCATGCAAACGATCAAGGCCGCGCTCCGAGAAATCTTCGACGAATCCGCCTACGATCGCTTCCTGCTGCGGACACATGCGTCCCGGTCGGTCACCAGCTATCGAGCATTCACGCGCGAACGGGACGCGGCCATGCTGAAGAAGCCGCGGTGCTGTTGAGGCCGGAACTCATTGAATGTCGGACAGATCCAGGCGACCCGGTGCGGGAGGTTGCGGCGAGGCGGCTTGCACGCCGAGCCGCCGCGATCAGGTGCGCGAAAACTCTGTGCATTCCAGAATGTTTAGCGGTTTGGAGCGAAGCGACACAAAAATTAGTAGTACACTTTCTTCAATGCGTGTCCTGGGAATTGATTGCGGCAGCGAATACACCGGCTACGGTGTGGTGGAAGAAACTTCTGAGCGCAAGCTGGTTTGTCATGTGAATGGCGCAATCAAGCTGAAATCGGGGACACCCATGGCCGCAAAGCTGGAAAAGATTTTTGTTGACCTCACGGCCATCATCGCCAAATACCAGCCGGAGATCGTGGCGATTGAAGATGTGTTTTACGCTGTCAACGTAAAAACTGCGCTCAAGCTGGGACAAGTCAGGGGCGTGGCCATGCTTGCTGCGTCCAGGTCAGGCTTGCAGGTAGCGGAGTATTCGCCATTGTCGATCAAGTCCGCTGTAGTGGGTTATGGGCGTGCAGACAAATTCCAGGTGCAGCAAATGGTTACGCGTCTTTTAAATTTGGCTGTCGTACCGGAACCTACAGACGCGTCAGACGCGCTGGCCATTGCCATCTGCCACATTCATACGGCGGCTACCAACAATCGCTATGCAGCGGTGTCACGATGAAGCGCGCTTGTCCCATTCTTTTTCTCTTGGTTTTGTCGGCAGGACTGTTTTTGTGGGGCCAGCAAAAGACTCCCCTGCATCCCACTTTGCCGACCATTACTTTTGATCGAGTATGGGAAGCTTACAAGCCGCAGGACATCAACATCACGGTGCAGTCTACCGGATCGGCCAAATACCTCTCGCGCAATCCTTTTACGCCGCCTGACCCAGGATCAGATCCCGATTACACTCTTGACTTCACAATATCCACGCGCAACCAGGAAAAACTCTTCCGCGACGCCAGAGAAGCCAATTATTTCAATGGCGATTTCAGCTTTAAAAAACATCCGGTCGCCAGTACCGGCAAAAAGACCCTTACCTATGGGGACCCAGACCGTTATTTTGAGACGACCTACGACTATTCGGAAAACAGGGCTATCGAGGAAATCACAAACATCCTTACCGGGATTTCCAACACCATTGAGCATGGGCGCAAGCTGGTGTACTTGCACCGCTTTGACAAGCTGGGACTGGAAGACGAACTGAGAGGCATGGAAGATGCCGCTGCAAGCCACAACCTGGCGGAGCTGCA
The DNA here is from genome assembly GCA_963831465.1 of Terriglobia bacterium. Classification (GTDB taxonomy): domain Bacteria; phylum Acidobacteriota; class Terriglobia; order Terriglobales; family Acidobacteriaceae; genus Angelobacter. Next base: position 39,184 of record CAWHQH010000014.1, on the reverse strand, counting down.
GATCATCCAGCCCACGCTGGAAAGCATTGCTGGGGACGCTTCAGTCCTCAATATTGCCCGCAAAAGGGCAAAAAGACTGCTGGCAAAGGCCAAATCTGAGTGAAGCAATGAGCAGTTCTGACTTTAAAAGTTAAGTATCATCAATAACACTTAACAATAAGAAACTAAGTGGCCAAAGCCCGATCTAATCAAGTAGCAACGCTTTTAGGAGGGTTTTATGCCGCTCCACTCTTGTATGTCGCGAAACAAAATGGGCCGCTGGCAACTGCGTAAAGCAGCGCTGCTCGCCACGATCTTTGCGCTGGTATTTTCTCTGGCGCCGCTTTCTCGCGCCCAAGATTATCAGGACGAAGATGGCCATGATTCGCAGGCGCGGATCGTGCGCATCAGCTACGTTGAAGGCGAGGTTCGCCTGGACACTGGTCAGGGCTATGAAAGCGCGACCATGAACGTCCCTCTCATGGAGCGCGACTGGCTACAGACCGGTTCTGACGGCTGGGCTGAAGTGCAGTTGGAAGACGGCAGTCTGATCCGGCTGGCCCCGAACACTGTGATTGCGTTTACGCAACTAGCACGCGCTTCATCGGGCGCAACGCTCACCACGGTCGATCTCGATCAGGGCGAAGCTGAGTTCAAAGCCACGCAACACAATGACGGCGAATTCAATGTGACGGTAAAGAAAAATACCATCGCGCTCACGCATTCCAGTTCATTCCGCGTAACCAGCACGAATGCCAATCCGCTGGAAGTCGCCGTGTTGAAAGGCGAAGTCAGCGTGAGTGACACGGACAACGGCGGCGAAGTTGCCGTAAAGAAAAACGAGACGTTTGTTTTAGATCCGAATGATGCGGCGCGCTACGCGCTGGATAAAGGCGTGGAGACGGACGATCTGGACCAGTGGAGCACGCAGCGTGACGACGCTCTGAGTCAGTATGCTTCTGCCGGACAAGGCTATGCGCAGTCGCCTTACCAGTACGGCGCGAGCGACTTGAATTATTACGGCCAGTATTATGACGTGCCGGGATACGGCGAAGTCTGGCAACCGAACAACGTTGGCTACAACTGGGACCCATTCAGCAACGGCTACTGGAGCTATGCTCCGGGCTTTGGATACACCTGGGTTTCTTCATATCCGTGGGGATGGATGCCTTATCGCTATGGGCGCTGGGTGTTTGTGAATGGACGCGGCTGGTGCTGGGCTCCAGGCGGCTGGAACAGATGGTATAGCAGGCCGCGGCTGGCGAATGCGCCTCCGGGATTCCATGCTCCGATTCCGCCGGCAGACAGGCGAATTGTCAATCGCGGACCGGTGAGAAATCATCCTGAACCGCCTGCTGGTGGAAAAACTGTTGGTTCCGTTGGAGGCAGGAACGTCGACCGCGATGTCGATAACCGTACACCAGGGAGGTTCAATGGAGACCGAGGCGACAGGCGCGTCTATACCAATGACGATGTGGCGAGAGTGCCGCGGACTGATAATCCGCCACAGCCAAAGCCGGACACTAGTAATGAGCGCGGCCGAACTGATGGAGACCGCAATCCAAAAGTAGTGGACCAGCAACCTACTTCTCGGGACACTCGTGATCGCGGAGGCGATTTCAACCGCGGACGCGACGAGCATCAGCCCACGCCTGAACCGGTAAGGCGCACCAATAATGACCGTACGCCACCGCCGCCACAGACAGAGCGGCAGCACAATCCGCCGCCGCAAACTTTTACGCCCGCACCGCAACGCCAGCCGGAGCACAACATGTACACGCCTCCGCCGGCGCCTGTGCTCCATCAACAGGCCCCGCCGCCGGTGGTGCATCAATCCGCGCCGCCGCCCGCACCGGCCGTACATCAGTCAGCGCCACCGCCGGAAAGTCATGGGAGATCCTCTGACGACGGTGGACACGGCAGGCCCAAATAAAGCTTTAACCACAAAGGACACAAAGGGACACGAAGTTTGATCTTCGTGTCCTTTTTATTTTGGATGTCACGCTCTCGCCAAGGCCGCAAGAGAAGGTGCTGGAATCCGCTGATTTTTTCGCAATCTGAAGACCATCTTGCGGCTAGGGAATCCTTTTTAATTAAATTCGTCCAGCACTCGCAGTCTCAGTAGCCCCGGCAGAGGGATCTCTCCCTCGGCGTAGCTCAGGGTCGACTTTCGTGAATTCCTTCGTGTCCTTTGTGGTTAGTTCTTCAGCTTGCGGAAAATCTGGGCCGTGGTTTCCAGCGGCAGAGCTTCCGCCCGGATATCTGCTCGCACGCCCGCTTCTTTCAGGCTGTTGCGGATGATCTCTTCGCTGTAGTCTTTCTTCAAATTGTTCAGCAGCGTCTTCCGCTTCATGGCAAAGGCCGTTTTCAGGAACGATATGAACTCCGCCGGCTGGACCTGCAATTCAGCAAATCGTGGCGCAACGGTCAATCGCAGCACTGAAGAATGGACTTTAGGCGGCGGGGAGAATGCTTGCGGCGGTAAGGTAAAAAGGTTTTCGACTTTGGTATAGAGCTGCGCTGTGGCGGAGAGCATGCCGTAGTCGCGCGTGCCGGGGTTCGCGGCAATGCGGTCAGCCACCTCGCGCTGGACCATAATCACAATCACGTCAAACTGCTCATGGAATTCAAATAGGCGCAACAGAATGTCCGACGTGATGTAATACGGCAGGTTTCCCACCACTCGCGCACGAGAAGGCTTGAGCGGCCGCAGGTCATTCAGCGGGCCAATGGTTCGGTTCAGCACGGTGCGGAAATCCAGCTTCAGCACGTCCGCTTCAATGATCTCAACCTGGGGTTGCAGGCGATATTTGAAGCGAAGCTCCGTGGACATCATGCGATCTAGTTCCACGGCGATCAATCGATGCGCCCTGCGCGCCAGCACTTGTGTGAGCGCGCCTTTCCCAGGGCCGATTTCCACGACCACCGAATTGGATACGTCGCCCAGAGCATCAACAATCTGCTCCGCAGCGCCCACGTCGGCCAGAAAATTCTGGCCCAGCTTAGGCTTTTTTATCGTTCCCGAATTGGCCCTTTTTGTTGTCGCCATTTAGAATTTTCTTTAGCAGGGTTGTGCTGCTTGCCACCACGGAGGCCCCGTGAAAATTGTTTTTGCCGCTTCTGAGTGCGTGCCGTTCGCTAAAACCGGCGGACTGGCTGATGTTGTAGGCGCTCTGCCGCAAGCGCTTGCCGAACTGGGCCATTCCGTTTCCGTGTACCTGCCTAAATATAAACAGACCAAGCTGCCGGATGCCAAGGTGCTGCTGCGCAGCGTTACCGTCCCGTTCGACGATCAATACCGTTTCTGCTCAGTGCTCGATGGCGGCAAACGTTCCGGTGTGCAATTCTACTTCATTGACTATCCGGCGTTTTTTGACCGCGAAGCCCTCTACGGAACTTCCGCAGGTGATTATCCTGACAATGCAGAGCGGTTCGCATTGTTTTGCCGCGCCGTTCTGGAAGCATCCAAGGTTGTGGGTGTGCCGGATATTTTTCATTGTCATGACTGGCAGTCCGCGCTGGTCCCTATCCTGCTGCGCACCAGTTATGAAGCCGATCCGGTCTTTCGCGGCACCCGCACAGTTTTCACTATCCACAATATCGGCTACCAGGGTCTTTTTCCTCCAGATACGTTGCCGCTGCTCATGCTGCCTTGGGAACTTTTTACGATTGACCAGATGGAGTTCTGGGGCAAAGTAAATTTTCTGAAGGGCGCTCTGGCTTTTTCCGACCATCTGACCACCGTGAGCCGCAAGTATGCGCAGGAAATACAGACCAGCGAATATGGGTTCGGGCTGGAAGGCGTTCTGAAGACGCGCGCGGGATCATTGACCGGCATCATCAATGGCGTGGATTACAACGAATGGAGCCCGGAGAAAGACAAATACATTGTGCGGCAATATTCCGCTGACAGTCTTCAAGGCAAGAAAGAGTGCAAGTACGATCTCCTACGGCAGTTCGGGTTGGAAAATGCGCCGATCGATACGCCGGTGATCGGCATTGTTTCACGCTTCGCGGCGCAGAAGGGTTTTGACCTCATTCAAGAGATTGGCAGCGACCTGACGCGGCTGCCGCTGATCGTTACCGTGCTGGGCAGCGGCGACAAGGAATACCAGGACATGCTGCTCAAGCTGCAAAAGCAGCATCCGGAAAAAATCGCCGTAAAAGTGGCGTATGACAATGGGCTGGCGCACAAGATTGAAGCCGGAGCAGACATGTTCCTGATGCCCTCGCGCTATGAGCCCAGCGGCTTAAACCAGATGTATAGCCTGCGTTATGGGACGGTGCCTATCGTCCGTGCGACAGGGGGCTTGGACGATACGATTGAGCCATGGGAACCGACGTCGGCCAAAGGGACAGGATTTAAGTTCAGCGCATATTCCGGCGTGGCGCTGCTGAATTGCGTTCATGAAGCATTGCGAGCATTCAAAGATGAGGCAGGCTGGCTGAAGCTGATGCAAAACGGCATGAAAAAAGATTTTTCGTGGACCGCTTCTGCGCGTGAATATGTGAAGGTTTATGAGCGGCTCTCGCCTCCTAAACCAGGGCCGCAAGAGAAGGTGCTGGAGTTCAGCAGGGTTTAGCCCCGAAATTAACCACAAAGGACACGAAGGACACAAAGGTAGAAATACATGTGCAGGCTTCTTTGTGCCCCTTTGTGCCCTTTGTGGTTAAATTGCTTTCTTCTGTTTCGCGAAATACCAGAACACCGGCACTCCCGCCAGCATGACCAGCGTCATCACGATCGTCCCTACAAGAGAATGATGGATTTTGTCGATGAACGTGTAATAAAGCAGCACGGCTGCTGCGGCGACAAACAGCGCCGGTACTACGGGATATCCCCAGGTGCGATACGGTCGCGGAGCGTCGGGTTCACGCTGACGAAAAACGAAGATGGTGCTGGCGGCGATCATGTAAAAGAGCCACTCGGAGAAAATTGCCAGTTCAAGGAAGTCGCGGAATGATCCGCCGCCGAGCTGGAGCGCAATGGCCATGACGCACTGGACAATGAGAGCCAGCGATGGAGTATGAAAACGCGGATGGACTTCAGCCAGGGCTTTGAAGAAATAGCCATCGCGGGCCACGGCAAAAGGAATACGCCCACCGCTCATGATAGTACCGTTGAGGGTAACCAACATTGAGATTGCCATCCCTGCCGATACCAGCAGCGCGCCCAGATGGCCGATGGCGATCTGGGTTGCGGATGAAGCGGGCACGGGTGACGCCGCTACTGCTGAAGCGGGCATTACATACTGCACCGCCGCGTTTACGCCAATATAAAGCACCGCCACAATCGCCACGCCAGCTATCAGCGCTATGGGAATGCTTCGCTCAGGATTCCGAATCTCGCCGCTGACCATGTTGAGGTCATTCCAGCCGTCGTAAGCCCAGAGCGCGGCGACGAGCGCAGCCATAAAGCCAGCCATCCCGCCTTTGGCGCCCAAAAATGTAGTGCCAAAGTTGCTCCAGCTTCCACTGGTGGCGCTGAACCCCGCCGCGATAATGACGGCGATCATCACGATTTTCAGCGCAGTCATTACTAACTGGAAGTTTCCTGCCTTGCGCACACCAACGTAGTTGAGAGTGGAGATCAGGATGGTTGCCCCAATGGCGAGCAAGTGTCCATAGGTAAGTTGGTAACCGCCCCGCAGAGCGAATATCGGATGCGGAAGAAAGCTGAACGCGGAGAAGTTGCCCAGCACGCGCACCAATCCGCTGGTTACGCTGGCGATCGAAGCGGGCTTGGCAATGAGAAACCATGTCCAGGCGTAAAGAAATGAGGGCAAGGGACCGTAGGCATCGCGGATATAAACGTATTCGCCGCCGGCCCAGGGACGAACCGCACCAAGTTCTGCATAAGTAAGCGCGCCAAAGAATGAGAGCAGGCCGCCAACGATCCATGCGAGATACACAAGGCGCGCCGAGCCTACGGCCTGCATCATCTCCGCTGGAACAAGAAAAATTCCGCTGCCAATGATGGTGCCAACGACGATAGCCGTGGAGTGCCAGGCATTTAGCTCGCGCAGCAGGTCAGGCGCTGGTTTGGACGCGCTTTGCATCGGTCTCGGCCTCCAAAAGGCTTGCCAGATATCCCACAATAAAAGTTGTGATGGAGCCAAACGTTACGTACCAGGTCCAGGCGATGTGGGTCCATCCCCAGATATAAATGTTCAGAGCCAGTCCGCAGAGCATACCAGCAATTGCGCCGTTCTGTGTGGCGCGACGCGTAAGCAGGCCAAGCAGAAACACGCCGAGCAAGCCACCATAAGCCAGTGAAGCGATGGTAAGACCTTTTTCCAGCACGTTGCCGCCATAGCGCGAGGCCAATGCCAGTCCGAACAAAGCAACGCCCCAGACGACAGTAGCGATGCGCGAAAGGCCGAGGCGTTTGCTGTCAGAAGTTTCAGGCCGGCGTCGCAGGTAGAAATCGATCATGGTGGTGGAAGAGAGCGAGTTCAACGCGGCGCTGAGGTTTGACATCGCTGCAGCCAGAATTGCGGCAATCAGCAGTCCAGCGATTCCGCGCGGCATGTGCTCCACAATGAACGTGGGGAAAACATAATCATTGGTGGCGAAGTGGCCGGTGGGAGGAAACTGGCGGTAGAAAACCCAAAGCGCGGCGCCGACCAGCAGAAAAAGCGTGAACTGAATCAGAATCACGCCGCCGCTGAAGAGCAGCGCTGTGCGCGAGTCGCGCTGGTTGCGCGCCACGAGCAGGCGCTGGACCATAAGCTGGTCAGTGCCATGTGTGGCGGTGTTCAGGAACATGCCGCCAATCAGCCCAGCCCAGAATGTGTAAGTTTTGAAGAAGTTGAGAGAGAAATCGAGGACCTGCAGCTTGCCTGCGCCGGAAGCAATTGAGTGAATGGCAGGCCAGCCGCCCGGGACAAGATGCAGCAGCGTGATAAAGCCAATAATCGTGCCGCCAACATAAATGGCGAGCTGTACAACGTCTGTCCAGATGACGGCAGCCATGCCGCCTTCAAAGGTATAAATGAGCGTAAGCGCCATCACGATGGCGACAGAAGTAACGCCTCCTGTCCCTAAGGCGATGCTGATCACAATGGCCACGGCCCACACGCGAACGCCTTCAGCAGCGGCCCGAGTTACGAGAAAAATTCCTGCGGTGATACGATGCAGTTGCGTTCCAAAGCGCCGGTCGATGAGCTGGTATGCGGTAAACATCTCACCGCGAAAATATTGTGGAATAAAAATCAGGCAAACGACGATGCGGCCAAGCAGGTAGCCGAAAACAAGCTGAAGAAAGCCGAAGTTGCCGCCATAAGCAATACCGGGAGTGCCGATGACCGTGAGCGTGCTGGTTTCAGCGCCAACAATGGAAAGAGCAATGGCCCACCAGGGAATGTTGCGGTCGGCCAAAAAATAGTCACGCAGTGACCTTTGGGACTTGCGGAACCTTAGTCCAAAAAAAGTAATAGCGATTAGATAAACGGCGATAATAAGCAGGTCAACAATTTGCAATCGCATGAATGGGTTTTGTCTGCAGAGTCATTATTCGGTAAAAATGCCTGAAAGCAAAAGTAAAAGTTGTGGGAAGATGAATTAAAGTCCAATCATGCCACTGTACCTGGGTATTGATGCCGGAGGCACCAAGACAGACTGCGCCGTGAGCAACGGCGCGGAGCTGCTGGGCCAGGCCACAGGTGCAAGCTGCAAACTGGCGCGCGTGGGCAAAGAGCGCGGCCGGGAAAATCTGCAGACGGTGATTCGCCAGGCCACTCAAACTGCCCGCGTGGAAGCGGGTACCATTCAGCACGTTTGCATCGGAATGGCCGGGGCTTCTTTGGCGGAAGCGGTGCATTGGGCGCAACAGACCATCCGCGAGTTGATGCCGGAATCCACAATCTATGTTGCGGGCGACCATGTGATCGCTCACCGCGCCGCATTTGGTACGTCACCCGGAGTGCTGGTGATTTCCGGCACCGGGTCTATCGCCTTCGGTCGTAACCAGAATGGAGAAACGGCGCGTGCGGGCGGCTGGGGCCCAAATGTGTCCGATGAAGGCTCTGCGTTCTGGGTGGGCAGGGAAGCCGTGACGGAAGCGCTGCATGCATTCGATTTTGGCAAGAGCAATGGCCTGCTGGCCACGATTGCGGATTGCTGGAAAGTTGCGCCGGAAGAAGTGATCCGGCTGGCAAATTCTTCTGAACCACGATTTCCCGGAACTTGCCGGCCCAGTGGTGAATGCCGCAGAGCAAGGTGATCCCAGCGCTCGCGCCATTACTGATCGTGCGGGTAAAGCGCTGGCAGGTTTGGCAAGCGCCGTCATCAATCGGCTGTGGCCCGATGGAGGCGTGGTTCCGGTGGCGCTGGCAGGCGGAGTGCTTCAGGGATCGCCGCTGGTGAGGCAGGCATTTAAGGAAGCCATGAAAACGGAGCAGCCGCAAGCTGCCGTGAGCTTTGCCTATGTGCGTCCTGTGCTGGGAGCGCTGGAGATTGCCGCACAACGCGGAGTTAGGCGATGAGCGAGTGGGCACCAAGCGAGAACGAAGGCGGGCAGGAAGCGCCGGAGCAGCCCGAACCACCGCGCGTCCGCAATGAACATAAAGAAAATAATTTGCCTGTCGATGCCGATCTGGAGCGGCTGGTGCATGACCCTGCTCCGGAAATCCTGATTGAAGTAGCTGCCGACGCGCGCCTGACGGAAGATCTGGCGCTGGCGTTGCTCAAACATAGCGATCTTCCACGAGAAGCTTTGGAAGCGCTAAGCAAAAATGGCCCGCTGATGCGGCAGCGCAAAGTGCGCATGGCGGTGGTAACGCATCAGCGAACTCCGCGCCATGTGTCTGTGCCAATAATCCGCCATCTCTACACCTTTGAACTGATGCAGGTAGCGCTGTTGCCCTCGGTGCAGCCGGATGTGAAGCGCGCCGCGGAAGAAGTGCTGATCAGCAAGTTGGCGAGTATCTCGTCTGGCGAACGGGCAACGTTGGCACGACGCAGCTCCGGGCGCGTGGCTGCCGCGCTCCTGCTCGATAAAGAAGAGCGCATCATGCAGGCAGCGCTGGCCAATCCGCAGATGACGGAAGTTTCAATTGTGAAGGTATTGAAAGCCGAACATGGGACGGAATTGCTCGCTCCGGCTGTTTCACGGCACCAGAAATGGTCTTACCGCAATGACGTGAAGGCTGCGCTGCTGGGCAACAAGAACACGCCGTCAGGCCAGGTTGATTCACCTGGCGGCGGAGCTGCCAATTAATTTGATCAAAGATGTGCTGCGAAGCGGCAGATTGACCAGCCAGGCAAAGAATAGTTTGGTCGCGGTGCTGGAGAAGCGCGGGGTGAGAGCATAGATTTAAATTTCAAATCGTAAATCTACGTATATGCCTGATAGCCATCATCCCGCCCGGGGACGATCAGTTCATCGAGCTTCAAAAATTCCTGCACTACTTCCTCCGGGCGCGTTCCATTTCATGCACTGATCCCACAAAGATTGCGCGAGCTTCATGCAGAAACACGATTCGGTCTGCCAGCTTCTTGGCCAGGCGCATGTCATGCGTCACCACAATGCTGGTGAGCTTGAGCTGGTGCTTCAATTTTTGAATCAGATCGCCCAGAAGCTGCGCCATTAGGGGATCGACCATGGTGGTAGGCTCGTCATAAAGAATACATTCCGGCTGCGCGGAAAGCGCGCGAGCAATGGCGACGCTGCGTTTCATCCCGGTGGAAAGATCAGAAGGAAGAAGATCGCGCATGGCTTTTACGCCGACCATATCGAGCAAACCATCAACAATCTGGTAAATCTGCTGTTCGTCCAGGTCATGGCGTTCGCGGAGCGGGAAAGCGACGTTTTCGCCGACGCTGAGCGAATCAAAAAGTGCGCCGTTCTGGAAAACCATTGTCACTTTTTTACGGATGCGCTCGAGCTGCTCTTCAGGTGCTTCGGTGATGTCCTCAAAGGCTACAATTACACGGCCGGAATCGGGCTTGAGAAAGCCCATGATGTGATGAAGAGACACGGACTTACCAACGCCGCTGCGGCCCAGGATGCAGAGTGTTTCGCCGGGAAAGACCTGGAAGCTTACATCTTCCAGCACTTTGTGATCGCCAAATGCCTTGTAAACATGCTGGAACTCAATGTACGGCTTCTGCTCCGGATTATGGTTCTCAGGGCTCATGTTTTCTGGTCAGAGAAGCGGCGCCGCGCGCGGGCCAGATCCTCAGGCGTGTTTAGATTTTCAAACATATCGGCGGCGAAGGCAAACTGACGCAGCTCACTCTCGTTGATTACCAGCGTTCCATCTTTGGGAAAAAGCGGCACAATCTTGTAATTGCCTTCGCGCAAGGCTTGCTCTGCTATGGGACGGAAGTCGAGCGAGTAAACGGTGCAAAGCGGCTGCGTGTAATCGTTAATTTCCGGCGTGGTCACGATGGCGCCGGATTCTATGGCTCTCTCCGCCAGGTAGGAAAGAAATTTGGGCGCAAGAAAAGGTGTGTCCACGGCGATGATGAGGTTGAACGGTGTTTGAGAGTTTGCGAGAGCGGCGTGGATACCGCCCAGCGGGCCGCATCCGGAAAAAATATCTTCATAAACCGGGCCCAGCCCGCCGTATAGCTCATGTTTGCCGAGGATAGCGACGTCGCGGCATACTTCGCGTAAAGCCGCCAGCGCATGCTGCAACAGCGTGAGGCCGTTCAGGGTGACGGCGGCTTTGTCCTGGCCCATGCGCGTGCTCTTGCCGCCCGCAAGAACAAAACCGGAGAGCTGGGAGTGGACCATTTGCCAATTGATTTTATCTTGCAGGCCATGAATCAAAACCAAATAAAAAACCAGGGACACCTAGCGCGCAAAAGGAAATCCGGTCTTCCTTTGCGGCCTTACGGGTCCCTGGCAGAGTACGGTTGCCTCGACGGGAGCTACTGCACCGTAATTGTTTTAGGCGTTTTGTAAACGTTGCCTTTGCTGTCCCATGCCTGGAAGACAACGGAATGGGTCGCTTTGGACATGGTTACCGTTGCGGCAATCTTGCTAGCAGAAGCGGAAGCGACGCTTATGTTGTCAACATAGATACGCATGAAGGTGATGGGATTCGGCGCAGTTGCGCTCGCCGCAAGGCTTACGCTCGGTCCGGTGACCGTGCTGGTAGTTGGAGCAGAAACCTGGACTACGGGTGCGCTAGTCGGGGGTACAGTTCCACCGTTGCCATTAAAGAATTCACGCATATCAGGCGCGGTATTGGCAGCAGCCGGGAAGTTTGCCGTGGTCCCCAGAGCTTCCAGCATGGTGCGCAGGACGCTTGGGTGATGGTAGGTGGTGGTTGACTTAAAGCCAGCTTTAATTTGCGGGCCGATCATGGCTACCACAATATGTCCGCCGCAACCGGTCAACACCGTTGCGCTGCAACGATTGTCGGTGCTCAAGTCGGCCTCATCGGACCAGATAATCAATACGCCATCGCCGCCTGGTTGGAAGGGAGCCGTGGCGAGCAGCGGGCCAACCGTGTTCTTCAGGAATTGGTCGGCGGTAGAGAGGCAGGCAGGCAGGTTAGCACCGCAATTGTGCATGTCATTGTTGCCGTCTGGGGTGATGAAGGCAAAATTTGGCAGCGTGCCATTAGCGATGTCTTTGGCCAGTTCCGTGGTGGAAACATGGTTCTTGATCAAACTGCTGTTGGCCATGTCAGTGTAATAGGGCAGCGGAGCGTGACGCTTCATATATGCGCCAGAGTAAAGCCCGGTATAGCCGGCAAAGGGCAGAGATTGCGCGTAAGACTTAAAGGTCATGCCATTGGTCAGCAGGTGACGCTCGATGTTATCGACATTGAAGACCGCCAGCGTGTCGTTGTTGTGCGTGAGGAACTGGCCTGAAGTGAGAATCAAGTAATTTTCTAAGGAGCCATGTTCATTGGAGTAAAACTGTGTGGCCAATCCGCCCTTGTTGATCAAGCTGTTCAGGTAGGGCATGGAAGCGCTGCCGACGATGTGTTCATAACTGCGGTTTTCTTCCGCCACAATGTACACGTGGTTGGAGCGGGGAACTTGAGCGAATGCGGTCACGCCAAAAAACAGCGCCAGCGCCATGGACATCTTTCCTGCGATGGAGGTTCTCTTTGATCGATTCATCATGGCGAGCACTATGCGGCAAACGAGCGTGGCAAGAAATCGGTGAGGACGCTTAGGGTCCCTGAGAGCCTTGCCCGACACAAACCAAGCAGAGTAGCTGGATTCAGAGGGATTTCAGACCTTAAGCCGTTCTAATTAAAGAAGAATATTGGGACAAAGCGCATAGTACTAAGAGGTACTAAGATGAGCAATTATTTTGGGCTAAGTTAGAGGGAAAGTTAAGGCAGAGACTCTGGATTTGCAAAAGCAGAGACTCTGGATTGCCAAAAAAATCTTAGAGAGGCCTTATTGCGGATAATCACCCACTGAACTGGTTAATTGATTTCCAGACCCATGATCCGGCCCGCTGCGTCCAGTTCCAGAGTTCCTTTGCCCTGAAGCACAGAATCACCATTCATGCCGGGAACAGTGACAAAAACTCTCTCTTCAATCAGAGTAGCGGAGTGCGTGCGATTGAGGTATTCCAGAGACCTGCGGTTGCGGCAGGGGTCAGGCAGGGTGAAAGCCAAGTCGGCAAGCTCGCCGGTTTCCGTCACGGAAAGCGCAACTTCCACGGAATGGCTGCCTTCAACGGCGCGCTCGTCGTCAGTAGGATCGAGTGTGGGCTTGAAAGAAACGTAATAGTGGAAACGCTCTTTTTCCGGGTTGTAAACGCCACGCGCGACTCGAAGCGACATAAAAGGGAACGGAATTTTTATCATATTTTGTCTGAAATCTCGAACCGCTGCGGTTTGGGCGTGAGAAGACCTTGTCGTCTAGCTACTCCTTCGGGACGCGAACCCCTATGCAGCCTTGAACCGATATGGATCCCCTACCGCAACGTCATAGGGTCGGGATTTCGAAAGCTACCGTTTAGAATCCCTCCATGAAAGTCTTCCTCACTGGCGCAACGGGCTTTGTCGGCAAGCACATGCTGGAGCGATTGCTGGCGGAAGGCCACGCCGTGAGGGCGGCGTTGCGCGGGGTGCCGGGCCAAAAAGCACGTGTAGTCACCCATATTCAACACGTTGGACGCAAAGACGATTTCGAGTGGGTCCATGGGGATATAGTCGAGGGCACTCGGCTGGACGAAGGCATGAAGGGCTGCGACGCGGTAATTCATCTGGTTGGCATCATTGTGGAGAAGGGCACAAATACCTTTGAGCGCGTGCATCACCTGGGTACGCGCAATGTGGTGGAAGCGGCGAAGCGGACGGGCGTCAAACGCATTGTGCATATGTCGGCACTCGGCGTTCGCGCAGACGGCGTTGCCCCGTACCAAACCACCAAGTGGAAAGGCGAAGAAGAAATCCGGCACAGCGGGATCCCGTTCTGTATCCTGCGACCGTCACTGATTTTTGGCGAAGGCGACGGGTTTGTAACGCAGATGATGGCGACGATGCGCTCGGCTCCGCTTCTTCGTCCGGTGCCGGGCGATGGCACTCCAAGATTCCGGCCCATTGCCATTGAAGACGTGACGACTTGCTGTGCGCGCGCGCTGACCTATGAGGCCGCGACAAACCAGACGGTCGAACTAGGCGGAGCCGACGAGTTGACGCTGAACGAAGTGCTGACAGAGATAGCGCGGTGTGCCGGGGTGCGCAAGCCCGCCGTGCATATCCCAATGCCGCTGATGTTTGCCGGGGCGACTGTCGCGCAAAAGTTGCTGAAGAATGCCCCAGTCACTCTGGACCAGTTGCGCATGTTGAAAGAAGGATCCACGTGCGATATCGAGCCGATGAAGCGCATTTTCGGCCTCAACCCGCGAGGGTTCAAAGGATGCGGACGTAGCCCAGAGTTAGCTAAGAATTAAGCTGATTACCGGGTACCTCTAGGGCTCAATTCAGCGACTCTGGCCCTTGAGCGGGGTTAAAATAGAGGTAGCAGATCTGGACCCTCCTGGCCGAGTGAAATCTGCTCTGGCGTGATCCCGTAAGTGATTGATTTTACAAATTTTTACAGTCATGAGCAGTCGAAATCCAGCTGCTCTGCATCTAACCGGAATATACGCCACCAAATTTAGAGGAGTGTATGGTCATGAAGAGAAATCTTTGGGTGGTCCTGATTGCCATGGCATTGGCGGCAGTCGGTTGCTCGCACGTGGGCAGTCGCACGGACGCGCAGGTCGCCTCCGATGTGCAGAACAAGATCAACGGGGACGGCAGTATCCCGGACAAGCAACTCAACATTAACGCCAATAACGGAGTGGTGACGCTCACCGGAACCGTGGCCAACGATGCCGCGCGCAATGCGGCCGCCAATGATGCGGCCCAGATTGAAGGCGTGAAAACGGTAGTGAACAATCTTGAAGTTGCGCCAGCTTCAGCGGCGAACCAGACAACGCAGCCGCAGGAAGAGGCGAACAATAATCCGCCTCCTCCAGTAAAAGAAGAGCGGCGTCCTTCACCCAGCACGCGTTATCGCAGTTCACGGTCCACCTCCAGCAAGTCCGCCAGCAGCAACAGCGGCGATACCGGCTTGCGTACCACGGTGCCATCAAGCAGCACTAGCGGAGATACGAACAGCAACACCAGCAACAATAGCTACGACTCGTCACAAGCCACAGCGCCGCCAGCGCCAACACCGGTGCCGACGCCGCAAAAGATTACGGTCCCATCTGGAACTCAAATCAGCGTGCGCCTGAATGATGAAGTGGATTCAGAAAAAGCGCAGGTGGGCGACGTATTTCACGGATCCATCTCTGCGCCGGTTACGGTTGGCGAAGAGACGGTCATCCCCACCACAGCCGATGTTGAAGGCCGCGTGGTGGAAGTGAAATCGGCCGGCCGATTCGCGGGGCAATCCCTGTTGACACTGGAACTCACCAAGCTGACGATGAGCGGTAAAACTTATACTTTGCAGACCAGCCAGTGGACGAAGTCCGGCAATGGCCGTGGCAAATCAACCGCGGCCAAGGTTGGCGGAGGCGCAGCCGTAGGGGCGGTGCTGGGCGGAATCTTTGGCGGCGGCAAAGGCGCAGCCATTGGCGCAGCAGCAGGCGCAGGCGCGGGAACGGGCGTTTCCGCGGCTACCAAGGGTCAGCAGATCCTTTTGCGTCCGGAAGCAGTGATTGCGTTCCAGTTGCAAGGACCAATCACCGTGACACCCGGAGCAAACCGGTCAGCGATGAACCAGTAACTTAGTTCAGCTAATAAAATCGACGCCGCCCTGAAGAGGGCGGCGTTTTTGTTGTTTGCGTTGAGTTCTCAAACGAATATCGATTTGTTAGAGTTCCGTAGGGATCGAAAAGAAACACAAGGTCCCTCCGTCCTACTCACACGCTGAAGAAAACGCGCGTTCGCTGACGGCCGTCGGGATGACGAATTGAGAGAGACTACGCTAATACTGAAACCGCTTTAACAATCGCCCACAGTATTGCCATTGAGCGCCTGATGCGGCTGTTCGGCGCACAAAGTGGATAGCTCCGAGATTTCCAGACCCGCTGGATGTGGATTCCGCATCTAACCAATGAACCGGCAAGATCCTAAAGGCTAAACACTCAATGGCAAAAACCAAAATCAGCGCCTTGATCCATACGTGTGACAATGCGCGTTCACTTGGGCGCACACTGGATTCACTGCGACCATGCGACGAGGTGATCGTGGTGGACCACGGTTCGCAGGACGAGACGGTGAAAGTTGCAAAAGAGCATGGCGCGAAAGTAATCAATGCCGTTCCGGGCGTGAGTAACGGCGCGTATGCACAGAATACGCGCAATCAGTGGGTGCTTTGCCTGTTGCCGCATGAAGCCATTGCAGAAGATTTAGAAACGTCATTGCTGGAGTGGAGGGAGGCCGAGCAAGACCAGAACCAGATGGGCTTCAACATGGCAATTCGTGAGCAGAATGGGGCGGGCTGGAAACCAGTGGATGCCGAGATGCGTTTGGCGAATCGCAAGCAGATCAACTGGACCGGAGACCTGCCGCCAACGAATCCTAAATTGCCGGCGCTGGCGGGACACATTTTACGGATCCCTGATGGAGACTGAAGCGTTTTGATTTGGTAATTGAGTGATTTGGTAATTTTGTAACTGAAAACTGCGGGACCAGCACCTTTAATCGGAAGCAGCCGCAGTCGATACTCATCAAGATTTGGTTTTAATTTACCCAATCACCAAATCACAAAATTACCAAATTACTCGTTGTCCAACTTCTGTCACCTACTCAATTACAAAATCTTCCATATAATCTCCCTCGAAGCCCCAAACGGAGCGGAGAGAGCCCTGAATACTTTTGATCTAGCCGGAAACGTGTATTTTCTTGCCGTAGCGTTTTTTCTGTTTGGGCTGGTCTTTGGCAGCTTCTTGAACGTGTGCATCTACCGCATGCCGCGTGAGATTTCGGTGGTGAGCCCGCGTTCAGCGTGTCCGGCGTGTGAAGCGCCGATTGCCGGATACGACAATATTCCGGTTCTGAGCTGGCTGATTCTGGGCGGCAAGTGCCGCAAATGCAAAGCTCCCATCTCGGCGCGCTACGTGGGAGTGGAATTGCTGACGGGCGCGCTCTTTGTTTTGTCTTATCTCAGCGCGCCGGCGATGGTCCGGCTGATTTATCAGCAATGGCCGCTCGATGTGAGACCGAACGAGTTTCTGGTTGCCGCAAAAATGTGCGTGCTGTGCTTCCTGCTGATTGGGCTGATTTTTACTGACGCTGAAACCAAGCTGCTGCCGGACTTGCTGACCAAGCCGGGCATGGTAGCGGGCGTGATCTTCAGTCTGCTGGTACCGCTGGAAGGGCCGGCGCATTACTTTCTGCCGTCGGTCGATAACTGGCGGATTCTTTCATTGATCAATTCCATTGCCGGCGCGGTGCTGGGATCGGCATTTATATGGGGCGTGGCGCTGCTGTATGAAGCGGTGCGCGGCGTGGAAGGCATGGGCCGCGGCGACGTGAAGCTGATGGCGCTGATCGGCGCATTTCTGGGCGTGAAGCTGACGCTGCTGGTGCTGTTGCTGGGATCGCTGATCGGCAGCTTTTTTGGCGTGTTCCTGATTCTGTGGGTGTGGCTGAAGCGATTGCTGCGGCGGCGCAGGACGCATCGCGCGGAAACGGCCAGCGAGTCGCGCAGCCGGGCGTGGAATTCCGCCATCCTGATCTACAGGAATTTTGAAATTCCCTTCGGCGTGTTCCTGGGGACTGCGGCGCTGCTTGCTGGGCTTCTGGGGAACGGCGCTGGTCCAGTGGTATGTGAACATCTCAGGGCTGGGCAGGTTGCACTAAGACTTTCGCTAGTTCAAACCTTACTGAAAACGCGGATTAACACTGATCTACGCCGATTGGAGCAGGCGGATGGATGGCCGTAGCCGACACGCGGCGAGCGGCCTGCTACAGGAGCCGAAGGTTTTGGGTTTGAGTACTCGTCGGCGGTTTGGAGCGAAGCGGTTCAACAAGCGCGTTGGTGGCGAGGCCGGCTTGCGTGCCGAGGCCGGCTGGTTTAGGAGCAGAAGGATTTCTTTCGGAGCCAAGCCCTTCGGCGGTTTGGAGCGAAGCGACAGAAACTAAAGTCCCTTACGGCGTTTACCCTATCGTTTCCGGCCATGGAAAGCAGGAGAATCGTTTGAGCTGGAGCTGTAGAATAATAGGAAAGAACGATTCAAGGGTTTCTTTTATGAAAAAGCTTTTGCTGATTTTTGCAGTGTGTCTGTTCGGCGCCGCGGCGTATGCCCAGCAATCGCTTGGGGATGTGGCGCGGGCGAATCGCGCGAAGAAGCATGCCAATTCGAGCACGGTAAAGCTGGATGACGACAGCATGCCGCATAGCTCCGCGCCTTCCGCAGGCAGCGAGGCCGAAGCGGCCAGAAAAGCCGACGACAAGAGCGCGGACGCCAAAGACGCCGACCAGAAGGACGCCAAGAAAGATGCGGCGGACGCGCAGAAACAGAAGACCGAAGAACTGCAAAAGCAGATTGATAGCGAGAAAAAGGAAGTTGCCACGCTGCAGCGCGAGTTGGACATCGCCGAGCGTGAAGCTCGTCTGCGGGCAGCGGCCTTCTATGGCGATGCAGGCACCATGTTGCGCGACCAGACCAAATTCGCCGACGACACGCGCAAAGAGCAGGACGAGATCAACGGCAAGAAGCAGGCGCTGGATGCCGCGCAGCAAAAGCTGGACGCTCTACAGGAACAGGCCCGCAAAGCAGGGATGCGCAGCGAATAACGCGCGCTGAATCGCGCGGCGGATTAACAATCCAGATACTCTCCGGATACATGCACCTTCGTACATCCATTCCTGCGGCTGCTCCGTCTAGAATGAAGTGACTCTGATTACGTCAGACAAACAATGACATTCATCAAAAAAATTGGTTTAACCGCCTTTCTGGCCCTGGCGGCACTCTGCCTGGGCTGTGATTCTGAGCCAGCCAAAACCCCGGCCGGCAACACGCAACAAGCTGCGGCCATGCAGATGGAAACAGGACGGTTTGCGCTGCAAAAGATGCTGGCGCCGGCGCGAGGATGGTCAGGGGACGCGCTGCCGGTGCGGCTGGAATCGACCAACCTGAAAGGCAGCGACGGCCATGACGGCAAAGCGAATTTCTGGCGCGCGCTGTTTGCTTCAGCGGGGCGGCAGAAATCGGAGCCGTTTACGTGGTCCGGCGTAGCGACAGAAGATACGCCCAAAGGCGTGAATCATGGCGTGGAAGACACTTACAATCCAGCGAACAGATTGTCGCGTCCGTTTGATTTGAATTTTCTGAAGGTGGATACGGACAAGGCGTTTGAAGTGGCGCAGGAGCACGGCGGCAAAAAGTTGCTGGAGAAAGATCCCAAGACGAATGTGGGATACCTGCTGGATTTTGACGCGCAATCAAGCCAACTGCGCTGGCACGTGATCTACGGCGGCAGCGAATCGACCGGCAAACTTACGGTGCTGGTGGACGCGAGTTCCGGAGCGTTTCTGCGGAAAGAATAAGCTTACTTTGCAACATATTTAGCTCGCGGATTTAGCTACCCAAGGTTACTTACCCAAGACCCAGTCAATTTGCGAAACCGCTTTTTTGGCGTTCTTCGCGAACTTTCCTTTGGGCTGGGCCTCAAGATATTTCTTATAGTAGAGCCGCGCCGGGTCAAGCCGCTGCATGCCTTGCAGCGATTGAGCAAGCCGGAACCAGATCAGCGGATTGTCCGGGGTGAGCCGCAGGGCTTCTTCAAAGCGCTGGCGAGCGCTGTCAAAATTATTGCCGGCCAGATAGGTTTCGCCAACGTCAATATCATGCGCCGCGAGCTGCGCGGGATTGGCATTGACGTCTGCTGGAGTTGCGCAGCAACCATGCGGAGCGACGCGCTTCAGTCCTTCCTCCGCCTCTTTTGATTTTGGGCCGTTGGGCAGGATCTCAAGATACTTGCGATAGTTCTGGTCGGCCAGAGAGAGCAGATCGAGCTTTTCCTGGGTGATGGCCAGACCGAAGATGGCTTCAGCATCATTGGGCTTATAGGTAAGCGCGTGATTGAAGCGCTCCAGCGCGGCGCGATAATTCTTGAGCTTGAGGTAATACTGGCCGACTTCAACGTCCTTGGCGGCCTTGTGCGGGTCCCAGGGCTTGCAGGACAGTTTCATCCTCGGCCGGGGCAGCGGGCTCTTCTGTCTGCCGGGTGGATCATCGATGTCAATTTGTGAATCCTTGCTGGAGCTTTCACCCTTTACGCTGCCGCCGGTGGGATTGGTGCCGGGCGCGTCGCCGGGAAAAGGAGGGCGCTCATATTTGTCGTCGCTGGGTTTGGGTGCAGGCTCATTGGCTCCTGGCTTTTGCTGGACGTCACCGGGAAAAGGCGGGCGATCATACTGGTCTTTCTTTTGGGCGTGCGGCTGGCTGGCTGCCGGTTTCGGCGTGGGCGTTGGAGTAGGCGTAGGCGAGTTGCGCGGCTGGATATGGGGCTGATCGTCCTGGCTGTCCTGGGCGAGAGCGTGCGGCGCAGGCAGCAGGAACAAGCGCAAAAAACAGTGATGCGGTAAAAATATGAGAGCGAAACTTCATATCCATATTCTATTGGAAGATCGAATGGCGGGAGGAATCTTGCAGGACGGCTTCGACGCAGCAATAACCAAAGGCCGCCAGAAAAATCTGGCGGCCTCTGTTTCTGCGCAATGTCCCGGGGGAGGAGAGACTACCGGCTCGGGTTAGGAGTGGTACTCTGCGCAGAGCTTGGTGTTTCAGTGCCGAGAACGTTCGTCATAAGGCGAACGTCAACGCGGCGGTTCTTGGCGCGACCGTCAGCGGTGGTGTTAGGGGCAGCGTATTTGTCTTTGCCCATTCCGATCAGGTAAATCTTGTGCGCCGGAATGCTCTTGGAAGAGAGATACTGCACCACGGAATCAGCGCGTTTCTCGCTCAGCTTGTAGTTATATTTCGCCGAACCCACGGAATCAGTGTCGCCTTCCACAACCACCAGGTAACCCTTGGTGTTGGGGACTTCAGCCAGAAGCTGGTCAAGAGCGGTCTTGGCTTTGGCGGTCAGATCAGCCTTGTTGAAGGCGAAGTGAACTGAGGTCTCTGCCACGGGGCGATAGTTATCCAGATTGGCGACCTGGTTGGCCAGCGCGTCTGCGCGGGTATTGGCCTGCGTTGCCAGGGTCTGGGCCTGGTCTGCGCGATTGCGGGCGTCCAACGCCTTGGTGTCGGCTTCGCCGGCCTTGGTGTTCGCGCCTGCGATACCGGCGGTTGCGCGGCTATCAACATCGTGAATGGCGGCGTTGTTCTTGGCCGTTCTGGCGTCAAGTTCGTTGGATTTGTCGACGATTGGCTGGGTCTGCTTGCGCACATAGTTCTTTGTTGTGCAACCAGTGGCGACCATCAGTGATGTGCCGGCCAGCAGAACCAAAAGGCTCGATTTCAAGTTCATGGGGAAAGCTCCTTAAGACCCGACGCGGCGCAGGGTGTTGCCGCCTATAAAGTCACTCTAGACAAGAGCAACTGGCATGCCAATGCTGCGCCGTAGGCAATGTGATTATAAATGACTTATAATCAATAGGTTGGATGATTTCAAGAGGCGCTTCGATGGCCAGCCCGAGCAGCTGACAGTAGAATTTTTACGCACCCGGGGCCTTACAGGAAGAATCTAGGTAATGAGCAGGTGAAAACCTGACCACTACCTCGTATCAGCGTCTAGCGTTCCGGCGCGCCGGAACGCGGGCCTTTAGGCAGACGTAAGCCTCAACTTTCCCCCAATGGATCTGACAGAGAAAATCCGGACAATCCCGCTCCGGCCGGGAGTTTACCTATATAAAAACGCCGAAGGCGAGGTCATTTACGTAGGCAAGGCCAAGAACCTGCGCGCCCGCGTGCGGTCGTATTTTCAGGAAGGCGTGGGCGAAGCCAATGCCAAAACCGGAAGCCTGCTGCGCGAGGCGGTGGACGTTGAATACATCGTCGTCGATAACAACAAAGAAGCGCTGGCGCTTGAGAACAACCTCATCAAGCAGAAGAAGCCGCGCTTCAACATCCTGCTGCGCGACGACAAGACTTATCCATATATCAAGCTGACGCTGGGCGAGCGCTTTCCTCGCGTGTACGTGACGCGCCGTCTGCGCAAAGACGGCAGCAATTATTACGGCCCATATTTTCCCGGGAACCTGGCTTACAGGATTGTTGACCTGATCCACCGCAGTTTTCTGGTGCCTTCCTGCAAAGTCGATCTCACGCGATACCATCTGCGGCCGTGTTTGCAGTATTACATCAAGCGCTGCCTGGGGCCGTGCGTGCAAGACCTGACTACGCCGCAAGCGTATCTGGAAGCCGTGCATGACGTGCAGCTTTTGCTGGAAGGCCGGCAGACCGATCTGGCGAAATCTCTGCGCGTGCGCATGGATGAAGCCGCGGTGCAGCAGGAATATGAGCGGGCGGCACGGTATCGCGACATGCTTTCAACCGTGGCGCAGCTCCAGGAAAAACAGCGCATGGCCGCAGCCGAAGGCGACGACCAGGACGTGTTTGGCTATCACTATGAAAATGACATGCTGGCCGTGAATGTGTTTCACCTGCGCGGCGGAAAGATTCTGGATCGGCGAGAATTTTTCTGGGAAGAGCTGCCGGAGATTGCGCTACCGACCACCGATGCGCAAGCTGAAAGCTGCGGGTTCGTATCAGGGCGACGGCTTTAGCCGTGCCGTTAGATCCGCCAAAGACTGCTGGGGCTTCAGCCCCTGCAGAACTCTTTTCCACCCAGGCCAGTTCTTCTCCGCCCTGATGAAGCAGGTTTATATCGACCAGCAATACGTTCCGCGAGACATTCTTGCTCCGGTGGATTTTGAAGATCGTACGGAACTGGAAGAGTTGCTGTCAGAAAAGCGCGGCAGCAAGGTAGAGATACTGGTTCCGCAGCGCGGGGAAAAGCGGTCGCTGATCGACCTGGCGGCGCAGAACGCGAAGCAATCTTTTGACCAGCGATTCCGCGTGATGAAGCCGCAGGCCAAGGCCGTCCAGGAGGCGTTGCAGGACGCGCTGGGCCTGCCGGACGTTCCCAAGCGCATTGAGTGCTTTGATATTTCGCACATACAGGGCGCGGAGACCGTGGCGTCCATGGTGGTCTGGGAAGACGGCAAGATGAACAAGAGCGAATATCGCAAGTTCATTGTGCGGACAGTGACGGGCGTGGACGATTTTGCCTCGATGCGCGAGGTGGTTGCGCGCCGCTACAAACGCCTGCGCGATGAAGACCAGACTTTTCCTAGCCTGGTGCTGATCGATGGCGGATTGGGACAGCTCCATGCGGCGTCTCAGGCGCTGGACGAGTTGGGCATTACCAACCAGCCGCTGGCGGCGATCGCCAAGAAAGAAGAGATC
Source organism: Terriglobia bacterium (assembly GCA_963831465.1). Lineage (GTDB taxonomy): Bacteria > Acidobacteriota > Terriglobia > Terriglobales > Acidobacteriaceae > Angelobacter. The sequence continues at coordinate 16,365 of CAWHQH010000014.1, read as the reverse complement.
ATCTACGTTTTTGGCCAGGAAGACGATCCCGTGGTGCTGGACCGCCACTCGCCGGTGCTGCACCTGGTGCAGATGGTGCGTGACGAATCCCACCGCTTTGCCGTCACCTTCCATCGCAAGCGCCGCCAGATGCGCGACCGCAAATCCGAACTGCTGGAAATTCCCGGCGTGGGCGAACGGACTCGGCAGAGATTGCTCCAGCATTTTGGCAGCGTCCGCGCCGTCCAACAGGCCGACGCTGCTGCGCTAGGCGCGGTGCTGACCAAGAGCCAGACGGAGGCGGTACTGAGGCATTTTCAGAAGGTACAGTGATTGTCAGGTATGCGCCCGGTCCGTACCCCGTTGAGGGGTACCCCCTCCCCCTATGTCGACCCCATTTGACCCCATCCGACCCCAGATGACCCCATGCTGAGAGAGCAGGGGCGATTCTGGTCGATCCATAGCCCTCCTCCCATCCCTTAAACTAGGATTCCAAAGAAGTTATGTGGTACATCCCAATTTGGCGTGGGGTGATCAGACTTGGTGATCTTTTCGGCTGAGTGCTAGTGCCGATTGCTGCTTGCTAAATTTTCAAAGAACCTATGCCAAGGCCGCCTGGGCGGCTCAACCATCACCCAAATATTCCTCCCGGATCCTGATCACAAAAGCGTATTTTATCGTATTTTATTCGCTTTTGTCAAGCAAAATCAGTAGTGGCTTCGCTTGGGGCGTGTCGCTGACAAAGCCGAAGATGGAGGTATGGTTTTCAAAAGGAAGCGTCGTAAGGTCTCGCGTGTTCAGTAATTCTTGATGACCAGAACCTATTGGCACTAGGGTGAAAGAAGTTCCACGGACACGGTGAGATGATAACGTGCCACGGACACTCCCGGGACGCGTCGCACAGCAAGTTTCAAATCATCCGAAATGTCGCGAGCAATGATCATCCCTCGACAGGGACCGTTGCCAAGATGATTGTCAACCCATCCCATGTAATACAACAATTGGCCGACGGTCTTGTTCCGGCCTCTCCCAACTTTTAATTCAATAACGACGAAACGCTTGTCCCGATCAACTGCAAGGATATCGATGTAGCCGTTCTCGATAGGATATTCAACGCCCGACCGGCCTTCTTTCTGATACAGGCTGAGTCCCGGCTCTATACTGGCGGGATTCTTAGCAAGAAAATCGCGGAGATCTGATTCTGCCGCGAATGCCTGTTCAGACTCCTCTTCTTCAGTCTCTTGCTCTTCTATTGCATCCTGACCGTTGGTCCCCGCCAAGAAATTCATGTACTGCTGCTTTATCCGAAGAGCACGTCTTTTTTTTTGCCTCGCCTCCCGGCGTGTTCCCGTAGGGCCAGCAAGTCGTCTTGAACTCTTCCAACAAACCGCGCTTTTCAAAGAGTTCAACAACATAGCCCCGACGAAGCGATGAAGTGTATGAAAGGTCCCATTCGATCACCATATTCCGGATCTCATCCATCTCTTGTTGCAAACCGTGTTGTGCACCGAAGGCATAGGCTGCCTTCAAGGAGAGCGTTTTTGTTTGGTTCTCGTCCACAGTTGATATACCCCCGGAAAGCATATCCGTTTTCACATAGGCACGACACTCCGCGCTTCGCTTCGTTGCGCACGGAGTTAAACTGCCTGCAAGTCGCGCAGCAGCCGGTCGAACACTTTCTTGTACGAATCGTGGTTCTTCCAGTCCCTGAAATCGCCAATGTGTCTCGTCCGGCGTATGTCCGCTGCCCAGGCTTGGTCGGTCGCCATCACCGCTTCATCCAGCCGAATCGGAAACAAGACGGTCCTCTTTTCCCGGCGTTCTTTTTCGAACGCCGTTTCCACTTCTTTTTCCACCCATGGGCTTCCGACGGAATTTTCTGAAAGGAGGACCATCAGCTTGTCATGCACGCGAATAGCTTCATCGAAGGATGGGCGCAGCTTGTCCCCTATTTTCAGGTCCTCCGGCGCAAACCAGCACCGTACTCCCCTGTTTTGCAAGTCGGCATAGAGACGCCCTGCCAATTCCTGGTCTCTGCTGGAGTAGCTTATAAAGCAGGAGTAGAACTCAATCGGCGACATTGCCGCCACCAGCGATTTCATGTGGGCGATAAACGGCTCCGGTACGCCGGCACCGCGCAGAAAGACTTCCGGGATATTTCCGCCGGAACGGTAGATGGTCGCAATGTCGATGGCAGATGGTCCCAGGTGCTTTACGGTTTCTAAACCCTTGCTTTGGCTTAAATTGATGTCAATGAACTGAGTCAAGGACATAGACGAGTTATCAAAATTGGCTTCTTCGACGTTCGCATAATGAAACTTTGTTCCTCTAAGATCTGCGTTGCTGAAATTGACCCGGAAAATCCCTGCGCCATTGAGACTAGCTCCCATAAGCTTTGCTCCGCTCATGTTGGTTCCAAACAGGGCTGCCGTACTTAAATCGGCCGCGTAAAGGTCTGCATTGCTGAGATCTGCTTCGAAAAGATCGGCCATTAACAGATTTGCGCCACGAAGGTCCATTCCATGCAAATCTGCTTTCCTGAGATTCACCGGATGCACAGCTTCCCAACTAACATTCGTGCCTCCTAGATGGGGATCGTCTAGAGCTTTTCCAATGATGGGATTCTCCTTGCGCCACTTGTTCCAAGCCTTGACACCCTGCTGATTAAGAATTTTTAGCTGCGCTTCATCGGCCACGATTTTCTCCTTGACAGTCAATTCTACATTGTATAAATTCAATTACTACATTGTAGTAATTGGAGCTTCTCATGGATTACCTCGGAGAATTTGAGCAAATCGTGATGCTGGCCATCCTTCGATTGGGTGAAAAGGCTTACGGCATGGCAATTCGCAAAGAAATAAACGATGTTGCTGGGCGTCCCGCCTCTATTGGCGCGGTTTATACCACGATGGAGAGATTGGAAGACAAGGGCTTACTCTCATCTGTGGTGGGCGAATCCACTGAGGAACGCGCCGGACGAGCCAAGAAGTATTTCAGAATTACGACCTCTGGAGAAGTTGCCCTTAAACAGGCCCTCAGGTCAACTGCAGCGATGAAAGCCGGACTCGATCCGGTCTGGGGATAAACATGAAGCCAGCGAAATATGATTCCATTCTTTGGCCGGGAAATCGCGACGCAGAAATGTATGGCGACACTGGCGAGGGCTCAGCGGTTTCTGTGGAGCCATTGTTCCTCGTGTTAACGGAGTCAGTTGTTGCATCGATTCTCGCTTCAAACAATCGGTCGGATGCATTCAAGAAAAGCAGCCCTCCGCGAGTTGCTCAATTTGCTCTTCTTCTAATACCGAAGCGAAACCGGGAGCACCTTATGGGGGACATGGAAGAAGAGTATCGTACCATCGCTTTGCCGCAGTATGGGCACTTATTGGCTCGCGTCTGGTATTGGGAGCAGACAGCAATTGCGGTGGGCCGCTATCTGCTGCCTGTTATAAAGCGCGTTTTGGGCTTTGCTGTGATTTGGAAGCTGATTGGAAAATAATATGAGATTCAACGTAATCGAGCGCCAGAGGAACCATTCCGCGGTAGAAAGTCGGAAGGGAAAGATTTCTGAACGTGACCACGGTTTCTTATTCGTTCTCTTGCTCATTCTCGTGGTTATACTCGGCAATGATAATAACGCGGAAGACGCCAAAGAGCGACTCAGCTTGTGGGCATCATCGCTAAGGCGTGGAAAGCGCTATTGGAATCGGGCATGCCTCTTAGTTCTAATCATCCTTGTTGTTAGCACGCTGAGTGGTGGGGTTCGCAATGTACTCAAGGGATTGCTCGTTGTAATGATCTCTCCTGTATTGACATTATTAAGAAAATACCAACAAGAGCTTTTAGGTCACGATAATCCCATATCGCTTGACCCAAGTCGAGACATGTCGGCCCTCGCAAAAATGCTGTTTCTTCTTGTTGACAAGCGGAATCGTGAAGCTCTTATCGGCGATCTCGAAGAGGAGTATCGGACTGAAGTTGTTCCGGTCAAGAGTCGTTTCCGTGCACGCTGCTGGTGGTGGAGTCAGGTCCTGGGTATTGCGGGCACTTGTTTGCAGTCGCGGATAAAGCGGGGCTTGGGCTTGGCACCGGTGAGAAGATTACGACGGCGTTGATGGCTGGCGCGTCCCGCTAGAGCAGGCCGGCATCTATCATTCCCTGTTGTCCCCGTGGCAGGCCATATCAATCACCACGGTTGGCTGGGGAATCAGCACATCGTCTTCGCCTTGCGCGATTTGCACGCCATAGGTATCTCCCAGCGCGAACCATCGTTTTGATACCTCGGTGACCTGGCAGCCGTCGCGCGTGAATACATAGGAATGGTCCAGAAAGTTGCCCTGCGCTTCCATGTTGTTGGGGCCGGGACATCCACCGTAAAAGTGCATTTGAAAAATGTGAACAATTCCTTGGTCACGGTAGTAAGGAGTTGATCGCCTTTCGAAATCTCATAGGTCGGCCCCAACTCAGGGGCTCCTAGCGGATGAATGCCAGAAAAACAATAGGGATCTCTCGCTTCGCTCCAGATTTCAGAAAAGACTACTTCACCAGCAGCAACACGCCCACACAGACCAGCGCGGCGGAGAGCCAGCGGCGGCGGTCGACGTTTTCATGCAGCAGAAATTTGGCCATGATGGCGGAGCAGATGTAGGTAAGGGAAGCAGAGGCCGGCGCGACGAGGCTGGCGTCGCCCCAGGAGAGCGCGGTAAGAAGGCAGAAGAAGCTAAAGATGAGGCAGCACAAGCCAAGAAGGAAAAGTTTCTCCCGGACCACGTGGCCGACAACAGCTAGCAAGCCTTTGTTGATGCGAATCTGATCAAGATCGCCGATGCGCTTCATGGCGGCGGAGAGCATCACGTCTCCCGCGCTGGAAGCCAGCACAAGCATTCCAATGGCGGTCCAGAGCTTAAGGGAGTTCATTGCTGCTCCTTGCCGAGTTGGTGCTGCTGTTTAAGCGGGCTCATGCTGCTCCTTGGCCCGAGAGATCGCGGCGTCTTTGGCGTGCGATGGATCTTTGCTCAGAGTCGCGTCTTTAGTTAGTGCAGCATCTTTGCCGAGCGCAGTGTCTTTGGTTTGACGCTCTGTGAGTGAAGGCCCGCCCGCAACCAATCCAACACCACAGGTGATCAACAGGATACCGGCCCATCGCCAGGCGCTGACGGTTTCATGGAGAAAGAAGCGCGAGAGAAATGCCGTGACCACGTAGCCGAAAGCGCTTGCTGGCAGAACGAAAGTGAGGTCAGCCCAGGAGAGCGCGGTGAGATACGAATAAAAAAATCCAGCGAGAAAAAGAATGCCGAGAATGATCCAGGGATCAATGAAGGCGTTGAAGATGTGGGTCCAGTGATTGAGGTGGATTTCTCCGAGGTTGTCCATGCCGCGTTTGAGCAGCACGTCGCCCGTGCCGTTGCAGCAGGCGATGGCCAGATAGATGAAGAGTTTCTTGAACTTCACTCGGATGTCCGCCATCAACCCGCGTGAAGCGGGTGAGCCTAGATTTAGCGCACTGTTTCCAGCGGGGTATTGTTCAGCGTCGCACTTGGCGCACTGTTTTCAAGCGCACCATTTTTAGCCACCATTTTCTAGTGAACCAGAAATTTCCAAATCGCAACCACGATGAAAACGGCGAGTCCGATGCCGTAGCCAATGATGCGGGCTTTGCCGACTTTTTCCTGTTCCATCATGCGATCTTACTTCTTACGCCTAACGGCGGCAGCGATCTTGCTTTGTTGCAGTTTGCTGCCGCGAGAATTAGTCGCCGGCGACTTCAGCCCTGCGGGTCTTTTCCGCCGCGTGTTTTGCCGCCACCATGTCTTTAGTAGCTTTGTTGCGCGCGGAGCGCAGCTTCATAAATGATTTTGCTTCCTTATATAGGCGCTGGCGCTCTTCACCGTTGAACACGGCCTTGCGCACGATGCGGAAGACGGCTTTAGGACGGAAATAATATTCGTCGTAAAACTTGTGGACCATTTCCATTACGTGCTCACGCGGCAGGCCGGGATATTCAATTTGCGCAACCTGGTGGCCGCCATCGTCAACCATGCGCTCCGTGCCCACGATGAAGCCGTTCTTCTTGGCGAAATCGTACATCTCAGTGCCCGGATACGCGTGCGCGATGGAAACCTGAATGGTTTCCACGTCGAGCTCTTTGGCGAAATCAATGGTGCGGCGGATGGATTCGCGGCTCTCGCCGGGAAGTCCGAGGATGAAGTCGCCATGGACTTTCAGGCCGAGCTTTTTTGTGTCTTTGGTGAACTGGCGGGCGCGCTCAACCGTTGCGCCCTTTTTGATGTTCTTGAGAATTTGCGGATCGCCCGATTCATAGCCGACGATCAGCAGACGGCACCCGGCTTCGCGCTGGGCTTTCAAGGTTTCGTAGTCGGTTGTAACACGCGACGTGCAAGACCATGTAAGGTTCAACGGCTTCAGCTTGCCGCACAACTCCACGGTGCGCGCCTTCTGGATGTTGAAGGTGTCGTCGTCAAAGAAATATTCCTTCACCCACGGCCAGTATTCTTTGGCTTTGGCCATTTCGCGGGCGACAGCGTCACTAGAGCGCTTGCGCCAGGGATGTCCGCTGAGCGTCTGGGGCCATAGGCAGAATGTACACTGCGCCGGGCAGCCGCGCGTGGTATACAGCGCGACAAAAGGATGAAGCAAGAACGGTACGTTGTACCGTCTTATATCCATGTCCCTGAAATACACATCAACTACGTCCGGCAATTTATCCAGGTCCATTACGTCTGGACGATCAGCGTTGTGAACAACTTTGCCGTTCGCGTCACGATATGAAATTCCGATAATCTCACTCAGCGGCTTGCCATTGGCGTATTCCACTACGGAGTAATCAAACTCGCGACGGCAGACAAAGTCGATGGCCTTGCACTCATTCAGTGACCGCTCAGGCAACGTGGTAACATGCGGTCCCACAAATGCAATCTTCAGCTTGGGATTCGCCTCTTTCATTTTGGTGACCAGCTTGATGTCACCCGGGAATCCGGGCGTGGACGTAAACAGCACCAGGAAGTCATACTGTTTGCCCAGTTCAATCGTCTCTTCCGCGCTCACATGGTGCGGGGGCGCGTCCAGCAGCCGCGAGCCCTCCAGCATTCCAGCCGGATATGCCAGCCATACCGGATACCAGTACGACTCAATTTCGCGGGTGGCAGGCCAGCGCGAACTGGCGCCACCGTCAAAGTTCTCAAACGACGGAGGATTCAGGAATAATGTCTTTAATGGCATCTCTGGTTATATTAACATCCTTTGCTACACCCTAAAGGCAGAGAATCCAAGCGGTTACAAGCTGGAGGCCAATGGTCGATTAGCGCATTGGGCGGCGATGTCTTTTCCGATGGCCACGCTCCAGTTGAAGATAATCCAAGCCTTTAAGGCCTTTAGATTCCGGACAGAGGTGGGCCTTCTCAGCGATCTTCAATGACCTGGGATTGTCGCTGGCGCCAACAAATTGACCGCAACGCAGGCAAAACGACTCCACTCTTTCCGGCATCCCACGCACAGGATTGTGCTTAAAGCGCGGCTTGGACGTCTGGGTGGACATTTGATCTTTAGGTTTAAAGTGAGCGGATTGTAACCCAGAATTCTCTGTGCAAATGAATTTTTCGCAGTATGTCTGGTATGTAACAGTGGGTGGTTTTCGGCGGTCCAAGCAGTACCGCTTTAAGGTTTCGGATAAAGGCGTGCAAACGCATTCGTCAATAAAAGGCGTGCTGGCGAGCAATGTCCGAAACGCATCAACGAATTAAGGGGAGCTTCCGCGTCGCGCTTCAGTTACCAAAGTTATATTAGGCGTTTTGCGGCAGTCAGAAAATCAAAGCTTCTAGGTTACAGTGGTCGTGCAAGTGAGGTAGAAGAGAACGATGAACGCGCCTCTTGAAGACCTATCTTTAGAGATCAATCGGTTTTCCGCTGAATTAAAGCGGCTTGAGCAGCGCCTGAAATCAGAACCAAATCCCGATTCCGTCGCTCTGAATGAGTTTCGCCATGCCGTAGATAATGTCCGATTGACGGCCTGGAGCGTTAGCGAACTGATTAACGCCAAGCGCATTAAGAAAAATCCAGACACGGTTTTGGCTTTTCTCTCTGCCGAAAGATTAAGAAGGTTTGATCAGCTGGTCAGAAGCTTATGCGGGGATATCCAGCGGGGCTTGATCACTGTTCGGACGGAGGGAATCCAGTCATTATGCCAATCGGTGAATGATCTCCAGCAGCGATTGGCCGGAGCAATCACTCACAAAACAGAGCGCCACAAATCCTGATAATTATCGCAGCCCATCAGCATCTTCTTAAGATCTGCGCTTTCGTCTATCGCGGTTCAACGCTTTTTTCGCGACGTTGGGGACTCGAAACCTACGCTTAGAGTAGTGCTCGTTGCCTTTTGGTTGTAAGCCAGCGGATTCAGCTATTCTGCCAGGCAACCAATCCAATTCTAAATGAATCCTAATGGAGCAGTTCTCATTCCCCCATTTGCCAGCCTAGGTTTAAAGGATCGCCACTTGGTCGCAGCGAAAAAGGCTTCGGAACCTCCCAATACGAGACTTGCTGTTGGCGATTACATCGCCGACATCCTTCTGGACGCTCGCCCTGATGGAACTATTTATCACTGGATCGTTCAGCGAGTCGGCTCGGCGGCCATCATTCAATGGGGACAGGAATACAGCTTTGAAGACGCCTATTCCGCCGTCAGCGCTTACCTGGAAAACCTGAATCATTCGCAAAAGGAAAAAGCTTAGCTCGCAGCTGCCTGATCATCCTCCAGCACGGGAAGCTCATACAGGAAGATTCGCGTGGCGAAGTTAGCAGCTTCGGCTTCACTTGCCATAGGTTGTACTAATTCAAAAATTACGGCGTTATCGCACTTTGCGCATCTGGGAAATCGCTGGTCGCGAAGAAGAGTAACTTCGTGAGGGAGACGATGCTTCAGGTGTCGCACCGTATAATTCCCGCTCTGGCAAACGATTTCGTCCGTGCTAAACGCTGGGCGCTTAACGTTATCGTTGGGCGAGGATTTTACCAGAAACAACGAAGATCTCTTGGGCCGCATTCCATGATCCTCGTTTTAGTGTGATGCAAGCCGCATGGCCGGGGCCAAGATAATCCTGAGTCTCTCCTGCCGAGTTCTAATCGAAAAGCCTGGGCTGTCCATCGCTCATTCGCTTTTTATTAAAAGGTGGAACTTATTTCTCAAATTCGTGTTTTCGGTACCGGGCGTAGATTTTCAAAGATAATCTCTGCGGCGGAACTTTGCGCTTTCACATTAGAAACATTTTAGCGATCCTCAATAATGAGAAACGCATCGTATCGACTGAGCGCATACATGCGGGTGAGTTGATTTTGTTCAGTGTTGGTCAACATGCCCAGAAAATCCAGGCCCCGCAAACTCGTTAAGCCCAATCTTCTTGCGGAAGGAGTCTGGATAGCTCCGCGACGTGCGCATACATCAAAGCCTCTGGCCTTTGAGCCCGTTTGCGTGGTCCGATCCAACAGATACCTGGACTTTGCCGACATCGCTTTGGGCGCTAAAAAATCATCTTCGCACAAGAAGAAGCCACAGAATGATCTAAGCAACGCCCAAAAGCAACCAGCTCAAATTCATCACCATGCTGAAGGCAAAGTGACTCCCATCAATAGCAGGATGGCAAAACTACGCGGTCCGAATCAGGGATTTGGCGCGTTTCGCAATACCCGTTGAAGCCGCAGAAATCTTGCCGGCACTATATTTCCTGGAAGCTTTTTGACTCTACTACTACAGAAGCAGGTTCATCCGTCGATGAAAATTAAAGGGGACATGGACCGGAAGCCGTGTCCCCTTATAATTTTTTAGCGATGTCCTTATTTTCCCTCGCCGCCCCTCAAAATTTTTAACACCGTGTTCAAAAAATCATCGGGCACCATGGATTCGTGAAAAAACGCCGGCGACATCAGTTCCGGACCTTTCTTTCTGTGCAGCTCCAGCACCGGCACATCGCAATGTTCTTTGACCGCTGCCCACACCAGGCGTTTTTCTGAAGGCAACAGAGAATATCCCATCATTACCAGGCGTGGTTTGTGTACCGCGCATGTAGGCTCAATCGCACTTGAATCCCTGGCGGCCAGGACTTCAAAACCTGCCTTTTCAAGCACTTTTCTGCGCACATCCGCCAACCCAGGATCACGGGATATCACCAGGATCTTGTCCTTTTCTGTCATCCCATAATGGGATGCCCTGAAGAATGTCTCAGCTCGATTTTCGAGAGAAAATCACAGTGGAAAAAAGGGAATTTCTAGGAGTTTTTGTCGCTTTTTCTTTTTGTCTCTGCAGGCAAATCTCACCAGGGATAAAACACAGATAATACGGATTTACGAAATTCAAACTGGTACTCTTGAACTGAATCGGTGTAAATCAGTGTGGGTTCCCTCCTTCGCTCGGGTTCGAGCTTACCGCAGCTCTTCCATGATTTCGTCCAGTGCCTGGCGTGAAGGGCGCGTCAATTCTTCGCGGCATTCTGGCCAATGAAGTGTCGGACAGATTGAGCTGTTCGATGAAGCTAGGCGTCTGTGGTGTTCACATAAAACACGCCGGTCAGCATCTCGCCTTTTTCGTGCGATTCAGTCAGCAACCGCAAGGCGCCGACTCTATCTGTCGCATCGTAGTCACGATCAAGTTTGCGCAGACGCAGTTGCGAACCGTCATGCATGCGCACGGTCGCCGTGGTGCCGGGATCGTAATCCACATCGATGTTTTCAAAGCTCGGCACAAAGCCCACTTCCTGGATTGGCTCTTCGTGGTCCTTGGAATACTTGTAGGACTTGGTGGAACCCTCATGGTCATTGAAGGTAACGCACGGTGAGATCACGTCAAGCATTACGGTGCCGCGATGCGCGATGCCCGCTTTCAGCAGGTTCAGCAACTGCTTCTTGTCGCCGGAAAATGACCGCGCCACAAATGTCGCGCCCAGTTGGATCGCGAGCGCGCAGGTATCGATGGGCGGCAGATCATTGATCACGCCGGTCTTCAGTTTCGATCCTAAATCCGCCGTGGCGGAGAACTGCCCTTTGGTAAGTCCGTACACGCCGTTGTCTTCAATGATGTAAATGATCGGCAGATTGCGGCGCATCAGGTGAATGAACTGTCCAATGCCGATGGAAGCCGTGTCGCCGTCGCCGGAGACGCCTATCAGCATCAGCTTCTGGTTGGCCAGCGCAACGCCAGTGGCAACGGACGGCATGCGCCCATGGACGGAGTTGAAGCCGTGAGCGCGGCTTACAAAATATGCAGGCGTCTTGGATGAGCACCCGATGCCGCTGAGCTTGGCGATATTTTCCGGCTGAATGCCCATCTCATACATGGCATCAATCAAGCGCTCAGTAATGGCATTGTGGCCGCAGCCCGCGCACAGCGTGGTTTTACTGCCGCGATAATCGAGCACGGTAAGCCCCGCGTGATTTGTCTTCGGATTATTAGAACCAGGCGCCGGAGTGGGTGTGGTGGTGGCGGACATTACTTGGCCTCCTGGAAATCTCCTGAGAACTATAGCGTCAGTAACGGAGCGCGCATCAATGGGCAGCCCGTTGTAGTGGAGCACGCTGCGCAGCTTGGTCACCTGGTCAGCCGCTATATCGAGCTTGATAAGCTGGAACATCTGCGCGTCGCGGTTCTGCTCCACCACGTAAACGCGGTCATGATTCTTGATGAAATCATGCACTTCCTGCGTGAATGGATAAGCGCGCACGCGCAGATAGTCCGTGGCGATATTGTTCTCTTCCAGCAGTTGGTCGCACGCCTCAGTCAGTGCCCAGTGCGTGGTGCCGTAGGCAATAATGCCGATTTTTGACCCGCCGCTGACTTCCTTCACTGGCGCTGGAACAAACTTGCGCGCGGTTTCAAACTTGCGCGCCAGCCGGTTCATGTTGTTCACATAATCGTCCGGACGCTCGCTGTACTGCGCTTTCTCATTGTGTCCGCTGCCGCGCGTAAAATACGCCGCCGCCGGATGTGGCGTGCCAGGTATCGTGCGATACGGAATGCCATCACCATCAACATCTTTATAGCGTGCAAACCCGCCCCGGCGCTTGAGGTCTTCTGCGTTCAGAACCTTGCCGCGCGCGATCGGCTTTTCAGGATAATCAAAAGGATGCGCCATCCAGTTATTCATCCCCAGATCAAGATCAGAAAGCACAAAGACCGGCGTCTGGAATTGCTCCGCCAGATCAAATGCCTCCATGGCCATGGTGAAGCACTCTTCCGCTGAAGCAGGAAACAGCAGAATGTGTTTGGTGTCGCCATGCGAGAGAAACGCGCATGAAAGAACATCGCCCTGCATGGTGCGCGTGGGCAAACCCGTTGAGGGACCAACGCGCTGAATATCAAAGAACACCCCAGGCAGCTCAACGTAATAACCCAGACCAATGAATTCCGCCATGAGTGAAATGCCCGGGCCGGAAGTTGAAGTCATGGATCGCGCGCCCGCCCAGCCTGCGCCCAGCACCATGCCTGCAGCAGCGAGTTCGTCTTCTGCCTGCACGACCGCGAACGTCGCTTTGCCGTCCGGGCCAATGCGATATTCCTTTAGATAATCGATCAGCGTTTCCACCAGCGAACTTGATGGCGTAATGGGATACCACGTCACCACCGTGACGCCGGCAAACATGCAGCCCAGGGCCGCGGCGGCATTGCCATCGACAATGATCTTGCCCTGGTTCTCATTCATGCGCTCCACCCAGAACGGGTCCTGCTTGGTGAAGGTGGCAAGAGCGTAGTCATATCCGGCGCGGATGGCGGCAGTATTCAGCTCTGCGGCTTTTTTCTTTTTGGCAAAATGCTTGACCAGCGCCTTCTCTGATTCCTCACGCTCAATGCCCAGCAGCGCATCCACCACGCCCACATAAAGCATGTTCTTGACCAGCCGGCGCAGCTTGGCCTCAGGACATACGGGCGCCACCAGCTTGTCAAAAGGCACGGGATAAAAAGTAATGTCCTGGCGAAGACCGGAAAGTTTCAGCGGCTCGTCATAAACGCAGGCAGCGCCAGCCGGAAGCGACATTACATCTTCCTGCGCGGTCTCAGCGTTCATCGCCACCAGAAAATCAATTTCTTTTTTGCGCGCGATGTAGCCATGCTTGCTGGCGCGGATGGTGTACCACGTGGGCAGGCCGGCAATGTTCGATGGAAAAAGATTCTTGCCGGAGACCGGAACGCCCATCTGAAAAATGCTGCGCAACAGCACGGTGTTGGCCGACTGCGATCCCGAGCCGTTCACCGTAGCCACTTGAATGCTGAAGTCATTTACTTTGCGCCCGGGGGCGGCATGTGCAACGCCTTTTCCTGGACGCCTAAATCGATTGTTGTCGCCATGAATTATCCTGTGCGGCCTGCGGCCACAATTATCCCTTAATAGCACCGCCAAAGATGAGGGGATATTCAATTATAAAACAGGGAGTGGGATGACAGGCTAAATGCGGTGCTTTTGCCGGATTGGGCACAGTGCTTGAGTGGGTTGATCCCGAAGAAGAATCGGCAGCCTCAAATTATGAATTTATCAAGTGCGTACGCGGCTCTCGGAGCCCATTTCGCGTCCGCGTTTGGCAAATGGGTAGAACGTGCACGCAGATCGAAGGCGCCCTGCGCTGAAAATTCCTGCACACGGTCCGATACACGCAGTCATAAAGTGATAAGCCACGTCGCTAACAAGTTAAACCCCTGACCAGTGATGACGCTGATTGGAAGTGTGTGGTCGAAGATCCAAATACTTAGTCCGACAAAGGATCTGTCACAAAATATCTGTTCTTGCAGCCGTCCCAAATTGGGAAATCTCATTGGCAAAAAGAGGACACTGTACCAAAAAACTCTTCAGGGTCACTGCTGGTTTAGTACTATGTACGCAGTCGACAAGGCAAGACCGTATAGGCTCAACCTGCCTCTTCTCTGATCGAAATTAGTTCAACCGGCCACGACAACCGAATTTTTAGGAGACAAAGAATGTTCAGGAACACGTCACTCCAGCGTGAAGGTTTCTTCACGTCACTACGTTTCCACGATGCAAAGAAATTGGGATCCGTGGCGCGTGGGCACGAAACACAGAATGTTATAGGAGTAACGCAATTTTAGGTCGCACTTCAGGAACTTTTCCGCTTTATTTATTTGGCTTCAACTATTTCTAAATCGCAAAAGCAAAAAGAACGTGGATTTTGAATGGATGTTGCATAAGCGTTGACTTGAACAAGGAGCAAAGAATGTCTCGATTGTTGCGTGGTCCCGTCAGCTTTCTGTGTCTCGTTTTGGTTCTTCTAGCCCTGCCCGTTATGGCGCAGGTTTCACACTCCCCTGAAGCAGACGCAGCAGCGTCCCAGCAGCCGGCGGCTGCCGGAAATACCGTTCAGCCTTTGCCTGTGCTGAGCCTCCAGCCCAAGTTCCATGGCGTTCCATGGCGCGATCCGAATACCGCGACGATGGGCCCCGTAGGGTTTGCCGCCCCAGCCGGCGCGCACCTGACCTACCACAATGGACCGATCATCTCCAACGTCCAGGTGATAGAAGTGCTGTACGGAAGCGGTTCTTACAACTCGCAAATCGCCGGAACAACATCGCCGACCATGGGCAATTTCTTTGCTGATATCACCAGCACAGGGCTCATCAGCCTGTTGCAGCAGTACAACACGAACATTTCTGGAGGCACCGGCCAGGTTTTCGGCAATGGCACATTCGGCGGGCTGTTCCAGATTGTTCCCTCCTCCGGCAATAACGGCTCGACGATTACCGATGCGCAGATCCAGTCAGAACTTCTTGCCCAGATCAATGCGGGACACCTGCCCGGGCCAACCAACGATGCGCTAGGGAATCCCAATACTCTTTATATGATCTATTTCCCGCCGGGAAAAACGATCTCACAGGGCGGCAGCAATAGCTGCCAGGCCGGCGGATTCTGCGCGTATCACGGCACCACGTCCAGCACGCTTAACTCGAAGCATGTTCTTTATGGCGTATTGCCGGACATGCAGGCAGGCAGCGGTTGCTCCAGCGGTTGCGGCACATCGACCGTGTTTGGCAACTATACGTCGGTTACCAGCCACGAACTGACAGAGGCCATGACGGATGCGCAGGTCGGGATCGCTACAGTCATCGGGCCGCCGCTCGCATGGTATGACTCGACGAACGGCGAAATCGGCGACATCTGCAACGGCCAGCAAGGTTCGTACGTTGCCAATGGCACCACCTACACAATTCAGCTGGAATTTTCCAACTCCGCGAATAATTGCGTTAACTTCCCGGTTGTCTCGGGGCCGAACTTCTCATTGTCGGCTTCACCCAGCAGCTTGACCGTAGCGCAGGGAAGCAGTGGCAGCTCCACGGTAACCGTGACTCCGTCCGGCGGCTTTACGGGAAGCGTAACGCTTTCCACATCGGCCCTGCCGAGCGGCGTTACGGCCAGCTTTGGCACGAATCCGACAACGGGAAGCAGTGTGGTGACTTTCACCGCGAGTTCAACCGCAACCACCGGAACATCATCGGTAACGATCACTGGAACGTCTGGAACATTGAGCCACACGACGTCAATCTCGTTGACCGTGAACGGCGTTGCCACCCCTAACTTCTCACTGTCGGCTTCGCCCAGCAGCTTGAGCGTAACTCGGGGAAGCAACGGCAGCTCAACGATTACGGTTACTCCGAGCGGCGGCTTTACTGGAAGCGTGACGCTTTCGAACTCGGCCCTGCCTTCAGGCGTAACTGCCTCGTTCGGCACCAACCCGACAACTTCAACCAGCGTTCTAACTTTCACGGCCAGCTCAACCGCGACGACCGGAACTTCGACAATCACGATCACCGGCGTTTCCGGAAGTCTGTCTCGTACAACCACGATCAGCCTCACGATCAATGCGGGCGGCACGACGAACCTCATCGTCAACGGCGGATTTGAAACCGGCGCGGCCAGCCCGTGGACGCTCACGGCCGGCGTGCTGAACAATTCCACCGCAGAGCCCGCGCACACTGGAGCATGGGATGCATGGATGGACGGCTACGGCACAACTCATACTGATTCAGCCGCGCAGACCGTGGCCATTACCGCGGGAAAAACCAGTGCAACCCTGGTTTTCTGGCTGCACATTGACACTGCGGAAACCACTACCACCACGGCGTTCGACACCCTGAGGGTCCAAGTGCTGAACACCAGCGGTACAGTCCTGGCAACGCTGGGTACGTTCTCCAACCTGAACCATGCCACTGGCTACCAGCAGCATTCGTTCAGCATGAACTCTTTCATCGGCCAGACCGTGGTGATTAAGTTCACCGGAACCGAAGACACCAGCCTGCAAACCTCGTTCGTCCTTGACGACGTAGCCTTAAACGTTCAGTAGCGTTTGAGTAGCGATAGGAAATTTTCCGGGGCCGCACATG
>CAWHQH010000013.1:0-35635 GCA_963831465.1 Terriglobia bacterium | reverse complement strand
CAGTCGCCCACAACAGCGGCAGCGCACATCAACCTTGGCATTGCATATGCCCGCACCGGCGACCTGGACCACGCTGAAGCCAGCCTGAGCAAGGCGCTGGAACTGAATCCACACCACCTCGCCGCCTACAACGAGCTTGGCCTGGTGCAACGGCGCAAAGGAGAGTTTGCGAAGGCGCGCGCCAGCTATGAGGCGGCGCTGGCACAGTTTCCCGACTTCCACTATGCGCACAGGAACCTGGCCATACTGTGCGATCTATATCTCGGGGATTACGCGTGCGCGCTGGAGCATTACCAGGCATACAGCCGGCTCGCTCCGGATGACACCGAGGTCGTGAAATGGATTGCCGACCTTCGCAAACGCACGGGCAAAAAGGAGAAGTCATGAAGAGATACTTGCTGCTTGTGTTGCTGGTGGCGACGAGTGTCGCCGCTCAGACCGACAAAACGCCGGATAAAAAGACGGAGGCCGAACCTGCCGCCGCTGCCACAAAGAAGCACGTAAAGACCGAAGCAGTGAAGGCGCAGAAAGCAGCGCCGGCAAAAACGAAACCAGCTGCGGAAGCAACGGCAGAAGCGCAGGCAGAGACGAAAAAGCAACCGGGACAGACTGAAGTAGCGCAGGCAAAGACGGAAGCAGGACCGGAGGAAGAGCCCCAGGCACAAACGGACCAAGATCCGAAGTTGACCTCCGTCCCGGGAAGCAAAGCGCTGGGCATGTCCATTCTGGGCAATCAGGAAGCGCCTACGTCACTGGTCATCGTTCCATGGAAGAGTTCGGAAGTTGGCCGCGCGACTGGCATCTCGCCGATGCTCGACGACTCCAGGCAGCCCGTGGACAAGGAAGTTTTCATGCGGGAGCTGCGCTATTACGAGATCAGGTCGGAAAAGAAGCCGTAAGCCGTTTGCGTTTTAGATGAAGTGATTTTTTGGAAGCGATCGAGAGATTTCAGTTTTTCGTACTTTATTCAGTTCCTTACTGACCGTCATCTCGAAGGGCGTAAACGAGCCGCGTTTTCATCAGCGGGCGAGTAGCCCTGAGAGACCTTATGTTTAGAGAACAAAAGGTCCCTCGTCCCTATTCGGGCGCTCTGCCCATTACGCGCAAAACGGCGCGCAAATGGGGCCCGACTGCGCGCCCTCATTGACGGGAACTCGAGATGACGAATTTTGAAAATGCGATTGTTTTCTTCGCTCTAGTCCACTCTGATCCGCGAATCTGCCCATGAAAACTCTTAGAGAATTCTTGGGTATCTGTTCCTGCTCGCCAAGTCGCCGGGGATCGTTTCTGAAACGGTCACCGGATATGAAAGCTCTGTTCCGGCTGTCATTTCCTATCTGATGGTGCATTGATGTCTACCAATATAACTGGCACTTCGCAATAAAAGCCGCTCAGCCTGCCGCGTCCCGCGCTCTCTTGATAGAAAGTTACCTTTGGCCATTTGCAGATTCGTAAACACCAGCCCATCTATTGCCCTGATGGACGAGCTAGAGATACCCATTGGAACCTTTCCACTAACTTGACGGAGGTATTGGCACCCGGCGAGAGAACACCTTAGAACCCGTGTACTGTTGTTGCCCGGCGCAGTCTGCTCAATACTCTTCCCAGTCAAGAGAGTGCTGTCCAGGAACTGCGTAGGGAAAATTTGGGAGATGAAATATGCGGCACATTCATTCAGTTGTAATCGCTCTGGTTCTGGCAGAGCCGCTACTCATCTCACAGTTTGAAAACGCGTCCGGCACTTAGAGGTGCCCGCGAGTTGAGGCGACCAATTGACAAGGAATCATTCATGCGGATGTTCGGGTTATTACGGAATCAGGTCGCAAACGGTGTGCCCCAGCGGTGCGCCAACCAAAATGAATGCGGCGCGCCCGGCTGCGGCGCATAGGAGAATGCCATGACCTTTACGGAACTGCTTAGAAATGTCGGCCTATTTGGCGCCGGCGTGATGTGTTGCCTTGCCTTGCTGTCCATCTTTTCGGTGGCAGTAATGGTTGATAAGTACCGCCGCTTCCGCGCGGCCGCTGGCGAGACGCAGATTTTCAAACCCTTACTGGCGAAGTTCACCCACGGTGGAGAGGTCCAGGAACTGATTGAAGCCGTGCAGCAGCATCAGAAATCCCACGTGGCGCAGGTGGTTGCGGCGGGCATCCTCGAGTATGACGGCGTGCGCGAGGCGGGAGGCGATCCGTCCGCTTCATTCGACCAAGTCACGAGCGTGCTGAGAGATTCCATGTCGGAAACGCTGGTCGAATTGAAAAAGGGTCTCGGGTTCCTGGCAACGATCGGCTCCACGGCACCGTTCGTCGGTCTCTTCGGAACCGTCGCAGGAATCATCAACGCTTTTCGAAACATCGCGGCCACGGGGTCCGGCGGTATGTCTGTTGTTTCGGGCGGCATCGCCGAAGCCCTGGTCACCACGGCGCTGGGCATCTTCGTCGCAATTCCGGCCGTCGCCGCGTTCAACTACTTTACGGGCAGAATCGAGAATTTCCATATCGAGATGAATCGGGCTTCAACCCAACTCGTGAACCGCCTCTTCAAGGCGCCGCAGATCGACCGGGTTGCCAAGGCGTCGGCGGGCGCGGAGGATAAAACTTATGCGGCTCGGTGAAACCTCCAAAATGAACGCGTCCATCAACGTCACGCCGCTCGTGGACGTGGTGCTGGTGCTGCTGATCATCTTCATGGTGATGGCGCCGCAGATGCGAAAAGGGCCGGAGGTACAGCTTGCCGAAAACGCAGAAGCCGACTCAGCAAGGCGATGAGAGAGGCCGGATTCTGGTTTCCATCGATGAGGCCGGCGGGCTGTGGGTCAACGATAGGCACGTCGCAGCCGAGCAGTTCGGCGACGCGCTCCGCGCTGCAGTAGCGGCCGAGACAGAACCCAAGGTCGTGATTCGCGGCGACGCAAAGCTCAACTTCCGCCAGGTCCGAGAGGCCATGCAAGCGGTCGAGCAGGCCGGCTTCCGCGGAGTAGGGCTGATCGCCAAAGGCCCCAGCACAGGGACGCGAGGAGAGTAAGTTATGGAGTTCAACAGAGGCAGCTCCGGATCCGATCTGCAGTCCGAAATTAACATTACGCCGCTGGTTGACGTAGTGCTCGTGCTGCTGATCATCTTCATGGTCGTGGTTCCGCTGCTGATGCAGGGCTATGACGTCAACATTCCTAAGACTTCGAGCAACGCTACGCCCGCGCAGTCCCAGGAATCGAAGCTGATCCTGATCATCTCCGCCACTACCTGCGGCATTCTTAAGCCTTCGGCAACAGAGGGGCTTCCGACGGATTGTCGCGTGATACTGGGCGATCAAAAGATCGCTGCAACCGAGTTGCCCGCGCGCGTGAAAGACATCCTGGGCAGCCGTCCCCCGGATAAGCGTGTTCTGTTTCTGGCTGCAGATGACCGCCTGAACTACGAGGGAGTTCTGCGCATCCTCGATCTTGCGAAGGCGGGTGTTGAAGATTTGAAGGTCGAATTTATTACGGCCAATTGAGGTGGCTGCCTTGGACACAACCATGGAAATCGGCAGGTTAAGACAATCCGGGGCTATTTCCGCCCGCAGCATGGTGGAGAGCATTGTTGTTCATACCATCTTGCTGGCCTTGCTGATGCTCGTTGCGGCTTCATTCATGGCTCGCAGCGGCGCGAACCGCACGCAAAAAGAGCTCGACATCGTTTTCTATCGCCCAGCGGCGGTCCCAGTCACGCCGGCTGCTGTCCCGCCTCCTCCGGCAAAGGCGACAGGGGCAGCGAGCGCTAAGGCATCTGAAGCTCCAAAAGGGCCAGGGAAACCTGAGCTCCCAGCAGGTCCGGGAAAAGGCTTCTCCGCGGATGCAACGCCGCCTGAGCCAAACATAGGCAGGGCTGGCATCCTGGCATTCAAAGAACAGTTTGCGAGTCTGGCGCAGGACCAGAACGCGCCGCGTCTCGGAAATGATGCGCGTTACGCTGCCGCCGACGAAACGGGACAGGCATCATCACACTCTTTGTTGACGACCAATACGCCGGGATCAAGTGGTGGTATTGATGCCGGCTCGCTGAGCCGCAATGTGGGAGGTGGCGGCGGCAGAGGCGGTGGCGGAGGCGGCATGGGCGGACCCGGTCTGCAGGTGGCCCGCGCGAAAAGTTCTATCGCGGGGATCGGCGGCGGCGACGGCCGACCCAAGGCGCACAGCGGCCTTGGAGCTTCTCGCACCGACGAAGAAATACAGATTGTGTTTGATCGTTACAAGTCTGCTTTCTACCGGGATTACAACCGGACACTGCGCATCAATCCGACATTGCAAGGCAAGATGGTGCTGCGCCTGACGATTGAGCCGGACGGCTCCGTGTCAATGTGCCAGCTGCAATCCACTGACATGGATGCGCCGGATCTCGTTACTCAGGTAGTGAACCGCGTCAAGACGATCAATTTCGGCCCGAAGGATGGGGTACAGGCCGTGACGATCTCGTACCCGATAGATTTCCTGCCGGCGACTTGAAGCCGGCGACCGAAGCCCGAAGGGCACGGATGGCCAGGAGGTTTTAGAGAAAGCTGTAAGTCTGATTAGTTGACCCTCGCGACACAATTTTGACAAAGGCAAAACCATCGAAAGATGGCGACGCAAAGTCACCGGTCTAACGGGCCGCAAGCCCCAGGACGGCGGGACCGCCGAAATTCAGTCCACAGCGTGACTGCCTCGGTCCCGAAAAACACTTTAGTGAGAGTGGAACGAGGGCATAGATGACTTCCCCGAACACGAACAACGCGAGGCGGTACGGCAGCTGGATCACGATCTTGCCCGACAAGCTGCGCCTCAGGCTCCACTTCTACTTACTTATTTTCGGCATCGTCTTTCTGCTGATGGGATCGAACTCTGCGTTTGCCCAGACGCAGACCTGCGCCATTATCAGCGGCGGCGATGCCGGTGGGGGACTGGGTGTTAGTCCCACCTATCTCGCTAATCAAGATGGACGCGCCAATGAGGGTTGCACCATTTTGATCACGCTCAACGCGAACGGGTCAATCACAACAACTTTTCCCAATCCTTCTCCCTCTTACGATCAAGGCCTTGACGACAACCTGATTGGTGTCGTGAATAACACCAATAAAGTCATAACCGCCGTCCAGCTCACCAGCGCAACAGTCCCTATTTTTGGTCTTGAGGATGATGGAGTTTGTGGCCTCCCGGGATGGACTTTTAGCGCTGTTGGGCCGAACCCCAATTGCGCAATCGCAACGGACCCGCACCGTTATGGTCCCGCGGGAATTAACTACACCATATTTAACGCGAACAGTGGGATCGTCAATTTCGGCAATGGTGGCATTGCACCGGGCGGTAACGCGTTTTTCAGCCTTGAGGGTGGGAACCTCACCAAGATCGTTGCCGTAGTAATCCCAGGGTTGGCAATTACCAAGCAAGTCACCGTCGTGGGTGGCGGCCCTGCGCTGCCGGGCGCGCAGCTTGACTACCTGGTGCACGTGAACAATCCTTCGAACAACCCCCCGAACTTCCAGGCAGACACGGTCGTAATGACTGACGATCTCAACAGCGCGGGTGTCGGTCGTCTCACGCTGGTGAACCCAGCGCCGACCATGAACGGCTTAGCAACCGGCGTCACTGTAGTCGGGTCGGTAATAACGGCAAACTACTCCACAGTCAACGGTCCGTTGCAGCCGGGACAGTCCATTGACTTGCGCTTCCGCGCCCAGATTGCTGCGGCAGTTCCCGCCGGCACTACCATCACGAACACTGGCTTGGTAACGTGGAACACCCCAACAGAAACCGCTAGCGCCAGCGCTTCGGTCGTCATCGCAGGAGCTCCCGTTCCCGGCGCCGGCACTTTGAACGGCACAGCCTGGCTCGATGCTAACTTCAACAAGGCTCCTGATACCGGCGAGCCCCCTCTCATGGGCTGGACGGTTGCGTTGCTTCTAAATGGAGTCCAGTTGCAGTCCGTCCTCACGGATGCCAACGGCGTTTATCGCTTTATTAACGTAGCTCCGACCGACGGGACTTCAAATCGGTACGAGCTGCGGTTCTCCGCGCCCGGCGCGGGCCCGAACACCGCAAAGCTCGGCATAGCCGACTCAGTCTTTACCAACAGCCTTCAGCGGATTACCGGCATCACCGTGCCCTCTAACAATAACGTTCAGAATCTGAACCTGCCGATCACGCCGAATGGAGTAGTTTACAACTCATCGACGCGCGCGCCGATTGCGGGCGCCACGCTTACCATGCTGAGAGCCGGCACTCCTCTGCCCGGCGAGTTGCTTTGACGATACGGCCCAGCAAAACCAGATTACCCAGGCGGGCGGCTATTACCGTTTCGATATCAACTTCTCGGATCCGGCATGCGCCGCGGGCAGCAGCTATCTCATCCAGGTGACGGCGCCGGCGGGGCTCTATGTGGCCGGCGAGTCGAAGATTATTCCGGCGACTTCGGATGCGGCCACCGCTGCCTTCTCGGTACCGGCTTGCCCGGGATCGATCAACGATGCGCTTGCCTGCCGTTCCAAACTGCGAAGCACAAGGGTCGGAGTTTGCGCCGCCATCTACCGTGCCTCCGGCCAGCACTGGGACTAAGTACTACCTGAATCTCACGCTGGATGGCACCAGCGTGCCCGGCTCAAACCAGATCTACAACAACCACATCCCCGTCGACCAGCAGATCGCGGGAGCATTCTCGATCACGAAGACGACGCCGTTGCTCAACGTCACTCGCGGGCAGCTCGTGCCGTATACCATCACGCTCGGTAGTGTGCTGGGCGCGTCCGCGCAAGGTGTGCAGGTTGTGGATCGCTTTCCAGCGGGCTTCCGCTACATCAAAGGCTCTGCCCGCCTGAATGGTGTGCCCACAGAGCCTACGGTGACCGCCAGCCAGCTCGCGTGGAACGGCCTCAACTTCGACCCCGACGATCATCCCACGATCACACTCTTGCTCGCTGTCGGCGCGGGTGTTAGCGAAGGCGAGTTCACCAACCGCGCGCAGGTCCTCCAAGGAGGAACAGGCCAGCCCATGTCTGGTGTGGCTGCCGCAACAGTTCGTGTGGTGCCGGATCAGACCTTCGACTGCACAGACGTCTTTGGCAAGGTCTTCGATGACGTGAATCGAAACGGGTTTCAGGATCCTGGTGAGAAAGGCCTGCCGGGAGTACGGGTGGTGACGGCGCAAGGCCTGGCAGCAAAGACCGATCAGTACGGGCGATTCCACATCACCTGCGCGATTGTGCCGAATGAAATTCGCGGCAGCAATTTCGTGCTGAAGCTCGACGACAGGACCCTGCCCAGTGGCTATCGTATGTCCACTGACCTGATGCAGATCAAGCACGCTACAGCCGGCAAGGCCTTGAAATTTGATTTTGGCGCATCCATCTATCGCGTTGTGGCCATCGATCTGTCGGATGCGGCATTCGAGCCCGGCAAGACGGATATCCGTACTCAGTGGAAGCCGCGCGTCGATGTGCTTCTCGGCGAATTGCGTAAAGCGCCGTCAGTGCTGCGCCTCTCCTACGTTGCGGATACGGAGGATGCGGGGCTCGTCGAACGGCGCATGCAAGCGCTTAAGCGGCAGGTAACCGAAGCGTGGGATGCAGACCGGGATGCAGATAAAGACCGCTACATGCTGACCATTGAGCCTGAAGTTTTTTGGCGGCGCGGCGCACCGCCCAAACGGTCGGATCTACGCGTGCCGGAGAGTAGGTGAACGGTATGAGTATCCAACGCCATCTACTGCTGATTGTCGGACTCCTCATCGCGGCGGCCCCGGTGAGCATCGGCCAGGTCAATACGGCCAAGCCGGGCCAGCCGGTGGAGCGGCAGCTCTCCAGCGATCAGACAATGAAGGAATGGTCGCACGATTCGAATCAGCCCGACAACGTCAAGCGCATCAAGGTCTGCCGCGTGGAAGATGTCTGCAAGATGCGATTCAAGGAAGGCCAGACAACGCGGATGCGCGTGAAGAACCTCATCGTGCCACTTCGCTACCAGGACGAGAACGTTTCCATTCCCGACGCTTTTACCAAACAAGTCCAGCAGGCGCTCAACAACTTGCGCGACAAGCAGGGCGTGACGATCCGGTTCATCGGCTACACCGACGACGCACCGCTGACCGGCCGCGATGAAAGTGTTTACGGGAACCAACTGGCATTGTCAAAGGCAATTGCGCAACGGGTCGCATTGGCAATGCAAAAAATTCTGGGATTGCCTGCTTCAGCAATCGAGAGCGACGGCCGCGGGGCGTCCCACCCGGTTGCTTCCAACGCAACCATGCAGGGACGGACGATCAATCGCCGCATCGAAGTGGAATTCTGGTACAACGATCCTCTTCAGGAGTTGCCGGACACGCCGCAACTGTGTCCGGACGATCTGGAAGAAATGGTAACCAGGGTTTACGATCCTGCCTGGGGCAGCATTCCGAATATCAAGATTGAGAACGGCCAGTTGATCATTCCGCCAGACTACGCGGCGAATCTGCATCGCGCACTTACAGACATCGCAGATCGCACCAATGCTCGGCTCCGGTTTATTGGTTACACCAAGAATGAGGTACTCGACCGCCGCACTGCGTCCGTATATGACGATGATATCGGCCTTTCCGCGGCGCGGGCCCGCCACGCGATGGATTTGCTCATGAAGGATCCGCAATTGGCAGGCGCACGGTCCGAACACGAAGGACGCGGCTACGTCCAGTCCGATGACGTCGTGAACCTTGGCTTCATTCAAGGTGAAGAGTCGTTCGTGCGTGTGCAGGCCGTGTACGACGAAAAATTACCTTCAGACAACTACGAGGGCGTCGACGTTACCCGGCAAACTCAGGAGCTTAGCCCGAAAAGCCCATACGAGTTGAATGTGATGCACATCACCGTCGATGGTAAGCCGATCGACGACCTGGACCGCAGCTCTTCTGACGTGCAGCGCTGCACTGACGTCGCGCTAGACAATGCCAATATTCAATTCCACATGGACAATCTTGAGTCACGGCGGCGGCTCGGTGTCGCGGCGGATCCCGTCGCTGTGGTCGTAAAGGACCCGATCAGCGAGCTTGATCTGCCCGTCGTGCATTTCCGCATGTATAGCAACTATGCGGCCTTCCTCAAGCGCGCTGAAATCCGAATATTTGAGCAGCAGTCATTGCAAGCCGAGCCACTCGCAATCATCCCGGTGGATGACACGGGCCTTGCGGAATGGCATCCGGTGGAAAAAATTCTCAAGGGCCCAGCACGCGAATTCAAATACCTGCTTCGTGCATACGATGCGAAAGGCAACTTCGATGAAACGGATACGCGCCCACTGTGGCTCTACCACCAGACATCGGCTGGAAAAGTCGTGATGTCTGACAAGCCGTCAACGCAGGCGCTGCTTGCCGCGTACGGCGAGAACGATCTGGCACGTCAGCAGATTCCGCTCGGCAGCGGCTCAGTAAAAGTGCAAGGCAGCGGCATACCGGCAGGCCACAAGGTTTGGGTGGCAGGCCGCGAGGTCCCGGTTGACGCGAAGGGCAACTTCATTGCAGAAGAAGTTTTTCCTAACGGCACACAAACAGTTGAAGTCGCGGTCCTAGATGGCGACGGCAACGGCTCTTTATACCTCCGCGATCTGGAGTTCAAGCGCCGGGACATGTTCTTTGTGGGTATTGCCGATATGACGATTTCGAAGAACAGCGTGAGCGCAGCGGAAAAACTGCAGCAGGGTGATAATGCTGCGCAGCCCGTTGATTCCTCACTGGATGGCCGGCTGGCGTTCTATCTCAACGGCAAGGTGAGTCAGAGCTGGCATTTGACGGCCAGCGCGGATACCCAGGAAGGCCCGGTGAAAGACCTGTTCAGCAACTTCCTCGATAAGACACCCGATTCATTATTCCGGCGCATCAATCCCGACTATTACTATCCGTCATTCGGCGACGACGGCACAGTAGAAGAAAACGCGCCAACACTGGGTAAGTTCTACGTGAAAGCAAGCCACGGCCAGGATTATGGAATGTGGGGCAACTTTAAGGTCAACTATGTGGGCAACGATCTTGCTCACGTCGACCGTGGCTTGTACGGAGCCGACGCACACATAGGGACCGGACTCACCAGCTTCGGCGAGCGACGAATCACGGCTGACGGTTTCGCCGCTCAACCGGGAACGTTGGCGAGCTATGAGCAGTTCCTGGGTACGGGTGGGTCGCTCTACTTCCTGCATCACCAGGATATCCTGACTGGCTCAGAGAGCGTACGTATTGAAGTCCGCGACAAGGCCTCGAACATCGTCACTGGCGTGGTCAACCTGCGGGCCAACGTGGACTACGACATCGATTACATTCAGGGCCGTCTGCTGCTTTCAGAGCCGCTCTCGGCGAGCGCTAGTGACAACCTGCTGGTGCGTACCAGCGGCTTGAGCGGTGATCAGTCCTTTCTTGTGGTGCGTTATGAGTACACGCCAGGCTTGGACAGCCTGAACGAGGTCGCGGTTGGCGGTCAGGGTAGCTATTGGTTGAACAATTACATGAAGCTCGGCGTCACGGCCGATTCCAATGAAGGAGACGGCAACAGCAACCTTGGCGCCGCAGACCTGACCTTGCGGAAGAGCGCTAATTCCTGGGTGAAGCTGCAGGCAGGCCGCACCACGGGTCTCCTCTCGCCATCGCTCGTATCCAATGATGGCGGGTTCGGGTTCCAGGGCCCTGACGACACGTCCTTTACCAACTCAAAAGCTGGCGCCTACCGCGCCGATGTAAGCGTCGGGCTCAGTGACTTCATTAAAGGGCGCGACGGTCGCTTCCAGTTCTACACGCAGAGACTCGATGCCGGTTACTCTGCGCCAGGACAGTTGACGATCAAAGACACCGAACAATATGGCGGCATCTTCAAAATGCCGGTGTCCAGCCGCCTGACTCTAATGGCCAAGGCCGATCAGAGAACTGAAGATCAAGGGCTCGATACGCGCGCGATGGAATTGGACCTGAGTTATAGAGTGACAAACAGATGGAGCTTTAGCGCAGGCGTCCGCGATGATATGCGCAAGGATAATTCGCCGGTTGTCCCATTAACTCAGGAGCAGGGCGAGCGCACGGACACGGTTGCGCAGATAAAATACAGTCCGAGTGACACATGGAGCGCTTACGTCTTTGGCCAGGACACGGTCGCGGCAAGCGGCGGCCGTCCAGATAACAGCCGCGCCGGTGTCGGCGGCTCCTATCGCTTGACGAAACGCTTCCGGGTTGATGGTGAGGCGTCCGACGGAGACCTTGGTCCCGGCGGAAAGATCGGCACGAGCTTTCTCTATTCCGAACGTACCAGTCTCTACCTGAACTATTCGTTGGAAAACGAGCGGACGGACAACGATCAGCTTGTCCACAGCGGCA
Source organism: Terriglobia bacterium (assembly GCA_963831465.1). Lineage (GTDB taxonomy): Bacteria > Acidobacteriota > Terriglobia > Terriglobales > Acidobacteriaceae > Angelobacter. The sequence continues at coordinate 24,305 of CAWHQH010000013.1, read as the reverse complement.
GCTGGGGCAACTTGGTCTCGGGCGTCAAGACGAGACTCGGCGACAGCTCCAGCGTCTACGTTGAGGAGCGTTATCAGACTGCAGCGTCACAGAGCGGTCTCACGCATGCCACCGGAATCAACCTCGTGACCAAAGAGAAATGGAATTTCGGCGGCAGCGGGGAGTTCGGCAACCTGTTCGACTCGGCGACCGGCGCCGAGATCAAGCGTAAGGCAGCCGGACTCCACTTAGGGTACGGCCTGGATAAGATACAGTTCTCAAGCGCGGTCGAGCTTCGCCGCGACGATGCGGAACAGCCCGACCTGAGTCATATCACACAGACCGTGTTGCTTCTGCGGAATAACTTCAAATACCAGATAACGCCCAGCTGGCGACTGCTCGGCAAACTGGATCACTCAATCAGTAATAGCACGCTTGGCGATTTTTATACCGGCGGCTACACCGAGGGCGTCGTTGGCTACGCATACCGGCCGGTAAAGAATGACCGGCTGAACGCCCTGGTGAAATACACATACTTCTATAACGTTCCAACCACGGATCAACTGGGATTGCAGAATACCGCGACCGAATTCCTGCAGAAGAGCCACATCGCAGCGCTCGATCTTACCTACGACCTCACAGCCAACTGGTCAGTAGGCGGCAAGTACGCGTATCGGCTGGGTGAGGCGAGCCTGGACCGCGTGGACCCGACCTTCTTTGACAATACTGCAAATCTCTCCGTTTTGCGGCTCGACTACCGGTTCCTCAAGCAATGGGACACCTTGGCCGAAGTCCGACAGCTTGCACTCCCGGATATCAACCAACGGCGCCGCGGTGTCTTGACCGCGATTTACCATAACATCAGCAAGAACCTGAAGGCCGGCGTCGGCTACAACTTCACCAACTTCTCCGACGAGTTGACAGACTTGAAGTACAACCACAGAGGCATATTCGTTAATTTGATCGGAACCAAGTGATCACGTATTGTATCGTCGATACTTTTGGTAAAGCAAAACCGATGAGCTAGTGCAGCTATGAGAAATCCCAATCTCTTCGGCGCTTAAATTGGGCTTACCAGCTTGCGACCCGAGCATTGTTCCACAATCATGGTTTAGCAACGCATGTCTCAATCTTCATCGGAGCTTCAAAATCCTCGTGTGTCACGAATGATTCTCGGGATCGATGCTGCAAATCGGGATTTGCAGATCACCTGCCTCAAAACAAGCTACTGCAAGATCCCTCTGAAAGAGCCAGAATCAGCAACATCCTCTTCTCAGCCGTAACGTCAATTTCCGCCAACCACCCTCTAAGCAAACATCCGAATTGCCACATTGTGTCATCCAAGTTATTGCGTTCAACAAATTACAGAATACTTGGAATCCACGGTGTGATGACCAGGGTTATAGATGAAAAATACCAATCCGCAGCCTCCATTTCCACGTCGCCGCCCTAGCAATGCCATATCCAACATTTCCTCTGCCAATCAGGAGCAGGAGCTTGATTTAATCTGCTTTTCACACCTGCGATGGGATTTCGTCTATCAGCGGCCTCAACATTTAATGGGTCGTTGCGCCAAGCAGCGGCGGGTCATCTTCTGGGAGGAGCCTGTTCCCGTGATGGCCGGCAAGGAAGAATTAGTTTTGAGCCAGCGGCAGGATCATCTCACAGTGGCCACACCGCATGTATCCAGCGAATGGACTCCCGATGAGATAAATTCCGTACAGCGTGAAATGCTGGATTGCCTGATGCTGGAACGGAACATTCAGCGCCATGTCAGCTGGTATTACACCCCAATGGCGCTGAACTTCAGCGACCACCTGCAACCTCTAGCCACGGTTTATGACTGCATGGACGAGCTCTCGGCATTTAAAGGAGCATCTCCTTTATTGCGAGTAATGGAAAATAATCTGTTCAGGCTGGCTGACCTGGTATTCACAGGCGGACAAAGCCTTTATGAAGCTAAGCGGCCTCAGCATCACAGTGTCCACGCCTTTCCCAGCAGCATCGACGCCGGCCATTTTGGGCGGGCGAGACAGGTAGTGCAGGACCCGGAAGATCAAGCCAGTATTCCCTCGCCGAGAATGGGTTTCTTTGGTGTCCTGGATGAGCGGCTTGATCTTGAGCTTCTCCGCGGCATTGCCACCGCACGCCCTGACTGGCATTTCGTCATGATCGGTCCAGTGGTGAAGATTGATGATGCGGAGCTTCCCCGGGCTGCCAACATTCATTATCTTGGGCCGAAATCGTATGACCAGCTTCCCGATTATCTTGCCGGGTGGGATGTGGCCCTTATTCTATTTGCAAAGAACGAATCAACCAGGTTTATCAGTCCAACAAAAACCCCGGAGTATCTTGCAGCAGGCAAGCCGGTAGTCTCAACCTCAATTCACGATGTTGTTCATCCTTACGGTGATGCCGGTCTGGTTCGTATAGCCGACTCTGTGGAGGATTTTACTGGAGCAATCAACCAGTCACTGGAGGCGGTTCCGCCAGGCTGGCTGCATTCCATCGACCAATTCCTCTCCGGCAATTCCTGGGACAGCACCTGGCAACGCATGTGGGGCCTGGTGACAAAAAGGCTCGAACGCCTGCAGGAGCCATTCACGGGAAAAGATCAGCTGGAACTGGCAGTCACATCAATGAATCCAAGGAGCCCGAATGTTTGATTATCTTGTGGTGGGAGCAGGTTTTGCGGGATGCGTTATAGCGGAACGACTAGCCCGCGTCCTTGGCCGCCGCGTACTGTTGATTGACAAGCGCTCTCATATAGGCGGCAATGCTTATGACCATTACAATGACCACGGGATTCTAGTCCACAAATACGGGCCGCACATTTTCCATACCAATTCACGCCAGGTATTTGAGTATCTTTCACAATTTACGGAGTGGCGGCAGTATGAGCATCGGGTGGTCGCCAGTGTTGACGGGCAGCTCGTGCCCATTCCGATCAACCTGGATACGATCAATCGTTTATACGGGCTGACCCTGAACGCGCAACAGCTAGACGATTTTTTTCGCTCCGTGGCTGAGCCGGTGGCGCAGGTCCGCACGTCTGAAGATGTGGTTGTCAGCCGCGTAGGCCGCGAGCTCTACCAGAAGTTCTTTCGCAATTACACGCGGAAGCAGTGGGGACTCGACCCTTCTGAGCTTGACGCGAGCGTGACCTCGCGTGTGCCCGTGCGCACCAATCGCGATGATCGCTATTTCAATGATACGTATCAGGCAATGCCTCTGCATGGCTATACCCGTATGTTTGAAAATATGCTGGACCATCCTAATATTAAGATCATGTTGAACGCGGATTTCCAGGACCTGGATGGGGGACTGCGGGCCAAAGAAATCATTTACACTGGGCCAGTGGATGAATTCTTTGAATATCGGTTTGGCAAGCTTCCGTACCGTTCACTGCAATTCAAGCATGAAACGCATAACCGCGAACTTTATCAATCCGCACCAGTCGTCAATTACCCTAATGAGCATCCTTATACGAGGGTGACAGAATTCAAATATCTGACAGGCCAGGAGCACCTGAAAACCAGTATCGTCTATGAATTTCCGATGGAAGAAGGCGATCCTTACTATCCGATCCCGCGCCCGGAAAATAAGGAGATACATAAGAAATACAAGGCCCTTGCCGATATGACGACGGGAGTGCATTTTGTGGGCCGATTGGCTACTTACCAGTACTACAACATGGACCAGGTTACTGCCCAGGCGCTTACATTGTTCAACAAAATAAGCGCGGAATCCCCCGCCACCGCTCCTGAATTTACCAAAAAGATGGTTTATCCCGGCCGCGCCAACGGAGTCCTGAAAACAGCCTCGCAAGTCAAAGAAAGCAACCATAACGGCACCAAGGCCGCATGATGGAATTTAAGCAGCAAAATCGCTTTCCACATCGAAGCGACGCACTGAACTTTCCAACGACAGGTCTGGATGAGCAAAATACCGGGAAAGCCCATCCATCAGTGAAGGCATTACGTCAGCTCTTTCGCTTCTTAGAACGCTATAACGGGGCCGCACTGCCCTAGCTCTCCAATCGCAGTTTTTGCTATGCGTGAGCAGCCCTGTCCCTACGCCTGCCATGTCCGCTGCCATCATGGCCAATTCCGACCACGTGACTGAACCCTGATTGGCTAGATGCCAAATCCCTCGCGCATCGTCAATCAAAAGATTCAGAGAGGCATGGACCAGGTCAGGAACATAGGTCGGAGACACTACATAGTCGCTGACTGCCGTGACCTCTTCTCCGCGATGCAGCGCTCTTAAGGTTGCGGTGACAAAGTTGTAGTCATCCCAAGGCCCGAAAAAAGCACTGGTGCGAATCATCAATGCCGTAGGCGAGAGCGCAAGCACGGCGCGCTCGGCTTCAGCTTTGGACCGCCCATACCAGTTGAGCGGATTGGCTGGGTCGCTCTCCATGTAAGGAATGGATTTCTGTCCGTCAAAAACCAAATCAGAAGAAAAGCTCAGCAGCTTGATGCCACGATTGGCACAGGCTGCTGCAAGCATGGCGGGCCCCATAATGTTCTCCGCGAGCACCGTTCAGTTTCGAATTCTGCATCATCCACCCGCACGTAGCCGGCGGTGTTCACAATCGCCCAGGGCCGCCACCACTCAATTGCGGCGTTCACACTCTGCATGTCTGCAATATCCATTTGTCCGCGCGATAGCAACTGGTATTCCAATCCACGCTCGCAGCAGATTTTTGCAAACGCGCGCCCCAATGTGCCTGTGCGTCCGCTGATCAAAATTGGCCGGGCTCGTTTTGCTACTCGAAGCGGAGAGTAACTGCTTGGTGCGTCGGAAACCTTGGAATAACAAACACGGAAGGTATGGCGAGAGGGTTTGCGCCACCATCCAGGAGACTTGAGAAAAGGGGAGTCAGGTAATTTGCCTGAAGCGAATGACTGCAGGATTTTCACCATGACGGTAGGAAGAGGCTGCGCCGCGCGGATATCGTAAACACCTGGTTCGTAAGCGCCTTCACGTGTAACCAGCGTGTTCCAGTGGAAAGAGCCGAGTAATGCCCATGCGGTTACTGCACGAAGATCGACGCCTTCCGAGAGCAGTCCGGCGGCGGAGCGGTATTGCTCCACGAACCAGCGCGCCTGCTCTTCACGGGTGCAACCGTTATGAAGTTCAGTGAGGGCCACCGGAAGATTGAAACGCTGCCATGCTTCCCGCAGCAACGCTCCCGCTCCCGCAAGATCTTCTTTCAAGACGCGTGCGGCTTCAACATCCACATAGACATCCTGGCCATTGCCTCCGATGGGACAGGCAGGGTACAAATCGACTCGATGATCCAGGAAGCGTTCGCTGGTTAAGTAATAGTTAAATCCTAAAATGTCAGGAGGCAGCGGGTTCTCTAAAAACCATGCCAGTTCTCCATCGCTGATCCCCTGACGGGAAAGAAATTTCCTGAGTGGATGTTTCCCATCCATGCGGCCGTTGAGCAAGTCTAAAGAGAGCCAGCGCCGCTCATTCTCAAACTCAGCCTGGTAGGCAAGCTGCGCAGTGCTGTGCGTTTTGCCCAGGTCTTCTGTCTGAATGAGCTGCGCGCGCGGATTGACTTCCCGAATCTTTCTCATCGCCAGAATGGTTGCACGGCATTGGTTGAGCAATGAGCCGAGGAACTTCCTTGGATCTCTATCGTGCGGGAACCAATGGCCATAGAGGCAACTAAAGCGTGCTGTCGTGAGAGGCTCATTGATAGGCGTATACCCATCAATCCACGGATAGCGCTCCGCGACTGCGCCGGCATACTCAGCAAAGAGTTCCGGAAAGCGAGGGTCCAGCAGGTTCGTATACTTTGGACCGCTGCCGTGATGCAGCAAGCCGACAATGGGACGGATGCTCAACTCACGCAGCCTTTGCAACCGTCGGTCAGGCCAGCTCCAATCGATGCAATCCATGCCTTGCGGGGCCAAACGCTCCCACAGCACCGGATAACGAACTGCTTTAAAGCCGATTTCACGCAGCAGGTCCAGGTCGCTTTCCCGCTGCGCATGGCCTGAGAGCTCCAGTTGGTCCATATAACTCTCGCCAACACGATTCACCGTACATTCAAAGCCGCCCCAAAGCTCTGGAGATTGCGTTGGCAGCGGCGGGTTTTCTGTTTGTGTGTGCATGATGGTCAATTATGAAGATTAAGGACTTGCCGCAAAATGTGCGCGGCTGATTCAGGTGTGATGTCTCTTTGTGGTCCCGCCAGCAACTCATAGCCAACCATGAATTTCCGCACGGTTGCTGACCGCAGGAGCGGCGGATAAAAATGGGCATGCAAATGCCACTCGCCATGGGCCTCACCGTCTGTGGGAGCCTGATGAAAACCCATGGAATATGGAAATGGAGTTTGGAAAATGCGGTCAAAGCCAGAAGTGGTCTGCTTGAGCATTTGTGCCAGTGAATCCCGTTCCGAAGACGAGAGCTCCAGCAAACTGGCCTTATGCTCACGACTGACCAGCATCACTTCAAATGGCCAGATCGCCCAAAAAGGGACAAGCGCGACAAAGTGGTCATTCGTATAAATGATTCTTTCCTGCGCTGCTGCTTCCAGTACCTGGTAATTGCACAGTAAACATACGTTGTGCTTTTTCAGGTACGCTTGCTGCCTGTCTGTTTCTTTTGTGGGCTCATTGGGCAAGCTAGCGTTTGCCCAAATCTGACAGTGTGGATGCGGATTGCTTGCCCCCATCATAGCGCCCCGATTCTCAAAAATCTGGACGTGGTTGATCCACTCAATGCTTCCCAACTCCTGATACTGATTTGCCCAAACCTCGACTACATTGCGAATTGCCGGAAGTTCCATGGTGGAGAGAGTAAGATCATGGCGGGGTGAGAAGCACATGACGCGGCATATCCCGGGCTCTGACTCGGCCACGATCAGGTCGCAAGCCTGTTCCTGAAATTGCTGATCATGAGTAAGCGGGTAGAGCGCAGAATAGTCATTCACAAAAACAAAAGTTTCCGCGTACGCTGGGTTGCGTTGTCCACCGGCCCGCTCATTGCCGGGACATAAATAGCATTGTGGATCATAAGCTAATTGTTTCGCAGGCACAGACGGTTCGACTTCTCCCTGCCATGGCCGCTGCGTGCGCTGCGGGGAAACCAACACCCACTCACCCGTGAGCGGATTCAATCTCCTGTGGGGATGAGGCTTCACGCTGGACATTGCACCTGCTCTTCACGGCCAGTAGTTGTGTATCCCTGAGGATGGGCCTGCAGCCAGCGCCATGCGCCTTCAATTATCTGCTCCAGCTGAGGATATTCAGGTTGCCAATGGAGTTCCCGCCGGATCTTCTCTGAACTTGCGATCAGGACTGCCGGATCGCCGGCGCGAGGTGGGGCTTCAATGACCGGGATAGGACATCCGGTGACAGAGTGGGCCGCCGCGATCACCTGCCGCACGCTGAACCCCTGGCCATTACCCAGGTTGTAAATCAGCCTGCTCTGCGAATCCAGCGCTTCAAGAGCAAGAATGTGGGCCAGAGCAAGGTCGCGCACGTGGATGTAATCTCGAACGCATGTGCCATCAGCAGTCGGATAGTTTGTGCCGAAGATGTTGATCGCTTTCCTTTGGCCGGAAGCCACTTGCAAAATAAGAGGAATCAGATGCGTTTCTGGCTGGTGGGCCTCGCCGAGATCGTCGGATGCTCCCGCAGCATTGAAATATCTCAGGCTGCAGTATCTGAGCCCATGGATACGATTCATCCAGACGAGCATCTGCTCAACCAGCAGCTTCGATGCTCCATAAGCGTTGGTAGGTATAAGCGGATCTTCTTCAGAGATGGGTACCCGCTCCGGATTACCGTAAAGCGCCGCGGTGGATGAAAACACAAGCTGCTTTACGTTGTTCGCCAACATCGATTCAAGCAGTGTCAGAGTCGACGCGGAGTTGTTTCTGAAATAACGTTCCGGCACCTGCATGGATTCGCCGGCTTCAATAGAAGCAGCGAAATGCATCACCGCCTGCAAAGACGACCGCCTGAATAGAAAGTCGAGCTTCTCACGGTCGCTTATATCCCCCTGCACCAGCTCGGCTTCCGGCGGGACAGCGGCGGCATGCCCACGGCTTAAATTGTCATACACCAGCACTTGATGATTTGCGCGTACAAGTGCCTGGACAACTACACTTCCAATGTATCCTGCACCACCGGTTACAAGTATTCTCAAAGGGTTACCCACACTGGACGATATAAGTGAGATGTGGAATTTAGGGCAAAAGTATTACGCCAAATTACGTCAGACTGCACGGCCCACTCCATTGGCTGCAGTTGAGACATAAATTTCAGGATGTACATTCATTTTGTGCCTATATTCAGCAGCTATTTCCCTCGTGATCTGCGGCACTGCTTCTCTCTTCACCAAATTAATAGTGCAGCCGCCGAAGCCGCCACCAGTCATGCGAGCACCATAGACTCCGGCTTGCTTCGATGCGATCTCCACCATTAAATCCAGCTCAGGGCAGCTCACCTCATAGTCGTCGCGCAAGCTCGAATGAGATTGGCGCATGAGCTCTCCAAAACGGGGCAATGCCCTCTCTTGAAGCGCTACAGCAGCATCTCTGACCCGCTGAATCTCTGAAACCACGTGGCGGCAACGCCGATAGAGCTGTTCCGGAAGGGTGTGAGCATAGTGCTCAAGTTGTTCGGGAGTGATATCGCGCAGAGAAGAGGCTTCGGGAACAGACTGCTGCAGGATTGCGAGCCCTTGTTCACATTGCTGCCGGCGGATGTTGTACTCCCCGCTCGCAAGTTGATGCCGTACCATGGTGTTACATATCACCAACTCGCATGTCTCGGGCAGAGGCAGTTTTTTATAATCGAGAGAACGACAGTCGATCATCAGGCAGTGGCCCTGCTCTGCGAGACATGAAACGAACTGGTCCATGATCCCGCAACGGGCTCCCACAAATTCATTTTCTGCGCGCTGGCAGAGTTGGGCGAGCCGAACCAGGTCCATTTTAATTTCGGCCAGTTGCATCAAGGTGAATGCGGTTGCTACTTCTAGCGCAGCAGATGAGCTCAGGCCCGCGCCGATAGGTACGTTGCTGGTGATCAGCAGATTAGCCCCGGTAAGATGAAAGCCGGCACGTTCCAGAATGACAGCAACGCCCTGTACATAGTCTGTCCAGCGTTTTTGGGGCGATGAATGTTCGTCAAGCGCAAACTCGTATTCTTCCTGAAACTGCCGGGCAATCACCAATATCTTTCTATCGCTACGCGCACTGGCGGCAACCCAGGTATCGCATTGGATTGCGACCGGCATCACCAAGCCATCGTTGTAGTCGGTATGCTCCCCGATAAGATTGACCCGGCCGGGGGCACGAAATACTTGCGGTTCCACCCCGAACCGATGCACAAATTCCGCCGCAATTGAATGGAGTATGGGATGGAGGATGCTCGTCATAGGCGAGGCGGCTTAGGATGAATCTGGATTTCCACTTCCCATGCTCTGCTTTCTTTTGCGGCAAGATTCCTAGCCTGGTTGAACTCGACTGCCTTCTCCAGTGAATCAGGAGCCCCGCTGCATGGCTCAAGCGCCACGGTGTAGTGTTTGGGAAGGGAGTCCGTTGGCCAGCCGCCCTGATTTATCCACATGCCGACGAATGGAACCAGATCCGGGTCGAAACGAAAAGTGATGGAATGATTGCTGGAAGGAGAATGTAGAGCACACCAACCTTCATGCAGCCGAGGTGTAAAAAACTTTTCTGCCGTTCCCGCGCTCGGCGGATGAAGCAAGCTTAGATCAGTAGCTGCACCGTTACGGTCAACTGTCAGCGGCCAGGGCGTTCTCCCGCCAAATCCACCTAATCTGCCGGAATGCGATTGATCAATGAACACTTCGCGCACTTCTGGCGGGACCATGACGCGGTCCCCCGGCCTGACCGCCAGGAGCGGGTGCGACGACCATAAATAATCGAGAGACTCGGAAGAGGTGTTTTCAATTTTGTAGCTAATCAATAGGCTGTCTTGCTTCAACCGTAATTGTTTGTAGAAGATGAACGGCAGTTGCTTGCCACGGCATCTAAGCTCAACGTTATTGTCTGATGCGTTCCATTCCCACGGAACCGACCACACTTCGCCGTGGTCCGGCAGATCGGCATGAAACTGCCTGCCCGGGTATTTGCACGCTGCCACAGTCGGCAGGCACTCGTCAAAGCCGCTATTATCAAAGTCCTTGAATAAAGCCCCATATCCGGGAATCCTGTACCCATCCGCGGGAGCAGGTGGTTGAAAGAGGAACTCGCGATTGTCGGGCCGGTACATCAGGGACGTAATCTTGCTGCCGACTTCAGGAAGCATCTCCACACGGACGAGATGGTTCTCGAGAACAATCTGCTTCAAAGCGAGATCGGTATCGGCTTTCATGGATAACCAAGGAATAAGGATTGGAACGCCTGCTGAGCACAAGGGATGTCCCGTATGCGACAGGACTAAGAAATAAAGTTGGACGGTTTAAGGCGTTTTTGTGCACCCGTCCAGCTCTAATTCCATCAAAATAAAAACAGTCCTATGGATTCCGCCTTAACCCATTCCCACACCGATGATGCGCCCCGCCTTGAACTGCTTAATGGCTGGAGCTTTCTTACTGATCTCTCAGGCATTTTAAAAGTCAGCGATCTCGATACCGTGACTGGTTGGCGGCGTGCACGTGTCGGCGTACCCTGGAACGTTCTCTACGAAGATTTGCGTGACTATATGGGAGTCGCCTGGTACCGGACCCTATTCCAAGCGCCTCAGTACAGTGACGTTCGCCAAGTCGTTCTTAAATTCGGTGCTGTCGATTATTTTGCTGAAGTGTTTGTCAACGGCATCTCAGTGGGGACGCATGAAGGAGGTTACACTCCTTTTGCGCTGGATGTGACGCAGGCGGTCAAGCCAGGAATGAACGAGTTGGCTGTGAGAGTGATTGATCCGCCAATGGATGAACAGCTCAACCAGGCACTTTGCCCGGAGATGATGTATAACGAGATTCCGCACGGCAAACAGAACTGGTACTTGCAGAACGGCGGAATCTGGCAGGGAGTACGCATTGAGTTCTGTCCTGCAATTTACATCCAGCAAGTACATGTGACACCCAATGTGAGCGGCGATTTCGGCGTGGATGTACAGTTTGCCGGGCCCGGACTGATCGATTCAACTACGTGTGCCGAGACCTCAATCCAGTTCAGCGTTTACGATAGCAGCCATCGGCTGGTATTCGAAGACAGTATTCCCTCTGTGATTGCGTCAGAACAGGCCTTTCGCGGCGCCTTAAAAAGTGTTCGGTTGTGGGGACCCAACGAACCTAACCTCTACACGCTGGAAGTTTCGCTTCAGGGCGCAGTCAGCTATCGAAAGCGCGTGCGCTTCGGCTTCCGTAAATTTGAGGCGCGGGACGGAAGATTATTCCTGAATGACCAGCCTTTCTATCTCATTGGCGCGCTGGATCAGGATTTTTATCCGGAAACGATCCATACTCCGGCTTCAGAGGAGTATGTACGCGACATGATGCTTAAGGCTAAGGCCATGGGCATCAACGTGCTTCGTTGCCATCTGAAAGTGTGCCACCCGGTTTATCTAACTGTGGCGGATGAACTTGGCATGTTGCTCTGGTGTGAAATGCCCTCGTGGAGTGATTGCTGGTACCCCTCAGACCATTTTTCATTGAAGGCGGCAGAGCGCGGCCGCCGCATGTTTGAGGAGATGCTGGCCCGCGACTGGAATCATGCCTGCATCGTAATCCAAACGGTCATGAATGAGTCCTGGGGCATTGATTTGAAAGACGCCACACAGCGCACATGGCTCAAAAATACTTTCAACTGGATCAAGGAATGTGTCCGGCCGCTGGGTCGGCTGGTAATTGATAACAGCGCGTGCGAGGGCAATTTCCATATCAAGAGCGACCTTGAGGATTTTCACAATTACTATTCCATGCCTGACCAGATGGAGAAATGGGAGAAGTTCGTCACGGAGATAGCGAGCCGTCCGGAGTGGACCTATAGCCCTTATGGCGATGCTGAACGCACCGGCAAAGAGCCGATCTTGATCTCTGAGTTTGGGAATTGGGGGTTGCCCAAATTTCCGCAGGAAACTCCGTGGTGGTTTGACCGCGATTTTGGGGGCCGTGAGGTGACGCGACCGGCCGGCCTACTGGACCGTTTTCAGCAATACCATTTCAATACTCTTTTTGAAGATTACAATGCGTTGGCTGAAGAGACGCAGTGGCACCAGTTTATTTCCCTTAAACATGAAATCGAAAGTATGCGTCGCCAGGGAGAAATTCAGGGATACGTAATAACTGGCATGACAGACATTCACTGGGAGGTAAATGGCCTTCTGGATATGTGGCGCAATCCTAAAGTGTTTGCGCAAGAGCTGAAGAAGCTTCAGGATCCGGACCTGGTGCTGGTGGACATGCCGAAACGGAATTTTCTGAGTGGCGATAAAGTTGAATTGCAAACGCTTGTTTCCCACTACAGCACCCGTGAGTTCAAAGGCGCGAGGGTGCGATGGATGACCGCATCTGGAGCAGGCGGCCAATTTGAAATATCAGACACCATCCAAAGTGCGGCAGTCACGCCGCTACAGAAAATTGCTTTTGATGCCCCCAATGTCATTTCTGCAGGGCCTCAACATTTGCATATTGAAATACGCACTCGGCAAGGGGCATTGCTGGCCGGCAATGATTATCAATTGTTCATCTTCCCGCAGCCGCAGCCGGTGAAGGAAATTTGTCTGCAAGTTCACGACCCGCTCGGGACTATGCCCGAATTGAAACAAAGCTTGCAGCAGGCCGGCTATCAGCTTGATTCCAGTTTGCAACCGGACACAATGCTTATTTCATCGCAACTGGACGAGATGACTGAAAAACATCTTGCTGCTGGCGCAAGGGCAATTGTGCTGCTCGATTCAGAAGCCGGCCTTCCTCCACATAGCCCTTTGAGAGTACTGGCGCGAGCCGGATGTGAACTGGATGGACGCTGGTTCTCCAATTTCAACTGGGTGCGGACGGATCAGGCGCCATACAATCAGCTTGATTTTGGCAAAATCCTGGGCTTTGAATCCAGCAGAGTGGCTCCGCATTATGTGATCGATGGCGTTCCGCCGGAGCAGTTCCCGAAGGCGCTGGCGGGAGTGACGTATGGATGGCTCGCCAAAAACATGGTTTTAGCCGCTCCTTATCAATGGAAAAACGGGGAAGCACTCGTCACAACGTTTAGATTTCATGAATACGGCCGTGATCCTTATGCCACTCATCTACTCGATGGCTTCATTAGATGGTTGGCTGAAACAAGAACTCCCTTGGTTAACCGGGATCGTGAGTCGGTTGAAATTGCATGATTAAATCTTGATTTCACGTGAGTTCTCCCAACATCGGTATGGGCATCAAGAGCGCTCCACTAATCCTTGACCGCACGTTAGTTTTGCCGAGACACGGTTGTACCTAGGCAAAGGGACATCAGTCGCCTTTGAGCGCCGGTTTTTCCTTATGCCAATTAGTCTGTTTTTGATAGGCGTGGGCCAGGGCCAGCAGTATGCCTTCATTTCCGGGTGCTCCGATAATTTGCAGGCCGATTGGCAAACCCGATTTTGAGAAGCCACAGTTCAATGAGAGTGAAGGAAGACCATAAACATTGAATGGGCGCGTATTCCGCAGCATGATCATTTCTTTGTTTCGAAGCTGGTCAGGCGCGGCTTGGAGTTCAGTAAATGTAGGCGCGAGCAGTGGCGTTGTTGGCGTCATGACGAGGTCGACGCGTTCAAACATCTGCAAGATCCGGCGGCGTTGTTGCAATAATTCATGCTGTGCCTGGATGTATTGCGGGGCAGTTACGTGGGACCCGCTGCGGATGCGCCGCAACGTTTCGGGATTGTAATCTTTTTCGGTTCCTGCCAAATATTTTTGGTGGTAAGCATACGCCTCGCAACGGACGAGCGTCCGATCAGTCTCAGTGGGAAGCTCAACTTCTTGAGTCCCGCCGGTCAGCTTGCTGAGTGTGGCTACGGCATTGTCGACTGCGGCCGCAACTTCGCCATCAACTTCATTCCAGTAGTCGCGCGCCACGCCAAGACGCAACGACGAGATACTCTCTTCGATCGCCGATGGATAGTAAACCGGAGGGAATTTCTGGCTGGCAACATCCTGGGGATCGTAAGCGGCAATGGCTTGAAGCATGAGAGCAACATCGGCGGCGGTACGCGCCATCGGGCCAACATGGTCGAGCGACCAGGAAAGAGGAATCACGCCGCGGGCGCTGACTAATCCATAAGTAGGTTTCAGTCCGGTGATTCCGCAGCAGGCGGCGGGCAAACGGATAGAGCCTGCCGTGTCTGTTCCGATTGCACCATAACAAAGACACGCAGCTACGGCGACGGCCGACCCTGAAGATGATCCTCCAGTAACATGCTCGGTGTTCCATGGATTGCGGGCCGGGCCGAAGTGACCAATGATGCCGCTGCCTCCATAGGCGAATTCGTGCAGGTTAAGTTTGCCAAGCAAAATCGCGCCGGCCGATTTCAAACGGCGAATGACTTCCGCGTCTGAAGTGGGGACATATTCTTTCAGCACAGCACTGGCGGCAGTGGTCTTTACTCCTGCTGTTTCAACCAAATCTTTTACTGCCAGCGGGATTCCATGCAGCGGTCCTTTCCATTCTCCACGGGCGATCTCAGCTTCAGCTTTGCGTGCGGCTTCCAAGGCTGCCGTGCCAGTTACGGTAATGAAAGCGTTTAGCGTGGGATTCAGTTTCTCAATGCGCGCCAGGCAAGCCTGCGTTAGTTCAACAGGAGACACTTCTTTCTTTTGCACCGCCCGGCTGGCTTCAGAGAGATCAAGCAAATGCAATTCGCTAGCGGAATTTTTTGCGGAGGGAGACATGGCAAGTCTGAGAATATCACCAGACACGTGCGAACATTTGCCACGCCGTGCGAAAAGTGTTGGCATGCGCTTCAGCGCTGCGTTCGATTGGCCGTGAATAGCCGCCGCCGGAAGTGAGAACAAACGGCGCGCCAAAATTAAGCGCCGCAGTGAAGACCATGCGGTCGCGCGCGATAAGCCCTCCATGTGTGAGGGACAGACGGCCGAGAACGTCGGAATCGAGAGGATCAACGCCGGACTGATAGAAGACAATATCCGGATGGAAGCCGAAAGCGGCGGGAAGAACTTCGTCCAGATGGCGAAGGTAAGCAGCGTCTTCAACTCCATCCGGCAAGGGCACATCAAGGCGGCTCTGTTTCTTGCGAAAAGGAAAATTGCTCTCGCCGTGGATGGAAAGGGTAAAGACGTCGGGATCGTCCTGGAAAATTTCTGCGGTGCCGTCACCCTGGTGGACGTCGAGATCGATCACGGCGGCGCGCCGGATGAGGCCGCGCTTTCTCAAGAACTGAATTGCCACGGCAATATCATTGAACACGCAAAACCCTGCGCCTTCAGAACGAAAGGCATGGTGTGTTCCGCCGCCCAGGGTCGCGCCCCAGCCGTGCTCCAAAGCGTCAAGGGATGCGCTTACGGTCCCTCCTACAGAGGCAAAGGCACGGTTCACGAAAACTTCTGACCAGGGAAGACCAATGCGCCGCATGGCTGCTGGCGGAAGAGTGCCGGCGGTGAAATCCGCCACGTAAGCAGGATCATGGGCCAGGGAAACGGTTTCCGGCGAGGCAAGAGGGGATTGCTCCAGTTGGAAGAGACCTTCCTTCTCAACGGCCTGTCGGAGCATGCCATATTTTAAAGTTGGGAACTTATGACCCTCTGGAAGCGTAATCTTATATTGATCAGTGGAGAAGATTCGGGGGCGAGAGGTATTTTTCTCCATAACCAAAAGAAAAAGGGCTGGTCTATATATTATAAGGATGATCGGGCTTTTTAGCTGATGGGCCTTAACTGTGCGTTTCCGAACAGTTGGTTTGCGGGAATGGACAGTCAGAGGACCAGAAGACCTGTGGCAAAGCCATTTTTGGCCTTATTTTTCAGTATTTTGCAGATTAAGATGATTTTGGCACTGCCTGTGCATACACTATTAGTGCAATGGATATAGTACGCGACGAATCGGTGAAGAAGAGAAAGCGCCTGAAGCAGACAGCCATCATCGTGGTGGCAGTGATTGCGGTTCTAGGCGCTACGTTAGGTGTTTCCAGACTCAAACCAGCACTGCAGAGTGTTGATGCCGGAACCATCTGGCCTGACACGGTCAAACGCGGCTCAATGCTGCGGCAGGTCCGGGGTTTGGGATCGTTAGTGCCAATTCCGGATGATGTACGTCTGATTCCAGCGGAGACAGACGTTCGCGTGGAACGGATTGTGATCCTGCCTGGTACGCCGGTAAAAGCAGATTCGGTCATCATGGAGCTTTCCAATCCGCAAGTGGAGCAGGAAGCCCTGAATGCGGACCTGGATTTGCGCTCGGCTGAGGCTGAATATCACAACACCAAGGCCAAGATCGATAGCGACCTGGCAAGCCTCCGCGCCGGCGCGGCAACAGTTGAGGCAGACTATGAGAATGCCAAGCGCGATGCCGACCAGAACAGAGAACTGAAAAAGATTGGCGTAGTTTCTGACGCGGTCCTAAAGGCTTCATTGAGCAAGGAAAAGGAGCTGGAAACGCGGAAGAAGATTGAAGAAGAGCGAATTTGCGAAAGCACCAAGGCGATTGAGACGCAGCTTGCGGTGCAACAGGCTACCATCGACCAGAAGAAAGCGATGGCGGCATTGAAACATCGCCAGAAAGATGCGCTGAAAGTTCGTGCCGGTATTCCCGGAGTTCTGCAGGAAGTGCCAGTACAAGTTGGACAGCGAGCGACGCAGGGAACGATTCTGGCCAAAGTGGTGCAACCGGAACATCTACAGGCTGAATTGAAGATTCCGGAAACGCAGGCGAAAGATATCATTATCGGCCAGAAGGCAGAAATCGATACGCACAACGGCGTCGTTGACGGCACGGTCTCACGAATTGATCCCGCAGTACAGGCCGGCACGGTTACAGTTGACGTTAAGCTGGATGGCCCGCCGCCGAAAGGCGCCCGCCCGGACTTGAGCGTGGATGGAACCATTACGCAGGAGAAGCTGGAAAACGTGCTTTATGTGGGCAGGCCGGCCTTTGGACAGGAAAAGAGTACAGTTGTCAATGTTCAAGCTTGATCCGGACGAGAAGACCGCGACCAGAGTGAAAGTGGATTTGGGGCGCAGTTCTGTGAACACGATTGAAATTGTAGGCGGACTCAAGGAAGGTGATAAAGTAATCCTTTCCGATATGTCGCGCTATGACAATCAGGACCGAATCAAGCTGGATAGGTAAATCAACAAGCAAGAGCAACAAGCAAATTTTTTCGAGGAGAATACCAACGTGGCAAGCAGCGGACAAACTTTAATCAATCTTGAAAACGTAACCAAGATTTTCTATACCGATGAAGTTGAGACGCATGCGCTCTCCGGCATCCATCTGGATATCAAGAAAGGCGAGTACGTTGCCATTGCCGGCCCTTCAGGCTGCGGCAAATCAACGCTGCTCTCCATTATTGGCCTGCTGGATTCTCCTACTGATGGCTCCTACATCCTGAACAGCCGTCCGGTGCAGGGCCTGGATTTCTCTGATCGCGCCCGCATTCGCAACCAGGAAATTGGATTTATTTTCCAAAGCTTCAACCTGATTGGCGATCTCACGGTGTATGAGAACGTTGAACTGCCGCTGACGTACCGCTCCATGTCGTCTCCTGAGCGCAAAAAGCGCGTACAGGAAGCGCTGGAGAAAGTGGGCATGGCGCACCGCATGCGCCACTATCCGTCACAGCTCTCTGGCGGTCAACAGCAGCGTGTTGCCGTGGCCCGCGCCTTGGGCGGATCGCCTTCCATCCTGCTGGCGGACGAGCCTACCGGAAACCTGGACTCACGCAATGGCGAAGCCGTGATGGAACTGCTGCAGAGCTTGCACCGCGAAGGCGCAACCATCTGCATGGTGACGCACGACGCGCGCTTTGCCAAGCATGCTGAGCGGAACATCCATCTCTTTGACGGCAAGGTGGTCGAAGAAACGGAAGCCGCGCAGCAAGCAGCAGAGATGGCGTAAGCCCGCCTTATTCACTAAATTCCACTTAATCGAATGCGCCAGGCGCACCAGAGGTGACGTGTGTTTACCTTCATTCAGGACGTTCGCTATGGGTTGCGCACCCTTTCGAAATCGCCTGGCTTCACCATTGTCGCCATTGTGACTCTGGCGCTTGGCATTGGCGCTAATACAGCCATCTTTAGCATCGTGAATGCGGTGCTGCTCAAGCCATTGCCGGTGCCTGAACCGGACCATCTGCTGTATGTGACGTCCGCGTTCTCAAATCAAAGAGACGTTAACCGCCCGTTTGCCATGTCTTATCCTGACTTTCTGGACATGCGCGCCGCGGCAAAATCATTGACCGGCCTTGCCGCTTACCATGGCGATAGCTTTACTCTTACGGGATTGGCGCAGCCTCTGCACATCAACGGCGTTAGCGTTTCCGGCGATTTCTTCAGTGTGATAGGGAAGCAGCCTCTTCTGGGCCGCGGCTTCACGCGTGATGAAGAGAAACCGGGATCGCGCGTTGCCGTACTCAGCCATCATCTATGGGACTCCGCCTTCCATGGCGACGAGAACATCATAGGTCGCAATATCACGCTGGACAAACAGAGTTACACGGTTGTGGGAGTCATGCCGGCGGGATTCGTCTTCCCCATGGAAGGTGATCCACCAGAGCTGTGGCGCACAAATGCCGTGGATGGAGAAACATCAGACCCCAAAGATCAGCCGATGACGACACAACGGGGCGCCCATTTTTTGCAGGGAATCGCAAGATTGAAGCCTGGCGTTTCATTGGAAACTGCGCGTGAAGAATTGAACCTGATTGCGCGCAACCTGGCTGCGCAATATCCGGATACGAACAAGAAATTTCCTGCCGCCACGGTCATCCCGGAACTGGAGCACCTGGTGGGCAGGAATCGTACGCAACTGGTCATCCTGCTGGTTTCCGTGGCAGTGGTCTTGTTGATTGCGTGTCTAAATGTTGCCAACCTGCTGCTGGTGCGCGCCAGTGCGCGCGGCAAAGAGATTGCGCTGCGGGCCGCGTTGGGGGCAAGTCGTATCCGTGTGATACGGCAGATGCTCACTGAGAGCATGGTGCTGGGACTGGCGGGCGCGCTGCTGGCAATACCTCTTGCCTTGTGGGCGCTCAAGATGTTTATCAACCTGAATGCCAACATGCGGCGCATTCAGGGCGCTGAGCTTGATGGTACGGTGCTCGCCTTTACTGCCGCGATCACCGTTCTTACCAGCATCATCTTTGGTCTGGTGCCGGCGTTGCGTGCCTCCAGCCCTAACCTGAATGAGTTTATGAAGGAAGGCCGCAGCACCACGGCGGGTGCTTCACATAACCGGCTGCGCGGAATGCTGGTGGTGGCTGAAACCACATTAGGTCTTACGCTGCTGGTTGTCGCCGGACTTCTGCTGCGCAGCTTTCACCGTATCCTTTCTGTCGATCCGGGAATGAACCCGCACAATGTGCTCACGCTGAATTTTGATTTGCCGGAGAAATCGTATTCTGAGCAACAGCAGATTGATTTCTATACGCAGCTTCTCTCACGAATGCGAGCGCTTCCCGGCGTGGTTTCCGCGGCGGCCGTTACCCCGTTGCCGATTGAGCGGAAGTAATTCCATTATCACCTTTGAAATTGAAGGGCATCCCGTACCGAAGGCAGAAGAACCATCCGCCGACATTAAGGTTGTAACTCCGGACTATTTCCATACATTCAACATTCCCATCAAGAGCGGTCGAGACTTTACTGACCACGATAATGACAAAGCTCCGGGTGTGGTCATAGTGAATGAAGCGTTTGCGTCGCGCTATTTTCCCAATGAAAATCCCATTGGCAAGCACATTACGCCGGGCGCTTCCAATCACGGCAAACCCCAGCCGCGAGAGATTGTCGGAATTGTCGGCAATGTCAAAAGCCAGAGGCTGGACGTGGAAGATCGAACCGAATACTACATTCCTGATACGCAACTGAATTTCGGTTCCATGACCGTCTGCCTGCGCACCAGCGTGGAGCCCCACAGCATTTCTCCCTTCAGTGCGCAACGTGGTGGCTTCCATGGACCGGGATTTGCCGATCTATGACATCAAAACCATGGACGAGTATCTGGCAGCCACGTTGACCACGCCGCGTTTTCAATCCACGCTGCTGCAGGCGTTTGGTGGACTCGCGCTGCTGCTGACCGCAGTAGGCTTGTATGGCGTGATTTCCTATACAGTCGCCCAGCGCACCAGGGAAATTGGCGTCCGCATGACGCTGGGGGCTTCACGCTCTCAGGTGGTGCAGATGGTGCTGAAGTCCGGCCTGCAACTTACGGGAATCGGAGTGGCGGCGGGAGCTGGTACTTTCATTCATTGCGGCGAAGTTTGCCACGTCATTCAGCAGCGTTTTGTTCGGAATTAAACCCACTGACGTGGTGACGTTTTCCGCGGTTGTGGGGATTGTTGCAGTTGTTTCCCTGCTGGCATGCTATATCCCCGCGTACCGGGCGTCGAAGGTGGATCCCATGATTGCCCTGCGATACGAATAGATTCCTTCATTGAAAGACAATAAAACGCCCTCGCAGCACGGACTTTGTGTGGTCACCAAAAGCTCATCACTACGGAACAAGAATCCTGAATGGGTTGATTGTTCCGAATGCCGCGCGCTGATGTTTCCTGCGCTTCGGGCCGTTGTCGACATTGGCAGGCTGTTGCGTGTCGTTCACTGCTTGCGATGGACGAACGTAGCGAGCGTTTGCTGACACCTGCGACTGCTCCAGACTAAAAGGAGCTTGCAGGACCATTTCGACGCTGGTCCCTTGCGGCAGATTGATCTCATCACCGCGCTTCAACAGGACCGCGCCAAGTCCCAGAGCAGCGCCCAACCCGGCACCGGGCAACAAACCGATGCCAGAAGCTGCGATGCGAGCCGATAATCGCGCCGCCAACGGCACTTGCGGCAACGGGAGTAATTACTTTTTCTGCCTGGTCCACCGGCTCAAGCGTCCTGTCATTGCTGCGCGTGCGAATATTGCGGGCGCCGGGAATGCTCTGCAGCACGCCGTTGATCGGCACCACAAGATTGTTAGGAAAGATCAGGGTGGTGAAGTGGAAGCGGAATTCTGACGTGCGTTTCAAGTGTCCGGGGCGTTCATCGGTTTCCACCACGCCCTGGACCTGGGTGTGCGCGGGAATGACGACGCCGTTGCCCTGCACCACAGGATAGAGAGTTTCAAGGTAAAGACCGGAGCCCGCTGTTCCCGACGTGGTATGCAGCGGGCTCTTCAGGACCATGAGCACCCGGGTCCCGGCGGGTATGGTCACCGTGGAAGGATCGGTTGTGGTTGCAACCTGCGGCGCCATAGTTTGAAGAACTGGTGTTTGCTCCGGCTGGTGCGTTTTGAATAAGAGCGGTCGCCGGCGGATCGTCAAGCCAGGGCAAGCCTTGGGCTGAAGCGAGTTTGGCCAGCATTATGATTGCAAGGAGCAGGGAAGTCTTTTTTGAATCAAAGCTGATCATGATGGCCTCTTTCTTTTCACTACGAATGTGACTGTATCTCCCGGTAGAATTGGCTCTCAAGCGGCAAGGCGCGGCAGAAGAGCGATGCCGCTGAATGTCGTGCGGTACATCGAGACAGAAAAGGGAACGGCGGAACGCAAACCATGAAAACCAGCAATCCGGCTGATCGACTAGATTCCTGGAAAGAGATTGCTTCTTATCTGCGGCGGGACGTGCGCACCGTCCAACGCTGGGAGAAGAAAGAAGGGCTGCCCGTTTATCGCCATCTGCATGACAAGCTTGGGTCGATTTACGCTTACCGCAATGAGCTGACAGACTGGTTCAATACGCGGCAGCAATCCGGTGCGGACAGTTGCGACCGGGCATCGCCAGGAAGGCCCGGCAGAAAAGATCAAGCTGGCGGTACTGCCGTTTGGCAATCTGAGCGGCGCGAAAGAAGACGACTACTTCAGCGATGGTCTTACCGAAGAGATGATCACGCAGATCACGCGATTGCAGGCTTCAGAGCTGGCCGTGATCGCGCGCACTACGGCGGAACATTATGACTCCAGCAGCAAGTCGCTCGACCAGATGAAGAAAGACCTGGGCGTCGGCTATGTTCTGGAAGGCAAGGTGAGGCGCGGAGGCAATCGAGTTCGCATTACGGCGCAGCTTATCCAATTAAAAGACCAGACGCAGCTCTGGGCGGAAACCTATGAGCGCGATTTGAGTGACGTGCTGAGCGTGCAGGCTGACATTGCGCAGGCGATTGCGCGCGAAATCAACCTGGCGCTGAATCTTTCCCAGAGCGCACGTCTTTCTGATTTGCAAAAGGCGAATGGGAAAGTACAGCCTGCGGCATACGATGCCTACCTGAAGGCGCGTTACAACCTGCACCAGATGACGCCTACGGCGATCAGCAAAAGTATTGATGACTTTGAACGCGCTATCCAGCTCGACGAAAAATATGCGCCAGCGTATGCGGGGCTGGCGAGCGCGTATGCGCTGCTGGCGATAGCGCCGTTTGATCTGCTGCCGCCGCGCGAGGCCATGCCGAAGGCCGAGAAGGCCGCGCGCAAAGCGTTGGAGCTGGACAGCGCATTCGCGGAAGCACATACGGCGCTGGCGCTGGTAAACCACCATTACCACTGGAAATGGGAAGAAGCTGCGGCGGGCTACGAGCTGGCGATCGAGCTAAACCCGGACCATGCGGACACGCATCTGTGGTACTCATGGCTGCTGCTGGCGCTGGGAAGACGCGACGCAGCATTTGATGAGATTGAGCAGACGATGAGCATTGTGCAGGAAACCGATCCGCACCGGCTGGTGGCTGTCCACACGACGTGCGCGGCTGCTTATTACTTTGGCCGTGAATACCAGCGCGCCGTGGACGAATGCGAGAAGGCCGAGCAGTTGGATCCCGAGTACTTTATGCTGCACTTTATCGCCGGTCGCGCGTACATGCGCCTGAATGAGCATGCCAAGGCCATTGCGCACCTGAAGCAAGCACGAACAGAAACCGGCGAAATGCCGCTGATGGATGCCGCTTTGGGTCTGGCTTACGCCGTGAGCGGAAAGAAAGCCGAGACGATGAAGCTGGCTGAGGCGTTTAAGGCAGCAGCAAAAAAACGTTATATACCTCCGACTTATTTTGGAATGCTCTTCGCTGGCCTGGGCGATAAAGACAAAGCAATGATGTGGCTGGAAAAAGCCTATGATGATCGCGCCGACGGGTTGACCTGGCTCAATGTTGAACCGATGCTCGATGAAGTGCGATCAGATCCAAGGTTTCAGAATTTGATACGGAGAATTGGGCTTGTCAGCTAAGAGGTTAGGCCGCAGCCGGAGCCGCGGCCTAAAATGGCATTAATGTGCTGGTTGCGGTGTGGCTTGTGCGGGCGGTGTAGGTTTTACGCCGGAGAAGTCAACTTTCGGCGCGGTCTTTGAGCCTTCACTCGCGGCAAAGTATGCGTCATTGCGCTTGAATCCAGCCATACTGGCCCACAAGCTATTCGGGAACAGGCCGATGAAGGTGTTGTAATCCTGCAAGGCGTCGTTGTAACGCTTGCGTTCAACGGCTATGCGGTTCTCGGTTCCAGCCAGTTCATCCTGCAGTCGTAGAAAGTTTTCATTGGACTTCAGCTGGGGATAGTTTTCCACCACTACCAGAAGACGGCCAAGTGCGCCATCGAGTTGCTGGTTGGCGGCAATTTTGTCCGAGGGAGTAGTGGCGGAAAGCAAGCGTGAACGCGCTTTGGCAATATCGCCAAAGACGGTCTGTTCCTGCAAAGCAAAGCCCTTCACCGTTTCAACCAGGTTGGGAATCAAATCAGCGCGGCGTTGCAGCACGATATCCACCTGTGACCATGCCGCTTTTACCGTCTCATTCTTTGTGACCATCTGGTTCCTGGCGCTACATAACTACTGAATCCCACAATCAGCAGCAATACGATAATTCCTATTGCTATCCAACCCTTCATCTTCTCCTCCGTTTATCCCTTTCGAGCCTTTACGATTTCTTAGTCATAGCGTATCGACTGCCTGAACCACTGTGTTAATGCCATCCAGATAGTGTGCGAATGCGGAAGCAGCTTCAATCTCATTTTCTTTTGCAGTCCGCTCGCGCACCTGAAGCAGCTTGAGAAAAATGCCGGGATCAAACCCGGTCCGCTCTGCCAGTTTTTTAATGTTGTCCGCCTTGTGGGGCGCAGGCTGTTCTCCCATGGCAATGAGCGTATGCCGGAACAACGTGCTGAAGGCGGAAATGGAATCAAGCATCAGACGACGAACGCGTTTGTCATCGCGCGCAG
>CAWHQH010000012.1:0-137300 GCA_963831465.1 Terriglobia bacterium | reverse complement strand
CAGTTTTCATGCACAGTCTCTGTTGCATTTCTTTCAGTCTCAGCTTAGGATATATTATGCGCCAGAAAACCCGCTGGCGCAGAATAGAAGCTCTTCGCTGTAAACTTCGCCCGATTTTTAAACAATCACGCCGGCCCACTAAACGTTTTTCCGACAGGAGAAGCTCCCTCATGGCATGGTACGCGTACTGCATCGTTGAACAACAAGCTGTTCAAGGTGGTATTCGCGCTCGTCGTCCCGTTCCCGTAGAAGGTCTCAAAGGTATAGCAGACGCCCAGATATTCGCGTACCCCAGCGGCGACTTTTCCGTCCTGGTAAGTGAATATATTCCCGCCGGCGATCTTGGTCAAAAAGCCCTGCTCCAGCATGCGCATGTAGTCAGCGAATGTTTCAAGCGCACAACCGTTCTGCCATTTCGTTTTGGCACGGTGTTTGATACCGATGAAGCGTTGCGTCGCGCCGTCCGCCTCAATCGCAAGGGTTTTACCGGAAAGCGTGACCAAGCTGAAGGGCAAGGCGGAAATGCATTTGAAACTGTTGATTAAAGATGGTTCATTGCGTGAAGCCATGGAAGAGATTGAACTGCCCGCCACTGTTGGCAGTGAATATCTGAGCAGGCTGCGGGAAAAGGCGGTCCGGCAACGCGAACGGCAAACCAAGGCTCGCGCCCTTTCCGTCCAGGTCCACAAGATTTTCTCTCCCATTGACCAGGACGTTTGCTGCCGCAAAGTTGATTCCGGCGGAATGCTTATCGATATCGCCCACCTTATTGATCACAAAAAAGTTGAGAAATACCAGAACCGCTACCAGATGGCCACCCGGCATCTGCCCGGGATTGAAGTAGTGATGAGCGGCCCGTGGCCTCCATACCACTTCATCACAGGCAAGCGCTCCTCCTAGGCGATCCAAATTCCCTCGTTCCAAGGCATCAAATGGGTTGAAAGCTCCGGCTTTCAACCCTTTTTTGTCAGAAATCATGCTATAAAAGTCCCAGTTAGGCATCCAAATACCTGAAAATGGAATCGGAGTACAATATCTGAGGGGTAACCGCCCCCGGTGGGTATTTCCGTTCCAGTTATTAGCCGGTTTTGACTTTCCACGTAGAAAGCGGGCTGTTTTGCCGCTGGGAGCATGAATGAACCCCAAGACCCGCGTACTGATCGTGGACGATGACGTAGCCATGGCAAAGTACCTGGCGGCACACTTGTCCCGCCGGAACTTTGAAGTTACGGTCGCCTCCAACGAACAGGAAGCCCTGCGGATCTTCCGCTCTTTCGATCCCGTCCTGGTTTTAGTTGAAACTTCCATGGACGGCGAAGCCGGCAATGACACCTTGCAACGCCTGAAGCAGATCAAGCCCACGGTTTCCATCATGGTCCTTTCATCCATCAAGGACCCGGAAATGATTTTTAAGGCATCAAAGCTTGGCGCTGACGACTACATCACCAAACCGGTCGATCCAAAAGAGCTCGATGTGCGCATCGGCAAAGTTCTGGACAATCAGCGTCTTTTTACTGAAGTCACGCAACTGCGGGAGCAGGTGCGCCGCCAGAGCGATTTCACCATGCTCTTTGGCACCAGCCCAAAGATGATGGAAGTAAAAATGACGATTGAGCAGGTGGCGGACACCACGGCCACGGTGCTCATCCGCGGTGAAAGCGGCACCGGCAAAGAAGTGGTGGCGCGCATGGTGTACTCGGAATCGTCGCGCTGCGAAAAACCGTTTGTAAAAGTGAACTGCGCCGCCATCCCGCATGAGCTGCTGGAAAGCGAGCTCTTTGGTTATGAGGCGGGCGCATTCACCGGCGCAAACCGGCAAAAGCTGGGCAAGTTTGAGCAGGCCAATGGCGGCACTATTTTCCTGGATGAAATCAGCGAAATGCATCCTGCGCTCCAGGCCAAGCTGCTGCACGTTTTGCAGGACCATGAATTTTCCCGCCTCGGCGGCAAGCGTGATGTGCAGGTGGACGTGCGAGTTCTGGCCGCGACCAACAAGCCGCTGGAGCGGGCCGTGGAAGAAGGCGTATTTCGCGAAGACCTGTTCTATCGCCTGAACGTGGTGACCATCCATATTCCGCCGCTGCGCGAACGCCGTGAAGAGATTCCGGTATTCCTGAAATATTTTCTGGAAAAATACAGCGAGCACTACGGCAAGAAGCTTTCCATGTTCAGCGAGTTTGCCGTGAACAAGATGATGGAGTATCCCTGGCCGGGAAACATCCGCGAACTGGAAAACATGGTCAAACGCTATGTGATTGTGGGGAATGAAGCCCAGATCATCCGTGAGCTGGCCACCCACAAGCCTATTGTTTCTTCCTTTGGCGGGATGGCAGCGCAGCCTGTCGCCGTGGCGGAGGCACAACGCCGGCGGTCCAATCAAGCAATGGCGTCGAAATTGAAATGCCTTCGCTGCTGGAAATTGGCCGGCGCGCGGCGATGCAAGCGGAGCGGGAAGCCATTGAGCGGGTGCTGGCTCAAACCCGCTGGAACCGTCGGCAGGCAGCCAAAATCCTCAAGATCAGCTACAAGGCCCTTCTGAATAAGTTAAAAGCCATGGAAGAGCAAACCAAAACACAGCTTAAGCATGAAGAGGTCTAATGTTGGTACTCTGATACCACATCGGGTAACTCCAATACTTCGCAGCTCTGCAACGCCAAAGTCTGCCGCATCTCTCTGTTGCCCTATCTAAAGCTCACAAAATAAAAGATTTAATTAGATGTCCAGTATTCCACAAGGCAGGGGGAGAATCTTTGGTTTCCGAGTTGCTTATATAAGAAGCAAATAAAGAGGCACGTAAAACTAAACATGATTTCAACCCTCTTCCAAGAATTGAGACTTCTTCAATCCGTGTGTCTTGGCGCAAGCCGGGACTGCATCGTGCATCGCCTTTCCTGAGAGATTTCCCTTCCTCCTTCGCCTCTTTGCAAAGAGCGGCCTGTGAACAGGCCGCTTTTTTTATTCCCTTGAAAGATTTCTCAAATTCGGTGACAACCTGGTTCTTGGCTGCATCTAACCGTCGTTCCCGTTACATTGACGGTAATAATTATGACGACTAAGATAAATCACTTATCAAAAGACATGGACAAGAAGAAGCTGGAAACCTTTAAGAAACGACTGGAAGAGCGCCAGCAGGTGCTGCGCAAAGCCGTGAGCCGTACGGAAGAGGACGGCCGCATCGCTGACCAGGATACGGCGCAGGACATCGCCGACCGTGCGGCAAGCTCTTACACCAAGGAATTTCTGTTTTCCCAGAGCAACAATGATCGCCAGCTACTGGCGATGGTCGAGACCGCCTTGCAGCGTATCCGCGAAGGCGAGTTTGGCGAATGCGTGAACTGCGGCAATGAGATCAATGCAAAACGGCTGGAAGCCGTGCCCTGGACGCGCTACTGCATTGCCTGCCAGGAGAAATTGGAAAACGGCCAACTGGAAGAAGTCGAAGAATAAATAACGAAAGCCTCAAACCACTGGAGAATCTCTGGGTTCACACGTGCCTGGGGTTTTCCGGCGGTAGTGAGAATTCAACACAGTCTGTAATTGATCTCCCGTCTCAGCCTTCTCAAAAAATTCCTTCAGCTCTGAATATTGTCGCCGGTTCAAACATGAACTGGCTAATAAACAGTCCGCGCGTGTTCACGATCTGGGCCTCGGAAACTTTGGTGCTGTTTCTGTACATTCCAAATTTAGGTTTAACCTCAATAGGTTCCGGGATTGTTTCCACAGAGTATCCTGGCGGCATTTTAATTACCGTCACGATCCAGTTCAGAAAATGCATACGGGAAGTACACTGGATATTTCCGCTCTTTGTGAAGAAATACGGCTTTTTGCTTCGTCGGAAATAAGCTGGAAGGCATCAGCAGACGCTTGCCCGCTTTGGAAGCATACGAAGGGACCTGGATTTCCATGTCCGCTATGATGGAACCGCCGGTCTCTTGCCAGCCTTTCGAATAATTCATCTTGACGGTGCTCTGCGACGGCAGCCATGAAGCCACTTCTTCTTCAAGTCCCTTATTTCGGCCTGCCTCGTCTGTCTGCAAATCTAAAAGCCGCCGTTCCAGGGCCTCACCCCCTTCAAAAGTAACGGTGACATGGCCTTTGACAGATCCCTGGTCGTCCAACTCCACTCGCGCAGTGCGCAGTACGACCGCCCGGTCCTGCCCGAGCGATGGCATGATAATGAAATTCCAGGTGTTTTTTTCGATCTTCAAAGCGGAAGTAGCAGTGTTGGTCCAGCGGAGCAACCCAAAAGGGCAGAACTTGGTAGCCGGATCAAGCAAAAGATTCTTGCCTTGCAAGTTCACCCCGGCAATTGTCCAGTTGTATTGGGATAAATCGAGAAAGTCCTCGCGGTAAAAGCGGCGCTCGCGGCCGGCTACCAGAATCAGGGATGCATCAAAGCCTGCGGCACGCGCCATTGCTACGAACAAAGCGCTGATTTCGTAGGTGTTCCCGTAGCCGTGCTTCAGGACATCGCCCACGTTCTTGTTTTCTTTCAGATGTTCCTTTTTTTCCTCTTTGTCGCTTCGTTCGCGCTCCCAGTAGAGGTTGCGGACCTCCTGAACGCGGGCATAAAGCTTGCGCAATTTTTCCTCTGGATTGGTTTCGCTCCCAATAACTGCTGCGGCTGCCTCTCTAATTCCCTTGTAGTCGCCGATGAAATTATTAGCGCCCAGCGACCACCACCGTGCCTTCGCCGTCCAGAAATCGCGGACGCTGGACGCATCGGTCCTGCCGTAAAAGAACCGCACAGACGCCTTATAGTTTTCTGTGGGCGGCATCTGTTCTTCCTGCCGGAAGGGAGGCACATTCGCAAGTTCCAGCTCGTATATCTCGTTCTTTTTCTCCGGTTTGGCGGTGCTTCCGCTTACCACAAAGGACATGACAAACGGCCCCGCATGTTTAAATGAAAAGTGTTCCTTGACCGTGAAAAGATCATGATCGAGAATCCACTGGTTGCTATGTGTCCAGCTGCTTTGCAGCTTGAATCGGTATTCGATGATCGTCCCGACCACCACGTTAGGCAACGTGAATGTTTGCGCCAGAAATTTGAAATCTCTGTTCTTGAGTATGACCTTTTCGAAAGGCTTGGAGTTCAGTTCGGCAATGCTGCCATCTGGTTGGATCGCCCGCGCTTCAAGGTCATAGATCTTGATCCAGGGAACGATCGGAATTTCCACATTAGCGTAAGTCTTTCCCGCCTCAGTCAGCACTTTAATGCGGTTATAAACAAATTCGCTTTGGTTGTAATCGCTTACGTATGTGATGTCATCCGCATGATAGAGCAGCACTGCCGGTTCATTAGGATAGCCCGGTACTTCCTTGAACTGCATGTCTTGCGGAGTGATTGGCAACCACTCGTAATTTTGTCCACGGCAGAGCGCGGGAAACAGAAGCAGCCCGCAGAGAAAACTGTACCAAATTTTTTTCAAGATTCCTCAAAAGGGTGGTGTTGATCCCGCTTAGCAATTTGTAGTGCGTGTGGGTTATGTTCTCGTCAAGCGATTCGCCAAGCAAAAAGGAGATGCATAGCGCATCTCCTTTTGTGTTCAAGAATTATTTTTAGTAGAGGTTGAAGGCCACTTCAATATTCATCTCGACCGCTACGGCCCGGCCATCTTTCTTTGAAGGATCAAACTTCCAGGTCTTCACGCCTTCAATGGCTTTTTCATCCAGGCCCATGCCCAGTGATCGGACCACGCGCGGGTTGTGCACGCGGCCATCGGTGCCAACAACAATATTCAGCACTACAACGCCCTGATATTTGGCTTTGCGCGCTTCTTCAGAAAATTCAGGCTCAGGAGTAAAGATCGGTCGGGGCGCGCTTACGCCATCGCCCACGTGGAAAATTCCGGGGCCAACGCCGGGACCACCGTGTCCTGATCCAACGCCACCGCCGCTGCCGCTGCCAATACCGCCGCCAACTGCTGTCCCATTTGAAGGCGTCATCAACTTGGAAAGCGGATCGCCCAACTGCGTGTTCGGTGGAGTCTTTATGTCGGCAATCACCGTGGGCTCGATCATCAACTTACTCTTCTGCTGAACGATTACCGTTGGCGGCGTGAACTGCTGCTTCGCCGCTTTCGGGGGCGTACCGGTGGACGCTTTCAGTTTGCTGGCATCGCCACCGCCACCGCCGCTGGGGCCGCCTTTGCCTACTTTCAGCGGTACGTAAGGCGCAAGTTCCACGGAATTGGCGGTCGTTGGCGGAATAATCTTTGCCGGAACGGCCAAATGCAGCAACCACAACATCAGTCCCAGGGCCGCCGTGTGGGTGACAAAGGAAAGCAAAAAGTTCTCAGGACGCTGCTGGTACGTGCCGTACCCGACGCCCAGCATTGTGGGCATCACCGAGGTATTCAGTGGCTGCTCTTTAGCGAACTTCACCACTTCCTGCTGTGGCGCTTCAGAGTCACCGGAGTTTGCGTTTTTCGGCTTCAGATTTGCGGATCGGGCAAAGACATAATAAAAGTTTATCTAGTTTAGACTCCATGCGGTGAATAAAAGTTTCACTTTGGTATTTGCACCAAAGCCACTATTCGTAATCCGTGCCGAACCAACAACTTAACGGTGAAACAGTGAGCCAAAAAAGCCCTTTACCCGCCCCATAAAGCCTTTCTTTTCTTTTTGCGGCTTCTCTTCCTGTTTAGACGTCTCAACCACTGCTTTTGGAGACACTTCTGGCTGCTTTTCTACCAGAACGACCGGATCGACCTTTTCTTGCACAAAATAAACGTTCGGCAGCGTGGAAAATTGCACCTTGGCCACTGCATACGAGCGACCTGAGCCGCGGGCG
The DNA here is from genome assembly GCA_963831465.1 of Terriglobia bacterium. Classification (GTDB taxonomy): domain Bacteria; phylum Acidobacteriota; class Terriglobia; order Terriglobales; family Acidobacteriaceae; genus Angelobacter. Next base: position 130,507 of record CAWHQH010000012.1, on the reverse strand, counting down.
CTGAATACAAACGGCGTATCCACCTGCACATGGACTTGCCCAGGTTTATCGGCCGGCAATGGCGACGTAGTCTCATCGCTGACCACCGCCACATGCTCCGCCGGCTTGGAGGTGTCATCCGCTGGTTTCACGTTGGGCTGCGCTTCTGCGCGCATCACAGGCGCTGCCGCAGGACAGCCGCAGTCGGCGGTGAGTTCCGCTTTGCCATCCAGTTTGCCGCCACGGAAAATCAGTCGTCTGATTTGGGCCGGATTTATAAACTCCCGTTCCCAGCAGCTCTGAAAACGTGATTTCCCCGGCATTCCCCGCCAGCGGTTTCACGCATGTGTCGCCTTTTTTATTGATCCCCAAAGCGAAATGAAATGTGCCTGGGCCCACCATGGCGACATTGAAATCCGGCGTGATCACAACGTCAGCAGCTTGCTGCTTAAGCTGGTATTCGATTTCCAATGCGCCTGCGCCCGTTGCCAGCATCAGTCCCTGGCCGCTTGCCAGTCACGTTCAGGCCGCTATTCGGGCAGATACGTACCTGGCCGCCGCGGGCCAGTTTGAGCGTTGCCGGGGCGATTCCCGCCGACAGTTCTGAACCGGAATAAACCGCCATTCCTGATCCGGCCAACTGCATGGCGCTGGAACTGTTCGCGTCCGAGGCAAACAGTTCGCCAATCGGCGGCACGTTTTGTGTGGACGCGTCTTGCCCCAGCATCTGTTGAGCAAACATTGCCACTGCGAGCAGCAGGAAAGCAGCCCGTCCATGCCTTGGAGCATTTTTCAGAATGATGAATCGGGGGATGGACAGAAAGCGTTACTCCTCACCCACAAAATCGTATTTCTCAATTGCTACGGCAACGCCTTGTCCCTGCGCGGCTTTGTCCACGCGAAGAATTTTTCCCATGCAGCGCACGCGGATAGGATCTGCCAGCGTAATTTCCGGCGGCAGCGTCATCACAAATTCGATTGGCGCGCCGGCGGTGATCTCGGTCTCCAGATACATGAAGACGCCGCGCGAACTCACGTCGCGCGTGTGCCCCGCCAATTCCCGCTGTCCGTTATTCAGGAATTTCACAGAGATGGGCAGATCGAGCGAAAACCGCCTGGTGGTTCGCTTTTCCGGCTGCGGCTGCGCCATGCTGAAGGCCCTCCAAATACTCTGGATCGTTGGCCACGATTTTAGCCTATATTGGCGCAATTTTGCTGGATATTCTGAACTGGCGCAAAAGCTTTGAAACACGGAGGAAAGGAGGAAGCAGAGGAAACCAAACGGATGAACCAGCAGGTTATGCGATCAGGATCGATTGCTGAAGCAGTGTGGACTGTTCTCCGTGCGCGACAGTTTCCAAACCCTCCGCTTCCTCTGTTCCTCTGTGTTTCAAGGTTTTTTGCTCGGACGAAGATGAAGTTTCACAGCGCGAGAAAATTCTGCAGCAGCAACCTGCCCGATTCCGTCAGCACGCTTTCCGGATGGAACTGCACGCCTTCAACCGGGAAGCGGCGATGGCGCAGGCCCATGATCACTCGCGTCCCATCGGCTTCATGCGTTTCCGCGCTGATCTCCAGTTCGCTGGGCAGGCCTTCTTCCGCCACGATCAATGAATGGTAGCGGGTCGCTGTCATGGGTTGCGGCATGTCTTTGAACAGCGTTTTGCCGTCGTGCTGGATGCGGCTGGTTTTGCCGTGCATGAGTTGATGCGCACGGACAACGTTCCCGCCAAATGCCGCGCCAATTGCCTGATGTCCCAGGCACACGCCCAGCACCGGACGTTTGCCGGCAAAGTGCTTGATCAGATCAATGCTGATGCCCGCCTGCTGCGGCGTACATGGTCCGGGAGAAACCAGGATATGGCTGGGCCGCATCTCCTCCACTTCCTGCGGCGTGACCTGATCATTGCGTCGCACCTCCACCTTCTGACCCAACTCTCCCAGGTACTGCACCAGGTTGTAGGTGAAGGAATCGTAGTTGTCGAGGACGAAGACCATGCTATGCCGTAACAATCAGTTTAGCCGAGATAGGCGATTGCCAGAACTGCCAAGATTGCCAAAAATCGCCGAAATTGAAGATCGCGCCCGCAAAATTGCGCAGATTCGCCCCGCTACACCAAAGCTCTGGATTTTCAATATTGGCAATGTTTGGCAATTTTGGCAGTTTTGGCAATTCCCAGCATGTTAGCCTTCCCTTGTGTTGCATATCACGAATGGCGACTCGGTCACCGGCACCTTCCGGCAAGTCAGATTTCCGGGAACGTATCTTGCCTGGAGAGATAGCTTGCATGATGGCCCTGTGCCTCAGACTGCGACGCTGAACGAACTATCTGATGTTCGCGCCCAGGCGCTCGCCGGGTTCGGCTGGGGCGATCCTGAGAAAATGCGCGCCGACTTTGCCAGCCGCGACCGGACACTTCAGGATTTCCGCAAGCATCAGGACGTGGTGCTCTGGTTTGAGCATGATCTTTACGACCAGTTGCAGCTTATTCAACTGCTGGATTGGTTTGAGCAGCAGGACCTTGAAGGCATCAATCTCGATCTCATCCAGATCGATTCTTATCCCGGTGTACGCCCATTCTATGGGCTCGGACAGCTCAGCGGGCCGCAACTGGCCCGGCTGTTTCCCATGCGCAAACGAGTAACGCACGCGCAACGCAGCATTGCCACGGAAGCATGGCGCGCATTCCGCGCTGACGATCCCACAGACCTGGCGGCAATCGCACAACAAAAGTTCGATGAGATGCCGTTTCTGGCTGCGGCGCTTACGCGCTTTCTTGAAGAGTATCCCGGGACAACTGACGGGCTTTCCCGCACCGAGCGGCAAGTGCTGCAAGCTGTTGCCGCAGGCAAGCGCAAGAAGCAGGAAATTTATTTTGAGTCGCGCAAGCATGAAGACGTGCCCTGGGGAGATTCGTCAGTCTATCTGCGGCTCGCGTGGCTTGCAGCAGGCCCCAATCCCGCGCTTATTGAATCGCCCAAGAACGAATTCACGATTACTGATGCCGGCCGCCAGTTGCTGGAGGGTAAAGCTGACTGGATCAAGCTGCAAGGCGGCATCGATCGCTGGCTTGGCGGCGTTCACCTGACCGGCGATCAAGCCAAGTGGCGCTGGGATAATGAGAAGAAGACGCTCATAACAGGCAGCTAGACCAGTGATCGTACGTGATTATCCCGCGACGCACCATCCTGAGGAGAGCCACGCGAACAGCAAAATGTTCGACACAGTGTCCGCGAAGCCGAAGGATCGGCTCCGCTGCACCGTAGAGCTATTTAAGACTGCTTGGATGATCGGCTGTCCTGAAGAGCAGCGCAGCAGATCCTTCGCCTCGCATCCGGAGCATGCTAAAAGAGCAGAGCATCGTGCTCGTTCAGGATGTACATTTATGACGATTGACATTGGTGATTCGGGATACAGCAATCCTAATTTAGAACCCTACCGTTCCGGCGATTTTGGCAATTTCCTTCTATCTGCTCTGGCTGCTTGGTGTGTGGCTGGGAATCGTTTTTGCCACGTCATTGAAGATCACAACCGCCGCAAACAGCACCAGAAACACAAAAGCCGCCTGATAGACGCGTTCCTTCACTTCCTGCTTGATGTCGCGACGCATGACGGCTTCCACCAGCAGCATCAGCATCAGGCCGCCATCCAGAATCGGAATCGGCAGCAAATTGAAGATCGCCAGGTTCAGGCTGATAAGCGCCATGAATTTCAGCAGTGAGGGCATTCCCATTCTGGCTGCCTGCCCGGAATAGCGCATGATCCCGATGGGGCCGCTCATCTGCTGGATTGAATTCTTGTGCTGGATCAGCTTGCCCAGCAATTCAAAGATCAGCAGAGAATTGCTCTTGCACTCTTCATAGGACGTTTGCACCGCTGTGCGGAAAGGAAGCTTTTCCACCTGCTCCATGCTCACGCCGATCCGGTATTTCTTTTCTTCAGTGCCAGGCGAACCAACAAGTTCACCCGGAATGGCCAATGTAAGGTTCTTGCGGTCGCGAAGAATGGTTAACTGTACCGGACTCCCTTTGGCTTGCTGCAGCGCTCCCAGCAGGTCTTCCACGGAATGGATGGGTTTACCATTCACTGAAACCAAAATGTCGCCGCTCTGGATGTGGGCTTTGTCGGCGGGCAGTCCCGGCTCAATCATGCCTACCACTCCCGGCGGATCCAGCCCGACATCGCCTTCATGGTCTTTGCCGGTAGTTTCCGGCACCAGAGTCAGCTCTACGGTTTTATCCCCGCGCAAAACCTTCACTGGAACCTGCTGGCCGGGGTTGATGCTTACGCGAATCAGGAATTGTTCCCACGTGGGATTATCAATGCCCTGTACATTGACGATCCTGTCGCCTACCTGCAAGCCCGCTTTTTCCGCCGGAGAATTGGGCGTTACGAAAACCACGTCCACGGGACTCTTGGCGAAGGCGAAATACTCATGATGGAACGTATAAAGGACTGAGAGCACCACAAAAGCCAGGATAATGTTCATCGCCGGGCCGGCAATCGCCACCAGAAAGCGCTGCCAGCGCGGATGGCTCATGAACTCGCCCGGATCGCCGGTTCGCGCTTCCATGGGATTTTCGCCGGCCATCTTCACGTAGCCGCCCAAAGGCAGAAGACTGATGCGGTAATCCGTATCGCCGCGCCTGAACCCGAACAGCCGCTTGCCAAAACCGAGGCTAAAGACTTCCACCCGGACCTTGAACAGCTTGGCTACGGCGTAATGGCCGAATTCATGGACAAACACCAGAATGCCCAAAACAAATATGAACGCGACGACGCTGAGAGAAAATAACTGCATAATGAAGGTGATTCGATATTGTAGCTTTAAAGCGCCGCAGCCCGCTACCGGGCCACATGACGCGGCAATTGCTCCTGCGCCAGGCTGCGGGCCTGGGCGTCAATGGCAAGTACCTCTTCTATAGATTCAGGATGGCGGTCTGGCGTTTCATTCATTGTGCGCTCAACCACCTTAGAAATATCGGTAAAACCGATTTCCCGTTTCAGGAAAGCAGCCACCGCGACCTCATCCGCCGCATTCAGGGCTATGGTTTTCGATCCTCCGGCAGCCGCGGCCTCATAGGCCAGGCGCAGGCAGGGAAATTTGTCGGGATCGGGCGGCGCAAAGTCGAGCCGCTTCAAATCCAGCACGTTGAATCGCAGGTCAGACTCGATGCGTTCCGGGTAAGTCAGCGCGTAAAGAATAGGCAGGCGCATGTCCGTGACGGAAAGCTGCGCCAGAATGCTGCCGTCATTGAACTCGACGAGAGAGTGGATTGTCGATTGTGGATGAACAATCACTTTCACGCGCTCCGGCGGCATGTCAAAGAGCCGGCAGGCTTCGATGACCTCAAATCCCTTGTTCATCAGCGTGGCTGAATCGATGGTGATGCGCTGGCCCATCTTCCATGTGGGATGGTTCAGCGCCTGCTCCACCGTAATTTTTTCGAACTCGGATTTCTGCGTATTCAGGAATGGCCCGCCGCTGGCGGTGAGCCACACGCGTTCGACTTCATTCATCCTGCCGCCGCGCATGCACTGGTGAACCGCGTTGTGTTCGCTATCGATCGGCAGCAGCGGCTTGCCCTGCTTGCGCGCTTCAGCGGTGATCAACTCGCCGGCAGCGACCAGGCATTCTTTATTGGCCAGCCCAACTGCTTTGCCTGCCCGGACGGCTTCATACGTGGCTTTCAATCCCGCGACGCCAACAATCGCGCTCACCACAAAATCAACTTCAGGATGCGTTGCTACGCGAACGGTTCCGGCCTGTCCATGGACAACTTCAATGTCGCTCAGGCCTTCAGCCTTGAGTTGCTTGCGGACTTTTTCTGCATCCTGCTCTGAAGCGAGCGAAAGAACCTTGGGCTTCCAGCGGCGCGCGTCTTGCAAAGCAGCTTCGGTATTTGATCCTGCGGCCATTGTTAGCAGTTGAAATCGCTCAGGATTACTCTCAATCACGTTGAGCGTGCTGCGGCCAATGGAGCCGGTGGAACCGAGGATGGCAATGCGTTTCATCGGATGAAATACCTGAAAATTGATTTGCGTATGAAATTGACCGGCTAATTCGGCATAGTACCATAACACCGGAACAGCGAAGAGCAGCGCATCAATGCGATCCAGCAGCCCGCCATGGCCAGGAAGAAGAGTGCCAGAATCCTTCACTCTCCGCGCCTCGTTTGAAGCGCGGATTCAAATAGATCACCGAATTGCGCGGCAACGTTTGTGATCACGAAACCAGCAAGACGATTTCTGCTGACCCCAGGCGCGTACAGCCGGTATCTGCAAAACAGGCTTTGCATCAGAGTTCGTGGGTTAACAAGAGCGTTCGATAATGTCTCGTAATGAAATACCAGCAAGGCAATTCCGACGCTCGCGACAACTGAAGCAATTGCTCCTTCCCAGCTCTTATTAGGACTCATCTACTCGGCGCAAGTTTGTGTTTGCCGAAATTCTTGCCAATATAATAAGCGGCTATGTCGCCCGCCTCCACACGGAAAACAATATGAATACGATAAGGTATTCAGCCTGTGGAAAATGCCGTAATCGAATCAGCAAGCCGAGGGTATGCGGCAATATAAATCACATCCGAAATACGACAATAGCCGCGGCTGGCAAGGCCATTCGCATTTCCTTACGGAAACGACCGGAACCCCAAAAATGACGGGCAGCAAATACCATAAGCCAGACCACGGCAGGACACCATTTATAAACCTCTGCCAAAATTTGCCAGGCAAAATTGTAGATCATAAATGCCAGCACCACGAGTATCGCGACAACGCAGTTCATCCATCGAAATGGCTTGATGCTGTAACGGCTTCGGTTACATTGAAGTATTCGCGCAATGTGAGAACCACGACGGCCGAAATCGCCAGGACTAACAATGGCCATTCGGCGCCTTAAACAAAATCAGCAGCACCACCGGCACCAGCACAGCCGCGGTAAGGACTCTCTTCATTTAGTTTGAGCTGCCTGGAGGAGGTTCGTTCAGGCCGCCATAGCGCCGCTCGCGCGATTGAAATTCCTTGATGGCTTCCAGCAGATGCACGCCGTTGAAGTCAGGCCACAGCGTTTTGGTCACATAAATTTCCGCGTAGGCCGCCTGCCACAGCAGAAAATTGCTCAGGCGCATTTCACCGCTGGTGCGGATGATCAGGTCCAGCTCCGGCAGGTTGCTGGTGTACATGTGGCGATTCAGGCTTTCTTCGTCGATCTTAAGATGGTCAAGCCCGCCATTGTTCGCCGCGGCGTTCACCATCGATTTGCAGGCGTCCACGATCTCTGAGCGCGATCCATAATTCAGCGCCAGCGTCATGACCATGCCGGTGTGGTGGGCCGTTTGCTCCTTGGCCCAGGCCATGCGCTCCTGCACTTCCTGCGGCAGCATGTGGCTGCGCCCGATAAATGAGAGCCGGATATTATTGCGGTGCATCAGCGGCAGCTCATTTTTCAGGTATCGATGGAGCAGCTTCATCAGAAAGGAGATTTCCGTCGGCGGACGACGGGTGAAATTCTCCGCCGAAAACGCATAGAGCGTGAGCGCGGACAATCCGATATTGGAAGCCGTTGTCACCACTTTGCGGACGGAGTCCACACCGCGGCGATGACCGGCAATACGCGGCAGGTGGCGGCGTTTGGCCCAGCGGCCGTTGCCGTCCATGATGATCGCGACATGTTTTGGGAACTGGTGAGGATCAAGCTGGCTGTAGAGTTCAGCTTCCTTTCGGTCCAGCCCCGAAGGAATGGTTCGCAAAACGCCTCTCAATACACTTCAACGCTAGCACAGCAGCTCTGGTCATGCAATTTCCTTGCCCTAAGGTTTGTAAAGCCCCCATTCTCGAGCCGCCTTTCCGGACCCGGTACCCTACAAGTCTAAACACTTTCGTGAGTGCCTAAGATGGAACACCCTGCATCAATACAAAAGCAGACGTTGGCAAGGCTGTGGAAATTGCTGTAAGCTGAATCCTGCATACGGTGTCACTCCACCGTAATCGCCCATGCAAGCCGGAACCAGTCAATTCGAGAGCCGTAAGCTGATGCGCCTGATCGCGATGGTCTGCATTGTGCTTGCCTTGTTTGTGGCCGGACTGGAAGCGACCCATAGCCACTCCGAGGCCGCAGTCGCGCGCAACTCTTCTCCTTGTGTCATCTGCCTTTCCGTTCATGCGAATGCGCCCACGGTAACGGTTTACCTGCTGCTGGTATTCCATTCCGTTGAAGCTTTTACCGTCCCGTATGAAACGCAGGGCAAGAGCGCCATTTCCGAGCTGAGCCTCTTCATCCGTCCGCCTCCCGCTGCCTGATCCAGGCCATTCATCCAGAGTAGCTCCATAAAATCCAGAATTTTTTTGGAGGGGAACGATGTTTCGGGTGTCCCTCTTTCTTGTATGTCATGCTGCCTCCGCTTTTGCCGGGGCAGACGACAATTCCGTTAAGCTCTTCCGCCGCGGGCCAAAGCCAATCGGCGACGCCGGAGGCCAATCTGCGCCTCCCGTGGCCACGCCCACGCCGACGCGCGACCGTCCCGCGGCTACGCAAATCACCTTGGAGCAGGCAATCACAATGGCGCTGGCCAACAGTCCCAGCATCAAAGCGGCGCGTACGCAGATACAGCAAAACCAGGCGCAGGAAATTACCGCCAATCTTCGGCCCAACCCAACGCTGGCGTGGGACTCACAATTTATCCCCGTGTTCAGCGGAGACTTCTCCACGGACACGCTGAATAACCTGCAGCAATTTGATATCGGCCTGGGCTATCTCTTTGAGCGCGGACACAAACGCCAGAACCGCCTGCAGGCTGCTCGCGATACCACGGCTGTTACAGCGGCCCAGGTGGCCGACACCGAGCGCACGCTGGTCTTCAATGTGGCACAGCAGTTCATCAATGTGCTGCTGGCCAATTCCACGTTGCAGTTTGCCCAGGAAGCGCTGCGCAGCTTTCAGGAAACGGTCAACATCAGCGCAGCAGCGCTATCGAGCCGGCGACATCAGTGAAGGCGACTACCTGAAGATAAGCTGCAGATGCTGCAATTCCAGACTGACGTAAGTTCCGCCCGCGTGGCCAAGGTGCAGGCGCTGGGAAGCTTGCGCCAACTCGTTGGATACGCATCTCTGCCGCACGATTTTGACGTAGTCGGCGACCTGGACTACAAGCCGCTTACGGCCGCCTTGCCGGACTTGCAGGTAAAGGCGCTGGCCACCCGTCCAGACCTGCTGGCGGCGCAAAAGGGAGTGAAGGCCGCCAACAGCCAGATATCGCTGGCCAAGGCAAATTCCAAAGTGGATTTCAATGCTTCCGCCAGTTACTCGCACGTGTCCGGCGCAAGCTCTACTTCGCTCTTCTTCAGCGTTCCACTGCCGATCTTTGACCGCAATCAAGGTGAAATTGCGCGGACCAAATTCGCGCTGACCGGCGCTGAGCTTACCGCCAGGGCCGCTGAGGACACGGTGATGACCGACGTGACGAACGCGTATGAGTCCGCAAGTTCCAACCAGGACGTGGTGAAGCTGTATGTTTCCGGCTACCTCAAGCAGGCGCAGGATTCGCGCGACATCAGCCAGTATGCATATAAGGCAGGCGCAGCCACCTTGCTTGATTTTCTCGATGCCGAACGCAGTTATCGCTCTACCCAACTCGCTTACCGGCAGGCGCTGGCCGCGTACATGCTCAGCCTGGAGCAATTGCGGCAGGCCATCGGTACCAGGAGTTTGCCATGAGATATTTTCACCAACCACTCCGCCCAGTTTCGCTTAAGCCAAGGCTGCGATCATGGCGGCTCTGGCGCTTGGGATAATTCTCTCCGGGTGTTCAGGCGGCGATCCGAAGGCCAAAGAAAAAGGCGCAACGGACAGCAACAAGACCCAGCTATTTACGGTGCCGAAAGAGCAGCTTTCGCATATCCAGGTGGTCACGGTCCAACCCACGTCATGGCCGCGCGTTCTGCGGTTGAACGGCACCGTTGCCTATAACAGCTTCCTCACTACGCCGGTGATTTCGCAGGTAAGCGGGCCGGTGAGCCGGATTCTGGTTTCGCCGGGACAGCAGGTGAAAAAGGGCCAGCCGATGTTGTACGTCAGCAGCCCGGATTATTCCCAGCTTCGCGCCAATTATCTGAAGGCGCGTGACGCTCATTCGCTGGCGCACAAGAACTATCTGCGCGCGCAGGACCTCTTTGCCCACCATGCGATTGCTGAACGCGATTTGCAGGCGGCAGAGTCGGCGGAGATACAGGCGCAGGCCGACCAGCAGGCGGCGGAGCAATCACTGAAGATTCTCGGCATTCCGCGCCCGGACACGCTGATCGAAAATCCTACTTCGCCTGAGGTTCCGGTGCTTGCGCCTATTCCGGGCGAGGCTGTTGAGCGTCTGGTGGCGCCGGGGCAGGTGCTGCAAGCAGGTCAAACGCAGTGCTTCACCATCTCCAACATGGCTACGGTCTGGGTGCTGGCCAACGTTTATGAAAATCAACTCGCTTATGTTCACGTGGGTGATCCGGTAAGCATCAAGACGGACTCTTATCCGGATATTTTTCACGGGCGGATTTCTTTTATGGGCGCTGCGCTGGATCCCACTTCAAGGACATTACAAGCGCGAATCGACACCAAAAATCCTGAAGGCCGCCTGAAGAAAGACATGTACGTAACGGCCACGGTGGTCGCGGGCAAGATCGATAACGCGTTGCTGGTGCCGGATGCGGCAGTATTGCGCGACGCCGAGAATGAGCCGTTTGTTTATGTAGCTGTGGCGCAAGACCAGTTCGCGCGACGGCCGGTAAAGCTGGGCCAAAGCAGTGACGGCAAAACGCAGATCGTTGCCGGCCTGCAACCCGGAGAACGCGTCGCCGGCGATGGCAGCTTGTTCCTGCAATTTGCGAGTTCGCAGTAAGACGAATAGCCGCGAGGGCCGGATTGCCCGAGCGGCGTGATGCAGGGCGGAAAGAGACTTAAGTGGAAAAAGATTTGTAAGCGGTTTTGGAGCGTAGCGACAAAAACAAATGATCCATAAACTAGTACAAGTTGCTTTGCGGCAGCGCTTTCTGGTGCTGATGCTCACCGTGCTGCTGATCATCGCCGGCGTGATCTCATTCCGGCGCATGCCGGTGGACGCATACCCAGACCTTGCTCCGCCCACCGTGGAACTCATCACGCAGTGGCCGGGACACGCCGCGGAAGAAGTTGAGCGGCTCATCACGCTTCCGCTGGAAGTGGAAATGTCCGGCGCGCCCAAGATGGTGGTGATGCGCTCCATCTCGCTCTATGGGCTTTCCGATATCCGGCTTACGTTTGAAGAGGGCACCGACAATTATTTTTCCCGGCAGGTAATTTTCCAGAGAATCGGCGACGCGCAGCTTCCTTCGGGCGTGACGCCCAGCATGGCGCCGCTGTTCAGTCCCAGCGGACTTGTCTATCGCTATGTGCTGGAAAGCCCTGATCGCACGCCGCAAGAGCTGAAGACCATTGAAGACTGGGTGGTTGAGCGCGCGTACAAATCCGTTCCCGGCGTGGCCGACGATTCCGGTTTGGGCGGCACGGTCATGCAGTACCAGGTGCTGCTCGATCCTTCGCGGCTCTACGGATATCACCTGACGGTCCCGCAGGTGCTCCAGGCGCTTTCCGTAAATAACTCCAATGCCGGCGGCGGATTTTATTCGCAGGGCGGACAGTTCTATTACGTCCGCGGGCTTGGCCTGGTGCAGAACACCAGCGATATCGGCAACATTGTGATCGCCAGCAACAAGGGAACGCCGATTCGCGTGCGCGACGTTGGCGAGGTGACGATTGGCAATGCTCCGCGCCTGGGCAATTTTGGTTTCCAGACGCACAATGAAAATCACGACGATGCGGTTGAAGGCGTGATTCTGATGCGCCGCGATGAGCAGACGCAGACCGTGCTGAAGGACGTTCAAAAGAAGACCGAAGAATTGAACAGCTCCATCCTGCCGCGTGACGTAAAAGTGCGGCCTTTTTATGACCGCAGTGATCTGGTGCAGGTCACCACGCGGACTGTGGAGGGAAATCTTTTCCGCGGAATGATTCTTGTTTTGCTGGTGCTGCTGTTTTTCCTGGTCAGCATGCGCGCGGCGATTATTGTGGCGCTCACCATTCCGCTGGGACTGCTGTTTGCCTTCATTGTGCTGCACGCGCATGACGTTTCCGCCAACCTGCTCTCCATCGGCGCCATAGATTTCGGCATCATCATTGACGGCACCGTCGTGATGGTGGAGAACATCTATCGCGAGCTGGCGCTGCGTGAAGGCCAGCCGTACAAACTCGAATGAAGTGATTCTGGCGGCGGCCAAGGACGTTGATCGCCCTATCTTTTATTCCGTCGCGGTCATCATCGCGGGTTATCTTCCTATTTATGCGCTGAGCGGGCCTTCCGGCAAGCTGTTCCATCCCATGGCGGACACCATGTCGTTCGCCCTGATCGGCGCGTTGATTCTCACTCTCACGCTGGTTCCGGTGCTGGCTTCTTATATGTTCACCAAGGGCGTGAAGGAACCAAAGAACCGCGCGTTTGAGTGGATCAAGAAAATTTATACGCGGCAGCTTGACTGGTGCCTTGACAATCGCAGGCTGACGCTGCTGATTGCGGTTTTGATTTTTGCCGCGACGCTCTGCCTCGTTCCCTTTATCGGCGGCGAATTCATGCCTCACCTCGACGAAGGCGCGCTGTGGGTCCGCGCCACCATGCCTTACACGATCTCGTTTGAAGAGTCGAGCAAGATTGTGCCGCAGGTCCGCAACATCCTGATTTCTTATCCGCAGGTCACGGTGGTGGGCTCTGAGCATGGCCGTCCCGACGATGGCACCGATCCCACCGGATTTTTCAACGCCGAATTTTATGTCGGACTGAAGCCGTATGACGATTCGTCATGGAAAGGCAAGCTCGATACCAAGGAAAAGCTGATTGCCGACATCGACAAGAGACTGGAAGCTTTTCCCGGAATCATTTTCAACTACACGCAGCCGGCAGAGGATGCGGTGGATGAAGCGCTTACAGGACTCAAAAGTTCGCTGGCGGTAAAGATCTACGGCCCCGATCTTGACGTGCTGGAAAAGAAGGCCGTGGAGATCAGGAAAGACCTTGCAGAACGTTCCGGGATTTACCGACTTGACCGTGGTGCATGAACTGGGCCAGCCGAGCCTGAACATCAATGTTGACCGCGAAAAGATCGCGCGCTACGGCATCAACGTGGCGGACGTGGAAGCCGTGATTCAGGCCGCCGTCGGCGGACAAGCCGCTACGCAGGTGGTGCAGGGAGAAAAGCTTTTTGATCTTGTCGTCCGCATGCAGCCGCAGTTCCGCAGCAGCGCGCAGGAAATCGGCAACCTGCTGGTGGGCACTCCGGACGGCCAGCAGATCCCCATCAGCCAGATGGCGGAAATCAAGCAGGGCAACGGCGCGTCATTTATTTATCGTGAAAACAACCGGCGCTATATCGGCGTGCAGTACAGCATTGAGAACCGCGACCTGCAACGGGCGGTGGAAGATGGCCAGGCCGCGGTGCAGAAAAATGTTTCGCTTCCCGGCGGATACCAGATTGCGTGGGGCGGCGAATACGACCAGTTCATCGCCGCCAAAGAGCAGCTTACCGTTATTGGCCCGCTGGCTGTCATGTTGATTTTCTTCATCCTGTTTGCGCTGTACGGCAACTTTAAATTCCCCATGGCCATTGCCCTGGACGTGATCATGACCGAGCCGGTGGGCGCGTTGATTGCGCTCAAGCTCACGCATACGCCGTTCAGTGTTTCGTCCGTGCTGGGGCTGCTGGCGTTGATGGGAGTGTCAGTGGAGACGGGCGTGATCCTGATTTCTTACATCAACAAGCTGCGGCTTGAAGGCATGGACATACACACGGCGACACGTGAAGCGGCGCTGCTGCGGTTGCGCCCGATCATGATGACCGCGCTTGTGGCCTGCCTTGGCCTGCTGCCGGCGGCGCTTTCCACCGGCATCGGCTCAGATACGCAAAAGCCTTTTGCGATTGTGATTGTGGCCGGGCCTTGTTTCACGGCTGTTCCTGGGCTTCTTTATCAATCCCGTGCTGTATCGGACCATCGCCCGCGAAGGCGATGTGTTGCAGGTTTGATCCTGCGACAAAGGAAGTCCGCTTCAGGCCAAGGAGAGGCCGCTCCGCGCGTTTTTCTTCTTCGCTTACGATGGCTGCTGAACCGCAAACGGACAGTTACGTAGTTAACTAATTTGCAAGTGCGGCTTTTTTGCCGGGAAGATCCAACGGAGCCGGAGCAGCATTGTTTTCCGCCGCAGGAGTTACATCCGATACTACGCCCAGCATAAGAGGGGACCCGCTGTTGTAAAAGGTCTTTCCCTGCATGGCAACGATTCGAGTGCCATCGCCTTGTCTGACGCGGAATGTTGCCTTGAAGTCTTTACGATGCCGCTGTGCCGCCTGCAGCTTGGCAAATACATCTTCCCGATCTCCCGAGTAATACATCAAGTCCATCAACTGCCCCAGGCGGACCCGGCTTGCCGCAGTGAAGCCGAGCAGCTTGGCAGCGGCCGAGGAGAATGAAAACGTGTCGCTCATAATATCGAGTTCCCAAGTGCCGGCCCGCGTGACCTGCTGCAGCAACTGAACGCGTTCCTGGCCGATCCGGATCTCTGTTTCCAGCGCTTTGGCTTTCTGCTGGAGCCTGGCAGCACTGCGGCGGCGCTGCATGTCACTCCCGTGTATGGGGTAGCTTTCCGCCGGATTCACTTCAGTGTGCTCACCGCAAATGCTGAAAAAGAGCTGGCGATGCTCCATGCGATCAAAAACGCCGATGGGGTATCCGCATAGGAGATCAAAAGTATACTGCTCGGAGAGTTCGTTCCAGAGTTCTTCCAGCCGCAGAGTGGCGTCCCGCTTACCTTCCGCCCACAAAAGAGCGACCATCTCACCAAAAGCGACCAGACGGCAGCCGGGCTTTGTGCGGGCGGCGGCCTGGCTTACCAGCGCGCCTACGGTCTCCTGGAATTTCTGTTTATCAGGCCCGCCACCGATCATGAAGCTGGCGAGAGTTTCAGCGGCGTCCAACTGAATAAATAGCCCCGCCTTGACGGCAGCGGAGGCATCAATTTTGCGCAAACGCAGCTCTTCCGCAAGGCCCTGGCGGTGGGCTTTGGTGGCAATCACGATGGCTGTATCCCCGGACTCCAAAGCTGCGCCAATATGCTTGCCCAAGGCCTCAATCAAAGCCGAGTCCTGCTCATAGAACTGGACAGCATGGCGGCAGGCATGTTTGATGGGATTCAACTCAATTTCAGCGGTACGACGGTCTGGCATGGTTGGCCAACTCCATTGGGAACGCGACTGGACGCGGATTTCCCCCGAAACAATTAGGATGCAAAAATTAAGACCGGAATCAAACTATTTTCAGACCCGGTTTGGCGCAGGGAACACGACAATCCCACATCCACCAGATGGCACTATATCGCAATAAGAGCCGTTTTCCGATTGCCTACACTCCATGAGGGGAGCGAGCTCATGGCGGGATAAACGTACGGGAGTTTTAACCCCCTGGAAAACTCATCTAAGCCGCCCGAAGAGGCGAAATCCAAGCGCAAGATAGAACCTATTGACAGATTCGGCTCCTGTGTCTCAGAATATCGCCATCCTTTGGAGTTGAAAGCAATGTCTAAGCGAATCCTCTCGGTTTCATATGACATGAGCCTGCTGGCAACTCGTAAAATGTTGCTAGAGCAAAAGGGCTATGCTGTAGTGAATGCCTTGGGTTTCAGCAAGGCTCTTGCGTCTTGCCGTGCCAGCGGCTTCGATTTATTCATCCTGGGGCACTCCATTCCCCACGATGACAAACTAGCGTTGATCGAAGCATTTCGCACCCACTGTTCCGCTCCAATTGTTTCTCTTGAGCGACACGGCGAGGACGTTGTACCGTGCGACTATCACGCATCGCCGGATAATCCCGGAAAAGTTTTTGGAGATCATCGATAACATCCTCAGCGGACGGGAACCCCGAGCCAAGCTAAGGTTGCCTAGAGCCTAAGCGCTAAAAAGCCCGCCTTGCGGGTTTTTCACAGGAATAACCCCGAACTTTTGTATTGACACCTAGGGCGAACAAATGGTATATTGAAATATTCGGCCCTAGGCTCAAGTGTGTCCTGGGGCCATGATCTTTGACAACAGAAGCTTCTAGCTACTAGCTGCTAGCCACTAGCATCTAGCGAAGTCCCAACACTACACGCTAATTGAAAGTACGACCCTTTGCCGACTGGACTTGGGCTAAAATTGGGTGACCCTTGGATGACCCAGAAGTGCTGGCCCAAGGGCCTACGCCAATCGTGGCGCAAGGGAGGCCCAAGCGTCGAATTGAAGTAAGTGCTTTGTTGCAATGAAAGTTGAAAAATACGGGGTGGGGTGGAAAAATCGGGTGATCGCCGACATCGAGCGAGATCGGAAAAGCAAGGCCGCTCAACTCCCCGGCAATCGACGCCTATCTCTGAAGTCTACGCCAATCTGGGATGGCGTAGGGAGGGGGGAGGGATTGGCTTCGCCGGTCGAGGTCCTTCATTTGCGGCAACCGCGGACGCTCTTTCAGGATGACAACTTGAGGCGCGGCGATTTCACGCCGCGCGGCTTATGGCATCGCCGAGATCGCACCGCAAATCGCTCGAGATCGGACTGGGATGCCCTTGGGATGGGACCATATAAAACGTTTAGAATCCTAATTGGAGGGTAGGGGGCAGGGGTGATTACCGGAGCCAGTTCAGACATTATCCAGGCGTTTGCGGCGCTGGTGCGTTCGGAAATCGAAGACGAACGCGTGGATCTTCTGCGCTCTGCGCTGACGTTTGCCCGGATTGAAGACCCGCAGCTCGATATCGAAGATTATGTGCGGCGCGTGGACGAACTGGCCCGCGCGTGGCGGAAAAGATCGAAGACCCGGACGATCCCGCGGAGATCATTGCCGCGCTGAACGACGTGCTTTTTCAGGAAGAGATGTTTCGCGGCAATACGGTGGACTATTACAGTCCGCGCAATTCTTTTCTTCATGATGTGCTCGATCGCCGGCTGGGAATTCCCATTACGCTGGCGCTGGTCTATATGGAAGTGGCGCGGCGCGTGGGCTTTCAATTATTTGGCGTTGGCATGCCGGGACATTTTCTGCTCAAGCATTATGACGTGGACGGCCACTCTATTTTGATTGACGCTTTTGAGCGCGGATCAATTGTGACGGAAGACGATTGCCGGCAGAAGCTGGACAGCATTTATTCCGGACAAGTGGCGCTGCAGCCGGAATTTCTTCTGGCCGTAACGCGCCGCCAGATGCTCACGCGCATGCTCAACAATCTGCGTGCCGTTTATCTTTCCCAGCGGGATTTCCGCCGCGCGGTGCAGGTTGTGGACCTGATTCTGGTGATCTATCCGCGATCGCCGGAAGACATGAAGCAGCGCGCCGTGTTGCGCTATAACCTGAATGATTATCGCGGGGCGCTGAGCGATTTTGAGGAATACGTGAAGATGTCGCCTGACGCGTCAGATGCGGAAGAGATCAGACAGACCGCGCTGTCATTGCGGCGGTCGATGGCGATGATGAATTAGGTCTGCAATTCCTGGGCGCAGCGTAGGGAGCTCTGGCTGTGGTGGCAATTTGAACGCATGCGCCGGGATCGCGGTCTGTCTCATTCGCCGCGCAAAGCTTCCACGGGATTCACAGTTGCCGCGCGGCGCGATGGCAGATAGCTTGCCAGCAGTGCTGTGGCGACCAGTCCAATGGAGACCGCGCTGTACGTCAACAAGATCGATTGGCTTCACGCCGAAGAGCAAAGTAGAAAGGAAGCGCATGGAGAGAAACGCGGCAACCAGTCCAAACGCGACTCCAATTGCGGTAAGCAGCCAGCCCATGGCGGACGAACATTCCGGTCAGCTCCTGCCGTTGTGCGCCCAGCGCCATGCGAATGCCGATTTCGCGCGTGCGCTGCGAAACCGAATATGCGATCACGCCATAAATGCCAACTGTCCCGAGCAATAGCGCCATCGCTCCGGCAACGGCGAGCATGAGCAGTGTGAAAGAAGTCCGCGCCATTGAGGTGCGATAGTAATATTCCTCAGTCCGCACGCCAGCCAAAGGAAGGTTTGGGTCTACAGACCAGACGGCCTGGCGCACATCTTTCATCAGGCTTTCTGTGCCGGCGCGCGGAGTGCGCAGCGCGAATGACACTTCGCGGCGCGTGCTCACTCCATCGCCTTCAAAGTTGCGCATCATCAAGGGCCAATAAGCGGCCTTGGCGGGCTCTTTGTTCATGCCATCGTCGTAAACATCGGTCACCACGCCCACAATCTCGCGCCAGTCGTCGGTAGTGCCCACGCGCACGCGCTTGCCCAGCGCCGCCGCGGGATCGTGCCACAGCTCGCGCGCCATGTTCTCTGAAATCAGCGCCACTGGATTCATGTTGTAGATGTCGGTCCAGGTCAGGTCGCGTCCCGCCACCAAAGGTGTGCCCATGGTTTTCAGGAACCCGGGAGAAATCCATTTGAAGCGGCGAATCGGCGCCAGTTCGCCGGGACGGTAAGCGTGATCTTCAGCAAATAGCGGATCGAAGCTTCCGTTTCCATCCAGAGGAATACTGGTGGAGAGCCCGATGGACGTGACGCCCGGCACGGCTTCCACTTTGCGCATGATTTCTTCAAACTTGCGCGGCACGTTCTGGTCTTCTGCAACCTGGCTCTTGGGAAGTGTGAGCGAAAAGAGCTGGATTGTTTCCGGATCGTTGAAGCCCGGCTGCACGCGGGTGAGCGCGATGAAAGTGCGCGTCATCAGCCCGGAGCAGATCAGCAATACCAGAGCCAGCGCCACTTGCACCACCACCAGCACGTTCCGTGTACGATGCTGCTCTCGTCCCTGGCTTGCGCCGCGCGCGCCTTCACGCAATCCCATCGCCAGCCGCGCGCCCGCATAACGGAAGATGGGAATGCTGCCAAAGAGCAAACTGGCCAGGATCGCCACGCAGAACGTGAACAACAGCACCCAGCCATCAATGCCAATTTCGTGCACGCGCGGCAATCCTTGGGCGCGACTGCCACCAGCACGCGCAACGCGCCATAGGCAATTGCAAGTCCCAGCAGGCTGCCCAAGATGCCGAGCACGACGCTCTCCGTCAGCAGCTCTGAAGCAATGTGTTTCCAGCTAGCGCCCAGCGCGGATCGCACGGCAAGCTCTTGCCGACGGCCATCCACGCGCACCAGAACCAGGTTGGCCACGTTGGCGCACGCAATGAGCAGCACCAGGCCGATCGACGCCATCAACACCCAGAGCAGTTTGCCCACGTCGCCCACCACGCGGCTTTTCAGCGGCGCAATGTTGGCTCCCAGGCGAGCAGCTTCAAACATCTTCAGGCTAAAGCCCGGAGGCGCGGGAAAACTTGCCAGCACCGTGGGAAGCATCCGCTCCACGTCCGCATGGGCCTGTTCAATGGTGGCGCCGGGTTTGAGTCGCGCAATGGTGAAGTAGCTGAAGTTTCCCAGAAATATCTTGCCGCGATCAAACTGGAAAGGAACCAGCATCGCCGGGTCTTCCTGGTCAAGAAAGTGGAAATCCTTCGGCATTACTCCGATGATCTGCATCGCCTTGCCGTCCACTTTGATTTGCTGCCCCACAATCCCGCGATCGCCGCCGAATTTGCGTTGCCAGTAGCCATACATCAGCACCACGGTTGGCGGGCTGTTGGGCTGGTCGTCCTGGCGCGAAAAACTGCGGCCCAGTATGGGCGCGGCGCCCAGAATTTGCGTCATGCCGTCCGTCACGCGCTGGGTGCGCACCTGCTCCGGTTCGCCTATGCCCGTCACGCTGGCGGAATCGCCGGTCATCATCGCGATATCCTGGAGGGAACTGTTCTGCTCGCGATAGATGAAATAGTTGGAAGGCGCGCCCGGAAAGTCGCCCGCGCCGCCGATCCCCGGCGCCTTGTGAGTGATGACCACCAACTGCTCAGAATGCGGATACGGCAGCGGCTTCAGCAGAATGCCCTCAAGCACGCTGAAAACCACAGTGTTCGCGCCGACTCCGGCGGCCAACGTGATCAGCGTGACAGCGGTAAACATGGGCGTGCGGCCCAGCCGCCGCAGGACCTGCCTGAGTTGAGACTTGAGATTTCCCATGGAGACTGCTCCCTTCGCTGGCCGCGCAGGCACACGTATATAGACGGATTATGACTGCCTGTTATTGAATACGTAAGCCGGAGAAAAAAGTTTGCAGAAAATTCAAGCTGAGCTGAAAAGGAGCCTTGCGGGAGAACAGCGGGATTATCGCGCTTTACGCGGAGCAGGAGCGCCGACCGTCGCACAGTCCAACCACACATACGCACCTTACTCGCATATGCGGCAGACCGCTTTAGCGGCAGGTGAGCGTGGCCGAACGTAAATCTTACTGCCACGGACTGTCCCGCTGTTGCTGATGGTGGCCGGCGTGGTGGTGGCGCTCAGGCACTTAGCCAGACCTGTGGAGTCGATGCTGGTATTGCCCGGAGCAGAAGTTGACCATGTGCCCACCGTGTCTGGAGTAAGTGGACAATTGCCGCTGACGTTGGAGGCGGTGGCAAATTGTACCTCGTCATCGGGCGGGGCGGCAAGATGGTCAGAGATGGCGCTGATAGGAGTTGACGACGGCGGTGATGGTGCAGTCATTGTGGTGGAGAGTGCCGCCACAGCCGTGCACGAGACGCTCAGGAAAATCGTAGCCAGAAAACAATACTGAAATTTTCATGCGACACGTTGCCTTGACTGCGCTGATTTTATACCTGCTGCACGGTTGCCGCAGCCCTTGCTTTCTTTCTTGCGCCGCGCCAGTAAAGAAGCAGGCCGGTGCCGACGAACGCCACGGTGCAGCCGACAAGTTTCGCTTCAAACAGAACTTTGTTCTCTCCGCCCGGCGGGATCGCCGCCAGCACCATGGAGCCCAGCGTAATCAGAAACGCGAGCGAGCCGGCAATCCACATGCCGGCCCTGCCGCCGGGAACCAGCACGGCTTGGCCTTCAGCTTCGCGGTCTGGCCGATGCGCCAGCTTGATGGCCGCCGCGTACATATAAAGGAAGGGAATGAAGTAGAGAATCACCGACATCGACACCAGAAATTGATAAGCGCCAATCACCGTGGCGTTGATCTGTGAAAGCACCAGGATCGCCGCCGAGATCACCGCCTGAATCAGGATGGAAATGTACGGCGTCTTCCATTTGGGATGGATCTTGCCGAAATAATGAGGGCAGGTAATGATCGATGCCGGCGACAAACGGCACGCGCGCCACGCCCGCAACGGTCGCGCCCACGCCTCCAGCGTTGCCGACGGTAACCAGCAAAGCCGCCAGCATTCCGAACCACGCAATCCCCAGCGCGGCGGAGCCAAAGCTGATGCCGCCGAACACTCCGTTGCGCGGATCAATCTGCTCCGCCGGCAGAAGCCACAACAGCGCCATGGTGCCCAGAACATAAATCACGGCAATCAGGCCGGTGGAAGCGTAGATGGCGCGCGGAAAAGTTTTGCGCGGCTCGCGGATCTCTTCACTCATGGCGCACACGAGTTCCATGCCGGTAAAGGCAAACGCAATGCTCGACCAGAAATTCAGCTTGTCGATGTCCGGCGGCCACTCCGGCCAGAGCCGCGGCCAGGAAAAATGCGTCGCGCTGCCGCGATGCATCGCCAGGTAAGTTCCAATGCCCACCAGCATCACCAGCGGAACGTAAGTGGAAACGCCGCCGGCATTCTGCAGCCACTTGCCGATGTCGAGCCCGATGATGTTGAAGAGCACCGCAATCGCCAGCAATCCTAGCGACGCCCAGAGCAAATATCTTGGGCTCCCCGCCAGCCACGCATACTTTGGCCCGCCGATATAAACAGACATGGCCACGCTGGCGGTCAGCAATCCGGGAAAATAAAAGAACGTATAAATCCAATACGCCCATCCGGCCACAAAGCCGTGGAAGTCGCCAAACGCCTCTTTGCTCCACACGTAAAGACCGCCTTCCGCGGGATAGCGCGTGGAAAGCTCAATGATGATCAGCGCCGTGGGCAGAAAGAAAAACACCGCGGCCAGCACCCACAAGCTGATGGACGAAGTGCCGTTGTGCGCGGCGGCGGCAATCCAGCGCGGGCCCAGCACGGCGGCGATGTTGAACAGCAGCACGTCCCAGAAGCCCATGGCGCGGCGCAACTGTGATTTTGGAGCGGTTTCCTCAGCCATTCATTCCTTCCCGGTTTGCCGTGGCGTGGATGCAGCGAGCGCCATCCATTCTTCCGCAACCTGTCAGTTCGCCTGCCCCTCACATTTGCTCTTGTTGGGGACACATGGAGCTTTGCACCCTCGCAATTCATACCCCGCCGACTTGATTTCTTCCACCACCTTTTCCCGCGTGCGCGTCACTTCTTCGGCGGTAAGGGTTCGATCATCAGCGCCCAGAGTCAGGCGGAAGGAGACGCTTTTCTTGTCCGGCGGCAGCGGGAAGATCAAAAGGAATTGAAGCGACACAAGGCCTTCACCGGCATGTTGTCGCAACGTGTTTTCCAGATCGGCAACCAGCGTGTGCGCAGGGGCGACGATCGAGAGATCGAAGCTGCTGGTGGGGAAACGGCGCAGCGGACGATACGCCTGTCGCTGCGACGGCAGCGCTTGCAGCGTATCCAGATCAAGATCAAGAATGGCGGCGCGTCCGCGATCAAGCAGCGAGGGATGCAGCTCGTAAAGATCACCCACCCGCTGGCCGCCGACTTCAAGATGTGCGGCCCGCTCCGGATGCATGATCTTGTTGTGCGCCTTCGCCGGCACAATCTTCATTCCTGCGGCAACATACTGCGCTACGCGTTTCATCTCCAGCAGATTTGCGCCGTTGGTTTCACGACCATAGATGGCAGCCATCAGATGGGTGCGCTCTTTCGGTCCGCCATCAGCACTCTTGCCGTATTCGCGTCCAATTTCAAACAGCCGAAAGTCGGCGAAGTAGCGGCTGTTGTCGGCAAGGTTGCGGCGAATTCCCGGCAGCAGCGCAGGACGCATATACCTCTGGTCGGCAATGATTGGGTTGGCGACCTGTAACAGCTTGTCCGTCGAATAGCCAAACATCGCCGCGTCAGCGTCTGAGATGAAAGAGTAGTTGCTGACCTCGGTAAATCCTTGTCCGACCATGGCGGCGCGAATGGCGCGGTGCTGTTCATGGTCGAGATTTCGCGGAGTTGGTGCAGCCAGCACCGCAGGCGCTTGCGGAATGATGGAAGCATAGCCCACCATTCGTCCAATTTCTTCCACGAGATCTTCAGGGATAGAAATATCTTTGGTGGCCCGCCAGCTTGGGACAGTTAGCAAAAGTTTACGCGCGTCAATCTGCTCCACGCCGAAGACGAGCGACTTGAAGATATTGATGACTTCTTCCGTGGATAGCTTGCGCCCCAGCTTGCGCTCTGCCCAGTCAATATCAAGCTGGATTTTTGGCGGCGTTGATTTGCGTGCGTAAACATCAATGGGCGGCGCGGCCTGCGATCCGGGCGAAATCTGCTTGAGCAGTTCAACAGCTCGGGCCAGCGCTCGGACGGTATTTTCCGGGTCTTGGCCTTTTTCAAACCGCATGGAAGCATCAGTCCGCAGCTTGAGCCGCGCAGATGATTTGCGGACGTTTGCAGCCGGGAATGACGCTGCTTCAAGCACAATGCGTTTGGTCGTCGCTCGAATCGCCGTGTCATTGCCGCCGATGATGCCGGCAATGCCGACAGGCTTGTTCGCATCCGCGATGATAATATCCTCGGGACTCAGCTCATACTTCTCGCCGTTCAAGGCCAGGATTGATTCACCCTTGCGCGCTGCGCGGACGACGATTGTATCGTCCAGCAAGTCGGCATCATAGGCATGCATGGGCTGGCCGAGTTCGCAGAGAACGTAATTGGTTACGTCAACAAGATTATTGATGGGGTTCACCCCGAGCGAATTGAGGCGATACTGCATCCATAGCGGGGAGGGCGCTACTTCCATGTTTTCCACGCGCTGTCCGCTAAAGCGCGCACAAAGCGCGGCATCTTCAATCGAGATGGAAAGATCACCTTTGCTTGTGGCCGTGGGCAAATCTTCGACCGGATCGGCCACGCTCAATCCGGCGATAGCAGCAACTTCACGGGCCATGCCCAGATGTCCCCAGAGATCGGGGCGATTGGTAAGAGATTTGTTGTCAATCTCAATGATTGAATCGGGCTCGGAGTTTTCCGCGCTGGCAACAGCCGCCACGCTCGCGCCGGGGAACGCGCCGGGATCGTGCACGCCCTCGCACTCGGCGGTCTTCATGGTGATCTGCTGGGCGAGCGTGGTCACGTCCATTTTCAGGCCGGGGACAAGCTCGCGTAACCAGTTGTAAGAAAATTTCATAGGTTCAAAACTGATTCAGAAAACGCAGATCGCCGCTCTGCAGCAGGCGTATATCGTCAATGGCATAGCGCATCATGGCCAGGCGCGTCAGGCCCAGGCCAAAAGCAAATCCGTTCCACTCCCGCGGATCGAGCCCGCAATTGGAAATTACGTTCGGGTGTACCAGTCCGCACGGCAGCAGTTCCACCCATCCACTCTGCTTGCACACGGCGCAGCCATTGCCGCTGCAGATCAGGCACTGGATATCGAGTTCAAAGCCGGGTTCCACAAAAGGGAAGTAGCCGGGGCGCAGGCGCACCGTAACTTTGCGGCCAAAGACTGAGCTAAGCAGCGTCTGCATGAAATAAATCAGATGGCTCACGGAAACATCGCGGTCCACCATCATGCCCTCAACCTGATAGAACGTGTGCTCGTGCGATGCGTCCACTTCCTCATTGCGGAAGACGCGGCCCGGAGCGATCATCCGCATGGGCGCGCCATATTTCTGCAAGGCGCGCACCTGCACCGGCGAGGTATGCGTGCGCAGCAAGTGGCCGTCCGTCATCCAGAATGTGTCCTGCATGTCACGCGCGGGATGGTCGGCGGGAATATTCAGCGCGTCAAAGTTGTAATAGTCAGTCTCGACTTCTGGCCCATCGAGCACGCGAAATCCCATGGATGTGAAAAGCTGCTCAATCTCGTCCTGCACCTGCGTTACAGGATGAATATGCCCCGGCGCTATGCCCTGCGGCGGGACGGTCAGGTCAATCCATTCGGCCTTATAGCGCTGGTCAGCTTCCGACCCTTCAAGGGACGCTTTGCGATCTTCAAGCGATTTTTCCAGCGTGGCCTTGGCTTCGTTCAGAAGCTGGCCGGCTTTGGCGCGATCTTCAGGAGCCATCGTGCCGAACGTTTTGCTGATGCCGGCGAGCTCGCCTTTGCGTCCCAAAACCGCGACGCGGACCTTCTCCAGATCGGCCAGCGTGGCGGCGGAGTTGATGTCGCCCAGGGCCGATTGGGTCAGGTCTTTGATGGTCTGTATTGGGTTCGTCAATGTGGGTAGCGCTCGCGTAAGAGTAATCCTAAAATATAGATGGCAGCAGAAGCAGGGTCAACCTGAGTTCGGCCGAACTGGACACGAAACAGAGACGAGATAATTCACTTCCTAAGCTGGGCGCAAATATCAGCAACTTTTATAGTGTTGTACAGTGCGATTTGAAGGAAGCGGTAGCAGCATTTCAAGACGAATGTTACTCATCTTCCAAACGGAAACTTGAGCGAGAGACCTTTTGAGGCGAGTAGTAGATTTATTATTGCTGGTTGCGTCCGCCCTGATAGCGTGCGTGGTCATGCTTGGAGCCTATCTTTTTGTCAAAATTCAGCATTATAGTCCGCTCTGGGTATTTTTCAGCATGCTATCCATAGTAATCGTGGCGGGTATCAGGGAAGAGTACCGCAAGGAATTTCGATCTCCCAGATTCATCTTTTTCGTCCTTGGCTGCTTAGTGATAAATATAGTTGTCATTGTGAATGTTGCAACCATATTCGGATGGGTCTATTTAATTCCGGCGCTTTTCATTGAGCAAGTCGTTTTCTATTTGTTGGTTGAGCAGTTGTTTGGCGTAAAACCGTCGCGGCGCCGTCGTCAATCTTGATCCCGTGTTTCGCCAAAGCGCCTGTATCGATGGATCCCAACAAAATCATGTTAAAATAGGTTTGCAGCTGCGGTCCCGCCTTGCAAGCCGGAAACCCCTTCGCAGTCCCGAAAAAACTAATGATTTCAGTCAGTAACGTGTCTATGCGCTACGGCGCAAAAATATTGTTTGATGAGGTCAGCACGGCATTTACGCCGGGGAAACGCTATGGCCTTACCGGTCCCAACGGCGCAGGCAAAACGACCTTTATGAACCTGCTTTCCGGCGAACTTGAGCCGCAGAAGGGTAGCGTGGTCCGCCCCAAAAAGCTCAGCGTGCTCAGCCAGGACCAGTTCGCCTTTGACGCGTATCGCGTCATCGATACAGTCATCATGGGAAACAAGCGGCTCTGGGCCGCGATGGAAGAGCGCAACCACATTTACGAAAAGCCCGAGATGTCCAATGAAGACGGCATGCGCCTGGGTGAACTTGAAGGCATCGTCGGCGAAGAAGACGGATACTCAGCCGAGAGTGATGCAGCCATTCTGCTTCAGGGACTCGATATTCCAGACAGCGTGCATGAACGCAAGATGGGCGAGATGCCCAGCGGACAAAAAATGCGTGTGCTGCTGGCGCAGGCGCTCTTTGGAAATCCGCAGGCCCTGCTGCTGGACGAACCCACAAACCATCTCGATCTCGATTCAATCCACTGGCTGCAGGATTTCCTCAACCGGTATGACGGCGTGCTGATCACCATTTCGCACGATCGCCACTTCCTGAACAGCATTTGCACCCACATTGCCGATATCGATTACGAAACCATCATTACTTATACCGGCGGTTACGACGACATGGTGATGGCCAAGACGCAGATCCGCTCGCAGATTGAATCACAGAACGCGCAGCGCGAGAAAAAGATCGCGCAACTCCAGGAGTTCATCCAGCGCTTTGCCGCCGGTACGCGCAGCAGTCAGGTACAGTCACGGCGCAAAGAAGTTGAGCGGCTTCAGCTTACCGAACTGGCGCGGTCCAACATTGCGCGTCCTTACATCAAATTTGAAATGAAGCGGCCTTCAGGTAAACACATTCTGGAACTGGAAGGCATCACCAAGTCCTACGGCGATAACCATGTCATCCAGGACTTTACCGCCAGCGTAACGCGCGGAGAGAAGATCGCGCTTATGGGACGCAACGGTGCCGGCAAGACCACGTTGCTCAATGCTCTGCTGGCCAACTCACCCAACACGCCTGAATCCGAACTGCGCCAGACATCCGGTTATGCCGGCCCCTTTATTGATGGCGGCAAGACCACGTGGGGACATGAAGCGGCCATCGGCTATTTTCCTCAGGACCATCGCAGCCTGATTGAAAAAGGCAGCACTATTCTTGACTGGATCTTCCAGTGGGACCCATCGGTTTCCAATGAAGAGATCCGAGGCCTGCTGGGGCAGATGCTCTTTGTTCGCGACGAAGCCACCAAAAAGACTGACGTGCTTTCCGGCGGCGAGGCCGCGCGCATTCTTTTCTGCAAGCTGATGCTGCAAAAGCCCAACGTGCTGGTGCTGGATGAACCCACCAACCACCTTGATCTTGAATCGATTAACGCACTCAACATTGCGCTACAGCGCTACCAGGGCACCGTGTTTCTTGTCACCCACGATCACGATCTCATCGACGAAGTGGCCACCCGAATCTGGCACTTTGATGACCATAAGATCGAAGATTTTAAAGGCAATTACGAGGAATACCAGGCGGCCCAGCGGCAGATGGCGGTCAGCAAGTAGGCGGGAGAGATTCTCTCTTACAGAAAAAGGGCACGATGATGAAACGTGCCCTTTGGTTATTTAGGGTAATAGGGTCTAGCTCAGAGCCTGAGAGCACCCAGAAGCTGGTTGAGCAGATTTGTGACGCTAGTCAGAAGTCCGCCATTGCCGTTTAACAGGTTTGCTACATCGCAAAGGAGATTGCCCAGCAAGTTTCCTGCGCCTGGTACCGCGGTGATGTTGAGATTGACTTGGTTCAGGTCGATGACAAGTCCTAGCAGATCAAGATGTAGTGGCCCAAGCGTGAGAGAGAGGATAGGGCATGAGGCCGTCGCCGCTGTTACTGCTGTGGAAGCGTTATTAATCACTACACTTGTGACCTGTCCGCCGGCGCCTGTGACTGTGCCAACCAGTGTTCCCACGGCTGTGAGTACTCCATTCTGATTGACGAATTGCTGGATGTTGAAGGTACCGTTAAACGTGCCCGCTCCAACTCCGCTGAGCGGGCCAGTGGTAGTTGAGGGAGCAACCGTGCCGGTCACTGGAATCGCTAACGCACTCTTGGCTGAAGTTTGTGTAAAGGCTGGTAAGGATGCGACCATCAGGCACACGGATAGCGCAAGCCCTAGGGCAAGGATTTTACGATGCATTGGTTTCTCCTATTTTGTCGTATTGTTTAGACCCAATAAGATTCGAGTACCACTTGATATGTCGTCTGATGCTGAATGTATTCATCGACAATTTCTTCGTAACACTTTGTCACTGGGGTTTATTGCCGAATTTTGCTCGCCGAATTTTTCCTCTCAGATAAAGAGAAAAACGCAACTCCACCAATCTACCAATCTAAGTTGACGCTTGGCGTGGCGGTGAGGAGTGCCATTGGCCCAGGTGTCGCAGTGTTTACAGTGTTCCTGCCGTATGAAGCGCAACTGGGAATGGTAGGCGGAGCACTCTAAAGACGCGCGTTTGATCGCCGACTTCTACGCTGGCGGGCAGGTTTGCAAATTCTTATCGGCCAACGCAAGAGCTAGAAACCTCTGCTCACGTTCCGAATGATCGACGTTGAGAAAAGTTGTTGATAAACGGAATCATTAAAGACTGTGGCCGCTTCACTGAGATCGACACTTGTTTCTTAGGATTGCTCTCTGGTTTCCGGCTACCCCACTAGGAAATCATTTACTTAGCAATAACAAGGCGCATTAGATTAGCCCAGAACAGATTGCCCATGCTCAACTCTGATCTTGGGCCGATCATTCTATTGAGTGGATTTCTTTCTGAAATCCAACGCCTGCTCCTGGCCGTACTACAGATGAAAAGGTTCGTGCGACACATCGTCGTCGCCCTAGCGGCGCGCTTTTCTGGCTGCTGCCGCAATCCTTGGAGGAGGACTATACTTTTCTTATATGGGCATTTTTTCAAAAAAGACCGAGATAGCGGATGCGGGCATCGGACAGGATCCGAATGTGGCCCAGCAGGAAGTTGACATTGTGGAGTTCACCGATTCCGGCGAGCGCAAAGACAAAGTTCACGTTCCCAAGGTGGTAAAGAGTGAGAGCGAGTGGAAGCAGCAGCTTTCACCTGGGGTCTACAACGTGACCCGTGAGGACGGCACGGAGATGGCTTTCACCGGCGTTTACTGGAACAACCACGAGCCGGGAATCTACCGTTGCGCTTGCTGTGGCACGGCGCTCTTCAGCTCTGATACCAAGTTTGAATCGGGCACCGGCTGGCCCAGTTTTTACCAGCCCATTGCCGAGGAAAACGTGGAGTCAATCAGCGATAGCACCTTTGGCATGCGCCGGACAGCGGTAGAATGCAAGCGCTGCGGCGCGCATCTGGGCCATGTGTTCAACGATGGCCCACGGCCAACAGGACAACGCTACTGCATGAACAGCGCTTCATTGACGTTTAAGAAAAAGGCGTGAGCTGCGGTTTCGAGATCGTCAATCTCGAGAGCGTGCAGCGAATGCGCGTTTTTCGGCGCATGAGTGGGACGGAAGGTTTTGTGTTCTATGTCTCTATTGGTGATCCGAAATTGAAACAAAAGGTCCCTCGCTCCTATTCGGACGTTGATGACAGCGCGTCCTCATTTACGGAGCTCGGGATGACGCGAGTAAAAATTGATCGGAGACGTAATGTTGCATCGAACAATAAACGCGGCTTTGATACTGTGTCTGGCTACCACCATTGCTTGTCACGCGTCCAGCGCGGCGGTGAAGCTTCCCAATCCCACAGCCGACGAGCCGCTGAGCAAGACTAAAAGTTCTGAGACTGTGGTGCTGGCGGGTGGATGTTTCTGGGGAATTCAGGCTGTGTTTGAGCATGTAAAAGGCGTGAGCAGCGCCACGGCCGGATATTCCGGAGGATCGGCCAACACAGCGCAATATGAAACCGTGAGCACCGGACGCACGGGGCACGCGGAGTCAGTGAAAGTGGTTTACGATCCTTCGCAGGTGTCATTCGGACAGATATTGAAAGTATTTTTCTCTGTGGCGCACGATCCTACGGAGCTGAACCGGCAAGGCCCGGACGAAGGCACGCAGTATCGATCAGTGATTTTCTTTTCCAGTGAAGACCAGCACCGCGTGGCGCGGGCTTATGTTGATCAGCTCAATGCCGCCAAAGTTTTTAGCGAACCAATCGTGACGCAGGTTGTCGCGCTGCAGGCATTTTATCCCGCTGAGGGGTATCACCAGGACTACGCCGAGCATCATCCGAACGAACCGTACATCGCCATCAACGATCTGCCCAAGCTTGACCATCTAAAGCAGACCCTGCCGGAGCTGTATGTCGGGAAGTAAGCTGCAAGGAGCCGCGTAAATCTTTGCCGCCTATCATCAACGCACAAGCAATTGGCAAAAGATACGGCGCGTTACCGCTCTTTGAAGATATTTCATTCACCATTTCTGAAGGCGACCGCATTGGACTGATTGGGCCGAATGGCTCGGGCAAGTCTACGCTGCTGGGCATTCTTTCCGGCGATGTTGAGCCGGATAGCGGCGTGGTGGCGGTGCGGCGGCACACGCGGTTGAGCTACGTGATCCAGGACTCGCAGTTTGCAGTGGGAGAAACTGTGCGCTCAGTGGTGATGAAAGCGCTGGAGCGCAGCGGAGTGCCGGAGGCCGAACGCGCAGGGCGCTTATTTGAGACGCTGGGCCGCGCCGGCTTTGAAGATTTTGAGGCGCAGGCGGCGTCGCTTTCCGGCGGGTGGCGCAAACGGTTGGCGATTGCCGAAGCGCTGGTTCAACATCCGGACGTGTTGCTGCTGGACGAGCCGACGAACCATCTTGATCTTGAAGGCATTGAGTGGCTACAAGAATTGCTGCGCGCGGAATCGTTTGCCTGCGTGGTGGTGAGCCATGATCGATATTTTCTGGAGAACGTGGCCACACAAACGGTAGAACTGAGCCGCGCTTATCCCGGCGGGTTGTTGCGCGTGCCGGGAAACTACAGCACATTTCTGGTACAGAAAGAAGAGTTTTTGCGCGCGCAGGAGAGACATCAGGAAGCGCTGGAGAATAGAGTTCGTACGGAGATTGAGTGGCTGCGTCGCGGGCCGAAGGCGCGAGCGACGAAGGCCAAGGCGCGGATTGACAACGCGAACAAGCTGATCTCCGAACTGGCTGACCTGAACACGCGCACGCGTACCGCCAGCGCGAAGATTGATTTTCTAGCCACCGACCGAAAGACCAAGCGGCTGGTGGAACTCGATCACGTAAGCTACGAGATTGGCGGGCGAACGCTTTTTGCCGATCTCGATTTTATTTTTACGGCAGGGAAGCGTGTGGGACTGGTTGGCCCGAACGGCAGCGGCAAGACTACGCTGCTGCGTCTGCTGCGCGGAGAAATGCAGCCGACAGCCGGCGAAATTCGGCGCGCGGATTTTCTGCGCGTCGTGTACTTTGATCAGAACCGAGTACTTGATCCTGACGTAACATTGCGCCGCGCATTGGCGCCCGATAGCGATGCTGTCGTCTATCAGGACCGCGTGATTCACGTTGCTTCGTGGGCGGCGCGATTCCTGTTTACCAGTGAGCAGCTCAATCAGCCTGTAGGCAGGCTTTCCGGCGGTGAACGCGCGCGTGTGTTGGTCGCGCAGTTGATGCTTCAGCCCGCAGATCTCTTGCTGCTGGATGAACCGACGAACGATTTGGATATTCCGACCCTTGAAATCCTGGAAGAGAGCTTGCTGGAATACACTGGCGCGCTGGTGCTGGTAACTCATGATCGCTACATGCTGGATCGCGTTTCCACGATGGTTCTTGGCCTTGACGGTCGCGGAGGCGCGGAAGCCTTTGCCGATTACCTGCAATGGGAAGAGTGGCAGGCGGAGAGCAAACAGCCAGCGCGCGCTGAGAACGATGGATCGACCGCGAAACCGGCAAGAGCGCAAGAGAATCCTCCGAAAAAAAAGCTTTCTTACCTTGAAGCGCGCGAGTTTGCCACCATCGAGCAGCGCATTGCGCAGGCTGAAGAAATCCTGCAACAGAAGCGCGCTGCTGCTGATGATCCCGCAATCGCCATTGACGCAACAAAATTGTTGAGCGCACATGCAGAAATGGAACAAGCACAAAAATCAGTCGATGAACTTTACAGCCGATGGGCAGAACTAGAAGCGAAGCAGAGCTGACGATGCGAGTGCGCATTCATCAGTTTAAAAAATGATTGGGGTGATGTAGCTGTACCTGACATCGTTGGACTTCAGTACAACTCACGCGAGGAAACGATAAAAACCCGCTCCATCACCCTCACCGTTATTATGATGCGCTAACTTTTCCCAGGGTCGTACAGGCCGCAGCCAAAAAGCGCTACTGCAACTGCAAGCTATCCAGCATTTTCTGGTACGTCGGATGTAGCTGATTAAAATCGCGTTCCGGTGAAACAAATACCACGTACACCAGTCCGCCCTGGCGGCTCGGGAACGTAACCAGCCAGTCGCGCTCGGGCAGCGGCTGTCCGTTCTGCGTCAGCGGAGATTTGCCGGAAAGCTCCAGTGACCGCCCTTGTGTGCCGTTCACATCAATGTTTTTAGCCTCGCCGGAAATCTTCATTCCAGGATTATCCTGCGCCATGCCCTGCGCCAGCTTTTGCGTAGCGTCGTCCAGTGATCCGCCACCAGTTGCCTGGTTGCCCACAATCGCGCCGTAAGCAATGCCAGTCTGCGTTGCGCCGGAAGGCGGCCCGATAACCGTCATGGTCTGGTCGCCACCCACTTTCCAATTGTCAGGGTAATAAATGATGAAGCCCTGACCTTCATGCCGTGTCAAATGGTCACTGGGTTTTATTTCTTTAAACGATACGTTTTCCGCCGCCGCGCCATTGCTGTTCTGACCGCTACTGCCGCTGGCCGCCCCAACGCCTTCTCCGCTCCCCTGGCCCGATGACGCAGGCAGATTCGCCGGCACCACATTGTTCTTTCTGTTCTGCTGCTCCCACTGGCCTGATTTTGCGCCGTTAGCGATCTCCTGCGCGCTGTAGGCTTTCACCTTCGCTGCATCCTGCTTTGCGGTGGCGAACTCCGGGCTATTGGTCGTGTAATTTTTCTTCGGCCAGTTCCGGATTTCCTGCTGCACCGCCTCTGTGCGGTTCCCCGGGTTCGGGTGATCGCTCAATAACTGCGGTCCGCCTGCGCCATATTTTTTCTGCAATGTTTCAAAGAAGTCCGCCATTGCCTGCGGATTGTATCCCGCTTTGTACATAATGATGGCGCCTACTGAGTCGGCCTGCGCTTCATCGCTGCGTGAATATTTCATCAGCATGGTGCCTGCGCCAAACTGGACTCCCATGCGCGCCAGGTTTCCCAGGCCACTCTGCGGCAGCACAGCGCTTCCCAGTCCGGCAATGATCTGCGCCCACGTCGCTTTCGGCGCCTGCTTGGCTGAATGCTGCATGTAAACGTGGGACATTTCGTGCGCCAGCACGCCGGCAAGCTGCGCTTCATTCTCCGCCGCCGTAATTGTGCCAACGTTCACAAAGATTGGTCCGCCCGGCAGCGCAAAAGCATTGATGTCCGCGGCGGGAATCACGTGAAACTGGTAAGGCCATGTCCGGTCCGCCGGAATTACGCCCATCAGTTTCTTTCCCAGGCGCTGAATGTATTGCGTCTCCGGGCTGGAATCCGGTAGCACCGGCATCTGCTTATAGACTTCACCCATGGCTTGCAAGCCAAGCTGTTCTTGCTGCTGCCTGTTCATCCCTGTGGTGCCCGGGTCAGGCAGCGTCGGCGTGGACGTTCCTTCCGCCTGCGCCGTTGTCAGGGCAAGTGGCTGCGTCAGCACAAGCGTCAAAAGTAGCGCCAGCGTCCGGATGGAAAAGTTACGTGTTTGCATAAATATCCTCAATATCAAAGGCTGACGAAGTAGACAGGGAACCGTATCTGTTGGATGCAACTGGAAATTATAGAAGATGCATGCGCACCCTGCCTTCGATCTCATGCTTCTCCTGGCTTCTCAGCGTTTATCCACCTGAACTCCTTTTCTTTTCCGATCAGTGTTATCAGTGTCGATCAGTGGTGAGCTCTTCTTTGATCAGCGCTTATCAACGGTAAGTTTTTGCTTTCCGATCACCCGATCACCGGATCCCCCGATCTCCCGATCTCCCATCCGATCAGTGTCATCTGTGCAATCAGTGGTGAGGTTTTGACCTTTCCCGATCCGGGCTCATTCGCGTAAATCCGCGGTTGCCGCTTCTGGTTTCCGATTTCGGCGATTCCGTGCGATCACGGCGATTCCGGCGATCTCCCATCCGATCAGTGTCATCAGCGTTCATCAGCGGTAAATTTCCCTCGATTTTCTCCGTGTCTCCGTGCCTCCGTGGTAGGTTTTGCTTCTATTCCGCGTTTTTCGACATCACGCTTGTCCTCGTCACATTCCAGGCTGCCAGTTGGATCGTGTACGCAAGCTGTCCAATTTGCCTGTGGTTCAGCTTGCCCTCCAGGATCGCTCCCTGCAGTCTCCTGATCGCCATCTGTATGCTGTCTCCGTCTTCCAGTGGTCCCAGGTCAATGATCGCCGTCTTGGTCTCTTCCACCCGTTCATGCATGTGGCAAAGCTTTCTGCCTTTCACCCGGGGCGCGCCGCATTGGCTGCCATTCAGATACCTGTGTCGGCACCGTGCCGCCTTCTGCGCTTTTGCCAGGTTGCGCCGCAGCGTTTCTTCGCGCTCGCGCTTCAGGCCTTCCACCATGCGCAGGCCTTCTTCAAACAGCTTGTGTTCGTCATAGTCCACGGCATGGCCATGCGGTGACCGTCTTGCAAACTCATTTTCTTCCAGGTATTTCCGGTAGGCGTGGAAAGCCTCATAAAATGCCAGGCAAAGCTTGCCCTGGTGCGTCTGTTCCCATTTGTCTTTTCCTTCTTTCCTGTAAGCCGCCTGCCATACCTTGAACCGCCGTTCCATCTCTGCCGCTTCTTCCGCGGAATACCATTTGTCGTTGTAGCACGTAGTTGCCAGCGGGTCACGTCCGCGCTCTCTCGGCTTGATCTCTCTTGTCTGGATGTCCGTATTCATCTCGTTTTCGTTCATTCGCATCCTCCTGTGCGCTTATCCACTACCGTTTTGTGGTTAAAATGTTGTTTTCGTGCGTCGTTTTGCTCATTTTTAGCTCTTTCCAATCCGCGACCATCCGTGTAAATCTGCCGTAAGCTTTTGATTCTTCTCAAGATTTCTCCGTGTCTCCGTGCCTCCCTGGTGAAAATTTCCGCCCACCCCTGCCCCTACCCCCTATGTTGACCCAATTCCACCCAAGACGACCCAAGGTCACCCATGGCTGAAGGGCTCGGCAGAGGGTCGTAACCCCAAAATGCAAAAACCCGGCTCCCAGCCGGGTGTGATTTGGTTTTGCTGTGCTAATTACTAAATGCTAAATGCCAATTGCTCGGGCCGTCGGCCCGAATCAAATACGAAAACCAGCTTACAACAATCCCCCTTCGCCGCAACAAAAAAATCTGCGACCCTCTGCCTGTAAACGCTCCTTACCTCTCTTCCTGAGCGAAGCGCAGCGACAAATCTATTTGCTGATTCACTGATGGGTGCGTAGTCGAAGTTGAGCCGTTTTGCGGGCGTGAGCGAAGCGGGAGCCCGCAGGCGAAATCCCGAGCGAAGTCCCGAGCGAAGTCGAGGGAGCTCCGAAGGGATCCCGAGGATATTCATACATCCATGCCGCATCAGGGAATTTTCTCGTTACCCTTGGGTTTTTATTACCGGGCTTTGCCCCTGAGGAAAAGTCCTCGTCCTGCGTTGCCAGGCCTCTGGTGGAAGAGCGGCCTTTACGGCTGAGAGGGCTTTTCTTTTTCAATTATTAAAATTTCTAATTCCGTTTGCTTATCCACATACAGCAACACGTTTACACATGATTTTCCTCTGTAAGTCATTGAAAATACATTCGGGATAGGGGGTACCGCCGCAAACGCGCCACACTAGGCTTGACACGCTTTTTATTTCCGGGCGATAGTTGCTCTGGGTTTGCTTTTGATTAAGGAGCAGACCCGATGTTCAGCGAACTCAACATCCTCCATTGCATTCTCGCCGGGGCCCTCATCATCGAGGGCTACCAATTCCTAAAATTTATAGCGAGGAAGAAATGACTTTTTCTTTTAGCCAGCAACGCGCGGCGGCGCTCGCCGGAAGGCGCAGCCAGCCTCTTGCTATGCTGAAAAGGTACGGGGTTTGCCCGCCTGTCGTTTAAGGCACGAAAATGCTTCAATGGCTTGACCAGCCCCGGTCTGTAAGATCCCTCTAACGGTGGATTGCGGAAGTTGGGAGCGGCATCTCCTGATGCCGGAATTTGGGGGCAAATGCCTAGGCTCCTCATTCTTCGTAAGTCCCGCACAAGCCTAAAATCCTTATTGTCGAAAACGTCTTCGACCCTTTTTACGGCTCAGGCGACTTCTTTGTTGCCTGCCCTCCAGGTTCGGCCACCTTCTCCGCAGCTGAAGCAGCTGAACTTTTCATCAGTAAACGAAAAGGTTCGTTGTTCTTTTTAGGTTGATGAAACGGACATTTCATTGTTCATTCCTTTTTTCCCCTGCGCTGTTTCCAGCCGGAGATCCGCACATCGCCAGGACATTCCGAAGAGGGATTGCCCGAACGGCAGCATACTTGTCTTCAGACATAAACCCTCCTTTGGGCTCTGAACTGAGCGCCGGCAACAAGTTTCATTACCAGCGCCCAACGCAGAATTATTTTTGGGAGAGCACAAATTGGATGTAGCGAACCGCGTGAATCAGTTCGACAATCAGTAGCATTGTTAATGAAATTACAGCGGACAGAGTGCCCGCCGCCTTAAAGAGATTACGCATAACCTTTTTATCCGGAGCTGTCCCTTGGGAAACGATGATTCGTTATCCCGAGGACCAGTTTCTTCTCTTGGGTTTGCCACTCTTTTTGGGAAGGGGCGTTGCTCTTGAGGGTAAAACCCCATAGGCACGCTTTTATACCCATTACTTCGGCTTTGGAAACAGCGTACTCTCTTTATTTCTAGAAATCAAATGACCTTCAATATTTGGATTGCGCCCCTCCTTGATTATTACAAGGACGAGGCCATAATTTTCACGGATTACATAAAACCGTGGGTGGCCCATCCTTTCGCGGTGTTTGCGAAAGGGTGGGATTAGACGGTTCCTTCTTGTGTTTCGGTTCACGGGACAAGTGCCCGGGCTCCCATCACGCGCGCTTTTGCGTGATGGTGTGGAAGTGTCAGGGCACGACTTCAGTCGTGCCGCATAAGCGCAGAAAATAACTCCTTGCCGCCCGCAGGGGCTCGTCGCGCAGCGAAGCGGAGCGTGGCGGGTTGCCACCTGCCTAATCCTCACAAAACTGTGGGTGCCCAACTGCGAAGAATGTCGGCTATTGCGGC
Organism: Terriglobia bacterium; assembly: GCA_963831465.1. GTDB lineage: Bacteria > Acidobacteriota > Terriglobia > Terriglobales > Acidobacteriaceae > Angelobacter. Next base: position 92,936 of record CAWHQH010000012.1, on the reverse strand, counting down.
ACAATCGTCGTGACCTTTACCGGCTGGCGTTCTGTTTTTCCGTTCTGAGTGACGTCCATCACAATGATCTCCTGCTTTACTTCAAACTGCTTTGTCGCAGGGACGTTGAACTCTCCAGCCGTGTCACTCTGGTTGCCTCCCTGCCGCGCTTCCGGAATGGCCGTGGAAGTTTTGTTAGCGGGCGCTGATCTCTTCTTTGACCGCGTCGCCAAAATATTTTGTTGTTGTGGCTGGCTCCCGTGGGAAAAAGATTCTTTGGGATCGGCAGAATTCGCGACCCTCAATTCTTGCTTGCCGTTTGAATCCATGTCCATCCAAACGGATGGAACAACCGTGGCAGTAACCGCTAGCGAGCCTCGGGTGGATCCGCCTGCCAAGCTGTGATTGGATTGTGCTGAGGCAATGCTGATGAGAAAAAAAACTAGAATAAGAACAGGGCCTGCTTTCATGTCCAAATCATCGCTCAGGTTTTCCTTCCATCAGCGCGCGTCACATCCTTGTTCCGCAAATCTAAAATTAAAGCTTCTTTATCCCGTTTTGGAAACGGTGTTTTAAAGGAACTCGGGCTGATTCGCCGGCCGGGCTGTGATTGGATTGTGCTGAACGTAAATGCTGATGAGAAAAAAACTAGAATAAGAACAGGCTTACTTTCATTTCCAAAATCATCGCTCAGGTTTGCTTCCATCAGCGCGCGTCTTTGTTCCGCAAATCTAAAATTAGAGGTTCTTCATCTGCTTTGGAAACGGCGAAGTTTCCTTTCAATACTGCGGTCATGCCCCGCAAGTGAATAAGTGTTTCTGAGTGAGCGTGCCAGTTTCGGTCGGGTGCTTAAAGAAGAAGCGCAGCCCGCAAAAGATACCCACCGCCAATTCATGGCATAGTAACGTCACGCATGCATTCCCAGCCGGCAGTCCGTACATTCGACTTTCCTCCCCAGCTTGATCAGGCGGAGATAGAGAACCGCTGTGCGCGAGAATCATTTACCTGGGGACCGCAGGCACTGTGGCTGCTCTGCGGGCTGATTTGGTTTTTCTATCTGCTGGTGCTCGACATTCCTGAACTCGCCCGGAATACTGTGCTTTTTGGCGTGGGCGCAACAGTGCTGGCGTGTGGTATGAGACGCGGAAGCGCGGAGAAAAGGAAAGGCCTACCGCGGATTTACGCGGATGAGCGCGGATCAGGCAAACCACATCACCACTGATCAACACGGATGACAGTGATCAGAAAAGTCTGAAGCTGCCTTGTTACAATAACCGTTTACCCGATCAAAGCTTTTGCTAATTGCCAAATACTAAGTACTGAGGGCTGCATTCCATGCATCGTTGGTCACAACTTTTCATTCCCACGCTTCGCGAAGCCCCGGCTGACGCCGAGGTTGCCAGCCACAAGTTTCTGGTCCGATCGGGGTATATACGGCAGCTGGGCGCCGGCATTTATTCCTACCTGTTCATGGGACAGCGGTCAATATTGAAGATCATCGATGTGATCCGCGAGGAGATGAACAGGATTGGACAGGAGTTTCTGCTGCCGGCGATCCATCCGCGGGAACTGTGGGAGCAGAGCGGACGCTGGCAGGTGATGGGCGAGAACATGTTTCGGCTGAAAGATCGCAAGGGCGCGGACCTATGCCTGGGCATGACGCATGAAGAGATCATGACCGACATCTCTCGCAAAGAGCTGCGTAGTTATAAGCAGTTGCCGCAGATCTGGTACCAGATACAGAACAAGTTTAGAGACGAGCCGAGGCCGAGATCGGGGCTGATACGCGTGCGGCAATTCACAATGAAAGATTCTTACTCATTCGATATCGACCAGGCCGGGCTGGACGCGAGCTATCAAAAACATTATGAGACTTACCGCCGGATATTTGACCGGTGTGGGCTGAAGTATGCCGTGGTAGAAGCGCACTCAGGCTCAATGGGCGGATCCCTGAGCCATGAGTTCATGGTGATGACTGATGCGGGCGAGGACATGGTGGCGAGCTGCCAGAAGTGCGGGTATGCGGCGAACCTGGAGAAAGCAACGTCAAAGCTCGGGTCAGTGGAAGATTTGCCGGGTGAGGGAGAGCCGGACGAAGTCCACACGCCGGGGATGAAGACGATTGAAGAGGTGGCCAAGTTTTTAGGCGTTTCTCCGACGCAGAAGATCAAGACACTGGCGCTGATGCAGGTTGAGCCGGACAAGAAGAATCCGGGGCAGGTGAAGACCCGGCCGGTGATTGTGTTGCTGCGTGGCGACCACAGCTTGAACGAAGCCAAACTGACTACGGCGCTGGATGGCAAAGAGTTCAGGCCGATGCATGAAGAGGAAATCCAGCGGGTGTTTATGTCGCCGGCGGGATATCTTGGGCCGGTAAAGGTCCCCGCGCTGGCCGCTGGAGCGCAACAATTGGGAAGCGTGACGCAGGCGATCATCCTGGATGCGCTGCCGCTGATGCTGGCGGACACGGCGCTGAAAGGCCGCAAAAACCTGGTGGCCGGCGCGAACAAAGAAAATTACCATTTGAAGAACGTTACACCCCTGCGGGATTTCCATCCCACGGAGTGGGTGGATTTGCGCAATGCGGCGGCGGGTGAGGGGTGTCCGAATTGCGGCGAGCCGCTGGTTGTCGGGAAGGCAATGGAGATTGGACACATCTTCAAGCTGGGCAACAAATATTCGAAATCGATGGGCGCGACCGTGCTGGATAAAGATGGCAAAGAAGTCACGCCAATTATGGGCTGCTATGGCATTGGCGTAGAGCGGATTTTGACGGCGGCAATCGAGCAGAGCAATGATGCTGACGGCTTCTGGCTGCCACCGCAAATTGCTCCGTTTGATGTGGTCGTAACGCCGACAAATGTGAAAGACACAGCGATTATGGGAGCGGCAGAGGAGATCGCGCAAAAGCTGGAAGGCGCTGGGTTTAGCGTTCTGCTGGACGATCGCGATGAGCGCGCCGGAGTGAAATTTAAAGACGCCGATCTAGTGGGAATACCTTACAGAATCAATGTTGGCAAGAAGGTTACGGAAGGGAAAGTCGAGGTGGTTTCCCGCTCGACACGCAAATCGGAGGATGCTAACATCCCCGGCATTGAGAGTACTTTTACGCAAATGGTGCGCTCCTGAAGGAGATTGAACCGCTGGCGTTATGGCAAAACTAAAAGGATTTATCGCACTTGGAGTAGTGGTGGCTGCGTTCTACGTCGCGTGGAACGTGATTCCGCCGTACTTCAACAATTACCAGTTCCAGGACGCGCTGGATGACATCGCGGAAAAAATACTTATACAACCATAAGCGATGATGACCTCAAGAAGATCGTCGTGACCAAAGCAGATACTGAAGATATCAAGCTAAAGGAAGATCAGGTGACTGTCACCCGAAAAGGAGACGGCCTTGGGATCTCAGTAAAATACCAAATCCACGTTGATATGGTCGTTCATCCCGTCGATCTGGAATTTACGGCGAACTCACTGAATAAACGGATTTAAAAACGGTTATAATAGAGAAGAAGAACTTCTCAGCACCAGCTGGTAACTCTGGCCCGCCATGAGTCTGAGAGAAAAACAGACGGCGTACTCCGCCTACTTGGAACATGGCCATTAAAATAAAAATTCCTCGTGTCAAAGGCTTTCGTGGCAGCCTGAGAAACCCGTTTTTCCGGGCCGGGCTCGCTGCTTTCCTCATTCTTTCCCTCGTGCTGTTCGGCGTCTTCTCGTACTACTACATCAAGTACCAGAAGATCGTTGAAAAGCGGATGGGCGGCCCTATTTTTGCCAACACCGCAAAAATTTACGCTCAGCCGCGTGATGTTCGAATCGGTCAGAAGGCCGACCCGCGAGAAATCTCCAACTACCTCCGCCACGCCGGATACACAGAAGTCGGCGAGCAGGGCAAGTCAAAGTTTGGCGTCTACAAAGTGATGAAGGATGCCATTGAGATCAAGCCGGGAGAAGAATCGTATTACAACGCTGAAGGCGCAGTCGTCCGGGTAAAAGATGGCCGCGTTGATAAAATTGCCTCTCTCGGCGATGCCGGCGACCTCACTGCTTATGAGCTTGAGCCGCAGCTTGTCACTGGCTTGTTCGATGGCCAGGCACGCTCCAAGCGACGGCTGGTCAAATATGACGACATTCCCAAAATCATGGTCGATGCCGTCACATCCATTGAAGACCGGCGTTTTTTTCATCACAACGGCGTAAATTACTGGCGTCTTCTGCAAGCAGGCTGGATTGACCTGCGTGAGGGCGGCAATCGTCAGGGCGGATCCACTCTTACCATGCAAGTTGCTCGCGGCTTCTTCCTCTCTCCTGAGAAAAAGCTCACCCGCAAGCTGACAGAGATCCTTATCTCCATTGAGCTTGAGCAGCGGTTCTCCAAGAAACAGATTTTTGAGCTTTACGCCAACCAGGTTGATATGGGCCAGCGGGGTTCCTTCACCATCACTGGTTTTGGTGAGGCAGCGCAGGCTTATTTCGGCAAAGACCTTAAAGACATCAGCCTGCCGGAAGCCGCAATGCTTGCCGGTCTGGTGCAGCGGCCAAGCTATCTTTCTCCGTATAGACATCCAGAGCGCGCGCAGGACCGCAGAAACCTGGTGTTGGAAGCCATGGTTGAAACCGGCGACATTACCCGCGCCCAGGCTGACGCTGCAAAGGCCACTCCGCTCAAACTGGCGCCGCAGAACGTTGAAGCCAGTGACGCGCCTTATTTCGTTGATCTTATTAAGGACCAACTTGTAAACAAATACAGTGAAGAAGATCTCAACGCGGAAGGCTATCGCATCTACACCACCCTTGATCCTTCATTGCAGCAGGCAGCCGCTCAGGCAGTCGATCTCGGATTGAAAGAAGTCGATGCCCAGATCAAGAAACAGCGCACCAAAAGGGTGAAGGTCGGCAAGAACAAGTTTGAGACCAAGGTGATGCCCGGCCCTATTCCGCAGGTCGCGTTGGTCGCGCTCGATCCTCATACCGGTGAGGTTCTGGCGCTGGTTGGTGGACGCAATTATGGGTTTAGCCAGTTAAATCACGCTGTGGCCAAACGTCCAACAGGCTCCATCTTCAAGCCTTTTGTCTTTGCCACGGCCATTAACAATGCTGTGACCAATGAACAACCCGTTTTCACTCCAGCCAGCATGGTGGACGATTCCCCCACGGCCTTCATCAACGGCGATGACGTTTACACTCCCCGGAACTATAAAGAAGAATATTTCGGACAGGTAACCGCCCAGTTTGCCCTGGCACATTCGCTTAACAATGCGACGGTAAAAGTTGCCGAGATGGTGGGCTATGACAAGGTAGCAACCCTGGCTAAGCTGGCCGGGATTACGTCCGTCCGCGCCACGCCCGCCATGGCCCTGGGATCGTATGACGCCACGCCCATGGATATGGCTTCCGCTTACACCATCTTCAGCAATGACGGCCAGCGCATTACGCCCATCATGGTTCGCTCCGTGCGAGATGCCAATGGTGATGTCATTGACAACTTTCAGCCGCAGAAAACCCAGGTGCTTGATCCACGCGTCGCTTACGTAATTACTGACATGATGCAGGGGGTCATTAACAATGGCACCGCAGCGGGTCCATCTGGAGTCCGAGCGCGCAAGTTTACCGCCCCCGCCGCGGGGAAAACCGGCACCTCGCATGATGGCTGGTTTGCCGGCTTCACCTCAAACCTGCTCTGCGTCGTGTGGGTGGGTTACGATGATTACAGTGATATCCACCTGAGCGGTGCGACCATCGCTCTGCCCATCTGGACTGAGTTTATGAAGCGCGCAGTGGACCTGCCGAACTATTCAGATACAAAACCGTTCGCTCCGCCCCAGGGCGTGGTTGAATTGACCTTGGATAAGGCCACCAACCAGATCGCCACTCCGTCATGTCCAGACGACTATAATACAGCCTTTATTGACGGTACCCAGCCCACACAGACCTGTGAGCAGACGGCCCATGGCAACGTTTTTCAGAGAATTTTTGGCATCGAACCCAAGCCAACTCCTACTCCTCCGGCGTCTAATGTAGTAGGCGGCAACTCAGCCCAGGGGCAGGCTGCCGCGGCACCCCAGAATTCGTCCCAGGCCCAGGATCAGGACAAGAAGAAAAAAGGCTTCTGGGGCAAAATTTTTGGTGGTGGCAAAGACGATAAGGACGATAATAAACAAATCAAGCCTGCGGCCACCCCCAGTCCGGGCAAGGACAGGCCGCAATAAGGAGGCCCCCATGGGTCGCTTCTACAGCTTGCTAACTGTCTTAGGTGTAACGATCATCGGAATATTAATGTTCTCCTTGCCTTCACGGGCCCAGGAACCTTCCAGCACAGAATCTCCCTCCCAGGTACGTGTGCCACCTCCGCCGGAAAATGCCGACCCGGTTGTGCTGGAACAGCAAGGTGATCAGTACCGTGCGCAAAAAGCTTATCTTGATTCCATTGACTATTATCGGGCGGCCATGAAGACGGCGGACAGCGCTATCCTGCATAACAAGGTTGGCATGTGCCTGTTGCAGCTTCGTCGCGATGCCGAAGCCAAAAAAGAATTTCAGCGCGCCATCAAAGAAAATAAGGAATACGCTGAGGCCTATAACAATCTTGGCGCGCTCTATTACAACCTGAGGAAATATGGCGCGGCTATCAAGGAATATAAAAAGGCCATCAAGCTCAATGACGAAAGCGCCAGCTTCCACAGCAATCTGGGCGGGGCGTACTTTTCCCAAAAAGATTTTGATCGTGCATCGCGTGAATATCAGCGCGCCATTCAAATTGATCCGGATATTTTCCAGCGCCAGTCGTCGGCAGCAGCCATTTCCATCCGCCTGGTGGGATCGAATGATCTCGGTCACTTCCATTATGTAATGGCGCAGATGTATGGCCAGCATGGCGATCTGGCGCATTGCCGTTTCTATCTCAGCAAGGCCAATGAAGAGGGCTATCCCATCAAGGGGGCTTTGCATGATAACGAATTTGCCGGCTTGCGCAAGAAGCCCGAATTCGTCGCGTTCCTGCACTCGCTCAAGCCGCCCCCTGCAAGCAGTAACTGATCGACCATAGGTTCGATTAGCAGCGAGCCCGGCTTACGCGGCGAGCTGCCAGCATCAGGGGCATAGATGACTCTGCTCGAAGTGTTGCTCTGGAGCGGTTTGGAGCGAAGCGACAAAACCTCTTAACTAGGTTCGATTAGCAGCGAGCCCGGCTTACGCGGCGAGCTGCCAGCATCAGGGGCATAGATGACTCTGCTCGAAGTGTTGCTCTGGAGCGGTTTGGAGCGAAGCGACAAAAACTCTTAACTAGGTTCCTTAGCAGCGAGCCCGGCTTGCGCGGCGAGCTGCCAGCATCAGGGGCATAGATGACTCTGCTCGAAGTGTTGCTCTGGAGCGGTTTGGAGCGAAGCGACAAAGATAAAGACAACCTTTTCCGAGAAGCTGCTTCTAATGTAAGTAGCTGCAGTACCTGGCAGCGAACGTACAAAAAATTGATCCACCGGTTCGACGCGTAAGCGTCTTGGCAGGGAAACCGGTGGGTCATTTCTTTCTGCGTGAAGTGAACATCGGCTGTAAAGTCATACATCCAACGCTTCATTATCCCTTGTCGTCCTGCCCGGCGGCTGCGTGAGCAAGCGACCGAGGCCAAGCCGAGGATCCCGAACAGCGTCGTGCTTCCCAATCGTGATTGACAAAATTCTTAAGACGCAAGCAAGCACCTGATGTCGGAAATTCAAACTTAGTGTAGTTGTCGCTATCCGCATCCACTCTTAGTCCGTCAGCTTTACTTATGCAGCTTGCGGCAGCTTTCCGTTTGGCGTGAGTTTATCCACCAACGTGGGAAGGATGCGGGAAAGCGCCATGCTGGCAATCGCGGGTGGAATACCAACACGGTAGGCAAGCTGGCTGATCTTATCCTGACCCAGCAATGCCTGCACTTGTTGCGGCGCAATCGGCTGATTGGCCCCTGTTCCTATCCATGACTGCACAACATGGCCCACGCCTTGTGATCCGGCATTGTTCACTAGGCTCGATAGTCCAGCATGGCTGCCAACCATTTGTAGCGCGCTTTGCACTAAGCTGGAATGCTGCTCTTGATTCAATTCTGAATGCTGTTCTACTGCTGACATGACGCTGTCCAAAATACTCATGATCTCTCTCCTTATTTCTTGTTGTTGGCTGCGCGACACCGGCTTTCTGCGCGTCAGATTCTGCGATATATTTCGTGCTTGATCTTCCCGTACCAGCGGTCATTCCCAAACAGAGATATCCGTAAAACGCCGGATGTAGAAAATCCAGTGAGTCCACAAATATTCGGCTTCAGAACTTGGCGGCTAAACTGTCAAGAGAGTTTTGGAAGACAAAGACCAGGCAGCTCAGCGTGCGACCAAAATCACCGGAAGCGAAAGTCTAAGGCCCGGAGAAGCCGGGCCTTAATTTATGCGACCTTACGAAGGCGGCCTTGGTCCGATGGGGAATTTTTTCCTCTTGTCATGAGCCGGAATATCCATGTAAGCAGGCACGCCCCTGCAATGGCTACTAAAATTGTGTAGATGGTGCCGCCCTGGCCGGAAAAGCCTAAGGCCCGCATGATGAAGCCGCCGACGATAGCGCCGGCAATTCCGATCACAATATCCATGAGAGCTCCGTACCCTGAGCCGCGCATGATTTTGCCTGTTAGCCAGCCTGCAATGAGGCCGACGATGATCCACCAAACGAAGTGCATTGAATTCTCCTTGATCTTGCTGGGGGTTTACCATGTGATACGTGGGAGGTATGACCGGGTTGCCGCTGACCGCTGAAAATCGAGAGAGCCTTTGTACTTTCCCGCTGGTTATCTCTCGCCTGCCGCAGTTCTTGCGTATATATAAGCATCAATCACCTTCTCCAGCGTGCCCTGAGCCTGAAGAATGTACTCCACCGCATCCCGTGCTGCGCCGTGGCCGCCTATGGAGGCCGTCTGATGATGCGCCATGGCCTTCACCTGCGGACGCGCATTGGCGACGGCAATCGCCAACCCGCAACGCTGCATGATCGGCAGATCGATCACGTCGTCCCCGACGTACGCGATCTGCTCTTCAGTGAAGCCGCTTTCAGCCAGGATCTTATCCAGAATGTCTGACTTGTTCTGTGCGCCCTGGTAGAGATAGTCGATCTTCAGGTCGCGAGCGCGTAAGGCAACAGTTTCCGAAATGCGCTTGGTCACCATACCTGTCTTCAATCCGCCCAGCCGCGCTAGTGAAATGCCTGTGCCGTCGTGGGCGTTGAACCCTTTGGCTTCGATCATGTTCTGGCTGATGATCGCGAACCCGGGCTTGTCGGCATGCTTCTCCGCGTGCGCGTCCGTGCTGCGTGGCGCCGATGCCGGTGCAGGGAAGAGCCATATGGATCCGTCAGTAAGAACGCCGTCCACATCAAAGAGGACTACTTTAATTTTCTTTGCGCGATTGAGGGAATCTGTCATTGGTATTTAGTACTTGGTATTTAGCAAAATGCGACGGGCGAATACCGACTACCAATTACCAACAGTCGACAGCTGTTTTTCCTCCGTCAGCCCTTAGCTCTTAGCCTTTAGCCATCCTGCCGTTACTCGCTACACAAAGCTAAAGGCCAATGGCTAATAGCTAAAAGCTGTTTATACCATCTGCGTTCCCCACAAATCATGCAGATGAATAATTCCTTCTACCGTCCCGTCCGCCTGAGTAACCACCAGCGACGTAATTTTCTTCTGTTCCATGAGGTTCAGCGCGGACATGGCAAATTCTTCGGGGCGAATCGTTTTTGGGTTTGCAGTCACACAGTCGCCGGCGGTCAAGCTGAGCACGTCTTTGCGCCTCTCCAGTAGCCGTCGCAGGTCGCCATCGCTGATCACCCCCAGCAGTTTGTTGTCCGTGACGACGGTCGTAATGCCCAGGCCTTTGCGTGACATTTCATAAATCACGTCCACCATCTTTGTAGTCCGCTCAACGCGCGGTACTGCGTCCCCGCTGTGCATCAACTGTGAAACACGCGCCAGCTTCTTGCCCAGCTTGCCGCCCGGATGCAGGTCGGCAAAGTCTTCTTCTTTGAAGCCGCGCTTTTCAGAGAGCGCGACCGCCAGCGCATCGCCCAAAGCCAGCATTGCCGTGGTCGAAGCCGTGGGCGCAAGTCCCAGCGAACACGCTTCCTGGTCGATTGAGCAATCCAGCGCGACGTCAGCGGCTTGCGCAAGCGTGGATTTTTGAATTGAAGCCGGCTTATGTGAATTCGCCGGATAAAGTTTGTCGCCCGTGATCGTAATCAGTTTGCTGCCAATCCTGCGGATCGTGACCAGCAGTTGCAGGATCTCTTCTGTTTCGCCGCTCGAAGAAAGCGCCAGCACCACGTCGCCCCGAACCAGCATTCCCAAGTCGCCGTGAACAGCTTCCGCCGGATGCAGGTAAAGCGCCGGCGTGCCGGTAGAACTCAGGGTTGCGGCAATCTTGCGAGCAATGATTCCGCTTTTGCCCATTCCTGTGACCACCACGCGGCCGCCGCAGGAATCCAAACATTCAACAGCGCGTACAAAATCCTGCGCCATCGGCCCATCAATGCGTTCGGCCAATTCGCGTAACGCTTCCGCCTCAATGCGCACTACCTTGGAGCCAGTGGATTTCACTCGGAATAATACTAGCAGAGAAGAATTCGACAGCAGAATTGCATTGCAAGTGCATCTCCAGGTTAGCCGCGAATGAACGCGAAAGGCGCGAATTCAAAACGCGCTGTGCCCTGATAATCGGGCGAGTGGCATCATGTCACACCTCTCAACTTTGTGACGAGCTTCAATCATTCAAGCGGGTTGTCAACCGGGAAAATTAAAGATTCGGTTCATTCGCGTAGATTCGCGGCTACTTTCCTGATCTGCGTTCATCAGCGCAATCTGCGGCAAAAACTAAACTTCCACGACGCGATATGGGCACGGCGGATTCTGCGCCATAAGGATTGACAAAGCCACATTGTGAACCGGCACCCCGCCAATTGTCTTGCCGTCTGGCTTGCCATGATGCGCATGGCCGTGGAATGCCACTACGGCCTGATGGCGGTCAATCACCTCGGACAGACGCGAGCTGCCCAGAAAGGGAAAAATTTCAAGCCGCTCGCCTTCCACCGTCTCGCAGATCGGCGCATAGTGCGTAACAATCACGATCTTCGGGGTGCGCAGCATGGTAAGGGCACGTTCGAGTTTAAGCGTCTCATCCAGGCTTGCCTGGACAAAAGCTTTAATCTCTTTTTCCCCAAACGCTGTCAACATGCCGCGGCCAAAGCCGCCGGGAAAGCCCTTGGCTCCGGCAAAGCCGACGCCATCGCGTTCATAGCTGCTGCCATCCAGCACCTTGATGCCCTCGGTGGTCATCATCTTGATCAGTTCGGTTTCCTGGCCGCTTTCGTAATCGTGGTTGCCCAGCACCGCCACAATGGGAATGCGCAGACGCACCAATCCATTGAGCAGGGAATGCATCTCGTCCGGCTTGCCGTAATTGGTAAGGTCACCCGCAATTACCAGCAGATCGGCTTCATCACGGACCCTTGACAATGGCTCGCGTATGCGGTCATAGCTCTGCGGCGTAAAGTGTAAATCTGCTGTGGCTGCAATTCTCATCAGGTGGTGAAAACTCTTATATAACGGCTGAAGAAGGCGCGTTCAGGCCGCATTTTTCGTTTCTCGACAAATTAGTTCGGCTTTCTCCCGGTATTCTTCCTGAATGTTGCGCTTGCCCCACTCGGCTACATCAATAGCGAACATCTTGTCATCAATCAAGCTGCCGCGGAAGTTTGCACCCTTATTTGGATGCGCCAGCTCCACGCTAAATCGATGCACCAACTCCGTCCATATCTCGGCTGGAACATAGTCGGAATTTGCAGGATAAATGTAGTGATAAAGCACCAGGTTCCAGAACAGCATTTCCCAATGGTCGCCAATGAGGCTCATCAGCCGCTGCCAGTCAAACTTGCCCTTGGTGCCGTAGATCACATGGCAAATATCGGCGCCATCAAAGCGCTCACGCCGTGTAACAAAAATCTTCGATGCAATCAGCTCTTCCGGCGCCAGCACCCGCACAGACAACCCAAATACTTCTGAACGGCTTGCATGGCGTATCCATGAATAATCAACCCGCAGCACCGCATTGCTCATGCCGGTGATCAAGTCTACAAAAAAGCTGCCGCGCTTGGCTTTGGCCAGCCACACGGAATCCAGGATCTCGGTTTCGAAACCATCTTTTTCCAGCAGAGCCAGCGCGCGCCCGACTTCCTGCGCAGGAAGAAACATGTCCAGGTCCTTCGTATCGCGCCAGATTCCAGTATGCTCATGCAAGGCAAAAGCCCCGGAAATTACAAATGGGACATGGTTCCGCTCCAGCAGTTGGATCACTTCCCGAAATAGCGACTCCTGCTGCTTGCAAAAAACCGGTGGCGTCGAGGAACTTACTGGCAGCGAAATTTCCTGGTCGTCAGGCATCACGGATTAGATGGCCGTTCCCGATGCCACGTTGTTGAACAACCCTGAAAAATGCACCACGGAAGGTAAGGCCCTGGAACATCATTTGCCCGGAATAGCATCTAATATGGAGGTTGTCCGGGAGTTCCCATGGCCAGGAAAGAATCTGTGATCGAGGTTGAAGGGCGACAGATCAAGCTAACGAATCTGGAGAAAGTGCTCTATCCCAAAGCTGGGTTTACCAAGGGCCAGGTAATCGATTACTACGTTCGCATTGCTCCCGTGCTGCTGCCCCATCTTGCCAACCGCGCGCTTACTCTTAAGCGCTACCCCAATGGCGTTGATGGAATGTTTTTTTATGAGAAAAACTGTCCCACCTATCGTCCCCCATGGATGAAAACCGCCCGCGTCTGGAGCGAAGGTAATAATCGCTTCATGGAGTACTGCGTAGTTGCCGATTTGCCGACATTGGTCTGGCTCGCCAATCTCGCCGATCTTGAACTGCATACTTCGCTTTCGCGCGCGCCTGAAACGAATCGTCCTACCGTCATCGCTTTCGATCTCGATCCCGGTCCGCCTGCCACCATTGTGCAGTGCTGCCAGGTTGGCCTCTGGGTACGCGACATCTTTGAGCAGTTCGGATTGCAGTCCTTTCCCAAGACCTCAGGTTCTAAGGGACTTCAGGTTTACGTCCCTCTGAATACGCCCGTGAGCTATGAAGAGACGAAACCTTTCGCCAAGGCCATTGCTCGGCTGCTGGAAGAGCGCCATCCCGGTGGAGTGGTTTCTGACATGAAAAAGGCCCTGCGCGTAAATAAAGTCTTTGTGGACTGGAGCCAGAACGACGATTACAAAACTACAGTCAACGTGTATTCATTGCGTGCCAAAGACCAGCCCACAGTGTCGACCCCGGTTACCTGGCAAGAGGTGGAAAACTGTCTGAAAAAGGCCGATCCCGAATTGCTGGTTTTTACCTCTGACCAAGCCCTGCAACGAGCTGAAAAATCCGGAGACCTTTTTGAGCCAGTGCTTAAGCTGAAACAGAAGCTGCCTCCGCTCACAGCGCTGGGACAGGATGAGTCTCAAGCAATGGCTGAATCACCAGCGGCATCGAAGATTAGAAAAATCCAACCTGCGCGCCGTGCCCGTAAAACCGCTTCCAAGACGGTCGCCAAAGCCGTCAAGCACAAAGCCAAGGCTCGCTAGCCTTTTCCGTTCGCAACAGCCGTAAATTGCCTGGTTCAGCCGCTAATCACCGTTTTGTTGAGTTTTACATTACTTAAGGACAATCCATTATCGTGATAGTCCAATGGCCATGTTCGCGCTAAAACATATAGCAACTCCAGAGCTCGCCGGCATCAAAATGGGTGGTGGAGAAAAATGGCTGAAAAGGGTTTCCAGATCGCGTCCCGGCTGCGCACCCTCACTTCAGAGCTGCGCCTGCTTGAGCGTGACCTCAAAAGTGGCACCATTTCTGACGATGCGGCCCTGCAGGAGTTTCGCCATGCTCTGGACGAGATCCGCATGACCTCCTGGACCGCCAGCGAATTACACCATGCCCAGCCCGGACGCAAGGAACTGCTTGCATCGTTTCTGGCAGCTGAGAGAATCCGTCGGTTCGCGCAAATGATGCGCGATCTTTCCCTGGACATGGAACAAGAGGACGTACGCTGGGAAAGCGGTGGTATCCAGACTCTGTACGACGCCGTAACGCTGCTGCAATCGCGGCTTGACCGTCTCATCCGCGATCATCGCGCCAACTTCCGGAATCTCAAAGACGATCAGCGGTGATCTAGCGAAGTGCTGTTTCGGCCACTTGAGAGTGTGCCACGCGCTGATGGCTCGCCGTCAGGCGCTCCAGCGCAGCATTTATCCCGCCAGCCTTGTGTGGGACCTTTGCCAGGTTCAGTCCCATCTCTACGCCACTTAATGTGCCTGCCAGCATCAGATCATTGAAGTGGCCCAGGTGCCCAATGCGAAATACCTTGCCTCCGAGCTTGGCCAGCCCTGTGCCCAGAGACATATCAAAGGCTTCCAAAACGATTTCTCTAAACTTGTCAGCGTCATGGCCCAGCGGCATCGTGACCGCCGTGAGCGAACTGGAATATTCCTTCCGCTCTTCACACCACACTTCTAGTCCCCAGGCTTCAACTGCCGCGCGAGTGGCTTCTGCATGGCGATCATGTCGCCGAAACAAATTATCCAATCCTTCTTCATGCAACATGGCCAGCGCTTCCCGCAGTCCCCACAACAGATTCGTCGCCGGAGTGTAAGGGAAGAACCCTGAACGATTTGGCTTTAGCATCTCCTGCCAGTCCCAGTAGTAGCGCGCCATCTTTGCTGACTTGTTCGCGGCCAGCGCCTTGTCTGAAATTGCGTTAAAGCTCAGCCCCGGTGGAAGCATGAGGCCTTTTTGCGACCCGCCTACCGCAACGTCCACACCCCATTCCTCATGCCGAAAGTCCATTGATCCCAGAGATGAAATCGTATCCACCATCAACAGTGCCGGATGCTTTGCCCTGTCCATGGCCTCTCGAATCTCCGCAATGCGGCTGGCGACACCCGTAGAAGTCTCATTGTGTACGACCATCACAGCTTTGATCGCGTGCTGCTTATCTTCTTTCAACCGATATTCGGCGTCCTCCGGCTGCGCGCCGCGCCGCCAGTCTCCCGGAACGTAGTCCACCACCAGTCCATGCCGCACCGCAATGTCACGCCATAAATTGGAAAAATGTCCGGTCTCAAACATCAGCACACGGTCACCGGGTGAAAGCGTGTTTACAATTGCCGCTTCCCAAGCGCCTGAGCCGGACGAGGGATAGATCACGACCGGACCTTTGGTTTTGAAGATTGACTTCACTCCTTCAAGTACCTCAGCTCCCAACTGGGCAAACTCCTGCCCGCGATGGTCAATGACAGGCCGGTCCATCGCCCGCAGAACGCGGTCAGGAACGTTGGTGGGTCCGGGAATCTGTAAAAAGTGGCGGCCTGTATGAATCGTCATTCGTGTCGCTCCGCTCCAAAACCGCTTGAGTGCTTCGTGATTCGGAAAGTTCTTGCTGCGCCTCTTACATCGCGCAGCTTTTCTTCAACAGTTTAGATCAATCTTGATTGCAGATGAAAACGCTTCAGATCAGTGTCATCAGCGTCGATCAGCGGTAAGGGTTTGCCGTTCAATCCGCGACAACCCGCCTTGATCCGCGGTTAAGGTTTGCCTAAAGCGTCTCCACAATCCTCTGCAACTCCTTCGCAATTTCCTCCGGATCGGCAGTGGGCTCAAACCTTACAGGATCACCAATCCTCACTTGCACCACGTTCGGCGGCACGTAATGCTTCTTGGCGATCTTGTACGGAAACAGCCCGTCGATGCGCATGGGAATAATCGGCAGGTTCAGATGCGTTGCCAGTAATCCGATCCCGCTGCGGAAGGGCGACATCTCACCTGTTTCCGTCCTGCGGCCTTCTGGAAAAATCACCACACTGTAACGGCGATCAACCAACTCTCCTGCAAAGCGAAAGCTCTCACGATATTTGGCCCGCTGCGGCAGCGAGAACACATTGAAGAACATTGCAATCAAGACATACCGCACCTGCTCCCACCAGCGCTTCAGGAAAAACCATTCTTTCGGAGGATGACGCATGGAGCGCAGCATCTCACCCTGCATGGCCACGCCCAGCCGGTTGCGCAGATGCATGGGCAGCGCCGCCATCAGGAATCCGATATCGATCTGCGCGATGTGGTTGGAAATAATCAGCGCGGGCCCGTGGAAATCTTTTAATCGCTCCCGTCCGATTATGTTGGGCCGCGCCATCACCCAGATATAAGGCAGCGTGATGCAGTTGTAGCCCAGCACGCGAATCCAGCGCACGAGCCAGTTCTGCGGCCAACGAGAATAAGGATAATTGTTGGTCTTAGTTTCCGGCGTGGACTTTTTCAGCAGGTTTTCCAGGTCCGCGACCGTATTCACCTGGGAAAACTCGCGGTCGCCGAGATCAACCTGATAACGGCTCTCAATTGCCGCCATCAACTCCACGCGGTCCAGCGAGCTTAGGCTCAAGTCATTTTCCAGATGAGCTCCCGGCTTGAGCTCAACGCGACGTCCTGCAATGTTGCCGATCAGTTCTTCGAGCGTTCCATCGGGTGCCCCATCCTTTCGGGTGCGTTGCGAACGGGTGGGATCCTCACCATTCACTTGAAGTTCCGCTGCCTGACGAATCAACTCCAGCTTCGGTTTTTGCGTGGACGTGCGCGGAAAATCATCATCCCGCCATACCATCCACCGGCGTATCTTCTGGAAGTCGGCCAATGTCTGGTTGGCATTCGCCACCGCCGCGTTGCCTGAGTCTCCATTCTTGAGCAGTAGAACGGCGCAGGCTTCTGCATTGCCACCTGCCGCCACGCCCACCACCACCACGTCACGCACCTGCGGCTGCTTGCGCAGCGCCTGCTCAAGGTCTTCAGGATAAATCTTCAACCCCGCCGGCGTTACGATTACATTTTTGCTGCGACCTTTGAAGTAGAGATTGCCCTCTTCATCCATTGCTCCAAGATCGCCGGTGCGAAACCAGCCTTCTTCGCCGGTCACAGGTTTCAATCCCTTGCCCTGCCAATACTGCCGTGCGACGTTGTCTCCGCGCACCAGAATCTCACCGGTTTCGGGGTCGAGCTTCATCTCCCGTCCGGGCAGGACTTTGCCAATCGATCTGCGCCCCACTTTGAAAGGATGGTTCAGGCTGATCAAAGAACTGGTTTCCGTAAGCCCATAGCCCTGTACCACCACATAGCCCAGCCGTCGCCAGAACTCTTCTGTATTTTGATCAAGCGCAGCGCCGCCGGAGATGATGGCCCAGAACTTCCATCCGAACCGTCGGCGAATTTTCCTGAAGCGCCACCAGCGTTTCAGAAAACGTTCATTCTCTGCGCGAACCCAGTTTTTCTCGATATACGCGCCTTGATCATCGCGCAGCTTGTTCTTCAATGACTCAACCACGCGCGGCACGGCGACCAGCACAGAAATGCGTTCGCTCTTGATGGTGGTAATGATGTCGCTGGGTTTAAAGCTGTCCTGAAAATGTACTGTGCCGCCGAGCAGCGCCGGGATAAACATTCCCATGAATTGCCCAAACACGTGGCTCAGAGGCAGTAACTCAAGAAAACGTATGGGATGAAAGAGCCGTTCTGATCGTCGATATTTAGGGAACTCGCGCTCAATAGGATCCACGCTGGCCAGAATGTTGCCATGCGTCAGCACCACGCCGCGCGGCTCTGCTGTAGTGCCCGACGTAAAGACGATTTGTGCCGTATCATCGCGGCTGATCTGGACCGGGGCGTAAGGTTCTGCTGATTTCTGCGCGAGAGCTTGGCTTAAAGTCTCAAGCTCAATATAAGGACGGGCGGCAGCGTGGACACTCAAAGCGCTTGCGCAGACTATAACCTTGGCATCTACGTCAGACATTACGCGTTGAGCAAAGTGCGGCGCGGCAATGCGGTCCATAGGAACTGCCACAGCCCCGCGCAGCATACAACCAAAGAACGCCCCTACCCATTCCGCGCAGTTATCGCCCCACAACAGCACGCGGTCCCCTTTGCCGATTCCGCGGGCCTCAAGTTCACGCGCAAAGCGAAATGCAAATTCCGCAAGCTGGCCATACGTCCAGCGCAGCGTGCGAAACCCGCGACGCTGTACATACGCGATCTCTTTTCTGCGCGCCAGGTGCAGTTGCGGATATTCGGCTAGGGTCTGTGGCATCTGACTCTAAAATACCGATTCAGCCCACACTACGCAAAGCGGCAAAGCGCGGCAAACAGCAGCAACAAAGCAATTGGCAACTGGCAATTAGCCAAAAAGCTCAACCGCAACGGGCGCAAAGGTCCGCAAAGGTGATTGGAAATCCGGAACCTACTTCTTCCTTTGCGTCCTTCGCGTCCTTTCCCGTGAAAAGGGTTTGGCTGAGGGCTGACTGCTGAGTGCTGACTGCTATGTACTGTAATCCGCATTGATCCGCACGTACTCCGCCGTCAGGTCGCAGGAGAGAAACTCAAGCGCGGCGCTCCCAGAGCCAAGTGCGATGCGGATCTCATAAACCGGCTCTGACATATAAGCGTGGGCGCTCTCAGGATCGAAAGGGCATGCGGCGCCGTGGCGACAAATCTGCTGCTCACCCAGATAAATATTGATCCGTTCTGGATTAATCTTCACTCCGGAACAGCCAATCGCCGACAGGATGCGTCCCCAGTTCGGATCAGCGCCTGCCCATGCCGTCTTTACCAACGGAGAGTTGGCTATCGCGCGTCCAATCTGCCGCGCTTCACTTCGCGAGCGCGCTTGTTCTATGCTCAGGCGCACCACGTGCTGCACGCCTTCGCCGTCGGCCACGATCTGTCCTGCAAGCGAGCGGCAGACTTTCGTCAACGCCGCCTGGAATTCATTGCGCACCGATTTGAACTGCACGCCGCTCTTGCCGCTGGCCAGCAGCAGCGCTGTATCGTTTGTGGAAGTATCACCATCGATGGAAATATTGTTGAAGCTATGATCAGCGGCTTCTTTCAGGCAGGCTTGCAGCTCGCGCGGGTTCGCCGCCAGGTCGGTAAACAGATAAACCAGCATAGTTGCCATGTTGGGGTGGATCATGCCCGCGCCTTTGGCGACTCCCGCGAGAATTACTGGAGTTTGATTGAATGTGATCGATTGTGCAGCAACTTTCTTGTGAGTATCAGTGGTGAGGATTGCATTGGCGAATTGATCGAAGGCTTCAGGCCCAGAAGAGGCAGAATTGACCAGCGAAGGAATTGCAGCGTGAATTTTCTCCAGCGGCAGTTGCACGCCGATGATCCCTGTTGAAGAAGGGAACACACGGTGCGGACTGACCTGTAGTTGTTTTGCCAATCCAATGCATACGCTGTTGGCGGCTTTCAGCCCTTGCTTGCCGGTGGCGCAGTTGGCATTGCCGGCATTCACAATGAGTGCCCGTATTATGCTTTGGCTACGGCGAAGATGTTCACGTCCTACCGTGACGGGCGCCGCAACGATCTGATTGCGGGTAAACAGGGCTGCCGCGGAAGCGCCGTCGGGAGCCAATGCCAATGCTAAATCCGGTTTGCCGCTGGCTTTGATGCCGGCGGCGCAAGCGGAAAAAAGAAATCCCTGGGGTGGATTCGTACTCACACGGTCAGCTTAATCAGCGGTTTTGGTATCTGCAAGTCGCGCACTCCGCTGTCTTTGGGGATTTCGCCGCGAAACATGGCAATCTCGTCGCACGCGTTAAATGCGGGACAATGCACACAGTCCTTGTATATCTTGTCAGGCAGATGGTCGCGCCGGGCCAGGCTGAATCCCATGTGGGCAAAAAAATCCGGGATGCGCGTAAACAGGCAAACGCAGGTTACTGCATGTCGCTCAGCCTCTTTGAGTAACGCTTGAACCAGCAGCCGTCCCGCGCCCAGGCCTTTGCTGGAAGGCGTTACGGCGATGGAACGAATCTCCGCCAGATGCATGCCGTAAAGATGCAAAGCGCCGCAGCCAACGATCCTGCCATTCTCTTCCGCCACCACAAAGTCACGTACGTTTTCCCGCAACTCCGCCAGCGTGCGAGGCAGCAAAGTTCCATTGCCAGAGTATGCGCGGATGATCGCGTGAATTTGCTCCACGTCCGGCAGGATCGCGTTACGCGTGCGTACCATGGGCCTCCTGCATGGTAGCCAGCTTTTCCCGGGCTGTCTTAAGCGCGTGCTGCACCCGATGTATCGCCGTTCCACCAGAAACATCATGGCAGGCGAGAACATTTTCTACAGAGAGTTGCCCGTAAATGTCGGAGTCGAATGCTGAGCTGAATTCGCGTAGATCATCGAGCGACAACTGCTCCAGTTCGCACCCCTGCTGCACGCATTTCTGCACCGCCTTGGCGATGACTTCATGTGCCTGCCGAAACGGCACGCCGCGTTTGGAGAGATATGTGGCGGCGGCCATGGCATTCATGAATCCACGCTCACAGGCAGATTTCATGCGCTCCTGGTTGAACTTCACCTGGCGCATAAAGCCCGCAGCAACTTTAAGGCAATGACCCGCGGTAGCCACGGCTTCAAAGAGTGGTTCCTGCGTCTCCTGCATATCTTTGTTGTAGGCAAGCGGCAGGCCTTTGATGGTCGTAAGCAGAGCTACCTGATTGCCGATGATCCGTGCTGATTTTCCGCGAATCAACTCCAGCGCGTCAGGATTCTGTTTCTGCGGCATGGCGCTGCTGCCGGTCGAGTAAGCTTCAGGCAACGTGATGAAAGCATATTCCTGCGTGGCGAAGAGAATAAATTCCTCAGCCCAGCGGCTGAGATGGACGCCCAACAGCGAAAGTGTGTTGACGAGTTCAACCGCGAAGTCCCGATCGCTGGTTGCGTCCATGCTGTTGGCGGTCGGACGCGTGAATCCCAGCGCGCGACTCACTAGCTCCCGATCAAGCGGCAGCGTTGCTCCCGTCACCGCGCCTGAGCCGAGAGGACATTCATTGGCGCGCTCGCGGCAGTCCAGCAGACGCTCGCCGTCGCGAAAGAACATTTCAAAATAAGCCAACAACCAATGCGAGTTCAGCACCGGCTCCGCGCGCTGCAGATGCGTGTATGCGGGCATGGCCAGCGTTTTCGCTTGATCGGCGCGGCCCAGCAGCGCTTCCAGCAGATCGCCTAGCAATCCGCGTAGGTTGTCTACAGAATCACGCACGAACAGGCGCAGGTCAGTGGCGATCTGCTCATTGCGGCTGCGTCCGCTGTGCAGCTTCTTGCCGGTTTCGCCTATGAGTGCCACCAGTTTTTTCTCCACGAAGTGATGCACGTCTTCAGCTTCAGGATCGTCGAGATAGCCGGACTGCTGCTCACTGGTCTTGCCGATTTCTTCCAGCGCCGCAGCGAGCAATCCAAACTCTGCGGGCGTGATAATGCCCGCGGCTTTGAGTGCCTGCGCGTGCGCACGGCTGGCCGCAAGTTCGTAGCGCAGCAGTTTCTGGTCGAACGGAAACGACCTCTGCCACTCTTCGAAATGCGGATCCAGCGGTTGCCGGAACCGGCCTGACCACATCTTCACTTCGTGATCTCCTCAGCCCCAACGCGCGAAACCTGCACGTCTTCGGGACCCTGTTTCTGCCTCAGCCGAGCCCGCGACCGCGCCGGCAGGCCCAGAATGCGGATGAACCCTTCCGCATCCTTCTGGTCATAGCTCTCGCTCATGGTGAATGACGAGAGATCAGTGCGGTAGAGCGAATATTCCGACTCACGTCCAGCGATCGTGCCGTTGCCTTTGTAGAGCTTCAGCGTTACCGTGCCGCTGACCTCTTTCTGGGTCTCCGCGACAAAAGCATCCAGCGCTTCACGCAACGGCGTGAACCACAGGCCGTAATAAACGATCTCTGCATACTTTAAGGCCATCAGCTGCTTGAAGTGCATGACTTCGCGCTCCAGGCAAAGCGCTTCCAGTTCGCGATGCGCCGTTAGTAGCAGCGTGCCGCCCGGAGTCTCATAGCAGCCGCGCGACTTGATGCCGACAAAGCGGTTTTCCACCAGATCAATGCGGCCAATCGCGTTGCGTCCGCCAATCTCGTTCAGCAACTCCAAAAGGGGCAACGGTTCAAGTCTTAAGCCGTTCACGCTGATCGGTGTTCCCGCCTCAAAGCCGATCATGACGGTTTCCTCGCGGTCCGGCGCTTCCTGCGGTGAGCGCGTAAGCTGCCATGTCGACTCAAATGGCGCATTGGCCGGATCTTCCAGCTCACCGCCTTCATGGCTCAGGTGCCATATGTTGCGATCGCGGCTGTGAATCTTCTCGCGGCTCGCGGTTACGGAAATGCCGCGCGCTTCGGCATAGTCCAGGCAGTCTTCGCGTGATTTCAATGTCCATTCCCGCCACGGCGCGATCACTTTCAAATCTGGAGCCAGGGCCTGAAAAGCGTGCTCGAACCGGACTTGATCATTGCCCTTGCCGGTGCAGCCGTGAGCCAGCGCGGTGGCGTTTTCTTTCAGCGCTACTTCCACCTGGTGCTTGGCGATCACCGGTCGCGCCAGCGATGTCCCCAGAAGATACTTGTGTTCGTACTCCGCGCCGGCACGCAGGGCGGGAAACACGTAGTCGCGCAGGAATTCATCGCGCAGGTCTTTCACGATAACCTTTGCCGCGCCGGTCTTATGGGCTTTTTCCACCACGGCATCAATGTCTTCGCCCTGGCCCACGTCTGCAATCATGGCGATCACGTCACAGTTATAGTTTTCTTTCAGCCACGGAATGATGATCGACGTATCGAGGCCGCCGGAATATGCCAGTACTACTTTCTCACGCATGATTGCTCCTTGTGGGCGTTGTGCGCATGCCGCTGCCCAGCAGTAAAAGTAAGATTGCTTTCTGTATGTGCATACGGTTCTCAGCCTGGTCAAAAACAATCGACCGTGGCGAATCGATCACCCCCGCAGTTACTTCTTCTCCGCGATGCGCCGGCAGACAGTGCATGAAGACCCCATGCGGCGCGGCGTGGGAGAACAACTCTTCATTTACCTGGTACGGCGCAAAGATCTTTGCCCGCTTGGTCGCTTCTTTTTCTTGGCCCATGCTGGCCCACACGTCGGTGTAAATGGCGTTGGCTCCCGTGACTGCTTTCACGGCATCATTCGTAATGTCGATGATCGCTCCGGTGCCACGGCCAATCTTTTTGGCGGCCGCAGTGACTTCAGGCAGAGGCTCATAGCCTTTCGGTGTTGCCACGGAAATGCTTGTTCCCAGCGCCGCGGCTGCCAGCATCAGCGAATGCGCAACATTGTTGCCATCGCCAACGTAGGCAAGGTGTACCCTGCTCAGGTCGCCAAACTTTTCTTCCAAAGTGAAGAAGTCAGCAAAGGCCTGGCAAGGATGTTCATAGTCGCTTAGGGCGTTAATCACGGGGATACATGTGTGCCGCGCCATATCAACGATAGTCTTGTGCTCAAAGGTGCGAAGCACCACGGCATCAACCCAGCGCTCTACGTTGCGCGCGATGTCACACACCGGCTCGCGCTCACCGAGGAGTGAGCGTGTCTGGTCCATGAACAGCGAAGTGCCGCCCAGGCTGGCCATGCCGGCTTCAAACGTCAGGCGAGTACGCAAAGAGGCTTTTTCAAAAAACAACACCAGTTGTTTGCCTGCCAGCGCGCCGCGAAAATCCGCCGGGCGATGCTTGATGATGTGCGTCAGCTCAAACATTGACTTTGTCTCTTCCGGAGAAAAGTCCTGGCAAGACACAAGATCGCGGCAGAGCACGGGCTGTTCCACCGGCACTTTCATGGCTGTGAGGTCGTACATTCTGGCTGGCATCATTTATTTATTCCTCCCGGCGATCGCCGCTGTCTTTGTGTTTTGAGCCTATGTGTTTTGTGCCAATACCTGATCGAGCTGCTGCACGGCTGTATCGATGTGCTGCTTCTTGATGATGAAAGGAGGCAGGAATCGAATGACGGTTTCGTCTGTGCGATTCACGATTGTGCCCACCTTCAACATTTGTTGAAACACCTGCTTGGCCGTGGCCGCCGAATCAAGTTCCATGCCGATCATGAGACCCTGGCCGCGGACCTCAACAATCGTGCTGTGTTTCTTCTGCAGCTTTTGCAGATGCTCCATAAAGTAGTCGCCTACTTTTTTTACGTGCTTGAGCATCTTTTCTTTTTCGAGCACCGCGATCAGTTGCAGCGCCACGGCACAGGCCAATGGGCCGCCGCCGAAGGTTGTGCCGTGCATGCCGGGGTGAATGCATCCTGCGACTTTTTCTGTCGCCAGCAGAGCGCCCAGCGGCAGGCCGCCTGCAATCGGTTTAGCTACCGTGACCAGATCAGGCTGGATACCGTAATTCTGGTAGGCAAACCAGCGGCCGGTGCGTCCCATGCCGCTCTGGATTTCATCGGCGATCAGCAGCGCGTTGTGCTTGCGGGCAAGCTTGTGCGCTGCATCAGCAAATGCCTGGCTCACCGGACGGATGCCGCCTTCTCCCTGCACAAATTCAAACCCAATGGCGCAGACGGTGGAGTCGAACTTGCTTTCCAGATCAGCGATGTCATTGAAGCGGACAAACTCAACTCCCGGCACAACCGGCGCGAAGGGCGCGCGATATTTTTCTTTGTGCGTTGTCGCGAGAGCGCCGAACGTGCGGCCATGGAAAGCATGTTCCAGCGCCAGAATCCGCCATTTTGGTTCTTTGCCTTCAGCGCAATTGGCCTTGGCGTAAGCGCGCGCCAGCTTCAGCGCGCCTTCCCAGGCTTCAGTACCGCTGTTGGTGAAGAATGCGCGGTCCATGCCAGAAATCTTCGTCAGCGCTGCCGCCAAGCGGCCTTGATACTCGTGATAAAAGAGGTTTGAAGTGTGCACCAGCAGCTTTGACTGTTTCGCAATCGTCTTGGTCAGCGCGGGATGCGCATAGCCGAGCGCATTCACGCCTATGCCGCTCAGTAGGTCAAGGTATTTGCGGCCCTTGTTGTCATACAAGTAGATGCCGCGGCCTTTATGCAGCAGCACGGGATAACGGTCGTAAGTCGAGACCAGCAGCTTGGATTCGAGTTTGCTTACCTGCTCCAGGTTCACGCGACCAGTACCTCCGTCCCTGATTCAATCTTTGCGAAATAAAATTCCGGCAGCGCTTCCACTTCCGCCGCAGGCAGAATGCGCACGCGATTTACGCCGTGCAGTAGCGCATCTTTGCATGCTTGCAATTTGGGTAGCATGCCGCCGGCGATCACCGCTTTCTGTGTCAAAGCAGCGGCCATGCCCAGATTGAGCCAGCGAATTACCAGCCCATCGGCATCTTTTACGCCGGGTACGTCGGTGAGAAAGATCAGCGCATTGGCATGGCAGGCGACGGCGCAGGCTGAAGCCATCTGGTCGGCATTAATGTTGTAATACTGGCCGTCACTGCCCAGGGCAACGCTGGAGATCACGGGAATGCAGCCCTGCTGCCAGATCGTCTCAATCCAGCGCGGATCAACGGAAGAAATCTCGCCGACAAATCCGAGATCATGGCCGTTGCTCATCTTCTTGCGAGCGCGAAAGGCGTGTCCGTCGCCGCCGCACAGACCCATGGCTGCCTGGCCCACGCTGCCCAGCGCGGCGACAAGTTTCTTATTCATGTGTCCAGCCAGGACCATTACCGCGAAGTCGCGGGTCTCAGCGTCAGTCACGCGTAGGCCGTCAATAAACTGGCTCTGCTTGCCCATTTGGGCCAGCATGCGGGTAAGAGCAGCGCCGCCGCCGTGGACCACAGCAACTTGATGATCCTTGGCAAGTTGTTTAACCGCGAGTACCGCGCGTTGCAGTAACGCGGCGTCTTCAAGAGTGGCGCCGCCGAGCTTGACCACAATCTTCATCTCAGGCCCTCCTCTTCATTCCAGCCAAACACCAGATTCATGTTCTGCACAGCCTGCCCGGCTGCGCCTTTCACAAGGTTGTCCAGGCAGGAGACGATGACCAGCCGCTTGCCGTCTTGCGCCAAGGTAAAACCAACGTCACAGTAATTGGTGTGCAGTGAATATTGAATCTGCGGCAGCTTGCCGGCAGGGAAGACGCGTACGAATGCGGAGTCGGCATAAAACTTCTTTATGCAGGCTTCAATGGCCTCTCCGGTATTAGCTGAATTTAAGCGGACATAAATCGTCGATAAGATTCCACGCGGAATCGGCAGCAGATGCGGCGTGAAGATCAACTGTTCCGGCAATATGCCAAGCTGCTCCAGAATCTCTCCGGTATGGCGATGATTGAAGACCGAGTAGGCGGACAAGTTCTCTGCCACTTCAACAAAATGCGTCTTCTGCGTGGGCTGCTTTCCTGCGCCGGAAACGCCCGACTTGGAATCACAGACCACGCCGTGATTCAAATCAACCAGGCCTGCGCGAACTAGGGGCGCTAGCGCCAGAATGACGGACGTGGCATAGCAGCCGGCATTCGCCACCAACGGGGCTTCCTTTAGCTCGCTGCGATGAAGCTCTGGAATACCGTAAACCGCCTGCGCCATGACTTTGTCGGCCAGAGCCGGATTCTCATCCTTGAATTCATAAATCGCGCGATATTCGGGTGTCTCCAGCCGCCACGCGCCGCTCAGGTCTATCACATGAACGCCCTGGGCTACTGCTTCCGGCACCCACTCGCGTGAGATTTCGTGCGGCGTCGCCAGAAAGAGCACGTTCACTCCCTTGGCGCGCAGAGTTTCCCAGCGAAAAGGCTCAAGCGGATATCCGCCGTTGCCGCTGACGTGTGGATAGAGTTCGTCGAGCTTCGCCGTCGCGCTGGCTTCCCCATTGCGGGTAAAGAGCACAGGCTTTTTGGTGTGAGGATGGCGGGCGAGAAGACGGGCCAATTCAAAACCGGCATAGCCGGTTGCACCAACAACCGCGGGCTGGATTGTTTGCGGCATCAGGCGCGCATGTCCTCAAGTCGCGTCTGAAGCTTCTTTGCACTCTTATTGTCGGGCGTAATGATCAGCACCGTGTCGTCGCCGGCAACGGTGCCCACAACTTCATCCCAGCCTTCAGAATCCACTCCCAGCGCGACTGGCTGGGCGGCGCCGGAGACGGTCTTAATCACCAGCAGATTTTGTGCACGCCGCACTTCCACTACAAATTCCCGCACTACGCGCGACACAGCAGGCGTGGGATCAGGGCCGGCATCGCCATTCGGCAGCGTGTAGCCTTCGGGGGTCCGCACCAGCCGCAGCTCATTGATGTCGCGCGAAAGTGTGGCCTGCGTCACGGGGAATCCCTTGCGCGCAAGCACTTTCACTAGCTCCTGCTGATTTGGCAGCGGGCCGTTATGCACGAGCTCAACAATCAATTGCTGTCTGGCCAATTTCGTCATACGAATAATTATGCAGTGGTATGTATAAATATGCATCGCATAATGCAAACATGTCAATAGAAAAGAATTAACCACAAAGGACACGAAGGGGATGGGATGATCCGGTGATTGCCGTGATCGGGGAATCGGGAAAACAACTTACCGCAGATCTACGCGGATGAACGCGGATCAGGAAGTGGAGGAACTTTAAGCCACAAAAGACCGCATCGAACTCCGTTCCGCAAGCTCGGGGTCGCTCAGCGCAGTCTACGACGCACAAAGGTGAATATGAAACAGGGCGGCAGCCGGAGAGCTACCGACCCTGCTTCATCCCGGCAGGATTTTTTCTGCCGAATTGTTTTGGGTTCCCTTAATGCCTTCAGTCGTTATAGCTACTTGACTAATCCATCCAGGATCTTTTCTGCTTGCTGGTGCAGGTCAGGTGGCGCGCCATACATTACGCTCGCGGTCTTGCCTGACTTATCAAAGAGGAACATGGTTGGGACAGCCGTGATGTCGCCGAACGCCTGCGCCGTGGCTGCGTCAGTAATGGCCCAGTGCAGGTCGGGACTCAGCGTATTCACGGTCTCCCGGACTTTATCTTCAGGCGATTCAACCGCAAATGCGAGAATGGCCACGTTATCGCCATATTTCTTTTTTAGGTCGCCAAGCCATTGCAGCGTTGATCGGCAGGGTGGGCACCACGTGGCCCAGAACTCAACCATCACCACACGCCCGGCGGCCTGCTCGGCTGTAAGCGGCTTGCCTGACAGATCGGTGAGCGTGAACTTTGGAAGAGACGCAACTGAAGCCATGCTGGTACTGGTTCCTGCGCGTTCGCGGCTGACAACATCTTTTTTGCCAGAAAGAATCAGATCGATCATGCGGGTCAGATCATTTTTAAATTTCGCCTGGTTGTCTGCGTTGCGCCACGGCGCGTAGCGTCCTGTGCCTTCTTTTTCGCCGAAGTAGCCGAAGTCGCGCGGCGCGGCGATGAGGACATCATCGAGAAAAATTGCGGGATAGCCTTTCACGCCGAAACGGTCAGCCAGTTTGGAATTACCAAAGTTCTCGCTCACAAACGTAACCTTTCCCGCGTATTTTGCTGCAACTTCCTGGGCCAGCAAACTTGCTGGATCGGAAATGTTTCAAGTGTAGGGCCAGCGAACCAGCGTGAGCGTGGCCGTGCGTCCAGCGCGCTGCTGCAGCGGCGCCGCCGGCTTGAGCGCCGAGTAATATGCAGGTACTACCTGCTGCAAAACAACCTGAGTTGCTCGCCATTCGTCCGGCGAAGGCGCCGCGCCATCTGCTTTGTTCAGCCATCCTTCGGCTCTTTCCAAAAAAATCTGAATGATGGAGTCATCGCGCTTCGAGGCGGAGACTTTCTTCAGTTCGTCTGTTAAGGAAATGCGCAAAGTTGCCTGCTTCGCCGCATCCGGCACGGCAGGATCGAGCATCCCGAAGTGCCGCACTGCCTCCAGATATTGATACATCGCTCCAGCATACGCTTTGGATGAGTCCAACTCCCGTGCGGCCTTAATTGAGGAATTCAAAGCGATGAACCGAGGATGCATGTCAATAGATCGCGGAGGCTGGAAAGCTGCGTTTGTTTTTTCCTGGAGAGATTCCAGCTCTGGAAGTAAGGAACGCAAGGGAGCTGGCGCTGCTTTGCGCGAGACGTTTAACTTGGATACAAATTCTGCGAATGCGGTTTCGCCCTGCGCCTGTCCCATATAAAACAATCCATCTTTCGGCTTGGTGGCAGTTGCAAACCCGCGCCCACCTTCCAGTAACGGAATTGCACGTCCCTGCGCTGCTTCCGATATGGCTCGGACACCGGCCGTGGTGTGGCTCCAGTCTCTTCCGCGAGCGGATTTATCCAGTGCCGTAAGCTGCACGCTGGCTTTATTCCATTCCGATTCGAAGGCGGGAAGGCTGTCCTTAATTTCATCGGCTTTCGCATCCAGGATGCGAGCTCCGTGCATATGGTCTTCGGCCCGGCCCAAGCCTTCAAGGCTCAAGTAGAGACGGCCGGTAGCCAGCGCGGCAGCGGCCCCTGTGAGATTTTCTTTGATTTCAGAGTTCATCTCTGCGATGTCAGGGTTTGCGATGGGCTTGTCTTTTAACGATTGCTGCAAACGCTCAATCTCTGCTTTAATTTGCGTGGCGGCATCTTGCGCGGATGCTGCAGCAGTCGCGACAAGCAGAAAAGCTGCGAAACACAGTGCAAAGAGTCGTGCCAGAGATGAATCCTTCGTGTTCACATTTATCTCCTGAGGAGAAACCGGCGACCTAGTAGTCTATTGACTGCGCACATTCAAGAACGTGAGCCACGCTGGGATGGAAGCACATTCGGCTGTGACGAAGAGAGCAACTTTTAATAGCCCTGGTAACAGTCCAACTCATTTACCAGCATGGCAGCGCGAAATAGGAACGACCAGCCATCACAGATGACGAACAAAACATACGATTTTGCTATTGTCGGCGCGGGCGTCTTTGGCGCGTGGACTGCGCATTTTCTGCGCCAGAGCGGCGCATCCGTCGCATTGCTGGATGCTTATGGACCGGCGAACAGCCGAGCCAGTTCCGGCGGCGAAACACGCGTGATTCGCATGGGTTACGGTCCCGATGAACTTTACACGCGCTGGGCCATACGATCATTGCCTCTATGGCGGGAATTTGCTGCGCGCACCGGACATGAAATTTTCCACCAGACTGGCGTCCTGTGGTTGAGCAATGATGCCGATGCATATTTAAAAAGTTTGTGCAGAGTGCTGGAGCAGGCTGGAGTCGAGCGCGAAGAACTCAAGGCTGAAGAAATTGCCCGTCGCTGGCCACAACTCCGCTTCAACGATGTCACATGGGGTGTGTTGGAGCCGCACAGCGGCCTCCTACTGGCCCGCGAGGCGGTGCAGATGCTGGTGAAAGAACTGGCAGCGAATGGCGTTGATTACATGTCAATCTCTGTCAGCGTCCCTTGTGGCAGCGGAGGCAAGCTAAAAACGATTCAGAGCAGCGCGGGGCAATCCATTTCGGCCGGAACATTCATTTATTGTTGCGGCCCGTGGCTCCCTAAGATTTTTGCTGAATTGTTGGGTGATCGAATATTTCCCACAAAGCAGGAAGTATTTTTTCTGGGCGCGCCAGCAGGCAACGCGGAATTTCGTCCACCCAAGATGCCGGTATGGCTGCATCGCACGCATGTAGATTTGCCCTACGCGCTGCCCGATATCGCGGGACGCGGATTCAAGATTGCTTTTGATCGCCACGGTGATCGTTTTGATCCGGACAGGGATGCGCGGGTAGTAGCCGAATCTTCTGTTATTGGTCTGCGCGCATACCTGCGCGAGCACATACCGCAGTTGAAGAACGCACCAATCGTTGAGACACGCGTATGCCAATATGAAAATACATGGAACGGTGATTTCCTGATCGACCGCCATCCTGCATTCGAAAATGTCTGGATCGCGGGCGGAGGCTCAGGTCATGGCTTTAAACACGGCCCGGCGCTGGGAGAATATTTGAGCGGGCGAATCCTGGATGGTGCTCCCGGCGAACCGCGCTTTTCACTCGCCGTAAAGCAGACCGCACAAAATCGAGCGGTATATTGAGCGGCGGCTCGGGTTTGAGTGAATTCAGCGACGTTGTTATAATCGAAACGTTCCGTACGCACAAAGTCTTCAGCTGTCCCACCGAAGATGCACGTATGTAACCCACCCGAAATGGCCAGGTAGCTCAGTTGGTAGAGCGCAGCCCTGAAAAGGCTGGCGTCGGCGGTTCGATTCCGTCCCTGGCCACCATCTTTACACCTTTGTTTCGATCATTTTATGGCGATTTGCGCCGGTTGTAGGGGCTGTCGGCGGCGAGGAATAATCTTTTCTGAGCTTACCCAGCTTTTCGCTTCGCTCAGTCTGGGATTAAAGTCCAAACCTACACCTGAAGCAGCGTTTTGCGCACCTCCGCGACGTACCGGGCGAACGTCCGGTCGCGGCTAATGGCGCTTCATAGTTGTTGTTCTAGCGATGTCGCCACATCAACGAATACATCCACCTTGACTCCAGGGCCAGGTCAGTTTCGCTGTGAGAATTGATTTAGGAATTGAAACGTTTTCGCCGCTCTGAGCACTTCATCTGTAAAGGAAGATACCAGACCATTTTGTGCGTGGTCTTTCACCGACCTCGCGAGAATCAACTACTAACGGTCTGCCAGCACGCCTTAAAGACGACGGATGTCAGACAGAAAGCCGAAGGATTGTATGCCAGGAACTTGGACCCCATTAACCAACCAGCCGACTTTTCCCGCCAGTACTATGTTGCTGTTAACTGATGGGACAGTCATGTGTCAGGAATCCGGTGGGAAAGGCTGGTGGCGACTCACACCAGATCAACACGGAAGTTATGTAAACGGAACGTGGACAGCGCTAGCATCCATGGCGCATAGCCGACTCTACTATGCCTCCGCAGTGCTTGCCGACGGACGAGTATTTGTTGCCGGTGGAGAGTACAGCGATGCCGGCAGCGACACCAACACAGCCGAGATTTACGATCCGGTCATCAACACCTGGACCGCAATTTCAGCGCCGCCGGGATGGACCAACATTGGAGATGCTCCCTGCGCAGTGCTGCCCGACGGGCGTCTCCTGCTCGGTTCCATCGGGAGCCAAAAAACAGCCATCTATGATCCCAACACCAACACCTGGACTGCCGCCGGCAACAAAGAGGACAGCAGCTCCGAGGAAACCTGGACACTGCTTCCGGATGAAACCGTTTTGACGGCGGAATGCAGCAACCATCCCAAATCAGAAAAGTATGTAGCGGCAGCGGACAAGTGGGTGACCGCCGGCAACATTCCAGTAGACCTGGTGCAGGCATCATCCATTGAGATTGGGCCCGCGCTTTTATTGCCCAGCGGACATGTTTTCGCCACGGGGGCAAGCGGGCACACGGCCCTCTACACCCCGCCGAATATCGCTAACCAGCCAGGCGCCTGGGCTGCCGGCCCTGATTTTCCCAAAGACAACAATGGCAAATTGATGCAAGCAAAAGACGCGCCCGGGTGCCTGATGCCCAATGGCCGAGTCTTATGTGTGGCGGGGCCAGCGGGCGAAGGAGGAACTTACCCCGGTCCAACATCTTTTTTTGAGTTTGATGGAGCGTCACTGGCCGTAGTGCCGAATCCGCCCAACAATGGCGGACCGCCGTACGTTGGCCGCATGATGCTGGTACCGACGGGCCAGGTGCTATTTGCGGCAGGCGGAAACCAGATGTTTGCCTATACCCCCGCTGGAGCGTCTGACCTATCCTGGGCGCCGCACATTACTTCACACCCGATTATTGTTGAAGCCGGCCATAGCTACACCCTTCAAGGACGCCAACTCAATGGCCTCTCTCAAGCGGTGAGTTATGGAGACGACTGCAGCTGTGCCACCAATTACCCTCTAGTGCGGATGAAGCATCTCGCATCCGGCAAGACCTATTTCTGCCGGACCTTCAACCACAGCACTATGGGCGTAGCAACGGGAACATCCATCCAGAGTACAACTTTTAAGGTGCCGTTCGGTGCGCCCGTAGGAAATTCCGAACTGGTGGTAATTGCCAACGGAATCGCATCCAACATTGCCTTCGTCGACGTGAAGCCCTTCCGCTTCTGGATCATCCCCAATTACGAGATTGCTGCGCGGCTCATAGGAAGTCTTGCGGATGGACCGCTTTGGGTGCTTGGCCCGAATGGCCCGGTTCCGGTGGATCCATGGGGTCCGAAATACATCCAACCCGCTAAAGAGGCGTATGCCTCAATCATGACGGCAATAAAAAACCTGGAACGAATTGGCGAAGAAATTTCTGCACAACAAATCAAGGAAAATGCTGCAAACAGGCTTCCGGTGCGTAAAGAAGCTACGGAAGTTGCCAAGAAAGCAGCTGCAAAATAAGCGCTGAGAGATTCAAGCCTGGCCCGCGATCGATTTGCAAATGCCCGAAATTGATCGCGGGTGGGGTAAGGTCGCTCCGCGAGGGACTGCGGCGCAAAGAAGGATTGAGCGCGTGATAGGAAAACCTGACCTCACCGTGAACGATGCCTTTTGGGTCGCTCTTGCTGTAACGTCCACAAAGAAAATGCCTGCGGCTTGGGCCGCAGGCATTGCTTTCTCTTGATGAGAACTAGAACCTCCAGACCACGCCGCCGGAATAGCGGAAGTTATTTTGGTTGGTGCTGGTGCCGCTGGTAAGGCCGGTCAGCGAAGCGAGCGTGTTGAAATTTGTGCGGATGAAATCTACCTGCGCCGCGCGAATGGCGAAGTGGCGCGAGAGACCAATGTCAATGCCGCCGCCAAAAGCCATGGCGAACGCGTGGGAGCTATCCAGCGGAGCCGATATGCCGCCAAAGATCGGCACGCTTACGCCTGCGCTCATGGTGGAGAGCGCCTCGCCGAACAGCGCGTGTCCAAAGATCGAACTTTTGCCGAAATAGCCGGTGACAGTGGGGCCAAACAGCATGTTGTACATGTGCTGTTGCGTGCCGGCGGAAAAGCCCAGCCCGGAAACGCCGGCCAGCTGTTTGGAGTTTCCGCTGAAATCAGCGGTGAGGCCGAAATTGCGGGTGAAGTTGAAGGTGCCCTGACCTTCCCATCCACCAAGACTGCCGCCGAGGTTGAAATTGCTGCCCCCGATGCTGCTACTGCCGAGGTCATTGCTGGAATGAAGCAGGGAGTATCCCCCGAAAACGGTGCCGCGAGTTGCTACCTGGTTGGTCTCCTGCTGGGCAAAGCCCAATATGGGAAGACACAAAATGGCTGAGAATAAAATCGCGCGTAGGCGCATGGATGGCTCTCCTTGATATGGTGGGTTCCTTATTAATACAAACCCGCACACAAGAGCTTGTTGCGGTAGCCGAGGTAAAGAACTGTGTCGCAGCAGAGAGAGACGAGGTTAAGAATTGTAGAGGCAGGGCGTGAAATCGGGTGATCGCACGTGATCTGGTCATCGAGTGATCTGGAGAGGCAAATTACTTAGGACGGATGGTGCTGATTGGAATCGACAAAGGTCGTGAATTTACCAAAAATGGTGAAGCATGAATCATCCTCAGTTTTCGATCCCCCGATCATCGGATCACGGCGATCACCCGATTTCTCTCTGCGTCATCAGTGTTAATCAGTGGTAAGGTTTTTGGTTTTATGCGATTGCTTTCAGCATGTCGGCAGGCGCGGCGTTGTCGCCAAACGTCTCACTCACGTGGACGAAAAGATCTTTGTTTCCGGGGGCAAACACAAAGCTGCCGCCTAGTTGTAAAGGATCTTTTCCCAGGCGATGCTGCTTGTGTCCGGCGGCCTTTGCCCGCTTACGCGCCGCTAAGTTGTCTTTGCGCAACAGATGGAGCAGGGTAGCGTGGCGCAGGCCAAGAGTTTTGTAAGCTTCGCGTTTGTCGTCGATGAGAAGAGGGAACTGGATGCCGGTTTTCTCGCGGAAAAACTTGGCATAGCTGGCGTCGCCCAGCCCAACAACAGCCAGATGAGCGCCTTTCTTCTTGAACTCGGCTTCGAATTCGCGCAACTGCGCGACGTGCTCTCCGCAGAAGATTCAACCGTAGTGGCGAAGGAAGACCACGACGGCGGGTCCACTCTCCCACAAGGAGCCGAGGCGAGTAGGATTGCCATCGGGGTCAGGGAGCGTGATTCCGGCCAGCTTACTGCTGAGTGATTCAGCCATGCCGGACATTCTCCTGGCAGGATGGCAGACTGTCAAGCGGCGAATTGAAGAGAATATTAAAGATGGCATTTGCAAGATTTGAAATTTCAAATTTTGAATTTTCAAATTTTAAATCTTCAGTTTTGTTATTCTTTTTTGCCTATGCGTGAAATCAAAGGTGCAGTTGCAGTTGTAACGGGAGCGGCTTCAGGAATCGGACGCGCTCTGGCGGTTGATCTGGCAAAAATGGGCGCGCAGCTCGCGCTGGCAGACGTTAACTCCATCGGTCTGGAAGAAACGCGTGCGCTGCTGGGCAATGCCACGGTGCGCATTTACACAGTAGACGTTTCCAAAGCGCCCGCGGTTGAAGGATTCGCGCAGGCGGTACAACGCGATTTTGGCGGCGCATCATTATTAATCAATAATGCCGGTGTCGCGTTGATGGGTACGCTGGCTGAAGTTTCTTTAGAGGACATGCAATGGCTTATGGGCATCAACTTCTGGGGCGTGGTGCACGGCTGCAAATTTTTTACGCCGATGTTGCAGCGTGAGAGTGACGCTCATATTGTCAACCTTTCCAGCATTTTTGGCTTGATTGGGCCGCCGGGGCAAACTGCCTACGCAGCAAGCAAATTTGCGGTCCACGGATTTAGCCAATCACTGCGGGAAGAGCTTCGGGCCACCAGTTCGATCAAAGTAACGTCGGTGCATCCTGCGGGTATCGCCACGCCGATCGCAAATCGCGCTCGCGCCGGAAGCGGCGTAACGTCGGCGGCTCGCCAGGAAGCGGAAGAGTATTTCAAGAAAGTCGCGACCATAACGCCGGAAGAAGCTTCGCGTGTGATCATCCAAGGAATTCTGGGAAATAAGAATCGTGTTCTTATCGGCGCAGACGCTTATAAAGTTGACCGTGTCCAGCGGTTGTTTCCTGCTCGCGCCAGCGCCATGTTTGCTAGTTTTCTGCAGAAACGAAGAGGGCCAAAGTCACAGTCTGCGGCCAGTGGGTCAAAAACGGTTTGAGGTAGAAAGCCAAGTTTAGGAGCAAAGTGGGGACGGAATGGTACAAATCAGCAGCGAATTGCGGTTTTCGGAAAATAGCGGAAACATGCAGCGTTCTTTGACAAATCCCCGCCCAGCGGGACATAATTCATCGCCCCATTTTCAAATCAACGGGACAATTGCGTTTGCTGGTTCACGCCGCAAGAAATCTGATGCAGGGACAGGACTTTTGCCATAAAGTGTTCCAGACTAATTTTCCCCGTCGCAATTTTGACCCAGTGGCTGGGATCGTTCCAAGGCATATGTCTGTGGGCGGGATGCAGGTATGCAATCAATTTCTAGTTTTAGCAGACTGCGTTCTGCTCAATCATGTGGCATAATACTGGGCCATTAAAGAATAGAAGAACTATTCACCACATGAATGAGCACTCATTCACGTTTTCACTGGCCTCTCTGCCCTCCATCGGGCGACAGTGCCAGACAATTTCCTCACGCTTCGCCACTGCAACCTGGGAGGGTTTATGCGGTTTGTTCATTTGTTGAGAATCTTTCTTGCGTCCATGCTGCTTGCTGGCATGGTCTTTGCGCAGGGTGTCGGCGCCTCGGGTGACATTCGAGGAACGGTGACAGATCCATCCGGCGCTGTTGTTACCGGCGCGAATGTAACAGCGACCGATATTGCCAAAGGAATCAAGCACACGGTTGCCACCGATGCTAACGGTCAATACCGGCTTACGTCGCTGCAACCGGCGACTTACAGCCTGAGCGTCGCGAAAACAGGTTTTCAGACCGAGGTAGCGAAGAGCGTTGTGGTGAATATCGGCGAGACTTCAACTGTCGATTTTCCCATGAAGGTATCGCAGGTGTCGGAATCGGTGGAAGTCACGGCTGAGCCTCCGGTGGTTGAGACGGAAAGAGGCGCGCAGGCCAACGTGGTCACAGAGCGGACGATCCGTGATCTGCCTATCAATCGCCGCGACTACCTTACGTTTACCCTGCTGGCGCCCGCAGTTTCGGATGCCACCCGGCTTTCTGGCGACCAGGACTTTCGTGTGAAACAGACGCCGCAGAGCGGCCTTTCATTTTATGGAAGCAACGGTCGCGGCAATAGCGTCACGGTCGATGGCGGTGAAGTGAATGATGATGCTGGCGGTGTTCGTCTGAACATGGGCCAGGACGCTGTACAGGAATTTCAAATCAACCGCAGCAACTACGGTGCAGATTTGGGCGGGGCTTCCGGAGCTACCATCAATATCGTAAGTAAATCTGGCGGCAACGATGTTCACGGAACTCTCTTTGGCTACTTCCGCAATGATGCCCTTGATGCAGCCAATCCTTTTTCAACAAGCCAGGCGCTGACGCCAGGGCAGGCCTTTGACGTAAATGCTCCTGATGTGCAGGGTACGCACACAAAAGATAGTCTGTCGCGTCAACAGTTCGGCGGTACCATCGGATTCCCTATAAAAAAGGATAAGACCTTCCTTTTCAGCTCATTTGAAGGACTCATGGCGGATGCGCAAAACGCCGTTCCACTATTGACAGATACAAGCATTTTCCGCACACAAGGCGATGCGTCCAATAATCAAAACGCAATTTTGGGAGGTCTGGCAGCTTTAGGAGGAACTTCGGTTCCCTGTATAACCAACAATGCGGGAGCTGCTCCGCCCACGTTCTTCCCTGCGGCTGTTTGCGCGGGCATATTGCAAAGCCTTTTGACGGTAAATCCCTCCGCCAATCTGACACCGATTTTGGGTCCTATTCAAGGTCCTCTCCAGGCTGCCAGAAATGGATTCATCGTCAATCAGTTTGAGAACAATGGCGGACTCTTTCCTTACAACAACCGCCTTTATCTCGCCTCCACACGGCTGGACCACCAGTTCAGTGATCGTAACCAAGTGACCCTGCGTTACAACTTTGGGCATGATCTGGAGCAGAATCCTGACGTGACTTCTCTGACTGGTTTTTCCCGCGGCAGCTCGGTCAAGGACTTTGATCACACCTTATTGGCGTCATGGTTTCACCAGTTCAGCGGACGGACCCTCAACGACGCGCATGTACAGTGGAATTACTCCAACTTTGATGTGATTCCGAATACTCCGGGGCAAGTGGGATTGGATATTCCTGGCTTCGCCAATATTGGTACGCAGATATTTCTTCCCAACTTCACAATCATGCGGCGTTATGAGTTTGCTGACAATGTCAGTCTGATCCGCGGAAAGCACAACATTAAGTTCGGCGGCTATGAACTCTATCGGGGCAACCACTCTGAGTCGCACACGTTCTTCCCCGGACGGTTTGTTTTCGGGAATCTACCCGGTGGGCTATTAAGTCCTTGCTTTGCGGTCCCGGCTGCATGTGGATTAGCTGGCGCCAATCCTGTATCTATTAATTCCCTTCAGTCCGTGGCCCTTGGGCTGCCTCAGTTCTATCAGCAGGGCTTTGGCAATCCCACCTACAATTACCCGCGGCCATTCACCGCTGCCTTTGTGCAGGACCAATGGCAGATGGCTCCTAATTTCACTTTAAACGTCGGTGTTCGTTACGAACTTGATTCTCAATATGGGCAGCTATCCACCGATAAAAACAATTTTGCTCCGCGTCTTTCCTTTGCCTGGGACCCGTTCAAGGACCACAAGACCGTTGTCCGGGCGGGGTATGGAATCTTCTATTCACCAATCTATGGCCAGATAGCTGATGTTGTGCAGACTCTGGGATTGGTAAATGGCATTAGGCCCATCGCACAAATATTTGTTCCTCTCACCGCGTCACCCGTGAGCTCGGCAACAATCTTCCAGACATTATTTGCCGAAGGCGCGGTTGGATGCACTACGCCTGCCGCCGGCAATGCCGCTTGTATCACACCTGCGCTTTTGGCCCAGCCGGGGATTGGCATCCCCGTTACAAATTCCGGCCCTGTTCCTCCCGGCACAGTGTTGTTTAGCGCGCAGCCCGGTTATCGAAATCCATACTCACAGCAGGCTGAGTTTGGTATCGAGCGTGAAATCGCCAAGGGTTGGGCAGTTTCTTTGAGCGGCATCTACGTTCATACCATCGGTCTACCGGACGCTGTCGACCACAACCCGAACGCGCTGGCGCCTTTGGTGAGCGTGCCGCTGGCAAATGGAGGCACGGCGACTTTTAGAAGCTGGGCGAATACCAAAGGCAGCCCTTGCTTTGCTCCCCCCGGAAGCCCAAATCCTTGCTTTAACAATCCCATTCTGCTTCAGGATAATTTCTATTCCTCCGTGGGGTCGTCCCTGTATGAGGGTGCAATTCTGGAAGTCAACAAACGTTTCAGTACGCATTTTTCAGTCCTTGCCAATTACACTCTGAGCAAGGCATTTGACACTACAACAGACTTCAACAGCGATTTTGGTCCGGTGGATAACCTCAATGTGGCCGGTGAGCGTTCACTCTCCAACTTTGACCAGAGACATAAAGTTGTACTTGCCACCATCGTGGACACTGGTAGTTTTGGCGGACGGGTTCTGTCCGGCTTCCAGATAGCACCCATCTTCCGCTACAACAGTGGCCATCCCTTTGACCTGCTGGCTGGCGCGGATGTAAATGGTGACAATCACTCGACAAATGACCGTCCTATTGGGGCCGCCCGCAACACGGGCCAGGGACCTGACTTTATGGACTTTGACATGCGCATTTCGCGTCGCTTCAAAATGGGTGAACGGGCCAATCTGCAGCTTCTGGCTGAGGGCTTCAATCTCTTCAACCGGACCAACTACGCCAGCGTAAACAATGTGGTGGGGCCCAATTTTGGTCTGCCAACCCAGCTAGGTGGTTCTGGCGCGACAACCTTCAATGTAAGCGGCAGCGCTGCGCTCTCGCCCAGCACTCCTCTGGGTTTCACGTCTGCTTTCCCGATGCGCCAATTCCAGTTAGGCCTTCGCATCGGCTTCTAGCTGTCAACCTTGAA
The DNA here is from genome assembly GCA_963831465.1 of Terriglobia bacterium. Taxonomy (GTDB): domain Bacteria; phylum Acidobacteriota; class Terriglobia; order Terriglobales; family Acidobacteriaceae; genus Angelobacter. The sequence continues at coordinate 53,096 of CAWHQH010000012.1, read as the reverse complement.
CGACGGAGGCGGTTATAGCCTCCGTCGTTTTCTCTTTAGCTCTAAATTGCCTCTGGTTTGAGTGCTGCTTGATCATCTCGATTCTTTAGCGCCAATGCCTCTTGCTCCCTCAACTACGTCTCATCTGAGTTCCATGACAGGCGCACAGGCTGTTGTCGCTGCTCTGGTGCGCCATGGCATCAGCGCGGGCTTTGGCATACCCAGTATTCACAATATTGCAGTCTATGAAGCGCTGCGACAGACGCCTGAATTTCACCATTGGGTAGTTCGGCATGAGCAAGCCGCAGGTTATGCAGCGGACGGCTTCTATCGCCGCAGCGGCCAGATCGCCGCGATCTTTGCTTCCACTGGTCCCGGAAACTTGTTCACGCTGGTTCCTTTGCTGGAAAGTTTGCAAAACAACATTCCCGTTCTTCTGATCGGCACCAACATTGCATCTTCTATGTTGGGCAAGTCCGGCGGAGCACTACACGAGACTCCGGATCAACTGGAGATTATCCGGCCGCTTACTCGCTTTGCGCGCCGGGTGACCACCCCGGATGCTCTGATGGAGACGATCGCCGAAGCTGAAGCTGTCCTTCACGGACCTTTACCGGGACCTGCTTTTATCGAGATTCCACATGATTTATTTCTCGCGACTATAAACGCGGACGTATCCACTGCGGCGGCCCATAGCTCCAGCTCGCATCCCGCTCTGCCATCGCAAAAGATAGAAGACGCTCGTAAACAAGTCGCGGGGAGCCGCACGCCCACAATTCTGGTTGGAGCTGGCATTCGCGACAGCGTAGCCACTGTCCGCAAGTTTGCTGAGCTTCTGCAATGTCCGGTCTTTACCACCACCAGCGGCAAGGGAATGTTTCCCGGCGATCATCCTCTTTCTCTGGGCTGCATCTCCCGGCTGGGCGCGGTGCAGGAAGTTTTTCAGAAGAGCGATCTGCTCATTTCTTTTGGCGCGCGTCTTACGGAGTTCGATACCGGCCGTTTCGGCCTGCAGCTTCCTCCCCAGCACATTCAGGTTATCGAGGACGCCCGCTACGCCGGAGATCGGATTCCGTCAACACGGGTGGTGGGTGAAATTGCCGAAGTTGCGCATGCATTTACGCAAGGAACTACCGTACGGTCGCCCTGGTGCGACATCGCTGCAATCAAGGCAAGTGAATCGGAACGGCTGGAACGTTTGGGACAAGATCCTTATGCTGCGCTTAAGCTGGTCCGCGTTGCCATGCATCGTGATGATGTTCTGGTCAACGATCAATCGATTCTCAACTACTGGGCGTCAGCGTTCTTTCCTGTACTGGAACCAGGAACGTTTCTCTATCCTTCCGGATCGGGCACGCTGGGCTATGCTCTGCCTGCTGCCATCGGCGCGGCCTGTGCGGTAAAGCGTTCTGGTGAATCGCGCAGGGTTATCTGCATCGCCGGCGATGGTGGTTTCCAGTACACGCAGCATGAATTGGCCACCCTGGCGCAATATGATCTGCCGGTGAAAATCCTTTTGGTCAATGATGACTCATACGGCGTGATCGCATTCTTGCAGCGGACAATGTTCGGCCAGACACATGAAGTCTCGCTCAAGAATCCAGATTTCTGCCGCGTGGCCGAAGCTTATGGCATCCGCGCTGAACGCATTACGTCAATTGCCGCCCTGGAACAACGCATACCGCAGTGGCTCAGTTCGCCGGGACCAGCTCTGTTGGAATGGCACACGCAGTTGAAAGCGCCGTGGGAAGTGGGAGCGATCCCACGCCCAACCGGTATTGCGCAGAAAAGCTCATAATATTTTCGAGCATCTTTTAAGGAGATAGATTGCCTATGCCCGATCAACCAGCCCATAAGAGCGTAAAGCAGCTTTTCGATCTCACCGGACGCGTCGCGATCATAACCGGCGGATCGATTGGGCTGGGCCGCCAAATGGCGGAAGCCCTGGCTGAGATGGGAGCGGATCTGGTTCTATGTGCGCGTAAAAAAGAACGTTGTGAACAGGCCGCGCATGACATGAAAAAGCTCGGTGTTCGTGCGCTTGCTATGGCTTGCGATGTAAAAGACCAGGCCAGCGTTGAACAAATGATCGCTGGTACCATGGCAGAGTTCAACCATATCGATATCCTCATCAACAATGCAGGCATCTCATGGGGCGCTCCCACGGAAAAGATGACTCTGGCTGAGTGGAACAAGGTGATGGAAACCAACCTTACAGGAACGTTTCTGTGCGCCCAGGCTGCAGGCAAGATCATGCTCAATCAGCAAAGCGGTAAGATCATCAATATGGCGTCTGTCGCGGGCATCAAGGGCGCACCACCGGAGACGGTAGAGGCTATTGCGTACCATGCCAGCAAAGGCGGAGTGATTTCTTTCACGCATGATCTTGCGGTAAAGTGGGCGCGGCATAATATCCAGGTCAATGCCATTGCTCCGGGATGGTTCCCCACGCACATGTCTGACAAAGTGATTGAACATAAGCGAGATTACCTGCTCAGCCACATCCCCGCGCGCCGTTTCGGCTCCGACTATGACTTGAAAGGCGCGGCGGTCTTTCTCTCTTCGGACGCTTCCGCCTACGTCAATGGCCACGTGCTGGTGGTGGATGGAGGCCAGTCCGCCTGAGGTCATCATGATTATTCCTCTTACTCCATTACGATTCTTGCGTTACTCAAGCCAGCAATTCCCCCGTCGCACCGCCGTCGTCTGTGGCGACCAACGATTCACCTACGCTGAATTTTCTGATCGCACTGCCCGCCAGGCAGGGGCCTTGCGCGCCTTGGGTATCAAGTCCGGCGAGCGCGTTGCGTTTCTTGGCGCAAATTGTCATCGTCTGCTTGAGGGTTATTACGGCGTGGTAGAAGCCGGCGGAATTTTGCTTCCGCTCAATATCCGTCTGGCTTCGCAGGAACTGGCGTATATTCTCAATGACTCAGAAGCTGACGTGCTTTTCTTTGAAGAACAGTTCATCCCGCTCGTGGAGTCCTTCCGCAAGGCTCTCAATTCGGTAAAGCATTTTATTCCGTTGGATTTCAAACCGAATCAACCGTGGATGGCCGCGCACAATTATGAGGAGATGCTGGCCGCAGCCACGCCTTACCGCGCGGACGTGACGCAGATCGACGAAAATTCCGTCGCCGAGCTTTTCTATACCAGCGGAACCAGCGCCAATCCCAAGGGCGTGATGCTTACGCATCGCAACATCTATCTTCATGCGCTCAACGTAGCTATCGCCTTCGGCGGCAACAGTGAATCAGTGGAGCTGCATACCATTCCTTTGTTTCACGCCAACGGTTGGGGCGTGGCGCATTCGCTTACATACGTCGGCGGCAAGCATGTGATGATGCGTAAATTTGAGACCACGGAAGTCTTTCGCCAGATCGAGCGTGAAGGTGTGCAGTCTTTAAGCGTGGTCCCGGCCATGGCAACCGCGCTGGTCAACTGTCCTGAGCGGCCCAAGTTCAATTTGAAAAGCCTGGAGCGCATGAGCCTGGGCGGCGCGGCGTCATCTCCCACGCTGGTGCGTGAAGTGGAAGAGAAGCTGGGATGCGCCTGCTATTCAGGCTATGGTCTCACGGAAACCGCCCCCGTCCTGACGACGGCGCGCATGAAAGCCGGGCTGGATTGGGAAGGTCGCGTTCGATTCGAGAAGCAGGCCAGTACCGGGCACGCGATTCCCGGCGTTGAGATTCGTGTAGTCGATCCCGACGACAATGACGTTCCGCGCGACGGCAAAACCATTGGCGAGATCGTCGCCCGCAGTGACGGTGTCATGGCCGGTTATTGGAAGCAGCCGGAAGCTACCGCGCAAGTGATGCGCAATGGCTGGTTTCATACTGGTGACATGGCCACAATCGATGAAAATGGCTACGCGCTGATCGTGGATCGCAAGAAAGACATCATCGTGAGCGGCGGTGAGAATATTTCATCTCTTGAAGTGGAGAAGGCGCTGCTGGCGCATCCCGGAATATATGAAGTGGCCGTAATTCCCGTGCCCGACGAGCGATGGGGAGAAGTGCCGAAAGCCCTTGTTGTAATGAAGCCGGGCGTTGCGACGACAGAGGCTGAAATTCTGGAGTTCTGTCGCGGCAATCTGACTCACTACAAATGCCCGCGCACTGTGGAATTTCTTGAAACGCTGCCACGGACCGGAACCGGCAAAGTGCTCAAGAAAGAGCTGCGCAAGAAGTATTGGTCGGGAACGGATAGTATTCGCCCGGAATTCGCGACCAATAAGTGACATCCACCACGGAGCCACGGAGATGGCATGAATAAAGTGCAAGTTCTGAGGCGGTATGCTCCAAGGGAGTTGAAATCTGGAGCAGACAGGTTGCAGGCTGTGCTCGTGCAGTGAGGCAATACGACCTCGACACGGAGATTAGTCAGACCTGCGGATCGAAGCGTCACCGTAAGGCCGGTATGAGCTTGAATGGGAGTGTGGTGATCGCCTAAGAGCTGCGTCTACTCCAGAACCAACCAAAGGAGAGACGAGAATGAAACGTTATCTGGGAGTGGATTTGCATCGCACACAGTTTGTAGTATGCACACGGTGGGAGAACGGAGAGCAAGAGATACGGCAATGGCGGATCGGCGAGCTGTCCAAGTTCGTGGAACAGTTGCGCCACGAGGACCAGATCGCAGTGGAAGCCACGAGTACGACGGCGCGCTTCTACGATGCGGTAGTGGAACGAGTCGAGCGGTTGGTGGTGGTGAATCCACATCAGTTCAAGGTGATCAGCGAGTCAGTGAAGAAGACGGACCGCAACGATGCCGCAGCGCTGGCGCTGTATCTGGAAAAGGACCTGTTGCCGGAGGTAAGAATGAAGCCGAAGCAGAATCGGGAGTTGATGCATCTGGCCGAGACACGCGACCTGCTGGTAAAACAACGCTCGGCGCTGAAGGGCAAGATCAACAACCTGCTGGCGATGCAGGGGATCAAGTTGAAGCGGGAAGCCTTGTCGAGCAAGATTGCGCTGGCGCGGGTGCTGGCACTGCCGGTCAGCGGGATGGTGCAGTTGGAGTTGCGGATTCTGGTGGAGCAGATCCGGGCACTATCGGAGAGCATTGCGGAGTTGGACGAGCGGTTGGAAGAAGAAGGCCAACAATTGCCCGGATACGAGAACCTGACCAGCATCAAGGGCATTGGGTCGCTGAGTGCAACGGTTCTACTGACGGTGATTGGCAAGATCAGCGACTTCGCGGATGAAAACAAGCTGGCCTCTTATCTGGGATTGGTGCCCAAAATAGCCAATTCCAACGAGAGTGAGCGGAGCGGCCGCATCACCAAACAAGGCAATAAGCTGGCCCGCACGGCGCTGGTGCAGTGTGGGTTGTCGGCAAAGCGGTATAGCCCCTATCTACAAGGGTTCTATGAACGAATCAAACAACGCCGAGGAGGAGGAAAGGCCAAAATCGCTCTAGCAAGGAAACTGGTCAAGATCGTGCATGACACCTTGAAAAACCAGTGGGTCTTCGAAGACTTTCCCAGCTTTACCCTGGCTGCCTAAACCCAGCCAAAACAACTTTTGAGTAGACATTATTCATCATTTAGATGGCATGAATAAAGTGCAAGTTCTGAGGCGGTATGCTCCAAGGGAGTTGAAATCTGGAGCAGACAGGTTGCAGGCTGTGCTCGTGCAGTGAGGCAATACGACCTCGACACGGAGATTAGTCAGACCTGCGGATCGAAGCGTCACCGTAAGGCCGGTATGAGCTTGAATGGGAGTGTGGTGATCGCCTAAGAGCTGCGTCTACTCCAGAACCAACCAAAGGAGAGACGAGAATGAAACGTTATCTGGGAGTGGATTTGCATCGCACACAGTTTGTAGTATGCACACGGTGGGAGAACGGAGAGCAAGAGATACGGCAATGGCGGATCGGCGAGCTGTCCAAGTTCGTGGAACAGTTGCGCCACGAGGACCAGATCGCAGTGGAAGCCACGAGTACGACGGCGCGCTTCTACGATGCGGTAGTGGAACGAGTCGAGCGGTTGGTGGTGGTGAATCCACATCAGTTCAAGGTGATCAGCGAGTCAGTGAAGAAGACGGACCGCAACGATGCCGCAGCGCTGGCGCTGTATCTGGAAAAGGACCTGTTGCCGGAGGTAAGAATGAAGCCGAAGCAGAATCGGGAGTTGATGCATCTGGCCGAGACACGCGACCTGCTGGTAAAACAACGCTCGGCGCTGAAGGGCAAGATCAACAACCTGCTGGCGATGCAGGGGATCAAGTTGAAGCGGGAAGCCTTGTCGAGCAAGATTGCGCTGGCGCGGGTGCTGGCACTGCCGGTCAGCGGGATGGTGCAGTTGGAGTTGCGGATTCTGGTGGAGCAGATCCGGGCACTATCGGAGAGCATTGCGGAGTTGGACGAGCGGTTGGAAGAAGAAGGCCAACAATTGCCCGGATACGAGAACCTGACCAGCATCAAGGGCATTGGGTCGCTGAGTGCAACGGTTCTACTGACGGTGATTGGCAAGATCAGCGACTTCGCGGATGAAAACAAGCTGGCCTCTTATCTGGGATTGGTGCCCAAAATAGCCAATTCCAACGAGAGTGAGCGGAGCGGCCGCATCACCAAACAAGGCAATAAGCTGGCCCGCACGGCGCTGGTGCAGTGTGGGTTGTCGGCAAAGCGGTATAGCCCCTATCTGCAAGGGTTCTATGAACGAATCAAACAACGCCGAGGAGGAGGAAAGGCCAAAATCGCTCTAGCAAGGAAACTGGTCAAGATCGTGCATGACACCTTGAAAAACCAGTGGGTCTTCGAAGACTTTCCCAGCTTTACCCTGGCTGCCTAAACCCAGCCAAAACAACTTTTGAGTAGACATTATTCATGGGAGACACGGAGAAAATCTAAGCAGTACGGTATCGATTGTTTAGCTTGTCTTCAATCCCGGCGATCTTTGGAAATTTTGGCATCCCTGGCAGTTCTCAGTGTCTCTGTGCCTCCGTGGTAGGTTTGAATCTTATGCCCAAACGAACACTCGATTCTCCCGAAGCTCTCAAAACTCTCGTCGGCCAGGAAATCGCTGTTACTGATTGGTTCAACGTCACGCAGGAACGCATTCAGCAATTCGCCGACGCCACGCTCGACCATCAATGGATCCACGTGGATGTTGGACGGGCGCGTCGTGAATCACCTTTCAAAGCGCCGATTGCTCATGGTTTTCTCACGCTGTCTATGCTTCCGCACTTCATGCACCAAGCGCTGGAGATTAAACAGGACGTTCGGCTGGGCGTGAACTACGGGCTGAACCGCGTGCGATTTGTATCGCCCGTTCGTGCCGGATCAGACATTCGCGCCCGTATCGTGCTTCAATCACTGAAAGACGTGCCTCCTGATGCAATGGAAGCGATATTCAATGCGACCATAGAAGTAGAAGGTGGCGAAAAGCCTTGTTGCGTGGCGGAATGGGTGGTGCGGTATTACCGGTAAGTGAAATCCCGAGCGGAGCGAGGGATCCCTATCAACTTAAACACGTAATCGGAAGACGATTTCCAAGACTCTAGTCGACATGCACATGATCAAGGCAATGAGAACCCCTCGCTGCGCTCGGGGATTGCAGAAAAAGCTGCACTCAAGAGAGCGAGCAGTGGAAGTTACAACCCTTCTCTCTTCGTCGCGCTCAGCCCCACTCTCATCAGCGTTTTTGCCACCTCGCCGAGTGATGCAAAGCGCTCATCTTTTGTCATGCCGTGAAAATAGCGGTAGTAAATCTGCTGAATGATCACAGCCACCTTGAACATGGCAAACACATAATAAAAGACAATGTCAGACAGATCGCGACCGGTTCTTTCCGCGTAGCGCTGGGCCAACTCAGCGCGTCGCAGCATTCCCGGAACAATCGTCGGGCCCCAGCGCACCATCTGCATCTCCGGAGGATCATCGGGATCAATCCAATATGCCAGCGCGGTGCCCAGGTCGGTCAGCGGATCACCCAGGGTACACATCTCCCAGTCAAGCACAGCTTTGATCCGGGTGATGTCCGTAGGATCAAGCACCATGTTGTCATACTTGTAGTCATTGTGGATCAGCGTTGCGCCGCTGCGTGCGGGCATGTGTTCCCGCAGCCACCCTGAGAGCGGTTCCACTTCCGGCAACTCATGGGTCTTCGATCCTTGATAACGCTCCATCCAGCCGCGCACCTGCCGCTCCAGATAGCCTTGAGGTTTGCCTAACTCGCAGAGTCCAAGCGCCGTGTAATCCAGACTGTGCAGCGCAGCCAAATTGTCGATAAATGATTCACTGAGTTCCCGTGCAGTCGCCAGCGGTAATACCAAACCATCGGGCAGGTTGCGCCGGAGTATCAGCCCTCGCACGCGCTCCATCACGTAAAACGGCGCGCCGAGTACGCAATCCTGAGTGCAATACAGCAGCGGACGCGGCGTGGGGTACGCGTCATGCAGCTTTAGCAGCACGTTGTATTCGCGGCCCATATCATGCGCGGATTTCACCTTGCTGCCAAAGGGCGGACGCCGCAACACCATCTCTTTTTCGCCCAGCGAAACGGAATAGGTGAGGTTGGAATGGCCGCTGGGAAATTGCTTTACCACCAGCTCGCCGCCAAGATCAGGAAAATGGCTGCGAAGATAAGGCTCGAGGCGGGGAAGATCCAACTCCTCACCCTGACGGACCGGCTTAGTGCTGTCCTGCATTTCTTCGGCGATGGGAATATTTTTTGTGCCTTCGGCTGACATCTGCGCCAGTTCCTTATTTTGCTGATTCAGTTGGTTTCGCTGATTCAAAGATCCGCTGGTTCGCAGCAGTTCCAGCAGTTCCATCCCTCTTGCTTTTACCGATGCGTAAGAAATTCCGGATCAGTAAAGTGCGGAGTAGCATTATACGAGCTTAGGGTAAACCGTCCGGCGGAGAATAGAAACTCGCTATAAGAGCAGTTGCGCACCATCCACGCGGCTTTCAGGGTGGCCTCAGTGGAAAGATCCAACGCCAGCTGCATGGCAACACCCACCGGTCCGCCGGAGCTGAAAATAGCAATCCGCTGCCCGCATTTTCCATTCGCGGGGAACCTGGCTAGTCCGCGCTGCACACGCGCGCTGAAATCCGCCCAGGGCTCAATGCCATCCAGCGGCAGTTTTCCGTCCGCCCACCGACCTATCACAACTTCAAAGATCCGCTGAAATGTTTTGAACTGCTCCGGACGCGTTTGCGCACCCTTAAACGCCTGATGCATTCTCTGGATATCGGAATCGCTTTCAATCAACGCCGGCAATGATCGTTCCATTACAATCTCAGCCTGGAACTCATCGAATTCCGGCAGCACGGCGGCCTCAGGCCAGGGAAGTCCTGCGCTTTTGTAAGCTTCGCCAACAAGCCGCGCCGTCTCACGTTGCCGTATTTTAGGCCCGGAATATACTTGGTCAAAGCCAAGCTTTAACCCTGCCCAATACTCACCCAGCATGCGGCTCTGCTGTTCGCCCTTGGCAGAGAGCTTGTCATAATCGCGCTCAAGAAAAGATGCTTGGCCGTGTCGGACCAGAAAAAGGCTGCTCATTGTGAAATGAAATCTCGAAGGCCGAGGATATCACGCGCCATGCTTCCATGCGAGGGCCGCTAAGCGCCAGTATTACTGAAGATCCTGACCAGCGCACGCATGTATCATCTGCGCACGCTTTTCCCTGCCGCTAAGGTTTTTTCCCCTCAGGACTTGCCTGTGGATTTGCGCTCGCGGCAGGTACCGTGGCGCTGCCATTCGCGGTGCCGATAAGACCATTGTTTGTGTCGCGTACAGCCAGCCGCAATAAATAGTCTCCCGGTGGGAGTTCCAGAGTCTGGTTGCAGGGAAAAAATGCTTTCATCACCTTTTGATATTGCTCAGGGGCCAGCGCGGCATTGAATGTGGTTCCTTGAAGTTTGATCGACTCACCTGTTTTCGAATAAACGCGCACGCCGCAGTCAACCGCAGCATGCTGAAGCCCATCTTCTTTCAACTCAAACCCGATAGCGTGAGCGTCAACTCCGAAGTTGATCTGGATTTTATTATTTTGCGCTGTTGGAGGTAGCACCACCGCCTGGAACGGTAGCGCCGTGGAGATAGGATTACTAATGTCCAGGGCGTTTCCAATATCCAAGGCAAGGATTTTGGGATCTTGCTTCGCGTATTCCCTCGGTTCCACCGCGTAGAAACCCTGGCGATAATGCAGCTTAACTCCGGGGCGATTGACCTTCACGGAAATTCTGCGAAAGCGTCCGTCCCAATTCTTGTTTTCCGGATAATAACCCAGCGTGTAATAGGTTGAACCGTCTTCCATGCTGTCACGAATGGCCCTGTTCAAATCATTGGTGTTATAGAACGCCTTGCCTCCGGTTTGCTCAGCCACTGAGTTCATGGTGGAGTGTGAGTTCATTGCAGTCTCAGAAGCGTTGCTGATTTCCGAAGCCTGCGCCGATCCTCCTATTCCGTTCCGAACGGCCCCGCGAGCACTGTTGCCCAGATAGTTGCCATTGTTATCCGTATTGCTCAAGGATGAATAAACGTCGTGGTTGCCCACGGCGCCCGCATCGATTGGATACACCGCAACCTGGGCATTGGCCAGCAGATCGGAAGCATGGTTGATTTCTCCCTGATAGCCTTTAACAATCGGCAACTGCGATGCCCCGGCACCGCTGCTGTTACGGCCTGTGGGATCCGGGTCTGTAGGGAAAAGGTAAGCAGGAAAAGCCTCGGAAACCCATATCAGGTTTTTGCGCCCTGGGAAGCCGGAGAGATTGCGGGCAAGAGCATCGAGTTGTTCAATGGTCAAGCGAACGCGTTCGTCCATTTGCATGATGGCCTGCTCTTGTCCAAAGCGAAGGACCTGGTCCATCATCGCCAGTGGCATTGCACTGACTGTAGCAGGCGGAAGATCCATGGCGTTCGAACTTTCGGACCGTACTCCCAATGCATTGCTCTTGGCTTTCTTCACTGCGTTTTTCAGTAATGCTGGGTCCACCGTAAAGTCTTGCAGCATGCGCAGCCTGGTTCCCATGGCGTAAACAGCAAGGGGCTGCCCCGCAGGGAGCTTCTCTAGAAACTCCAGCATCTGTTCGTGCGCATATTTCTGGTTTGCGTTGTTTACGTTAATTCCATCCAGCAACAGCACGTTTAAAGCGCTGTTGGTCTTGAATCGAGGCATATTGGTAATGCGATTGGCTGGCAGCGTGGCCGGAGTCATCACAGCGGGTTGTCCTTGTGGGCCTTGCTGAAAGTTGAAGACGCGGATTTTTTGCGGCTGCTTTTCTTCCAGCAAAGTAAAATCGTCGGCCTTCAAATCGGTAACCGGAATTCCCTTATGGTCGAGCGCGATTACATCCACCACTACCAGCCTCGTCTTTACTTTCAGTACGGCGGCAGTGCCTTCCACGTGTTCTGATTGCGATTGGGCCGGAGTGGGCGCAGCACTCGCCGGCGTGGTGGCAGGTCCGGCGATGGGCGCCGGTGTGGTCTGCTGCGCCAAAGTTATGGCTGCAAATGCCAGGACCAAGACTGAAAGCGGAATGATGTTGCGCCAAGAGTTGCCCATGGATCCTTCTTCCTTGAACTGTCGGATTAACAGCGACCGCTATCTCTTTGAAATCCGATGAGATGCTCGTGACGCGCACTCAGGTTTCCAAGGCTTCGCGACGAGCACAACTATGCATTGGCGGCCCGATAGTGGATGTAGATGTATAAGAGCGCTCTACTGTTTCGTCGCAGCCCCAGGAACATGAAATTCAACGCCATTTGCCGCGTTGACCTGCTCTGTTGCTGAGGCGTCAAGATCGGAAATCTGGTACTTGTGCGCGTTTTGCTCACTAAAGATCCACAGGGTCTGGCCGGCGATGGCGTAGCTTTTGGCCGAAATGCGATGGCCGTCACGGAAAACAAATACCGTGCTTACCGCTGGTTCCTTGGCCGATAAAGTTGCGCCCGAGCTGGCCTTGTCGCGGTCTTCGTTGTATCGTCTATTTTCTTCGCTGCGCAGGTCGGAAACTTCGTCTGTAAGCTGCTGGACTTCGGCCGCAAGTTCCGCGCTGTTGCCATTGTCTGAATTCACAACCACGGGCTGCGCCGCGGGCGGGCCATAGCCGCCGTAACCATCTCCGTAGTAGTCGCCATAGAAGCCGGGAGAATACGGAAAGAAAGGCGATCCCAGGAAAAGTCCGCTGCTAAAGAAAAATGGCGAAGCACATCCAAAGCAGCCGTCAAAGAAGCCGAAGCGATGATGAAAACGTCGAAATCCAAAAGGACGGTTTACAAACACGTGCCTGTTCGACACAAAGGTGCGCGAGGAGAATGCCCGATTCGATGGAGCGAAGCCTGAGAAGCCGCCAGGCCGAGCTACTGGACTAAAGGAGCGAAAACCGGGAGTCGATCTGAATCCGCCCGGAGCGGAACGAATTCCCGCAGGGCCTGCCTGACCTGAATCCGCCAGCAGATCGGAAGCCGCCACTTGAATGAAATCCGCCGCCCCCGCCGCGACCTGACATTCCGCGCTGCGCATAGAGTGAGGGAGAAATGAGAAGAGCAGCCGTACCCAGAACAACAAGCGACGTAAGGCGTTTCATAGTGGTATCCCAGTCCTTAGCTATATTTTAGCCCTTTCGCACAATCGGCGAAGCAAGTATTTACCCAATGTTTTCAATCATCTGCTGCGGTTGACACACGGAACTATAATTTCCCGCATGAAAAAACCCATATTGCTGCTGGTTGTTATTCTTTTATCCTTCACGGCACTTGCACAGACAAAAAAGCCTAAAGCTCCCACTTCAACGCCCTCCAACGTTTATCCAATCCAGGAGGGCTATGTAGATGCCAACGGTGTACTGATCTACTACCAGACCATTGGACAGGGCGCACCGCTGCTGATCGTTCACGGAGGCCCGGGTGCCTCGCATGATTATTTGATGCCGTACCTGCTGCCTTTGGCGCGGGGCAATAAGCTCATCTTCATCGACGAGCGCGGCTCGGGCCGATCAGAAAAGCTTGAAGACGCGACGCAATATACGGTTGAAAACATGGTGGAGGACGTGGAGAGCGTTCGCCAGGCGTTGCATCTGGGCAAGATCAGCCTCATGGGACATTCTTACGGCGGCGTGCTGGCGCAGGCGTATGCGTTCAAGTATCAGCAGAACCTCACTCATCTGGTTCTGGGCGGGACGTTTTACAGCACCAGCGAAATGAACAAGGTGCTGGCTGAAGAAAAGCGCAGCATGCCTCCGGAGACATTGGTAAAACTTGAAGCGCTGGAAAAAGCCGGCCTCTTTAATAAAGGCAAGGACTGGGAGAAAAGTCGCTATCCTGACGACTATGCCAAGCTGGCCTGGGGCGATGGCTACTTCCCATATCTTTATCAGCGGCGTCCCGATCCGAATTATGATCCCGCCGCCGGCAACACGTCGACCTCATGGGACCTGTATCGTGAGATGTGGGGCTCGGACGGCGAGTTCGTCATCGATGGCAATTTGAAATCCGTGGAATACCTGGACAAGCTTTCCAGCATTCATGTACCAACGCTGCTGATCTGTGGCGACCACGACGAATCGAATCCCCGGCTCTCACGCACCATGCATGAAAAAATTGCGGGATCAAAGCTGGCCATCATGCCACAGTCCGGCCACATGGCATTTGTGGACCAGCCGAATCTATACATCAAGACGGTGTCGGATTTTTTGAAAGGGAAGTAAAGACGGTCGCACGAAAGCCACGGGATGTTTCGAAAGAAGGAGGGGAAGCATGGCCGAGAACAAAACCAAACCGACCAAAATAAGTGTAGCGGCGTTCATCGATTCAATCACAGACCAGGGCCGCCGCGCAGATGCCAAGGCGCTCGTCAAGTTGATGCAGAAAGCTGCCGGTGAAAAGCCGAAGATGTGGGGACCATCCATCATAGGCTTCGGCAGCCACCACTACGTGTATGACAGCGGACGAGAGGGTGACATGCCGGTCGTCGCTTTTTCACCGCGCAAAGCGGCAACAGTTTTCTACGGATTGAGCAGTTCAGAGGCGCTCCTCCCAAAACTTGGCAAGCACACCAGAGGCAAGGGCTGCGTCTACATCAAGAAGCTGGCCGATATTGACCAAAAAGTGTTAGAGGCGATGGTTACCAAAGCCGTCGTGGCGCGTGGGCAATAGCCGATCTTGACCTTCATTGACCAGATAAATCTGTACATCAAGACAGTGGGTGATTCTTTGAGAGAAGTAGGGGGAACTAGTTTTTGGGTCTTATCATAGATGTCCTTATCGCTTATTTAATCAAGCTCATCATAAGGTTGGGCCGTCTGTGGCGAAGCCGCAGTTGGAGGCAGGTGACTGCCAAAATTGTTGCGTCACGTTTCGAGGACAATTGGGTGTGGAATTGTCCAACTGTCCACATCGTCTACAGCTATCAGATTGATGGACAGATTTATAGCGGAATGGACAGCAAGCCATTTCTCTTTAGCAGCAATGGAGAAATAGATGCAGGATGTTTCAAGCGCGGAGAGACAGCCACCGTCAGAGTAAATCCGTACGAGGCGAAAAGATCGATTCTGAGGCGCGCTGATCAGGCTAATCTCGTAAGAGCTGCTGATTAGGCCGAGACCTGGAGTAAATCTCACTCAGGTCGCAGACCATTGTCAGCAACCCTGAAATTATGACTGGGAACCTGTATTTCACGGCACACGTGTGCCATTTAAGAACTTTACTGATTATCTTGAACACGGGCATACGCTAGATGAGTTCCTCGACGATTTCCCGGGGGTGACTCGTAACCAGATGTTTTTTGCATACCCAAGCGCCTGCTCTCTTAGCAGGAAATTTCAAATCTCCGCTAAACGCTTCCGCACACATTCCTAAAAAAAGATCTTCTGTACCAGCATCGCCAAGTTTCCCACGCCTTTGCCCAGCAAAGGTCAACAAGAGAAGCGATGTATAGTAATTCCCGATTTGGGAATTTTTGCGCATCTGTAAAGCGATGAATTAAGCCTCGCTTCGTTTCAGCTATTTGAAATTCCAGAACTGCTCGAATTCGCTCACGCAACATGCAACCTGCCGGAACTATGGAACGTTCTCAAGCACAGGACTATCGCGGAGAAACGAGCAGCTCTGTTCTCCGGCAAGATTTCAAAATTCCAGCAAGCGCCGCAAGGCGTCTTCGAACGTCAACCCACTTGTTCCCCTGTTCATTCACGCATCTTCATTCACGCATCAAGGAGGCGCCGTGCGCTTGCGTACTGTTGCAGGGTCTTTTTTCATTCCACAATCAAATACCACATCAAAGTTCTCAGTATCTCTGGCTTGCGCCGTCTTCATGGCTTTTGTGTTGTTGCTGGCGTCTTCCGCTTTTGCGCAGACCACGGTCACGCTTCAAAATGGATTGAACAGTTACGCAGGAACAACTGACGACTGGATTCTTTACTCCAGCGGGGCCAACCTAAATCAAGGGAACAACAATGAACTCGATATTCGTAATACCAACACTGACCGCAATTTGGTTCGCTTTGCCATCTTCGCTTCTGAAGGCGGCCCGGTGCCCAACGGCGTCACCATAACTTCTGCAACGTTGTCACTTTATAAGTTCTCTGGGCCGGATGCGGTGATTCAGGCCACGCGACTGCTGAGAAACTGGACTGAAACTGGCGTTACGTGGAATACCACCGGCACTGGAACCGCATGGACGGTTCCCGGTGCAGGCGGCGTAGGGACAGATGTTGTGAGCAGCGCCGATGGACAGGGATCCATAGCCGATGCAGCTGTCAATAACTGTTCGGCTTTGTCTACGCCTTATCCGGCGGCCTGCTGGCTCAACATTGATGTAACGTCTGGAGTACAGGCTTTCTCCACCGGCACTGCCAATGAGGGATGGCTGCTTACTCAGGTGAGCAGCAGCGCCATCGACCAATATAAAGATTTCGTCTCAAAAGATAACAACAACTTTCCGGCCCTGCGTCCCAAGCTGACCATTACTTATCAGAGCGTTACCCGCCCGGAGCATGTGTAAATTCTCCGCTGCCGGCGAGCGGAGTCGCCATTGCGACTTTTAACAGCATGAGCCTCTATTACAATCCGGCGAATGCGCCCAGCGGCGACCAGATTTTTGTCCGCTACCGGCTGGCGTCTGCCGACCCCAGCGCGCCCGGATTCACCTGGAATCAGGGGCACCCGCTCTGGTATGACAGCCGCAATAACAGCAGCGGACAGCCATTGAATCCTTATCGCGGACGCGGAAGCGTGGTGAATCTTGAACCCGCAACTCAATACGTTTTCGAGGTCGGCACAGGCGCAAGCTATGCCTCCGCCACCTGGCTGAACCATATTTCCGACGGGACAAGTGATTGTCCTTCCACGTGGAGCGAAACTTTCCCCGCAGGCACAACCCTGACGCCCTGGACCGGCACAAACACCACTACCACCAGTTCTTCGTATCAGGGCGCGCGGAGTGGGTCATCGCGCCAGCAGGTGCTTCTGGCCAACCATTCCGGGACTGCCGCCGGCTACACAGTCTATGATTTCACCGGCGCAAATGCAGTGGCGCAAACCAGCAACACCAGCAACTCTTTCCCGGTGGTGATTTCAGGAAGCTACATTGTCCTGAAAGGGCTCAAAGTCGTAGGCGGAGAGTCGGGCATCTTTATTGATCCCGGTTCGCATGACGTTGTGATTGATGGCGTGGAGATTACCGGATACGGTCGCGATTGCGGCGTAGCGCTGGGTGCGGGTCTTACCGGGGACCGCGCATGCAATGAAGATGCCGGAATCAAATTCCCGGACCAGACTTTTGGCCCGGTGCTCAACACCAAACGCATCATTATTCAGCATTCAAAGATTCATAATCCGGCTTTCGGGGCCAATCCGTGGGACGGAAGTCAGCATCCTTCAGGCACTGCGCCCATCATGATGTATCCAACCGGAGGCCAGATCGTGGTCCGCTACAACGAGGCCTACTCCACCACCAACGGAGTGCTGGGAGGCCCGCCTGATCTCAATCACTACCATGAAGATGGCCTGATCATGGGCGGATGCAACAGCATCGGCTCAGGCTGCGACCAGCAGGGAATCGGACCGGACGTGGACATCTACAAAAATGCTGTCATGAATTACTTTGACGATGGTCTGGAAACTGACGGTGACGGTACCAATAACCGCGTCTGGAAAAACTACTTTGATTATGGCGGCGCATCGGCCATTTCCACTACGCCAACATATGTAGGCCCGGCGTATGTGTGGAGAAATGTTTACAACCGCCAGCGCGAGTGCCTGGACGATCCATGGGGTAATGAAACCTGCAATGGCGGCGGACGCGACTCCATGATGAAGTCTGGTGGAGTTGGCAGCTATGACGGCGGTCGCAGATACCTCTACCACAATACTTCGCTGCAACCACCTGCCAGCTCTGAAACTTCGGCTACCGGGCCTAATCCGCTGGGCGCAGGCACAGGCGTTGAAGACACAGGCTCAAGCACTCCGCTTGAAAACACCGTAAGCAGAAACAACGTGTTTGAAGTCTGGAAATCCAACTGGGGAGCTTTCACTTTCAACAGCACGTCTTCAGGACTTGATCTCGACTACGACCTGACTAACGGCGTCATGAGTGAAGCTCACGGCTTTGCCGCCACCACTCCGCAATACCAAAGCGGCAATGGGTGGTCATCCTACTGGAACGGCAAATACCGTCTGGTGCCGGGAACCCACGGCTACGATGATGGCGTAATCATCCCGAACTTCAATGATGGGTTCATGGGCGCTGGCCCAGATCGCGGCGCACAAGAAGACGGTACTGCGGATATGGATTTCGGAACGGGAGCAAGCGGGCATTAAGAACATTTCCAGAGCTTAGTAGCCAACGGGGCGGCAAAACGGGAGCCCCGTTTAGATGCCGGCGCCGGAGTGTCTCATTGATGCCAGTATGTTTCCTTAGGCAATCACTCTTAGAAAGGCTTTAGCTTCCGCATAGCTCGATTCCGAAAAAATTGCCGCGGAGAAAAGAACATTGCCGCAAAGAAAAGAACTAAGACCAACGTTTATCTAGAACGCCGTCCTAAGATAGTTGTGTGCATGCCTGACGCCCAGAGAGCGACGAATACTCCCGCTGGCCGCGTCAAGAGACTTACGCGGGGGCCTTTTACTTGTCTGCCTCGGTAAGCTTGCGATATTCGTTGTGAACGATTCGGTAACACTCGCAGGCCGCGCGTTCCAGTTTGTCTCGGTTCTTGATTACCATCTTTCCCTGGCGGTACTGGAGCATTCCCTTTTTTTGAAAAGATTGCAGCACAGGATTCACGCTGGCCCGGCGTACTCCCAACATTTGCGCCAAAAAGGCCTGAGTGAGTTGGAATTCTGGTTTATCAACCCGGTCTGCGGTCGTCAGCAGCCAGCGCGCACACCGTTGCTCAATGGAATGCAATCGATTGCACACAACCGACTGGGAGAGTTGAGTAAACAGCGCTTGAGTATATAGATGCAACTTACGATGCAATCCTGTGCCATTCCCCAGTTCCCGCTTCAGATCGGCTGTCTTCATTCTTAATGCCCGGCCTGGTACTTGAGCAAAAGCCTTGAGTGGATTTGAAACAGCGCCCAGAAAAACTGGAATACCGATCATTCCTTCCTTGCCCACGGTTCCGATCTCGATCATAGTGCCATTGTTCAGTTCGCTGACTAAGGAAATAACGCCTTCTTCAGGGAAATAAACGTAGTCAATCAGCTGGTTAGCTTCATAGACAAGCTTGCGAAGGGGCATTTCCACGCGTTCTAATTTGGGGAGCAGTCGCTTCCTATCGCGAGCCGGAAGGCTGGCCAGCAACAAGTTTCCTATTTCAGGCAAATTTTCCTTGGGCACACAGCCTCCCCATTTGTTATATTGGATGTACGCTACCGTACAGAACGCAGGGGTGAGTTAGGCGTCAATATGCGCCGGTTGTCAGTACCAGCACGTGAAGCTCATTTGTGGGAAGTCTGTAAAAGGCCACCCCGATTCATCGCGCTGGCCGGTTCGGCCGGATCGCTGGAGGGATTTCGGGCCATCCTCTCGCGCCTGCCTCGTGAATTTCCCTCTCCAATTATGATCCTGCAGCATCGGGAGAAACGGCGTGGTCCCGATGACGCGCTGGTGCAAATTCTCTCGCGGTCATCTGTGTTGAAGGTTGCAAAGGCCAATCAGGGCGATCATCTGGTGGCTGGCAATGTTTATGTCGGCCCTCCGGACCGGCACATATCTGTTACTGAATCGCTTGATATCGAGCTTACAGACGGCCCATTACTAAACTGGAACCGTCCTTCCGCTGATTGGCTTTTTGATTCATTGGCGCGGCGGTTTGGAGCGGCTGTGATTGCAATCGTACTAAGTGGGGCTCTTATGGATGGCGCCGCCGGTGTGGTCAAAGTGAAAATGGGCGGGGGACAAGTGATTGTGCAGGATCCACAAACTGCGCCGTTCAAGGGAATGCCAACCGCCAGCATCGCCACCGGATGCGCTGATTTTGTCTTGCCCATCCAGCGAATCGCAGATGCCCTGATAACCCTCACAATGGTACCTGGAGCAACGGAGCTGTTCTCAGTGCCTTTACCTGCCTGGGCGCGAAGCTGAAATTAGCCTTAGCTGAAATTAGCCTTAGATGACGAGACGAATAATTCAGGCCCACGTCTATCCAGGTCGCGGCAGTTTATTTCATCTCTGCAGTGTTTCCCAAAGATCTCCGGCACTTCAGCACATGCACCAGTTCCACCATTTCCAAATTGAATCGTGATGGGCTGGCGGCCACAAATGATTGCAGACCAGGCAATAGGATTCAAGCAACAGCGGTTTCGTGCGTACCTGGTAACGCCAGAACTGCGGCGTCTCTTGCGCGTTCATGTGAAACGAACTAACCAACAGCTTGCTCAGATTCAATATATCGTCCCCGATGGCGGCGAACGATTTATATGCGGTAAACATAGGCGGAATCACCTCACATAGGGCTCGGTCTTGGATCCCATGTCGTGTGTCACGGCCTGAGTTTTGCGTCGATGTGGGGCCGGTTTTTTCACCCCCAAAGCGATATCGGCCAGCTCCAGATAACGGCTACTGCTGGGTGGGCCTCCAGGGCGGTGCTCCCAGGCGCGTTCTCCCGCAGGCACGTTGAAACTGCGTCGCGGGCTATCCATACGTTCCCTGCCCTCGCTAACTTCTTATCTTTTGCCGCTTTATCACCCATGATTTCCCAGCGAGGGTCGCACCGCGATCATAGCGGAGGAGCAGCAGCTCACAATGCGTCAAGATATGCCGAAGGCCCTATTGAACGACGGCGTGCTTGCTTTAGAAAATGATTTGGCGTGGCGTAACTTGACTTTTTGCAAAGGCCGTAACTCCTCTAAACTAGCCGTTGTTCCCTGATGCAGTGGAAATCCCTGCGTCACTTATGGGCAGGCATAAATGGCGCGGGGATTTGTCATCACACCCCAAACTGGAGATGCCCGCAATTGCGGATGCAAGAGACTCCAGATTAAAAACCAGCGGCGCGGCAATCCAGGAATTTAATTATGCGCGGCTTTTGCAGTCTCCATGATCGGTCCGGGCTGGGCTGGTCTTCTTGCTGCAGCAAGCCTGGCAGTCAACGCCAGCGCGCGATCAATCTGTACACATAAATGCTTTGATTGCTCGCACAGGCCAACGGAGCGTTGCATCACCTGTTTGGTCTTGCTGACAAGCAATTGGGTATTACTGTGCAAGTCCTGCGTGTGAGAAGTCGCCTTGGACAATCTTATGAAGCCGGCCTCCTTGGAAATTATTTCTTTCGGCGCTCGGCTCAACCAAAGATCCAGTTCCGGTTTCAAGGCAATCACCGCGCTGCGTGACCTTCCACGTGGCCGCCTTACCGGCAAGCCCAGGTCCATCTCCCAGCGTTGCACCGTCCTTACACCCCGCCCCAAATATACTGCAACTTCTTTCCAGGAGTTGAGCACTTCAACATTTACAGCCATTTGCCCATTTGACATATGAATAGTTAGATGCAACAAAGGCGTAACCCGGCGTACCTTGGCGCTTTATTTGTACTGCACCATACCTAATAATCTACTTAACCCGCCGGAATACTGGATCTTTCCTTGTCCCGGCCAGCGTGAAGAAAACGTCATTGATGCCCCAAATGGCGTTTTCTTTTCGCATTTATGCGATGTCCTGTTTATCCGGACTCTGAATCTTGGCTTTCCGCCGCAACAATACAAATCGTTACTTCTCCAGGTAATGTCTCAGTTTCACCAAGCTCTCTTTTTGCTCTGTCTTGCTGAGCCGTGCGCAAGTCCCTACTGACTCACTCAGGAAGAAACAGATAAATATTTCCTCAAACATAAGACACTAGCCGTCGCCACCTGGTTTCACAGGCTATTTCTTCTTTCGCAGGCTGTTTTCCTCAATCTTCTTCCGCGCGGACTCTGTCGTCTTCCCCGCAGATTCTTTCATTTTCCGCGTGGCCTCTTTCATCATTTTGGATTTCTTAACACGCTGCCGTGATGAGCGTACGGTCTCCCCCCCGCAACACAATCTCATCCACCTTCATTTCATAAAGGCGGGAGAGCGTTGGCAGCTTGGATTTGGTCACCCCATTTGCACCTCATTCTAACGCTGGATGTCAAGGGACTCGCAATCGTTATTAGCCGGTTCATGCCTGTGAGACTGCCGTCCATCTCTGAAGTTTCATCAGGC
Organism: Terriglobia bacterium; assembly: GCA_963831465.1. GTDB lineage: Bacteria > Acidobacteriota > Terriglobia > Terriglobales > Acidobacteriaceae > Angelobacter. Next base: position 31,482 of record CAWHQH010000012.1, on the reverse strand, counting down.
GTTCCCATCGTGAACTGATCAGCGAGGGGCCATTTTTCTGCCCGACCGCGCAAAAAATGATTAGAGTCCTGCAATGTTTGCTGAAGTTGCCGATCAAAGCAGCTTACACATGGCTAGCGCTCGCGCTGCCTGACCAGATTAATATAAATCCATAAGTGACATCGCCCTTCTTCCACCGGGCATCCCACAAAGAAGTAAAGGAAGGCAAACGTGTGGCACACCGCGATATAGTTGTAATCGGCTGTTCTGTAGGCGGAGTGGAAGCCCTGCAGACACTAGTGGCTGGCTTGCCGAAAACGTTTCCGGCCTCCGTGTTCGTGGTATTGCACCTTTCACCGCAGAGCACCAGTGTGCTGCCGCAAATCCTGAACCGCGCCGGCCAACTGCACGCTGTTCATCCGCGCGACAAAGAGCCGATTCGCCCCGGGCACATCTATATCGCTCCTCCGGATAATCACCTCATGATCGAGGATGGCCGAGTGCGCGTGACGCATGGGCCGAAAGAAAACCGGCACCGCCCCGCCGTTGATCCCCTGTTCCGCAGCGCGGCGCGATGGTATGGCCCGCGCGTGATTGGCGTGGTGCTGACCGGGTCGCTCGATGACGGCACGGCCGGCCTGCTTGCCATTAAAAAACGGGGTGGCATTGCTGTTGTCCAGGACCCAAAAGAAGCCATGGCCTCAGGAATGCCGGAGAGCGCGCTGGAAGTAGTTTCCGTGGACCATGTGGCTACCCTGGAGCAAATACCTGAATTACTAAACAAGTTTGTCAGGGTGGAAGTGATGGAAACCAGCAAAAATGGCAAAGGAAAGTCCTCACGCCTGCGAAAAGAAACCGAGATTGTGGAGTTGGATGATATGAAGGAGATCGAAGATGAAAACAGGCCGGGCACTCCTTCACCGTTCGCCTGCCCGGACTGCGGCGGCGTCTTGTGGGAGTTGGATGGAGAAGAGATGTTGCGCTTCCGGTGCCGGGTAGGCCACGCTTATACCGCAGGCAGTTTGAGCGTGGAGCAGACTGAATCCGTGGAAGGCGCGTTATGGGCGGCCATGAGGGCCCTGGAAGAAGGCGCTTCTCTGGCCCACCGCATGGCAAAGGCGGCCAAGGGCAAACACCCGCGGCTGGAAGCCAAGTACCGTGAACGCGCCCAGACCAAAATGGACCATGCGGAAGTGCTGCGCAAGCTGATTGTGCAAACTCAGGATGAGCCGGCTGAATTGGAAAAGAATGTTTCGTGAGACCCCCAAACCTCACCACAACGCGGATTACGCGGATCAAGAAAGTTCAAATAGACCTTCGGTAGTGGTAAGTTTTTCTTTGCTCTTGTTTCGGTCAGTTCTCTTGTGACTCCGGCTTTGGCTGTTCTTTGCGCCTGGAGTACCTCCGTGGCAGGTCTTGGTTTCCCCAGGGCCGCACGCGGTGCGATATCAGGAATGATGGACGGGCCGCGATAAACCCAGCGCCGCTAGGCGCGCCCGCAGGTTAGCCCACGGCAACGCCGTGGGTAAACGTATTAGTATTCCAGAGCGCCGTTAGGCGCGGCACAGCCCAGCCGTAAGAAAGAGCGAAAATGTCCCACACGTACGTACAGAATCTTGTTCATGTTGTGTTCAGCACCAAGGAGCGTCGCAAGCTTATTCCTCTGGATTACAGAACGAAACTCTGGGCCTTTATAGCTGGCGTTTGCAGCAAAGAGAATATCCTGCCGCACGAAATCGGTGGGGTGGACGACCACGCTCACTTGTTGATCCAACTGCCGCCGACGTGGTCGTTGTCGGATGCTGTTCAGGAAATTAAGACCAGCTCGTCCCGATGGATGGGGAAAAGTTTTGTCTGGCAGCGCGGCTTTGCCGCCTTCAGCGTAAGCGCGTCGAATAAGGATGCAGTGGTTCGTTACATTCGCACACAGGACAGCCATCACAAGAAGATGGATTACAAATCAGAATTGATTGCTCTTTTGAAAAAACACGGCGTGCCATACGATCCAAAATATGTTTTCGATTAGGGCCTGCGCCGCGCCTACGGCGCTCACAATCCTGCGAACATTCTACCCACGGCGTTGCCGTGGGCTAACCTGCCGGTGCGCCTCCGGCGCGTGGAATTGCTCCGAAATGCAAATAATTTGCTGAATCAAAAGAAAAGTTTTCTGTTGAACCTTTGTAAATCCGTGCCATCCGTGTTCATCTGTGGTGAGACTTTGCTTTTTGTGCAAAGTGAGATTTGCTTTTCAGAGGTCAGGTTTGCTTTTGAAATCTCTAACCAGCCTTGCGCCGGGTAATCTTTTTTGACCCGCGATCGCGTTCGACTTTGGCCAGTATCTCCTTTGATTGTGCAACCAGCTTCTTGGAGTTCTGGATCGCCGCCTCTGAACCACGCACCGTTGCCTGGTATGCCATTTCTTTTTCTTCCGTCCATTGATCCAGCAGGCGTGGAGTTCTACTCGGCTTTAGTTTAGTAACTCCCATGAGGGTAAAGTCATCTTACGCTTGGTTATTACTTGGATTTGACCTTTTATCGCCCCGTTGCCAAAAAATTTTCTTAACTGGCGTTGGTTCCACTATGCTTAAGGTTCCAAAAATGGCCCATAAGCCCAAAAAACCGGCAGAGACATTGTCATACTCTCTGCGCAACTTTGACGTGGTGGCATTGGGCGCGTCCGCGGGCGGCCTGAATGCTCTCAGACAGGTATTAAGCGGGCTTCCCATCAATTTCCCCAGCAGCATTGTGGTGGTACAGCACCTTGCGCCCGGGCACAAAAGCTGGATGGCGCCCCTGCTGGGCCGCTCCTCACGTTTGAAAGTAAAGCAGGCGGAACATGGTGAGATCCTCATGCCGGGGGTAGTCTATACGGCGCCTCCCGATGAGCACCTGCTGGTGGGGCCGGGCAAGGTCCAGCTTGCACATTCTCAATTGGTGCACTTTTCCCGGCCTTCCATTGATCTGCTTTTTGAATCTGTGGCGGGCACTTACGGATCGCGCTCTATCGGCGTGGTATTGAGCGGCTCAGGCAGAGACGGCGCGGCGGGCGCGCGCACCATCAAAGAAGCAGGGGGCATCACAATAGCGCAGCTGCCGGAGACGGCGGAGTTCCGGCACATGCCGGAAGCTGCCATTGAAACCGGCTGCATTGACTTTATTCTGCCCCTGGGGGAGATAGCAGAAAAGCTGGCGGGGCTCTGCTCCTCATAAGAGAGACGGATGGCTGAAGAGCAAACCATAAAAGATCTGGTGCATGAACTGGCGGAGGAGCGTGGATTCGACCTTCGCGGCTATAAGTTCGCCACGCTGGAGCGCCGTGTGCGCCGCAGAATGCACCAGCTCAACGTTGGAACTTACAGGGAATACCTGGATTACATCCGCGCGGACGGAAATGAGACCGACAAGCTGCTGGATACGGTGCTCATCAACGTCACGCGATTTTTCCGCGATGTACAGGCATGGGACGCCCTGGCGCAGGAGGTTTTGCCGGCCCTGTTTAAGAACAAGCCGCCCGGCAGTTCGTTACGGATATGGTGCGCCGGCTGCGCCACGGGTGAAGAGCCGTACTCGGTGGCCATTCTGCTGTGTGAGTTGCTCAAGGAAAAAGTCAAAGATTATGAAATCAAGATTTATGCCACTGACATTGACGAGGGCGCTTTGAACATAGCCCGCCGCGGGGAATACACGGCAGAAAGCCTGCGGGGTATGCCGCCTGAGATAAAAACGAGATATTTTACCGGCGAGCCGACCTTCCGGGTGACGGGCGGTGTGCGCCGCATGGTGATTTTTGGACGCAGCAACCTTTTAAGCGACGCTCCCATTTCCCACGTAGACTTGCTATTGTGCCGGAACGTGCTGATCTACTTTGACGCGACCGCGCAAACGGATATCCTGAAACGGCTGCAGTACGCGCTGAATGATGGCGGCTTCCTGTTCCTGGGAAAATCAGAATCACAGCTTAAACGCAACATTGAATTTATATCTATCAATCAGCGCTGGAGGATTTTTCAACGGCGTATTGCCGCAGCCCCCAACTTGGCTGGAAATGCAGGAAAAAGAGACATGGAACCTGATTTGAACGAAAATACCCATCACGACTTGGACCGGCTCAAGCTTTATTACGAAACGGTCTTGGCTACTTTGGAACCGGGCGTGATCGTGCTGGATGGACATGATACTGTCATCACCGACAATGACAAAGTCCGGAAGCTCTGGGACCTTTCAGATAAGCTGGTTGGCCGCCCGCTGCAGGAAACGGAACTATGGAGACGCTGTGCCGACCTGGGCCAGCATCTGGAAGAAACCCGTGTTACCGAGCCCAAGACCGTGCGCTTTGATTGTTCCGCGGCGCGAAACACCGCCGTTACCGTGACGATTAAGCCCATCCTTTCCGGGTCGATTGGCGGACGCGTGGGCACGCTCATTTACATGGAGAACGTGACCTCAAGGGTGACGCTGCAAAGCACCATTGAAGAGCTGGAAACCACCGCTGAAGAATTGCAATCGACCAACGAAGAGCTGGAAACCACGAACGAGGAACTGCAATCCACGAATGAAGAACTGGAAACCACCAACGAGGAATTGCAGTCCACCAATGAGGAGTTGGAGACAACCAACGAAGAGTTGCAATCACTGAATGAAGAGCTGGAAACCACCAATGAAGAGCTCTCTTCCCGCACGCGCGAGCTGGACGAAGTAAATGCCCGCTATTCCGAGATGATGGAGCGCATGCCCTGGCCGGTATTGCTGGTCAATGACGATGCCTTGATATATATGTTCAATTCGGCGGCGCAGAAGCTGTTCGGCTTTGCTCATCCTTCAGAAAAAGGTATGAAGCTGCAGGAGCTGCCGCTGGACAACAAGGCGCGACAGGCAATGTTGCGGCGGCATCGCGCGGTGGTTCAATTAGGAAAGAAGTCCAACATTAAGAATTTCCATCTCACCACAAACCGGTTTAATGGCGTGGCCGACGTCCATTTCACGCCTCTCTCCACAGAGACCGGCAACGGCGTGATTGTAATGTTCCAGGTGGACCGCCCGAACAAACCTGCTCTTGTAACCAGGAATGAGAAAGATGGACGGAACAATGGACGGAACAACGGGAGTTCACAAAAGAAAAAAGCCGTCTCGAAAAAGAGCAGAAGCAAGAGAAGATAGAAATTGTTGGGTACCTGATCTTCACAGCGTTTGAAACCCACCAGAGCTAGATGGGTGGAGCTGTTTCGTGTCGTTTACGATAGGTTCAAATGTACGGTCTGAACTTTCGGTTGTTCCCGTCCGTTTACCGAGCGTCTCCCAATGTCTCTAAACGAGCTTCCCGCGTTTTCATCGCGGGCGATAGCCCTGAGTGGTCGCTTGTGTTTACCTTTGCCAAAATCATAAGGTCCGTGCCGCTATTCGGGCGTGAAAGAATTGGCGCCCGCATTCAGGGAGTGCGAAACGATTCTATTAATGCCAGTTTGTCATCGTGTGAGAATGGAGTGCCCTTAAGATGTACAATACGAAAAGTTCGAAGCCACTCTGCCGAGTCACGGCAAGACGCAAGAGCTTCTGGCCAAACCCGTGCGAATTAACCACGGAGTACCCCTTCTGTTCCAGCAGCATTTTACGTGTTTCCAGCAAACTCACATCATACGAAACCGAGAGAATGCGTTTTGACATGGGTTCTCAACCCCAGAGAACAATATTCTGAGATGCCGGGGTTATTCGTGTCAACTGGCTTTTCTTACGCTTTGTCTTTGCCTTAAGAAAGCTTGTGGAAATCTAAATATGACCCATTACTTTTGGTCTCTTGGCTTGACTTCGGGTAAACTAGTCAGACAACAAATGTAATGTTCCGGGTCGATTTTTTATTAAATATTTCGTCAAGAGCAGGATTTTGATGACTAAATCAGTGCTTCTGGTTTCCTGGGAACCGAACCTGGCAAGAACTCGTGAAATGCTGTTGCGCGGGGCGGGATATTCCGTCACCTCAGCCGTTGGGCGGGCTCAAGCTCACTCGCAATGTCGTTCCAGAGCGGATCTACTTGTTCTGGGGCATTCTGTTCCAGCACCTGAAAAAAAAGAAGTCATTGCGTGCTTTCGCCAATACTCAAGCGGACCTGTTCTCTCTTTGCTGCGCTCTCACCAGCAGAAGCTGCCGGAAGCGGACTTCGCAGTCGAGGCCTTTGACCCCGCAGATGTCGTCGGCGTAGTTCGTAAGATTCTGCGCGACGAACCTTGAGACATTCGGGCGTGTGGTTCATCCTTTCTCAGCTTTTTTCTGTCCTTCACATGGCATAGGTGCAGCATTCTTTGCGGAGACGGCGCTTTTATTTTTGCGCTCGCAATGACGGTGAGAGACCCCATGCCGATCAGCAAGACTGAGTGCACAACCGTGATTCCCGATTTGGGAATCCTGCAGGTCTGCAAATAGATTTTTCTGCGCAGAGGCTTTACATGTTAAGCACCCGCTGGTTATATTGAATCGATTCAATAGGCGGCGCTGATTGGTATCTCGCCGTAAAGTTCTCCGTCCTGGTCAAATCTTTTTTACGTAAATGGGAAAGGCCAGCCCGCATTAACTGCTCTGCACGAAAGGAGTTCCGCTCATGAAATCTGTATTGCTTGCACTCACGAACAAACAGTCGTCACTGCTATTGGCATTACTTCTTACCAGCGCGACGGCATTCGGCACGCCGCTCCAGATTTATGGCGCGTGGCATTGCGGCAACGATGCCTGCACATGGGGCACGGTCCGCAACATGACGGACTTTGACGCAAAGAACCATTGGATGATCGACCGAGGCGACGGAGTGCCGTCAGTGAATCTGGTAGTGCTGTCATTTGTTAATCCGTTGAAGCTGCTTAATAAGACCAATGACGCTCAAACCGTAAGCGGTGCTCCGGTAGGAATGAATTCGCAAGTTGTCAGCTACTTCACCAGCCACAATGTGCGCGTAATGTTGTCCATTGGCGGAATCACTTTTGTGAGTGACTGGGACACGGCCCTCTCTACCAATCCAACGCAATTGGGGCTGAATGCCGCTGCGCTGGCGAAGAGCCTGGGCGTGGGCATTGAGATCGATTACGAAGAAAACACAAGTCCGAACCTTACGGGAATGCAGGCTTTTATCAATGCCTACCGTTCGCAGTTGCCGTATGATGCCACCGGAGCCAATGCTGCCGCGCGTTAACCATAGACGTAGGAGCGGGCGATCGTTTCCTCATCGATCTGGACCGCAAAGCTACCAGCGACTGGCTCAACGCGGCGAACCCGGTACTCGATTACGCCAATGCCATGGTCCCGAACAAGCAGCCCAATACAGCTGCCGCGGAAGGGAACTGGCAGGAACACGTGGATGGCAAATCGAATTTTGCTCCGCCTATTTTGCCATTAGCGCCAGCCAAGTTTACCGGCAGCGTCTATCTCACCAGTGGACACAACCCGCTTCCCGAATGTACGAATTTCAGTTCATCGCTGGAAGATTCAACCGGGAGCTACGTGCAAACGGTTGCTCCGAACGGCGCAGGGACAACGGCGGGCATGCTCGGTTACATGTTCTGGGCGGCGGAGTGTCCTTCAACCATGAACGTCTGTACCACGCCCCCCAATAGTTGCCAGGGAGGGGTGGGCGTAGGCGCGAAGACCTACAACATTCCTTTGCCCATGCCGCCATTGCGGCAGCAATAGGCGCAGCGGACGCGAGCGAGTTTTTGGCTTGGTGGGGTGGAGGAAGAGGAAGCTTTCAGGGAATGATTCTGCTTTGGCCGATGCTAGTTCCGGTCATCAACTCGCGCACCGGAAAGTATAGGGACGCGGTTTTTAGGCCAGGATGAACTTGAATGCAGGAACTGATTGCATTGTTCGACAGACATGGGACGGGAGAATAAATAGCCCTGCACAAAGTCGCAGCCAAGCCGCCGCAGGACCTCAAGTTCCTCGTCGGTCTCCACGCCTTCAGCTACCACTCGCAGGCCGAGTTGCTGCGCCAGAGTGACGATAGCCTGCACAATTGCGCCATTGGCGGATTGGACGTCCGCTGATGGATCAAGATTACGAATGAAAGACTGATCTATTTTGAGAGTGTCAATGGGCAGGTTTTGCAGGTATTTCAACGACGAATAGCCGGTCCCAAAATCATCGATGGCGGAGCTGACTCCCAGTGCGCGCAGCTCGGTCAGGCGGGTGGCTGCCCGTTCACAATTCTTCATCACCACGGATTCCGTAAGTTCAAGCTCAAGGCAAGAGGGAGGCACTCCGGTCTTTCTCAAACTCTCAGAGATGGTATCCATCCAGTCCTGCCGTTCAAATTGCAGAGTGGAAACGTTTACTGCAACGCGCAAGCCCGGGTGGCCGCTTTTATGCCAGACGGCGAGCTGCCGGCACGCCTGATCCAGCACCCAGTTGCCAAGCGGGACGATAAGACCAGTCTCTTCAGCAATGGGAATAAATTTGTCCGGCATGATTATTCCGCGCTGCGGATGCTCCCAGCGGAGTAATGCTTCAAAGCCGACGAGCTGGCCGTCCGCGATGAATTGCGGTTGATACACCAAATGGAGTTCGTCATTTTCCAGGGCATGACGCAGATCGCCCATTAGTTGCAGGCGCTCATGCAGATGCGCATTGATTTCTGGAGTGAACACCTGAAATCCATTCTTGCCGTTGAACTTTGCATGGTACATGGCAATGTCCGCGCTTTGTTGCAGCAGCTCGGGTTCGGCGCCATGCTCCGGATAACAACTGATGCCGATGCTGGCGCTGATGGAATATTCGTGTTCAGCAATCATAAGTGGCTTGCGCAGCGTGTCCAGGCAAGTTTGGGCCACCTGGAACGAGTCGCTTGACTTATGTAGATCACTGAGCACCAGGCAGAATTCATCGCCACCAATGCGGGCCAGCGTGTCTGTCCTGCGGGTAATGGAACGCAGACGCCGGGAAACTTCAATAAGGACCTGATCGCCACATTGATGTCCCACACTGTCATTAATATATTTAAAGCCATCCAAATCGATGATCAAGACGGCAAGTTGTGATTCATGCCGGTTTGTATATGCAATAGCCTGTTGCAGCCTGTCTTCAAGTAAAAAGCGATTGGGCAGTCCTGTGAGAGCATCGTGCTGGGCCTGATAGGACAGGCGGTCGGTGAGATGGCTATGTTTAATGGCAATGGAAGCCATGTCACGAGCCATTTCAAGCCTGCTGCGGTCCTGCAGGTGGGGCTGGCAATCTTCGCTAAAAAACACCAGTATCAAACTAACGAACGCACCTGAGTGGTCCCACCACCGGAGCTGACCAGCAAGATTTAAGATCCATCATCCGCGCCCACTCCCGCATTCCGCCTTCAGTGCTTGCGCTGATAATGTCTTTAACAAAAACTATTTCGCGCTCCTTGCCGGAGGAGCCCAGGGCATACGGGATTTCTTCCAGCCGCCAACCTTCCAATGCAGTCACTATGTCCCTGCCAAAGCTACTGGCGGCTACCTGAGAATAACGTCCCGGCTTGCCTAACAGAATGGAACAACGCGATCCCGGAAGCTGGTTTTCAAGAAGACGGACGAGATGGTTAAGGCTTTCGTCCAAAGGCTGGTTCTGGGTAATTGTCTCCAGAAAGTTCCTACGTTCCAACTCGAGCTGTTCTGTCCGTGTGCGCTCGGTAACGTCTGCGGCCAACAGCAGCGCTGCCGGACGCCCAGCCCAACTGATCTTTCGCAGCGAGAGCTCGACATCGAATACCGTGCCGTCCTTGCGCCGATGTTGCGCCTTGCACGGCATTGCAGTATTTCCAGCAAGTAACCCTTTGGAGTTTTGCGCCGCATCCAGCGCCGGAAGCTTTAGCTTTGAAAATTCATCGGCGGAGAAGCCGTAAGTGTTAACTGCCGCCTCATTCACTGCAAGAAAAAATAACGAGTTCAAATCAACAACAAAAGTAGGCTGGGGATTGCTTTCAAACAGCAGTTCATAGCGGTGCTCACTCATTTCCAGTTCACGTGCTTGCGCGGAGAATCTGCGGTCCACGAGCGACGTCAAAAGCACGGTACCCAGAATAACCAGGGTGGCAAGTATTACCGCGGAGTTTCCAAGAACAGAAATATCCAATGCATGGGTTAAGTCCGGAGCCTGGTTCACAGGCATGAATGTAACGGCCGCCATGCCGGTGTAATGCATTACTGGAATGGCCAGCCCCATAATCACAGAGCTGGCAATCTTCAGCAGCCGCTCCGACCTTTCTTCCCGGAAGTGAAAGGTAAGCCACAATGCAGCAAGAGAAACCACGACGGCCAACACTCCAGAGAGCGTCCACAAACCATGATGGTAGTGATGCATCGCAGAGAGACGCATCGCCGCCATTCCCGTGTAATGCATGGTGGCGATTCCAGCTCCCATCAGCAAACTGCCAATGATCACTCTAAAAACGGTGAGTTGCTGCCGGCTCACGATAAACAGAGCAATCAAAGACGCAAAGATGGCGGCGAGCAAAGAAAGCGCTACAGTGGGGACATGATAGTAAACAGGAATGGGTAGCCGGTACGCTAACATTCCTGTGTAGTGCATCGACCAGACGCCAGTGCCCATTGCACAAGCGCCCCCGATAAGCCATGCCAGCCGGGCGTGGTTCCGGGCCGCAGTTACTCTTCCTGCTAATTCCAGGGCTGCATACGAGGCAAATATGGCGATGATTACAGAGAGCGCCACGAGCCGATAATCATAGGTCGCGTGAATAGACACCACAGGATTCATAGGCACCCGATGCAGACAAACATCCATTAACATTGTGCGTTTCTAATGATTTGCCAGCAAGTTACCGCCGTACCGTGTGTTGCGTGGTATTCCGGGCCGGGAGAACCCGGAGCGCAAAAAATGGGCGGTTTCGCTCAAAAGAAAACGGGCTGGCGAATCTCCAGATTGCCAGCCCTCAAGTGTTCTGTTTACCGTCGTGGTGCGAAGATTAGGGTGTAACGGTGAGCGTACCGTTAGAAATTGTCACTGCATAATTGCTGATCTTGCCGGATGCATCGGTCAAAGTGGGAACAATGTCATACGTTCCCGCTTGGCTGCCAACCGTTGCCTGGCTGTCCTGGGTTGCGCTAATCGCATCACCGTTCTTGATCCCTGTGACCGTTCCGGTGAAGGTGGGGTTGGGCTGGCCTGCGGGGCGCGAGAGGTCATCAGCAACAATGCTGAGCGGCGCAGGTGTAACCGTGAGAGTACCGGTGTTGACAACCACGGTGTAGTTGCCCAGCTTATTGTCTGGGTCAACCAGGGTAGCAACGATTGAGTAATCGCCTACCGCACTGCCGGGATTAGCAACGGTGGTGTAAATTGCCGTGATGTTGTCACCGCTCTTCAGGCCGTCAATGGTTCCAGTGAATTCCGGGTTCGGATCACCATAGAACCGGCCGGCATTCAGCGGGGTTACCACAAGCGTAGTTGTCTGCGCGTGCGCGGCCACAGAACCAGCCAGCATGGCAAACACCAAAGCTGTGACAAACAAGGTTAGGGATTTTGATCGTGTACTCCTGCTGGTGGGCAGGAGAGTGGTGGCAAAGTTCTTCAGGGTGTTCATGTTCTTATTTGTTCTCCCGAATGTCTCAGATGAGACGAACAACACGCGATCTTCACGGCGAACCATGAGAACCACGTTTCCTGCCTGGCCCAAACCGCAGCCCGGCATGAAATTATTGAAGGGATTTTGAGCCCGGAAGGACGGCGCTTACTCTGGTCCCCTGATGTTGCTTTGCCTCAACGCCGAATCAGGCGCTTTGCAGGCGCAACAACACCAATGCATTTCAAAAAACTTTTGCAGGGGTGAGCCCGGAGAAGATGATGCCTCTAGCCCTAGGAAAATCGTGAAGAGAATAGCACGTGTGAAGCAGAATTAAACAAAATCTTAACTTAAAATAACATTAAAATTTCTAATAAATGCACGAAAGAAGAAGTGCCTGATTTGAAGAAAAAACCGGCACTCCTGATGGCGAAACCGGAATGTAGTTTACTTTTTTAGATGGCTTCCGGATGTCGCCCAAAAAACGACCCTGCGCTTGACGATCGACCTAGCGACGGCAACTCCATTCTGTTCGGGCAAAGCGACTAGTGACTGGCTGAGAGCTGCCAATCCATTACTCACTCGATCACTTAAATTTGGAGCCTATCTTCCTCTGGCGACGCGGGGATTTCTCTGTGCTTTGTGCAAGTTTGAAGGCGCTTCCATCAAACGTTTTAATGATGTAAAAAGGACCGGCCCAATCTCCTGCAATTCAGCCCGGGAAGCCGTAGCTTGGTCTTCCATCATGCGCTTCCCCGCAGGAGTGGGGGCCAGGGTCACCAGTCGGCGGTCGCGATCTACCCGGACCCGGCGTAATAAGCCGCCTTGTTCGCAGCGGTCCACCAGTTCAACCATGGTGTTGTGATTTAACTGCATACGCTCGGCCAGTGTCTTGATAGTGGGCCTCTCGTCTTCCGGCAGACCCTCAATGGCAAGCAGCAGCTGATATTGCTGCGGGTGATACCCGCGTCCCCGGGCTTTCTCTTCCATATAGCGGAGGTATCTTCGTATCTGGTAGCGAAATTCGGCCAACGCCTTGTATTCCGGCGGGCTCAACTTTTTTGGTTTCTTATTGGGAATTTCGTTCCGATTGTGCATCCATCCATCCCTTTCACCGCATGTTTATTATTAGTGTTTCTAAAATTGGCTTATAGCGCAATGGTCCTTATCCATTGGTAAACAAACCACATCGCAAACGCCAATGTCGGCCTTATGCGCCGAGACCCTGAATCTTGTTGACTGCCTAAACTGGCCGGGAGTAAGCTGCTCCTGGCTAACAATATCGTGTCGCGATATTGTTCAGCCAATTTTTAAATTAAACAATATCGTGTTGCGATATTGATTTGATAAAAAAGGAAATTGCGGGCCGATTTGCAGTCATTAGAACTGCCTGCAGGTTGGTCCGATAGCAAAATGTTCCATCAGGCCACATTGAATACTTTTGTTTTCAGGAGCGCGGCAAATGAGCAATATCTATCTACCCAGCAATGCGTCCAAAGCGCGCATCAAAGAAGCAACCAGCGCCCGCAACAACCGGGCTGAAATCGTCAAGGCATATTCGCAAGGCAAAGTTTCGCGGCGCGATCTCATCAAGTGGGGCATCATCACCACCGGCGGACTGCTGGCCCCCATTCACGGCTTGAATCCTTTCATCAGCAGCGCATATGCGGACGGCGGCAGTAATATTCCCACAGGCGCGCCACGCAGCCCTCTGTTTGGCGCTCTACCTTTTACCCAGCCCATGCCGCGGTTTGACGTTCTCTCAAGGGACCCGCTTACATCTCTCAATCCTGCGCCGCAGGCCGAAGCCAACCAGACGCAACAACCTGTGCCCGATAGTTTGGGCGGCGGGATGGGTCCAATCGAAGGACGGCCTCCTGGACCAATCTGGGCACACCAGCAGTTCAGCCTTCTTCCGCCTCAGGTGGCGATCTCAGCCACCATGGAGGGCGCCAAGGTAAATACGGCTTATAACCCTGGCGTTGCTTCGAACTTCAACTCCGGCATTGATTCGACAGCTCCTGTGCGTCCACGCTTTCACCCCAATCTGCCGGACCAAGGCCCGCTTTCTTTCTGGACTTATAACGGAACGTTTCCTCCTAAACTCATGCAGGTGCGTTACGGCGGCGACGCAGTGCTTTTCCGTCTGAGAAACAAGCTGCCGGCAGACTTCAGCCAGAACGGAGGTTTTGGCCGCATCACCATCTCCACACACGAGCATAACGGGCACCATGGAGCGGAGAACGACGGCTTCACCGGCGCCTACTTCTTCCCCGGCCAGTTCTACGATTACCACTATCCGGTGGTGTTGGCAGGCCGCAACAGCGTAAATACTGACGCCACCGATCCTCGCGCGGGCGGACCGTCAGACAGCGGCGGCATCAACAAGATTCCGGGCGACTGGCATGAAACCATGAGCACGCACTGGTTCCATGACCACATGTTCAGCTTTACCTCGCAGAACGTGTACAAAGGCATGGCGGGAATGTTCAATATCTACAGCGCGCTTGATCGCGGCAATGAGGCGCTTAATGACGGCGTGAACCTGCGCCTGCCCAGCGGAACCGCAAAATCCTGGGGCAACCAGGAGTATGACATCAACATGGTGCTGGCCGACAAGGCATGGGACCAGGATGGGCAGCTCTTCTTTGACATCCTTGATTTTGACGGCTTTTTGGGCGATGCCATGACCGTGAATTTCTTCTACAAACCGTTTCTGGAAGTGGAACGGCGCAAGTACCGTTTCCGCATCCTCAACGGCGCTGTGTCACGCTTTTTCAAGGTGGCGATCTCTGACGCTAGCAACACCGAACAGTCGATGATCTTTATCGCCAATGACGGAAACCTGATGCCCAGCCCGGTGGTCCTCAAGGAACTGGACGAACAGGGAATTGCCGAGCGATATGACATCGTCTTTGACTTTTCCAAATACAACATTGGCGACAAACTCTGGATGGTGAACCTCTGCGAACATCAGGACGGGAAGAAACCGAGCCAGGACCTGACGTTGGCCGAAGCGCTGTCCGGCAAATCGGCCGATCCTTGCGTGGGCAAGTTCCTGGAATTCCGCATCGTGCGCAACCCCGCCACGCCTGACGTGAGCCAGGTGCCAGCCACAATGATTCCGAATCCTGACTTGTCAAACGTGCCGTTGACACGCGAACGCGTTTTTGAATTTGGCAGCGGCGGAAGCCAGACCACCAACGATCCGGTCTCTACGTTTTTGGGCCCTTGGGGCATCAAGACGGATAGCCGGGGATCCACACTAAACGCGGATTTTGGACGCATCTCAGCAGCTCCTAAGTTTGGGACTCGCGAGATCTGGACATTGCAGAATGGCGGCGGCGGGTGGGACCATCCGATCCACATCCATTTTGAAGAAGGCCAGATTTTGGCCCGTAACGGCAGCGCAAAAAACGTGCCAGCATGGGAGAAGGGCCGCAAGGACGTGTATCGCCTGCGTCCGGGCGGCAGTGTCACGCTTGACCATGCAGTTCCGCGATTTTGGCGGCATGTTTATGGAACACTGCCATAACACGGTCCATGAAGATAATGCCATGCTCTTGCGGTGGGAAATTGACGACGCCGGCGGCGCATTTCTAAAAGCGCTTCCGACGCCAATCCCTAAACCGCAAGGCGTTACATACGAGGACCCGGACGACATTCTCCCGACTGCCTTCTAACGGCGTCGCGCCTTGGGGAAGGTAAGGGTCGGCGGCGATTTTGTTCTTCTCCGCCGGCCCTGACTTAAAGATGAAGTGCGAAGGAAAGGAATTTTCATGATGCGAAAGATAGACTCCATAGGCATTGCGTTGCTGGCCGGCCTGGCGCTGCTCGTGGCGATCACGTGTGAAGCTAAGGCCAGCACCCGATGGGGCGCGAATTATTTTCCCAACGTAGCGTTAACAGACCAGAATGGCCGGACAGTTCATTTATATGATGACCTGCTCAAGGGCAAGACGGTGGTCGTGAATCTCATTTACACCACGTGCAAGGATTCGTGCCCCTTGGAAACGGCTCGCCTTGTCCAAGTCCAGCACATGCTGGGTGATCGCGTAGGCAAAGACGTCTTCTTTTATTCCATCAGCATTGATCCTGAGCATGACACGCCGGAGGCGCTGAAAGCCTACGCGGAAAAATTTCATGCCGGGCCCGGTTGGTTATTTCTTACTGGAAAAAAAGAGGATATCAACCTGGCCGCCAGAAAACTTGGTTTGTATTTCGATCCGGGACTGAATCGCGACGGCCACACGGTTGAACTGATGATTGGCAATGAACCCAGCGGCCAGTGGACGCGCAATGCCGCTACGGACAATCCCCGCTTTCTTGTTACCACCATCACTACTCTGGTGGATGGCTGGAACTACCACAAGACTGAAGCCGCCAAGAGCTATGCTCAGGCGACCCCGCTGAATGTAACCGACCGCGGACAGTACCTTTTTGCCACCCGATGTGCCGCCTGCCACACCATTGGGCACGGAATCAAGATCGGCCCTGACTTGCTGGGCGTGGCTGCGGCGCGCGATCGTGGGTGGCTTTTGCGCTTTATCCAAAAACCTGACGAGTTGCTGGCGGAAAAAGACGCGTTGGCAACATCGCTGTTCAAGCAGTACAAGGAAATACAAATGCCCAACGTGCGCCTCGGGCCGGATGACACGGAATCAATCGTCAGATTTTTGGAAAGGCAGAGCGCAACTAAAGCAACCGAACTCCCCTCAAGCGCCAAAGCTGGTGGGGAAGAAAAACATCCAGAGAAAACAGCTTCAGCAAACTGATTCTAAAGAGGCCAATGAAAACAAAACCGCCTGCCTTTCGGCAGGCGGCTTGATTTGGATGAAAATAAAGGAACTCTAGCCAGCCTTTTCCATTGCGGGTAGAGAAACGTCGCGGCGCTCAACCATTTCTTTGGTGACTTCAAATTCCTTGACGCGCTTTTGGCTGGGCAGGTGATACATCAGGTCAAGCATCAGCTCTTCCAGGATCATGCGCAGACCGCGTGCGCCAACTTTGCGGGCCATGGCTTCACGCGCGATTGCGGCCAGTGATCCATCAGAGAAGCGCAGCTTTACGTTCTCAAACTCAAACATGCGCTGGTACTGCTTGACTATGGCGTTGCGCGGACGGGTAAGAATTTCAATCAGCGCGGCTTCGTCAAGATCATTGAGGATTCCGACAACAGGCAGACGTCCGACGAACTCAGGAATCAATCCGAAGCGGACCAGGTCTTGTGGCTCGGCTTTTTGCAGAAGCTCGGTGTCACGCTTGCTGGCTTCAGTGAACTCTTTTTCCTTGGCTTCACTGGTGCGGAAGCCCATGGACTTCTTGCCGATGCGCCGGGCCACAATCTTTTCCAGCCCAACAAACGCGCCGCCGCAGATAAAGAGAATGTTGGTGGTATCGACAGGTGTAAATTCCTGGTGCGGATGCTTGCGTCCGCCCTGCGGAGGAACGTTGGCCACGGTGCCTTCAAGGATCTTGAGCAGCGCCTGCTGCACGCCTTCACCGCTCACGTCGCGCGTGATGGAAGGATTTTCGTCCTTGCGGCCAATCTTGTCGATTTCGTCAATATAGATGATGCCGGTCTGTGCGCGGCCCACGTCGCCATCAGCGGCCTGCAACAGTTTCAAAACAATATTTTCAACGTCCTCGCCCACGTACCCGGCTTCAGTGAGCGTGGTAGCGTCCACGATGGCAAAAGGCACATCGAGCATGCGGGCCAAAGTCTGGGCCAGCAGCGTTTTGCCGGTGCCCGTGGGGCCGATCAGCATGATGTTGGATTTTGTCAGCTCCACTTCGCCGGTCTTGGTGCGGTTCATGTGGATCCGCTTGTAGTGGTTGTAAACGGCGACAGAAAGCTTTTTCTTGGTCTGGTCCTGGCCGATCACGTATTCATCGAGAAACGTTTTGACCTCTTGCGGCTTGGGCAAATGGTTGGGAGCGGCTGCGGCATGCGATTCCGTGCGGTCATCTTCCAAAATGGAGTTGCAGACGGCTACGCACTCATCGCAAATGTAAGCGCGGGGATAATCGCTGGGTGACGAGATGAGCTTGGCAACGGCGTCCTGCGACTTATGGCAGAACGAGCAACGAAGGGTTTCTTCGGGCGTCCTCGGCTTCACAATCTTGCTCCTTGGTTCAGTCGGGCCTTGTATCTGGCCAGCGGCCCATCTGACCTCACTACTATGACATTACTTATGCTTATAAATAATGTCGTCAATGATTCCGTATTCTTTGGATTGCTGTGCGTTCATTATAAAGTCACGCTCAACGTCTTTTTCCACTTTTTCCAGCTTCTGGCCGGAGTGCTTGGCAATGAGCTGGCTGGTGATTTCCCGCATCCGCAGAATCTCTCTAGCATGTATATCAATATCCGTGGCCTGGCCGCTAAGGCCAGACATCAAGGGTTGATGAATAAGAATCCTAGAAGTGGGTAGGGCGAAACGCTTACCTGCGGCACCAGCGCAAAGTAACAAAGCCGCCATGCTGGCCGCCTGCCCGCAGCAAATCGTCATCACATCAGGACGCACAAACTGCATGGTGTCATAAATCGCCATGCCCGCAGTGATGGATCCGCCAGGGGAGTTGATGTAAAGCTGGATGTCCTTTTCAGGATCTTCCGCCTCCAGGAAAAGCAGTTGCGCGATGACCAGGTTGGCGATTGTGTCATCAATCGGCGTGCCAATAAAAATGATGTTGTCGCGCAGCAACCGCGAATAGATGTCATAAGCGCGTTCTCCGCGGCTGGTCTGCTCTACTACCATCGGTACAAGTGCCATAAGATTGCTTTATCCTTCCGTCAACAAAGCCGGGCTGCCCCGGCGAAACCTGTTTGAATTACTAATTTGAGTTCGAATACAGCAAGTTTAACGCTTTTTCACTCCGCATGCGGTCGCGTAAACGCTCCACGGCGTTGTCTTCCGTAAGGCGCTTTCTAACTTCTTCAACCGGCTGCTGCATCTGCATAGCCATGGCTTCGATTTCGTTCTCCAACTCTTGATCGGTGACCTGAAGATTTTCTTTAATGGCGATCTTGGCCAGCAGCACGCTCGACTTCACTTCTTTGATGGCAAATTCTTCCTGCCCGGCGCGCAGCCGACCGAAGTCCATCCGACGCATATCTTCTGTCTTCATGCCTTGAGCCGCCAACGCGCGCAAGCCGCGCTCCAGACGAAGATCAATCTGGTGCTCCACCATCGATCGGGGAACGGGGAAGTCGTGCTTGGACACAAGCTCTTCAACCAGCTTGTCTTTAGCTTCATGCTCGGTTTTGTGCTTCAGCTCGGCTTCCATATTTTCCCGGAAGCGCTGTTTCAGGTCGCCAATGTTCTGAAAATCGGGGCTCAGCTCTTTGGCGAATTCGTCATTCAGCTCCGGCAACGTCTTCTTCTTAATGGCGTTGACCTTTACTTTGTAATCAAACACCATGCCGGCCAGGCGCTTGTCATAAAAATCTTCAGGATAAGACACTTCAAAGCTGCGCTCTTCACCGGCCTTGACGCCGGCAAGGTTCTTGGTAAATTCCGGAATGGTGTTGGCTCCGCCGATCTCGACAAGGACCTCTTCCATCTGCACCGGCTGAGCATCTTTTTGCTCTGGAGTTCCGGCGGCAGCGTCTTTCGCTTCATCGGCTTCTTCTGACTTTGCTTCCGCGCCTTCGGCTTCCGGCTCGTCGTCGGGAAGATTTTTGGGTCGCGCCTCGAATGACACTTGAACGAACTCGCCTTGCTGGGCGCCGCGCTCTTCGTCAACGGGATCGAAGCTGGCCTGCTTTTCCTGCAACAGCTTTATCTCGTTATCGACCTGCTCGTCGGTGACCGTCACGTCCGGCTTTTCGACTTTGATGGCTTTGTAGTCGACCAGGTCGAATTCAGGCAGGACTTCAAACGCGGCCTTGAACTTGATGGGCTCGCCCGGAGTCAATTCCAGTCCATATATATGAGGTTGAGAGACAGGCCGGAACCCGCCCTTGAGCACGGCTTCCCGGAAATATTGGGGCACCAGGTGCTCCACCACGTCACTGGTGATTTCGCTGGAAAAGCGGTTCCGAACCATGCTGGCAGGGACCTTCCCTTTGCGGAAGCCAGGTATCCGGGCCTGCCTGGAATACTGCTGCACCAGCTTTTCCTGGTGCTTGGCCACCACGTCGGCGGGGATTTCTACCTCGATCTCGCGCTTGCAAGCCGGATCCATCGGCGGAGGCCCCTGAGGATGCGTGTGGCCGGGCTCGCCGTGATTGTGCTCACCATGATCCTGCTGGCCTTCAAGTGCCTGCGCTTCAGTGGTTTGGGCCGCTTCCGGCTGCTGCTCAGAAGCAGGGTTCTCAGGATTGTCTAATGCGTTGCGCTCTGCTGCGTTATCCAAGTGATTTCCTTATCCGGTGCCGTTGGTGCTGCTGATGCTCTAAAGACACGGAAAAATGGGGGATTTCCGGCACGTACCCCAAGCAATCAGTTTAAGAGACGTTGCGGTAGGGGGTCAAATTGACGGGACGGTCAAAATCAAAGTCTCACCAGATCAACCCGGACAGGACTGATCTGATCTTGCTCCGCTAGGATTTTTTACTTGGTGTGCCGGCGAAGAACGGACCTAACTGATTTTACGAAGTCGTCCGGGGTCTGCGATTCGTGAGCGAATGCGTTGGACTCAATCAGGTCCGGTTCCGCACCTTGATACAACTGAAGGATAGGGGTCTTGCACACCTTGCGCGCCTCAACCCAGACTTTTCGCTTTTCTGAAGGAGGCAACGAATACCCTATGAGAACAAGATTGACCTTTGTCTTCTTGCACAAGGCGCGAACACCGACACTGCCCCCGGCCTGCAACACCGCAAAGCCTTCTTTTTCAAGAATGGTTTTTCGCACATCCGCAAGAGCCGGGTCCAGGATGCAACTAGGATAGTGTCTTTTTTTTCAGTCAGGTGAGTGTCCCCTCAGGCAGTGTGGATAGATTGTGCCACATAAACAAAGGACGATCAAATAGGATGGGTTGCGAGGGGCATGTGCACTTTTAGACAGACAACCAAAGCTGCTGAATGCAAGAATTGGGGTATCGAAACATTTTTCCCACGAAGGAGAAATCCGGGAGGCTTCCCATGGCAAACGCTCCGAAACATGAAATTCTGGTAGTGGACGATGAGGCCGCACTTCGCCAGAGTCTAGGCTTGGTGCTCCAGTCGGCAGGCTATGAGGTCTCCACAGCAACCAATGGATTTGACGCACTGTTGCAGCTTAAGAGAAGACTTCCCACCATTGTGCTTTCTGACCTCAACATGCCGCAAATGTCAGGCTTTGAATTCCTTTCGGTGGTGCGCCGGCGGTTTCCCCATATTTCCGTGATTGCCATGAGCGGCGCTTATCACTCCGGGGATGCCATCCCCGGCGGCGTGATTGCCGACGCTTTTTACGCCAAGGGGCACGGCGACCCGGGTATGCTTTTGCGCATTGTGGCCGGACTGATTCGGACCTCTGAGGCGCATGCCGTGGACCACGAGCGAGAGTCCGCTCCAGTGTGGATACCCCGCAACGGAAAAGATTCGCACGGAATCCCCTACGTGGTGCTGACCTGCACCGAGTGTCTGCGGTCATTTCCCTTGAGTGTGGTCACGGAGGACCTGCAAAAAATCCAGGAGACACCCTGCCTGTTCTGCCCCAATACGGTCAGATATATCATCGATTTTTCTCTAGCGATTGCGTCGCCCAGGCCAGACGTGGGGCCAGCCCAAGAGGTTCGCGGCGCGATGAAAACATCCGCAAGGATGTAGCCGAGCTTCACGAGAATGTACCCCGGCGGTTGATGAAGACGTGATAACTGGGGAGAGTTTTTTTGTCTGGCTGCCATGGTGACTCGCGATTCCGCACTGTTCACAACTGCAGATCGGGCTGAATTAGTACATCCCGGTTCAGACGCGCGATTTAGGATTTGGTTTTGCTTTATGATGCTGGCAATATTGCGGCAAGCTGTCGCTTTTTAAGATTTATCTTTTGTCAGGGGTGCTTGCGGCTTGGCCATCTCTGCTCGCAGGGCAATTTCGGCCAAGTCTAGATACCGGGCATTCATGGCATCTGCTTGGCGCCGATCCCAGGCGGTATATCCTCTGCTCAGAGTGGAATGCGGATTGATCCACATTCCCGCGACTTCGGGTTTGGGCCTTCTAGACATTGTGCAATGGGTCCGTATTTCAAGGTTATAGTTATTCAAGGAAGCGCGCTGTTCAAAATTGCACACTCTTAAGCGGAGTGCAAATCCTCAACTCTCGCTGGCTGCCGCTATCGACGGTGGTCCCTCTTAGTCGTGAAGCACCACGCTCAACAGCGAGGGATGCACTTCGATGGAGCCGTTGTACTGAATGAACCCTAGTTTGCGGAAGCGGTTCATAAAGAAATTGACCCGCGCCCGGGTTGTTCCAACCATTTCAGCCAGCACTTCCTGGCTCATTTGGGGAATTACCTTGTCCGGGGCTTTTTCCTTGCCGAATTGCGCCAGCAGCAAAAGGACCCGGGCCAGTCGTTTTTCGCTTGAATTAAAGAGTTGATCCACCAGGTCTTCCTGGACGCGGGCATTGCGGGCCAGCAGGTGGGACACGAAGATATCGGAGAAAGCGTGTTCCTGGTGCAGCGTACGTATCATCTCTTTCCGGTCGATCTTGAGCAGAACGCTCGGAGTGATCGCGTTTGCGCTGGTCACCCGTACAGATTGCGCCAAGGCGATGCACTCTTCCCCGCAAAAATCACCTGCGCCCAGCAGGGCGACGGTGGCTTCTTTCCCGGTCCTGGCTATCACGCTGAGCCTGATGCGGCCGGTTTGAATGTAAAACACGCTGTCAGCATGGTCGCCCTGGGAAAAGGCCAGATCTTTGGCGCCAAGCCGGACAATTGTCCTGCCCAGGCCGGTGTTCGCCAGAAATGCTGCCGCGTCGAAGTCGCGCGTCTTCTTGCGTGGGGCTCTAATGTTTCTGCCCTCATTCCTCCCGGAGCTCTTTCTTGCTTGCTTTGAACCAGTCGATTGCATTGCTGTGTTGCTCTCCTCTCATGTCAGGGTAGCAGGCCGGGCAGAAACGGAAAACACAATTTGATCGTTTCCATGATCATGGATGATCTTGCCAAACTCGACGCGGAAAGGGCTGTAACAGCACGCGAACATCAACCCAATCGATTGTTGCCTTCTTGCGAAGTCCTGGCAGCTTTGGCGAAGATCCTTTGGGCCGTTTCATAAAGGTCCTTTGCGCGCCTAAAATGCTCTTTCAGCTTAGCGGCACGTTCCATAAGCGCCTCGGCTTCCCCTCGCAACTGCTGAGACGTTGCTGTGAGGGTTCGTGCGGTCCCTCGCGGGTCTTGGGATGCGCGAGTCATGACTCTTTTGTTTCCCCTGTGCCTTTTTTGGCGAAGCCGCCTAAAACTAAAGCGAAGCTAAAAAATCGGGGTATAACGCTTTAGCCACTTGCGTCCGCTGAATCAGCCTTTTCTTCTTCATCTATCTCTGGGAGTTCGTACACCTGTATTGGCTGGTATTCAAATTTGGCGCGAACTTCGCGCAGCAATTTAAAGATGACCACATCACTACATTTTGCGCAACGCGGGAATATGTCTCCGCCACTAAGGATTACTTCATGAGGGAGGCGATGTTCGGCATGAATGATTTTATAAATTCCAGTTGTGGGCACTGTAGCGCCTGTCTGGAAGCGGTCTTTAGTGGGCGTAGCCATCTGCGTCCCCCTAAGAACGCTCAAATTTTTAAGTCCTAAGAACTCTCCATTCTAGTCCTGAGTTCGTAAATTTGAAGAACGCCTTATTGCGCCACATAAGAACCCGCCATCGGCGGGTCAAGGCCAGACGCTGTGAATGGGTTGCCAACTGTTCGGAAACGATACAGAGGGGCGCGCTGGTTTTGTCAAGATGGCCGGATTCCGAGAGACGGATTGACCAATTTCGCTATTGATTCGCTGCGTGAAAGTGCGCTACAGTGGGCCATTTCGTCTCAATCAGGAAAAGAGCAACTTTTAACCACAAAGGACACGAAGGAACACCAAGGAAAAACCTTACCGCTGATGACACGGATAAGCACGGATTTGCACGGATCTGAAAAAGCATTTGAAGAGACAGGGCCCAAGGCCATAGTGAAAGCCGCATAATTCTGCGCACTTTACGACGAAAGGGAGTTATCAGACATGAGCTACTGGATTGTGGATGGACAGAAGCTAACCAACGAGCAGTACGAGGAATTACAAAGACAGAAACAGCTGGAAAAAAGGAACATCCAGCAAGAGTCGGAACGGCTGAGCCGGCAGTTGGCAGAAGCTTATGCCGCTTTAAAGGGCCACCTGGAACGAAATCCAAAGGCGAGCCAGAAGATTACGGATGACAAAGAGCTTGAGCAGCAGATCTACTACAACCTGTGCCAGAACCTGCAACGGGCCGATGCCGCGCCGAGATGTGCGTTTGTGAGGGAGGACGGGACCGTCTGCAAGTCTCCGCAGATGAAGAATGACATATATTGCTATGCCCATCACCGGATGAGGGAGGCGCGAGCGGAGAACCTGTGGCTGCCGCCGCTAACGGATGCGAACGCCATCCAGATGGCGGTGATGCTGGTGCAGCGGGCGCTGATTGACGATGAGATTTCAGAAAAGAAGGCAGGGCTGCTCTTGTATTCCATCCAGCTAGCGACGACGAACGTGGACAAGACCACGTTTGGGGAATCGGATGAAGAAATGGTGACGGAGACACAGCCTGAGAATGATGTGATGGATGCGAACAACAAGCAGATGGAAGCGCGGAAGAGGATTGAGAAAGTGAAACCATTACCGCTGATGAACACTGATGATGCTGATCTGAAAACGGGGGAGAAAACCTTACCACGGATGAACACGGATGAAACGGATTTGAGTGGAGGGATTGGAAAGATTTTACCGCAATCAGTGGGAAGTAGTTTGGAGGGCTACGCCAGTTGAGTCGTTCGACTCCCGGCTGCCTTACCCCAGCAAGCGAAAAACGTGCTTGCCGGGGCCCAGATCGCGCCGCTCGCTCACGATGACAGTTTGAAACGCGACGGTTGTTGCGTCGCGCAGCTTTTGAAGTCTACGCCAATCGAAGTGAAAATACTGAAGTGCACGCCAATCTGGGATGAGTTGGGATGATGTCTCTGAAACGTACGCCAATCTGGGATGGGAATAGGAGGGGGTAGGGGTGATCGGGAAATCGGGTGATCGGAAAGCAAAACCCACCACCGAGGCACCGAGACACGGAGAACGGGGCAGGAATCGCTGAGAACGCCGACATCGCCGTGATCGGGAACAGAACCTACCCCGGCGCGCGGCGCGGAGACACGGAGAACAGGGAAGTTCGCAATCGCAACTAACATTTGTGGCTGGCGAACTGAGGCAACTATTTGACTGTGGAGTATGTTCTTATCGCGAAGGAAAGTGCCCTCCGGGTGAAAGAATGAGAATTTCCAGGGACGCTGATGGCCTCAGGTTTGTGGGCGAGTGTGCTCCCCAAAAGGGCTTTACAGCCTGCGAGATTGAATGCGCGCGCTGTGGCCGGCGCATTGATCCTCACGCTGTTGGAGACGATGTTTCATTGAAATGCACGGGATGCAATATCACGGCAAAACTCTTCTGGTCAGAAGCGGACCTGCAAGTTTATCTCGCCGAGAATTGGAACCACTTGCGGCAAGCCTGCAGCCATCCCACAGTGAGCATGCATAACTCCTGAAAGAGAGATTGACTTCTGTGGATTGCGTTTGGGTAGCAGTTGTTTACTGAATGGAAGCGCCGGGCTCAGTGGAAGCTTTTGGCGGACCGGTTTGCGGACCGGCCAATGAGGCACTTACCACCTGCTCAGGAAGGATGGCGGCATCAAAGATTTGCGTTACACCGTTATTGATGGCGGCTTGCAACGTGAGCACGTTGGTTTCCGGCGTGAGCACTCCAACAAAGGCTTTGGGAAAAATCAGGTGGACAACGCCAGCCAGCGGCCATCCATCACCGCCTTCTGCCAGGCGGGAAGAGATGACGGCAACATCAAAGAAGTGCTGTGTAAGAGCCAGCAGAGCGGTGGGCAGGTCACGGGCCAGAATAGCAACGAATCCTTTACCGACAAAGGAGCTTTGAAAAGCCGAAAGCACGCTCATATCCGAATGAACAATCAGCGCTGTTTTCGTCGATTTAATTGACTCGCTCATGAATTTTCATTTCTCTCGCCTGAATGCTCGCGAAACGCCATCAGTCGGCTTACGGCGCGTTTCAGTTCCTCAAGGTCCACGGGTTTGGTGGCAAAATAATCTACTTTCATCTTCAAGGCGGCTGCGGAATTATCGATGCTCGCGTATCCAGTACATAAAACCACTGCCGGCCTGGGATTCAACCGCAAAGCTGCTCTTGCAACTTCCAGGCCTATGTTTTCCTTTTCCATGTTTAGATCAGTAATCACCGCGTCAAACATGTGTCCGTTCGCCAAAAGATTCAGAGCGCTGGCGCAACTATTCGCGGTTCGTACGGAATATCCTTCTCTCTCAAAGACCATCTGCAATGTGAGAGCCACATTAATTTCGTCATCGACGATGAGAAGAGAAGGCTGCGACATGGAAGGTGGATGTTTCTCTGGACCTTATAAATTATTGTACTCTTCTGAAAGCCTTTAGAATTGCGGCCGAGCGACTATCTTTGCCGTGGGGCTCGCAGCCTATGTGTTTTATTGGCGCAATTGCGCGCAAGCAACAGTCGGACGACTTTGCGTATCTCGTCCACTTCCAGCGGTTTGAACCCGCAATAATCCACGCGCAATGCAAGTGCGGCGCGCAAACGCTCAACATTCGGATAGGAAGCGTAAACGAAAATTGCAGGATGCGACTGCAGAGATTTCGCTTCGCTCGCCAAACGCAACCCCAGAGCTTCTGCTTCAAGATCGAGCTCTGTAATCAGAATATCCCAGCTCTCGCTCTGCAGCAGGAGCGTTGCTGCGGCGTATGATGTCGCGGTGCTTACCTCGTAGCCGTCGCGTTCAAGAATCATCTTGAGCGTTACAATCACGCTTGGCTCGGGATCAACTAGCAGAACTGACGGCATCTGCGCTCAATATTACGTGATTTATTCGCAAAAATTCATTGAATAAGATGAATCCGGGTAGTGACGAGTTGTGTGAGCCATATATCAGAAGGGAAGTGTACTGAAGAGAGAAGGAACACGTGGTGTGTCCCTTCTCTATTTCTTGACGAAACTTTTCCTGAATCCAGAACCGCTGGTTACGGCACCTGGACGAAGATCATGGAGCGAGTCCCTGCTCCACTCGGAAATGGAGATCCCGTAAGGTTCGTCAGCGTTCCTTGTGTGTAGTTGAACGCATACCCGCTGATGTTGCCAGAGGACGAGTTTGTGCAGTTTCCATTGGCGATCTGCTTGGGGAAGCAGAAGCTGCCGTTGGTGACATAGACAAACTTATTGCTCGGATCCACTGCAACACCGTTTGGTTGCGAGCCAGTATGGTAGAGAATGCCCCCATTGAGAAGCTGGATGGCATCCACGTTGCGATTGAAATCGAGCGGCTCGACCAAATTTGTCTCTTCACTCACCGCAAACACTCGCCATCCTTGCCGGTCAGAGGAAAGAGCTTCAAACAGGTGTTGCGTCGCAAAAGAGTTGATGCGCTCGGGTACGCCAGTTGTCTGGTTGATTCCATACACCTGAATTCCTTCAAAGGTCGCGGCGCCCAGAGGATTGCAGGAGATGAAAAGATTTTTTCCTTGCGGATCAATGGCAATGTTCGGCAACACGGGCTTGCTGTTGCATTTCTGATTGAACAAGCTGGCTGCATTGCCCACGTTGCCCAGCGATCCGTCAGCATTGCGCGCGATGGAAACAAGCTGTTGCTGGTTGTTGCTATCGGCCACCAAGGCAAACACCCAGCGTCCTTTTGGATCGACAGCCAATGGCGACTCACCGCTGACATCGAAACCTGAGGCAAAAGAAAAAGGCGTGCCAACTTGCGTGAGCGATCCGTCAGCATTTACGTGGAGCGCGTCCAGCGCGGTCGTGAAAGTGCCGTTCTGGATCGGGCCTTGCGCGTAGATCGTGGTCCCAGTTGCGTCACTTACAATTTGTGTCGCCTGGAAAGTGACAGCGCCAATCTGCTCATAAGAGTGTGAGAAGGTTAATGCGCCTGTGCTGGGATTGATGGCGAAGGTCTGCAGCCCACATCCAGGACATTGCCCGCCACTCACGACCAGAAATTTTCCGCCTGCAGTGGACGCCATATAGTCTGGCTGGTCATTTTGGAATGGCGATCCGCCAGTGGCAGTAAGAGCTCCTGTGGTGGTATTCATTTTGTAGATAGAAATGCCGCTGCCGAGCGTGTCAGCGGTATAAACAAAGGTTGATTGGGCCGAGGCGACCGTAACAAGTCCGAAGGTGCAGACAAGCACGGCAAGAACGAAGAGACGAGAACGCATAAATAACACCTCTGTGGTTTCTAGCAATCAAATGCGGGGGAACAGAGGCGCAAGCTGCTGCTGTTTTTGAATGGATGCGCGCTATAGGTGAGCTGTTGCTGCTTTTATTTTTCAACCTGCGGTGCAGAGACAAAATTATGAAGTTTCACAAAAATTTGTTCTCTGGCGGAGAGATGACCCGCTTCTCGCTAGGCGCAGTTTACTTCCGGACATGATCGAATGCTCTCTGGCCCAAAACAGCCATTCCCTCTGGCTGAAAACCACCAGTTTTGTTTGGGCCGCAATAATAGGCAAATAAAATCAGCAAATTGAGCGATTGCGACTTGGCCCATAACATGCATTTATGTACTGTTTAAAATCATCAGTTTCATTCGTTTCTGGTTGACGGAATTATCTTGTTCGGAGGCGAACTTGAAAGCATCGCGATTTTTTAGCGTCATCTTTAAAAACTTTCATTCTGTCTTATCGATGAAATTTAGCTTTGCCGTTTTCACATTCATTGGTGCGGCGACGCTTTCGGCGGTTGCTCAGCATCCTATCGCAAGCCCTTATCAAGGAGAAGGTGACGGCTTCAGCGTCGGCGGCAAGTGGGTTGAGTTTCGTTCTGAAGAGAAGATGACTGGATACAAAAAAGTTCGCTTTGAGCTTCAAGCGGACAATTATCTGAGCCTGAGCCCTGACTACAAGCCCCGAATCGAAATGGTCTGCACAAATCGCAAATATACTTACGCCGATTTAATCCTGGTATGCCGCTGGGACCGCCCAATCGTCCCGGTTTCTGGGGACAGCCGCAGATTGAAGTGATGGTCCGCGTTGATGACACGCACCACTATCACGGCTGGAACTGGGTATGCGGGCGATTTCTCTCCATGGATAAAGGCACGACGCGCGAGCTGATGGGCAGCGCACATCTTTAAGGTGCAAATCCCTGGGCCAAGAGGGCCGGAAATCGCGGAGTTCTCTCCGGCTGGTCTTGATCTTGCGCGAGTGAAGCAGGCTTGCGACTTAAAGCCGCAAAAACCCAGCAGGGACTAATGCCTGCATCCTGGAAGGCTTGTGCTTTGGGAACAATGAAAGGATTTCTTTGGTGATTATAGAGATCGCTGAACTATGGTCGGCGTAGTGAAAAGCTCGCCGGACAGTTTGCCTTTGGCGAGCTTTTCATTATCTGGCCTGCTTGAGCGGCGCGGGTATTAAGCGGCTACGGCCATTTCCGGCGTTTCGATGTTGATGTTCTTTGCGCTGCCGGCCCGTGGCAACAACGTACGCAATTTCATGCGCGCTTTGTGGAGTTGAGATTTGCTGTTTCCAATCGAGCAGCCCAGCATCTCCGCGATCTCATTGTGCTCATAGCCTTCTACGTCATGCAGCACAAAAATAATGCGGTAACCGGGAGCAAGGCTGGAGATGGCATTTTCCAGCGTCATGCGATCGACTGAACCGTGAAGCGATTCATCCCGCTTGCCGATGTCTCTTCTGGGACCATCTTCAGATTGGGGATCCAAAG
The DNA here is from genome assembly GCA_963831465.1 of Terriglobia bacterium. Taxonomy (GTDB): domain Bacteria; phylum Acidobacteriota; class Terriglobia; order Terriglobales; family Acidobacteriaceae; genus Angelobacter. The sequence goes on along the minus strand of CAWHQH010000012.1, from coordinate 2,031 downwards.
TCTCTTCCAGTGAAACTTCATTAAGGCCCTTCTTGCGCCAGTGCATCAGGATGATATTCACTGAGAGGCGATGCAGCCATGTTGAGAATGCCGATTCGCCGCGGAACGACGCAATCTTGCGATAGAGCTGCAGAAAGGCTTCCTGCATAAAGTCTTCAGCCTGGGCGTAATTGTTCGTCATGCGCAGGCAGAGTGAAAAGATACGCCGTTTGTGATGGTTATAAAGAGCTTCAAAACATTGTGCGTCGCCGGCCTGGGCCTTGCGGATAACTTCAGCTTCTGTCATGCCTGCAAACATCGCAGCCGTCTTTTTGGGCCTGGTTTCGCTTTTTGAGGCTGCCAGAGTAGGTTGAGGCAATGCTTTTCCGGACTTCTTAAACACCAGCGTTTGGGGCAATGGGTCTCTTTTCTTGGAGATTGCGTGAGCGGCGTAAATAGGTATGATGCTGGCTGAGTAGCTGGATGTTGCTTGGAACCCATTTGCGAGGGTTGAGCGCATATAGACAGCCGATTTCATCCGCATTAAGCGAAGATCAGCGTTTCCCTAATTATGCAAAGAAGATCATTGCCGCAGAGCGGCTTTCCTGATAAAACTGGCGGCACTTATATGGCCACCCCCAATACCAAAACTCGCTACTGCCGCCGACGCACGCAGCCCTTTCCAGAAGATTTTCTCCTCCACGAATCTCGTGCTCTTCATGGTCTGCCTGATGTATGGGCTTACCTACATTGATCGGATCAACGTGAACACTGCGGGGCCCATCGATTTAGCGCGACTTGCATCTCAGCACCGTCCAATTGGGCTGGGTGTTTTCCGCATTCGGATGGGCGTACCTGGCGTTGCAGGTCTGGGGCGGATGGTTGAGTGACAAATTCGGCGCGCGCCTCACGCTCACTGTCTGCGGAATCATCTGGGCCGGTTCCACAATGCTCATTGGCTTTGTCGGCAGTTTTGCGGCGTTGATTGTGTGCCGCGTGATTCTTGGTCTGGGTGAAGGCGCAACTTTCCCCACGGCCACGCGCGCCTGGCGGATTGGTTTCCTGCGGAAAAGCGCGGCTTTGCCCAGGGCATTACGCATTCTTTTGCCCGATTGGGAAATTTCTTCACTCCTCCGCTGGTCGCATTTCTCATCAGCCTGGTTCCTGGCGGCTCTCTTTCGTGGTGCTGGGCGGAGTGAGCCTGTCTGGTCTGTGGTCTGGTGGTTTTATTTCCGTGATAATCCTGCCACGCATCGCGGCATCACTCCGGAAGAACTGGGCGTCGTCCCGGACTACGCCGCGAAAAAAGACAGAAAAAAAGATCCTGTGCCGTGGAAGGCGCTCACCTTCCGCATGGCGCCGGTCACGCTGGTTTACTTTTGCTATGGCTGGACGCTCTGGCTTTACCTTACATGGCTGCCGCAGTTCTTCATGCACGGCTACAAGCTCAACCTTAAGAATTCTGCGCTGTTTTCCAGCGGCGTGTTCCTGGCTGGCGTAATTGGTGATACGGTCGGCGGCGTAGTGAGCGACCGAATCCTGATCAAGACGGAGACCGCAACAAGGCGCGACGCAACCTGGTGATTGCCGGCTTCGTGTTGTCACTCTTGTTCATGATTCCGGTGTTGCGCTCGCACAATCTCACCATCGTTGCTCTTTGCCTGAGCGGGGCTTTCTTCTTTGCTGAATTTACGATTGGCCCATTCTGGGCCATCCCTATGGACATTGCTCCGCGCTTCTCAGGTTCAGCCAGCGGATTGATGAACGTTGGTTCTGCGCTGGCCGCAGCGGTTTCACCGCTTGTGGCCGGTTACGTGATCGACAAGACAAAAAACTGGGACCTGCCGTTCCTCGGCAGTATCGCGCTGCTTCTGTTCGGCGCGATCATGGCTTACTGGATGAAGCCCAATGAGCCATTGCCGGGAACAGAGCTGGGAGTCGTCGGAGGTCGAACCGCGTAGTCGGAGTTTGCCTTTCCTCTTACGCAGTCTCAGTACATCCTTATAGCCGGGACGGCAGAAAGTTCTTTTCGGATCCTCAGGGCCTAGGTCT
>CAWHQH010000011.1:0-167304 GCA_963831465.1 Terriglobia bacterium | reverse complement strand
CTACCACGTTTCTTGAAGTGAAGCTGCGCACCTTGCTTACAATAGTTTCTTTCACGCGCACCGGCATTTCCACGGGCTTGAAGCTGCGCATGGTTGCGTCATATGGGAAGGGTTCCCCGTCCAAATCCATGCCTGCGGCAGTCGCCAATTTGCGCGCCACATCTAACTGAATCCACCCTGCCGACTTCAGCTTTGGATCCGTGTCATCTTTCAGCAGCGATGACTCGCCTCCCCAGGAGTTGCGCACCACCTCCCAGCCATAGCTGGCCATATCTGTTTTGTGGATCAGCACCACGCCCACGGCTCCTGGCGGGCCGCTTCTTCATACTTGTAAGTCCAGCGACCGTAATAGGTGAGCGCCCGGCCTTTGAAAAAATCGGGATCGTCAGAAGGCGGCTCATTCACCAGCATGAGCAGCATTTTGCCTTTCACGTCCACGCCTTTGTAATCATCCCAGTTGTATTCGGGGGCGTTGATTCCGTAGCCGACAAAAACAAGCGGCGCGTCTATCTCTGACTTTTCCGCATGTGTTGTTATTCGCTACGTAATCATCGGCAAATTTGAGTTGCATCTCTGGCCCTGACTTGGGCACAAAAGCAAACTGAGTCTGCTTGGGATCTGTTGTCACGCCAAAAAAATCGATTTTTTGGAAATATGTTCCATGATCGCCGGCGGGCGCTAAGCCATAGCTCTTAAACTGCGTCGCAATCCAATCTGCGGCCATGTCACCGCCCTTCTGTCCGGTTCCACGGCCCTGCAAAGCATCGGCAGAAAGGTATTTCACGGTGGCGCGAATCTTCTCCGCGTCAATGGCATTCATCGCCTTTTGCGCGACAGGTGGCATGCCGGTTTGAGCAAATGCCGCGCATGTAGAAACGATGACGATAGACAAGAATGTGCCGAATCTTTTCATGGTTCCTCTTTTGGCTGAACACTGATTGCTGGACTGCTAAGTGCGTTTCATCCGCGACCGCGGATCAGTTTTTCGCTTCTCAACCAGGCTTGAATTCTGAACATTTTCCCCCGGCTGAAATATTTGCGCTGCGGAGACTCCACTTTGCGCGGCCAGCCGGCGGTTTAGCTGCTCCACATCCGCTTTTGACCTACTGACTGTGGCAAAATCAATTTCGCCTTCGGATGAAATAAGAAATGTTGTCGGAACATTGGTGAGCTTATAACCATTTGACACTGGATACTTTCCCACTGGATCCAGCAACACGGGAAAGCTGATGTTGTATTGCCGGTTGAATGCTTTGGTGTCCGCCGCATTGTCCTGTGACACACCAACGAAAATAAACGCCTTGCTCTTGACATAAGCCTTATAAATGCGGTCAAGATACGGCAAGGCCATTTGGCAAACCGGGCAGCTCACCTTAAAAAACACCGCCACTACGGGGCCTTTCTTGCGTTCTTCCTTCAGTGAAAACCTACGTCCATCTAAATATTGCAATTCAATCTCCGGCGCCGGAATTCTCGGTTTCCAGTGCGGGCATTGGGTCCCCTCCAGCTAAAACTCTATTGGCAAGATAACTTTGTGGACTTCGTGAAAATCCCTGGCGCTCGGCTTCAGTGCTATTTCGCTTTGCGCGGATCTGAAATGCATGGCCCATCATGATTATCCGGCAGGTCTTTGCGCGGATTTCCTTTTTCGTCTCGATTATCGAAGAAGCAGTTTTGCGATTTCTGCGATGTCCTCTGAAACACCAGAGACATGCCGGATGCTAGATCCTGTTGGATTGATATTTATTGTCTCTATTCAGTCGCAATGGCGGCTTGCAGAATAGATCCTGAAAGCCGTGGAGCGAGCGCCTGAAGAATTATCGGCCAGCACCTTATTGCCTGCAATGACTGCTCCGGTCACGTTTCCCTGCAAGACAAATGCAATCACTCCCGATTTATCCACTTGCACCGTATTATCCAGGAACTTGAAGTCTGCAAAGGTGCCCCCGCCTCCCACCACAAAGCCGTACTTCCGTGGATGAACAATCTTATTCCGCTCAATCGTCACGCCATTGTTCACCAGGCTGTCAATGTTGAAACCCCTGTTATCGTGTTAATCGCCGTGTTATCGTGAAATGATCCTCCAGCCAGGTCCCAGCCGCCGTATCCAATCTGAAAGCCTTCTACTACATTATTTTTCACTTCGGCAGTGGCGTTCGCCACGCAGATAGCGGTGCAAAGGATGCAGGCAGACTGACTCATGCTGACATTTTCAATAATGTTGTCACGGTCCTGGCCCGGCCGGGAGCGGTCTACCGAGAGGATCCAAACTGGAAAGGCCTCCCAGCGCGGGTTGATGCCGCCGATCTCAGCCGCCGAATCGATTATGTTCACGTCGTGAACATGATGTCCGCCGAGGTCTGAGCGCAGGTGGATCGCATCCAGCGTCAGCGCCTTGATGACCGTTTTGCTGTGCGCGTGATTTTAGTACAGGATAATTTCCATCGATCGTCAGTTGGATATTGAATCCCCGGAGCGTTGTCCGAGTTAGTGCCAAACACAAGTCCTATCCCGCTATTCACCGGCAGCACCCGCTGGTCTTTGGGATCGGTGATTGGGAGATAGTCGCTGAGTTTCACGACTGTCATATCTTTTCCCGAGCCGTGAATCTTCTTTCCCTCCCCGATCGTAAAGTCGCCGGGTCCGGATGCGGAACGGCGAATAGATAATCGTAATTGCCCAAGGTCCAGAACGTTCCTGGCCCGAGACAGACGATCAGGCTTCCAGTTTTCGCCACCGCCGCGCCAGAGCTCTGCTTTCCGTACATCCTTCGCTGTAGCAGCGCACGATCGTGTCAGACCTGCTCACGGTGCTGCTGTCACGTGCGTCAGCCATAGATGTCCGGCTCCATCCTTCCATTGGTCAGGGCCATGTATATGCTGTTGTACCTTGGGAGCTGCTTCCGCTGAGCAGTCGCTGGCTGGGAAGTGTGCCTTCTCCGGTGCTATAGGCTGTGCCACTTCTCCGCAAGCAAACACAGTGCAACGCAGTATCATTGCAAATGTGAACATCTTTTATGCATCGCCTAATCCTCGAATGATTTTGCGTGTTAGTCCGGCGAGTGGTAGCCGATAAACGGAGCGTAAAGGTACTGATCTGTCGGTCTGGCGTTTTTTATTTTTGCTGTCATGAACAAAGACAGTGTAGTCCGTAGTGGTTATGGAGTGGCGCAGTTCAGCAGAGGGATTTTGTTCGGTTTGCCTGTGCCTCGATTTCGGGCAGCTCCCACATTGCGGCCATCAGTGGTCTTCGCTGGTTCCGTGCGCAACAGGACCCTGCCGTTCCGGCGGCCAGCGCATAGCGCAGCTCTGCCTTTAGGCGGGCCGGACGCGCAGCTTTTTCCGTGGGTCCACGAGCGCCGCATAAATGCGCGACCGGACAAGCATGGCACATTGGCTGCGCTGGCAGACAGACGAAGGCTCCAAGCTCCATCATTGCCTGATTAAAGTCGCCGGGGCTCTGTGAATCCAAAAGTTCGCCTGCAATCTTCGAATACTGCTTTTCCATATTGGCATTTGGAGGGCTTGCTCTTTGGTCGTACTAGGCGATCAATCACGCGTTCGACATCGCCATCGACCACGGCCACAGGTTCGCCAAAGGCGATGCTGGCGACAGCCGACGCCGTGTAACGACCAACACCCGGTAACTCCATCAGGTCAAGCGCAGTACGTGGAAATGACCTGACTCTGGACAATCTCTTTTGTCGCCCATGCAGTGCCCGTCCGCTGCGGGAATCTCCCAGACCGCTCCACGCTGCCAGCACCGTAGCTCCTTTTGCGCGAGCTAGCCGCTCCGTCGAGGAAAGTTGTGCAATGAACTGGGTGTACTGTTCTTCTTCAGCAGCTACCCTGGTCTCTGCAGCATGATCTCAGACACAAGGATATGGCAGGGGTCTGTTGTTCCACGCCACGGCAACTTGCGCTGCGACTGCGCGTACCACGAGAGCAAGAGCCGGCGGAACACGGGTTTGTCGAGTGCGGCACTACTGCCATGGTGGGATACGGCCATGCCGTAAGGAATTGTAGCGTAGTCGATCCTCACTTGATGCGTCGCTCTGGAATAGGGCACAAAAAGCCAGCCGGGGTGGTGGCCAGAGATAGCGCTATTAACTCTAGGGCTGCCCCTGGAGGATTTGCCGAGGAACTTGATGATTCGATGAGGTCGTTTTGGTGGATTCGATAGTGCGGTTTGTGCTTGGTCTACTTTCTGCTGATAGAGTGCGGCATTTCTTGGTCATTTTCGAGTGCTTCCTCACAGTCTGGCGCCTGAAGTCATTCGTCTCATTCGTCAGCAAATCTTCATATCTCTTGGCCGATATCTTCCACATATCCTCATCTTGCTGATAGGACTCGATTCGCTTTTTCAATTCCGCAACGGCGTGGGAATCGTTGGATGCCGGACCTGGCTTCTGTGTGCTGCTGTTTCCTTGCATTGAAGGAAAGGGTTGGCCCGACGTCGTATTCCCGCTGTGTTGGCAGCGAGTGCAACATTAGCCGTTCTCCGGCTATCGGCAGGCCGCCTGGGCAAGTCTGTATCGGGATCGACCTTTCTGGTTCGCGCGTGGTCTTGGTTTCTTTGCGAGTCCGCCGAATGACGGCGACTCGTCCTGTGCAAAACCTATGGCGCTGACCAGCAGCATCATCCCGACCATCATCCAAATACATTTCTTCATTACATTCCCTTTAATACATCATTTCGTGAGTTGCAAGCAGCTTTGGCGGCCCGGAAGGAGGTACGAGGCTTAAGGCGCATGAATCGTACTGGAAATTGAGGCTCCCGCCATTGAATCCCCGGCCATGTCCCGTCCTGCGCATTAACGGCTTCACCTGCCAGCATGGCTCCGTACAGGTAGACTTTTGATGCACCGCCTCCCGAGAAAGTGATCTGGCCCTTGACCAGGATTAACCGTAGTAATTCAGACCGCCATGGACGTCCAGATCACCGTCACTGATTAGGATGCCCTATCTGCTGTCGCCGCCAGCAAGATGGACACTGCCCGGAACGTAAACGGTTGCGCGGCGCCACCGGCAGGATAGCTCGGCGCGTCGGGCAATCCATTCGGATAGGTCCCAAAACTCGGACCAGCCTGGGTCCGCAGCCGGGCTGCAAAATAAAAATTCCAGGGGAGTAGTTGAGGCATTTTTTGCATCGTTCTCATAATCAGGATTCATCTGGTTTATGTCATAAGGCCATGGTTGGCCTGCAGCCGTTGAACCCTGGACCTTTACGGTCCCATCCGGGTTGTAAGTGGGGGACCCATTACCGAGTCCGGAGGTCAAAGTCCACTCGCCCCACCTTGGTCACGCCAGGAGCGTCAAGACGCTCAGGCGACTACCATCGCATGCTTGTCCCGGACGGGGTGGGCGTTTGTTGCGGTGCACTTGCAGTTGTCATAGCCATCGACTGTCAAGCTACCGTGTATCCGATTTGGCGCCTCAGCAGCGATTGCAGCCGGCGGATTAATGGCGGCGGGAAGGCTACTTCGATTGTACGATTCTGCGTGACCCGGCATTTGTCGAACTCGTGGGGTGGTAGCCAAGGAAGTCAATTCCCAGACGGGCGCAGCTACGATCCCTGCGCCAAGCAAGATCCGCCTGTGTTCGGGATTTTTTTCGAGCCATTCCAGCACACTTGCGCGCCATCTGGCGCAGCGGGCTGACTCCGGCGAATCGATCCGATCGAGCTTTGCTTGTTTGTGATTCTCACCCATTTAAACGGAAGCGCGGTCGCGGTGCCTTCGCCCGGCGCTAAAGCCATGGCGGAAGCAGTGTAGGCAATCGATGTAGACGGCAACAGCTGGGCAGTTTGGCCATTTGAGCCGCAGGAGCCGGCAGTTCCCGGCTCAAAGTCGTCATCTGCGTGTATTTTTCCCAGCAGAGCTGGTCGTCCAGAAAAGCGTTGGTGGCAATCGTGTTCCCAGCGCCGGTTGTGGGATCAATGGTTTCAGAATTTGTCGGATTCTTAAGATAAAGTATCCCGGTATTGGCTACGGTTGTGGGCATGGTCAGGCCCTGGACAGCCGTTTTGGTTGCATTGTCCGCGCCCAGCAGCAGGCGGGCCTCTTCCGCACCCGCACGCGCCGCAAAATAGGCCTTTTGCGAGTCGCGATAGTTATTGTTCACGCTGTTTTCTGTGTCAGCCATGAACATGAGCCCCATGCCGATAGCTGCAAGCAGAAGCAGAGCGAGCAACGCCACCATCATGGCGATGCCACGCTGGGATTTCAGTCGCTTTGTATTTTTTCCGTTCATGTTTGTCACCTCAGTTGTTTACCAGACGCGCCATACCGGTCATGCTCACTGTATGGTGTTGTGAACGTCAGAATCATTTCCCAGCCCTTGCGTTGTTACTGTGATCTGGACGCTTTTAATTTGGGCCAACTTTGTTGGGTCCGTTATCGTTGTACTAATATCCACTGGAATCCCGGTTGCGTCATAGGCGGAAAAAATGGGCTGCGTAGCCAGTGGAACAACATTTTGCACTTGCGTGAAAGCTGTGCCTGCCACCTGCGCGGAAGGCGCTATGCCGTCCACTTTTGGCGCTGCACTGCGCCGCAGGCAGGGACACGGATTGGGACCAGGACCGGGCCATCCGGTTCCGTCAAAATAGGAATACTCCACAGTCTGGACGCCGGTTCCATCCACATCGCCTTCCATACGTAGATCTGTCTGGAAAATGGACCACACACCAGCCGCGATGTGAGAGCTATTAATGTTGTACTGGGCGCCAAAAACCGCGATTGAAGGGTAGCCGGCCTGATGCAGATCGCGCGTGAACTGATCAATGAACTCGCGTTCCTGCTGCGTCAAATCCACTTTTTGGTCTTCCACCTTGTATCGGACCTGCGCCCGCTCAATCTGCGAGAACACTGCGCCCACAACAATGGAAAGCAGGAGCACGACCATCAATAGTTCGATCAGCGTAAATCCGTCTTGATCAGAGTGCCTCTTATTCATGTTCATGCTCATAAAAATTCTCACAATCCAACAATCGTTCGCAGCGTGACCGGCGCAATGTAAGCCATTGCGTGGCTGTTGTTGTAAATGGTCGGATGCCCTGCGGCCACAATCACCAGCTTGCCTCCGCCCGGGAGCGTAGTAATGTGCCAACGCACGTTATAAGTAGCTATTAGTTTGTTATTGCCGCAAACCGCATAGGGTATCTCATAGCCCGCCACTGCAGCTGACTGGAAATCTACGTTCCCATTTCCGTCTAGCGTGGCTCCCGATCCGAGTCCCGCATTGCCAGCAGTTGTGACAAAATGGGTACTTGGCACGCAATCGGTCACGGTCAGAGTGGGACTGGTACCGGCCGGCACTGCCGCAATTTGTTCCAGCACCGCCTGGGCAGCGTTGGTTGCAGTCGTGTCCATGCGGTTCGTGTTGTCCCGGGTCATACCCAAAACAATCATGATCATCCCGCCCAGAACTCCAACTGTAAGAACGAACATGGCCACCGTTAATTCCACCAGCGTGAATCCCCTGGTGTTCTTTTGTCCGCATTTTTTTGGTTGTTTCATAGCTCCGCCTATTGCCAGGTAAAGGGGGCAGCGGCCCGGCTGATCAGCCTCCAACTCTTGATTCGTCCAGACGGGGTTACCGTCACCGCTTCCCACCCGATATTGCTCTGCATAAACCATATGTATCCGCTTGCTCCCCCAGGAAAACCGCACACCGTGGGATTACCGCCAGGGGTCGTCTCACTACAAGGCAACCCACGGGCATTAAAACCAATGCTTCCGCCCACCTGCGGTGTCAGCCCTGGAGCCCCTCCGCTGAGATAGGTATTCAGCTGCGTATGCTCCGGCGGCGTATTAGGATCTGGAGCTCCATTCTCAAACGTGACTGCCGGAGATAACTGCACATCGGGCTCTCCGGCGGCATATGCCGCGCTGTTGTCGGTTGAAACAAACGCCAGATTCCCGGCTGCCGCGTTGGTATAGTTCGCGTACGCGGGCACGTTCGTCTTCACCGCCTGGATTCGCGCCTGTTGCAGCAAACTGGCAACTGAGTGACCGGCGGAATCGAGTTGATAATTCTGATAGGTCCGGAAGATATTAGGTACTGCGATTCCTGTAATGATCACCAGAACCACGCAAACCACGATCAACTCGACCATTGAAAATCCAGCTTCATGGATTCTGATGGAAGATACATCGGATTTTTTATATCGATAATTGAACGGCATAATATTTTCAACTTAACGCCGGATGCAACATTGCTGCATCCGCCCGCAATGAGCGGCCTTTCAAATCTAGCCGTTAAGCTAACGAACTAAAAGGTGACGTAGGTACTAATCGCGTCAGCACGGCTTCAACTTTAGTAACCTAAAACTGGCCCTGTACGTGCGTTCCTGGCCCGGGTACTTTTGGAACTGGTTTTGCTCTAGTAAATACAAGCCTTTAGGGCCTCGGCAGCACCCCGCACCCGTTCCAACAAATAGGATCCAGAGTGTGCAATTTATTGGCTAGCAATTAAGATCGGATATTTTCTTCGACCATCGGGTGGGATTGGCGGATGGAAAGGGTTTTCAGGCCAGAAATGAACCGCTTCATACAGCTACCTTTTAAGGGCGATTCGTGGCTTGAATTGTCGTAATCGATATTGCGGAAAGCATCCAGCGGCTCTTGATCTCTTGCCAGATTGCCATGACGCGAAATCCATCCGGCGACGCTGGCCCTGAAGTGGATGTCTGGACGTGAAAGATGTAGGTAACTTTCATATCAGCGCCTTCAGGATGGACCTGCACTTCCCCCATTGAAAACTGCTGGACTTGCGCGCTCTTCCATTGTTCCAGCCATCCTGCGCGGTCCAACATTGCGCCATTGGCAGTCACGCCCACAAATGTGGGAGAAAGATGGCTCTCAACATTGATCCAGTCTTTTCTCTGAATGGATTGCCACATCAGGCGCTCATTCTGTTCCGCTCCGGTAGCGTTCTTCCAGGTTGGGTGCTTGGGCGCTCCGGCACAGCCGGCAGGCAGAAAACAAACCACAAAGGACACAAAGAAACACAAAGGAAGAAGGAACCGGAATTTCGCTCTGCAGAATCTGAACATGCAATCACGCGCCAATCAAGGTAAGCATAACAAAAAGGGCACAAAGTTGAATCCTTTGTGCCCTTCGTGTTTTTTGTAGTTAAAAACTGAGGTCTAGTCGCCGAACACTTCTTCTTTCTTCTCTTCCGCAGCTTTGGAAGCGGCTGGCGTGATAGAACCAAGCGGCACAAATCCACCCTGCGCCTTTGGCTCTTTCAGAATGTGCTCGCGATACAGCGCTTCCATCTGCGCATCTTCAGCGGACTTCTTCAGCTTGCTATCGCGTGCGCGGAGTTTTTCTTCACGAGCAGTCTTGGCAATACCAAGGTCGTCCAGAGTGTGGTTGCGCTCAGCGTGCACGTGCTCTTCATTCAAATTGAGTTTGTGCGAGCTCTGGTTCAGCCCGACAGCTTTTCCGCCCGCAAATATCTCATGGCGCCCGTGCTCTTCATACCACTTGGTGAGCGTGGCCGTCATGTGCATCTTTTCAATAATGTTGCGCCAGCCCACACCGGTGTTATAGGCGCAGAAGCTGATCTCGCCTTCCTGAGTAGCGTAAGGAATAATGCACTGCTCGGTGCGGCGGAAGTCATAGTTATAAAGGTCCTGGAACCACATTCCGGCGATAAACAGGAAATTCCAGCGATCTTTGCGGCGTCTTTTGATGTCCTCAATCGTGCGCTCGCCGTCCACTTTGCCGTACTTTTCATCAGCCTTCTTCGTCGCTCCAAACGTCTTATCGAACTTACGCAGAAGATCGATCAGCTTGAAGTGTTTCGGCGCCTGGAACGGATCGTAGTTCCGGGCCAGAGCCAGCGCCATGCCGAATACTGAAAGGAACCGTCCGCGACCAGCGTCATTGACCTTAGCCACGTCTTGCGCGATGCGATCGCCATTCAGGAAGGCCGTAACGGGAACCGCTTCCTTAGTTTCCTTATCGATCATGAGCGCCATGCCGACGCCGCAATTCGGGTGGCATCCGCAGCTTAGCTGTCCCCAATCCGCGCTGGGACCATGAATCAGGTCAGCCCAGTCAGAGAAGGTGGACATGAACGAGATTGGGAACCAGTCGCGCTTGGGCTCGCCCAAACCGGTTTGGTTCTTTACGTCGTGCGCCAGATGGCTCAGCGTGTAGCGCTGCGCCTGCCGACGATCGTCCGTAATCTCTTCATCGCGGCCAGTGAAGGAAACCGGCTGGAAGCTCAGGAAACTAATGGTCTTGGGATTGTCCAGGGCAAACTGGATAATGCGTCCCACCTGCTCATTGTTAATGCCATTGATGATGGTGGTGACGGGTACGATATCGACACCATTTTCATGCAGGTTGTGAATGGCGCGGAGCTTCACGTCAAACAGATTGCCGACCTGGCGATGCGAGTTCGCGGCGTTGCCGATTCCGTCAAATTGCAGGTAAGCATAGCGCAGACCGGCTTCAGCGGCCTGGCGGCAGAACTCAGGCGACTTCGCAAATTCAATTCCGTTGGTAGCTGCCTGCACTGAGTTGTAACCAACTTGGCGGGCATAACGGACTGCATCAAGGAAATACGGAGACAGAGTCGGCTCGCCACCGGAAAACTGTACTGACATCTGGCGACGCGGCTTGATGGAAATCGCGTTGTCCAGCATGGTCTTGATTTCGTTCCACGTCAGCTCATGCACAAAGCCGACTTGGTTCGCGTCCATGAAGCAGGGATCGCACATCATGTTACAGCGGTTGGTCAAATCGATGGTCAACACCGATCCGCGGCCATGCTTTACCGTGCTGGTGCCGTGGTTATGCAGCTTTTCATCGTTGTGGGCAGCAATGTCGCGCCCAGGGAAAACTTCTTCCAGGTGCTTGAAGAACTCAACGTCCACGGCCATCACATCTTCAAAGTGGCCGTGTAGCGGGCAATCCTTCACCATCAGGATTTTGCCGTCGCGCTCTACGATGGTGGCTTTAATCTCGCCGGCTTTTTCATTGAGCAGAATTTCATGCGGCAATTTGCCGTCAACAATCTGCTGCCGGATTTCCGGAACGCACTTGGGGCACAGAGAGTCCGTGGAGCGTGGCCAGCCGAGCGGTGGCTTCGTCTTTTCCCAGGATTTCAAAATCGGCTTGTCTGACCATTTTGGAATGAATGAAGGCCGCGGCTTGATGCTGTTAATTTTTTCAAAAACAGCCCACGCGCCTTTCGCTCCGTAAGTCAGGACTTTCTCTGCGTACTTTACCGGCTTGTGCATTAGTTGTGCCTCTCCTTGCGCCCCTCGGCGCCCTCTTCCAAGCTATGAGACAGAATCAAAACGGGATATTGGTTTCGAGATTATAGTAATTCCCGGGCGGCTGTTTGTTTAACAAGGTTTACGTGAATGGGTGTAAATAATGGTTCAGCGGTACTTCTTCGCATTAAACGGTGGGCCCAAAACACAGCTAAGTCATTGGATTTAAAGCACTAGGGCTCCTCAGATCGGACGATGTTGAGCAGCCGGGCTGCTTCCGATCTTGCACCAAGCAGCGGCAGTTTGAGCAGTTTGAATAGTCCGCCCAGTAAATCGTATCTTCAGGCATATGCAGATGAAAGACATCTTCAGCGCAAGCGTAGCGTATCTCTGGACAGCCCTTTGGATCGTCTGGCTGATAAGCGCGCTTGTGGCGAAGCGCAGCTTGCAGCGGCAAACCGCTACTTCACGCCTGGAACAGTCCATCCTGATTATTACGGCATTCTGTTTACTTTTTGGCCGCGGCCTTTGGCATACTGGCTGCGCCAGAGAGTCTTGCCTGAATCTAATGTAGTGTTGCTCTGGACTGGGCTTATTCCTACTGCCGCCGGCGTGGGCTTTGCGATCCTGGCGCGCTTTTGGATCGGAAGAAACTGGAGCGGAACCATCACAATCAAAGAACAACATGAGCTGATTCAAAGCGGCCCGTATCGTATTGTCCGCCATCCGATATATACCGGTTTGCTGCTGGCTTACGTGAGTACGGCGATCGTTCATGGAGAGCTGCGTGGCTTTATAGGCTTTGTTCTTTTGCTTCTGGGCTTTGGTCTCAAACTGCGGATGGAAGAAGCTTTTATGGTCCAGCAGTTCGGTACCGCCTATCTGGACTACAAACAGCGCGTGAAAGCGCTGGTGCCTTTCGTGGCCTAGCGGCTCTCCGGGCGACGTCCCTGCCACGACCATCTTGAATGCTAAAATCTTTATTCTGAGGTAAAGGATTCGATGGAAGCTGTGCGCACCGGCTTACGCCAAATCATGCAGGATTTGTTGCGCACGCGTCCAGCGGACGAAGCGGTAATCCTGGCGTGGCCGCTGGTTTGCGGCAAAGAAGTGGCAGCCCGCACCACGGCAGCGGCCTTTTCCGAAGGTACTTTAACCGTGGAAGTTTCTGACGTGAGCTGGCGCAATCAACTCCAGTCTTTTGCTCCAAGATATCTGAGCGGATATGAAGGCTTGCTGGGTCCGGTGGTGAAAAGCGTCCAGTTTAAAGTGAAGCATTCAGCAAATCAGCAATCAGCAGTAAGCACTCAGCATTCAGCCCTTAAGTCGCGTGGGGCTGCGAGTAAAAACCTGGAGACTCGAAGTAGGGGACTAAACGTGTTGCGTAAATGAAGATCAAAATATCTCCGTTTCCTCCGTTCCTCCGCGTTTCAAAGGTTTCATTTCAGTCACGACTCCGTTTTATGGCTGAATGCTGATTGCTGACCGCTGAGTGCTAAGTATGAAAGTCACCGAAAAAGACGTTTCTTACGTTGCCGATCTGGCAAACTTGGAATTAACCGACCAGGAACGCCAGCGCATGCTCAAAGACCTGAACTCGATTCTCGACTACATCGATCGGCTGAATGAACTGGACACTTCGGATGTTCCACCGATGACGCAAATTTCGGCAAAATTTGGCCAATCGGAGGGGCAGCAGAGCGATGGCATCAGCGCGGCTTGGCGTGAAGATGTTCCGCGACCATCGTTGCCGCACACAGAAGCGATGAGAAACGCGCCGGAGACGGATGGTGATTTCTTCAAGGTACCAAGAGTCATTGAAAAATAACCTCACGTATCAAAAGTTCCGGTTTTCTCCGCGTCTCCGTGCCTCCGTGGTGAGATTTTTGGTTTGCCGAAGTTAAAAACACAATGGACCTGAACTCCCTCACCATCGAATCCACCCGAGCCGCGATAGCATCGCAGCAAATCTCCGCGTCTGCGCTGGTGGAGCAGTTCTACGGCAAAATCAAGGCTGAAGATCCCGAGATCCATGCGTATCTCACTCTGTGCGAAGAGCGCGCTCTCCGGCAGGCGAGACAAATCGACGATTTGGTAAGTAAAAGCGCTGCGCTTCCGCCGCTCGCGGGCGTCCCAATTGGGATCAAGGACGTGATGGTCACCAAGGGCGTTCGCACCACAGCAGGCTCAAAAATCCTACAAGATTTTATTCCGCCTTATGACTGTACCGCCGTTGCCCGGCTGGAGGCCGCTGGCGCGATTGTCCTGGGCAAGATGAATTGCGACGAGTTTGCTATGGGCTCGTCCAATGAAAATTCTGCTTATGGGCCAGTCCGCAATCCACGCGACAAATCGCGTGTCCCTGGCGGTTCCAGCGGAGGTTCAGCTGCTGCCGTTGCCGCAGGAACTGCTGTGGCTACACTGGGCTCTGACACAGGCGGTTCCATTCGCCAGCCCGCCTCGTTTTGCGGCGTAGTCGGGCTCATGCCGACCTATGGACGCGTCTCGCGTTACGGTCTGATCGCGTTTGCTTCTTCCCTCGATCATATTGGACCGCTTACTAAAACCGTAAAGGATGCAGCCATCATTCTGCGTGTGATCGCTGGGCGCGATCCGCTGGATTCAACATCTGCGGTCGTGCCTGTACCCGATTACGAAGGTGCTTTGTCAAACCCAGTGGCTGGACTGAAGATCGGCGTCCCCAAAGAATATTTCGGTGAAGGCCTACATGACGAAGTTCGCGCCGCCGTGGAAGCGGGAATTTCTAAGTTGCGCTCTGCCGGATGCGAGATCATCCCGATTTCCTTGCCGCACACGGCTTACGCCATTCCGACTTACTATGTGATCGCGACAGCAGAAGCTTCCGCCAATCTGGCCCGCTATGATGGCGTACGTTATGGATATCGCGCTAAGGGCGCTCGCACTCTTTCTGAGATGTACCGCAAAAGCCGCGATGAGGCCTTCGGCGCTGAGGTAAAACGCCGCATCATGTTGGGCACCTATGCGCTGAGTTCCGGCTACTACGACGCCTATTACCTGAAAGCCCAACGCGTCCGCACGCTGCTGACACGCGATTTCGAACAGGCCTTCCAGAAAGTTGATGCCATCGTCACACCCACTGCGCCGACTCCAGCTTTCAAACTCGGCGAGAAGTCCGACGATCCTCTTTCCATGTACCTCGCCGATATCTATACCGTCACCGCCGATTTGGCAGGAATCCCAGGGATCAGCGTCCCCTGCGGCAAGACTTCGTCAGGACTCCCGATTGGGTTACAGGTGTTGGGCAGACATTTTGATGAAAGCACGGTACTGCGCGTGGCTGCTTCCATTGAATCAAATTCCTGATTTACCGCAAAGGGCGCAACGGTCGCAAAGGGATACATTGGGGTTTCGTTCGCCTTTGCGTCCTTAGCGTCCTTTGCGGTGAAAAACTAACCGCTTTTTCAATTTCCGGTCTAAGTTAATCGAATGGAAGTTACAGATGCAGCCGTAGTGGCGCAGGTCCTGGCCGGCGACAGGGACGCGTTTCGTGTCCTGGTCGATCGCCATTCGCGCAGCATCTTTCGCGTGGTCTACCGCATGACCGGAAACCAGCAGGATACGGAAGAGCTCGTACAGGAAACCTTCCTGCGGGCCTATAAGAGCCTGGAGCGTTTTGAGCTTCGCGCCAACTTCAGCACATGGCTCTACCGGATCGCGGTGAACCGCACGCTTGACTTCCTGAGCGCGAGAAAAACACATATGCAGACGAAAGATACATACCAAATTGTCGATCATCCTGAAGCCGAAGACAGCTCGCAGATTCAGTTGCCGGCTACAAGCCCGGGACCGGACCGATTGGTGCTGAGCTCAGAAATGAAGACGAAGATTGCAGGCGCGCTGGGCTTGCTCACGCCGGCGGAACGGGTGGCCTTCACCATGCGCCACATGGAAGGCCGGTCAATTGAAGAGATCAGCCAGACTCTGAACCTGAAAGCCAGCGCCGCCAAGAACAGCGTGTTTCGCGCCGTGCAAAAGCTGCGGCAGCAGCTTGAACCCTATGCCGGCCCAGGATCGCAAACGCGCCCGGCGCGATTAGGTGGGAGTGCAGTGAAATGAACCATCTCAGCGAAGAACAAATCGTATTGCATTATTACGGCGACGCCGAAGACGCAACGGAAGTAGAACGCCATCTGGCCGCCTGCGCCCATTGCCGCGCTGAGTTTGCTCGCCTGGAATCAACGCTGAAGCAGATTGAGCCGATAGAAGTTCCTGAGCCGCCTGCAAGCTTTGAAGAAAAAATCTGGCTTAACTTGCGTGACCAGCTGCAGGATAAACGCGGCTTTCTTCAACGGCTATTCGGACAACAACAGAAATGGGCATTAGCCGGTGCAATGGTCATATTGCTGGCCGCCGCGTTTCTGGCAGGACGCTTCTGGCCGCATCCGGGCCAGCAGGTGGCGCAACAACCGCCCGCTCAGGTCAATCCACAGCGTGTCGTTTTAGTCGCCGTTGGCGATCATCTGGAACGTTCGCAGATGCTTCTCGTGGAAATCATGAATACCGACAATAAAGGCCCGATCAATTTTTCCAACGAACAGGCCGAGGCCCGCGAGCTGCTGGATAGCAATCACCTTTATCGGGTGAGCTCGCAACAGGCGGGCGACCCGCAGGTCGCGCGCTTGCTCGATCAATTGGGCCGCGTGCTGGCGGAGATCGCCAATGGACCGGCAGAAGTCTCTCCTGAAGATTTGGAGCAGGTGCGCCACATGATCCAGTCAGAAGGGCTTTTGTTCAAGGTACGCGTAGTCGGTTCTGAAGTGAATTCAAAAGTGCGCCGTCCGGAGCTTTCCGGCGGCAGCGTAAACCAGAGGCTATAACGTATGACAAATCGCAAATTATTTCTGATTTTATTTTTAAATACCGTTATTTCTTTCGGGCTTTCGTCCGCGGCTGCGGCGCAGCTGGTCCACCGGCGGCATCGCTACTGGATCCCCAAACGGCGGAAAAAGCCAACGCTCACGAAGACGAGCTATACCAATCCGCCAAGGACGCGCTGGATAACGGCGAATACGACAATGCCATTAAGCAATTTGATGAAGTGATCAAGATCCATGGCCGCCGCGCCGACGGCGCCGTGTACTGGAAGGCCTATGCTTTGAACAAGGCAGGCAATAAGGCCCAGGCGCTGACGGCCATCGGCGAGCTGCGCAAAAATTATCCCAAAAGCAATTGGCTGCGCGATGCCGGTGCGCTGGAGCAGGAAATTCGTGGCGGTGGCAATCCGGAAAACATCTCCGATGAAGAGTTGAAATTGCTGGCCATCCAGAGCCTGATGAATTCCGATCCGGAGAAGGCCGTCCCTCTTCTGGAAAAAATCATCACGGGAAATTACTCGCCGAAGCTCAAAGAAAGAGCTCTTTTCGTGCTCTCGCAAAGCGGTTCAGAAAAAGCCCAGCAAATCCTGATGAACCTGGCAAAAGCAAACAACCAGCCTGATTTACAGAAGCGCGCTATCCGCAACATGGGGATGAACAGCAATCCCCGTAATCGCGCCGTGCTGAAAGAAATCTATAACTCTTCCACCGACATTGGCGTGAAGAAGACTGTTTTTCAGGCGTGGCTCATGTGTGGGTGTAAAGATGACGTTGCAGCGCTGGCGAAGACGGAAAAGAATCCCGAGTTGCGCCGCGAAGCAATCCGCTACCTGGGGATGATGGGAGGCCGCGCCGAACTGCTCGATTTCTACAAGAACTCGCCGGATGTTGCCACGCGCGAGGAAGCCGTCGGCGCGATGCTGCTGTGCGGCTGTTCCCATGAACTGGCGGAGATCGTCCAGACAGAAAAGGACCCCGCTGTCCTTGATAAAGCCATCAACACCCTTGGCTTGGTCGGTGGAGACGAGAGTTTGTCTGCTCTGACCAAGGTCTATAGCTCCCAAGCCGATGTCGCGACAAAGAAGAAAGTAATCAATGCGTTGTTTCTGCACGGGGCCGGGAAAGAAATGGTCGCGCTGGCCAAAAAGGAAACCAACCCAGAGTTGAAAAGATCGCTGATCTCAAAGATGTCGCTGATGAATTCGCCGGAAATCAGCGACTACATGATGGAAATCCTGAACAAGTAAAGGAGTCATGCCATGAAACGCCGGCAGAAAAACGCAATCGCAATATTGATGGTTTGTTGCGCCGCGATCGTAGCGGCACAGGAGGCTCCACCAAAGCCGAAAATTTCAAACGCCAAGGTGCAGGAACTTTCCGCATCGGCGGGGCTCAAGGCGACGATTGACGGGCTGGTGCAGAAGCAGACCGCGCCACTTTGGATCGGCTATCGAATTCCGACAGCAGCCAAAGAACGAACCATGTGCTGTTTTGATTCGGTCGACCAGTTCCAGAATTCTGCCGGCTGCTGCATGGGCTGCCGGATGGAGTCTGAAAAGAGCAGTTCGTTTAATGGGACGAGTTGTCCTCAACCAGAACCGTTGCCGTATGCGTTTGTTTTCTTCCGTGCGGAGAACAAGCAGATCACGAAGCGTCGGGTTTACAGCGCTGACTGCGCGCTTGATTTTGCCAATCTTCCTCTTTATTGGCTGGAAGGTGTAAAGCCGGAGCAGAGCGTGGAACTCCTGGCCGGTATGGTCCCAAAGGAAGATTCGGAAGACAGCAATCGACACAAAGATCCGGGCCGTGAGGCAGTAATGGCCATTGCTATGCATGACACTCCGGCGGCTGATGCAGCGTTGGAAAAGATGATCCAGCCAGGACAACGCCCGTCACTACGGGAAAATGTGGCGTTCTGGCTGGGTGTGGAACGCGGCAAAAAAGGCGTGGAACTGCTCCGCAAGTATGTGCTCGACGATCCTGATGATCGTATGCGGGAGAAAGGAACCTTTGCGTTTTCCCAGAGCAAAGAGCCAGAAGCGCTCAAGGACTTGATTGGCATGGCGCGGCATGATGAAAGTCCGCGCGTGCGAGGCCAGGCGATCTTCTGGCTGGCCCAGAAAGGCAGCAAGAAGGCAGCGGAGCAGATTACAGACGCAATCGAAAACGATCCTGAGACAGAAGTGAAGAAGAAAGCGGTCTTCGCGCTAAGCCAGATGCACGATGCCGATGCCGTGCCACGCCTGATCAACGTAGCAAAAACCAACAAGAACCCCGTGGTTCGCAAGCAAGCCATCTTCTGGCTGGGACAGATGAACGATCCGCGAGCGCTGGATTTTCTGGAAGAGATACTGACGAAGTAAAACACTAACCAGAAAGGACACAAAGAAACACTAAGGAGAGTCAAACCCTTAAAAGGCGGAACTTCCTTTGTGGTCCTTCGTTCATTTGTGGTTAATTTGAGAAACTTACTGCGGCAAAAATCTCCGCGATAGGTAATCGCTCAAACTCATCGTGATCAGGATCAGCAGCCAGAAGAAGCCGGCCGCAACCGTCAGCTTGGTGAGTTTGTTGCTGTAAATCACATGCATAAAGAAGAGAATGACCAGCACAGCCTTGGCCACGGCGATGGCGAGCGCCACCACAGGATTCATAATGCCGAGATCGACAAACGCGATTGCCCAGGTGGCGCAGGTGCCGATGATAAGCAACGTGAGAATCAGCAGGTAGAGGCGTGGAGTTGGATGTGAATGCGATTGATCAGACATATTCTTCTCTCAAGAAATCCTCAAACTCCGTGTTGGTGCCGGCTAATCAGGTAAAGCAAGGGAAACAGGAAAATCCACACAATATCCACGAAGTGCCAGTAAAGTCCGCCCAACTCAATGGGCGTGTAGTAGGCTGGGCCGAACTCTCCGCTGTTGGCGCGCAATGTCAGCCAAGTCAATAATCCCAATCCAATGATCATGTGAAAGGCGTGCAGACCTGTCATGAGGAAATAGAAGGAAAAGAAAATCTCCGTCCGCTTTGCCGTTTCCTCAGCTGCAATTTCAGTAACGTTTGGATTGCCGTGCTCTTTGGGATTTCGAATCTCTTCAGCGATATTGCCAAGGCTGGGGTCCTTGGCGCTGCAACCGCCCCAGGCGTTAAAACCCTTGCCGATGATATGGCCAGGAATATGGCACTCATCCCATTTGTCGTAATACTCCTTGGCCTTTACGCCAAGGAAAGCCGCGCCCAACAACATGGTAGCCAGAAGCAACCAGACC
Organism: Terriglobia bacterium; assembly: GCA_963831465.1. GTDB lineage: Bacteria > Acidobacteriota > Terriglobia > Terriglobales > Acidobacteriaceae > Angelobacter. Next base: position 147,944 of record CAWHQH010000011.1, on the reverse strand, counting down.
TGCGTTTTGCGTCGTCCGTTTTGCGCGGCCCAGACGGTCATCGCCATAGTGAAACTGCTGACGATCAGAACCAGCGTGTTGGCGAATCCCCAGGAAACGCTGATGCTGGTGCTGCCCGCGACGAAGGCAGGATAGTACTTGAGCCGATAAATCAGATAGGCGGTAAACAGCCCGCCGAACATCATGATCTCCGTAAGCAGGAAGACCCACATCCCGAACGTGGAAGCGTCCTGCTGCTGCTCCATGCTGTCAAACTGGTGCGCCAGCGCCGGATGATGTTCGGTAGTGGTTGTCTGGCTAGTTGACAACGGTGACCTCCGCATCTTCTCCGTAGGCATACGGGTCTTTGGTGACGATTGGAATTTGATGGAAATTATGCGTCGGCGGAGGCGAACTGGTTTCCCATTCCAGGCCCGTGGCCTGCCAGGGATTGTCGCCCGCAATTTCTCCATACTTCATTGACCACGCGAAGTACAGCAGCGGGAGCAGGAATCCCACAGCCAGCACTGAAGCGCCTGCGCTTGAGAGGACGTTGAGCACCTGGAATTCAGGCGGATATGCCCAATAGCGGCGCGGCATGCCCATATATCCCAGAATGAATTGCGGGAAGAAAGTAAGGTTGAACCCGATGAACGTGATCAGCGCGGCCAACTTGGCCGGCGCTTCAGGATACATTCTCCCGGTAATTTTGGGCCACCAGAAATGCAGCCCACCCAGGTATGCCGTGACCATGCCACCGACCATGATGTAATGGAAATGCGCAATGACAAAGTACGTGTCGTGAACATGAACGTCCAAGCCAAGCGCCGCGAGAAAGAGTCCCGTTAACCCGCCAATAGTGAATAGGCCGATAAACCCCATGGCATACAGCATCGGGGTGCTCATCTCGATTGAGCCTTTATACATGGTGGCGGTCCAGTTAAAAACCTTTACCGCCGAAGGAATAGCCACCGCGTAGCTCAGCAGCGAAAATACGAGGGCTGAATAAACAGAGATGCCGGCGACAAACATGTGATGCGCCCATACCACAAAGCCAAAGATCGCGATGGCAACGCTCGAGAATGCTACGAATGAATATCCGAAAACCCGCTTCCGGGAGAAACAAGGAATGATTTCGCTGATCACACCCATGCCGGGCAAAATCATGATGTAAACGGCCGGATGGGAGTAGAACCAGAACATGTGCTGGAACAACACCGGGTCCCCGCCTAGCTTGGGATCAAAGATGCCGATGTGGAAGCCGCGCTCAAGCGCCAGCAAAGTCAGAGTTATCGCTAGTACCGGAGTCGCCAAAACCATGATGAGGCTGGTTGCATAATTAGACCACACAAAGAGCGGCAGCCGTCCCCAGGTCATGCCCGGAGCGCGCATGCGGTGCACCGTGACGATAAAGTTCAGTCCGGTAAAAATTGAGGAGAAGCCGGCGATGATCACGCCTACCGCCAGCGTGATGACGGGTGTTTTCAAGTAGCCAGAGCTGAGCGGAACATAAAAGGTCCAACCCGTATCCACCCCGCCGCTGAGCATTGCGATCATCGAAAAGGTGCCGCCAGCAATGTATAAATACCAGCTCAAGAGATTGATCTTGGGGAAGGCCAGGTCTTTGGTTCCCACCATGATCGGCATTAGAAAATTGCCCAGCACCGCGGGCACGGACGGAACCAGGAAGAAGAAAACCATGTTCACGCCATGCATGGTGAACAGGCGATTATAAGTATCCGATTGGAACAACTCGCCGTTGGGCGTAAGCAGGTGCAGGCGGATCAGAGACGCAAAGAAACCACCGATAAGAAAAAACACCGTGATGGAAAACAGGTACAGGATCGCGATCCGCTTATGGTCTTTTGTGAGCAGCCACGATCTGATTCCGTAATTATCGTTCAGAAAATGCTTTTCGGGCATCACTGGCTTAATGATCTGCGTTGCGGTACTCATGGTTTCTTCCCAGATGGATTTGCAGGCCTCGTTCCCTGCGGGGTTGGCTGCGCCGGCTCCTGCCGATTTTGCTGCTGAATATTAGGCACTTCACTGTCACGAATTTCCGTAGGCGATGTGCGGTTGTTCAGCGGGTTCGATTCCTGCGGCGCCAGATGCTTGATGTATTCGGTAATGGCAATAATTTCGTCTTCACTCACCACGCCGCGGAACGTGGGCATGATGGACTGGAAACCGGATACCACTTTGGCGTTCGGTTCCAGAATCGATTCCCGAATGTAGTTATCGTCTGCCAGGACCACGCGATTGTCGGTAAGGCGGATTGGGCGGCCATACACGCCTTCAAGGTTCGGGCCCCGCGCGCCTGAATCTGGCCTGTGGCAGGTGATGCAGCCGTATTGCTGGAATGCCTTTTCACCCAATGACGCCAGTGAGCCTTCAGCTTTGCCGCTGGCCAGCCATGTAGCGTAATCCTCCGGCGTCATCACCTCAACCTGCCCCACCATTCCTGAGTGCTTGGTCCCACAGTATTGCGAGCAGAAGAGGTGGTAAGTCCCGGGCTGGGTGGCTTTGAACCAGGTAAAAACGTAACGGTTCGGCAGCACGTCCTGCTTTACACGGAAGGCTGGGACGAAAAAGCTGTGAATCACGTCCTGCGAAATTAGGGTGACTTTAACGTCGCGTCCGGTAGGCACATGCAATGTATTGATTTCTCGCTGGCCGCCGGGGTGCTGGAACTTCCACATCCACTGCTTGCCTACCCCATAAATTTCAAGCGGGTTTGAGGGCGGTCGTTCCATGTGGTAGTAGAGCACCGCACCCCAGACAAAAATGACCATCGAGATGCCGAGTGGAATCACCGTCCACACAATCTCCAGCAGCGTGGAGCCGTGGATCTGTACTGCTTGCCGTTCCGGCTTCCTTCTATATTTAATAGCAAAGAAGAGGATCAGAATGGCAATGAGCAGGGAGAAAAAAGTAGTGAGCAGCACCAGGAACAGGTAGAGCGCGTCCACCTGCCTCGCCATGGTTGAGGCCTGCTCCGGAAAAATGGGAAAGTTCAATTGCATCTATTCGGCTGTCCTGGTTAAGCCGCCCTTACGGGCAGCAAGCGAATCGCGGCGAAACATGATCAACATGAATCCACCCAGCGCCAGTACCGTGGCGAGGGCGCTCAAGCGCAGAACATTGAAAATTGCGGCGCCGTACCGGCCTTGCCGGGGATCATAGTGGTAGCAGTAAAGAAGGATCTGGTCCACCACGTTTCCGATCTTGCCTTTTGACGCTTCAACCAATCCAAGCTGTATATCGCGCGGCGCGTATTCGATTCCGTAGTAGTACTGTGCGACCCGCCCTTGCGGGGTCAGCAACATGATGCCGCTGGCATGCGCGTACTGCTGGATCTGCGGGTCCCAGGCATAGCGAAAGCCGACCGCCTGGGCCAGCGCATCAATCTGGTCTTTTTTCCCGGTAAGGAAATGCCAGCCTTCCGCGGCGCCTGGGCGGCGATAGCGTTTGATATATCTATCTTTCGTGGCCGCGGCGTCAGCAGGCTTATCGCGCGGATCAATGCTTACCGTAAGAACATTAAACTCACGCCCAACATCGAACTTGCGAATTCCAAGCATTGCGCCGGTAAAGCCGCTCAACACCTGCGAACACAACATCGGGCATTGGTAATACACCAGCATCAGAATGACAGGCTTCTGGCCAAAGTATTGTTGTAGCTGAACTGCCTGGCCTTTTTCGTCATTGAAAGCCAAATCAAGCGGGACTTGCTGGTTCAGGCGCTGATCAAGCCCTACATTATCGAGAATCGAAGGCTTCGTGTTGGGAATGGAGTCGCCCGGCTGAAGCTTAGGCGCTGCCTGTGACCACGCTGAAACCGCAGCGCAGGCTGAGATAGCGATCGCAACCAGCGCCTTCCGAATTGTACTGCCGTACTTCACTTCTTTGCTCCTGCTGTGGGCGTCGCGCGGCTTGTCTGGCCTCCCTCGGCTGCTCCCGAGGGATAAGCAGCGCTGGGTGCTCCCACATTTGCGGGCTGAAATGGCCCACTGACTTGAGGTAAACCGCGTTGCGCCAGTATCTCCATGGCGCGGTTGATAGGAATATGGATGCTGCCATCGGGCAATTTTCCGGTGGAACTGAGCCACCGCTCTTCTGAACCGCGGAAGATCTGCAAATCGTGCTCATCGTCATATTGCAAGCGAGGAGCCCTGATCGTGCGGCTTAGATGTTCATCCATCTTACCCCGTCCGTACCAGTCAGGAGCAGGCTTAATCTCACCCTCCTTGGTTGGTATGACTTTGCCTAAACCTTCTTTGGGAGTTTCGCGTTCCTGCTGCAGCTCCTTCTCCATCGGCGTGAGCTTGGCTTCGTGGTTTCTCTCGTAGGCTTCCAGACCATGAATCAAGCCAACCATCAAGACAAAAGCCATCATGCCGCCAACAGCCAGAGCTATGCCGGACCACACCACGCCCTTAACGCTTATGTCGCTTTCCTGATGGCCTTCCTTGATGTGGCCGCCGGATTGAGTTTCAAACTTATTTTTATCCATGTTTCGATTCCAGCATCTCGACAAAACCAGGGTCATTTACCGGCATGAGTGAACGCTTGCTCAACCGCAAATAAAAGAAAAACAGCCAGATTCCGCCCATCGCGATGGGACAAATTACATACATGGCGGCATCCAGCAGATGAAAATTGTAAAGGCCCGTGCCGGTGCCGGGATAAAAATTCGGGGCCGTCAGCCAGAACAGGTCCACCAGTCGCATGAACAACAGTAGAAAACACACGGCAACAATGCGCTTGGCGTGGCGCTTCAAGCTACGCGAGAGCAAAAGCGCAAACGGGAATACAAAGTGAACGAAGATCAGGATTGTCCCGAAATATTGCCACCCGTTGTGCAACCGCATAAGGTACCAGCGGATTTCCGAGAGCATGTTGCCCGACCAGATAATCAGCCACTGCGAAAATGAGAGATAAGCCCACAATATGACGAAGGCAAACATCAGCTTGCCGAAATCGTGGAGGTAATCGATCTTGAAAATGCGCGAGATCGGTTCAATCTGAGCGAGCCGCGTAAATAGCCAGATGGTAAAGCAGAATGCGGTAAGCACCTGACCCACCATGAAGAGCATGCCCCAGACCGTGGACCACCATTCCGGATAGAGCGACATGGTCCAATCAATGGAGGCAAACGTGATGGTAAAGGCGTAAAAGACTATTCCAAAGCCGCTAAGGTTCTGGATAAAGACAAATTGCGCCGGCGTGGTAGTTCCAGCCTCTTCACGGACCGACCAGCGGTTAAGGAAATAGTAAAGAGTCGCCCAGCCAGCAAAGTACAGTACTCCGCGGACGAGGAAGAACGGGGTGTTCAGGTAGTAGTGGACTTTGTCCGCCCCATAATGCGCCATGAACTTGGCCAGCTCAGCAGGGTCCTGTGGCACATGGGTCCAGACATAAAGGCGCTTCATGCCAATGGCTATCGGTAGCCAGAACAGGAACATTAGCCACCAATTGCTTGCGCCTGCTTCCCATATCCTACGTCCCAGACGTCCCCAATTGCCGCCGCTGGTGTATTGCAGCATCAGCAGCGTGAGAGATCCAAGCGTGAGGCCCAGCCAGAACATAAATGCGAACAGCCAGGAGCGGAGGAATAAATCCCATTGGCTAAGTCCGACTGTAAGCCCCAATGCCAGAACGCTGAAGACCACACCGACAACAAGCGAGCGGGAGCGCATGCGGTCAATCATTGCCGGAGGTGCAAAATCCTGAGGTGTAACGCGTACCAGGGTTTGGCTCATCGTTTGTTCCCCTTTGGCGCTGTGTCAGGTACCGGCTTCACGGGCGTGGTGACGGCTGGCGAGACGAAAGAGGTGTCAGGAATTGTAATTTGTTGTTCTTCCTGCTTGTTCAATTTATCTCGATCGGCGGATGCCACATCGCTCTCTTGTGCGTTTTGGCTTAATTGCAACGCGCGAATATAGGCTGCGATGGCCCAGCGGTCAGCAGGTTTTACCTGGGCCGCATAGTCGGGCATGCCGCCAAACCCGTTGCTGATAACATCATAGAACCAGCCAAGCGGCGCGTTCTTGAGCCGCTCTACATGGAAAGACGGCGGACGCTTATAACCACGCTGAACGATCATCCCGTTTCCGTCGCCAAGCTTCGAATGGCACGGCTGGCAATAAATATTGAAGCGCTCCTCACCCCGCGCGAGTGTTGCAGCAACCGTTTGTGAATCTGTACCCATGGGAAGCTCATTGCCATAGGTATTGCCATGTCTGCCGGTAAGGAAGTAGCTGTTAGGATCAAGCTGTTCCTTATCCACATTCTTGTCATCAAGCTGCGGAATGGTTCCGGGAACAGGATAGCGCGCTGACCTGCGGTCTGAATAAAACTCGCTTGATCTGAGCGGAATAAATTTAGGCTGGTTATGCATGTCTTGCCTGCAGCCGGAAACTACCGCGATCCCTGCGGCGGCAAACAGCAGCCATGCAATGCGGATTTGTGCCGGCCGATTAATACGGCACCTCCGTAATCTCCTCGGGCTTAAAACTTTCCAGCAATTTCCGCGTGTCAGACGGGCTGAATCTTGGGTCCTGCGATTCAATGCAGAGGAAGAAGCGGTCACGGCTGGCGCGCACAAAGTTGGGCGAATTAAATACCGGATGATACGGCTGCGGCAGGCCATTCAAAGCCAGCATGCCAAAAACTGCCGCCAAACACGCGCCGAGCACAGCGCATTCAAAAGTAACGGGGATGAACGCCGGCCAGGAATGGAATGGCTTACCGCCCACATTGATCGGATAAGATATCACGGACACCCAATATTCCAGCGAGTATCCGCCAATCATGCCCAGCATGGCTCCCACTAGCACGATTAATGCCACCCGATTATGGTGCGCGCCAATCGCTTCCGCAGCTTCTTCCAGTGGATATGGGGTATACGCATCCATTTTGCGGTAGCCCGCAGCGTAAGCCCCCTTGGCCGCTTCCACCAGCTCCGTAGGCGTTTCAAATTCCGCCATCAATCCGTAAATAGGTGCAGCTGTCATTATTCTTTCACCTTGGACTGCGGGATCAGGTTCCGCATTTCAAAGATGGAAATGGCCGGCATGAGCCGGATAAAGATAAAGAAGAGCAAGGTAAAGAACCCCATGGTTCCAACGAAAATCATCATGTCCCACTTCGTGTACCAGTACATGCCCCATGAGGTGGGAACGTAATCCCGCTGAAGACTCATGACTACAATCACGAAGCGCTCAAGCCACATACCGGTATTCACCACAACGGAAACCAGGAACAGTATCCACGGCGTGGAACGGACCTTGTTTAACCAGAGCGATTGCGGTATGAGGATGTTGCAGAGGATGAGCATGTAGTAATAATGCGAGTACGGCCCATGCAACCTGTTATTCACCATGGCCATTTCGTACTTGTCATGGCTGTACCAGCCGACAAACATTTCCATCGCGTAGGAATAGGCGACGATTTGGCCGGTCGCCAGCATCAGCTTGCCGCAATTTTGCAAATGTCGCAGGGTGATGAAATCCTGCATGCCATAGAGATAGCGGAACGGAATCGCCAGCATCAGCACCATGGCAAAACCGGAATAAATAGCGCCGGCGACGAAGTATGGTGGAAAGAAAGTGGTGTGCCAGCCAGGCACAACTGAAACCGCGAAATCCAGAGACACCACGCTATGCACCGAGAGCACCAGCGGGGTACAGAGACCGGCCAGAAGCATGTAGGCGGTTTCGTAGCGGTTCCAGTGTTTGGCCGAGCCACGCCAGCCCATCGCCAACATGCCGTAGATGCGCCGGACAACCAGAGTCTTGGCGGAATCGCGCAGCGTAGCAAAATCAGGGATAAGTCCAATACCCCAGAACAGGAATGACGCTGTGAAATAGGTTGAGACGGCGAACACGTCCCAAATCAGCGGACTGCGGAACTGCGGCCAGACACCCATGGTGAGCGGAATGGGAAACAGCCAATAGGCTGCCAGCCAGGGACGCCCGGTGTGAATCAACGGGAACAGGCCCGCCTGCATGACGGCAAAAATCGTCATCGCTTCAGCAAAGCGGTTGATCGAGGTACGCCAGGTCTGCTTAAACAACAGCAGAATGGCGGAGATCAGCGTGCCTGCGTGGCCAATACCGATCCACCACACGAAGTTAACGATGGCGAAGCCCCATCCGATGGGGATGGTGATACCCCAGATTCCCACGCCTTTGACCAGCAGGTAGCCAATAGCGGTTTGCAGCATGCCAAAAAGCGCCAGGGAAAGAGCCACAATGAGAATCCAAAAGATGGGCGTGTGCCTGGCGAGCACAATCCCAGCGATGCGGTCCGTTATGGTGCCGAGGGTCTGGCCGGGCCCGATGATGGGCGGCCTTACACCTTTAGGCGGCAGAATGTCTGGTGCTGCCATCTGTTATGCCTTCTCCGTGCCAGACGTTAGTTTAGGATTGGGGTTTCGCACCGCCGCCACATATGTGGTGCGCGGGCGCGTATTCAATTCCGCCAGCAGCTGGTAGTCTCGCGGGTTTCTCTTGCCATAACGGTCGCCGTTCTCCCACTTCAGGCGGGCCACCTGGCTGTTGCGGTCGTTGATGTTGCCGAACGTGATCGCCTCAGTAGGACAGACCTGCTGGCAGGCTGTCTTGATCTCTCCATCCTTGATTTGCCGGTCTTCTTTTTCTGAAGCGATGCGGGCTGCAGTGATGCGCTGCACGCAGTAGGTGCATTTTTCCATCACCCCTCGGCTGCGGACCGTAACGTCAGGGTTGCGACCAAGTTTTAAACTCGGAGTATCGTAATCCGCAAACAGGAAGAAGTTGAATCTCCGGACTTTATAGGGACAGTTGTTGGAACAATACCGCGTGCCCACGCAGCGGTTATAAACCATATCGTTCAAGCCTTCAGTAGAGTGCGTGGTTGCGCCTACCGGACAAACCGGCTCGCAAGGCGCGTCTTCACACTGCATGCACGGAACAGGCTGGAAGTAGACGCTGGGATTGGCCGGATCGCCTTCATAGTAGGCATCTATGCGGATCCACTGCATCTCACGGCCACGCTGCACCTGTTCCTTGCCGACGACGGAGATATTGTTTTCTGCCTGGCAAGCCACCGCACAAGCCTGGCAGCCGACACAGGAATTCAGGTCAATCGACATGCCCCAGGCGTATTCATGGTAATACCGATTGTCCTGCGAATACCGGAAGTCGGGATACAGCGATTCAGGGTAGTCCGGCTTGTCCTGTGGCTCTTCTTTAGGATCCTCATGAGCGAAGTTTTTGTTCTTGATGAACTCTTCCAGGTCCACCACCTTGACCGGCTCGCGATCGTCCATACTGAAATGGCCCTGCGTGACCGCCATGTCCCAATAGCGGTTTGTGACGTTGATCTTCACCCCGCCGGCGATGTATTGCGTTCCGCTGGGACGGACTTTATAAGCGTTGTAACCCGTGCCGGTCCCGACGCGCCCGGTCCTTGATTGACCATAACCCAGGAAGAGGGTGACTGCATTGTCAGGGTGGCCGGGCTGCGGCCAGTACGGGGCTTCTACTTTGCGTCCATCCGGAAAAACAATCTCTATAATCCGCTGCGCGTCTGATTGGTGATCGTTATCGTCGCTCAACTGATTGAGCTTCCAGTCGGTCGCCATTTTGGGACTAATCATGGCTACGTTGTCCCAGGTGGTACGACTGAGCGGCTTGGGCGTTTCCTGCAACCAGGCGTTGTTGATGAAGCTGCCGTCATAAATAGTGGGATCAGGACGGAATGAGACTTCAATCTCGTTTCCGGCAGCCGCCGGGGCAGGCAGAGATCCAGCCTTGGCGCTGAGTTGCTTTGGCGCAGAACTAGTATTGGCGACAAAGCCGTCATGGACTGAAATCCGCCAGAAAGCTTCAAAATCAGCCGTGGGATGCTGCGATTTCCAGTATGTCTGCACCAGATCGTGCGACGACGTGCCCGTCTGGTCTGTAAACATTGCCAATGCTTCATGGCAGTTCCTGCCGTCATAAAGCGGCAGGATCATGGGCTGGATAATGCTTTCCGTGCCGTCGTAGGAGCGCGCATCGCTCCAGGCCTCAAGGTAGTGCGCTTCCGGCACATGCCAGTGCATGTGGTCCGTCGTCTCGTTTTTGTAGTTTGAGAACTGTATGCGCAGCTTTACTTTGTCCACGGCACTGACAAAGTCCAAATCCACCGGTGCGTTATACACGGGATTGCCGCCGATGATCACCAGCGTATCGACCTTGCCCGCATTCATATCGTCAATCAATTCCTTGATCGACTGCCCATGCTCGACCGCATCTACTTCGATTGGATCAATGTACGTAACGGTCTGGCCAACGTTGCCGAGCGAGCCATTCATGGCTTGCGCCAGCGCATGGACCGCGGGCGATTGGAACTCGCCGGGAACAACCAGACATTTGCCTTTGTTCTCTGTGAGTTCGGCGGCCACGATATCAACAAACTTTTGTTGGTCAGCAGAGAGACTCCCTGCCGCCCCGCCTGCACCTACTTTTGCTGCGAGAGCACGCGCAATTTTTTCCACCTCTGATGGACGCAAGACCAGCCGATGATCGGCTTTAGCGCCCGTAGTGGATGGCGCGCTCTCCGCCACATAAAGGCGATTCATCTGGTCGCCATTTAGCAATTTGCGCCCACGCATGAAGTCGCGCGAATATCGCACAAACCCGGGAAACCACTCGCCAGAGAGGAAGTCTGCATCGAGAGAGACGACTATTGCGGCGTTTTCAAACTTGTAAATAGGATCGTAATATCCGCCAAAGGCCAGCTTGGAACCGGCCCGCATATTGTCACGATTGACGGGGTCCCAGCGATGCCACTTCGACTGTGGGAAAGCCTGCTGGACAGCCTTCATCTGCCAGCCAAACGTCGGCGAAGTCATGGCGCCGGTAAGGAAGCGCAGCCCAGCTCCCTGCTTTGCTTTAAGGCCGTCTTTATCATTGATCTTACTGTTCACAGCCAGGGCAAAGTCACCCCATGAGCGCAACTCTCCCATGTTGGTCAGCGTGGTAGAGCGGTCAGGGTCATAAAGATCCAGGATTGATGCCTGGGCAAAGAGGTCGGTAGCACCCATGCTGGCCTGATGCCGCGGATTGCCCTCAACTTTGGTTGGACGGAATTCGTGCGTCTCTACCAGCAACGGCAAAGCATGACCATGGAACGGCATGGCCGTAGCATAGAAAATCGGCTTACCGGGGATCAGTTCCTCCGGCTGGCGAACATAGGGGAGGATCTGCTCCAGCGGCTGGCGCGTGCAGCCGGCCAGTCCAGCCAGGGCCATGGATGCTCCAGCCAGCTTGAGGAAGCTCCGGCGGGAAACGGGATCGACCCACTCTGATGCCTGACGAGGAAACTCCCGCTCCAGCAATTCGCCGAAGGCCTTCTGGTCAGCAAGCTCCTCCAAAGTACGCCAGTACTTTGGCCCTTTAGCATCTGCCAGCTTCTTGCGCACCGCTTCCAACTCCAGGCTGGCTGGTTTGATCTCGCTGACAGAAATCAGATTAGGTTTGATATCGCTGTTATTAGACATTCGTTTCCATTTGTTTCCACCCTATCGGTGGCAGGTGGAGCAACTGGTTATGTCCTGCGTCGTCCGCAGGTGATATTTTTGCCGCAATGCTTTACCCAGCTCAAACTGGCTGGTATAGGACTTTCCGTCGAGTTCTACCGCGTGCTCACTGGTCGGCTGCAGATACTGCATGTTGAAAACCTGCTCCCTCGGACGCAGGTACTTTTCCGGCTCGCGATGGCAGTCCAGGCACCATTCCATCTGCAGGGTGTTTTCCTGGTACATGAGCGGCATCGCATCCACCTGGCCGTGACAGCTGTAACAGCCCACGCCCTTGTTGATGTGGATACTGTGATTGAAGTAAACAAAATCGGGGAGATCATGCACGCGCGTCCATTGCAAGGACTGGCCGCTGGAGAAGCTGAAGCGGACCGGAGCGAGCATGGGCGCATTTGTCCATATCTGCGAGTGACAGTTCATACAAGTCTTGGTGGGAGGGATTCCGGCAAAGCTCGACTCCTCCACAGACGTATGGCAATACCGGCAATCCAGGCCGAGGCCGGCAGCGTGATGTTGATGGCTGAAAGGAATCGGCTGTTCCGGCGCAATATGCTGCGTGGTGACGTAAGGGGAACGCTGCAACTTTAACAGCGCCGCGCCTACAGTTGAGAGCAGGAGCACCACTCCCAGGATGCTGGCGCGAGCCAGAGTATTTGCACTGCGATGAAAGATCTGTGCCATTGAATAAAAGTTTTTGCCTGTGACACCGTCGCGTTCCCGGCCTGACGCGATGCGGCAGCTCCCCAGGAATCATCCGCGATCAGGGTCACTGATGAAAACGGATGATTATAAACAAGAGTTGCGTCTTTCAGCTACCTTCTATCAAACAAATGCAAAAATATTTTTTACGTTCAAAAAATTTCGCGGATCGCCACAAGAGTCTTGCGATCTTTTTCAGAGCTGCCGGAGATAAAAACATTGGTGCGCCGAATTGCGCCAAAAAAAGGCCCTTCGTATGAAGGGCTTATTTGAATCGTGGAACGATATTTTAGCGAGTGTCTTCTGAATTACCCTCTAACAGCTACGGAACAATTGTCTTAATGGAAAATCCTGCCAGTCCGGCCTGCCCTCCGGCAGCACCGCGGCTGAGCTGTGCTTCCACATAATAAACACTGTCAGTGGGGTTGAAAGCTTCAGAGTCGGCCCAGGTAAAGTTGAACGTGGGGTTTCCCGGCGTGTTCCCTTCCTGATAAGAGGTGCTGGGGGATGACCCATTGCTGTCAAGGTCATCAAGGTAGTAATTACCCCGGTGCTAAGATTCACCTGTTTCAGCGAGAGAAAAACATGCCCTGCGCCATCATCGAGAAAACGAGCGGCAAAAACCCGGTATTCAATATCTGACAGATCCGTGGCGAGATCGCGAACGGGCAGAACGTTGTAACGCATGAAGGCCACTGAACCGACCGGCGCATCATTGCGCAGCTCAACTCGCCCATCAATGTACTTCACCAGGTTTATGCTGTTGGGGTCTACTGTCCCGGATGAACCCGCCCAGACCTGAGCGTGGGCCCTTGGAAAACTGAAGGCCAAAACTGTTATGACGGCTAGTCCGAGACAATATTTTCGCAAATAAGAATAAAGAGCAGACATTTCCTATACCCCAATTCCTTGGGATGTTCTGGCCATAAAGGGGAACTGGATATGGAACAGATCTGTCTTCTATATATGCAGGCCGAAGGCCATGGAGCAACAGAAGAGTGCTGCTGCCGGATTGTGCATGCAGGTACTCACGTTGAGCAGAGACATGGCTTTTGTGGGCAAGTCAGGACGGCTGTCCCAAGATGATACGAATGATTTGCTCAGCTCTATTTACCAGCGGCTAGGCACCACCCAGAAGGTGTTTCACATCAAAGTTTCCGAGTATGTACATTTCATGTTGAGGCATGGCCGGCCTTGCTGATGGAACGCTGTATCTGTATTCACGCGCACTTTTACCAGCCGCCACGGGAAAATCCCTGGTTGGAAGCGGTGGAACGCCAGGACTCCGCCTATCCTTATCATGACTGGAACGAGCGGATCACCGCAGAGTGCTATGCGCCTAATGGCGCTTCGCGGATTCTTGATGAAGCCGGGTACATCCGGCAGATTGTAAACAACTACTCCCGCATCAGCTATAACTTTGGGCCTACGCTTCTCTCCTGGCTGGAAGATAATTCTCCCGAAACCTACCAATCCATTTTGGAATCCGATCGGAGCAGCCAGGAAAGATTTTCCGGACATGGCTCCGGGTTGGCGCAGGTTTACAACCACATGATCCTGCCGCTGGCGAACGCCCGCGACAAGACCAGCCAGGTGATCTGGGGTATTCGCGATTTTGAGCGCCGGTTTGGAAGGCCGCCGGAAGGCATGTGGCTGGCGGAAACCGCAGCCGATGTGGAAACGCTGGAAACTCTGGCTGAACAAGGTATTCGATTCACCATCCTGGCTCCGCATCAGGCAGGAAGGGTGCGCAAGATCGGGGGACGAAGTTGGAAAGACGTGAGCGGCGCGCGGATTGATCCCACACGCGCCTACCTGGCCAAGCTGCCTTCAGGGAAAAGAATCAACCTCTTCTTTTATGACGGGCCAATTTCCCGTGCAGTGGCTTTTGAACACCTTTTGAATAGCGGAGAGCAATTTGCCAGCCGGCTGAAGAGCGGCTTCTCTGATCGTCGCGACTGGCCGCAGCTCATGCACATTGCCACTGACGGGGAGACGTATGGCCATCACCATCGCCATGGAGATATGGCATTGGCCTACGCTCTGGACAGGATTGAAGCCGATCCTTCCATGCGCCTGACGAATTATGGCGAGTTCCTGGAAATGTATCCGCCGACGCACGAAGTCCAGATCATTGAGAATACTTCATGGAGCTGCGCCCATGGCGTGGAACGCTGGCGCAGCGATTGCGGCTGCAATGCCGGACACGAAGGATGGAACCAGCAATGGCGTGGGCCGTTGCGCGAGGCGCTGGATTATCTGCGGGACCAGGTTGCCGATGTATTCGAGCGCAAGGCAGGTGAGCTGCTTCACGATCCCTGGGAAGCCCGCAATGACTATATAGATGTAGTGCTGGACCGCTCACCGGATGCACTGTGGCTGTTTTTTGAAAAGTACTCCAGCCATCAACTGAAGCCTGCAGAAACCGTGGAAGCTCTTAAGCTGCTGGAAATGGAACGGCATGCCCTACTGATGTACACCAGTTGCGGCTGGTTTTTTGACGAGCTGAGCGGCATTGAAACCATGCAGGTGTTGCAATACGCTGGCCGCGTGATCCAGTTGGCGCGAGAGACCGGCAATGTGGATGCCGAGCCGGAGTTCCTGCAGCGGCTTGCGCTTGCCCAAAGCAATTTGCCTGAGTTGGGCGATGGCGCATCCATCTACAACCGTTTTGTTGCCTCGGCATTTGTGGATCTTTGCAAGGTGGGGGCTCATTTTGCCATCAGCTCACTATTTAATGGCGATCACATCGTCCCGCAGTACTGCTATTCAATCAAGAGCCTCGACTATCGGCAGGTTGAAGCCGGCACGGCCAGGCTGGCGCTGGGCATTTCCCGGGTAACGTCGCGCATCACCCGCGAATCGCGCGACTTAAAATTTGCCGCTGTGTACCTGGGTGACCAGGTGCTCCACGCAGGTGTCCGCGAGCTAGAGAATAAAGAAGACTACGACATGCTGGTGGCCGAAAGCATGGCCGCTTTTTCCAGCGGCGACTTTGGCGAACTGCTACGTCTGCTGGATGAACACTTTGAAGGGATGCCATATTCCTTCCAGGCCCTGTTCAAAGACGAGCAAAAGAGGATTGTGGACATTATCCTTTCCCGAACGCTGGGAGATGCCAAAGCCAGTTATCACAAGATTTATGAAAAGCATGGACCGCTGCTCCGCTTCTTGAAGGAGATGGGCCAGCCGGTGCCCGATGTCTTGCGCTTTACTGCCGAATTTGTCTTGAACAGCGACCTTAAAAACACTTTTGAGAGCGATCCGGTGGATTTTGTCAGGATTGCCATGCTGATGGAAATGGTGAAGCGCGAAGGCGTGCAGGTGGATGAAGCCGGAGTCCGGTACGCAGCCGGCAACAGCCTGACACGGATATTGCGGCGCTTACAGCAGAATCCGCGCGACAGTGAAACGCTGGAACGCGCGAACGTGCTGACCAGCCTTTTTCCCATGATGCCGTTTTCCGTGGATTGCTGGCATGCGCAGAACATTTATTACTCCATTCTGGAAAAGCTCTTTCCCGAGATTGCACGCAGAGACGATCCTGCATCGCGCCAGTGGCAGGAACGCTTTCTTGCCCTGGGAGAAAAACTCAGGATCAGCGTTCCCGCTTTAGCTCCGGAAAAAGAATTCCAAATTGCAAGCTGAAAAGCCGGATAGGACGAAGCAATGAAAAATCGGACAAAGGTTATCATCGGCGGCGCGGCCGCAGGTACGCTCATGGCGGGTGCGGCTGCGGGCCTGGGAGCAGTTTTGGCAGCGAGGCAAGGGCTCAAGAAGTTCCGCGAGCATCGCCTGCGTGAGTTGCGTGGGAAAACTGTGCTGATTACAGGCGGATCGCGCGGACTGGGACTAGCTCTGGCGGAAGAGTTCGCGCAATTTGGGGCCAAGGTCGCCATTTGCGCCCGCGATGAGCAGGAGTTGGCGCGCGCGCGGCAGCAACTGGAAGATCTTGGGGCTGTGGTTTGCGCCGTCCCTTGCGACGTGAGCAAGCCAGAAGAAGTGGATAATTTGATCAGTTCAGTAACCCGCCACATGGGCGGGATTGACGTGCTGGTCAACAATGCCGGCGTGATTTCCGTGGGGCCGATCCTTTCACAGGAGCTAAAAGATTTTCAGGAAGCCATGGACGTGATGTTCTGGGGAACGGTGCATCCCACGCTGGCGGTGCTGCCGCACATGCTGGCGCGCGGCACGGGCAAGATCGTGAATATTTCTTCCATCGGCGGCAAAGTCAGCGTGCCGCACCTGATTCCTTACGGCTGCGCCAAGTTTGCCGTGACCGGCTTTTCTGAGGGACTCCACGCTGAGCTGAAGCGGTTTGGCATTCACGTGCTCACCGTTATCCCTGGGCTCATGCGCACCGGATCGCACTTGAATGCACAATTCAAAGGCCAGCATGAAGCGGAGTTTGGCTGGTTCGCGGTAAGCGGAACGAATCCGCTGGCATCGATTTCTGCAAGGCGCGCGGCAGAAAAGATTGTGAATGCAACGTGTGCAAACCGCACAGAGTTGGTAGTCAGTTGGCAGGCAAAGATGCTGGCCGGCCTCCATAGCGTTGCGCCGGGTCTGACGCAAGAAGTGTTAGCGCATGTGAACCGGCTCTTACCCGATGCCGCTGGAAATACCGAGAAAAAAGCCGGACGCGAAAGCCAGTCGGCCGTAACGCGATCTCCTCTTACGGCGCTGGGCAAGCGGGCGGCGCGCCGTTACAACCAGGTGGAGAAGCCGGCTTAGAAACCCAAACTTTCACCACAGATAGCACTGATCACACTGATTTACACGGATCAAGAAAGTTCAATAGGAGCATTTTGCATTTGTAAATCCGTGTGATCCGTATTCATCCGTGGTGAGGCTTGCTTTTTGATGCAAAGCAAATCGCGGCTGATTTCATCGGTTGGCTCGCGGCGGAATTTATTATATCTATGGTCTTTATCCGCGAACATCTGCGTAGATCTGCGGCGAGTCTTTTTCCGCCTGCTGTCCAGCAGCACCCTCGCGAATAGCCATCTGCAAAACTTCAGTGATGTGCAGGGCTTTGCGTCCCGTGAGGCCTTCAATTTGCTGATAACAGCTAAAGCCATCAGTAATGATGAGAGTGTCCGCAGCGGCAGCGCGCACGGCGGGCAGCAGGACGCGCTCGCCGATTTTGACTGAGACATCATATTTATCCGCTTCAAAGCCAAACGATCCCGCCATGCCGCAGCAGCCGGAATCGAGAACGTGGAAGTCAAGACCTGTGCGCTTCAGCAATTCTGATTCTGAATCAAATTTCAGCACTGACTTGTGGTGGCAATGCGCGTGGACAATGGCTTTGCGCCTGAGCTGCGGTGGACGATAGTCAGCCTGGTTGATTAGAAATTCGCTAAGCAGGAACGTTTGGCTCTTAAGCTTCTGTGCTTCGGAATTTTCGGCCAGAAGATTTGTCATCTCGTCGCGAAAGACGGAGACACAGCTTGGCTCGATACCAATAATTGGTGTGCCCGCCTGAATGTCATCCCGCAACGCGACTAACGTCTGTTCCAGCGTAGCTTTGGCCTGATCGAGCATGCCGAAGTCGTATAAAGGACGGCCACAGCACAGCGATTGCTGCGGAATTCTTACCTGATATCCCGCGTGCTCCAGAACTTCGACAGTGGCTTTGGCGATCTCAGGATGAAAGTTTTTGCTGAAGGTATCCGGCCAGAGAATCACCGTGGGGCGATCAGAGTTGCGCAACGGGCGTTTGCGAAACCAGGTAGTAAACGTCTCTGAGGCAAACACGGGCATGTTGCGCTTCTGCGAGATGCCGCCAAACCACTTCGTCAGATGAGATGTCCCAGGCGCATGGCCAAAAAAATTTACCAGCCATGGAGCAATTCGAGCCATGCCAGCCCAGCGCTGAATCAATCCCATGGAGAAGGCGGCGCGCGGGCGCGAGCGGCCTTCATAGTAATGCGCCAGAAATTCGGCTTTGTAGGTGGCCATGTCCACGTTGATGGGGCATTCGCTCTTGCAGGCTTTGCAGGCAAGGCAGAGATCCAGCGCGTCTTTCAGATACTCATTCTTCCAGCCGTCTTTGAGCGTTTCACCGCGCAGCATTTCAAACAGCAGGCGCGCGCGACCGCGCGTGGAATGCTTCTCTTCCCGCGTGGCCATGTAGCTGGGACACATTGTGCCGCTGTCGTCCTTGCGGCACTTGCTCACGCCGACACAGCGTAGCGTGGTTTCAGGAAAATGGCCGTGATCCTCGGGGAAAGAAAAATAGGTTTTGACCGGAGCGGGACGATAAGTTGCGCCGAGGCGCAAATTTTCGTCGAGCGGATTGGCGTCAATTTTTTTGCCCGGATTCATCTTCCAGCCAGGGTCCCAGCTGCGCTTGAACTCGCGGAAGGCTTCCATTAATTCGGGGCCAAACATTTTGATCAGTAGCTCGCCGCGGGCCTGCCCGTCGCCGTGCTCGCCGGAGAGCGAACCGCCCATCGCGACCACCATATCGGCGGCTTCTTCCACGAAGGCGCGGAAAGCCTTGATGCCTTTTTCCGTGACCATGTCAAAGTCGATGCGCATGTGCACGCAGGCATCGCCAAAGTGGCCGTAAAGGGCGCAATGATAGCCGTACTTGGCCAGCAGACGATGCAGGCCGCGAAGATATTCACCAAGTTTTTCCGGCGCAACGGCTGCGTCTTCCCAGCCTTCCCACGCTTCCGGCTCGCCGGGAACCTGCGACGTTGCGCCCAATCCGGACTCACGGGCTTTCCAGACAAGTAGCGTTTCCTGTTCGTCGATAAAGAGCTTCATGTTCGGCGGATCCGGCTGGCGGCCGAGCTTGTCCATCAGCGCGTGCGCTTTGGCGTTGGATTCGTCTTTGGTCTCTCCGCCGAACTCGCACAGCAGCCAGCCTTTGCCTTCAGGCAGCATGGCAATGCTTCTGGGATGAAGGCCTTTCTTCTTCATGTTGGAAATTAGAACGTCATCCATGCCCTCAAGACCGATCGGCTTTGATTTGCAGACTTCCGGGACGCTGTCCGCGGCGGCATAAACGTCTTTATAGCCAAGAACGACAGTCGTGCGCTTCTTCGGCCAATCCACCAGACGGACTTTGGCGGCGAGAGTGATCACGCAGGTGCCTTCCGCGCCGACAAGAGACTTAGCGACGTTGAAGCCACGCTCGGGAAGAAGCTCATCGAGGCTGTAGCCGGAAACGCGACGTGGGATGTTGGGATAACGGCTGCGAATGAGATCAGCGTATTGGTCGCGCAAAGCCCGCAGTCGTGAATACATTTCGGCGCGACGCCCTCCGGCGCGAACGATCTCTTCGTAGTCCGCGTCTGAGGTAGGACCTACGCGCATGCGTTCGCCGCCATAGGTGAGTATGTCGAGCTCCAGAACGTTATCAACGGTGCGGCCAGCCATCACGGAATGCACACCGCAAGAATTGTTGCCGATCATCCCGCCGAGGTTGCAGTATTCATGCGTGGAAGGATCAGGACCAAAGGTGAGATTGAATTCATTGGCGCGATTGCGCAGCTTGTCCAATACGCAACCGGGCTGCACCCAGGCATATTTCTCCGTGGGATTGATCTCGATAATCTGGTTCAGGTACTTGGAGAAATCTACGATCACGGCGACGTTGCAGGACTGTCCAGAGAGGCTGGTGCCGCCGCCGCGCGGGAGCAACGGCGCATTGTGCTTGCGGGCCAGAGCTACGGTCTGAATGACCTCTTCGATTGTTTTTGGAATCACAACGCCGATTGGAACCTGACGATAATTCGATCCGTCGACGGCGTACAGAGCGCGTGTGCCATCGTCAAAGCGGACTTCGCCGGTGACGGCGGCGCGCAGCTCAGCGGCAAGGACATCAATGTTGTAGCGGGCTTCGGTGGAGCTCCAATCCTGGGCCGGTGGAGGCATGCATGAAGATTATGACATGGAGAATGCGCCGTCATAAAAGGTATAACCGCAGATTTGCTCTGATAACGTCGCAACCAAAGTCCACAATGGAGGCACTGAGACACGGAGAAAACTCAAAGCAAAAGTCAAAATCAAAAGCTCAACACTGAGGACACAGAGAAATTCGGAGGTCGCGGGGGAAAGGCTGGAATCCGAGGGGGCTTAAAGAGAAAAGTTAGGGATGCAGATCAAAAGCAGCCGCGAATTGCGCGAATGAACACGAATAACTTGAACGGTCAGAATGATTCGCGCTCTTTGCGTAAATTCGCGGCTTACTCTTTACCTTCTATCTAGGCTTATTGGGCTCCCGTTCCGGCACAATGGGAGCATCGCTTTTGCGTTCCTCATTGTGTCCAATGGAGACGTTGATTGCGCCGATGCGCACTGGCGATTGCACCTTGGGGCGCGTAGGCTTGCCATCCATCAGTGGACCGCTGGGGACAAACATGACGCGCAGTTGGTCCTGGTTGCCGCGCAGCGCCGCCATAATCTGGCGGTTGATCTTGAAGGTAAAGTGCGCGGGCTTGAAGTCGCCGTGGGAGTGAGCACGGATTCCGGCGGCAAACAATGCAACAGTCCCGACAAAATACGGGCTTTCAGGATTGGGAGCCGTGTTGGGCGGCAAGCCAAGATAGACTTCCCAGACCGTGCCGGGCGAACGCTCCGCTTCAACATTGTTGAGTTCGAGCACGAGGGTTTCCGTTTTGCTTCCCGCCAGAGGTGGCCAGCCGCTGGCGGAATTCCTTGATGTTGATGGGAACCGAGACTTCCTGCTGGTTCAGCTCAACCGGCGGGCCGGGCCACGGGATCAATACCTGCCAGATCAGGTAATAAATTGGGAATGGGATGCGAATCAGGCAATACTCCTTTACCTGTGTGGGCTCGCTCTCATAAGTATAGTTGAGCTGTTCAGCACAGCGGAGAATGTCACAGGTCTTCATCACGATGGGGTTTCCGTTTTCGTCGAAGAACGTGTAGCTCTTGTTGCGCCAACTGCTGGTGCTGAGCGGATTATGCCTGCCACCGCCCTGGGCCAACCACAGGTTCCACAGCCGGTCAATATTCGAATGGTGGACGTAGAAAATTGGATCCACGGCCGCGGTGCTGGGGTCGCCCATGTCGCCGCTCATATAGATATGCACGTTGTCATGCGGATTGCCTTCGATCCCACTTTGGCCGGAGAAATAATCGGTAAAGCTGTTGCCGGACGTCGGGTCAACCTGCCATGCGGCGTATGAAGCCGCTCCGGTATTCCAGCCTGGACCGCGAGCGGAATGAAAAAGTTCGCTGCTGGAATCCTGGAAAGGCGTGGGCAAATGCCGCTGCGAAGCAGAGATGTAATCCCAGTAAGGCAGCGCCCAGGAGTTGTCACCGGACATCTTGCGAATGATTCGCTCAAACCAGTAAAGATACATGCGATGCCACGACCAGAAGTAAGGAGTGCCGTGCTCGCAGGTGTTCCATGAAGGATGCAAAGCCGGCCCTGGAATGCCGTGAATTGCTGCCTGATAAGTCCAGCTCAGTGGATTGGAGTCCGGCAGCAGCTTCATGGCCTTGATGGCCTTACGGTAAGAAACAAGAACTGGATCGGTGGCCGCCATGCCGCCAAGATTGCGGCGGATGTAAGGCGCGGCCCAGACTGATTCCAGGTTAAAAAGTGAAGAGCCCAGCACAGTCGAGGCGGCTGCCCCGGCAGTGACTATGAAACGGCGACGCGTAAAGCGGTTGCTCAATGCAGTACTCCTCCGATTCAATCCTGCAAATTAGCCGGGAGCATCGATTGCGGAAAGATCTCCCGTTGGTGCTGTAGTGCGTGCTCTGCGTCAATCGTTACAAGATTACATTTCCTTCAGTTTTCGGAATTATCGGGCTTACTGTCCCACCCTTATAATGGCGAGTTCATGCCTACCCAGATTCCGCCGGAGCCCGCTTGCGACGTAATGGTCTCTCATTCTTCTGCCTCGCGACAAAAAGTATTCGTGTCACTTATTGTGCTGGTCTGGGGGGTGATCTATATCGGCACTGTTTTTAATCCGCCGCTGATGGACGATGCCGACACCGTCCATGCGGAAGCCGCGCGCGAAATGGTGGAGCACAACGACTGGGTCACGCTGAAGATCAATGATGGCTTCCGCTATCTGGAAAAGGCTCCACTGATGTACTGGCTTGTGGCTGCAAGCTACAAAATCTTTGGTGTGCATGACTGGTCAGCGCGGTTGCCGATTGCGCTGGGCATGCTGGCGCTCCTGCTGGTTGTTTATCGAATTGGGCGCAGATTTTATGGCGATGAAGGCGGCCTTTACGCAGCGCTGGCGCTGGCTACAGGATTTGGGCCATTCATCTATACGCGGTTCATGATCCCGGAAATGCTGGTAGCGCTGTGGCTGGCGTTGGGATTCGATTTTTTTCTCACGTCGTTAGAACAAAGTGAGCGCGGCGAGCAGCCGTCATTGTTAGTCTGCTGGGGATTGGCGGCGACGATGGCGCTGAACGTCCTGACCAAAGGATTGATTGGCCTTGTTTTTCCGGTCGGTACGATCTTTCTTTATCTGTTGCTCACCAAGAATCTCCGCCATCTGCTGCGGCTGCGGCTGTTTTCAAGCTTTCTGGTTTTTCTGGCGATTGCCGCGCCGTGGCATTTGCTGGCCGGCTTCCGCAATCCCGCGCAAGGTGAAGCGCGCGGATTTTTCTGGTTTTACTTTGTCAACGAACATTTTCTGCGCTTTTTAAAAAAGCGCTATCCTGCGGACTACGACACGGTTCCGCTCTGGCTCTTCTGGGGACTGATGCTGGTTTGGCTGATGCCCTGGACGGCGTTCGTGGTCCAGGCGATACGCAGGGTGCCGGTGAGATTGGCTACTAGGCTACTTTGGGCGCGTAATTCATCGCTTCGCGATGAACGTCTGCCTAAAGGCCCGCAATTCGCGAGCGAATCGTTAGACGCTGATACACGTAGTGAGTCAGTTTTCAAACTGACCCACTCGCAACGCGCCACGCTGATTTTTGCCTTGTGGCCGCTGGTGATTTTGCTCTTCTTCAGCTTTTCCAGCCGGCAGGAATATTACGTGCTGCCGGGATTGCCGGGAATGGCGCTGCTGCTGGGCGGATGGCTGGCGCGAGAGTCGGCTTCTGAGAACAACAGCCGAGAGCGGCGCAGCGGAAAGATTTCTTCAATCGTGCTGGTGGTGGTGGGCGTGGCCCTATGTGTAGCCTGCGTGACGCTGGCATGGCAGGCAAAAACTCCGCCGCGGAATTATGACATTGCCGAGTTGCTGAAACAAAACCCGCAGGATTATGCGCTTTCTTTTGGGCATTTCCTTGATCTCACGCCGCAAGCCATGGGAGCTTTCAAGGTCCCGCTGCTGGCAACAGGAATTGCTTTTTCCCTTGGAACGATCTTGAATCTGATGTTGCGGCTGAGAAGCCGAGCGTTTGCCGCTAACATGGCGCTTACGACGATGACTGTGGTGCTACTGTATGCGACCCATCAGGGGCTGGTGATTTTTTCTCCGGTACTTACGTCAAAGACGCTTGCAGATGCCATCGAAGCAAATTGGAAACCCGGCGCCATCATTGAAGACAACGGCGACTATGAAGCGGCTTCCAGCGTGAACTATTACACGCGGCATCAGCTCCGCATTTTGAACGGACGCTGCAACAACATCTGGTATGGATCAAGATTCCCGGACGCGCCACAGATCTTTGACAATGATGCGTCTTTTGAAAAGTTGTGGCGCGGCGACAAGCCTGTCTTTCTTCTGACTGACGCCAAGTCCGGCCCGGATCGAAAGCCCGCGGAAGAGTGTCCGCAAAAAGAGCATCTGCCTGATTATGTGGTCCGCGATAAAGCATGTGTGCTGGCCAAATGGGGCGGCAAGGTAGTAATTACGAATGCGCCGAAACCTTGTCCCGATCAGACTTGGCCGCGCTAACATGCTCAGGCGCACGCGGATGTGCCGGGCGAATCTTGCCGTTCTCAAGAATAAAAACTTCGCCGCGCCAGTGGACGGTGTGGTCGGCAAAGCTGGCAAACCAGACCGCAAACGCGACCAGATCTCTGATCGGCACCAGCCACAAATGCCGCCAGACGGCACGATCATGCACCACGCCAACGCCGACCTTGATCGCTACGGCAGCGCGCAAGGCTGCGGCGGCGGCGAGTATTGTCCAGGACCACCACGCAAACGGCGCAAGCAGCACGGCAAAAATCGCCCAGGGCAGCCCGAAGGTGAGCAGCAGGCCAACGTAACCGAGGCGGCGAGAATCGCGCGTGCTGCGGGCCCAGCGCATCTGATGCTCAAAAAATCCGCGGAAGCTGTAAGCAGGCAGATGAGTTTCGACGACGACATCCGCCAGCACAACTTCATAACCTGCCTTGGCGATGCGATAGCCCAGCTCAAAATCGTCGGCAAGATAATCGACCAGCGGGCGCAGACCGCCTATGGCATCAAGCGCGGTGCGCGACATAGCCAGCGTGGAACCGAGAGCGAAGTGAATTCCGCCTTCAATCTGGCGAGCAACCAGCACGCCGGCGATGAAGTCCGTGCTGATGCCGATAGATTCCAGCTTTGAGCCCAGCGTATCGGCGGCAATACCGCGATACGGACAAGTGACCATGCCAACCTGCGCACGAGCGAATGGCGCCATCACGCGGCGAATATAATCAGGCGTGACGTAAATGTCACTGTCATTAATCAGAATGTGGTCATACTGCGCGGAGCCCAGCATCTGCACCAGATTGCTGGTCTTGCGATTGTTGCCGAGCACCTCAGGACACACGAGCAGACGAATTTCGCAGCCGGGAAATTCGCGGATCAGCCTCTCAACGGCTTCCACGGCAGGATCGTCCGGCTCACTTACGCCAAAAATGATTTCGTACTCCGGGTAATCCTGCGTGCAGTGGCTGCGAAAGCTCTCATACATCTGCGGATCAACGCCGCGCAGCGGCTTGAGAATGCTTACCCCACCACATCCCGCACAAAAGCGGCGCGGTTCCACCATCCCAGATTGCGCAAAAGCGGCGCAATCCGGGAGCCCTGGCTCGGGAGCCCCGGTTACCGGCGGCGCGACGACAGTTGCTTGCCGGCTACGCGAGCGGAGAAAAGTCCGGGCGCTCCACAGGCAAAGCAGGTAAAAGCCCATGCCGCACGTGGCCAAACCAGCCGCTATCAATCCTGGAAGAAAATTCAACATTGCCGCCCGCGATCTACGTTCATTCTAAATTGTTTACCCAGTGCCTTAATAATACTTTACAAATCGGCCTTTGATGCGGATAGCGGCGCGATTCCGGCCAAAGAAAATTTGCAAGAGGGGCTCTAAGTTCCCACGCCTTACATGGTCAGGCCAGCATTCACCTGCCGCCAGTCGATCTTGCGCAGCAGCTCCTTAATACGGTCTTCCGAGCCAAAAATCCGGACTTCAATGTTTTCAATGAACGGCGTATCCGGCTTGTGAACAAAGAAGTTCCGATAAACGTCATTCGCCTCTTCCCATCGGCCGTTCTTGGTGCCGCTAAAGAACAAGACGTAAGCCACGCCGTGGCTGAAAGGATTGTTGCGGTCTTTGTGCACAAAAGTCGTGCCGGGAACCTTGGGGTCAACTTTTGGGTCGGGGCCGGTAATCATGGGGACCACCAGCATGTTGAAGTGGACCTGTACCTGGAGGTGCTGCAAGTCTTCAATCTCGGCGGCTTCAAGCTGTTTTTTTGAAAGGTCCTTGATGGTGGCCAATTTCTGCAGCCGAGGCTCAATCAGCGTCTTATAGCGCTTTGAGTCTTTGCGGACCTCATAGGTGCGCTGGAGCAACTGGTCAATGTCCATAGGACGGTCGCCAAAAGTGCTCACCATTGGATGGTCAATGGTCGCGTCGATTTTTTCCGTCCAGTCAGGGCTGCGGAACTGGTCAAGCACCTTGTTCATCACGTCAGTGTATTTGGTAATAGCTTTTTGCTCGGCCGGAGTGGGTTCATGCGCTTTAGAGAACCCAAATACTGCCGTGGAAACGCCCACACACGTCATCAAGGCACACATCAGTGCAACCTTCCAAATATGGCGACTCATCAAATTCTGGCTCCTTAAAACATCTTTGGCTCTAGGCTGCTGCCGGCCCGATTTCAAGACTGCTGGCGGTTGAGGTCAAATCCTTTGCTGCCCAAATTCATCTTATAATATGGATAGCTGATGTCGAACCGGATGGTCGCTGTCTGGCTTGTGGACGCCGGGGTTTCCCGGGCTGCGCGATCCAGAGAGAGGAAAGTCCGAACTCCACAGAGCAGTGTGCCGGATAACGTCCGGGAGGGTGCTTCAGTGGCGCGTTTTGGCGCGGCGCTGAAGTGGCTCGACGGAAAGTGCCACAGAAAATATACCGCCGCCGGCCGGGTGAGCGAGACGGTGAGAGCCGTTCTGCTCCAACCGGACGCGAGGGTGAAGCAGGCGCAAGCCGTTGCGGAACCCTTGGACTTAAGTGAATGGCGAAAGCCGATTCCGCTTTTGAGCCGGACGCAAAGGCAAAGCAGGCGCAAGCCCGCAAGCCTGAGATGTTCGACTGTTGCGGTAAGGGTGAAAAGGTGCGGTAAGAGCGCACCGCTCGCGCAGTAATGCTCGAGGCATGGCAAACCCCACACGGAGCAAGACCAAATAGGGAAGGAATTCCGGATAGCAATATCCAGAATACGTCTCGGCTCGAGGCGTCAAACTTTCGGGTAGGTCGCTTGAGCCGATCAGTAATGACCGGCCTAGAGGAATGACCGTCAGCGGCAGCAATGCCGTACAGAATTCGGCTTATAGGTCCGACATCGCATGTGGCCCTTGGATTCGAGAGGATTCAAGGGCCTTCAACTTTGATTTCGTTCCCTTGCGTCGCTGCCTTTTGCTTTCCGATTCACGCGCGATCTCGGCAATTCGGTAAGTTTTGCCTTCCGATTACCCGATGTCCCGATCACCGGATTACCCGATCTTTGCCATCCCCCTCCCTGGGTCATCCCAGATTGGCGTACACTTGAGAGGCTTTATCCCAAATCATTCCAGACTGGCGTAGACTTCAGCCATTTCTATGCAATTGGCGTAGGCTTCACGCACATTGCGACCCTCTGCCTGTACCTTCAGCCCGACTCACCCCTGCCCTACCCCCTATGTTGACCCAATTTCACCCAAGGTCACCCAACACGACCCAATGCTGAGAGATTCGGCAGAGGGTCGCAACGCGCAGTTGCCTTACAAATACTAAGTACCAAGTACCCGCCTTTTTTGGCTGACCGCTGATGGCTGAATGCTGGTTTTCAAAGATCGTTCAACGCACCACTTTTTCGCTCTGGAGCGAATCCCTAGATTTACCATTTATTCGCCCTCATGTCAAGGAAATACGCCCCTGTTTACGACACTAGTTTGGACCAAGATTCAAGGCCGGTTCTGGGCGGCATGATGGATGTGTAAGACTTCCACGGTTTGTTCCTTGATGCGGTAGACAGCAATGTAGGGTAGGCGAGAAAAGACCAGTTCGTGGGTTCCTGGCTCACGCCCTGGGCGCCCACGCTGTGGGAATGTTTTTAGGGAACGGATGGCTTCATAAAGCTCAAAGACGGTGGACCATGCAAGGTGGGGATAATGCTCCGTCAGATAGTCCTTGATGTGCTCCAGATCATCTGCTGCGGTGGGCGTCCAGCGGATACGCATCAAGAAGGAAACAGCCGCCGGACACGAGCATCCATTTCATCTTCTTCAATCAACTGACCCTGGTCAGCCTGTTGAATGCCTTGATGCACGGCGTTACGGAAACGCGTGTCATCCTCAAGCAGGCGTAACGCGGCTTCCTTGACCAACTGCGCAGGGTCAATGCCCTCATGCGTGGCAATTTTCAAGAGCCGCACTTCTTGCTCATGGGTGAAATGTACTTCCATACTTGTCAGTTTATGAGCGGATTTCTAATGCTGTCAACAGATGGGTTAATAGAAGGCCTTCAGTCGACTCTATTCCTTGCCCCGCAGGCCTGCGCGCAGCGAAGCGGAGCGCGCTAGAAACTGCTCTGCCTACCGAGTTTCTCACAATTGATGATGGTATGCTCCATTCAGGTTTACGGAGATCAACTACGGGCACTGTCGTTCAAATCCACGATGTGGAGCACTTTCACTGGCGTCTTTCCGAAGCGGAAGTTCCGGTTACGCTCTCAACGAATGGAAAGTGCTTATCTTTAGCGGCAGCTGTTGAGCTGGCAAGCATAACTTCTTTTTGGCGAGCGGACCGCACAAGGCCGGCAGCTTTGGTTCGAGTTGCCAGATGTCCGATTTGGTCGTTGCTAATGAGCGCGCGTGGACTAGGATGCAAAAGCCCCGCCAAATTACAGAATGAAAATGCAACGGTCCTGATCCTGCCCTCCAGTGCAGATGATTCCTGGTGGGTGAAACGCTTACGTGAATTAGTGGATGAACTTTCCCAAAGTGGTTTTCCTTCCCATCTTGCTAGGGCATTGACCGGCGCAGTCATTGAGATGGCTGATAACGTATGGCAACACAGCGAATCTCTCACCCCAGGACTTGTGGCTTACCAAATTCGCAGGCGAAAGTTTGCCTTTAGCATTGCTGATAACGGCATTGGCATACTCGCCAGCCTACAAACAAACCCGCAGTTTCAAAATCTCTCGTCGTCAATGGACGCTATACGCCAAGCCATTGAGCCCGGAGTTTCCCGCTGCGCAGACGGCGGCGGTATGGGTTTTCCTTCTCTGCTTCATGCACTTGCCGATCTTTGGGGTACCGCTCGAATCCGCAGCGGCGAGGCCGCGCTGGTCATAGACCGCACACAACATGAGCGTAAGAAAGATTTCATCTACCTTCCGGCGATGCCAGGTGTCCATGTATCTGTTCGCTGCGCTCTTGATCCACCCAAACAAACGCGAGAAAAATAGTCCGAAAAAGACTTGACAATGCTCACCGCGTTCACTGATACTAGTGAACGCGGTGAGCATTTCCTTTATGGATTCATTATGACCCACATCATTAAGATTCACGAGATTACCGGATTAAATACACTCGCGGGCAAATCGGGGGGGCTGCGTGATTTCCCAAAATTCGTAGCAGCGATTGAGGAGACGGCAGATGAAGACATCGTAATTCTCGATTGGACCGGGATTGAAATTGCGACAGCAAGCTATTTCGGAGCTACGTTCATTTCCTTACTGCGAATGGCAATAGCGGGAGAGTTGAATCGTTACTTCATTTTGGTTGGCCTCAACCGTACCTGTCTAGATGAGCTGAAACTGGTTCTCGAATTACAAGGGTTCGTTGTGGCAACAGGCAAAATGGAAAAAGGCATCGTGCGTCAAGTTGAACTTCTCGGAAACCTAGATAGCGCATACGCAGAAGCGCTGGCAGCAATTCAACAAATGGAATCTGCCTCTGCTACTGATCTCTACAGGAAGAATCAGAATCGAGCTAGGATCGGCAAGACTGGATGGATCAATCGACTCACAAATCTTCATCGAATGCGATTGGTTCGTAAACAACGGGTCGGACGCGAATATATATTCCGCGCTTTGACTTCAGAAAGGTGACCATGGGTGTTGATTGGATTAGAAAGAGCGAAGAGAGATTCAAACATCAACTTCAGGAATCTAAGAGCAGCGGCTTGAAACCATCTCCACTCTTTGTTCCGGAGGAAGAGGAGACGGTCACTTATGCATGCCATTGGTTGCACGAAAATGAGACATACCCACTCGGCACACGGCTGACCATCTTCCAGCGGGGTGACAAAGCGCGGATCGCTGTCATGTATGGGAGCAAGGCGGTTGCCGAGGTCAGGGGCGAGGCTGCTCAGGATTTAAAAAAACTGTTCAAGCGGCATCCTGAGTTGCACAATGCGCTGCTGGTTAGTATCGTCCGCGTAAGTACCCCATCAGAGCCGTTCTATGTCCAAGCACGAATGGCCGGTAGAAACAAGGCAAAGACAGTCCAATGAATCGCTTCACACTCGGCCCGACCTCAAAAACAGCCATTGGCACGCCAATGGGACTTGGATGCGAGCGCTGCCCCTTGTTAAAGCCATGTGGCGGCACAACAGAATTCGATTGCTACGCGAATTGCTGCGGCATCCCTAAAAATTGCACGCTGGCTTGCCCTAGAGCGGACAATTGGGTGAGCGTTGTCCAGGATGCGGGTGGAATGACGATGCGGCGCAGTTATGCAATCCGCCATGGGCTTGACAATCTTCCTCTCTATATTCCGCACGTCCATCACGGATATTCACGCTCAGGATTTTTGTCCTCAAAATGGGCAGCCCTTACAACCTTTGATGTAACAGCTCCAGATTCCGACCGTCGTTTTAATGGGCCGTCTGATTTAAGGCGTTATTTTCGTTTATCTCCCGACTCTGAAGTGTTACTTCTATCAATTGGAAAAGATAATCGTCTCGAACATCACTGGCATTATAGTGAATCACGGGAACTTGCAAAATATCTTGCTTGCTTAGGTGTTTCTCATATAACGGCACCCAATTTTTCATTTCCCCTTGATGTGCCCCGTCCGGAGCACTTGGTAAATCGAAGCAGATCTCTCTGCGAAGCAGAACGCTTTTCGGCGGAAGGATTGAGTGTTATTCCGCACGTGAATGCCTTTAACCGACAGGATTGGAATTGCTGGCGGTCTTTCTTTCGCGATCACAGACATCTCTCAATCGTTGCCCAAGAGTTTCAGACGGGCTTGGCGAGTCGCACTAAAGCGAAATGGCACATTTGGCAGTTGATGAATATAGAGCAAGCTCTCGGACGTGGTTTTCGATTAATAGCTGTTGGGGGAAGGCGGCACTTACCTTTACTTGTCGGTCTTTCTGCGGTCACAATCACAGATGCAAATCCATTTCGCAAAGCCCACGCTCGGCAGAAACTTATCAATGGTCGATGGGTCAAAGCTCCTACAGAAAAAGGTTTGCCTGTAGACGGTTTGTTGGAGATTAACACCATAAACTATGGGAATTTAGTGGAGTCGTTGTATGAGACAGCAAAACAAAACGGCCCCATACTCCCTGCGTCCCATCACAGCGGGGTAATCGAACCTGTCAGCGTACCTTCAGAGGTCTCAGAGTCTCAATTGTCGTTTTGGCCAGTGGAGCAGAAGTCTTCAGGCTCGCCAGAACCGCCTAACGCCGGAATCGCGTGAAGGGCGCGTTCACTTCCTGTTTGGCAACGGCTGCGGCCGTAAGCTCCAGCGCAGCGCGAGCAGGCATTGGTATCAACCAATAATTCATTTAAAGACCGCGCTTCGGGGTCTTAGGCTGCGCGTTCCTTCATAAACTTCGGGTCAGCGGGGGTTTTCTTTAGCTCGGCAGCCAAGTCTCAGGGGCAGCCGCCAGCAGCTTCAGCGCAGCGCTTTTCGCACCCGACGAATGCGGACTTTCAATTTTGGCAATTCGGCAATCTCCTTCTACTCCCCTGACCTTGCCAACTCCACCGCCCGCACCAGCGCCTGGGCCTTGTTCAGACATTCCTGATGCTCGCTTTCGGGGTGAGTCGGCCACGATGCCGGCGTCGGCCTGCACGTAAGCCTTTTTGCCTTTCACCAGCATGGTGCGGATGGCGATGCAGGAGTCGAGATTGCCGGCGAAGTCGGCGTAGAGGACTGGTCCGCCATAAATGCCGCGGCGGACAGGCTCAACCTCTTCAATGATCTCCATGGCGCGGACTTTGGGCGCCCGGTGAGAGTGCCTGCGGGAAAGCACGATGAATCCTGGCCCGGCCCTCGGCTCCGGCACGCGCCGAAACTATCGATAGCCCGCAGTAAACTAATGGAAATCATGGGAAGTCATTTGGGCTGCGCTGACCGTTAAGGCCGCAACATGGTCAGCTTTTAAATGAACGATTCCGTCCTGGTTCTGTACGGTGCCAGATACGCGAATGAACCTGGGATCCAGAACGGCCTGGCGATACTTTTCATAAACCTGCGGCATGACGATGATATTGGCGTAGCCGGTTTCATCTTCCAGCGTAAGAAAGATCAGGCCGCTGGCCGTACCTGGGCGTTGCCGTGTGATGACCGCTCCAGCAACTGTGGCTCTCTTGCCATGCGCCATTGCTCCCATTTCCGCAGCAGACTTGATGTTGAGCCTGCGCATCTCCGCCCGCCGGTAGAACATGGGATGAGGGCCGGTGGTGAGGCCGGTGCCGTGATAGTCGGATATAAGCCGCTCTTCAATTTCCATGGGTTTGAGCGGCGAAACAGTATCCTGCTCAATCACTCCCTCAAGCAAGCTGCCGACGCGCTGCGCTGCCTTCTCCACTTGCCAGAGTGCATCGCGCCGGTGCAACTTGGTGTCTGCGCTGATATGGTTCAAAGCGCCTATCTGGGCCAGCATGCGCAAATTTGCCCGGCTCAGCTCAGGCACGCGCCGCGCCAGTTCTTCAATCGAGCCAAATTGGCGCTGCTCTCTTGCCTTGACCAGGCGTTCAGCCGCTATCTGCTGCAGGCCGCGCACATAGCGCAACCCAATCCGCATCACAATTTTTCCATCGGATTCTTCCAGTGAGCAGTCCCATTTTGAGCGCGTCACATCGATCGGCCTTACTTTCAAGCCATGTCTTTGCGCATCTTTTACCAGAGTGGCCGGCGAGTAAAATCCCATGGGCTGATTGTTCAGCAATGCCGCCGTGAATGCCCCCAGATATCGCACTTTCAGGAATGCGCTGGCGTAGGCAATCAAAGCAAAGCTGGCAGAATGTGACTCGGGGAATCCATACAGCGCAAATGAAGTGATGAACTGGACAATCTCATCCTGTGCCTTGAGAGCAATGCCGTTCTGGGTCATCCCGGCACGAAGCCTGACTTCAATTTCCATCATCCGTTGCCTGGACCGTTTATGCCCGAGAGCACGGCGCAATTCTTCAGCTTCGCCGCCCGTGAAGTTGGCGCAGATCATCGCCATCTTCAGGAGCTGCTCCTGGAACAGCGGCACGCCTAAAGTACGCTTCAATACCGTTTCCAGTGACGGATGAGGATAGCTGACCGGTTCTTTTTTTTGCCTGCGCCTCAGATACGGAGCTGTCATTGCGCCGGTAATTGGCCCCGGCCGGATAAGCGCAACCTGCGTTACCAGATCGTAAAATTTCTCTGGATGGTTTCGCGGCAGTGACGCCATCTGCGCCCGGCTCTCGATTTGAAACATGCCGATTGTGTCAGCTTCGCGGATCACTCCGTAAACATCCGGGCAATCTGCCGGGAGACGTGCCAGATCCACATCTTCGCCGTAGTGGTCGCGAATCAGCACGATCGAATCTTTGAGCGCCGCCATCATGCCCAATCCAAGCAAATCAACCTTTACAATGCCCAGATCGCTGCAGTCATCCTTGTCCCATTGCACAACAACTCTGTTCGGCATCGTCGCCGGTTCCAGCGGCACAACAGAATCAAGCTGGCCCTGGCAGATCACCATGCCGCCAGAGTGCTGGCTTAAATGTCTTGGCAGGTCTTGAAGACGTAGGCAAAGATCAAGATATTTCCATATGCGTTTTTGTGTGAGATCAAACCCGGCAGTCGTAAAATGCTGGTCCAGGGTGTCATTCGGCCCTCGCCATTCAAAATTGCCCACCAAAGCGGACAATCGGTTGAGTGTTTCTGCATCAAAGCCAAAAACTTTTCCCACTTCGCGCGCTGCCAGCCGTCCCCGATAAGTAATGACGTTTGCCGTCATTGCAGCGCCGAGTTGCCCGTAACGCTGATAGACATACTGAATGGCCTTCTCGCGGTCGTCACCGGAAGGCAAGTCAAGATCGATGTCTGGCCACTCGCCGCGCTCTTCAGACAAAAATCTTTCAAACAATAAGTCCATGCCAATCGGATCCACGGCGGTAATTCCCAGGGAATAACAGACAGCACTATTGGCAGCTGATCCTCGGCCTTGAACCAGAATGCCGTTCTTGTTGCAGAAGCGAATGATGTCCCAGACAATGAGGAAATATCCGGCCAGGCCAAGATGCGCTATCAGCTTGAGTTCACGATTAAGCTGGCTTTGCACCTTGTCCGTGATCGGCTGGTATCGCTTACGCGCGCCGTCCCAGGTGCGCGCGTAGAGAAATGAATCCATGCTTTCGCCGGCCGGCGTCGAATAGCGGGGAAACTCATACCCAAGCTTTTCCAGGCTGAATTGCAGACGTGAAGATAGCTCGAATGTATTGCTGATGGCTTCTGGAACATCCCCGAATATTTGCGCCATCTGCTCCGGCGTACGGATGCATCGCTCAGAGCTTTTGCATAGGAGTCGCCCTCCCGTTGTTAGTTGGCGCTTGTTTTTGATGCAGGTGAAGACATCTAGAACTTCACGTTCTGCAGCAGTTGCATAGCTGATTCCATTCGTAGCCAACAACGGCAGGTTCAACTCACGCGCTAATTCCATTGCGCATTGATTACGGTGTTCCTGCTCTCGTTGGAAATGTCGCTGCAATTCAATGTATACATTACTTGGGCCAAAGATCCTCCTAAGCTTTTTCAGAAGCTTCCGGCCGGCATCGATTCCACCAGTACGCAAGGCCAGAGCCAGAGGACCACTCTCGTCCCCTGTGAGGCAGATCAACCCAGCTGCGTGCTCTTCCAGTTCATTGAGCTGAGCGAAACTCTCTACGTGCTTTGGTACTCGCAGTTTGGTGCGCGTAATCATACGGCAAAGGTTTTGGTACCCAATCTGCGATTCACAAAGCAATGGATAATTGACTGTACCTGTTTCGTCGGTAACGCTCAGTTCAGTGCCAACATGAGCGCGAATGCCGCTCTTGTCGGCGGCCATGTGGAAGCGCGCCGAACCATAAAAGCCATTTCGATCAAGCAGCGCCATGCCGGGAAGGCCCAGGTCAGCAGCAGTCGCTATCAATGCTTCAGGGAGTGAAGCACCTTCAAGAAAAGAGAATGCAGACCGGGCATGGAATTCAACATATTGCATGGCTCAGTCATAGATCCCTTCAACAAACCACTTTCGTGTGCCCAGATCGCGAAATATCCGGTAGAGCGCCGGCTGCCCGTCAATTGTTAGATTGATGTCCCATTCTTCCCGCAGCCACTCGCCTGCCGCATCCCACCACTGCCCCCCGCTGCGCCACGGCCCAGATGCACAAGTCACCCGTCCTTTCCTGCGGGAGAATCCAATCCAAACCGGCGTTTGTTCGGCGCTCACTTCAACTCGCGCCGGAATCACAGGGCGAAACCGGCGCAACGCCAACCGTGTAGATGGTTCCGCAGTGTTATCTTGCTTAGCCGGCGGCACAACCTGGAAATGGTCAGGCCTATGCGAGTCAAGCCGCCCAGGAAATCCAACTAAATTTCTATTCTGCCAATCTGCTTCACCAACCACAGCGCGAAGACGCGCCATGGTAATTTCCAGCTTTGCCGGTTCAGGTGCAAGAGGCTGAAATAATCCAGTTTGCGTAAATCTTATGCGGGCTGGTTTCGCTTCAATCTTAATTTTCTTCACTGGCGCATATGGCGGATGCGCTGCAAGATCAAGCTGCGCCAGCTTGAGCAGCACCTTGCCATCCTGGGTTGGCACCGGCAATTTAACTGTGCGCTGATATGTGGTGAGAGCTGAACAGCATACGGCTGCCTTTATATCGCGATCGGAATTGACCTCAAGCGTCAGCTCAATCTCAATGTGATCGGTAGCCAACGATCTCTCAACCAGGCGCTCCATTAATTGTTCCAACAGGCGATGGAGAAGGAAGGCAAGTGGCTCCAGCAGTTCAATAGGCTCTTCCAGTTCTGTGCTCTCTTGAAACGATGCTGGCAGTGCGGCAGGCGTCAGCTCCCGCATGACTGCGCCTCTTGCCAGCCGTTGCAAGTGCAGCCCGTATTGTCCAAGTCTTTCAGTCAGATCAAGTGAGGGCAGTGCGGCCAGGGATTTAAAATCGTTGATTCCCCAGGCATCAAGGAGATCAAGAATGTCAGGCTCAACGCCGAGCACTTCAACCGGCAGCTTGCTTAAACACTGAGCTTCATCACCGGCGCCAATGACCGTGATTCCCTTAAAGCCACGGGCAGCATAATGTGCGGTATCAGGGTTGCTGGCTATAGCGACATTGCTTTCAAAGCCCCGCTTTGTCACTTCACTCAGAATGAGTTGAGCAATGGTCTTGCCTGTGCCTAAGAGCCGTTCTGATCCGCTCAGGTCAATAATGATTGTTCCCTGGCTGGTGATCTCAATGCGAGGTGAAAAGTTATAAGCGCCATCCATCAACTCGGCTTGTGCCGCATCCTCACGCTCTTGAATGCGTTTTATCAGCGTTACACCGCAAATCTCAGCCTGCGCCTTTGTCATGCCAGTGAAAATTCCGGCGCCACGCGCTGGCGCGTTACATGCAACTACTTTTAGCACGGATTCAGGACCATCCAGCAGAGCCACAGGCAATCGCTTCAATTCGCCAAGCAGCGCTGCTTGCACCGGGAAATCGGGGACATGAATGCAGCCAAACATGATTCACGCCCATTGCGGTCTTACAGTGAAATTGTTTTTTGCGCTCTGGGCAGGCTTCTTTGTGCGTGTGCGCCCCACCTCAACATTGAACTCCACACTTGAAATAAGCCGTGTATGGGATATTCCCTCGGTCCCGCTCCATTGGGCTGATGCATCCAGCTTGAGGGTAAGCGCCGCACAGCTCTGCGCAGTGGAGTAAGGCAGCAATATCATCAATGCAGTTGGGTGCGCTTCCATAACGCGTGCAAAGCGGAACCAGGTAGTGAGTGGAATTTTCCTGATTAGCCTTTCATCCGCATTACCCAGATCAATTGCAATGACTCCAAAACCGCCATTTTGTATAAGAATGTCTGCCGACTTGAATGCCTGTTCCACAGCTTTCATGCCAGGTTGGATACACCGGACCCAAAGCAAGCGTGACAAACAGACTCCCACGGCATGTGCCGATTCGGGATCGAAGCTGTCCGATGCATCCACGATGGCACAGAACTGTTCTTTGCCTGTCACTTGTGCCAGTAGTGACAACAGTAAAGATGTCCTGCCAGAGGTAATTCCCACTGGAGCGCATAGCTGAGTTAAAGCGCCTTTAGGGATGCCGCCCGTTTCGCGATCTAGGGCCGGAATTCCGGTTTGGAAGACTTCTGGCCCTTGGCGTTCGTAGATAGTGAAAGCTCCGGGAATACGGCTTTCAATATGGGAACGGATGATGGCAATAGATGACATGGCTGGGCAAATTTTATTCGCTTCTTGTTCGCTCTTGAAATAGAGAATAAGCGTGGGTGGTCAGCCTGTCAATACTTGATTTGCTTTGGTCTGATAACTCGCCAAAACTCGGAATTATCTTAACGGGATCCTCAAGAAACGGAGGTGTCGGTGTAGGATGCGAATGCGTAGTAATAGTCGCTCCCGCTCCTACTCTTTCACCGCAATCCCTAGAGTCTTCATCTTGCGGTACAGATGGCTGCGCTCCAACCCAAGCAC
This sequence comes from Terriglobia bacterium, assembly GCA_963831465.1. Taxonomy (GTDB): domain Bacteria; phylum Acidobacteriota; class Terriglobia; order Terriglobales; family Acidobacteriaceae; genus Angelobacter. The sequence continues at coordinate 110,348 of CAWHQH010000011.1, read as the reverse complement.
TTCTGCGGCGCGGGTCACATTGCCGTGGTTCTCGTCCAGCTTTTTCAGGATGTAGTCACGCTCATAAGCCGCACGTGCCTGGTGCAGCGTGGAAAAGCCCGCCGCAGAAGAGCGACCACCTTCACGATGGATCAGCGGAGGCAGGTGTTTGCGCTCGATCTTGTGCGCCGTAGGATTCATAATGACCAGCCGTTCAATCACATTGCGCAGCTCGCGGACATTTCCCGGCCAGGCATAGCGTGTGAGCGTTTCAATGGCCTCATCGGTAATTTCACGAGACCGGCGGCTGTAAGCGGCGGAAAACTCTTTCAGAAAATGCTTTGACAGCAGCGGAATATCTTCTTTGCGCTCGCGCAGCGGAGGAACGTAAAACGGAATCACGTTCAGCCGGTAGAACAGGTCTTCGCGAAAATTGCCGCGCGAGATTTCTTCATCCAGGTCCTTATTGGTGGCTGCAATCACCCGCACGTCCACCTTCACCGGATCATCATCGCCAACCGGCGTAAATTTCTGCTCGTCGAGCGTGCGCAGCACCTTGGATTGCGTTTTCAGGCTCATGTCGCCCACTTCATCCAGAAACAGCGTGCCTTCATTCGCTTTCTCGAACTTCCCTTCTTTGTCGCTGGCTGCGCCGGGCAGCGCGCCTTTGCGATGTCCAAAAAGCTCGCTTTCAATCCAGTCTTCCGGAATGGCGGCGCAGTTTACCTCGACAAAAAGTTTGTCCTTGCGCAGGCTGTGCGCATGGATGGCGTGCGCCACCAACTCTTTGCCTGTGCCGGACTCGCCATAAATCAGCACACGCCCGTTCGTGGGCGCCATCACCGCAATCTCATGCCGCAGGGCCTTCATGGGAATGCTTTCACCCACAATCACGCTCTTTGCCTGAAACTGCTTTTTAAATTCAGTATTCTCCTGGCGCAGGCGATGCGCTTCCAGCGCGTTCTTCAGAACAATGAGTGTTCTATCCAGCGAAAGCGGCTTCTCCAGAAAATCGAATGCCCCAAGTTTGGTGGCGCGGACTGCCGTCTCAATCGTTCCATGGCCGGAGATGATCACTACTTCCGGCGGATCTTCCAGTTGCCTGATTTTTTCGAGCGTCTCCAGGCCGTCGATGCCCGGCAGCCATATATCCAGCAGCACCACTTCACAGGAACGCTTCTTTAATTGTTCGAGGCACGCCTCGCCGCTCTCCGCCAGCAGCACCTTGTAGCCTTCATCTTCTAGGACTCCACGGAGTGACTCCCGGATATCGCGCTCATCATCCACCACCAGGACGCTATGCACTCTGCGACTCCGATGCCGCCATCTCTGTTGCCAGCGGCAGCTCTACCAGAAACTTTGCGCCCGCCGGCTTGTTTTCTTCCACGCGGATGGAGCCATGGTGGTCGTCAATGATGCGCCTCACGATGGCCAGTCCCAGTCCAGTGCCGCGCTTCTTGGTGGAAAAATATGGCAGAAACAATTTTTCTTTTACCTCGCGATTGATGCCGTGACCGGTATCGGCAATCATAATCTCCAGGCCATCGCGGCCATCCAGCAATGACGTGGTGATATGAATTTCGCGCACGTGCGAATCGTGCATGGCTTCAGCGGCATTGTCAATCAGATTGGCCAGCGCGCGTTTGATCGCTTCAGGATCGGCCATGGCCAGCGGCAAGTTGGAATCCAATTGTTTTTCCACGTGTATGCCATCCAGCCTGCCGTTGAACATGGCCAGCGTGCCTTCCACAATTTCATTAATGTCCGCTGGCCTCGGCTGCGCCGCGGGAAAGCGCGCCAGAGAAGAGAACTCATCCACCAGCGAGCGAACGGTCTGCACGGCTTCAGTGATTGTTTCCGCGCAGTCATGGATCACTTTCAATGACGCCTGGTCTGGCGACAGGCCCCGTTCCAGATGCTTCCGAATGCGCTCTGCGGAAAGCGCTATAGGCGTAAGCGGGTTCTTGATTTCATGCGCCACGCGGCGCGCCACTTCACGCCATGCAGCTTCGCGTTGCGCCTTCAGCAATTCGCTATAGTCCTCAAACACGATCACGTATCCCAACCGCTGCTTGCCGTGCTGCACCGATGACACCGTAACGCTCACATTGAGCTTGTCTTTGTCTATTGGAATTTCGAACTGCGCGGCGGTTACAGACATTCGATCAGCGCGGCGCAAAAGATGTTCGAGATCGGAAGCGGTTTCATCATTAAAGACTTCGCGCAGCGTCGATCCAATCACGGGCGCGCCTCCGTTGGGCCAGAACATCCGCCCAAAAGCCACGTTGCTGTGCGTAACGCGTCTTTGCGGATCAAGAGACAGCACGCCGGTAGGAATACTTTCCAGAATTGTTTCAATGTGTCGGCGGCGCTGCTCCAACTCAGTGTTTGATTGGGTTAAAGCCCGTGCAGACTGGTCAATCTTGGTGCGGTTGGACTCCAGTTCCCCAGCCATAGTGTTGAAGGATGAAACCAGTTCACCCAGTTCGTCCGCGGCAGAAACTTCAACGCGGTGCCCTAGATGTCCCAGTGATATCTCACGCGTGGCCAGCGCCAGTGCTTCCACAGGGCGCGTCACCAGTTTGGCCACAAAGAGTGAAGACCATGTGGCCACAAACAAGACCAATACCGTCAGCATCGTCAATAGCAGCATGTACAGGCCGCGAATGCGCTTTGCCTCATGTCCCAAAGTTTCGTAGTCATGCTGGTCCTGGTTAATCTGGTTAAGCGTGGGAGAAAAATCCTTGGGCAGCGGCAGACCGATCAGGATCTCCCCCGATTTTCCTGCACGCGCCGTGGCCACCAGGAACTCGGCATTCTGGAACATCCATTTTTCCGGAGACTGTTGCAGTTTATTTAAATCGGGAAAAGACTGGCGCAGCATCGGCCAGGGCCGCGGCAGGTTCCAACTGGCTACAGGGGCGTCATCGCGGATCGCTACAGCAAAGCCATTTTGCAGCGTGTTCTGGTGGCGTCGAAATTCATGCAGTACGCCGCTGTAATTGGCGGTCTCGAAGGCATGCTGGATTTCCGGAGACTCCGCAATGTCCATGGCCGTGTGGCGCGCATTGTCTCCCTGCGAAGCAGTGAGTAGAGCAGCCACGCGTCCCGACCCCTGATGCAACGCGTTTACCGGGCTGGAAAACCATTTATCGATTGACCGGTTCATCAGCCCGTAAGAAAACATAAACATCACAATCGCGGGCGCGAATGACAGGACGAGAGCGCCCACCATCATGCGTGTGCGGAAGCGTGAACCGAGCACTCCCAGCCGGCGCTCGGCATAAAGCTTAAGCAGGTTCCGAAATAGGACGAAGGTAAGCACAACCAGCAGCAGAAAAACCAGTGCTGAAAGCGCTACTAATCCAAGGGTCTGTCCGGCAGAATCCGGTCGCAGTGGCTTTAGGTTGAAAGCCTGCTGTGAGAAAACCACGCCGAAAAGCAGGACAATGCCCAGCGCCAGCGGAATAAGCAGGGCGCGCCGCTGCGTTAAGGGGAGAGAACGGTTGCTTTTATTCGGTTTCTGCTCAGGCACAAAACAGCTCTCGCGCCAATTGGTAACAATCCGCGAAAGTCCTGCGAGTCATTATAAGTTAGCATTAGCAATTGGCAGTTGACGATTAGCTTGGCTCTTAGCTTTTGAAGTCCTCCCGCTCCTAAAGACGTAACTGTGTCGGTTGCTTTAGCTGAGCTAATTGCTAATTGCCATTTGCTGATTGCTTCATTCCCCTGTATCGATCTGCGCCCTTTGCAGCCGGTCAGAAAAATCGATGTAGCAGGATTTCCATTGGGTGTAAAAGTCAATCGCGCCCAGACCGCCTTCGCGATGTCCGTTGCCGGTTGCCTTGGTTCCACCGAAAGGTAGATGCACTTCAGCGCCGATCGTCGGCGCATTCACGTATGTAATGCCGGCGTAAATATCGCGCATGGCGCGGAAAGCCTTGTTTACATCGCGCGTGTAGACCGATGACGAGAGACCATAAGGCACACTATTGGCAATCTCAATGGCCTTGTCAAAGTTATCAACCGGAATCAGGCTGAGCACCGGCCCAAAGATTTCTTCCTGGGCCACGCGCATCTTCTCATTCACATCAGTAAAGATCGTCGGCTCAAAGAACCAGCCATAAGCATGGTCGGTAGTATTCAGCGCTTTCCCGCCCGCTTCCAGTTTTGCGCCTTCATTCTTGCCAATCTGGACGTACTTTTCCGTGGTGGCCACCTGCTGCTCATTGATCTGCGGCCCCATCTCCACACTTTCATCCTGGCCATTGCCGACTTTCAGTCGCTGAGCGCGATAGATCAGCCTGTCCGCAAATTGGCGGTAAACACCTTTTTGCACAATCACGCGGCTGGCCGCAGTGCAACGCTGCCCCGTGGTTCCAAACGCGCCCCAGAGAACGCCTTCCAGAGCCAGATCAAGGTTTGCGTCGTCCAGAATAATGATGGCGTTCTTGCCGCCCATTTCCAGTGAGCATGGCTTAAAGCCTCGCGCAGCCGTTTCGCCCACAATGCGTCCCACCTCGCTCGATCCGGTAAATGAAATTGCCTGAACATTAGGGTGCTCGGCAATCGGCGCGCCGACTTCCGGCCCAAATCCTGTCACTACGTTGACTACGCCCTTGGGCAAGCCGGCATCAGTAAGCGCCTTAAGCAGGTTGAGCGTTGAAAGCGGAGTGTCTTCCGCAGGCTTGATCACGCAAGTGTTGCCACAGACCAGGGCAGGCAGCAGCTTCCATGAAGGGATGGCCATGGGAAAATTCCAAGGAGCGATCATCCCGCACACGCCAATTGGCATGCGCACTGCCATGGCAAATTTGTTAGGCAACTCAGACGGCACTGTGGCACCGAATTGGCGACGGCCTTCGCCGGCCATGTAATAGGCCGTATCTACGGCTTCCTGCACGTCGCCGCGAGTTTCTTTCAGAACTTTGCCCATTTCCCGGGTCATCAGGCGAGCGTACTCTTCCTTGCGCTCCAGCAGGATTTCGCCTGTTCGGTAGATAATTTCAGCGCGTTTGGGTGCAGGAACCAGTCGCCAGCGCTCGAAAGCCTGCTTGGCGGCGGAAACGGCGTCGTCCACGTCGCGTTTGTCTGAGCGCTGAAAGACGCCGATCACATCACGTGTGTCCGCTGGATTCAAATTTTCGTAGGTCTGGCCCGTGCGTGATTCGACCCACTCGCCGCCGATGAAATTCTTATAGACTTTGGCTGCCATTGATACAGAAGTCGCCTTTCACTGGAATCAAACTCTTTATCGTACCAAAAACCTCAAGCATCGCGCGTGCCAGGACGCTGTCCATCCCCACAGAGATGACGGAAACCCATGATAAAAAGAGGCTTTGCGCTCCTTTTTGGTAGCTGCATCTTTTCATTCCATCGCAAAATTCAAAATGGAACTGGGAGCTTCTAAAATTACTTTAATATCGCTCATGAAATGTTTTTATGATCTAAAATCATGGCCTTCTAACCTTAAAATAGCGTAAGTTACAGCCACTTTTGAAACAGCTAGTTAGATGCTGACGTAGTACTTCTTAAAGGCGTTCTACGGGCGAACATAGTGAAAGGTCGATTGCTGTGTCCATACTCCTTGCCGACGATGATCTTCACCTGGCAACATTTTTATCGAAATCGCTCGAATCGGAAGGCTATTCCGTCCATACGGCGCTGAATGAAGACAGTGTGATTTCCGAGCTACAGCGCCAGAACTACAAATTAATCATTCTCGATCTGAACTTCGGTCAGACGGATGGATTGAAGCTGCTTGAAAAGCTGCGTGCTGAAGGTTTGGAAACTCCCGTAATGGTGTTGAGCGCCCGCAACAGGGTTTCTGACCGCATCCAATCTCTAAACCTGGGTGCCGACGACTACATCACGAAGCCATTTTCTTTCCAGGAACTGGCGGCGCGGACAAATGCCTTGCTGCGGCGCAAAGCCGATCCAGCGTTGAGCATCTTGCGCGTGGACGACCTGGAACTTGATCCGGCGACGCGCAAAGTGCATCGAGGCAAGCATGAGATCAAGCTGAGCCCCAAGGAATTTGATCTTCTTGCGCTGCTCATGCGCCATGCCGGCGAAACCGTAACGCGCAACGATTTACTGCGCGGTTCCTGGGGATCTGAGCCAGAAAGCGACAGCAATCTGGTGGACGTTTATGTGAATTATCTGCGCCGAAAAATCGATTTCGCAGATGAAGAAAAGCTGATTCATACCATTAGGGGAGCGGGCTATCGAATTGGCAGGCAGGCCCCATCACAAGTTGCGGCATCGACTGCGGAGGCCCAGTCAGATCCCGCGCATATTGATGTGAATCATACCTATCCGCCCGGCGCCCTGATTGATGTAGCAGATAATCTTGGCATGCAGCAAACATCGCTCCGGGGCTTGATTCATTCACTGGCGCACGATCTGGCTCAGCCTCTTACCAGCATACGTTGTTTTCTTGAAGTCGCAGGCATCCGTAAAAGTGGGGCTCAGCCGCTGGCTGATCTAAGAACAATTGAGCAGCAGGCGGACCGCGCCATTTCTCTGGCCAAGGCAATATCTGTCCTGATGCGGGAAGTTCCCGCGCCCAGCGCGCCCTGGGCTTCTTTGGATTCGCTGCTCAATGATCTCTTTAATGATTTTATTGTGCTTTTGCATTCCGGGTTGGTGACTCTGGAGCGCCAGTGGTCTTCTGCCATCCAGGTTACCAGCAGTCCAGTCCTGCGCCATCTTCTGGTGCTGCTTTTGAGCAAGCTGGTAGGCCGGAATACACGGCCTTTAATCCTCACCATTTCGGCGCAGGCAAATGATGGCCGTTGCACCATTCAGTTTAAGTGGAGGTCCGCTGACAGCGCCCAGATCACCATGTTGGACGCGAAAAGCATCATCGGCAAGGAGCTTAGCTACATTCACGAACAAATTTATTCCATTGGCGGAGAGCTATCTCTTATAGATGGGCGTTCGGAAATCCTGCTGAAAGTGCCTGCCGCAACGCAACCGCTCAAACCGGAAATGGTTGTGCACTAGGTCGCTCGTTACTTTCAAGGGCTTTATTCTCCCATTACGGCGACTACTACTCGTTTTGCGCGCTGGCCATCGAACTCAGCGTAAAACACCCGCTGCCATGTTCCCAACAGCAGTTTGCCGTTGGTTACGGGAAGAATGACTTGATGGTGTATGAGCAAGGCTTTCAGATGTGAGTCGCCGTTGTCCTCACCGGTTTGGTGGTGCAGGTATGCTTCATTGAACGGCGCAAGCTGCTCCAGCCACTTGTCAATGTCCTGGATCAACCCTCGCTCGTCGTCATTCACATACACGCCCGCGGTGATATGCATGGCAGAAACCAGGGCCATGCCGTTAGTCACGCCGCTGGCATGCACAATCTTTTCCACCTGCGGCGTAATGTGGACGTATTCGCGGTGCTTCTTGGTTTGGAAGGTCAAGTATTCGGTATGGAATTTCATACAATTTTCCTGAAACATTTTTCCTGAAAAAGATCGAGATGCAAAGCAACAGTCTACGGTAATATGGCCCCCATGCTCGACGCGCCGTGGAAAAGACCTCCTGAGCGCCCTGAAGACCAGATCCATGCAGAAGATGTTTGCGAGCTTCTGGGCGTGCCCCGGGAAATAGCCTTGCCGCCCAACTTCCATAAGTATGTGTATCCGTGCGCCCTGGGAATATGCAGCGATGGAGAAATCGCATTCCTGTCTCACGAGAATTTTGCCGATGCCAGGCTGCGCGAGCTATTTGGAGAGAAGAATTACAGCCAGGGCACATTCGATCCGGCGCTACGCGCCATGCGTCGAGACGCCCACCCGGCCTGGCGGCGAGGGCTGGATGCATTTGACGTCTTCATGGCAATTTCCTGCGCGTCCGAAGTGGTCAGGAACGGGGCTCTCTCCTTTCATGCGCCGTCCGTTAACCTGGTGAAAGATACGCTTGTATTTGATGGGAACCAGCACAGCTATGATCTGCCCGCCCTGTCCCGTCCCAGGGTGGTGGTGGATTACGGTCCTGGGTTTGGCGGAAGGTTTGTGATCAAGGAACATCTCGCCGCGCTCGTCCAGGGACGGCCTTTTGTGTACCTGCCCATCAGCAAGGGACCCTTCATCGATGTCTTCATCCATGGCTTTGCAAGCACCCTCATGACCAAGGAATCATGGGAGGTCTACACCACCAACGGGTTCTTTGCTTCGCGGAGGGACGGCATTTTTTCCGCTTCTAACCATCTTGCAAGCACCGCGCCGGGGATCGGCGACGTGGTGCTGTGCTCCGGATTGCAGGACGTTGACAAGCAGGAACTGCGGGCAGGCATCCTCAACGCGTTCAAGATTCTCCGCCCTGGCGGGATTCTGTTTATCCGGAGCCAAAAGATACGCGATCCTCCGGATTCTTCCACTGTGGACGACATGCTGGAGATCGCTTATGAAGCTGGCTTCTCCCGGAAGACCGCCCATTTTTTTCATTCGTTTGCGGGCGGTGTCGGACCGGGAAAGCAGCCAATGCCCACCGTCGCTGTGATTTTAACGCGATGATCAGCGCCGGCTCGGAGGCATTCCTTTCAGCTCTCACATGCTCTCCAGAACCATCACACCAGGGCGACTGAGGCCGCCCGTGGCATGGCCGGATGCATCGAAGTGAATATGCCGCGCGCTCAAATCCGCACCGCTGCGTCTCTTGTGCCCGCGAACCCCACGCTGCCTGCTCTGCGCGCCGCCGCGGCGGGATGCAAGGCGTGCGACCTGTGGAAGCTGGGAACTCAAACAGTATTTGGGAAAGGAAAGGCCAGGGCCTTGATAATGATGGTGGGCGAGCAGCCCGGCGACAAAGAAGATTTGCAGGGGCAGCCATTTGTTGGTCCAGCCGGAATTGTTTTGGATAAAGCTTTGGCCGAGGCCGGAATCAATCGTAAAGATGTTTACGTAACCAACATCGTGAAACATTTCAAATGGGAGCCGCGCGGCAAACGACGCCTGCACAAAAAGCCTAATTCACTGGAAATAAGCGCCTGCCGTCCCTGGCTGGATGCAGAAATCAAAGTTGTTAAGCCTCAAGTAGTGGTGTTGCTGGGCGCCACGGCGGCACAGGGTATTATGGGAAGCCAGTTTCGTGTGACCCAGCAACGCGGACAGTGGGTGCAGTCGAACATTGCGCGCTTGTGTTGGCTACCGTCCATCCCTCATCGATTCTACGTGCGCCTGATGATGACTCCCGCCATGAAGAAATGCGAAAGTTTGTGGCTGATTTGAAGATAGTCGCTGGGCAATTGCAACAGCGCCGCGCAGCTTAGCGTTAGGAGGTTAACACTATCCTATTGCTGGCTGACCTGCATGTTCTGATCAACGCTCAACGTTTTTGGCATCCCAGAGCCTTCAGCGCCGGAATACGTGGCCACAATGCGAAAGGATCCATCGCTGATTTCTGCGGAATAGTTATAAGGCCCACGGTTATTGCGCGTCATGGTGAGGTCGCCCTGCGATCTCAGCGCTTCGATGGAAACATAATTACCCTGCGCTGCCTGGTGGCTACGTTCCGCATGGGCAATCGCCAGCAGGTCATTTTTCACGCCGATCAGGTCTACCGTTGCTGTAGGATTGCTGCTGCCGGCGGACATCACGCTCTGCGTCTGGTGCATGTAGATATAGGCCCCAATACCTACAACAATAATCAAGCTGATGAACCCGAAGGCGCGTCCCATCTAATATCCTCCAAACGAACCTCATGATACCCTTTGCCGCTTTGGCCAACGTCTGAGAAAATCAACCGTTGGCTCACGAAAGTCCAATTCGGGTTGCGGTCGTTGGTGTAGGCTCTTTCGGCCGCAATCACGCCCGCGTTTACCATGAGCTGCAAAAACAAGGCGCAGGCGTGGAACTGGTTGCCGTGGTGGATAGCGACGCCGCGCAGGCCCAGGCTGTAGCGAGCCAGTTTGGCTGCTCGGCGCTGGCAGGCGTTGAGGATCTTTTCGGCCGCGTGGAAGCGGCATCCGTAGCCGTCCCAACGGTGCATCATCGCGGTGTGGCTGCGGCATTGATGGCAGCCGGCATTGATGTGCTCATCGAAAAACCTCTGGCCTCGACACTGGCTGAAGCCGATGAACTGGTCAGCCTGGCCAATGCCAACCAGCGCATTGTGCAAGTCGGCCATCTGGAGAGATTCAATCCCGCAGTGCGTGCCACAATTCCGCTGATTACGCACCCGATGTTTTTTGAGGTGCATCGCCTCAGCGTTTTCAGCCCGCGCAGCCTTGACGTGGACGTAGTCCTGGACTTGATGATCCACGATATCGATGTTGTGCTGTCTTTTGTGAAATCGCCGCTAAAAGAAATACGCGCGGTGGGATTGCCGGTGGTCACGGAAAAAGTTGACATCGCCAACGTGCGTATGGAGTTTGAATCCGGCTGCGTGGCCAACCTGACGGCCAGCCGCATCAGCACGGAGCGGGTGCGCAAGCTGCGCTTCTTCCAGCCAAAGGAATATGTCTCAATCGATTATGGGCGCCAGGATGTTTTTCAAATTCGAGTTACCCAGGAAGAGAAGTTTTCTCTGCACAATCTCATGTCATTTGCGGAAACGCCTTCCACTCTCCCGATACCGGGCGTAACTTTAAACAAGCCAAAAGTGGACTCTGAAGAGCCGTTGCGGGCGGAGCTGAAATCGTTTCTTCATGCTGTGCGTCACCGCAGCAAACCGTTGGTCGCTCTGGACGACGGCCGTCGAGCGCTGGCCGCCGCCCTCAGCATTCTCTCTGCCATTGAAGAGCACACAAAACGCGCTCAGCTCCATTCCCTGTAAAGTTTTTGTAAACATGTGTTAAGGCCCGCAATTCGTCCCTTGGTAATGAGTAGTTTCCACTAGAAACAGCGTTTTTTCATCATTGGTGCCTGCAAGAGCATCTCACACCGCCATTCTAATGAGAGAATAGTAACTAACAACGCAACAGTGCCTGGAAGCAGGCTGGTGGTGGTTTATTCCTGTAATGGAAGAAAAAGGTCGTCCGGCTGACAAACAGTCGCGAGTAGAAGCGCCACTGACAGTTACGGCGGCAGAGATGCGCCTGCATCTTCTCACGGCTGATCTGCCGGAAGAAGATGACGTTTTATCCACGTATCGCCGTCGCGAAGCAGCGTGGATCTCCTTGATCACCCACGCCATCATCATTGCCTTGTTGATTTTTATACCGAAGTGGAATTTCAGCCGTCCCGTCATTGTTCCCATCAAGCAAAAGGAGGACGCGACCTTCCTTTCTCTGCCGGATGATGCGCTCAAAGTAAAACCACCCAAGACCAATATAACTTCTGACAAGAACCGCATAGCGCAAACGAAAACTCCTACGGTGGACAAAGAAACTTTGCGCAAGCTGATCGATGCGCGCAAGGCGGGGCCGCCGAAAGCTTCGCCGCCACCGCCTTCAGGCCAGGTAGCACAGCAGCAAAATCCAGCGACGGCACAAGCGCCTGCTCCGGCGCCAGCGACGCAACCGCCGCCACAAACCACGGCCCAGGTGGAATCGCCCGCCCCCGCAGCACCTAAAAAATCTCCATTCACTATTGCCTCTCCAGGCGCGTCAGTCAATGATGCGATTCATTCCGCGGCCGCTGGTCATGGCAACGCACCGGTTGAATTTGGCGGCGGAGAATATGGCAGCGGCATAAAACCCAACGTTGCCGCCAAAGGCGGCCTGGAAATTCTGAGTGACACCATGGGCGTGGACTTTGGCCCATACATGAAGCGCCTGCGCTATACGGTGCAGACCCACTGGGACCCGTTGATTCCTGAATCCGCTATGCCGCCAGTGATGAAAAAGGGCGTAGTGGTTATCGAATTTGCCATCACCAAAGACGGCAAAGTCATGGGCATGAAACTGGTTGGCACCTCTGGCGACGTCGCATTGGACCGCGCCGCATGGGGCGCAATCACAGACGCTATTCCACTACCCAACCTTCCTACGCAGTTTGCCGGTGATTATCTTTTGATCCGGGCCCGCTTCTACTACAACCCTGACAAAAACGATTTGGAGTAGCCGACGCCTGCGTTTACCTGTCGCTCTGCATCATCTTCATCAATGTGCGTTGCGCAAATGGCATATAAACCAGGGCCGCACATGCGCCCAGCGCAAAGCCAAGGCCGATCCGGTCAGCAATCAGCAACGGCGATAAAGCCCAGATCATATCCAGGACAAAAAGTGCAGGCGTAAGCACGCGATATTTGCTGCCGAGCAGGTGATAATCCATTGTCGTGGCAAAGATCAGGTACAAACGCACGGCAATGCCGACCATGGATGTGGCCATATAGACCACGAATGCGGTTGCGCCGGCGCGTCCCCATATATTGAACGCTGCCTTGTACGTGTTTTCCCAGCTGAAGAGCGCCGAGAGATAAAAGATCAGATACATCATCTGCGCTAGAGTGAATAAGAGCCGCGCCGTGTTTCTGCTGGCGCGGGGTAGTCCCGAATCTAATTCGGCAGGGAGGGTCGCAGGCCTTACGTCTGGATTGCTGACCGCTGATTGAACTGCTGGGACAGCCGTGGAAGATTTCGGCTCAATAGAAGCAGGCTGCTCCGCAATAACTTCCGCTGTTCCCAGAAATCGATAGCCGCGTTTGGCAATTGTCTCAATGAATTTCGGCTTGCTGGCGGAATCGCCGAGCACATCTCGCAGTTTGACCATGGCAGTGTTCAGGCCGTGATCAAAGTCGACAAAAGTATCCTGCGGCCACAAGCGCTGCCGCAACTCTTCGCGGGTGACTACTTCTTGCGGACGCTCAAGAAGCGCCACCAACACCTGGAACGGCTGCATTTGTAGCTTTAGCCGGTTGCCGTTTTTGCGCAACTCCGCCGCGCGAAGGTCGGCTTCAAATTCGTCAAATTTGTACTTGATAACTGTTGCCATAAGACAGTTGATAGCGTCCGGTGTGAGACACCGCGCTTGAGTTTAGCATTTTTATTTGCGACCTAATGTTGCCAGACCGCCATCTGCAGGCGGTCTAGCTACAATGTGATTGCGATGGACTCTAAACGACAGCAGGCCCTTGGCCTGAGTTTGTTAGCGCTGCTCATACTTCTGTTTGTGCTTCTGCGACGCATCTGGAGCGGTGCATGAGCCTGCCTTTGCTTGTGGTGATCCTTGGCCCAACCGCCAGCGGCAAGACTGCGCTTTCACTGCATGTGGCCGGGCGGATGCAAGGCGAGATCGTCAACTGCGACTCGGTTGCTGTCTATCGCGAGCTTGAGATCGGCACCGCGAAACCATCAAAGGAAGAGCGCGGGCGTGTTCCCCATCATCTGATTGACATTGCTGGTCCAGAGGATCTGATCACAGCAGGCGATTACTCGCGGCTGGCGCGGCAGGCTATCGCCGAGATCGCTGCTCGCGGGAATTTGCCTATTGTGGTCGGCGGCTCCGGATTGTATCTGCGGGCGCTGTTGGAAGGATTGTTTCCAGGGCCGCCACGCTCAGAGGAACTTCGCATCCGGCTGCGAGAACGTGCGAGGGAACGTGGACCTGAATACCTGCACAAGCTCCTGCGCCGCTTTGATGCGGCTGCAGCGCAAACCATCCATGCCAATGACGTGCCCAAAGTGGTGCGAGCGCTGGAAGTAAGCATCAGCGCGCGAGCGCCCATGACTGGTCTATGGCAACAGGGACGCGATGCACTGCCGGGCTTCAAAATTCTTCGTATCGGTCTTAATCCCGATCGCAAGGCCCTTTATGCACGCATCAATCAGCGCGCACGAGAAATGTTTTCTGCCGGGCTGCTGGAAGAAACCCGCGTGCTGCTGGATCAATATGGTTCTCGTATGGCCGCTGAACTCTCTGGGGTATAAGCAGGCCATGCAGCACCTGCGCGGAGAGCTTTCACTTGCGCAGGCGATTGTTGCCGCGCAGCAGGGCCACAGAAATTATGCCAAGCGTCAGATGACGTGGTTTCGGCGTGAGCCGAAGGTTCACTGGATCACAGATTTCGGATGGGACTCAGCCGTGCAGAAGCGGGTTATTGAACTGATCAAATCAAGAATGCAGGACTGAAGTCGACTGCAGGATTTTTAAGACCTGCATTCCCAATGACGCTATGTTCCTCACGTGATCGAACGGTCCACGTTAGAGCAACATCCCGGTGCGGTTCCAGCGCGTATTGGAGAAGAAATTCTCTGCAATTGAAGCGTAGAAAGAGATTCTATGTCCGGGATTCTCATCCAGCCAGCGGGCCGTAGGCGCATCGTAAGACCAATAAACAAACAGCGGCTCGCCAATCACGTTGCTCATCGGCACAAAGCCCCAGTCACGGCTGTCACTGGAATTGTCGCGATTGTCGCCCATCACAAAGAGCTTGCCTTCCGGTACAACCGTTGGCCCCCAACTCTCTTCCGGGCTGTGTACCGGCGCGTGATGCACCGCGTATGGCTCTACTACAGGCTGAGAATTCACGTACAACACGCCATTCTTAATTTCCAAGCGATCGCCACCCAGAGCGGTCACCCGCTTCAAAAAAGTTTCAGACACGTTTTTTGGATAGCGAAAGACGATGATGTCCCCGCGATGGATGGTCTTCAGCACGGGCAAACGCCAGTGAACCAAGGGAATCTCCGGTCCATAGAGCAGCTTGTCCATAAAAAGATGGTCACCCACCAGAATGGTTCCTTCCATGGATGCCGTTGGCACAACAGAAGCTTCTCCCACAAAGATGCGCATTCCCAGAACGATGGCCGCGAGAATGACTAAGCGCCGGGTGGAGAGCCGCCAGGGCCATAGAATGCCGCCGTTGCGCCGTGCATCTGAGTTAGTGCTTGAAACATCAGATGTCGCTTCAATATGTGAACCATGCGCAGAAGCGCCGGCTGCACCGTTGGTTAGGGCCGGCGTGGCCGCGACTGGGTCTTGCGGAATGGCGGCTCGATCGCAGAGTTCAAGTGAAAGCATAAGGACGCAAAGGGGGAAGCATTATTGTTTGCCGCAAACGTCCGAGCCACAATCAGGTGAACACCTGCTGTTATCGAACAATCGGCCATGAACCAGTCGTAAATTCCCCCAAGAATCTGATCTCTGCCGCACTGATCTTTGCGGGCGGTCATCTATCAACAGTCATTCAATTGAAAGTTGTGGTCAACGACCAGTTTTGTGACGCGCGTCACGAGCAGGACTGTTCGCAACTTCCCGCCGATTCATTGAAATTGGAGCTAACTTAATTGACCCTAAGATGGGGCCTGGGAAAGGCATCGATTCAAGACGAAGCTAGTTTTCAGTGACGCTTTTTGCTTTATCGGTGCTTTGGTTTCTGGGTCTTGCCTCGCGATACTCTGCTATAATCGAGGCCTACCATGACCATCCGCTCGGGTGGTTTGCGTCGGGGAGTGGCTCAGCCTGGTAGAGCACCTGGTTCGGGACCAGGGGGTCGGAGGTTCAAATCCTCTCTCCCCGACCAATTCTCAGTTCTTGCTCGCTCGAAGATCAGTCAAAGGGCTTCCGATAAGTAGGGCAATAACTTACCCCGTAGGTCGAGCAGTTCAAAAGCACTGATTTCAATAATTCGCCACGCTCCGCCGTATTTCTTGTAGATACAGAAAATAAGCGCGTTCGCGAGTTCAAACAACCCTTCTTAGTTCAGCTCCGGAAAATCCTCCTCGCGAAATTCTTCCTGCCGCTCTGCATTCTGCGCTCTCTCTGCTTCGGCTGTTCGCAGCCGCACGCGGCGGATCTTGCCGGAAATTGTTTTTGGCAGATCGACGAACTCCAGTCGCCGCACGCGCTTGTACGGCGCAAGGATTTTACGGCTGTGCTGGAAGATTGAGAGAGCTATCTCGCGTGAAGGCTCACATCCGGCGCGCAGCGCGATGAAAGCTTTCACCAGCGCATGCCGTAACAGATCGGGCGTAGGCACAACGGCGCATTCCACCACATCCGGGTGCTCGATGAGCGCGCTCTCAACTTCAAATGGGCTAATGCGATAGTCTGAGGCTTTGAAGACATCGTCAGCGCGGCCGACGAACGTGAGATAGCCTTCAGCGTCGCGCTGCACCACATCGCCCGTGCGATAGACCGGGCCTTGCAGGGGAATAAGTTTGCCATCATCACCCTGGTAGCCGGGCATGAGCGCAGCAGGAGGGGGATCAAGCGGCAGACATAGTTCGCCTTCCTCTTTTTCTGTCGCTGCGCTCCAAACTGCCTGCATATCTCGCTTTGGTTCAGTTCGTTTCTGCTCTTGATGCACGCCGCTCGCCGCGTGGTCTGGCTCCCACCCCGCCACGCGAAAACCGCGCGTGTCGGGAATCCCGGGCTCGCGGCTTTTTATGTCTCCCTGATCTTCCGCGTTTAGCAGCCTGATGCGATAGCCGGGAAGCGGACGGCCCATCGCGCCGACTTTGAGTTTCTGTCCCGGGGGATTACCGACCTGCGCGGTGGTTTCAGTTTGGCCGTAGCCATCTCGAATGGTCAGTCCCCAGGCGGCGCGGACTTGTTCAATCACCTCAGGGTTCAGTGGCTCACCCGCGCTGGCCAGCTCGCGCAGACGGACCTTCCAGTCACTGAGCTTTTCAGTGATCAACATGCGCCAGACTGTGGGCGGCGCACAGAACGTGGTAACTCCGGAGCCGGTAATGGCGTCCAGCATGCCACGGGCGTTAAAGCGGGACTGGTTGATCACAAAGACCGTGGCTTCGGCGTTCCACGGCGCAAAGAAGCAGCTCCATGCATGTTTGGCCCACCCCGGTGATGAGATATTGCAGTGGGTGTCACCGGGCGTGATGCCGATCCAATACATGGTGGAAAGATGGCCCATGGGATAGCTGGTGTGTGAGTGCATCACCAGTTTGGGCTTGGCTGTGGTGCCGGAGGTGAAATACAGCTGTAGCGGATCGCTGGCGTGGGTCTCTCCTTCCGGCTGAAACGTTGAGGGCGAAGCGTAGCCTTTTTCGTATTCGTGCCAGCCGGAAGCCTTGCCACCGACAGCGACACGCGTACAGGTTACGCAAGCGGCTTCGATCTTTGGCGCAAGATCAGCGGCGCAGACAATATGCTTCACGCGGCCGCGAGCGATGCGATCCGCTACATCATTCTCTGTGAGCAGAGTTGCAGCCGGGATAATCACCGCGCCCAGCTTCATCATGGCCAGCATGGTTTCCCACAGCGGAGGAATGTTGCCGAGCATGAGCAATACCCGGTCGCCACGGCATACGCCGAGACCGCGAAAATAATTTGCCATGCGATTTGAGCGCTCAGAGAGTTCCGCAAACGTGAGCTTTTCCTGGCGGCCGTCTTCATACGCCACCCACAGCGCTGTCTGGGTGCGGCGCGAGCCGGCGGCAATGTGATCAAACCAGTCCAGCGCCCAGTTAAAGCGATCAAGCTTTGGCCACTGAAAGTTTGCATACGCTGTGGCGTAGTCATCGCGGTGGGTGAGCAGGAAGTCGCGGGCGGCGCGGAAGGCTTGCGTGGCTTCAGAGGGCATGACGGTCTTAAATTTTAGTCCATTTTGTCTGACCGCCCACTGGTTTCAAAAGTCGCCTACTATAATCCAGCCGTGCAGAAAGCATTTCTTATTTACAACCCGGCTTCAGGTAGCAAGCGAGCCAAGCGCAAGGAAGACATTGCTCGCCTGGAAGAAGTACTGCGCGTGGCGGGCGTGCAGGTTGAGACATGCGCCACTACGCACATGGGCAGCGCGATCCAGCAGGTCCAGGAAGCGGCAGCCAGAGATTTTGACACGGTAATCGCCTGCGGAGGCGATGGCACGGCCAACGAAGTTCTTAATGGAATCATGCTGGCTTCGGCAAACGTGGCCTTAGGTGTGGTGCCGCTGGGCAGCGGCAACTTGCTGGCGTCCGATCTGGGATTGCCTTCTGATCCGGTTGAGGCAGCAAAAAAGTTGCTGACGTATCAACCGCGTGAGTTTCGTCCAGGATTGGTGTACTCGCAGGGAGTAAATGGCCCAGAGAAGCGGTATTTTCTGGTGGCGGCGGGCGTGGGTGCAGATGCCGAGTTGATGTATCGCACGGAAGTGGAAGCTAAAGAATTCTGGGGACGGAACGCCTATTTTCTTGAGATGGCGCGCATGGCCTTGAGCCGCCGCTATCCCATGTTTCATGTGGAGTGGGAAGATGAGAAGGGAAATCGTCACCAGGGCGAGGCCATGCTGGCGATGTGCGTGCGGGCGGGAAAATTTCCGGGGCTGTTAAGCCGGGTAAAGCTAGGAACCGGGCTCTGGCGGCAGGATTTTTGCCTGCTGCTGTTTCGCACCAACAAAATCCGGCGCTTCTTTTCATACTTTGCCAGCGTGGCGACGGGGCGCAACTGGAAAGTTGAGAGCGTGGACGCCGTTCATACAAAGTGGTTTCGCTGCACGGCCATTCCGGGCATGCGCACGGTGCACTCCCAGGCAGATGGCGAGCTGCTGGGCGTATTGCCGGCGGAGTTGACGATCGAAAGCAGGCCGGTAAAGCTATTGATGGAATAATGCTCTTGAGTTCAATCCGCTGCTGAAGACTCCAGGGGCTCCCAGTGCGCGATCACGCATCCGTCCGGCTCAGCCACAGCTGAATACTTCACTTGAATCCTTCTTCCAGAGCGATGCCGCAGGGTAATTCTTCCGGTCTGCGTTCCTTCAGAAACAAATTCGCGGAACAGCGGGTCCGTCACATGGGTTGAACCGTCCACAATGTCATCAATGCGCAGTTCCATCAGCAGGGCGCGGTCATAGCCGAGCAATTCGCAGACCGGATCGGTGGCGAAGGTATAGTTGCGATTGAGGTCAGCCACCACAACATACTTTCCGTCGGAGCGCGGGCCATGGTGAGTGCGGGCGTGGCGCATGGCTTCAATGCGTTTCAGGGTGTCGAGCATCGGCTTTACACCGGCGCGGGAATCCACCGCCAGGTCAACATAAGGATTGCCCAACGAGCCGCTATGGTGCAGGACGAGAACACCATTGCTGGGATTCGTTTGCTTGGCTTTTTTGGCCAGCGTCTTGCGATCGGCAAAAGACAAGGTGTGATTCAGGATGATCACGTCAAAATCAGTGTTTTCAATGTGCTGGTAAATCTCATCTTTTGAAGCCGTGGCAATTACCTGATAACCGGAGTCGCGAAAAACCGCGTGCTGCATGGCAAGCAAGGAATCGCTGTCGCGTGAGCACAAGAGGAGCCGGGTGTCTGATCGTTGAGCTGCGTTCATGGGCAGAATACGACCTAATTATTCCATGTTGTTAATCAGTTCGACAACACGTCGGAATGCGATAAAAGCTGCTTGGAGCATTGGCTAGGGGAACAGGCAAGCCGTGTTTAGAATGCTAGTTTGCTTTTGAGGTACTGCTTTGGACCCTGTTACTCACATGCTGACCGGCGCCTGCGTGAGCCGCGCCGGACTGAATCGAAAGACTGCATTGGCAACGCTCACGCTAACGCTGGCGTTTGAAGCCCCAGACATTGATTCGGTTTCCTATTTCTGGGGTTCGATTGCAGGACTGCAACACCATCGCGGTATCACCCACAGCCTGATTGGCGCGCCTTTTATGGCTGCGGCCGTGGTCGGGCTTGTCTACGGCATCCATCGCTGGAGAAGCTCACGCCAGAAAATAAGCGCGGAAGCTGTTGGGGGAACCAAGTTTCCCAAGCTGGCGCCGAACTGGAAGTTGCTGTATGCATATGCGCTATTGGGCGCACTGGTGCATCTGTTCCAGGACTTCACCAACAATTACGGCGTGCGTCCGTTCGCGCCGTTCAATGAAAAGTGGTACTCGTGGGACATTGTTTTTATTGTCGATCCCATCATGCTGCTGGCGTTGTTTCTGGCACTGGTGCTGCCCGGACTAATGGCTTTGGTCACTGAGGAGATTGGCTCGCGCAAGCCGCAATTTCGCGGAAGCGGCGCGGCAATCGTTGCCCTTATTTGCCTGGTTGTGGTGATCCTGGTGCGCGGCATTGAGCATCGGCGGGCCGTAAATGCCTTGAATGCCAGAACGTATCGCGATCAGGACCCGATCCGCGCTTCCGCTTTTCCCCAGCCCATCAATCCGTTCTCATGGAATGGCGTGGTGGAGACCAAGGATTTTTTTGAGCTGGCGCCGGTAGACTCAGGCTCGGGTGAAATTGATCCGTTAAACATGGCGGTAGTTCGTTTTAAACCGGAAGAGACGCCGGTGACGTTGGCGGCCAAGAGATCGCGTCTGGGGCAAGTCTACCTGGACTGGGCGGCGTATCCGTTGGTAACCACGGAGAAGCTGGAGGGCGGACGGTATCAGGTGCAGTTTGAAGATTTGCGGTTTGAGAGCGCAGAAGCCCTGGCCCAGCATCGCAGGCCCACGCTGGCGGCCTATGTGGTTCTGGACCAGCATTTGCATGTAGAAAAGATGTTTACCGGGCGTCCGCCGCCGGACTAGAGTTAAAGATGGTTTGAAGTCTTGACGTTTATGGTTTCAAACCGTCACAATACTTACTCTGAGGTGCGTATGCTCGCTTATCTATTTGTGGTTCTTGCAGTGTTGTTGCGCCTGGTGGCCGGCACCGGCACGTTCGCCACCCTGGGTTTCAGCCTTGTCGGGGCTTCACTGCTGTTCTTTGGATCACGTATGCCGCGCAGCCACTTCTGGATTCCCGCCGCGCTGTTCATCGGCTCCGATATCTATTTGAACCTCCGCGTTTATCAGCTTCCGTTTGCGCTCGACCAGATCGTGATGTGGAGTTGGTATCTTGTTCCCTGCTTCATCGGATTGCTGCTGCGCGATCGCGTCAAGCCTCTGAACGTTTTTGGCGCGGGACTGGGAACGGGCGTTGGCTTCTTCCTCACCAGCAACTTTGCTGTCTGGGCGTTCGGCAACATCGCTTACGCCAAGAATCTCTCTGGCCTGATTGAGTGCTACACCAAGGCTCTGCCATTCTTCCGTAACGGCATGATTTCAGACGTGCTGTTCTCGTTGGTGTTCTTCGGCATTGGCGCGCTGCTAGCGCAGTCGCAACGTGAGAGTGCTGTGAGCAAGAGCGCCGCAGCGTAACTGTATAAGCTCTACAAGCATCCTTCTGTATATTGAATCGCGGTTTTGTCACCTGCATAAAAGCCGGTGACCTTGCCTTTCTCCGTTTCAAATCTTATGCCGTATCGACTCTTGTACATGGTTAAATAATGGCCATCGTCTACGTAATGGTGTGGTTCTATTTGTAGCTTGTTCCCATATGCCTTCGTTACGCGGGCTTCCATATCGCCGATGCGAATCCCTTCGATCGTGGAAATACTGCGATTGATGACGTCAACTCGCGTTACGCGTCCGTGCTGAATCATGAAGCCGATACCAGGGTGCCTTTTGGTATCAACATAGAAGCAGGGTTCCTTGTCTTGGACGAAATGCTCTTTTAGAGCAGCATTCAGTTGAGACAGGTTCATACCGACCCTGACTGGGCCGATACCATCAAAGCGCAAAGCCCATCTTTGCGGGCCAGCGGAAATGGGGCTGGCGGCAATGCACAAAATAAAAGCAAGTCCACAGATATGCTGACTCATCGCACTATTTTTCCTCGACATCAAATCCAAATCTTAGTCGTGCCTGATTTCTTTCTCCTGCTGCATCTCTTCCGCAATCTCTTTTGCCGGCTGGCGCAGCAGCCGGAACACGAAATAAATCACGACAAAAATCCCAAATACGAGCAAAACCATAACCGTGGGATGCGTTTTGACCATGTTTTTTGTCTGTTCGACAATCTCTTTGCCGAACACGACGGTGAGAACGGAAAGCACGCCAAAGCGCACCAACCGTCCGCTGATGATGGCCAGCAGAAAAGCCACTGGCTTCATTTCAAACACTCCGGCGGAAAAGACCAGTAGCTTAAAGGGTGTGGGCGGCGGGAGCATGGCCGGAACCATCAGGGCCAGAAATTCCTGGCGTTCAAAGCGGTCGCGGATGCGTTTGAGGCGCGCTTCATTTATGCGCTTGAGCAAAAACAACTCGCCACCAGCACGGCCCAATCCGTAGGGGACGAGGCTTCCCAAGGCTGAACCTATCGATCCTGCAAGGCAATAAATCCAGGCTTTATGCGGATTGGCATAGACGTACCCTGCGACCAGCGGGTCCATAGGGACGCCAAAGGCTGAGGAATCCAGAATGGAGATGATAAAGACGCCCCATGCCCCCAGAGTCTTTAGGGCGGCGAGCCATGCAGTGTATTTCAGGAAGAATTTGGGAGCGGACAAGAATTTATTGTAAAGCCCTGCGGGCTGCACTGAAAGCTGTTCATCGTCGGCGAAATGGGTCGGGTGGGTCGCCTCGCGGCAACGGATACAGCAGTTGATAAGGGGCTAGTACTAGGGCGCGTTTTTCTCAAACGGGCCGCAAGCGGAATATAAAATAGATATATAAATCCATTATTTTAAAGGAGATGCATGTCAGCCCAACATAAACCCTCTATTCCTCCCAGCCCGATGCAGATCTTCAATACTGTCATGTCAGTACAGCGCGCTTACGCGCTCAAGGCCGCGGTGGACCTTGAGTTATTCACGACTATTGCCCGCGGCAGCGGTACGGCGGGCGAAATCGCCAAATCCTGCCATGCGGCTGAACGCGGCGTTCGCATCCTGTGCGATGCCATGACGGTGCTGGGGTTTCTGGCGAAGTCCGGTAACCGGTATTCGCTGACCCAGGATTCAGCAGTCTTTCTCGACAAGAACTCACCGGCATACATGGGCAATGCTTTCAGTTTTTTACTGCATCCATTGCAAATCGCCAATTGTCAGGGGCTGACCGAGTCTGCGCGGCGCGGGGGCGCGTTGCCAGAAGACAGCGCCCTGGCACCCGAAGATACGTTATGGCTGGAGTTTGCCCGCGGTATGTCACCAATGATGGTCCCGGCCGCGGAAGCAATTGCCGGCCTTCTGCAGACCGAGTTGGCCTCTCGTCCGGCGGTAAAGGTTCTCGACATCGCGGCCAGCCACGGCATCTTTGGACTGACGGTGGCCAAGCGGCTGCCCCAGGCGCACATTTACGCGCTGGATTGGGCCAACGTTCTTGAGATCGCAAGGGAAAACGCAGAGGCCCAGGGAGTGGCGGAGCGCTATCATTTGTTGCCGGGCAGCGCTTTTGATGTGGACTATGGAACCGGGTTCGACGCTGTGCTGATTACCAATCTGCTGCATCATTTTGAGCCGGCAGAGAACGAAAAACTGCTGAAAAAGGCCCACGCCGCGCTCAAGCCGGGCGGGCAGGTGATACTCTTAGAGTTTGTCCCCAACGAAGACCGTGTATCGCCTCCAGTGGCCGCGCTCTTCAGCCTGACCATGCTGAGCAGCACTCCCCGGGGCGATGCGTACACTCTAGCGCAGTATACGACAATGTGCCGCAACGCCGGATTTCAAGAGCCAAAGCTGGTTCCGCTGGATCCGACGCCGGAGGCGCTGGTAGTGGCCAGAAAGGCCTTCTGAGGGGCAAACGTCTGCAGTTCGTCTGCTTACGTGAGAACCAAAGTCGCGGGTTAGTGGCGATTCGCAAGCGAAGCTAAATGCTAATATCGGGCGGTGGGCCGGTAAAAACTGGCCTACTGCCCTTTACACAACATTTTTGGAGCAATTACACTAGCCGGTTTGGCATATACGCAGGGAGCGCAATGGCAGCAATCGAGGACAAAGTAAAACAGATTATCGTGGACCAGTTGGGCGTCGATGCATCGGACGTTACCGCGACCTCATCGTTTGTCGACGATCTTGGCGCCGATTCGCTTGACCGCGTGGAATTGATCATGGCATTGGAAGAAACCTTTGGGATTGAAATTCCGGACGAAGATGCGGAAAAAATTGTGACTGTCCAGAATGCGGTTGATTACATCCAGAAGAATGCAAAATCAGTAAAGCAGTAAACCTCAGAGTGTTTGCAAAGAGACCCGGGAATTTTCAGGTACACAATAAGAAGGAGACACTAAGCCTATGGCAGCAGCCGTTGAAGATAAAGTAAAACAAATTATTGTTGAACAGCTGGGAGTGGATGAAGGCGAAGTTACGCCCAATGCCTCCTTCGTGGACGATCTGGGCGCAGATTCACTGGACACAGTGGAACTGGTGATGGCGTTTGAAGAAGCCTTTGACATTGAGATTCCGGACGAGGATGCGGAAAAGATCCGCACCGTAAAAGACGCAGTTGATTACATTGAAAAGCACGCGAAAGGCGGCAAGTGATTGGCCAGGCGGGTAGTTGTAACAGGCATGGGGCTGATCTGCGCATTGGGGCAGACCAGCACTGAGGTCTGGCGGAACATTGTTGCCGGTAAAAGTGGCGTCAGCAAAATTACCAGGTTTGATACCACGCAGTTCGCCTGCCAGATTGCGGCGGAAGTTAAAGACTTTGATCCTCTAAAATTCATCGAAAAAAAAGAAGTCAAGAAGATGGGACGCTTCATCCACTTTGCCATGGCGGCAGCGGATGAAGCGATGAAGATGTCAGAGCTCAAGGTCACTCCGGAAAACGCCACGCGAGTGGGCGTGCACATTGGGTCTGGCGTAGGCGGTTTTGACGTAATTGAGCGCGAGCATGCCGAACTGATGAAGGGCGGCCCGCGCAAAATATCTCCTTTCTTTATTCCCGCGGCAATTGTGAACCTGGCGGCGGGACACGTGAGCATCCGCTACGGAGCCA
Organism: Terriglobia bacterium; assembly: GCA_963831465.1. GTDB lineage: Bacteria > Acidobacteriota > Terriglobia > Terriglobales > Acidobacteriaceae > Angelobacter. The sequence goes on along the minus strand of CAWHQH010000011.1, from coordinate 85,784 downwards.
AGGGACCGAACGAGGCTACAGCCACAGCCTGCACCACGAGCGCACATGCTATTGGAGACGCTTACAAGATCATTCAGCGTTGTGACGCAGACGTGATGATTGCCGGCGGCTCAGAAGCGGCCATCACACCGATGGGCGTTGGCGGATTTGCCGCCATGCGCGCGCTTTCCACCCGCAATGATGATCCGGAAACGGCCAGCCGGCCGTGGGACCGCGACCGCGATGGTTTTGTGATTGGCGAAGGGGCGGGGATTGTGGTGTTGGAAGAATTGGAGCACGCAAAAAATCGTGGCGCAAAAATACTGGCGGAAATTATTGGTTATGGCATGAGCGCCGATGCCTATCACATTACCCAGCCCGCGGAAGAAGGCGAAGGCGGCTGGCGGGTGATGACCGCAGCGATCCACGACGCGAAGCTCAGTCCTTCAGACATCGATTACGTGAATGCCCATGGAACATCCACTCCGATCGGCGATGTACTGGAAACCATGGCCATTAAGAGGACCTTTGGCCCAGACACAAAGATTCCCGTAAGCTCAACGAAGTCCATGACCGGACATTTGCTGGGCGGCGCCGGAGGATTGGAAGCCGGCATTACGATACTGGCGCTGCGTGATCAGGTTCTTCCGCCGACGATCAATCTCACCAATCCTGATCCTGCATGCGATCTGGATTACGTGCCGAACGTAGCCCGCAAAGCGCCGCTGAATGTTGCGCTCTCCAATTCGTTCGGCTTCGGTGGCACCAATGGGTCGCTAATCTTTAGAAAGTGGACGGAGTAAGATTCTTACCACTGATTTACACTGATGACACTGATAAAGCCAATCTGAGACAGATCGGCTTTGCAGTTGGTGATCTGTGATTGACCACATATTATTTCTTCGCCGCTATCTACTTCTTCTAGTCTTTTCGCTTTCGATAAATTTTTCTGCCAGCGCCACTTCGGCGATGAAATGGCCTGCGCAGTGGGAACCCACCAAGCTCGTAAATGGCTCTCCTGTGCTTTTTCGTGTTACAGCTCCGCTTCAGTTAAGTGAATTGCAAGGGAATTTCCTGGGACAGGAATTCTCGTTCCGTTCCAGCAAGGCATGCCATTGCTGGTATGCACTTGCCGGCGTGAGCCTGACGACCAAGCCGGGCACATACACCTTGCGAGTCGCGGGCACAGGGACCGGCGGGACGGAGACTGCGATGAGTTACCTGGTGCGGGTGAGCGCAGCGCATTATCCTTTCAACACCATCAAAGTTGCGCCTGCCTTTGTTGAGCCGCCCAAAGAAGTGCAGCCTGTGGTTGTTGCCGCTGACGTGGCCAAAAAGCAGGCATTCGCAGCCACGGATCCGAATCCCCTGTGGGCGGGCCCGTTTCAGCGGCCGACAGAAACAGAGACTTCTGGAATCTTTGGCACGTCTCGCATCTATAACGGCGTGAAAAAAAGCCAGCACCTGGGGTTGGATTTCCGCGCGAGTACCGGCACGCCGGTGCATGCCACGAACGCAGGAACAGTGATCCTGGCGAGACCGCTGTATTTTGAAGGAAACTGCATAATGCTGGACCATGGCCAGGGACTGATGACGGTTTACATGCATCTCTCTGAATTCAAGGTCAAAGAAGGCGATAAGGTGGCGGCAGGGCAGCTCATCGCCTTGAGTGGCGGAACTGGACGTTCCACTGGACCGCACCTGCATTTTGCCGTACGCTGGCACGGTGAATATTTAGATCCAAGGACGCTGCTGGAACTGAAGCCGCCGGAAATCAATACAGAGTGAATCTGGTTATGCTTCAGTGGATTGCTCCGCCATAAAAAAGAGCGTGACCGACATGGCCACGCTCAAGGCTGAGGAGAGCATGAAAGAACATCGTTAGATAGGATCGGCGGCGAACTTAAAACCCTGCAAAGCTTTTTGCGCTTCCTGTAAAGCTTTCTGAATCTCTGGTGATTCCAGCAGTTTTCTTCCCTGTCCTGCCATATCCATAAGAGCGAGGTTGCCCTTGAGAGAATCCATACTTTCATCGAGCGATATGAACTGATCTGTACCCAGGTCTTGCGCCATGTCTTCCACGTTGGCGAGAGAAGCTTGCAATTCATCGAAATCAAGGTTCAGGAAAGACGAGTCGCGCGATCCTCGGTCTGGCAGCGTTACCGTAAGCGTTTGCTCATGTTTTTCCCGCATGACAACCAGAGTCATTTTGCCGCCGGTGCGATGGCTGCGCAGAATGTGGCTCAGGTCGCTGCGGTCGGTGAGCTTTTCATTGTCGGCTTTTACGATCACGTCACCGGCTTTCAGGCCGGCTTTCTCTGCGGCGCTGTTTTTCTCTACTGAGCGCACCAGCACGCCTTCGCCATCCCTGACGCCAAAGTAGTCACCAAGCTGTCGCGTCAGGCTCTCCGTTTGGACGCCGAGCACGGAAGAGTAAGTCTGAATCTGAAACGGCAGGTCCATGCTGTTGCGGGGGAAGTTGCCCGGACGCGGGGGGACAATAATGCGCGGAAGGGCTTGCGCTACCACCGCACCATGGTCAGCCAGTTGGACGTTGATCTTCATGGGAACCCCGTCACGGCTAAGGCCGAGTGTGACCGTTCGTCCGGGCGGGACTTCACGAATCAGGCGACGAAGTTGTTCCTCACTCTCAACCGCTGTGCCGTTGAAGTCGAGAATTACATCGTGCTCGCGCAGGCCGGCTTTGCCGGCTGGAGCGTCTGCGTCTACCATTGTAATTTCTACTCCCCGCTCTTCTTTCAGCTTCAATGCAGCCATGCGGTCTGTGGTCACGTCGCGAATATCAACCCCCAGATATGATCGGCTTGCAGCGGCAGCGTAAAAATAGCCAGGAAGCTGGTGCGAGAGTGCCTCTGGCTGCGGCGTAGGCGAAGGCTGGGCTGCAATCAGCGGCAGCGCCATACCGGCGATCAACAGCGCGATTATCTTTTTCTGAATCATAGGGGGAACGCTCCAAACTTTTTGCTACGGTCTTGTTTCCTTCTTGATCTGAATATCCCCTGCTGTTGTGTGAACATGAAGCAGCGGACCACCGCCGTTCAGGCTTCCTTCGGCGTAAAACTCACGCGGCCCCATAGTGCCCGACGACTGAGTAATCTTCACCTCGTCAAAGTCACTGTGGATGCCATAACTCCGTGCCGATTCCACCGTCGCGCGCACGTTTACTCCAAGCTTTTCCGGCACAAACACGATTATGTCTCCCATCTGGGTTTCCAGCTTTGAGTCAGTAAACGCCGTGCCGCCCGATGCCAGCTTGGCCATAATCGCGCCTGCGCCAGTTTCCGCGCGCACCCCACCGTGGGCAGGCCCAATGTGGATACTCCCGCCCGCCGTCTCAATTTCCGCCGCGCCCGCAATATCATTCAGCTCAATGTTGCCGCCACCGGTTTCAGCTTCGATCTTGCCATCGCATTTCGTCACCTGGATCGACCCGCCGGCCGTTTGCAGCGTCATCACCTTGGCCCACCCGATATTCAAATTCCCACCGCCTGACTTCGCAGTGACATGCCCCGCGGCAGAAGCCAGCCGAATACTTCCCCCGCCAGTCGTGGCTTCAACGTCATTTCCTACTTTGCCGATATCAATATTCCCGCCGCCGCTAGAGACCGCGATGACTCCAGTAATGCTGTCCAGTTGAATTCCGCCAGCACCCGTTTTCGCCTCAACGCGCCCAGACAGGTTCTTCGCCGCCACTGCGCCGCCTTCAGTCTGCAAGCGGACAAGCTGCGTTTGCGCAGGCACTTTAATATCAAAATCGATTGAGCCCTGGTTTGATCCTTCACAATCCGCCTGCAACACCACGGTTTCACCGGAGCTAAATGTGGTGAACTTCATGTGGCTCAGCTCGCGGCGCGCGCGTTCTTCATTCCCCGCATGGACATGCTCACGAATCGTGTATGTCACGTTGCTCTGTGGCGCGCCCTGAATATGAATCGATCCGCTGCTCGACTTCACCTTCACGGTCTTACCCGCGGAAAATGTTCCGGAAACTTCCTGTATCCATTCATTGCCCTGCGCGTGATACAGGCGCGGACCCTGCGCGATGGCCGCAACTGTGGCTGCGAGGATCATCATCGCGAGTTGTAGGTGCTTCTTCATCGATATCTGCTTCTCTTCAGCTTTTAGCAATTCTCATTAGCGAAAACCCCGCTGCGTCTCTCGGCGTTCACAACGTCCACGCCCATTGCCAGCCGTTTTGCGTCTCCCGATAAAAAGCCAATTACTAATTACTAAGTACTGCTCCGCTAATCCAAATGCGGCATGCTTGCCAAATATCTCTTTGACTCTTCACGGATAAACTTGTTCGGATCGCGGTCAGCCAGCACCGTCAAGGCAGAGCGCACGCTGGTATCGGCTTTCACCGCGTCCAGCAGGCTAATGGCTTCCTGGCGAACACCGGCATTGTTGTCGTGCAGCAACGCCTCTACCACTGCATCGCGCACGTGAACATCGTCGCGGACATAGCCTTTTAGCGCGTCCAGTGATTTAAGGCGCACGCCGGGATTCTTGTCGTATCGCAGAGCTTCAACCAACACTTCACGCACAGCGTTGTCTTCAGATCCATGCGTTAAAACGTCAATGGAATCAAGTGCAATCGCGGGGTTGCGTGTGTTCCGTGCTGCCAGAACCAGCAATTGCCGTATGCGCGGATCATCGCTTGATCCGTTCAATACCTGCGGCTGCAGCGTGTTGTATTTGATCTGGACCTGGTTGGAATTTGCTGCGGGAGTAATGGATTCAATTCCGGCGATATTTGCTTCGACGGGCTGTTGAATTTCAGTCTGGTTGGTTGGCGTAGTGGTCTTGTTGTCTTCCATCATCTTGTAGGTGGTGCCCACGCCGCCCACAAAGCCAAGAATCAGCAGCGCGGCCGTCATCGCCGGAGCGAGTTTGATCTGGTGAAACCATCCTGTGGCGTCAAAGATGAACGAGCTAAAGAAGTTGCGCGACTGCTCCGCGTGCTCCAGCGCTTCCTGCAACTGCATTCTGTTGGCGGCCAAAAAGCTGGGCGAGATTTCTTTTACAGGCGCCGCAGCCATGCTGTCTTTAAATTCAAGGGCCTGTTCCAATTCGCGCCTGCACCCCAGGCAATGCCTTACATGCTGCTCATACTCGAATTTGGCGTCATCGGCCAGTTCGCCGTAGATGTATAAAACAACGTTTTCTTTGGTCCAATCGCAGGTCATAACTTTGTTTCCTATCAAAATTCTCAACTCTTCCGAAGTCCAGCATTCACTTTCAGCCACTAGCTTCTAGCTTTTGGCTCTTAGCTCTCGACCTTGGCCTTTTATTTCTTGCCTCTTGATCTCTGGCTTGAGCCCTTGAAAAAAAATCTTCATCAACCACCGGGTGGAGAAGGCATTTATGCCTGCGTTCCCAGCCCAAAAAATCCCGGGGCTTTAGCCCCTGACCCCGCTCGCATCTTCCAGGCAAGGCCAATTACCAAAAGCCGCTCTTTGCATCTTCCAGAAGCTAAATACTAATTACCAATTACCGCATGCTCCCCAACGCCCCGCGCAACTTCTGCGTCGCCCTAAAGAGCGTGTTCTTGGCTGTCTCTTCCGTTGTGTTCAGCATCTCGCCAATCGTCCGTAACCTTAAGCCCTGATAATGTTTCAGCTCAAATACCATGCGCTCGCGCGGAGTCAGCTTCGTAAGCGCCTGGTTGATCTTTGCTCCCAGCTCGCGCCGCATCAGGTCGCGCTCCGGGTTCGCGCCGGCTCGGTCATCGGACACGCGCTCCAGCACGTCCACCGGCTGCCCGCTTGAATCCATCACCATCTGCGGATCTTCTTTGCGCGTCTGCCGTTTGCGCAGATGGTCAAGGCAAAGGTTCGTCACGATCCGGTAAATCCACGTATAAAACGAGCATTCAAAGCGAAAATTTCCAATATGCCTGTAGGCTTTTAAAAAGGCTTCCTGATAGATGTCATGCGCGTCAGCGTCCGATCCCGTTAGGTGCATGGCCAGTCGCAGGACGGCCTGATCATACTGGCGCACCAGTGTCTCGAAAGCTGCACGGTCTCCGCGCTGAGCGGCGCGTATCAGCTCACTGTCGTTAATTCGACTTAGGGCTTGACTCACCATTTCTCCGGAAGAATGGGAGCTTCTTGTTTCACCGCTCGCGCCAACCGTAACTCCTATAAATGCTGAGTCGGCCGGCATCTTCTGTCCTTCAGTAATCCTCTCTGCTAGCAATTACTTGGACGCAGCCAACCGCGATACGTAAGCTGAGAGTATCCCATTTTCGGACACTTGGGAAATCCTGGGACGACCCGTAACCTCCACGGGATCAGCAGCTTCCCGGCCTCAAAATTGCCCACTCCAGGGTGCAGCCCAGTTCCCGATCTGGAACTCCTTGCCGATGTTGACGGGGTGGAGCAGGCATTTATGCCTGCGGTTCACTTCATGAGCCGTCTGGCTTCAGCCGCCGAGGTGATGAGCGGCCTTACCCCTGACCTCCGATCCGCGTCATCCGTGTTGATCCGCGGTAAGACTTTTTCCGGGCTTCTCTTCCTTTGTGGTTCACGCTTTTCCTGATCAGCGCCGGTCTGCCAAATCTGCGGCGAATGGTTTGGATTCGCGTTCGTTCGCGTGAATTCGCGGCTAAGTTCCTTGGCTTTTCCGATCACGCGCGATCGCGGCGACCACCCGATCCACCCTGGTACCTTGCGCCAGATCGTCACACCAGCCCGAGTTCCGAAACAACCAGGCAATAGAGGATTGTCCCGTCCTCAGGATCTGGATAATTGCTCATGTACGTTCCAGTTTCTCGAATACTCCTTTCCAGGAAATCTGCTATGGCCTCTTGAGGTGCTTTGTCCACGTGCCAATTGTCGCCGGTATATTGAGGCTTTCCATTGACCACTTTCAGGACGTCACCACCCAACACGCCTGCCTGGGACCCCTTCAAGACTCGCAATGCATCAAGCGCATCGGGCCTGATGAAAGCAACTTCGGAAACACCAATCTCCCGTAGTGAGCGCCCTCGCTCATTCTTGATCTTCAGATATCCCTCTGGAATAAGCATCCACTCACCTCAATACGGCTCGATGAATCTCTGGGTTATGTTTCACGGGTCCTCCAATTTTCGCCAATGCTGCCAATCTAATCTGATCAGCGCCCATCTGCGAAATCTGCGGCGAAAGGGTTTTTGATTCGTGTTCATCCCGCGTGAGTTCGCGGCTAAGTCCTTTGGCTTCCGATCAGCCCTTGCCTTCCATCAATCCCTTCAGCGCAATCACCTCCAGCGGACAATCCGGCCAATTGTTTTCCCAGCACACAATCAGGTCGCACTCCGCCGGATTATGAAAATGTTGCAGAAAATTGCGGCTTAGAAATTCAATCTCTACCCGCACCCGCTGCCACCGGCCCGGCTCGACCTCGCGGAAAGCCTCCACATCCGGATACTGTGTGCCAATCCACGTAACAATAAAGCCCAGCTTCTCCGCCATCGCTCCAAACAGAAATACCACGCCCATTTCATTCACCGGCGCAAAGCTCAGGGCGGTCCGCAGAAAGGGCGCGCCATAGACTGGGCGGTCAGTCAGAATTCTGGGATTTGAGGACAATGCTTCCGGCTTGCGTCTCCATCCCCATGTCCTTGCCTCCCGCCTGTACTTCCTCGCTACTTCCAGCACGTCGGCCCATTGCTCTTCCAACCCGTTCTCCACTGCGTATTGCACCATCCCCGCCGGCACGTCATTCCAGTACCTGAACCGCTTCCGTAGCGGCGTCAAGCTGTGCTGGCTATGCAACACGTAATCGGCGGCGCTCGGCGTCTCGCCAATCTTCCGCACAATGCCTGCCCACTCGTTGAACAGCTCTTCCATCCCCAGCGTGAACCCGGCTCCGCGCCCTTCAAAGCCGCTGGCCCGTAGCGCTTTGGTGTAGTTGCCAAAGTGGCGGGCAAAGACCTTGCCGTAAATTCCGGCTTCTGCTTTCAACTCCTCCTGGCTGGGCACATGCCCCGCTTGGTTGCGCACGCCTGTATGGCGGCAATGATCTCTTCTTTGGACGGTTTCCTGGTCGCAGATTCGCTGTTCACAATTTTTCTCCTGGCGTCTCAAACTTGCTATGGTCCTGATCTCCCCTTAAGCGTCCCTACCTGTTGCGCAGTCTGTCCTGAGCGACTCTGAGCTTGCGAAACAGGAGCCGAACGGGTGTCCTTTGTGGTGGAAGGTTTTTGGGTTTCCCCTCCTCTGCGCTCGTCTGCGAAATCTGCGGCGAATGGCTTTTGCTTTTCGGATCACCGGATCACCGGATCACCAGATCACGGCGATCACCCGATCCCACTACCTAGCGCTCACAAACGCCTTTCCCCCGAATCCGCCCACGGCCTCAACCTCTTTGATCTCGTCTGCTTCTTTCATCCTCTTTAACGTGTTGTGAATGGGAGGCATCTCATGCTTGTATTTGCCCAAGTCATAACCCATTTCAGCCATACGATCCCTGACCTGAGTTGGTGTCAGCGGCAATATCAGCGGCTGCCGGAACACCCACCGGATCGCCTCCGTCAGCCCCATTTCCTGCCCCACTCCAGCAGCTCCCGCTCCGCCCGACTCAGCTTGCTTTAACTCATTGATTCTGCTGGCCATCTCCAAGTCCAGCGTTTGACCGGTTAGCTTCGCAAGCCGCTCTACAATCGGCGCCCAGTGTGAAATCTGTTCTTTGGTCTCGATTTCCAGCCGCAGCAGCTCCCGCAACCTATCCCGAGCCGATTCATACATTTTTAACGCAGTTTCATCTGCCATAGCATTCTTATATACATATATTCACATAATGTCAATATGTATTTAACAATATTTAACGCACCCTCTCGGCTCTCTTGATGCCTTCAATTTTGCTGGCCACGGGTGGAGCAGACATTATGTCGGCGGTTAGAGCTTGATAACACCCGGCTTAAGCCCCTGAGTCGTGGCCAACAAGGATGGTCAACCGATGCTGCCGTTTTTCGACACAACCCCAACCCTTGTCATCCCGACCGAAAGCCGAGCGACCCTGAGCGAGGCCGAAGGGGATGTGACGCTGAGTGGGGGGCTCTCGGCACTTTGTCCTTGCCACCCGAGTCAGCGAGTTCGAGGCGCGCAACGCGCACTGAGGGATTAATGCCGGATAAGCTGAGAGAAGCTCTCGCTAAGCTGTTCATCCTGAGCGGAGCGCCTGAAGAATGCGGATCAGATACACTCACGGGCGCGTAGTCGAAGGACCCGGGCGATATTTACACCACTCAAGCCGAGTCAGGGAGTTCTACCGAAACAATTTCGCATGCCTCGCCAAATGCATCGCTCTTTCCATACTCCCTCCCTCTCGAGATGCCATCCCGAACCCCGCGCATCCAGGGGCTGACAGAGAGCGTTTCCATGCATCGCACTCCGGCTGGATTCCTTCCTGCGGACGACTGGCGCGGGTGAGGGAACGGCTCCGCTGCAGACACGCGTGAGCCCACCATAATCTTTTTTAGCCTGCACAACTTTAGCCTGCACAACCGCGAATCGTCGAATCGACCACAGAAGCGCGTCAGCCGGTCAAAGCTTTTTCAGTTCACCGAACGGCTGATCGTCGGTTGACGGCGGAGAGATGCAGCCAAGCGCAAGCTTTTCTTGCCCTTCACAACCATGAATCACCGGCCTGATAAAAAGCACGAAGCCAAAACACTCAGCGCCCGAGGCGCGTCGCGAAGTTAGCCCACCCTAAAGGCGAGCGCACGCGAAGCCGGAAGGGTGGGTAAGTAAAGAGATGAAGCCGAGCCCCGTAGGTGGCGAATAAGAACCTATCATCCATTTCCGCGCCGCCCGGTATCAACCAATGAGGTAAACGCTGCCGCACATTTGACGGGCAACCCCTCGCAACAATGTGATATAGCGTGTTATATACCAAGGAGATCACATGCGTCGCACCGCCAAAATTTTCCGCAATGGCCGAAGCCAAGCTGTACGTCTGCCTGCGGAATTTCGTTTTGAAGGAAAAGAGGTTTTCATCCGGCAGGACTCTGAAACCGGTGACGTGGTCCTTTCCCGCCGTCCTGACTCATGGGAATCGTTTTTTGAGCTTGCCGACAAAGCAGGTGTGCCGGAGGACTTCATGGCCGAACGCGATGACCAGCCGCCGCGAAAACGGAAGCTGTTCTGATGGGGCTGCCTTATCTGCTGGACACGAATACCGCCAGCTACGTCATTAAAGGCAACATTCCCGCAACTCGTCTCCGCCTGGCCCAATTCCCATGGAGCAAGTGCACATATCGAGCATTACCGAAGCCGAACTGCGTTACGGAGCAGCCCGCCGGCCAGATGCCACAAAGTTGCACGAGATCATTGAGGAATTTCTCCTCCGCACCACCATCCTGGCCTGGGACTCAACGGCGGCTCAGGAGTATGGGTTATTGCGCGCGAGTCTTGAGCGCGCCGGACAACCGATCGGCAATCTTGACCTGATGATCGCAGTTCACGCTTTGGCCATCGGAGCCATTCTGGTGACCAATGACCGCGCATTTGCTCGGATCAAAAAGCTGAAAACTGAAAACTGGACCACCTGAGTTGCTTCGCCGGAAAAGGACAACCCTAAAAAACGGTTTCGAATAATTGACCGAATACAAGCAAAGAAAAGATTGCTCCTCAGTCTCAAACTTGAACAGGGCAGAACAGAACCGCCTGCCCATTTGGCAGGCGGTTCTGATTTCAAAACTTGGTTACTCTACGCGTAGATGCCCCGGAGCTTGATGGTATGAGCTACGCGGGAAATTGCGAGCATATAAGCCGCAATTCGATTGTTAACGCCGTGCGTGTCTGAGAAGTGAACAACTTCTTCAAAGGCTTCACGCAGGATGAACTCAAGCTGGTCGTTGACGGCAGATTCCTTCCAGAAATATCCCTGACGGTCCTGCACCCACTCAAAGTAGGACGCGGTAACGCCGCCCGCGTTGGCAAGAATGTCTGGAATCACAAATACTTTTTTGTCGGCAAGGATTTCATCTGCCGCCGCCGTTGTAGGACCATTTGCGCCTTCGCAGACAATCTTTGCCTTGATCCCCGCCGCATTCTGGCTGGTGATTACGTTTTCCGTGGCCGCGGGAATCAGGATGTCGCAATCCCCCTGCAGCAGTTCCCTGGGATCGACGGCGTCAGCCTCCGTGAATCCGACGATTGTCTTGTTGCGATCGCGATGCTGCAGCAGCGCATCAATGTTGATGCCGGTACGATTGAACAAGCCGCCATCGTACTCCGCAATGCCAACGATCTTGTAGCCTGCATCCTGCATAAGCTTGGCCGCGTTGGAGCCCACATTGCCAAACCCCTGAATGATCACGCGCGTGGATTCGCGGCTCATCTCAAATTTTCTAAGCGCTTCATCGCAGTTGATCATCACGCCGCGGCCCGTGGCTTCGCGCCTTCCGCGTGATCCGCCGATGTTGATCGGTTTCCCGGTCACAACCGCTGTCACGGTCTGGCGCATGTGCATGGAGTAGGTATCCATCATCCAGGCCATGGTCTGTTCATTGGTGTTAACGTCCGGGGCAGGAACATCTTTTTCGGGGCCTAAAAACTCGATCAGCTCAGCGGTATAGCGCCGAGTCATCTTCTCTAGCTCAGCTAGGCTCATCTTCTTCGGGATCGACAATAATCCCGCCCTTCGCGCCGCCAAAAGGAATATTCACGACCGCGCATTTCCATGTCATCCAGCTAGCCAGGGCGCGCACTTCATCCAGCGTCACGTCCGGCGAGTACCTCACGCCGCCCTTCGCCGGCCCACGCGCAATTGAGTGCTGTACGCGGAAGCCGGTAAACACTTCCAGCGTGCCATTGTCCATGGCCACCGGGATATGCACGATGATTTCACGCTGCGGATAGCGCAGGATCTTCCACAATCCTTCATCCAGGTTAAGTTTCTGTGCGGCAAAATCGAAGCGAGCTGCCTGTGCCTCCCAGGGATTCAGCTCCTGCTCAAGCGATACAGTTTTCATCTTTGCTCCAAAGGGATGATTGCGAAAAAGTGCGGGTGTACCTGATGTTATTCACGCTGCGGTTTTCCAGCAAACGGCTCGTGCTGCCTCTCACGATCCTCGCATTACCGGATCGCTCCTGCTCCTGCTTCCCAGCGTATTCATTATCCTTATCCATTATATCTGTTTTTCCGATGTTGCCTTTTCGGCGAATCAAAGGCGTTATCTTCTGGGTGGAAATGCTCCCGGTTGAAGCAGCTTTTCTAACGGCTTTATGATTCGCCATTCCGACTGTCGTTAAGCCAAGCGTGCGCCTTCGCCAGCGCCGGAATACATATCTCAAAAAATAAATTTACAGTACCAACACTTATATGTGCGAAAGTGCTTTCTTTCCGAGCGAGTGCCCAACACAGAACGATTAGCGGGTGATGGTGCTGAGTATTTACTCTTACCGCTCCAGAATGTCCTTGTATGCATTTAGGGCAACTTTTTTCGGCTGCATGGGCAAAGGCACATCCACGCTACGGCTGGAATTCCCCTTTACCCCGAGCTGGCCAATGCGCACCATGCCTTTGCCAAAGTCGGCGAAGACGGGAACGAGCATAAGAAAATTGTCGTCGACCTCGCTCTGGGTAATGGTCATATGCAGATTCGCTTTCCCGCCGTCGCCAGGAGTGATCTGGTAATCCATGTGATATTTCGGTATCTCGGTTCCGTAAACCCACTCATTAAAAAACCAGTCAATACGCCCGGTCCCTGCCAAATCCATGGTTTTTGACATGTGCTTCTGGACAACGGCTTTGAACGACTCAGTTGAAGCAGGCTTGTCGCCATGGCTCTCGACGAAGTCATGCATCATGGCAATGAACGGCTTGTCTCCATCTTGCGGGCTATACATGATCGAACGAAGCATTTGCAGAACATACGCGCCTTTAGGATAGGTAACGTTCTGGTAAGCATTCGAGGTTTTCGGAGAGATCAGGCGCTGTCCCATCCAGAGAGGACCGGCATCGTTGGGAGCGATGCCGAAATTGTTTTTTTCCACAATGCGTTTTTGCAGCCGCTCCCAGAATTCAATGTAGTCCTTGCGCCAGTCACCGGCCACGGCCTGCTGCAGGAACAATCCAGCGGAAAATTCGGCAAATCCCTCTGACAGCCACTGATCGTGGTAAGAAGCCCAACCCACGGCGTGGCCCCACCATTGGTGCGCCACCTCATGCGGGGTTACCTCCTGCACAAATCCGGTGAATTTGCTGTTGATCGCGCCGAAAAGCATCCAGCGCTGAGTAGAGTCTGTATAGGCCGAGATTGGCAGGTAGACCAGGTTAGGCCAGGATTGGCCAAAGTTGAAGTCCGGCTGCTCAGTAATAGAAATCTCGTCGTACGGAATCTTGCCAAAGAAAAAGTTGCAAAGCTGCAATTGGGCGCGTGTCTGCTCCAGCGCATACTTTGTCATGCTTTTTGGCGCAAGCGTCTTCAGTATGCTGTAGCGGCTCAGGTTGTCCGGCAGTTCGGTCAGGTAATAGCCGGAAATCTTGAAACCTGTCTTCTCATCAGCCAACTCCAGCTTTTGGTAGTTGCCAATGTTGAATCCCGCCACCGCCACTGGTACGGGAGTTACCCAATGAGTGACTGCGTAATCCTGCTCGATCGACTGGTCCTTCAGCCTCCCTACGCTGATAACCTTGTATTTCTTGGGAACTTTGAAGGTGAGATCGTACAGCGCGTGTTCGCCGAACCCATTCAGGTTCGGATACCACGATGTCCGCGCCCTGCACGTAGTAGCTTCCGTCTCCGGCTGAGTCCAGTACCTTGTCGCCTTCATACTGCACCGTGATGGAGTACTGCTTTCCTGTTTCCGGGGCCTGCGGCAAAATTACGTAAAACGAACCGTCTTCTTTTCGGCTCTCTTGAACGTAATAAATATCTTGTGCACGGTCATCCACCACGCGCGAGACGCGCAGGTTGGGCAGGAGCGCGAACTTAAGCACTCTCTCGCCTGCAAGCAGCGGTTGGAAGGAAATGGTGGCTGTGCTGAAAAGGTGGTCGTTCTTGGCAATAATGGTCTCGATCTTGTAAGCATTCGTCGCAAAAATCCGACGGTCCTCGGCGGAACTGGCTTGGTGGTTTGTATATTCTGACTTCAAGTGGGCCAGGTACCAAACGCCATCGTCCATTGCTTCCTGATCGTAGTTAATCAGCGCTACTTCCTCCGGCGAATCAAGCTGGGGAAGTGCGCCCACACGCGTGCGCACAAAAAAGCGCAGGTCCTTATGTTTCCTGCCGTGGATGTAAGCGTTCAAAAATGGAGGATGGGCGGGGTGGTAGACCGCTGCCAGAAGATCGGCGTCCACGTTGTCCATGGTCTCTCCGTGCAGTAGGGACTCGGTAAATCCCTGTGCCTCTTCGCGCCGTTTCCGCACCTTGTCTTTCCAGTGATCAAAAATGATGGCGGCATCGCCCGGAGTATCGATTTTCTCCTTAAGTCCACCAAGAAACTCCTGGCGCTCTCCCCCTGTGAAACGAAAAACAGCTTCGGTAAAATCCTCGTCAACCTCTGGGCTTCCCGATCGCCGCTTGAGTTCGGCGGCATCAAGCACAGTGACTGCCTTGAGATTGAAATGGCCTTCACCAATGAAGATTGCTCCGGTAACAAGCCCATTCACCGGATTCAACATCGTCAGTGTGCCCTTTTGAAAATGGAATGTTCCAGCATCCAGATGCAGGGTGAAATCGTCGAAACGGAAAGTGTCGCCAAGCCCAATATTTCGTAGCTGCCGGTAAATGGGATCGGTATTGGCGTAAGCGCGGCCTTTGCCTGAAACGGTAACTTCTTCACGTTGCTTGGCGATGGCGAGCTTGAGTTCCAATTCTGCTGTTCCGCGCAAATCTACCGTTTTTATCAGAGGCTCAAACCCTTGCTGCGTGACGCGCAATGAATAGCTGCCGGGCTTCAGGTCAGGCGACACAAACTTGCCTCGCGCATCAGAGGAAACCATGATTGGCTGAGAAAGGTCTCCGCCGCTTATCTCAATGCGTGCGCCCACAATGACAGCGCCCGAAGGATCAAGAACTGTGCCGGAGATGGTTTCAGCATGCAAAAGCATTGGACTTGTCAGACAGAGCAGTAGCAACGCAAGCTTCGGCAACAAAGAAGGTAGAGTACGGTGCGCCGCAACCAGGTGGCGGGTAAGCGCTCCAGAGGAAACAAGGATCATCGCAGCAATGTAGCGGAGCATAGAACTTCTCCAGAAGAAGATAGCAAGGGGGGCGGGAAGATTATCTTCAAAAGTCAGGCATTAAACAATCAATAAAGCTTTTTTGCTCAAATTTCTTGTTCACCTGAGTCTGGCAAGATCTTGCACCCGCAAGGTGGGGGTAACGCTTTGCACAACGGTAATGTTGCTGGAATGGCTCTCCGTGTGCGACATTATCCGTTCCCTGCTTTCAGGGCAACAGCGCGTTAGTGTTTGGAATCGAATCGGCGGTCAGGTGGTTTATGGCGACAACAACATCAGAGAAACGCACGTATGAAGAAGCCGTGAATTGGCTTCGTGATCATGGCTTTGACATCCTGGAAGCTCCCGGCACAAAGAACCGCGTCTTCCTCAAGAAATCGAGCGT
Organism: Terriglobia bacterium; assembly: GCA_963831465.1. Lineage (GTDB taxonomy): Bacteria > Acidobacteriota > Terriglobia > Terriglobales > Acidobacteriaceae > Angelobacter. The sequence continues at coordinate 70,222 of CAWHQH010000011.1, read as the reverse complement.
TTCCGCTGCCATTGAGCGCGGCGATGACGGCGCAGCGCGTCTCTTTGCCAAGCCTGGAATCCAGATCGGCGGTGAAATTTCCCGGCTTGTGGACAAGGGATACCAGAAATTCTTGAAGACCACCAAGACCGAAGTTCCCGCTACGGCAGATCATCTCCAGGCCATTCACCAGATTTCAGAAGAACTCAAAGAAGCCACCGGAGCCACTAGTCTCTACAATGAATCTCTTGGTACGGTAAGTGATCGTTATACGTATGATCGGGTGGAGAACCGTGATCTGCCTGAATCCCAGCGCCCTCAGCGCGCCTGGGAAGGAAAGAAAAAGACCGGACGAAAGCCCGCCTAAGCACTGCTTTTGACAAATCAACCCCTCCAACCTAGACTTTTAAGGTCTTGAACTAACTTGACTTGTACTTCTTTAGCTCTGGAGGAGATTCCTGATTATGTTCCACAAAAATTCTCGGGTCCTTGCAGTTCTGTTCATGCTCTCGCTGTTTGCCACTGCGTCTTTCGCGCAGGGCGCTGCTGCATCATCCAGCAAAGACACAACTGCTACCAAAAAAGCTGCAACCAAGACCAAAAAAGCTGACCTGGTCGATATCAATTCCGCCAGCAAGGAAGATCTCACAGCTCTTCCCGGAATTGGCGACGCTTACAGCCAGAAGATCATCGATGGCCGTCCGTATACCACCAAGCGCGATCTCCTGACCAAGAAGATCGTTCCCCAGGCCACCTATGACCAGATTAAAGACAAAATCATCGCGCACCATGTTGCGGGATCAACAGACAAGAAAGGCAGCAAGAAAGGCGCTGCTGCTACAGCAACACCTAAGTAGAAATCTTGCGTGACTTTGAGGCGCTCCGGCTGGGGCGCTTTTTCTTTTGCAACACAACTGTTTCCGCCGACTCTTCCACCCAGTTCACCCGGAAAACCGGAACAGCCTCGCTGCGGCCTTTTACTTTCAGCTCCGGCAGTCGCTCCAGGTCAATGGTCTTGCCTGACTTGCCCAATTTCCTCGCGGTGGATTCAGAAATCAGAATCTGTCCACCAGCGGCATTTGTCATGAGCCTCTGTGCGGTATTTACCGCGTCGCCCACTACCGTATAGTCAAGCCTGCGGGGCGATCCAATGTTGCCCGCAATGGCATTCCCTGTATTGATCCCGATGCCCACGCGCAGTTCCGGCCATTCGCGCGCTGCGGCATCGCGATTCAGCTCAATCAGCAGTCTCTGAATTTGCATTGCCGAATTCACCGCCGCCGCCGCGTCATTGCCCTTGGAGATCGGCGCTCCAAACACTGCCATCACCGCGTCGCCAATATATTTGTCCAGCGTTCCGCCGTTATCAAAAATCACGTCCGTGACGCGCGTGAAATATTCATTGAGTATCTCCACCACGCGGCCCGGCTCCATGGTTTCACTCATGGTGGTAAAGCCGCGAATATCGGCGAACATGACGGTGACTTCCTGATTCACGCCACCCAGCCTGATATCAGGATTTGCCACTACCATTTCTACGACCTCAGGCGATAAGAAGCGCTCCAGCGCTGACCGCTGCAAAGACTGCTGCGCAATTTTTGCATGCGCCATAACGTTGTCCACGGCCGCTCCCGCCTGGGCCGCTATCAAGGCAAACACGTTGAGCTCCTCTTGTGTGAACGCCGAGGCTTTTTCAAGATTATCCACATACAGCACGCCGAATAATTGCTCTTTGCCTACCAGCGGCGCACACATGGCGGAGCGCAGCCCGGAAATTTTGAGGCTTTCACTGCCGCTGAAGCGCTCGTCTGAGCTTACGTCATCAATCAAGATCGGCTGGCGCTCTTTGCGAATCAGCTCCAGCACGCGCGTGCTCAGGATGATCTGCGGTCGGCTTTCGGCGCTTGCGGGGTTGCGATAACGAACTTCAGTTTGCTTCGCCACCTCGCCGCGCTCGTCAAACAGCATCACAAAGCCGCGCTCCACGCCCTCAATCAGGCAGGCCAGCGAAATCACTTGCTCGCAGATATGCTCCAGCGCCAGCTTGGAGTTCAGGGCTTTTCCGGCTTCATACAAAACCGTAAGCAGATAATTTTCCCGCTCCAGCTTTTTTACGCGGGTGGCCAGGTCAGTAAGCTCGTTGCTGTGCGTATCGCTGCTGCGGGGCAGCGCGGCCTGCTGAGTGCGCTCGCGCATGAGGTTATTCAGTGTGGACGGCCATTCGCCCCGGCGGACCTGAAGCCCATTATCGTCCACATTCTCAAGGCGCAGCCGGTAATGGCCCACCAGCGCAACGTCGCCGTTTTTGAGTTCGGTTTCTTTGCTGATTTTTTCGTCGTTCAGGACGATGCCGTTGGTGCTGCCGCGATCGGCAATAAAAATGGAATTTTCTCTTAGCTTCACGACCGCATGAAAGCGGCTGACACTGGCGTCATTCAGGACGAGATCGTTGGCATTGCCCCGGCCCACCGTAATGAGCGGTTTGTTGAGTTCAAGGATTCCGTTTTTCCCGTCGGGCGAGGAGATGATCAGGCGGGCCATAGATTACATGGTTACTGTTTTTCAAGAAGCTCGTCAATGTTGACGACTTTACCTTTTTGCACCTTGATGTTTCTATGTACTGGCTTGTAACCGCTCATTTGCAACACAATGCTGTAGACGCCGGGATCGGCGGGCCAGCGTGCATTCGTCTTTTTGGGAGCGGATTTACCGTCCACCATGATCGTTGCGCCTTCAGGGTTCGTCCGGATATGCACCAGCCCTTTGCCTTCTGGGATGGTATCGGTGCCAAAGAACCGCCGCAGTGGGTTCGGGCTTTTTCCGTCCTCAGGTTGAACGTTCACGCTCAACAGCACCGGTGAAAAGCTCATTGTCTGCCCTTCAGACACTGTGTCTTCCATAGACATCTCTTTGAAACCGGCCTTGCGCACCGTGACTTTATGGAATCCCTTTTCTACCGTGAGCTGCGTTGGCGTGGTCAGGCCGCTGTCTTTGCCGTCAACCCATACGTTTGCGGCCTGCGGATTGCTGGTGACCACAATCGTTGAAACTGCCGGCGCTAGTTGCGCCGATACGTCAACGCTTTTGCCGGCCGTTGACTCCACGGACTTTGTCTGTTGCAGGTAGCCAGACTTGCTGAAAACAATCGTATGCATGCCCGCCGCAAGATGTGAAGCTGTAAATGGAGTTACCCAATTCGGCTCGCTCCATCCGTCGATCTCCACCTTTGCGTTGTCCGGCTGTGAGAGTAACTTCAACTCGCTTTGCGCGACAAAGACTTTATTCGGGGAACTGGTCGCCTTCAGTGGCGTTGGCGCTTTTTGTGCGGCCGCAGATTTTTTCGTCGGAAAAAATTTCACCGTTGTGTCCGGAGCTATCTCTTCTTTCTTTTCCGGCGTGGGCGCGGGGATAGCGATTGCAATCGGCTCGAGCGCCACCTGCTGCGCTTCCTTGATCTTGGCCTCTTCCGCAAGCTGGCGCATTTTTACTTGCGTCCGATGATATGCGTAACCTCCCATGGCGCTGCCCAGCACCACGATTGTGATTATGGTCGCAAGCAACACGCTGCGTTTGCTGGAAAGAATAGCCGTCGTGGGACGCTTTACCGGAATCGGTTTCTTAGCCAGAGCTGGCGCGGCCGCTGCGGCTCGAGCCGTATTCCCAGCGACTACTCTTAAAGGCAACACCAGGGTTTTTTCCGGAGCTGAGGGCGCAGGCGTGATTGCAGAAGTTGATCCGGTGCGCACTGGCCCTGCCAGCTTGTAGTTTTCAAGGTCGCGGACAAGGTCCGCGCCGGTCTGGTAACGATCGTCAGGCGCTTTGGCCAGTGCCTTGGTGACAATCGCGCTCAAACCGGGGTGGACAGTTACATCCAGATCGCGTGGCGTGATCGGGTTTTCATTGACGATTTTGTAAATGATCGTCGTAACATTCTGGCCGACGAATGGTTTTTCGCCGGTCAGCATCTCATAAAGAATTACGCCCAGGCTGAAGAGGTCAGACCGGCCATCCAGCTGGCGGCCTTTTACCTGCTCGGGCGCCATGTAATTTGGCGTGCCCAGCACCTGCCCGGTATTTGTGACCTGTCCGCCGGACTTCGCAATGCCGAAGTCCATGATTTTTACCGTGCCGTTCCCGGTAATCATGATATTGGCCGGCTTTATGTCGCGATGAACAATGCCATTGGAATGCGCATAATCCAGCCCGCGGCAAATCTGCCGGGTAAGCTGGAGCACTTCATCCGTGGCCAGGACGCGCTTTTCTGCCAGCACCTCATGCAGCGTTGTGCCTTCAATGAACTCCATGGCGATGTAGAAAATTCCGTCCCGCTCGCCGGCATCGTAAATGGTGACTATGTTGGGATGGTTGAGGACGCCCGCAGCGCGGGCTTCATTCTGGAAACGGCGCACCATTTCCTGCGCGTCAAGACCGTGGACGTCGAGCCGCATGGTCTTAAGCGCTACCGTGCGGCCGATCGTTGGGTCCAGCGCCTTGTACACGACGCCCATGGCGCCGCGACCTAGCTCACCGGTAATCTCGTATCTGCCAACCGTCTGAATAGACATCATGAGGGCTTATCTTTGTAACTTAGTGGCGCCCTTGCCTGTCTTGGGGGAGTAGACGTATCAAATTTTGCAAAACTATTGCTGGAGGACACACACTCCGAGTGACCCGAAAATATCTCATTCCATTACTCCGGGTCAATGCTCGCCCACTCCCGGCATGTGACTTTAGTTTGCCGATACCACCAGGGAGAAATACCTTAATTTTGCCGCTCCCATCGCCTTACAATGCATCCTATGCGCCTCCTGATTGCATTACTTCTGCTGCCTTTTGTCCTCTGCGCCCAGACAATAACCCCGGAAAAATCGTCGTCGCGCCCACAACAGCCGGCGAACACTGCTCAAGGTGGAGAACCTTCCGCCGACCAGCGGGCCGATCTCGAAGAGGGCATCAAGCATGTGCTGCTCTCCCAGGTTGAAGCCTGGAACCACGGCCAGCTTGAGGGTTTTATGCAGGGATATTGGCATTCGCCGGACCTCACGTTCTTTTCCGGCGCCACGGAAACCCGTGGATGGGAGCCCACTTTGGCCCGCTACCGCCAGCACTACCAGGCTGAAGGCAAGGAAATGGGCAAACTCGAATTTCAAAAATTAGATATCGACCTGCTCAGCCGCAGGTCCGCCGTAGTGACCGGCCAGTGGCAGTTAACCATGTCAGACGGCAAACAGCCGCACGGCGTATTCACGTTGATCTTCAAGCGGCTACCTGCGGGATGGAGAATCGTCCACGATCACACATCCGCAGCGGAATAAAACACGCTCGTCATCCCGAACCCCGTCTATGAGGGCGCGCTTTTTCCAGCACCTGAATAGGGGGGAGGGACCTTTTGTTTTGCTTTACTTCTTCCGCTTCACCCGCTGCAACTCCCGATAGGCTTCGCTCTTGGAAACGCCCAACTCCTTCGCAACAACCTTCAGAGCAGTATTCTCGTCAACACTTCCCTCGCGCATGATTTCCTCAACCCGCGATGCAATACCTGTTCTGGCAGCAGGCACGGTGGCGCGCTCATTTTTGCCAAGCAGCAACGTCATCTCACCCTTCAACTCATGTTGTTGGACTCTTTGCAGAATTTCCGCCGCGCTGCCGCGAATAAACTCCTCATGCACCTTCGTCAGCTCGCGCGCCAGCACCACCGGCCGCTCTGCCCCCAATAGCTCGACAATATCTTTCATGGTCTCGGCAATCCGGTGCGGCGCTTCATAGACCACCGTCGTCTGCTGCGCATCCCGCACTGACTCCAGCAGCGTGCGTCGCTCACCGGATCGCGCCGGCAGAAAGCCCAGAAACTGAAAGCTGTCGGTCGGCAAACCGCTGGCCGCCAACGCTGACACCAGGGCCGACGCGCCCGGAATCGGAACTACCTGAATTCCGCTCTCGATCGCCAGCTTGATCACCCGATAACCCGGATCGGAAATCCCCGGCATGCCCGCATCAGAAACCTGCGCAACCTTCAGTCCCTGCTCCATCTTTGCCACCAGTTCTTCCGCGCGCGCAGCCTCATTGTGTTCGTGATAGCTGACCGTGGGCTTGTCGATCCCATAGTGATGAAGCAGCTTGGCGGTGTGGCGCGTGTCCTCGCATGCAATCAGGTCGGCTTCTTTCAATACGCGCACTGCGCGATACGTAATGTCCTCCAGATTGCCGATGGGAGTCGCCACCACATACAACGTGCCCGGTTTTGTCTGCTCCGTCATGCGTTTGCTTTCCGGCGCTAAGAATAGCATCTGCCTTGCGGCTCTCTGCTAAAATCACATCGCAAACACTTCCAGTTTTTTGAGGATGTCTTCGAGTGCCGCTTTACGAATATCAGTGCAAGAAGTGCAAACATAAATTCGAAAAAATACAAAAGTTCTCTGACCGGCCCATCAAAAAATGCCCCGAATGCGGCGGCCCGGTCGAGAAGGTCATGCACGCCCCTGCTGTCCAGTTCAAGGGAACAGGCTGGTATGTGACCGACTATGCCGGCAAGAACAAAATGGAAACACCCAAGACTGAGAGCAGCTCAAGGCTCAGAGAAAAAAGAATCCTCCGGCAAAGAAGACGGCGCGAAGTCCAAAGACAAGGACACCAGTTCGAAAAAGTCAGAACCCAAAAAGCCCGAAAGCAAAAAATCTAAAGAGTAAAATTCCTGGCGCGGGTACACCCTCCGTACCAAAAAGAACAAGGCCGCAAACAAGCGCATGGATCAGCTTGCTTGCGGCCTGATTTTACTCTAGCTCGCGCGTTTTACCTGGGTCGGCTTTGCTTCAGCGCGCCCACTCACAGTAAATACCATCTGCCGTTTCGGCACGTCCGCATCCACGACTACGTGATCGCCGTACAGCACCTCGCCTTCCAGTATTTTCAACGCCAATGGGTCCTGGATCAGCCTCTGGATTGCCCGCTTCAAAGGCCGTGCGCCATAAGCCCGGTCGTAGCCCTCCAGGAATAACAGCTCCTTGGCCGGCTGCGTAAGCTCGATGGTGATCTTGCGGTCTGCCAGTAGCTTGCGCAGATCGTCCAGCCGCAGCTCGATGATATGCGTCAACTGCTCTTCGCCCAGCGGCTTGAACACAATTACATCGTCTACGCGATTGAGAAATTCCGGGCGGAAATGCTGCCGCAGCGCTTCCATCACATGATCGGTGGCTTCCGCAAATGCCTCCGGAGAACTCACGCCCTCAGCCTGCAAATAGCTTGCGCCGATATTCGACGTCATAATGATCACGCTGTTCTTAAAGTCCACTGTGCGCCGCGCGAATCCGTCAGGCGGCCATCATCCAGAATCTGCAGCAGGATGTTAAACACATCCGGATGCGCCTTCTCGATTTCGTCAAACAAAATCACGCTGTAAGGACGACGGCGCACAGCTTCCGTCAGTTGTCCGCCTTCGTCATAACCAATGTATCCCGGAGGCGCGCCAATCAGCCGCGAGACCGCATGCTTTTCCATGTACTCTGACATGTCGATCCGCACCATCGCGTGCTCATCGTCAAACAAGAACTCCGCCAAAGCCCGCGCCAGCTCAGTTTTTCCGACGCCCGTTGGGCCAAGAAAAATAAAGGATCCAATTGGCTTCCTGGGATCACTCAAGCCTGCGCGCGAACGCCTTATGGCATTCGATACACGCTGCAATGCTTCATCCTGCCCCACCACACGCTGCCGCAGCCGGTCTTCCATGCTCACCAGCTTGCGGACCTCGCCTTCCAACATCTTCGATACCGGGATGCCGGTCCACTTGGAAACGATTCGCGCCACGTCTTCTTCGTCGACTTCTTCTTTCAGCATGCGGCGCTGCTTGTCATCCGCCTGCGCGCTCAGCCTGGTCAGTTCGGTTTCTGCCTGGCGCAAATCGCCATACCGAATTGCCGCCACCCGTTCCAGATTTCCGCGGCGTTCCGCCTGCTGCTCTTCAATCTTCAACTGCTCAATCCGTTCTTTGAGCTGGCGGATTCGCGTGATTCCTTCCTTCTCTTCTTTCCAGCGCACCTTTAGCGCATTCGCCTGCTCGCGGATTTGCGCCAGATCGCGCTCCACTACAGCCAGCCGCTCTTTTGAGTTGACGTCGTCTTCTTTCTTCAGCGCTTGCTTTTCGATCTCCAGTTGCGTCGCCCTGCGCTCCAGTTGGTCGATCTCCGTCGGCATGGAGTCAATCTGTATGCGCAATGAAGACGCGGCTTCGTCGATTAGGTCAATAGCCTTATCCGGCAGAAAACGGTCAGTGATATAGCGGTTGGATAAAGTGGCAGCCGAAACGATGGCCGAGTCCTTGATCCGCACGCCATGATGCACTTCATATTTTTCTTTCAGCCCGCGAAGGATTGAGATGGTGTCTTCCACGTTGGGCTCGCCCACAAACACAGGCTGGAAACGCCGCTCCAGCGCCGCATCTTTCTCAATGTATTTGCGGTATTCGTTCAGCGTGGTCGCGCCAATCGCGCGCAGCTCTCCCCGGGCCAACGCCGGCTTAAGCATGTTGCTGGCGTCAATCGCGCCTTCTGAAGCGCCCGCTCCCACCAACGTATGCAGTTCATCAATAAAGAGAACGATCTGGCCGTTGGAGTCCTCAATTTCTTTGAGTACAGCTTTCAGGCGATCTTCAAATTCGCCGCGGTACTTCGCTCCGGCCAGCATCGAGCCCAGATCCAACCCGACCACGCGCTTGTTCTTGAGTATCTCCGGTACATCGCCGGAGATGATGCGCTGCGCCAGCCCTTCTACAATGGCCGTCTTCCCCACGCCGGGCTCGCCGATCAGTACTGGATTGTTCTTGGTGCGGCGGGAAAGCACCTGGACCACGCGGCGAATCTCCTCGTCGCGCCCAATCACCGGGTCAAGCTTGCCCTTGCGCGCCAGTTCAGTCAGGTCTTTGGCGTAGCGGGCCAGCGCCTGATATTTGCCTTCAGGATTCTGGTCGGTCACACGCTGCGAACCGCGCACCGAGGTCAACGCCTTCAAAATGGCATCGTGGTCCGCACCCGCTGCGCTCAAAAGTTGACGGGCTTCATTGGCTTTGTCCTCATCTGCGGTCATGGCCAGGAGCAGGTGCTCGGTGGAGACGTATTCGTCCTTGAAGGTGTCTGCTTCTTTGAAAGCCTGGTCCAGCAATTTCGACATCGCGGCAGAAAGATGCGGCTGGGCCGCCCCCCCGGAAACTTTCGGCAAGCGGTCAATTGTCTCCGTTACCTGCGCCTGAAGCGTCGAAGGATTTACTCCCAACTTGGCCAGAACGGGCGCGACAATCCCTTCACTGTCCTGCAATAGCCCAGCCAGCAAATGTAACGGCAGCATTTCCGGATTGCCATGTTGGCCCGCCAACTCATTTGCCTGCTGAATTGCTTCCTGCGCCTTGATCGTGAATTTGTCCCAACGAATTGCCATAATGTGCTCCTACTTATTAGATCGTCTGCGCTGCTACCTGTTGTGTTGATTTTGTCTTCTTTTCCCGCTTGGCTCCGCTTGCTAAAAAAGAACGGGAGATGAGAATCCATCTCCCGTTACGACCTTCAGTTAAGCGGAACATGGATTCCTCCATGCCGCTTTACCCCTGGAGGGTCTTCTGGCCGATTCCAACTTTGATCTGGCGCGGCTTGGCTTCTGCCCGCTTTGCCATCGCGATCTTCAAAATGCCCTTGTCATAGCTGGCTTCCACCTTTTCCGCGTCCACGGTGGTGGGAAGCTTAAAGGTGCGGACAAAAGAGCCGTACCGGCGCTCAATCCGATGGAAATTCTCTTCTTTCTCTTCCTTCTCAAACTTGCGCTCGCCCTGGACGGTCAGTGTGTTGTTTTCCACGCTGACGTTGATGTCCTCATCGTTCAGGCCGGGGATTTCCAGCTTGAGTACCAGGTTCTGCTCGTCTTCGTACACGTCAACGGGAGGAACAAAGCTGCCGGCCGTCAACTGGTCTTTTCCGGTTGGCTCGGTAAAGGTTTCAAAGAAGCTGGCCAGTTCGCGGAAGGGGTCGATTCGGGTAATTGTCATGTTCTTGTCTCCTTCAAAATGAGTGGTTTTTAAGATTGCCGCTTACACGATCTTTGATGTTGAATGACTACACAACGATAATAAAATATGAGTGCGTTATTGTCAAGTACTTTGACAAAAAAATATCTATTTTTATTTCAATAACTTACATTGAGTAGCAAGAGATCTTTAGCTGACGGATAAGACGAAACACTTCAGATAATACGTCTCTGGGACGCCCAACAGGATCGGGTGATCCTTGGCCTGGGTACGTTTTTCCAAGACCCTTACAAATCGATGAGCGTCCTGAGCGGCCTCATTTAGCACTTCCAAAAACTCCTGCTCGCTTACGGCAAATGAACACGAACAGGTCACCAACACTCCGCCAGGCCTGAGCATCTTCATGGCCCGCAGATTCAGCTCTTTATAGCCGCGAAGAGCCGATTCCAGATGCTTCTTTGATTTGGCGAATGCCGGCGGATCGAGCACGATTGCGTCGTATTGCCTGCCCGCGGAAGAGTAGTCCTTCATCAGGTCAAAGGCATTTCCTTCAATCCACTCGATTTCTGACTTACCAGCAGCGGCGTTCAGCTTTTCATTCTGCTCCGCCACTTCAAGCACTTCGCGGGAAATATCCACGGCGGTCACCTTGTCGCATACACGCGCCAGATGCAGCGCAAAGCCACCCTGGTAAGTACATACATCGAGCGCCTCTCCGTGGGCATACTGGGCTGCGGCGGCGTAATTTTCGCGCTGATCCAGGAACGCTCCTGTCTTCTGGCCGCCCAGCGCGTCATAGTTAAACTTGACCCCATTCATGGTGAAGACCGTGCTGCTTTTTTCGCCCTCAACCAGCCCGGATTCCATTTGTGGCAGGTGTTCCAGTTTGCGAATGCGAGCGTCTGCGCGTTCCACAACGTTTTCTGCCCCCGCAAACTCTTTCAACGCACTGATAATTGTCTGCTTCCTCTCGGCCGCGTCCCACGCCTGCGTCAGTACCTGAAGAGTAAAAACGTCGTTATACCGATCGACAATTAATCCCGGCAGGCGGTCCGCCTCGCTAAAAACCAGCCGGCAGGCATCGGAATTCTGCACGACTTTGCTTCGATACGAGACGGCCTCACGCAGGCGCTGCCGCATCAGTTGCAGCAACTCTTCTTCAGTCCGCAGGGCGTCGCGCCCCAGGAGGCGCAGCTTGATTTGCGACGACGAACTGTAAATCGCAGAGCCCAAAAACTTGTCTTTTGGACCGATGATATGCACCATGGCGCCGGGCGTTGAGCCCCCGTCATTCAGCACGTCGGACGCATAAACCCAAACGTGGCCGTTGCGCAGGCGTTTGGCCGCGCGTTCATTCACAATCACTTTTCTTGGAGTACCGTTTGCCATCAGGCAATCAGCATATAGGAAGGAGCGTTACTGCGTTGGAGTGGTTTCCTGCTCGGGTTGCTCAGCTTCGGCTTCAACTTCAGCCGCGCGGGCTTTGGATTTCTTCTTGGCTGGTTCCGGCGCTGCGGATTCACTGGCGGGATCAAAGTATAGGATTCTGCCGCAAGAATTGCAGGTAATGATCTGCTCATTGGTGCGTACTTCCTGCCAGATTTGCGGACGGACCATCACAAAGCAGGCCATGCATTTCTGGTCACGGGCCTCAGCCAGCGCCGATTTGCGTTGCCGCATTACACGGTCATAGTGGGCCAAAGCGCTGTAATCCACGCCCGTCCGCAGCTCTTCGCGCTTGCCTTTAAGGCCTACCAGAAGCTTTTCGTCTTCTGCAGTTCGAACGCGCGCTTCGGCTTTTTCTTTCTCCACATCCGCCGACTCTGTCTTCAACTCAGCTTCAGCAACCTTCAGGGCTTTTTCGTCATTTTCCAGCCCGATCATCAGTTCCAATATCTTGTCTTCGCAGCCGCTGATCTGCTTCTCCGAGAACTCGACTTCATGCATCAGGGCGCGGTATTCGTCATTGGTTTTTACGCTGGATGACTGGCTGCGGTACTTGGCAATTTTTTCCTGAAAGCCCTTGATATCGGCTTCATTCTGGCGCCGGCTGGCTTCATTGCTCTTGATCCGGTTTTTGGCCTGCTCTACGGCGGCTTTATGTTCTGCCAGCTTTGCCTCGATGGCGGTCACCCGCCTGGGAAGGCTGGCTACCTCTTCAGTGAGGCGAAGGGCTTCCCGGTCAATTTTTTCCAGATCGATGAGTCTTTGCAGGTCTGCGTTCATGGGGGAAGGGCTAGACCCAATTCTAACACGCGATATTGGCCGTTCGGCACCGGTTTTGCGCCTTTAACTAGGTTTTTCTACTGATTGCCGCGCTGGAATGGCATGCTTAGACTAAATCCATATGATGATCGTAGAAATCACCAGACTGCTGTTGGGCGTGGCCATCGCTGTCTTTCATCGGCCGCTGGCAACCATGATCATGCAGCAGGAACGCCAACTCGATGGATTCTTCCGTAGCCGCGGCGTCGAACTGCCCGCCCCTCCCAGTGATGCGACCGCCCAGAACCTTTACTTCATCATCGGGATTTTTATCGCGTTGATTGAATCCGGACGGATCTGGTTTTCCATCTACTAGGCCCGCGCCCGAATTTCTTGCAATCCAGTTCTCAATCTTTTGGCATTGGCGGAGTTGTGTCCGGTTTTCTTCCGAAAACGAAACGGGCAATCAGCAACAAAGCAATCGCACCCCAGCCCAGATATTGCGCCATGGCATGCTTGTGGGGATCAGGAGACGATCTCATTAGAAAGCCAGCCACGGCCATGCAAATGGCAATTGCCACCAGAATCCAATAACTTGCTGGTCTATTTCCCATAGTTGTCCTTTTCTACTGTTCAGCCTTCAAGAAGTTACATCAGAAAGATAAAGCCCTGTCTTTCGACAAGGCCCGGCTTCTCAAGTAAAGTTATTTCTTCCTTCCTGATGTTGAATGTCCGGCAGCCGCTGGCACGCCTTGCTCCGGCTGATTATGGTAATTGGGGAACGCAGGACGCTTGGCCACTGGCAGCGGATTCTTTTTGAGCGCATCCATGACCAGCGCTACTGCTTTTTCCAACTGCGGATCATGCCCGCTGGCCCAGTCCTTTGGCGTAATTTCAACTTCATAGTCGGGCGCAACGCCGTGGTTCTCCACGTCCCAATCTCCGGTGCGATTGTAAAAAGCCACCCGTGGCGCTGTAACTCCACCGCCATCCATGAGCGCGGGATAATCATAAATTCCCACCAGGCCGCCCCAGGTCCGTGTGCCCACAAGCGGCCCCAGCTTGGCATCACGGAAATACCACGGCAGCGCATCGCCACCGGAACCGGCATACATGTTCGTAATCATGGCTTTCGGCCCAAAGATTGCCCCGACCGGGGTGGTGAAGTCATGGCCTTCACGGGTCAACCAGTAGTTTTGCAATGGACGGCGCAAATAGTCGATCACGTAATCTGCCGCCGATCCACCGCCGTTAAAGCGTTCGTCAATCACCGCGCCTTCACGCCCGACTTGAGCAAAAAAGTAGCGATTGAAGGATGTATAGCCGCCGAAGCCAGTGTCCGGCAAATAGACATAAGCCAGTTTGCCGCCGCTGAGCTTGTCGACTTTGTGCAGGTTGCCTTCAATCCACGCACGATTGTGCAGCGCCGCTTCACTTTCAATCGGCACTACGGTTACGTTGTGCGCGCCTTTGCCGTCAGCCGAAGGACCAACTTTCAGTACCGTTGATTTATCAGCAGTGCCTTCAAACAGCTCAAAGATCTCGTCTGTTCCGCGCAGCTCCCGGCCATTTACGGCCAGCAGGTATTCGCCTTCCTGGACATTCACGCCTGGCTGAGTCAGCGGCGCGCGCAGCTGCGGGTTCCAATTTTCACCTTCATATATCTTCGAGAACCGATAGCGACCATTTTCAATCGTGTATTCCGCACCCAGCAGGCCCACTTTGCCTTGCTCCGCCGGCGGCTCCGGCGGCGTACGGATGAACATGTGCCCAACGGTAAGTTCACCCAGCATCTCTGCCAGCAGGTAGCTGAAGTCATAGCGGCTGCCCACGTTCTCCAGGTACGGCTCATATTGCTTTTTGGTTGCGGGCAGATTCAGGCCATGGAGATTGGGATCGTAAAAAAAATCGCGCTCAATGCGCCAGACTTCGTTGTATTCCTGCTTCCATTCCGCTCTGGGATCGACGCGTACTTCCATCTTGGTCAAAGCCAGAGGAGTTTCCGGCTTGCCTGCTGCGGGGCTCGCTTCACCACGCGCTGGGGCTGTGGCCGAGCTGATGAACCACTTCTTGTTCTCGCGGCGGCCTTTGCTATAAAGCATCTTTTTGCCGTCGAAAGAAATGGCAAAGTCGTTCGCCCCTTCCATCAGTTTTTCCGGCTTGCGTGACGTAAGATCAAAACGCCAAAGCGTGTTCAACTGGTCAGGGCCGGGACGCGGCGAATCTTCAATCAGGAAAATCGTTCCAGCTTTTCCCGCCACAAGTTTGCTGTAATCGCGCGGTGGAATCGGCATTGCCACAATGCGTTGGCTGATGTTTTCCGGGTCAATCCGAACAACCACGCCTTCATTCTTCACTGACTTGGCGGCACGCGCGTCCTGTGCCTTGGCTTTCTCCTCGGCGCTGCCCGGCTCCTGCTCTGGTTTCTCTTCAGCTTTGGACGACTTGTCTGTGTCCTGCTTTGTGTCGTCCGCACCGGCTTTTTCTTCGTCGCTCTCCGGCGCCAGCGGTGAAGGCTGGTCTTTGCGCAGGACCATCAGATAAGGGCTGCGTGTTATTGGCCGATTGATGCTTGATAGATCAAGCCAGCCAGTGGTCGGACCAACATCAGTGCTGGCTGTGAAATAGAGGTACTGGCCTTTCTGGTCAAAGGCCGGGAAACGCGCATCGCTCAGGCCGTCCGTGAGTTGCGTACTTTTCCCCTGGTCCAGCGAGTAAGCAAAGATCGCGTGCATGTGGCTGGTGAGAGTCTTGGAGTAGGCAATCCAGCGGCTATCTGCCGACCACACTGGATCAAGCGTTCGCTGCGGTGCGTCGTAAGTATCGGTATCAATCTTTATCGGCGTGCCTTTTGCCAGATCCACGTACCAGATGTTCAGCCGCTTATCGCTGAACACAATTTTCTTGCTGTCCGGCGACCAGATGGGGTCGTAATAAAAAGAAGCTGGCGTTCCCAGCGAAATCTTTCTGGCTTCGCCCATTCCGTCAGGATTTTTCAGGAACAGCTGGTACTCACCGGACTCATCAGAGAAATAGGCAATCCATTTGCCGTCTGGCGACCATGAAGGATCACGCTCCATCACGCCCGGCGTGTTAGTCAGGTTGCGTATGTCGCCTTTTTCTGCAGGTGCGGTCAGCACTTCGCCGTGCGCTTCAAAGACTGCGCGAGCGCCGCTTGGAGAAAGCGTGGCCGAGGCAATTTCGCTGTCGACTTTCTTGAAATGCGGGCGGACGTTGGGCAGATCGGCAGGGACCGTTACGGCAACTGCTTTGGATTTTCCGGTCGCAGGGTCAAAAAGGTTCAAAGAACCAAATTGCTCGTAGACAATCGCGCCCGGTCCGGCGGAAGCCGACTTGATGTCAGCTCCATTGCCAGCAAGCGCCTGCTCAACTTTCTTGTCTCTTGGATCATAGGAAAACAAGGTGAACGGGCCATTGCGATCAGAGAGAAAATAAACTTTGCCGTCAACCCACATGGGGTTGCCGTCGTTGGAAGTTTCGCGCGGCACCTGATCCAGGTTGAGATCGCCCAGGTTTGCAATCCACACGCGCGATGCTTTGCCGCCGCGGTAGCGCTTCCATGCAATAGCGGAGAGCCTGTTATTGTTGTCCACAGGAACGTAAGCGATGTGCTTACCATCAGGAGAGAACGCTCCGAATTCCGCCGTAGGCAGCGGCAGTTCATGCGGCAGCCCGCCCTCAAGAGAAACTGTAAATAGCCGATTGAAGCGGGAATAGCTGTTGCGGGAGGAGCGGAACAGAACTGATTTGCCATCGGGCGACCAGCCAACTACCTCATCCACTGCGGGATGATGCGTAAGCCGGCGCGGGACGCCGCCTTCGCTCGGCATCACGTAAACATCCACATTGCCGTCATAATCCCCAGTGAAGGCGATCATGCTTCCGTCCGGCGAGAAGACCGGACCAGTCTTAGTGCCTTCGCCGCTGGTCAGCAGCCGCGCTTCACCGCCTTCACGCGCCACCAGCCAGAGGTCGCCCGCATAAGAAAACGCAATGTGCGTTTTGGAAAGCGTGGGCTTCTGCATGAGCAGTGGGCCAGAAGCATGCGCACTGAGAGCACAGATGAAGAGAGTGACGACGGGGAGCAGACGGACGAGGGGATTCTTCATAAACACCAACCAGAAATGAAATGTCGTTCGAGTGAGGCAGCTAGGTTAGCAGCAGAGCTGGGCCGGAAACAAGGGAGCAGCCGCTACCAGGAGCAAGAGAGCAGAGCATCCTCGAGACCATGCCGAAAGACAAAAAGCTACTATTTACCTTTTCTGATAACTGTGTAGCGGTATTCTCGCGCCTTGAATACTTGATTTAGATATGTGCCCTTTGAATTTTCTTCCATGAACGCTTGAAACTCCTCGGGGGGCACTTCGAAATATAGGTATATATCTCCGGTGTCGCGGAACTCAATTTCCAGTTCACGCCCCTCGGGGTCATATCCCATTGAAGTAATAGCTTTTGATTCTATGGGCTGGCGTTTGACTGCTTGCCTCAGCAAGACGGCAACATGCGCGATCGCGGCATTGTCCGTACCCATACCTTCCGGCGTTTTTGCCTTGATCCCAACCTGGTCTGGCTTAACCCCAAGTAACTCTGCCACACGCGCCTGGATTTTCTTGGCGTGGGGAACGATCTTGGGTTCGGCCAGAATCAACGTGGAATCGACATTGCTCACTTTGTATCCAGCCAGCCGAACCTGCTTCAGAGCTTCTTCAAGAAAGATGACCGAGTCAGCGCCTTTCCATTTTGGATCCGTCGGCGGAAAGTAACTGCCGATGTCGCCAGCCGCCACGGCTCCGAGCAGCGCGTCAGTAATGGCGTGGAGCAGGACGTCGCCGTCAGAGTGACCGGCGAGGCCTTTGTCATGTGGTAGCTCCACGCCGCCAATTCTTAAGGGAACGCCGCTCTGGAATTCGTGAGAGTCCCAGCCATAACCTATGCGCATAATAAAACCTTACCGCTGATGAACGCTGATGAAACTGATTTAAAAAAATTCAAGTTAAGAGGCTCCAGCGCGCTGGGATTTAAATTGCTTTCGAGTGTTGTCATAGGCGAGGCGGCGCACTTGTGCTTTCGGGCCAAAATTTAAAATAAGGCCAACTTCAAGATTTGTCGCTCTAAGGTAATTTAGTAGCTGAGCTTCATGGGCGATGATGATTGCTTCTGCAGTCTTCAATTCCAGCGGCAGGCAGCCATTGATGACCATATCGGCACGGAAATCTCCAACATTCTTGCCTCGGAAAAAGACGGGAACGCCAATTTCAGTTTCTACTTGCAGGCCTTTTGCAAGAAGTGCGAGATGCAGTGAATTCCGGTAAACAGATTCAAGGAACCCGTATCCAAGCTCGTTATAAACCTCGTAGAAGACTCCTATGATTGTTTCGCTCAGTTCAGAATGTTTGTAGCTGAGATCAACAGTCACTAAAATCACTCCGATCAGCGTTTATCAGCGGTGAGGTTTTAAAATTCTGGGTTTTTGCTCGCGTGTGCTATCAGATACTCCGCCAGTTCCATGTCCGCAGGCGTGGTGATCTTGATATTTCTCGCCGAGCCCATCACCACCCAGACGCTCTCACCCAGGCGCTCCACCAATGACGCTTCGTCGGTGCCCGTAAAGCCATCGGCGGTTGCGCTGTCAAAAGCCCGCTTGATCAACTCATATCGAAATCCCTGCGGCGTTTGGGCCTGCACGATTCGTTCACGCGGGATAGTCGAAGTGATAATCGCGCCTTCTGCCGCGCGCTCTACCTGCTTGATGGTATCCACCGCCGGTAACCCGGCGATAGCGGCGCCGTGCTTCTCCACTTCATGAATTACGTTGGCAATAATTTCATCGTCCACAAACGGGCGCACTGCGTCATGCACCAGCACAATGTCGTCGGCGGCAGCTTTGAGTTGAGAAAGCGCGTTGGCCACGGATTCCTGACGGTGCTCGCCGCCTTCCACCACTTTCACTTTTTCTGCGAGCTTTTCTTTTTCTAACTGACGCGTGAAGCGCTCCATCTCGTTCTTGCGCAGCGCTACCACAATCTGGCTGACCTGCTGGTTGCGCGCAAAGACACGTAGCGTGTGGATCACGATAGGCGTCCCGCTGATTTCAAAAAATTGTTTGGTGGGCGCGCCTTTTTTGCCGGCCGGCGCCATGCGGGTGCCAAGACCGGCTGCGGGAATAATGACAGTGACCTTCATCGGGGAGGAAAGTATAGCAACTTTGGCCGTTTATCGGCGCTGGCGCGAACTTGGCCAACCTTGCTTAAGCCGCGGGTCTCGTTTGAGATCCTCGAGGAACCGCGTTTTCTCCGGGGAGCACTTCACGCAGCGCCCACTCAATCCGGCGGGTTCCTTCCTGGATGATTTTGACTTGCTCGGCTTGTTCTTTCAAATACGGCGAGTAGATGATGGGCTGGAGTGCGTTGCGGACGTGATGGTTCATCTCAGCAATTACCCGCATCTTTTCCAGAACAAGTTTGTGCTGGTGGCGCTCATAGATGAACACCAAAACTCCGGCAAGAAGGCCGATCAGCATGTCATCGATTGCCGCAGTCACGCCGCTTACGCCCAAGTTGTCCAGCAGCGTCCTCAGAGCAACCCCGAGAACAAAAATCCCGAAGCCAAGGCCAAAACTGTAAATAGCCCGTGCCTTAAGGGTGATGGGTTTCCTGTACATAGGGCACCAATTATTTCACAATAGTAAAAGCCTGTTCTAAGGCTGCGATGCTAAAAAAAGTCCTCAAATATGTCCTCGGACAGCAAATGCTCCGTCCGGGCCAACGCGTGACTGTCGGATGTTCCGGCGGCGCCGATTCCGTGGCGCTTCTTCACGTACTGGCTGAACTGCGGGAAGATCTCGGCATCGTGGTTTCGGCCGGCCACTTCCATCACCAGATTCGTGACGCTGAAGCTGACGCCGACCAGAGGTTTGTCGAGGGCTTGGCTGCTGAGCTTCAAGTGGACTTTTATTCTGGCTCTGGAAATGCTCCCCAATACGCAGCGGAACACAAGATCAGTCTTGAGACGGCCGCACGGGATTTACGTCACCAGTGGTTCGCGGATTTAATCAAGCAGGGTAAGGCGGATAAGATCGCTACGGCGCATACGCTGGACGATCAAGCAGAAACGGTTCTGATGCGAATCCTGCGAGGCACCGGAACGCGCGGGCTGGCGGGCATTGCGCCGGCCCAGCAGACAAAGTATTTGGTCCGGCCCTTACTCACCACCACTCGGCGCGAGATTGAAGCGTATCTGCAGGCAAAAGGACAATGCTGGCGTGAGGATTCGTCCAATCTTGATCTTGGCCATACCCGAAACCGCGTTCGGCATACGCTACTCCCTTTGCTTGAACGACAGTTCAATCCCGCAATTCGCCAAACACTGTCCGATCTCGCGAATGTGGCGCAGGCTGAAGAGGACTATTGGGACAATGAGCTTTCCTTGCTGTTGCCAAGACTGGTTCATGAAGGGAAGCCCACCCGGAGTGGACGCAGCGCCAGCGGCGATGCTCAGGGCATTCTGGCGGTCGATTTGTCCGCTCTACAGGTGCTCCCTTTAGCCGTTCGCCGTCAAGTCATCCAGCGGACTGCTCAAAAGTTCGGCGTTTCGCTTGAATTCAAGCATATTCAACAGCTTACACACGTGGCAGAGGACGGAAAACCTGGCGCAAAGCTGGCATTACCGGATGGTTTAGCCGCAAACCGTACGGCCCGCGAGCTTCAATTCAGCAGAAACACACCACAAGCCCCCCAGGATTACTGTTATTTACTGCCGATCCCGGGTGAAGCCACCATAGTAGAAGTGGGGATTACAATTCGAGCAACATTAATAAGTGATGGAAAACAAAAGGCTTCAGGTTATAATGGAGCAACATTTTTAGATCCAAGCCTGCTTGGTTCCGAGCTTAAAGTAAGAAATTGGCGTGCTGGGGATAAATTCTTTCCGGCCCACACGCAATCCCCAAAGAAAGTAAAAGAGTTGTTGCAGTCCGGCAGGCTGGGTTATGAGCTTTCTCCAGCGCAGCGCAAGGCTTGGCCGGTGATTGAAAGCGCGGGGCAAATTGTCTGGATGCGGTCTTTCCTTCCCTCACAGGACTTTGCCGCCAACTCTGGGGACGCTGTCTTAATCGAGGAAGCAAACATGAATACTGAGGCAGGCGAGTGAGCAGCGTTCAGTCTGAATATCCCAGAATTCTTCTGAGCGCTGAGCAGATCAAGAAACGCGTCCAGGAGATGGCTCGGCGAATTTCCGCTGATTTTCAGGGTAAAACCATTCATGCAGTCGGCGTAATGGAGAATGGCTTTGTCTTTATGGCTGATTTGGTTCGGGATCTGGATCTGGATGTGGTGTGCCAGTTTGTAAAGGCGGAGTCCAAGGAAGCCAACTCAAGCACCATTGAGATCTTCTTCAGCCCTGAGCTTGACGTGAAAGGCCAGCATGTCTTGCTGGTAGAAGCGCTGGTTCAGTCGGGCATAACGAGTGAGTTTCTGATTCGGAACCTGGTAGGGCGGGGGGCCGCCAGCGTGAAGCTGGCTGTCCTGCTGGACAAGCAGTCAGCCCGCCGGGTGTCCCTGCAGCCCGATTACTTTGGTTTTCTCATGAATGAAAGTTTTGTCGTAGGCTATGGGTTGGGGGAGCGCCATTTGGGCCGTAACCTGCCCTACATAGCGGGACGTGCTGAATCTGGGGTAATTCCTTAAGCATGTTTTAAGCGGTTTTACTACCCCCAGAGTGGCGGGAATGGGTATAAAATCTTTTGCGTGGGAAAGTTTAAGTCCAAAGCCCAGCCGTTCCGCATCTAATTTCGGTATAACCACTGCGCTCAAAGGCCGTGGGAACCTTTTTCATGGCAACACGTCTGTATTTGATGCGGAGTTTTAATATAGTTTTGTAGGTCAGCGGATACGTGTCCTGACCGGGATCTAGGAGCAATCAGTGAATTCGACATTCAAAACGGTGATCTTGTGGGTGACGCTGGTAGCGGTCGCCGTCGTCCTCTGGAGAATGATTCAAGGCGGTCCGAACGCCGGCAAGGACCAGGAAATCGCCTATACGCAATTCATGTCGGAGCTCAATCAGGGCAATGTTGCTGACGTGACCATTGAAGGGAACGTGGCGCGGGGCAAGCTGAAAAATGGCAGCATGTACCATTCCGTGGTTCCAGCTACGAATCCCGCTTTGTTGACGGCGCTGGACGACCACAAAGAAACCAAGACCACCTTCAAAGATAGCCAGGGCTGGAACTGGCCGATGGCGATTATCCAGTTCTCGCCTTTCATCCTGCTTGGTGTGCTGTGGTTTGTCATGATCCGACAAATGCAGACTGGCGGCAATAAGGCTTTGAGCTTCGGAAAGAGCCGGGCTCGGCTGCTTTCCATGCAACAGAAGAAGATTACCTTTAAAGACGTGGCTGGCGTGGACGAAGCCAAGGAAGAGCTGCGCGAAATTATCGAGTTCCTGCGCGAAGCGCAGAAGTTCCAGAAGCTCGGCGGACGCATTCCCAAAGGCGTTCTGCTGGTTGGCCATCCTGGAACCGGTAAGACCTTATTGGCGCGCGCCGTGGCCGGTGAAGCCAATGTGCCTTTCTTCAGCATCTCCGGTTCAGACTTTGTGGAGATGTTTGTGGGCGTGGGCGCAAGCCGCGTACGCGACCTGTTTGAGCAGGGTAAAAAGAATGCCCCCTGCATCATCTTTATCGACGAAATTGATGCCGTCGGACGCCATCGTGGCGCCGGCTTAGGCGGCGGACACGACGAACGTGAACAGACACTCAACCAGTTGCTGGTTGAAATGGATGGTTTTGAATCGAATGAAGGCGTGATCCTGATTGCCGCAACCAACCGGCCAGACGTGCTCGATCCCGCTCTGCTGCGTCCAGGACGCTTTGATCGCCGCGTTGTAGTTCCACTGCCTGATGTTCGTGGACGTGAAGAAATTCTCCGCGTGCACACGCGCAAGATTCCCTTGGCGGACGACGTTGATCTCTCCATTCTGGCGCGCGGCACCCCAGGCTTCTCCGGAGCTGAGCTTTCCAATATGGTGAATGAAGCGGCGCTGAACGCGGCCCGCAACAATCGCAAATCCGTGCTGATGTATGACTTCGAGCTGGCCAAGGACAAAGTCCTGATGGGGGCCGAGCGCAAGAGCCTGCTGCTCACGGAAGAAGAAAAGAAGGTCACGGCGTATCATGAAGCCGGCCACGCCATTGTGGCGGCGCTCATGCCGTATGCCGATCCCTTACATAAAGTCACCATCATCCCGCGCGGAATGGCGCTGGGCGTGACTATGCAGCTGCCGGAAACCGACAAGCACAATTACACGCTTGACTACCTCAACACGCAGATTGCCGTGATGATGGGAGGACGGCTGGCGGAAGAAATCTTCCTTAACCAGATGTCTACCGGAGCGGGTAACGACATTGAGCGCGCTACCGAAATGTCGCGCAAGATGGTTTGCGAGTGGGGCATGAGCAGCTTGGGACCGCTGACCTTCGGGAAGAAAGAAGAGCAGATATTCCTGGGACGCGAGCTCTCACAGCACCGTGATTTCAGTGAAGAAACGGCCCGCGAGATTGATTCCGAAGTGCGTCGCCTGGTCAATACAGGCTATGAGAGGGCCAAGAGCATCATTTTGGAAAACCGTGATGCCATGGTCCGCATAGCTTTGGCCTTGCTGGAACGCGAAGTGCTAGACGCGAACGAGTTGAAGCTGATTCTTGAAGGCAAGCAGCTTCCCGCACGCGTCATCCCGCAAAAGGGCGATGGCGATGGTGTTCAGCAGGTTTTGAAACCGGAGCCGGGCAGAACGCCAGGAATCGCGCCCGGGAAACCTTCACCAGCTTAACGCTTTAAGACACCTTAACTGACAGGGCAGCTTCGGCTGTCCTGTTTTTTTGCTGTACCGCGCCTTCCACTTCCTGATCGAAAGGTATCGCCGGAGTTAGCCGGGATTTTTCGTGCCGCACAATGTCTTTACGCTCTGCCCTAGTAAAATCCAGAGACCATCTCAGGAAAATCAATTGCAAGTTCAAGTTTCAAGGCGTATTTGTTATGAGCTTAATCACAAGGTGTAGGAGTTCCCATATGTCCACCCGCAAAGCCGTTGTATGCGTCATCCTGCTATTAGCTTCAACTTTAATAACGAGCGCTGCGGGGCAGACAGCTGCGCAGCCCAAGGGCAGCCCTGCGCCGGAAAAATTGATTGCTATCCACGCGGCGAATCTGATTGATGGCATATCGAACCAAGTCCGGCACAATGTACTGGTTGTGATCAAGGGCAACAAGATTGAAAGCGTTGCCAGCGGCGGCAACCCTCCGGCAGGAGCCACTGTCATCAATTTGCCTGCGGACGTAACTGTGCTCCCGGGGCTGATCGACACCCACACTCATATTTTCCTCCAGGGAGAAGACCCGGCCCAAGGCGGCTATGACATTCAGCTGTTGAAGCATCCTTCATCGTACCGGGCTGCAAGGGCTGCTGTATCGGCACGGCGTGCACTGGAACAGGGTTTCACCACGCTACGCGATCTGGAGACTGAAGGCGCAGGATATGGTGACGTAGGAATCAAAGAAGCCATCAATGACGGGTTTATTCCCGGTCCACGGATGCTGGTTGTAACGCGTGCCATCTCGGTAACTGGCGGCTATCCGCTGGAAGGCTATAACCCTGACATTGTGGTGCCGAAGGGCGCGCAGCTGGGCGATGGTCCTGTCGAATTGCGCAAGATCACTCGGCAGCAACTGGAAAACGGCGCGGACTGGATCAAGGTTTATATGACGCACCGCTCATGGGTCGATAAAGAGGGCCATCTGGTGTCTCAGCCCACGCTGACGGTGGAGGAACTGAAAGCCGTGGTGGATGAGGCGCATGGTCAGCAGAAAAAAGTTGCGTGCCATGTATATAGCGGTATCGGCCTGCATCGGGCGCTGGATGGCGGTTGCGATTCCGTTGAGCACGGCCTGTCTCTGGACGATGCTGCCATCGCGCAAATGCTGAAGCAGGGCACCTGGTACGTGCCGACTCTTGGCGTTTACTACACGGACTGGTCGCCAGAGAACACTGACGACGGCAAACGTGATCGCGCACGCGCCAATGAACATGAAGTCTCATTCAAGAAGGCACTGAAGGCTGGAGTGAAAATCGCTTTCGGGACGGACATGGGCGGCATCCCCTGGACAGAGCCGATCGCGAATGAGTTTGGCTGGATGGTGAAATTCGGCATGTCTCGGATGGACGCGATCAAGTCGGCCACTTCAACAGCCGCCAATTTACTGGACATGAAGGGCGAGATTGGCGTGATCGCGCCAGGGGCATTTGCCGACGTCGTGGCCGTGGAGGGTGACCCGCTCGCAAATGTGGAAGCGCTTAAGACCGTGAAATTTGTGATGAAAGATGGCGCTGTCTTTAAGCAGTAGAAGCCGCGTTTAGGGATCAGTGAAACGCAGAAAAATGGCTCGTCTCAAGATTTACAGCCCGAGGAGAAAATTCGATCAGCATGAAAAATTCTGGTTCGTCGTCTGTAGTTATGGCAGTGGCACGGATCGTGGTGGGCGTAACGTTTCTGTTCTTTGCTCAATACAAACTGATGGGGCATGACTTTGCCCACGGTGGTTATGCGAAATACGTCACTGGATACGTGCAGGAAAGCGCCGTGCCTGCTTACAAGCCATTTCTGCGCGCGACCCTGAAGTATCCGACAGCGTCAGGCTATGCCGTGGGCGTGGCGGAGTTGCTGATTGGGCTTTCCATGGTTTTAGGATTTTGGGTGCGTCCTTTCGCGATTGTTGGTGCCCTCTTTATGGCCAACCTGTTGCTTTCCACCTGGGTGCTTCCCCAAGGCCTTCCGCTGTGGCGATACTTTGGCAATGAGCTCGACAATCTAGGATTTCTGCTGCTGTTCTTGATATTTTTTGCCCATAATGCGGGCCAGACTCTTGGGCTGGATAAAGGGAAATAGATCCGCCACTTGACGGTTATTTGCTGTGTTTTCTTGGCAAAGCCGATATGGACCCATTTTTTCGTAACGGGCGGGAGTCCGGCACTTGCCAGACTCTATCTTAAAAAGCTTTAAGAAATTTCTTTATAAGCTGCGGCTGTTCGAGTTACCGAAAGGAGCTTGTCTTAACTGCCACAAAAGTGCAGCATGGCAGTAGCGGCCCTGGGGATTGCCAGGCCCATGGGGAGAAGAGACCATGTTGGAAAAGCCATTTGAGCCATCTTCGCTGACGTTGCCCACGCCTCCCCGGCAGGCTATCGGAGACGCACAAAAATTTCTGGCTTCCATTGTAGAGTGCTCCGAAGACGCAATCATTGGGTGCACGCCCGAAGGAGTAATCGTGAGCTGGAACAGGGCAGCGCAGAAGCTCTTTGGTTACAGCGCAGAAGAAATCATCGGGCGCAGCATCGTCAGCCTGACAATCCATGAGGAAATACCGGCAGCCAATGCAGCCATTCAGCGCATGCAGCGCGGTGAAACCGTGGTTCCCTTTGACGGCACTGGCGTAACCAAGGACGGACGCCGCATTGAGGTGATCTGCTCTGCTTCTCCCGTAAAAGACGCAGACGAAACACTGATGGGTATTGCCGCGATCATCAGGGACATAAGTGAACGCAAGCGCGCCGAAGAAGCGCGGGCCCTTGTGGCCGCGGTAGTGGAGTTCTCTGAAGAAGGAATACTTGCAGTTTCTCTGGACAGAAAAGTTTTGAGTTGGAACCGGGGAGCTGAAGCCATTTACGGTTTTTCCGCGGAAGAGATTCTGGGAAAACCCGTGTTCTCCACCATCATTCCGGCGGAACGCAAGGAGGAGTATGAGAAATTTTTCTCACGCATCGTGGCAGGAGAGACCCTGGTCCGCTTCGAATCTGAGCGCAGGCGCGGTGATGGCCAACGTGTTGACGTAGCGCTGACGTATTGTCCGGTCAAGAACCAGCGCGGTGAAGTTATTGGTGTTTCCGCTATCGTCCGTGACATAACCCAGGCCAAAGCCACTCAACAGGCGCTGCAAGAATCCGAACAACGCTATCGGCTTTTGTTTGAGCGTAACCTGGCGGGTGTTTTTCGATGCTCGCTTCAGGGAATTTTGCTGGAATACAACGACGCAGGCGCGAGAATCCTTGGCTACGACTGCGGGGCAGACCTGGTTGGCCGCCCTGCAATGGATATATTTTTTGATCCTGCGGACAAAGATGTATCGGACCAGAAAATGGTGGACCATGGAACTGCTTCCAATCAGGAAATACGCGTGCGGCGCAAGGACGGAAGTTCAGGCTGGATCATGGCCAACACCACTATGGTGAACGGAGCTTCAGGAACCGAAATCGAAGGAACATTTGTTGATATTACGTTGCTCAAGCAAGCAGAAGAACAAATGCGCATGGCCAAGGAAGCCGCCGAGGCCGCAAACCGGGCCAAAAGCGAGTTTCTGGCCAACATGAGCCATGAAATTCGTACGCCCATGAACGGCGTGATAGGAATGATCGACCTGGCCCTGGATACCGACCTCACTCCCGAACAGCGCGAATATCTGACCACGGTAAAAAGCTCCGCAGGCGCTCTGCTGGAAATCATCAATGACATTCTTGATTTTTCAAAAATTGAAGCGCGCAAGCTGGAATTGCTGCGCGTACCTTTCAGCGTGAAAGAGGTCGTTCGAGCAACCGTCAAGGAATTCTCAGTTCAGGCCAGGAACAAGCAGCTATCTCTGCAATGCGATTTCTCCTCCGACGTTCCTGATATCACAATGGGTGATCCTGGACGGCTGCGGCAAATATTGATGAACCTTGTTGGGAATGCGCTGAAGTTCACAAATCGTGGTGAAATTTTAGTACATGTTATGCGACTGCAGGACAATACCCTGCAGTTTAGCGTGAATGATACGGGAATCGGAATCTCGCCCGAAAAGCAAAAAACGATCTTTGAAGCCTTTGTCCAGGCGGATACTTCATCCACGCGTCAGTACGGCGGTACGGGGCTTGGTTTGGCAATTGTGTCGCAGCTGGTTGCGCTCATGCAGGGCCGCATATGGCTGGAAAGCCAACCTGGCAAGGGCAGCACGTTTTACTTTACGGCGTGTTTTGGCAAAGCGACGGCCGTCGCGGTCAGAGATGCGGCACAGCGTAGTGAAGAGCGCATTACAACAGTGGCAAGTGGGAAGCTCCACATCCTGATTGCAGACGATAATCTCGTCAATCTTCGGTTGGCCCGCAGCCTGTTGGCTAAACAAGGCCATTCCGCGATGACAGTAGCCAGTGGACGAGAGGCCTTGGCAGCGCTGGAACAACAGAATTTTGACTTGGTGCTGATGGACGTGCAGATGCCGGATATGGATGGATTTGAAACGACCAAAGCTATACGCGCACAGGAACGGATATCTAAGAGACATCTGCCGATTGTGGCCATGACCGCCCATGCCATGAGCGGAGATCGCGAACGCTGTCTAGCAGCAGGGATGGATTCATATGTGACAAAGCCTGTGGACGCGTCCAAGCTTTTCATCGCTATCGCAGATGCTTTGCAGCAAAATGTGACTCCCAATACTATCCGACCCCAAACCCCTCCTTCACCGGCGCAGGCGCCGCACAGCATTGATTTAGATCGGTAAGTGATCCTTTCAAGCAATGGCATCGAAAAAAGCTTGCTGTCAATTGCGAATCCCTGCCCAGACGCAGCAAATGGCATTAGGCCTGTAAAATAGAGTCAGGAATAATGCAGTTCACTGAACAATACGATGTTGTAGTCGTCGGCGCGGGCCACGCCGGTTGCGAAGCCGCTATGGCTGCCGCCCGCATGGGACTCAAGACCGCGCTTTTCACGCTCAACGTTGACCTTATCGCGCAGATGTCGTGCAATCCCGCCATCGGCGGAATAGCCAAAGGTCATCTCGTCCGAGAGGTAGATGCCCTGGGCGGAATCATGGGCGAAGTCACGGACGCGGTTGGAATCCAATTCCGTCTGCTTAACACCTCGCGCGGCCCAGCTGTGTGGTCTCCGCGCGCGCAGTGTGACAAGCAGCAATATCGGCAGAAGATGCGGGAAGTCCTGGAAAGCCAGCCCAATCTTTTTATTAAGCAGGCAGAGGTGGCTGAGTTGATCGTGGAACACCTATCACAGAGACACGGAGGCACAGAGGAAGATCATCTCAACAATCGCGCCAATGGCCTTTTCGCTCCGCCGGAAAAGATTTCTGAGCTGACAACCACCGAGCAGGACTCTCTCTTCTCCGTGTCTCCGTGCCTCCGTGGTGAAATGTCTGTAAAAGGTATACGACTCCGCGACGGCCGCACGGTTGGCGCGCAGGCCGTCATCATTACGACCGGAACATTTCTTAATGGATTGATCCATTGCGGAGAGCAAACCTATCCTGCCGGACGCAGTGGAGAACCGCCATCGCAACTGCTGGGAGAGTCGCTCAAACTGTTCGGCTTGCGCGGATGCAGGCTTAAAACTGGAACCCCGCCCCGTCTCGATGGTCGCAGCATTGACTGGTCGCGCTTTGAAGTACAGCCGGGCGACGCCGATCCCACCCCCTTCAGCTTCCGCACGAAAAAAATCACGCAGAAACAGGTGCCGTGCTACATCGCGTTCACTACGGCAGAGACGCACCGCATCATCGCGGAGAACGTGCATCGCTCGCCCATGTATTCGGGACAGATCCAGAGTATCGGTCCGCGTTATTGTCCCAGCATTGAAGACAAGATCGTCAAGTTTCCCGATAAAACCACACATCAGCTTTTTCTGGAGCCCGAAGGACTCAACACGCATGAGATTTACGTCAACGGCATGAGCACCTCTTTGCCCATTGACGTTCAGCTTGCCATCGTCAAGTCCATTCCCGGCCTTGAAAAGGCGGAGATGCTGCGGCCGGGATACGCGATTGAGTATGACTCCATCGATCCCACCGAGCTTGAGCGCACGCTGGAGACGAAAAAGATTGACCGCCTCTTCCTTGCCGGACAGATCAACGGCACTTCTGGCTATGAAGAAGCCGCATGCCAGGGCCTGATGGCGGGTATCAATGCGGCGCTCAAGATCAAAGGGGAGCCATCGCTGGTGCTGGATCGCACCGAGGCGTACACCGCGATTCTGGTTGATGATCTCATCAGCAAAGGCACGAACGAACCGTACCGCATGTTTACGTCGCGGGCGGAGTTCCGGCTGCATCTGCGAATAGACAATGCCGATCGGCGGCTCACTCCGCACGGTCGCCGCATTGGCTTGATCCAAGATAAGGCGTGGGCAGATTACCAGGCTAAAGAAGAACGCGCCAAAAAGCTCACAACTTTTTTGGAGAAGACACGTGTGTCGGGCGATCTGCTTGAAAAGATCGCGCGTGCGCAGAAGGAGCGATTGGCGGTGTTGAGCGCGAAATCGTCGGATAAAGATGAAGCGAATGAAACCGCTGAAGGCTCCGGTTCGGCGACATTTCCACGCGCTGGAAACGGAAGTGATCTTTCGAGCGCGCTTGGCTCGTCCTTAACGCAACTGCTGAAGAGGCCGGAGATTGTGATTGAAGATCTCGCTCCGGTCATTCGCGGGAGCTATCCGGATTACTTCTCCGCGATTGCGCGGTTTTCCGATGAAGCGGAACCGCAGGGGCTAAAGCCCGCTTCGTTAGAGGGCGATACGGCCCGACTGAAGCCGGGCCCTGATACGAACCTCTCCTCCGTTGCCCGCAATGAAATGAAGACCGTCGAGACGGAGATCAAATATGCCGGCTATCTTGACCAGCAGCGCAAGTCCATCGAGCGGCTCAAGAAAGCAGAGCAGCGGCTCATTCCTGACTGGTTCGATTACGGCAAGGTCAGCGGCCTTTCGCGCGAGATGAATGAAAAACTCCAGCGTGTCCGTCCGCGCACGCTGGGCCATGCCTCGCGCATTCCCGGTGTGACGCCAGCGGCGGTTTCATTGATCAATGTTTACATTGAAATTCAGGGCAAACGGTTTACGGCAGCGCAGCAGACTTTGGGATAGTTATGACATCGGAGAAGAAGCCGGAACGGCCAATCGATCCCGGAGTGCGCATTGGCCATGTTCATTTAAAGGTGGCCAACCTTGAGCGCGCTATTGGTTTTTACCGCGATGTGCTTGGCTTTGAGCTAATGCAGCGCATGGGTGATCAGGCTGCATTTCTTTCGGCTGGCGGTTACCACCATCACATCGCGTTGAACACGTGGGAAAGCCTTGGCGGCCCTCCGCCTCCGTTCGGCACAACCGGCCTCTACCACCACGCCATCGTCTATCCGAATCGGGCGGCATTGGCAGACGCGTTGCGGCGCTTGATCGCTGCGAGCATTGGTCTTGAAGGCGCGGCAGACCACGGCGTAAGCCAATCGCTTTACCTGCGCGATCCAGATGGTAATGGAGTGGAATTGTACGTAGATCGTCCGAGAGAGGCGTGGCCGCACACGCCAGACGGGAAGCTTGCCATGTACACGCGACACCTGGATCTCAGGGCGTTGCTGGCGGAATTGCCGGCGGACAGGGCAAACGAAGTCCCGACAACAAAAGATTTATAGATATTCTGAATCCCGAGCGTAGCGAGGGGATCCTACCGTAACCAACCCTTACCACTGATGAACACGGATCACATGGATTTTCACTGTCAAAACAAGACAAGTAAATTTTTACAAAGATCCATTTTGGTCATAGTGATCCCCCGCTGCGCTCGGGATTTCAGAAAGAGCTCCTGATCAGCGTTCATCTGCGCAATCTGCGGCAAATTTACAGCGGAATATTCGCATGCTTCTTCGGCGGATTTTTGTCGCGCTTGTTCTGGAGCATTTCCAACGCGTCAATCAGCTTTTTGCGCGTCTCTTGCGGACGGATGACCGCGTCAATGTAGCCACGTTCGGCGGCGACGTAAGGGCTGGCAAAACGGTCGCGAAATTCCTCGATTTTTTCATTGCGCGCTTTGGCAATGACTTCAGCTTTTTCTTTCTCCGATTTTGCTGAGAGAGCAGCACGCTCGATTTCGCGTTTGTACACGATGTTGACCGCGCCTTCCGCTCCCATCACGGCGATTTCCGCCGTAGGCCAGGCATAATTTACATCAGTACGGATGTGCTTGGACGACATAACGCAGTAAGCGCCGCCATAGGCCTTGCGCGTGATCACGGTGATCTTAGGGACCGTGGCCTCGGCAAAGGCGAATAGCAGCTTTGCGCCGTGGCGAATGATGCCGCCGTACTCCTGCTGCGTTCCCGGTAGAAAGCCGGGGACATCTTCAAAGGTAATCAGTGGGATGTTAAAAGCGTCGCAGAAGCGGACAAACCGTGCGCCTTTCACCGACGCATTAATATCGAGCACGCCGGCCAGAAAGGCCGGTTGGTTGGCGACGATGCCCACGGACCGGCCGTCCAAGCGGGCAAACCCCACGACAATATTTTTTGCGTAATGCTCATGTACTCCAAAGAAATAGCCGTCGTCCACCACGCGGGTAATGACGTCTTTTATGTCATAGGGCTGGTTGGATTCGGCCGGGACCACGGTTGCAAGCTCAGGATCGGCGCGATCAATGGGATCAGTGCAGTCGCGGCGCGGCGGATCGTCGAGATTATTCGAAGGGATAAAGCTAAAAAGCTCACGAACCATGGAGAGGCACTCGGCGTCGTCATGCGCCATAAAATGCGCCACGCCGGAAGTTTCATTGTGCGTCGCCGCGCCGCCAAGCTCGTCTTTGGTGACTTCTTCATGCGTTACAGTTTTGATCACGTCCGGTCCGGTCACAAACATGTAAGAAGTCTTATCCACCATCAGAATGAAATCTGTAATGGCAGGGGAATATACCGCGCCGCCGGCGCACGGGCCCATAATGGCGGAAATTTGCGGGATCACGCCGCTGGCCAACGTGTTGCGAAGAAAGATATCGGCATAGCCGGCCAGCGACATCACACCTTCCTGGATGCGAGCGCCGCCGGAATCATTGAGCCCGATTACCGGCGCCCCAACCTTCATGGCAGTGTCCATGATCTTTACGATTTTGCCGGCATTGGCTGCTGAAAGAGATCCACCAAACACGGTGAAATCCTGAGCAAAAACGAAAACCAGCCGGCCTTCAATGCGTCCATAGCCGGTGACAAAACCGTCGCCATAGACCTTGTGCTGCTCCATGCCAAAGTCCGTGCAACTGTGCGTCACCATCTTGTCGAATTCCTCAAAGGTGCCTTCATCCAGCAGGAATTCGATGCGCTCACGCGCGGACATCTTGCCTTCTTTGTGCTGGCGCTCCTGGCGTTCCTTGCCGCCTCCGGCTTCAGCCAGTGAATCACGGCGCTTGAGTTCTGTAAGCTTCTGTTCCAGATTCATCTCAGGAAGGATTATAGCTGTAGCGGTTGACCTTGCGCTGTGTGTCCAGACCCAGCCGACTTGCGTGCCGAGCGTGTTGCATCAGAAGCAATCACGCGTTTGCCGGAGATTCCGCAGCTTGGACGCAACGGGCTACTGAACGGTATCCCCGGGCTCCCAGCGCCAGCGTTTTTTCTTGGCTTCCCACCATATGGCGGAATCCATGACCTGAGACTCCAATGCCTTGATAACAAAGATGGGCGGCTTCTTTTTGCTGATGAGCATACGCCCGACCTCAAGCGTGTCAAACGGAACATTCACCAACACAAACTTGCTCTTGGGCGCAGCGGCATGCCAGCCCTCTTTTCCATTGCCAAAAATCACCAGTAGATCATGGTTATGCTCCGGGTCGGCGCTAAATGAAGCCGTATATTTCGGATTGCCGAAACCAAAATAAGCATGGTAAGGATCGGCTACCTCATACTTGAAAGCATACGAATCAGGCAGTGGATCTTTGCTGTTGGCCACAATCGCCACATCTTCCACGCCGTCGCCGTCAAAATCCGCCGTGATTAAAGGTGGAGAGAATTTTGCCGGAAGAGTAAAAGTATTGCCGAACTGCTGCTTCACAATGGCAGCAATTTGTGCGGTATCAATTCCAGAAGCTGGCGCTGCCGCAGCCGGTGCAGGACTTGTCTGTGGCGATTGCGCAGCCGCTACGCATGCGGCCAGCAGCAGAAATTTGCCCAGAAACTTCATGAACAAAGTTTATCGCTTTTGCGGGCGAATGCGCTGCGGAATTACCTGCTTGAATCCTGCTCGCCAATAGCTGCCAGGCGCTGTTTACGGCTTAGCCATGCCTGCCAGATAGTGATGGTAGTTCCGGTGGCCAGAGCGGCGAAAAGAAGAACCACCACCGGCAGCGGAAGATAAAAATACATGCTAAGAATCCATAGAACAAGTAATGCCAATGTGATTAACATGATTTGCGGTCCCTAAGGTGCGCCACGTGAGTCCGGCGCATCTTCCAGCTATCTAGGATGGAGAATGGAAGCTGCGAGTTAGCCCGGAACCCCGGTTGTATACGATTTTTTATCAGCAAAGCGCACGCTGACCGTCCTTTGTGAATCATCGGTCTGCTCAAAGATCTCCATGCCGCCTGTCGCCCGCTTGGCAATGAACTGCTGGGACATAGCTGAGGCTACTTGGGACAGTGCACAGGCATCTAAACGGTAAAACAAGCACCTGCGCGTATAGGTTCTAAAGGGCCCGACCATGAAACCAGTCTTAACGTCTTTTTTTTTAGCGGCAATACTTTTTAGCGTCGGATGCGGCGGCGTCTCTTCCAAAGTAACAACCAATCCACCTCCGCCCACGGCAACGGCCGACCATGTTTTTCTGGTAGTGCTGGAAAACCACAGCTTTGGGCAAGTGATCGGAAATCCGGCCATGCCCTATTTGAACAGCCTTGCCACGGCGCACAGTCTGGCGGCAGATTATTTTGCCAATGCACATCCTTCCATTCCGAATTACTTCATGCTGACCACGGGAAATCTTGAAACCTTTAACGATAGCTTTACCGGCACAATCACTGATGACAACATTGTCCGCGCACTGACCGGAGCGGGAAAAACATGGAAGGCATATATTGAAAGCATTCCCTCCGTAGCATATCTTGGGCCGGATGCGGGAACATACCTGAAACATCACAATCCATTTTCATATCTGAGCGACGTTACCGGCTCGCCGGCTCAGGCCGCGAACATGGTGCCATTTTCGCAGCTGTCTACCGATCTTGCCGCGGGATCATTGGCCAACTTTGTTTACATTCTGCCCAACTCGCAGGACGATGCGCATGATTGTCCGGGCGGCGGAAATTCATGTACCGACGACCAGAAGCTTGCAGCGGCCGACGCGTGGCTAAAAGCGAATATCGATCCCGTCATTAACAGCCCCCAATTTGGCAATAGCGTACTCATTATTACCTTTGACGAATCCGTCACCACCGATTTCACCAATGGCGGCGGTCAAGTGGCGACTGTGCTGGTAGGCCCGCATGTAAAGACCGGCTTCAGGTCATCCACCATGTATCAACACCAGTCACTGCTTCACACCATGCTGCAATTGCTGAATATCAATGACATGCCCGGCGCATCAGCAGTCGCTGCTTCCATGGGAGAATTCTTCCAGTAGATCCTTTGCAGTAAAGCGCGGTCATCACTCTGGAACCGGCCTGCAAGCGGCCGGTTTTTCTTTTAAGGCCGCAATTCGTCTGCCCCGACCGCCCAACATCCAGCAGCTCTGCCGCATCCAATGTGGCTGTGTGCAGGAGATGGTTCCCATGGGTCCAAAGCTTGTAGGGTGCGTGCTTTTTTTCTCCCTTGTCTTGATTCTTACAGGCTGCGGTGGTGGCGCTGTGAGTGCCTCCGGTTCCACAGCAGCTGCCACCCCGACTCCGGCATCAAGTCCAACCCCAACGCCAGCACCCTTCCCTGCCGCCGACCACGTATTTTTGGTCGTGCTGGAGAACCACGCTTTCAATCAGGTAATTGGAAGCCCTTTCATGCCATATCTGAACTCGCTGGCGGCGCAACATTCTCTGGCGACGAACTACTTTGCCAGCACGCATCCTTCCATCGGCAATTACTTCATGCTCACCACCGGCAATATTGAAACCAATGACGACGCGTTCACTGGCACGGTCAGCTCAGACAGCATCCCGCGTGCTTTTGCTGCCGCAGGCAAAACCTGGAAAGCGTATATGGAAAGCCTGCCTTCCGTTGGCTACACCGGAGGCGATGTATATCCATATTTTAAGCATCACAATCCATTTGCTTACATGACTGATGTTTTGGGCTCAAGCGCGGAGACCGCAAACCTGGTTCCGTTCACCCAACTCGCTTCTGACGTGAACGCGGGCACATTGCCAAACTTTGCTTTCATCGCCCCAAATGCGGAAGACGATGCGCATGATTGTCCCACCGGCGGCTCAGTCTGTCTGGACACGGACAAACTGACAGCCGCTGACAACTGGCTGAAAACTCATATCGATCCCTTGATCCAGTCGCCCGCACTGGCCAACAGCGTTTTCATCATTGTGTTCGATGAATCGCTGGACGTGGATGTTGTGAACGGCGGCGGTCAAGTGGCCATGGTAATGGCCGGTTCGCACGTTAAAGGAGGATTCAAGTCCACGACCTTATATCAGCACCAAAGCACCTTGCGGCTGGTGCTGGATCTGCTGCGCGTGGCCGATCATCCAGGGAACTCAGCTACCGCGCCGACCATGCAGGAGTTCTTCCAGTAATCGGGCACATGGCACCCTTTCTATGCCGCCATCCTGCGCTGGGTACCGGCTTGCCGTTTCATCCAGGGACCAATGCTAGCTGCTCTTAAGGTTGCGAATAGGCTGATCGCCAAGCTTTGGCCAGGAGCCAAAATCCAAGCTAGCCGCTAAATTGTCAAAGACCGTATCTTGCCCTGCCGCCTCGGCGGCCCTTAACATTTAGAAATTTACCTTCTGGTTAACCTTTCACCCTTCCCTGCCCCTCCCTGGATATCCCACCTTATCCCAGTTTGGCGTAGGTTTATCCCATCCGGGCCTAGGGCATTCCATCCCATCTGGAATTCAGGTTATGACCATGAAATTTACCACTTTACAAACACCCATGCGGCATATTAACCCTCTTCAACTTGCGAATCAATTGCGAAACAGGTCAGTGTTCTTTTTCGCGTGAGCTGGAGCACTGGCAGCGACGTCCCATGAAGAACAAAGCCGGCATTTTTTGATCGGTGTAAATCGGTGCTATCAGTGTTATCCGTGGTGAGGTTGGGTTTTTTGTGCCATTAGAACCCCATGAACAGCATCTTCTTCGGCGCTTTCTTATGCGCGAATGGCCGATTGAGAAATTCCACCATCGGCGCCATTACCGCAAATCGTTTCGCCACTTCGGGCACCACGCGCGGAGTTGTGAGCACGCTGATCGGGAGCGTCGATTCCAGATACCATTGCTTCTGCCGCAGCAGCCCTTCCGCGGGATGGTCCACAGGAAATCCCTTAGGCATGCGGCTTAGCTGCTCGCCTTGAAGGTCGCCAACCATTTTTCGCAAGGATTTGCTCTTGAGTATTGCTGCAAACTCCTCATGATTCTGTTGCAGCAATGTGCGGTACGCCAGAAGCTCGTCGCGGTCCGGCCCCCATACACCGCCGAAAGCCAGCAGCTCCTTTTCCGTGAAGTGCAGATAAAAGACCGCGCCTTCACGCTTTACCGCATTGCCATGCGGAAAGATGGCGGCAATATGAGTCTTGTACGGCGTCTTGTCCGGAGAGAAACGCGTGTCACGATAAATGCGATATACCGCCTTTGCCGGTGGCGTCATATATGACGGCGCAAAGCGCGCCATTTCTTCATTCAGGCACCCGACAAATTCCAGCATCGGCGCTTTAATCAGCGCCTCGTACTTTTCTTTGCGCGGCTGGAACCATTCCCGCCGATTGTTGCGCTTGAGCGCACGCAGAAATGAAATGGCATCAGGGGAGAAACCAGAGAAACGGGACATTGACTAATTTTAAATGAGCCACAAAACTGCAAGTGTCCGGGGGGTAGATCAGTTTGGATTAGAGGGAAGTAAAATAACTCGCATTTCTAAAAATCGTCATCCCGAGATCCCGTCAATGAGGGCGCGCCGTCTTCAGCGCCCGAATAGGGCGAGGGACCTTGTGTTTTGGCAAAACAAAAGGTCTCCCAGGGCTACTCGCCCGTTGATGAAAACGCGCGCTCGTTTACGCCCTTCGAGATGACGATCAGTAAAAAGGATCTGACTGAAGCACGGAAAAACCCCAAATGACTACTGCAAGCGCCTAGCGCTTGATGGCAGCTTGCAGTTGGATTCCGCGTCTTCAGGAATTCGCCGTCACCAGAATCAACGCCAGCCCGTCATAGCCTTTGCAGCCTACAGTCTGGATCACAGTGGTGGTCACACGCTTCTCCGCCGCCAGCGCTTCATTAAATTTCCGGATGCCCTGTACGTTTTCATCACTGCTGGCTGGATCGGCAACAGCGCCTTTGCGCACCACGTTGTCCGCGATAATCAGCGTGCCTGGCCGGGATAGCTTGAGCGCCCATTTCAGGTACTCGGCATAGCCCGGCTTGTCGGCATCGATAAAGATCAGGTCGAACGGTGCGCGGCCTTCTGTCACCAATTGTTGCAGTGAAGCGATCGCCGGACCCAGCCGTATCTCGACGAGATTCGCTAGTTCCGCACGCGCAATGTTTGCGCGAGCAATTTCTGCGCGCTTAGCATCGATCTCCAGCGATATCAGTTGGCCATCGGGGGGCAGCGCCCGCGCCAGCCAGATTGTGCTATATCCGCCCAGTGTACCCAGTTCCAGGATCTTGCGGGCTCCTTGGATTCGGGCCATGAAATGCAAGAGCTTGCCTTGTGCTGGGGATACATTGATAGTCGGCAATCCGGCGGCTTTGCTGGAATCGAGCGCAGCCTCCAATGCAAAATCGGAGGCAATAAAAAGACCAGAAATATAGCTGTCGACGGCTGTCCATTGTTCTTGAGCCATAATGTGGTCCCTTCGCATATCGCTGTATCATCTTGCCATTTCTTGACGGACTGCAATTGTACTTGACGAATGCTATCCATAGCCGGATAATTGAACATGTTCAACTTGTGAGATTCTATGCCTTCAACTCGCGACCAAAAATTGCGCATCGTCATCCCCGGCGGCAGCGGCCAGGTTGGTAACGTGCTGGCGCGGCATTTCCATGGTCTAGGACATTCGGTCACAGTGCTTTCACGCCACCCGCAGACCTCGCCATGGCAGGTATTGTCTTGGAATGGACGCGATCTTGGGAGTTGGGCACAAGCGGTCGATGGAGCGGTTATCGTGATCAACCTTGCCGGACGCAGCGTGAATTGCCGGTACACGCCGGCGAACCGCCGCGACATCCTCGAATCCAGAATCTTTTCCACCCGGGTGGTGGGACAAGCCATTGCCCAGGCCGCCAAGCCGCCGGCTCTCTGGATGAACGCCAGCACTGCCACCATCTATCGTCACGCGCTGGACTGCGACATGGATGAATCGACCGGCGAGTTGGGTGGGCACGAAGCCGATGCTCCATCCACATGGCGCTTCAGCATTGACGTGGCAACAAAGTGGGAACAGGAATTCTTCTCCGCCGCCACTCCATGCACGCGCAAGATCGCTCTCCGCAGCGCCATGACCATGGGCCCCGATCCGGACGGGATTTTTGATACTCTTCTTCATCTTGTCCGAGCGGGATTGGGGGGAAAAACAGGATCGGGGAAACAGTTTGTTTTCCTGGATTCACGAAATTGACTTTGTACGCGCCATTGATTTCCTGATCGATCATCAATCTCTGGATGGCTGTATTAACATCTGCTCGCCTTGCCCGCTGCCGAACCAGGAATTCATGCGTGCTCTGCGCAATGCCTGGGGAACCCGTATAGGCCTGCCGTCTACCCGATGGATGCTGGAACTGGGAGCGATCTTTTTGCGGACAGAAACTGAGTTGATTCTCAAGAGTCGCCGCGTTGTTCCGCAGAGACTCCTCGAAGCAGGCTTCAAGTTTAACTTTGCCGAATGGCCCAGCTCGGCTTGCGATCTAGTGCAACGTTGGCGTTCAAGTCGTGGCTAGGCACAAAGCAAACTATCTGGACGCGAGCGCCACCTGTTTAGGCTGTTCTTGCTTTTTACTGCTTGCTGCCTCGTCGATAATCTGCCGCGCAATTCGTTCTCGATGGAACGTTGCGTCACCCAGCATGGTCTCTGAAGCTTTGGCCCTTCGATAATAAAGATGAATGTCATTCTCCCACGTAAAGCCCATGCCGCCGTGGACCTGTATGCCGCGATTGCCCACGTTGCGCGCCGCGTCACTTGCATACATCTTGGCCACCGAGACGGATGTTCCGGCGTCATGCGTATTCTCTTCCAGCGCCCATGCTGCGTAGTAAGTGGCGGAGCGCGAACTCTCGGTTTCAAGATACATATCGGCGCAGAGGTGCTGCACGGCCTGGAAGATGCCAATTGGTTTGCCAAACTGCTTGCGCGTTTTGGCGTAGGCCACGGTCAACTCCAGCGTGCGCTGCATGCCGCCAGTCATCTCAGCACACAGAGCTGCTGCGGCAACGTTCAGCGCGCCAGGCAGGCCGCTGGTATTGCCGAGAGCTTCTGCCGGTGTATCTTTGAATTCCACCGCATAAATCTTTCTTGCCAGGTCCATGCCCTTCATCGGCTCAATATGCAGGC
Source organism: Terriglobia bacterium (assembly GCA_963831465.1). Classification (GTDB taxonomy): domain Bacteria; phylum Acidobacteriota; class Terriglobia; order Terriglobales; family Acidobacteriaceae; genus Angelobacter. The sequence goes on along the minus strand of CAWHQH010000011.1, from coordinate 30,466 downwards.
CGGGAGATTTGGCATCGACCACGAAAACCCCGTCGCGCGCGACTACCACGATGAAATCGGCAATGGCAGCATCCGTGACAAATAGTTTTGTTCCCGTAAGCTTGTTGCCAGTAGAACGGATCGTCAGGCTTTCGGTGTCCCAGCTTCCCGCAGATTCAACCAGAGCGACAGTTGACCGCGCTTGCCCTGCAGCAATGCGGCCCAGATAACTTTTCTTTTGCTCCGGCGACCCGCACGCATCAATCACCGTCCCAGCCAGCGCGACGGTGGAGAAGAATGGCCCCGGCAGCAGCGCGTAACCGGCCTCTTCCATCAGCAGGATCAACTCAACTTTTCCCAGGCCCATGCCGCCATATTCTTCCGGGGCAATGATTCCGGTGAAGCCTTGTTCCGCGAGCTTCGTCCATAGCGCGGCATCATAAGCTGTTTCGGTTTCAATGGCCTTGCGCACAGCCGCGATGGGACTTTCACCGGCAAAAAATTTGCGCGCCGTGTCTTTCAGGATCTGCTGGCTCTCACTTAATCCGAATTGCATGTTGTCTCCAATTACGAAAAACCTGAAACGCAGAGGAACGGAGGTAGCGGAGGTAAAAGAGATTGTCGAAATCGCCGAAGTTGCCAAAGGATTTATCTTGCTATTGGTAGTGAGCATCGCTGACGGCAACGTAACGAAGTTTTGCTTCCGTGACCACTTTCAATATTTTCCTCCGATTCCTCCTTTCCTCTGTGTTTCAAAGGTTTTGCTAGTTGCTAATTGCTAATTGCTTCTCAATAACTTTTCGGCAATCCGAGTACAAAATGCCCGATGATATTGCGTTGAATCTCTGAAGTGCCGGCCTCAATCGTGTTGCCGCGTGATCTCAAATACCCGTAGGCCCACATGCCATTGTCAATGGCGCGGTCGTCGCCCGCCTCAAGCTGGCCGTATGGTCCCATTACTTCCTGGGCGACCTGCTGAAAGCGCTGGTTCAGTTCGCTCCAGAAAATTTTCTGGATCGAACCTTCCGGTCCGGGTACGCCCGTGGCATTGATGCGGCTGAAGGCGCGCATCTGGTTGCAGCGCATGATTTCAATCTCCGCATAGCATTGCGCCAGCTTCTGCCTCAAGACAGGATCCTCCGCCGCAGGACGGCCATTGCGCTCCGTTGTTTTCGCCAGATCGATCAGGCGCTCCATATTTCTGCGATAAGTAATTTGCAGGCCCGCCCCAAAGGTACCGCGTTCATGCATGAGCGTCCCCATGGCGACGCCCCAACCCTCATTCACCTTACCCACGACATTCGTCACTGGGATACGAACGTCATGGAAGAAAAGCTCATTGAACTCGGTTTCACCCGTCATCTGCCGCAATGGACGCACTTCAACTCCGGGCGTCTTCATGTCCACCAGCAGCACGGTCAGGCCTTTGTGCTTGGGAACATCCGGATCAGTGCGGACCACCAGCTCGCACCAGTGCGCGGCCCAGCCATAGCTGTTCCAAACTTTCTGTCCATTAACCACATAATGGTCGCCGTCGAGCCTGGCTTCACAGCGCACGTTGGCCAGGTCAGAACCCGCGTCAGGCTCTGAGAATCCCTGGCACCAGATTTCTTCTGCGCTCAGGATTTTGGCCAGATGGCGTTTCTTCTGCGCTTCAGTGCCAAAAGCGATGATAGTAGGCCCGATAATTCCCAGGCCGAGCACATTCGCCAGAGGAGGCGCGGCAGCGAGCGCCATCTCCTGCCAGAAGACCACCTGCTCCATCAGGCTCGCGCCACGACCGCCGTATTCTTTGGGCCATGAGATGCCGGCCCAGCCGCCCTCATACAGTTTGTGCTGCCAGCGCTTCAGGTATTCAAAGCGTGACTCCATTGACTCTTCGCGGCGCTCATCCCAATCCTTGGGAGCGTTGGCGGCAAGCCAGGCGCGCAGCTCATCGCGAAATTTGATTTCGTCGGGGCTAAGATTTAGATCCATAGATTCCTCCCATGGGTGCCTAAACGTCGTCCGGCACTAAGCTAGTCAGGCGAAACCGTCCTCGGCCGTCGCTCAATGAATAGCCATTCATTTTGGCAGACAAGTGTACATGGTTCCGGGCGCTTACGCTTGTCCATAAGTGAAAAGAGCTGCTGTGTTCACGACTTCTTGACCATGTGAATGATGGGCATTGTGATGTCGTCTTCCAGAGGGATCTCCAGGCGCTCCACCGCTACATAGCCCTTTTTCTCAAAAAGCTTTACACCGGTCAAAGTCGCGCCCATTTCAAAGCGGGTGAAACCTGCTGCGCGCGCCGCTGATTCGCAGGCATCAAGAAGCAGAGTGCCAATGCCTTGCCTGGCCCAATCAGGATGAATAAAGAAAGCGCGAATCTTGGCGGCGTCAGTCTTAGGATCAAGCATGTCGTCCTGCCGATCTCGCCAGCGGTCACCACCATAAAGCGTTTTGCGTTTGCTCCAGCCGCCGCAAGCAACGATCACTGCTTTCTTGTTTGAATCCGCAGAAATGGCCTCAACCAGCAGGTATGTGCCGTCTGCGATGAGTTGGCTATCGACGCCAAAGACCCTCCTGAGCGCGGCGTCAATCTGCGCAGGAGAGTAATCACCGGACTGCAATTTCCGGACTGAAGCGTCAATCAAGTGACGCAGAACAGGTATATCGGCGGCCACGGCCGGTCGGATTGCGAAGTTGGGAGCCATTGCAGTGAAAACTAGATTTTACCCAAAACAAAAAACGGCCTAAGCAGGCCGTTCTTGTTATGGATGGTTCTTTCGTCGCGGCTTATTTCGCCGGCGGCATCTCGGCCAAAAATGTCTTCACCTCTTCGGCATGGGAGCCACTGGGCTCAAGCTGGAGATATTTGTTGCAGGCAATTTTGGCATCATCAAACTTCTGCGCGTTGAACTCCACGCCACACAGGTTATAGCTGTACAAGGCAGAAGAGGGATCAACTGCTGTTGCCTTCTTCAATGAAGCAATTGCCTCATCGGGCTTCTGCAATTTTAGATAGTCATTGCCTTGCGCGGTCAACATGTGCCCCGCTCCCTGCCTGGCGGCAGCTGGATTCAAGCTGGGAACTTTCGGATCGGCTGGAGCCGAGCCGGAGATCAAGGACTGGGCTACCTGGATGCCTTTATCATACGTTTGAACCGCTTCAGCCGGCTTGTTAGATTTGCTTTGCGCGTCCCCCAGAGCCATATAAAAGTCCCAGCGGTTTGTGTCCGGAGCCGCCGCAATCAATTGCTTAAGCGCGTTTTCAGCTTTGGGCCAGTCCTGCGCCTGCCGCGCATTTTGCGCCTCACTGATAAGTGAGTTCAAGCCCGCGATCTTTTTATTGTCGGCGCTGATTTTCGCAATTTGCTCTTTGGTGAGCTTGGGAGCCGGGGCATCCGTCAGGCCAAACTTATTGTCTGTAGCGGCGGCGCCTTTCGGGATATCAATCTTGAGTTCGTCAGGATTGGATGTGTCATCGTGGCCCAGGCTGGTCTTCTGGCTAAACAGCTTTTCTCCTGTTTCACCCAGAACATCCAATTGGTATGAGCCATAGGGCACACCTACCATAACAAAGTGTCCATTCTTATCGGTTTTAGTCTTGTAAACCTTGCCGTTATCGCTGTAAGTGAACACCACCTGAGCATTGGGGAGAGGCTTTCCTTCCTGCGTGACTGTACCTTCGGCGTGCGCGCCGATCGTCTGGGCCTGGACCCATAAATTGCTCATGGAAAAAATCAGAAACCCGCACGAAAGAACAATAGCGATCCTTTTCATATTCCTCTCTGAATCAATGCCCCTTAAAATCACGGCGGAAAACCGCTGACATCAAGTGGGCGCTCATGTTATTGCTAACTCAGCTTTCGCGGCAGTTATTTTTTCTTTTTCTCGTGATACGTGGTCTCTACCTTAGCTCCAATGGCCTGCAGCATGGCTTTCACGTCATTGGCATGCGGCCCGTCGGGAGCCAATTCCAAATACTTATTCAATGCGTCTGACGCTCCGGCGGGCGCTTGCATTTTCCCGTCCTTATCTAACTTGCTATCTCCCACCATAAGCGAACCTTTAATGAAGTAGGCGTCGGCCCGATTCGGATCGGCAGCAATTGCTTTATCGCACGCGGCCAATGCGCCTTGCGTGTTGCCTGTATTGTATTGCGTTGCGCAAATGTTGAAATAGGCGGTTGCGGGGTTCGGATCCATGCTGGCCGCTTTGGTGTAGGCTGCAATCGCCTTGTCGTTCTGTTTTAACTTCAGGTAGGCATTCCCCTCGTTGGTAAGCATCTGGGAGACGCCAGCCTTGGCCTTGGCCGGATCGACTTTCGCGTCCTTGGGAGCATTCTCCGCTTTAGTCGCATTCTCCGCTATCGGAATGGCTTTTTCGTAGGTCGCTACAGCCTCTTCAAACTTGCCTTCACCGAACTGCGCATTGCCCAAGGCCTGTTGGTAGTCCCAGCGATTCGGGTTCATTGCGATCAATTTGGTAAGAATCGGCTCGGCTGTCGCCCAGTCTTTGGCCTGCAATGCGGGGTTTAATTGTGCAATCAGGGCATTTTCACTGATTGCCTTGTCCCGCTCCCCCTTCATCTTTTCCAGTTCTTCTTTGCTGGGTCCGGCGCCCGCCTTGCCGGAAGTGACTTCCACAGATATATCGTCTACCGCGCCGCCCTCGCCCGCAATGCGGACTTCTTTCTTGAAACGCTTGTCGCCTGCGGTGACTTCCTCGGTGTAATCGCCAAATGGAATTCCGACGCCCGAGATTTGCCCGCTCTTGTCGCTCTTCATCTTGAAGGTCCGACCAGTGGCAAGACTGGTCAATACCACGTCAGCATTGGCTACCGGCTTGCCCCCATCGGTAATAGTTCCCTGAACTTTGCCTGCGGTGGCCTGGGACCATGCGGTTGCTGTGGCCGCCAGGAAAAGCGCAATCACCATCACTGAATACGTAAGTTTTATTTTCATTGTGTCGAGCCTCCGGCTTCAACTTGAATCTTGAAATTTAACGGCTTGCCACTTTTTGTAAATGTTCTGATGGCAAATAAGGAATCGGGTCCGGCATTTTGGCTTCAGCAAATGCACGCTGCCGCAGGACACAACTCTCGCACACGCCGCAGGCTTTATCTTCGCGGCTATAGCAAGACCAGGTCAAATCAAACGGCGCACCAAGCTCTATTCCCAGGCGCACAATCTCAACCTTACGCAGGTTGATCAGTGGGGTGACTACCTGGATTGTTCCTTCGCGCGTACCTGCTTTTATCACCGCATTGAACGCGTCATAATATGCGGGACGGCAGTCCGGATATCCTGAGCTATCCTGTTCCACTGCTCCGATATAAATCTTGTCCGCCCCCAGCACTTCCGCCCAGCTTACGGCAGCCGCAAGGAAGTGAGCGTTGCGGAAAGGAACATAAGTTATGGGAATGTCTGCGCCAATTCCCTCGCCGGCTTCGGGCACTTCAATGTGTTTATCAGTGAGGGCCGATCCGCCGATAATGCCCAGCGCTTCATTTCGGATCACCAACCGGCGCTTTATGCCCAGAAAATCGCAAATCCGTTCAAATGCCCATTGCTCACGTTCCGCAGTGCGCTGCCCGTAACTGACATGCAGAGCGGCGGCATCCGTATCCCGTGCGGCCAACGCGGCGCAGACACAGGAGTCCATGCCTCCACTCAACAACACCACCGAGCGCGATTTTTCGCCTGCCAAAATAAAACCCCTGATGTGCGGATGCCCTAGTTTTCAGATGGCCCGGCAGACGGAATAGCTGCCCACCTTATTTCTTAATTATCGCAAAACTTCATTGTTTATGCTGGGTTGCAGCCCTGTCAGACGCCCTTGGTTGCCGGCTCCCAAATGAATTTATGTATCTGCAGACCCAGCCGGACATTGATCCCGTCCGACAATATCCATTCGGCTAAAACACGCGGATCAAGCTGGCAGTTGGACGTATCGCGCTCCCGGCTGGGACTTTTAAGAAATGCCGGAGAAAACAAGACCGCCTCTACTTTCTCTACTAACCCGTGCTGGCGAGTGAAGTCGCGGGCAAACTCGTAATCCGCGCGATCGGCCAGAACGAACTTGACTTCGTCTGCTTTACTGAGTGCTGCGAGATTGCTCATGCGAAATGTTCCGCTTTCGCCCGAACCGGGACACTTCACGTCCACGATCTTATGAACGGCGCTAGGAACATGCTCCAGCGCACGCTCTCCGCTGGTCTCAAGCAAAAGCGTGTATCCGCGGGCCAGCAGGCGATCCATTAATGGCAGGAGTTCACGCTCCTGCAACATGGGCTCTCCACCGGTGAACTCAATCAGACCTGTGGGGGCAAGTTTAAAAACTTCCAGTTCGACTTCATCGGCAGACATCTTTCTGCCGCCGGTGAATGTATATTCGCTATCGCACCATGAGCAACGCAGATTGCAAGCCGCCAGCCTGACGAAAATGCATGGCACGCCGGCGAAAGACGACTCTCCCTGAATGGAACGATAGATTTCTATGATCTGCATGATTAACGATCTGCATGATTGATGATCTGCATGGTTAATGATCTGCGTGATTTGATGATCTGCATGTTCCAGGAAAAACACAGCCGAACGCGGCTGTGCTCCAGAAGTTTTTACTCCGAATAGCGCGCGGTCGTGGTTTCAGTTTCCCAGATGGTGACGTCTTTCACCGCAACGCGGCCGCTGGTAAGCGATCTCAGGCGGCCATTCGTCTGATCGTAAAAATATTTTGCCAGATTTTCCGCCGAAGGATTAAGCGCGATAAAAGGCTCAATCTCATTCAGCATCTGGTGGTCCAGCCTGTCGATTACATGCTTCATGACTTCTTTCAGGTCTTTAAAATCCAGCAGCAGGCCGGCCTTGTCCAGAGTTGGCCCCGTCAGCGTAACGCGCACCTTGTAATTATGCCCGTGCGGGTTCTCGCATTTCCCTTTGTAATCGCGCAGGTAATGCCCCGCGGCAAATGAATCTTCAACCGTAACCTCGTACATCCGCTCCCCTTAGTGGCACAGCCTGTTCAAGCCCACTCTTTATATTGTAAATGCCAGCGTAGAACGCGAAAAGCATGCCTTGAACAATCAGCAAACTTGCTTTCCAAGCCATCCATGGTAGAGCAAACCGGGATTTCTGACGCGTCTGAGACATACCGACTTATTCGGGCCCAATTTGGACGAGTTGACCCGGGCGGATAGATTGAAGCGCAGCAATACAGGCCGGTAGCTCAAGAAGAAGGTCATCGATTTCGGACGACCTAGCCCGGATGATCAGAACAGCTATCTTTCGGCCTGAAAGATTCTGCTGATAACGGATGTTCTTGTCGATTGTCACGAATACGTCAAATTTGTCTTCGGCCAAAGTAAGCAAATCACCATTTTTCTTGCCTGCCAACCCGACCTCCGGAACCGTAAAACACTCATGTCCGTGGACAGTAAAGCCTGATTTGAACAGCCGGGACACACATTCGTCAAACAGCAGCTTCATTTAAGGCCCGCAAAAACGAACGCCTTAGCCTCTTCAAGTCCGGCAACGGCCGCCTCACGAGTTACGGTCGGGAATTCTTCTAGAAACTGGTATAGCGTTTTCCCATGCTCCAGATAATCAAGCAGGGCCTGAAATGGCACGCGTGTACCGCGAAATACCGGCTCGCCGCCAAGAATGTCCGGATCTTTGACAATGACAGTCATGAATATAGTCCTATAAAGATGCAAAGGTCATTGTAGGGCTTTCTTGTGTTAGGCAGCCAGAACGTTCCGCTCGGGCTACCAAAATCTTGGTTCCCAAGTTACTTAGGTGACAATCGGCCAGGAACATAATCTAACCGGCCCGGTTTTTACCCATGAAATCAGCAGCTTACGGACATCTTCATTATGCCGATCACCACTTATTACCCCGGTGCAATTGAATATTTCCACTATCCCGAAGGGGCTATTGCTGCTATTTGGGCGGCTTGCGGTGTCCAAGAAGCGTAAGAATTTTCCAGGCAAGAGAAGTAACCGTGGATCGTTCTTTATCGTCTAGTAGGGCAGTGAAGAAACCAGAGCGAAATAGAACGAGTGCTTCCGGGAAAATCTTAGGCGATCAACAAAGGAAAAATTGAACCATTTAGGGAAGACCACATGATTAGCGGAGGTAGGACAAACATCAATGCAGCCGAGTGTGCCGACCGAGCGGGGAAGCACGCTTTTGGACTCAATGAAAACAAAACCGTGATTGCATTGCGCAAACTGGCGGACGATATCGAGGCCGGCACGGTGGTTCTAAACAGCGTTACAACAACAGCAGTAAAGCGCTGTGATATCCACCGCCATTAAGGGGGTCTCCGGAACTGGGCTTGAGGCCAGTTGTCGCAAACCGATGCTGTCGAAATCCTTGATCCGTTGGGAATCCCCTCACCCCTTATCCATAGCCGGGGTTAATGGAGAAAGACGTTCGCAAGGATCGTGTTATTTCATCTTGCTAAGCACCCCCATCTCCCCCGGTTCCCATCGGCCGCTCTCGAGGACGCCGGCCCTGAGCCACCGCTCGATCAAGCGGAGGACCCGGGGGTCAGCAATCCTGTGCCCCAACATCCGCATCAGCCATCCGGGGTCAACGAAATTCAAAGGAAGCGGCGACAGACTACCCATCGCCGAGATTTCCCTGCTTCGGTAACTGTTACCCGCGAGCGTCACCCGTTTGAGGGCCGCGCGCTCGCGGTCATTGGCAGTATCCGGCGCCAGGGTGTTCTCTTCGTGCTGGCCTGCCTGCCCGACGGAAGTCGCGCGCTCATTCCAGCCCAATGGACCGACTGGGACGAGGGTCATAGTGGCGGCGGACCCGCGTGCCGAGATGACAGCACCGGCGCGCGCGTGCTTGGCAGCCTTGGCGATTTGCTTCAGTTGCGTCATCTCCTCGACGCTCTCCACGGCCGGCCCCTCGGGATCGGCGCAGCAGGAGAGCGACCGTGCAACTGACCCTCGCCATTCTCGATCCGCCCGATCCACCGCCGAAGCCGTCCGCCCCACAGCTCGCGCCGATACCTCTGGGAGCAGATCGACGCGGAGGCGCGGCGCGCAGCCCTCGACCTCCTCGCCCGCCTTATCGCCCGCATTCTCGCGACGGCCGCGGAGGGGGCGAGCGATGAATGAGCGCGCCAAGATCACGCCCAGCCATCTTGCGCGCCAGGCGATTGTCTATCTGCGTCAGTCGAGCGCCGCTCAAGTCGAGCACAACCGCGAATTGACCGACCGGCAATACGCGCTCGCCGACAAGGCCCGCGAGCTTGGTTGGCCCGCCGAACGGATCGTCGTCATCGACGAGGATCTCGGTCTTTCCGGCTCCGGCGCCGCGGCCCGCTCCGGCTTCGCCCGATTGATCGCCGAAGTGGCACTGGCGCGGGTGGGCCTCGTGCTCGGCCTCGAAGTCTCGCGTCTGGCACGCAACAATGCCGAATGGTATCGCCTCATCGATCTCGCCGGTCTCACTGACACGCTGATCGGCGATGCCGATGGTCTCTATCATCCCGCGCTGTTCAATGATCGTCTGTTGCTCGGGCTCAAGGGGACGATGAGCGAAGCGGAATTGCACGTGCTGCGTGCCCGCCTCAATGGCGGCATCCGGAACAAGGCGGCGCGCGGCGAACTCCGGCGCGGCCTGCCTGTAGGCTTTGTCTGGGGCGACGAAGATGGCGAAGTCCGGTTTCACCCGGACGAAGCCGTCCGCACCGCTATACAGCAGGTCTTTGCCCGCTTCGCCGAGACCGGCTCGGCCCGGCGTGTGTGGCTGTGGTTCCGCTCGGAGGGGCTCAAATTCCCGCTACAGATGCATCAAGGCGGCGAGATCCGATGGGTCGAGCCGAGCTACACCGCCATCCACCACGTGCTGACCAATCCCGTCTATGCCGGCGCCTATGTCTATGGAAGAACGCGCCAGGAAATCGTCCTCGATGCTGCCGGCAGGCGCAAGAAGCGCCTGCGCCACCTGCCGCGCGCCGAATGGCAGGTGCTGATCCCGCAGCATCATCCGGGTTTTATCGACTGGCAAACCTATGAGGCAAACCAGCAGCGCCTCGCCCGCAACACCAGGCCCGGTCCGCACAAGGCGGGCGGCGCCGTGCGCGAGGGCGCTGCTCTGCTGCAAGGGCTCGCCCGCTGCGGCCATTGCGGCCGCCGTTTGCACACCCACTATCGCGGCCGCAACGCCGCCCCCGGGTACCATTGCCCCGGCAAGGTTCTTGTCGAAGGCCGCGGCGCCTATTGCCTCAACATCGGCGGCATCCAGATCGATGCGGCCGTCACCGCGACCTTCATCGCCGCCCTGGAACCGGCCGGGCTTGCCGCCACCCTTGCCGCCGCCGAGCGGCTCGAACGCGATCGCGAGGCCGCTTTGAAGCAATGGCGGCTCGGCGTCGAGCGGGCCGGTTACGAAGCGCAACGCGCCGAGCGCCGCTATCGCGCCGTCGACCCCGACAATCGGCTGGTGGCGCGCGGCCTCGAACGCGAATGGGAAGAATGCCTGCGCGCGCTGGATGCCGCAAAGGCCGAACTCGAGCGTCGAGAACGAGAGCAACCGCGGGTGATCTCAGAGGCCGAGCGCAATTGTCTGCTCGCGCTCGGTCCCGATCTCGCCGCCGTCTGGAACGCGGCCACGACCACGCCACGCGACAGAAAGGAGCTGCTGCGCACCCTCATTGAAGAAGTCACGATCGCCGTCGATCGCGACAAAGCTGCCGCCTGCCTCACGATGCGATGGAAGGGCGGCGCGCTCAACGAGATCAACCTCGCCCTGCCGCGCTCACGGCCGGCCACTGTGCGCACCGCTGAGGACACGATCGCGCTGGTACGCCGCCTCGCGGTCCATTATCCCGACAGCGTCATCGCCGGCATCCTCAATCGGCAAGGCCGCGCCACGGCCTACGGCCATCGCTTCACCGCCGGCCGTGTCGGCAATCTGCGCCGCCACTGGGGTATTCCGTGCTGCGAGCGGACCGCCGATACGCCCGAGGGCGAGCTCATGACGATCAGGCAGGCAGCCACCACGCTCGGCGTGGCTCCCTCGACCATTCATCGCCTGCTCAATGACGGCATCATCCCCGGCGAGCAGCTGACACCCGGCGCCCCTTGGCGGATCCGACTGACCGAAGATCTCCGGGCCCGCTTCACCGGCGAGGCCGGCGACGACTTTCTTCCGATGCGCGAAGCGATACGCGCGCTCGGCGTGTCTCGCCAGACCGTGTTGCAGCGTGTCAAGCGCGGCGAACTCGCCGCCGTGCACGTCATGCGCGGCAAGCAAAAAGGCCTGCGCATCAAAATCATAGGCCAACAGCTCGGGCTCTTCGAGCCATCTCCATGAACCAGGGGGCATTATGCAGCAAGATCCAAGAAGGTTCGGATGTCGAGATCGAGCACCCAGTTCACACGTTGCGTCATCAGGGCCTGTTCGAGGGTCGCCAAGGCCGTGTGGGGGCTCCGTCCCGGCCGGAAGCCATAACTGAAGCCCAGAAAATCGGCCTCGTAGACGGCGTTCAGCACCTCGGCCACCGCCCCTTGGACAATTTTGTCCTCAAGCGCGGGTATACCGAGAGGCCGCTGGCCACCGTCGCCTTTCGGGATATACGTGCGGCGCACCGGCTGGGGCCAGTACTGCCCGCTGTGGACCCGGTCGTGCAGATGCTGAAGATTGCTCTCCAACGCCTGCTCGTATTCCGCCACCGTCACCCCATCAACCCCGGGACTGGCTGCGCGCCTCTGCCGCCGGAATGCCCTTTCGAGCGCGGCGACGTCGACGTGATGCAGCAGGGCCGTGAACCGTGTCCGACCAGATCGTCTGGCCGCCTCATTCACACGCCGGAGGTTCGGCAGCAAGGGTTGCCAGCGCAGTGTCCGGCCCTTCGCCTGTTCCGTCGTGATCCCGTCCTGCCGCTCCCTTTTCTCCATCACCTCGTTTCCTTCGGTGACTTCATCGATACTATGGAGCGGTCCGACTCCCATCCGCGATGCAGCGTCCTTTGGTTGTCCCTCGTTCGCCGCCCCCGGCGGTGACCAGCCGCCGGACGCTGATGGGCCTCATAGGTTCCGGTATGTGCCTTTCGGACGTGACGTGTCCTCAGCCCCCGGCGGAGCATCCGATCTCTCGCATAACGAGAACGGCTGTGCTGCTTTCGCTGGTGCGGGCGCCAGCTCTGCCTCCGCGACATGCCTATTTCGGGAGTCAATCCCACACCCCGTACGACCGCTGTCTACGCTTCGGACCCCGCGTTGCCGCGACGCCCGCAAGACTCGCTCCCGTCCCGCCTGCTCAGCTTTGGACGGACCAGACTTGCACTGGCAAGCTCATACCGGCTTCTCCTATCGCACCCCGCATCCGGCTCCCACCTCGGATAATGACGGCAAAGCCTTGCGGCCGTCCGTACGCGCTCCGGCGTCTGTGACACGCTTTCCCGGCTCTGTGTCCGGCGCGTGCGGTGCTGGCTCGCGTTCTCCTCGGCCCCCGCCCTTCGCTCCATCGCCTCCGCTGCCGGTCCCCCGGTTTTGTTCGGCGACTTCATCGCTACTATGGCGAGGTCTGACCTCTCACGCCCGTGCATCATCGGCTTCGGCTCCTCGCCTTCCCGATGCGGGCCAGACGGCTTTTCAGCCTGTGGTCAAGCGTGAGATCTCTCAGGTTCCGACGCATTCCTTTCCGTCGTGATGTGGCCTTCGACCCCGGCGGAGCGACGGCACCTCGCATAACGGTGCCGCACATGTTGCCTTCGACGATTATGACCGGCTCGGCCTCCGCGACGTTATCGATTTCGAGGCTCAATCCCACACCCCAGCGGATCGCTGTGTACGCTTCGCAATTGCCGTCACCGACAACTACGCAACACTCGCTACCGGGCGGCCCGCTACGGCCTTACCCGTGCCGGTCTTCCACCGGCTGGAACGCGCCAGCTTCGCCTGACGCACCATAAATGCGTATTATGGAAAGTTTTCCAAAGTCCTCGTGAAGTCCCCAATCACCCTCCTAAGTTCTCCCCGCTTTTCCGCCGCCGATCAACTTCCGCCGCATGCGTTGCCGGCCCTGCCGAATACTTGATCCGGCTGCGGATACTTACGAGGCGGGAATCAAGATGTAGTGGTAAGCGGTGGTGTCGCGATAGCCTCTGTACCCGTTCACGGCGTCGCCTCGTACAGACGATCCCCCACTCCAGCCACGCCCCGAACGGATATATTCGCCCATCACGAACGCCATCCATATCGTGCTGAGCTTCCTGCTTCTCAGCACCGGTGAGGACGCGTAGCTACCAGACCCTGCATCAGGTTCAACCGTCGGTTTCGCATGCGTTGCCCCCGGTGCTCCCCTTTGCTACACTGCAAATGTCACGACACGCTGCGGCCACTTCGCCCATGACCTCGACACAGCCGCCGCCTGCGCCCGAGCCACTGACCGCCGCGGCCCCGATCACCGGCGATCGTAACAGCGAAGCCCGTCGCGCCTACCGCGAATCGCGCACCGCCATAACGCTGCTGCAACAGCGCTGGCCCGCCGCCTTTCCGGAAACGCCGCAACAGGTCCGGCCGCTGATCGCCGGGCTCACCCCGCTCATCGCCGCCGCTTTGGACTGGAGCCGCCCCTACACCCGCGCTGTGCTGCGCACGTGGAAGCTGCGCCCCGCCTATTGCCGCGCCGTCCTCGAATATCCCGTCCGCTTTGATTTGGATGGCAACCCAACCGAGCAGCCGGTCGGCGAGGACGCCCGTACCATGGCAAAGACTCGCCTCGACACCTGGGCCAGCAAACGCCGCCAGCCCGCGCCACACAAGCCCAGGGTTCACGCATGAACCTGGCGGGTGATGATCCGGAGCATATAATCGTCGTTCCAGGCAGCCTTTTTGCGCCGACCGCGGACGCAGCGCCTTGCGTTATCGCTTGCCTACAAACGCCGCGGCTCCGTCCGCGTAGAGCCTCAATCGGCACTCTTTCCAGCACACCAAGCGTAACCTCCCTGACCGTCACCGGAATTTGCGAGGTTCGCGATCAAAGGCGATCCGCCCATTACTGCACCGCCGCAATCCCCGCGACGGGAACGCCGGAAGCACCCGGCCGCCGCGTGCTGAGCAGACGCCGCGCCTCCTCCAGCCGATCGGCGTCGAGACAGGCCTTCAACAAGGTGAACTCGATCAGGTCGTGCTGCGCGCGGCTGCCGCCGATGCGCTCGTTTTCCCCGGCGAGCGGCGCAAGCGCCTCGATCGCGCGCGGAAAAATCCCCGCGCTCGAACGCCGCGAAGCCGCGCGCCAGCGTCGGCAGGTAGGAGCCGGACGGGTAGCGCCCCTCGCGCGCCAGCTCCTCCATCTGGCGGGCGCGGGCCTCGAGCCCGGCCTCATCGCCCATGACCGCCTGCGCCAGAATGACGTGCAGATCGGCGAGCCCGCTGCCCGGCCGCGGCAGCGCGCTGTTCGCATAGTCGTACATCGCGCGCCAGGCGGCGGCGTCGCGCGGATGGCCGGCGAGTTCGGAACGCCACAGAAACGCCGCCCCATCCGACATTTTCTGCTGCGGCCCGCCGCTGTGCCGGTCGAGCGCGATGGCGTCCCGATACAGCCGCAACGCCTCGTTCCCAATTGCCGGCCTGGATTTCGAAGAGCGAGAGATGCCAGCTCAGATGGCCATAGAAAAACCCGTCGCGCGGATAGGTCGGCGAGCCAGGACGACGAGATAGGCGCGGGCCGTATCCGGGCTCGCCGCTTTCGTAACAGACATGGGCGAAACCGTGCGCGCCATGCGCGTTGTTCGGGTTCAGCGCCACGGATCGCTCGATCTTCGGCCGGGCCGCCGCGAGCTGCCCATCCTCGGACAGCGCCATGGCGTGATAGGCCAGGAACCAGAAATCGTCGCCGTAATGCGGGGCGAGGCTGTCCATCAGCACCGCGATCTGATGCTTCTGCCCGATGCGGCCGGAGGCGCCGATCAGGCCGTTGGGGTTCGCGGCGGTGGCGACGCACCAGCGCATCGCGCGGCCACGCCGCCAGATGCGCGTACAAGGCGGCGATCGCGGCGTCGGTCCGGCCCGCGAACACGAGGTCGAAAAACGCGATGTGGCTGGCCTCGCGCTCGGACAGGCCGGTCGGCCGCGTCCTTGGCCGCCGCCAGGGCCGCTCCGCGCCGCCGCGACGTTGCCTTCCCGCATCAGCACCTGGGCCTTGCCGGCGTGGGCCAGGGCAAAACCGGGGTCGGCGGCGATGGCGCGGTCATAGGCCTCGACGGCGCCCGGGTAGAAAGTCAGCGCCCGATCGCAGCCTGAACATAGGCGTCCCGCGCGGCGGCAGACGCGGTAGACAAGCCGAGGCCATATCGATCTGTCAGCATCAGATGATCCCCACGCCAATTTCCGCATATCGGGTACGACCATCGAACGGGCTGTTCTCCCGCGCTCCTCGAGTGCGCGCGATACCGTCCCGCTGAACCCGTACGGCAACTATACGGCATAGGTGTGCCGAGTAGCGGGCGAAAGATGGTGACCGCCTCCGGCGAGTTGCGAGGGCGCGCGGGCAGTCGTGACAATCGTGAACATAATCGGGATAGTACCAAGCGATTCAGAGGGATAGCCGCCCTCCGGAATTGTGCAGGCGCGTCGATCCGGTGTCGGAAGCGACGGTGTCGATCAAAACAAGATCGAGAGGCTGATGATGATAGCTGACGATCTGGACCATTCCACGGCCGTTGCACCGGGCCAGTTTCTTGATAGCCCCTTCTCGCGCGTCATTCGTCAGCCGCTGATCCTCGGTCTCTTTCTACCTGTGCAGAGCGGCGGCTGGTCGGCGTCGCTATTGCCGCGGACCACGGATTGGACCTTCGACTACAACGCGGCGTTGACCCGCCGGGCGGAAGAGCTGGGATTCGACCTTGTCTTTGGTCTTGCCCAGTGGACGAGCAAAGACGGGTACGGCGGCATCTCCAAATATCGCGAGGACTTGCTCGATCCATTCATCGCCGTGACGGCGCTCAGCGCGATAACCGAACGCATCCTGCTGATCTCGACGATCCACGTGCTGTTCGGACCGTGGCATCCGCTGCACATCGCCAAGTTCGGCGCGACGCTCGATCACATCTCGGGCGGGCGTTGGGGGATCAATGTCGTGACTGGCTACTCGCCGCGCGAGGCGCGCATGTTCGGCGGTCAGCACATCGAGCACGACCGCCGCTATGCGATGGCCGGGGAGTTCACCGACATGCTTTGCCGTCTCTGGGGCGCATCGGACGACCTGACGCTGCACGGCAAGTTCTGGTCCATGGAGAAGGCGTTCGTCACGCCGAAGCCGCGGTTTGGACGACCCGTGCTGGTGAATGCGACAGGCTCGCCCGCCGGAATCGAATACGCTGCCACGCATTCGGACCTGGTCTTCATTACGAGTCCGGCCGGCCATCAGATCGACGCCGCGTTGACAGCGTTGCCGGGGCATAATGCCGTCATCAAAGCCGCCGGCGCCAAACGCGGGCGGGAGCTCCGCACGATCATCAACCCGATGATCGTCTGCCGCGAGACCGACCGCGAGGCGCAGCGTTATCACCGGGCAATCCTCGACGCGGCCGATCATGGCGCGATCGAAGGCTTCGTCGCGCATCAGCGGGCAGGCGACGCAGTCGCCTGGAAGGCCCACGGCGACACGCACCGCGCGCTCGGCGGCAACATTCAAATCATCGGCAGCCCGGAGCACGTGGTCGACAAGCTGGTTGGACTTAAACAGGCCGGGTGCGACGGCATCCAGGTCGCCTTCTTCGACTTCGCCCCCGATCTTGAGTTCTTCGGCGAAGCGGTGCTGCCGCTGATGTACCAGGCGGGTTTACGGTGCAATTAGGCACATTATTAAGTTATTTTTCGGAGTTGGTGTCCAGCCGGCCGCCCGGAATCGGAGTCGTACTGACGTCCGTACGATTCCGCTCAGGTTTTCCGCGCTCAACGACAGCAATCAGCTGGATCTCGCCCATACCGGACGCTGCGATCATGCGATGCGTTCCCATAGGCCGGTTTCCTCGTCAAGACGGTCGTGTTCGAGGCCGCGGAAATCGCCCCAAGAGACAATACCAACCACCCTGCCCTGCTCGCAGATTGGCAAGTGGCGGCAGCGTGCGTCCTGCATCAGGCGCAGCGCATCGATCGCGGTATGTTGCGGCGTCATTGTATCGGGTGCCGGGGTCATCACCTCGGCGAGAGTAGTCGTTTCGGCGTCGCGGCCCTCCGCGAGGACGCGAGCAACGGCATCACGGCCCGTGAAGATGCCGACGAGCCGGTCTCCCGCTTCGGCAACCAAGACCGCACCGACCCGGCGGTCGCGCATCTGGCGGGCCGCCTCCTTGATACTTGCATTCGGCGGTAAGATCAGCGGGTTCTGGTTGCGGACGAGATCCGACATCCTGCGCATTGGCGCCCTCCTCAGTTTTCCGCTTTTTGATATCCGAGCACAGGCGCCAGGTCTTTGAGATGGATCAGCCCGCCTTTAATTATTCCTATATCGAAGCGATGTCAGATCAAGAATTGCCTCGAAGCGGCGCACCACGGAGTTTTCGCACGGTCTGCAGATTTCCATACCGCGGTTACGGCCCCTTGCGCCTCCCAAGCTCACGTCATCCGCTCATCAAAGCCTGGTTCAGTTGGTGAGCACAGTGGGCCTGTCGACACCGGAATTCTCGATGCTCCGGCGTTGGCCCATAGCCGTCGAGCTGCCAAGTTGGGCGCTGTTCCCGGAAGGGCATAAGCAGAAGCTTGCCAAGACGAAGTTCTGTGGTGTCACGGAAGGCGGGAACGCCGATGTTGATCGCCTGCTGCCTCACATTCAGCCGGATCGTGTTGTGCAGATAATCAGGTACCGACAAAATGGTGCCCCAGTTCGAGTTTGTTTCGCACTCCACCATGGAATGGTGAATGCCGTGCATCCGTGGCGTGACGACGATCCGGCAAAGCCAGCGCTCGATCCCGATCGGCAGCCGCACATTGGAATGATGAAACAGGATGGCGAGCAGGGTCAGCGTCTGCCATACCGACAATGAGCGCGGCCTTGCCCCGATCACTATAATCTGTGCGATGCGGAAGGGTGTCGACAGCAGCATTTCCACGAAATGGAAACGCAGCGCCGTCGTGGTACTGAGATCGAGATCAACGTGGTGCACGCGATGAAAGCGCCACAGGAACGGGATGCGGTGGGTGAGAACGTGCCAAATGTAGAGCGTGTAGTCGAGCATCACCGCAGCAAGAGCGACTTCCACCACAGGCGGTAGATTCAGATATGGCGGAAGACCCCAGCCGCTCTTGTGGAATCGCTTGGCCAATGGTGTGGTAAACGGCTTCTCTCCAAGCCGAACGGCGACTGCAGTCATCGCGCTCATCGCGAGATTCCGGGCATCATGACGCAGCTTGTCTTCGCACGTACGCCGAAGAGGGCTTCGATGCTCAAGCCAAAAGATCGCCGCCAGTGCGCCTAGAATGAGCCCCCCTGTGAGCCAGCCGGGAATTTCCTTCCCGAGCACTTCCTGCTTCACAGTAATCTCCTGAACCAATGCACAATTCAGCTTCCAATCCAGGCCCGACTTCAACTTTTCAGCCATGCTCAGTTCCTGGCCCATGGCGGGACGCGGTAGCGCAGCCGCTCTACTATTATCGCGGCGCGACGCGCAGGCGGAAGGTCGGGTCCTTGTCGGTCCCGCCCGGCTTGCCGCGGTGCCATCCCAGTGCCCGTCGATAGCTGCCGAACAAACCCTTCGTTTCGATTTCTTGCCTCGGTTACGTGCGGTTGGTCCCTCGGCGTTGGGCGCCACATACAGCGCGTCGGTCGGACAGTAGATCTCGCACAGAAAACAAGTCTGGCAGTCGTTCTGCCGCGCAATGACCGGCGGCGCCTCGGGCACCGGGTCGAAAACGTTGGCCGGGCAGACCTTGACGCAAATGTCGCACGCGATGCAGCGGCGTCCCGAAACGATCTCGATCATGCCGCTGCTCCCCAGGGAACCGGCTGCCGCGCAATCCGCACGCTGTCCAGCCCGCTGGCCTCGAACAGGCAGGCGAAGGCCGGGTCGGTCGCGGGCCGGTCGCGCCGCCGGTGCATCCCACGGCTTTCGACGCGAGCCAGCGCGCTGCGGTATGCCCACCGGCTGGTCGCAATCAGCGCCGCGGCTTCGCGCGCCTTCACCGCTGCCGCGCCCTCGCCGCGCAGATGCGCGCTCAGCGCCGACCAGCCCGCATCCAACCGTGCCAGCGACATCTCCATCACAGGAGCGGAACGGAAGGAGTTGCGGTCGAGCGGCAGCATCTCCTCGCGCACGACCTGCACGAATTCTGCGGGGCAAACATCATTGCGCAATTCTGCGCTCGGCCGCAGCCCGGCGCGCCCGATCGGGACGGCGGGGCGGTCGAATTCCGTGACGGCCCGCCGCGGCATATGAAGCGGCGGCTCGCCCGGCCCAGTTGCCGGACGCGATCGCCCAGGACGAATTCGGACCGCCGCCGCCGCTGATCGCGCCGGTCAGGCGCTCGCGGCTCGCCGCATCGCCGGCGGCATAAAGCCCGGGCACGCCGGTCGCGCAGTCATCGCCGACGAGCCTGATGCCGCCAACGCCCCGCACCGTTCCCTCGCAGCGCAACGTAACCGGCCAGCGCTCGACAAAGGGATCCACAAAGCTGCGGTCGAGCGGCAGAAAACAATTCGGCTGGCCCTCGCGCAGCCATTTCTGCATTCCGGCCACGCCTTGTCGTATTGCGCATAGACCGGCCCTTCGAGCAACGCCTCGGCGACCATCAGATAACGGTCGCGCCCCTCGGTTTCGAGCCTTGTGCCGTCCTCGCGGTAGAAACTCGCCCAGGCGAACGGCAGCCCCTTGTTCAGCGCACTCGGCTTCGGCGCGGTGGCATATTGCGACGGAGAATTCCATGCCGGACAGCGCGGCGCCGGCCTCCGCCGCCATCAGATAGCCGTCCCCAGTCAGCGTCGCGGCCCCCAGCATCCGCTCGCCGAATGCGCAGCCACCGGTCGCGAGCACAACGGCGCCGGCGCATACCCGCCATGGCTGCCCGCTTTGCCGATCGACGCCCGCCGCTCCGATCGACGCCATCGCCGTCGCCCAGCAGTTCGAGGGCGGGATGATGGTCGAAGATCTTGACCCCGCAGCGCACCGCGCGGCGTCGCATGAAATGCATGTAGTCAGGCCCGCGCAGATTGGCGCGATAAACCTTGCCGTTATCGTCGCGCGGAAACGGATAACCCCATTCGGCAAGGCAGTGCAGCTTTTCCCAGACCATGTCCAGCGTGCGCTCGACCCAAGCCGGGTCGGCGAGACCGCCGGTGCGCGGCATCCGCGCGGCAATGGCCGTCTGTCGCCGTTCGCCGGGCGGCGGCGACCAGGTGCCGGTATTGGCCGGCGCGGTTGCGCCGCTTGTCCCGACATAGCCCTTGTCGACCAGGATGACGCGCGCCTCGGCCTGAGCCGCGGCAACGGCCGCCCATGTTGCCGCGGGGCCCCCGCCGATGACCAGCACATCGGCGGCCATGTCCCGGGTCCCGTTATTGCGCCGTCTCATCTTTGCATATCAGTCCCGGCGATGTGCACAAGGCCGCCGGAGTTATACCTGACGACGCTCGCGGCAGCTGTGGAATACCTACATGCAATTAGGGCGCTCCGGCCTCTGAGCGCCCCAGCATGCCGTCAGGTGATTAGGCTACCGCCTCGTAGGGAAAGCGCCTGATCTTCTCGACATTGCGACCTTCTATGCGAATAAGCTTGGTAGAGGCATCGCGCCGGGGCGAATGCAGGTCGCCCTCATTGTAGACATAGGCAGCACCCGGGGTCAGTTTGTAATCGCGCACACGGCGCGCCTTGCCGGGCTTCGCTTCAGTGGCCGGCGACACCAATGCCCAGTCGGTCATAATCGTCTCGCCAACCGCCTGGCCGTAAATCGCCCAGGTCGGCCCGTGATCGTGCGGCTGGCTCTGCTTCGCGCCATGGTAAACATGACCGAGAATGCAGAAACCGAGTTCTGGATCCTCATAGAGAATTTTCCGTTCGGGACCGTCATCGGGTAGATTCTTGGCGATGAAGTCCGGATCGGTGCAGGCTTGGCTGACCAGCTCGCCGATCTTCTTGCGGCCTTCCGGCCCCGGATCGGCCGCAAGGATGCGGTGAGCTTCCTGTGAAAATTGCTCCAGAGTGAACGCCATTAGTCTATCCCTCCATCTTTTAACGGAAGCCGAAAAAGCCCTAAATTCGAGCTCGCAAGCGCGACATCCGATCACGCATTATTTGCTCACACACCGGCTACTGCTGCGAGCGGTTCGCCTTTCCAAGCAGGATCGTCAAACACGCTTGCGGGCCAAGGCAGACCGTAATGCTCTCGCAGCATCGTCCCTTTGTACTCGGTACGGAACAGGCCGCGCCGCTGCAGAATCGGAACGACCTCGCTGACGAACACGTCGAATTGCGCCGGCAGTATCGGAGGCATGATGTTGAACCCGTCCGCGGCGCCATCTATGACCCAATCCTCGATCAGGTCCGCGATCTGTTCCGGCGTGCCTGCAGTCACGAAATGTCCCCGCGCACCGGCCAGGTAACCGAGGAGTTGGCGCAAAGTCGGCTTGTCCCGCCGACCAGGTTGAGGATGACCTCCGTGCGGCTGCGCGCCGCCTCCACCAATTCGGGAGGAGGAAAATCCTCCGGAGACAACGGCCGATCAAGCGGCAGATGCGAGAAGTCATAGCCGCCAAAGCGGCCTGACAGCCGCTTGCGCCCGACCTCCGGATCCGTCAGCTCGTTGATATCACGCGCAAGCCGCTGCGCATCAGTTTCGGTGGCGCAATAATCGGGCTGAGGCCTGGCAGGATCAGCACGTGCTCGGGCCGACGTCCCTCGGCGGCTGCCAGCGTTTTGAGGTCGGCGTAGAATTCCTGCGCTGTGGATTTCGCCATATGCGCCGTGAACACGGCATCGGCATGCCGCGCTGCGAAGCGGCGTCCCGTATCGGACGATCCAGCCTGGACCAGCACCGGTCTTCCCTGGGGGCAGCGCGGCATGTTGAGGGGCCCGGCGACCGTGTAAAAATCTCCCCGGTGCTTGATCGACCTGATGCGGTCGGGCTTTGCGTAAAGGCCGGCAGCGCGGTCATCGACCACGGCGTCGGCCGCCCAACTGTCCCACAGCCCCTTTACCACCTCCATGAATTCTTCACCGCGGGCATAGCGGTCGGCATGACTGACCTGTCCACTTCCGCCATAGTTTTCCGCCGCAGTAGCGAGCCAGGACGTCACGATATTCCAGGCAGCGCGGCCTTTGCTGATGTGATCGATCGAGGCGAACTGGCGAGCGAGATTGAACGGTTCCGTATAGGTAGTCGAGGCTGTAGCGATCAGTCCGACCCGCTTTGTTACCATTGCGATCGCGGCCAACACGGTGATCGGCTCAAGCCAGGTGCGCGGCGCCTGCGCAACATCACCTCCGAGCGCAAGCTGATCCGCAAAAAAGATTGAATCGAACAGCGCTGCCTCAGCGCGCTGCGCCAGATCCTGGTAATAGTCGATATCGGTCAGGGCCAATGGCGATGATGCGGGATGGCGCCACGACGCCTCGTGGTGGCCGCGGCCGTGGATGAATAAATTCAGGTGCAATTCCCGTTTCATTGCCCACTCTTTGTGCTGCGCGCAGATCAGCGGATGCTGCTACGAAGACTATGCGGGACCTCGTCGAATGGCCGATCGGACACAGCGACCGTCAAGGCTTTAGGTCTCCTGACAGCGACAGCGGTACTCGGACAGCAAATCCCCGGCACCTGAGAGAGGCCAGGCGGCAAAGTCAATTTCTGTTGGGATCCCGCTACGCGCGGCAAGAAACCAAAGCCGAACGCCGCTGTCGCGGCGCTCGTCTGACGAAGCAATCGTCATTGGCCCATTCCGGTGCCGGTTGCACCCTATTCTGCCGCGGAGACCTGCTGCTGTTCGCGGGTCAGCGATCCAGAAGGGTTGGGATGCCGTACAGCCTGGCGCAATTGTCCCACAGGATCTTGCGGCGCTGCTCGTCCTTGAGCGGCAGGCCGAGGAACTGCCCGATCGCCTCCGGGAACGCGCCGTCGGAATGCGGATAGTCGCTCGACACGACAAAGTAATCGGCGCCGAGATCGTTGACCGCGTGTGACCGCCGGCTCCTCGTCGACATCGAGCGCGATATAGCATTGCCGCTTGAAGTATTCGCTCGGAAGCATCGACAGCGGGTTCTCGCAGCCCGGCCCGAACTTCTCCCACTGGTCGTCGAGGCGCCACAGCCACCACGGCAGCCACCCCGCCGTACCCTCGAGGAAGGCGGCGCGCAGCTTCGGATGGCGCTCCATGACCCCGCCGGTGGTCAGGCTGGCGATCGCCCCCATCAGCTCGACCGGGTTCCGGATCGCGTGCGCGATCGGATGGAAATTGGCATGCCCGACATAGCGTCGTCCGGCATCGTCCTTCAGCGAGGTATTGCCGGTCGGGTGAAAGCCGATCGGCACGTCCAGCTCCTCGAGCGCGTCCCATAGCGGCTCGACCGCCTCGTCGTGCAGATGCTGGCCGTTGACCGGGTTCGGCGTACCGATCACCGCGACCGCGCCGAGTTCGGTGACGCTGCGCCGCGCCTCCTCGACCGCCAACTCCGACGTCGTGCATCGCGATCTGGGCGGCGAATTTGAGCCGCGTCGGGTCGGTCTTGCAGTAATCGGCGGCCCAGTTGTTGTAGGCGCGCGCCAGCGCCGCGGCATAGTCGGGCTTCAGATCGTCGTGGCACAATATCTGCCGCCCGCGCGTGCCGTACATGACCGCGACATCGATCCCCTCGATGTCCATCGCGGTCAGGGTCGAGACCGCGTCGTAGCCGCGCGCCCGCGCCAGCTGAAAATGCGGGTGCCTGGCCCGGCTGCGACGGCGCAATTCGCGGCTCGATACGGTCGCGCCCTGCTGCATGTTGTGCGCCGGGATCTGCAGGCCCTGCACCTCCATGCCCATGATTGAGTTGGTGTTGCCCTTGTCGTCCCCGGCCTTTTTGAGCTGCTCGCGCTGCCCGCCGAAAAACCGCGGCGGGTTCTGGCGATAAGGTTCGTCGAGCCAGCGCGCCCAGAGGTCGTCCGGCTCCATCATGTGTAGATCGCTGTCGAGGATCAGAAAATTATTGCGGGCCATGTCGTCTCCTCCTGCAGGTCCCGATATTCCGGAAGCCCCTGTGCGCGCCCGGCGGCGATGTTGTCGTGGCGCTTGGCGGCGAGGTCGGCCTTGGCGAAATCCTCCTCGCCGAAGCCGTAGAGGCGGGCGCCGCCGGACAGGATCTTGCCGGCGATGTCCGTGGTGATGCTCGGATTGGTCATGACCCGGGTCGAGACTTCCGGGAAAGCTCGAGTCGAAATGCGGGAAATCGCTCGACACGCAGATATTGTCGGCGCCGCCCAGCAGTTCGACGACCGAGCCGACCTCCGTCTCGCCGCTCTCGATCGCCGAGAAGCAGTTGCGCTGCCAGTATTCGAACGGGCGTCAGCTTCAGATAGGGCGCGTCGCTGTCCTTGTGCTGCCGCATGTCCCATTCGATGCGGCCGAGCAGGCCCGGCACCCACCAGCTCTGCGCTTCGAGAAACGCGACCTTGAGCCGCGGATAGAACTCGAACATGCCGCCGAGCATCAGCGCGATCAGCGCCAGCTGCATCTCGGTCGAGTGGCTCGCGACGTGGCGCATAAAGCGGTTTTCGCCAAAGCGCGGCTCGATCGTCGAATAATACGATCCCGTGCCCTCGTGGAAGCACATCGGAATGTTGTGTTCCTGCAACATGCGAATAGAGCGGGTCCCAATAGTTCGAATGCCAGTAGCGGCCGTTGAGGTAATTCGGCCGGACGAAAGCGCCGACCGCGCCGTATTCGTTGACGCAGCGCAACAGTTCGGCGCAGGCCAGGTTGACGTCGTGCATCGGCAGCATCGCCGCCATCTTGAGCTGGTCCGGGCTGTGCTGGACGAAATCGTGCATCCAGTCGTTATAGGCGCGGCAGATCGCGGCCGAGAATTGCGGGTCCATGTTGTCGCGCGCCAGGAACGACAGCCCGGCGGTCGGGAACAGCACCGCGATATCGATGCCCTTCCATCTCCATGCCCATGACCTGCGACTCGGCGTCGTAGCCGCGCTCGACGGCGAACATCACGTTCGTGTTGGCGCGTTTCGAGACAAGCGGGCCCACGGATGCGGTTGTATTGCGAAATGTTGCCGTCGTTGCTGGTCGGGGTGCCGTCGAAATACCACAACGGCCGGCCGCGCATCCCGGTCGCGCCGCCATCGACTCGCCGTACCGACGAGGTCACGCGATGCTTGAACTCGGGGTCGAGATATTTATCGAACAGATCGGGCGGCTCCATGATGTGCATGTCGCAATCGACAAAGCGATAACCGTCTTTCATAGCGTCGCTCCTTGCTAACTGTTGGCTGGATAAGATCGGGTATTTTCCGGGTTCGTGTGCCCTGCTGCTAATCGCGCCGAAAAATAAGCGAGGGTCTCGCTGTTGTTGTCTTCGGACAGACCGGCCGTGGTCGCCGGAGCCTTCCGGCCGGGTTCCCTGACCGGAACCGTAAGGAACTGGAGCCACCCTTGTCAACGAGACTATTACGGATTATGCTGCCGAGATTGGCGCCAATTTTCGGCGAGGGTTATAGGTGAGTTTGCGGGCAATCGCGGTCGATGAATCGGCCGGCAATCTTCCGGCGGCTGATCGTATCGGAGTGGCCGATGTGACCCGCGAGCTTCGAGCACGGATTGCCAGTCATGCAATTCCACCGGGCGCGCGGCTCCGCGAGTGGGAAGTGGCCACGGAGTTCGAGATTCCGCGCCTGTCCGCGCGGGAGGCGCTCGAACGGCTGGTGCATCTCGGTTTCGTTGACCGACAACCGAACCGCGGCATCGTGGTCAGGCGCCGCGAACTCACGGAGATTCTGCACCTGTTCGATCTGCGCGAAGTCAATGAGGGGCTCTGCGCACGCTTGGCGGCATCGAATGTCTCACCCGAGAGCTGGCGCGATCTGGTGGAATTGTTCGGTGCGCCGATGGAGGCGATTGTCGAGCGAAAGGATCTGCACGCTTATGTCGAAAACTACGAGGTATTGCGCCACCGGCTGATCGAGGCTGCCAGCTCTCCGCCGCTCACCGACCTGCTTCAGTGGCTGTATGACATGACGGACATCTTTGTCAGGCGCGTGTTGCTCGTATCCGATCGCGCTTATCATGGGCTGCGCGATCACCGCACGGTCCTGGCCGCGTTGCACTCCGGAGATGCCGACGCGGCCGAGCGGCTGCGTCGGCGCACCGTCGCGAACATTCGTGCCGCCGTGGAGCGTTACGGCAGTTTCGTCCTTTAAAACACCGAGCTGTTCGAGTATTTGGGCGCAATGCGGCGCCTACTCGTCGATCCCGTAATTGTTGACCAGATAGTCGACGATCGTGGCGGCGTCCTTCGGTTCGATCGGCGCGCCAAAGACATTGACCATCTTGTCGATTTCCGCCTGCCACACCTTGCGGTCGAGAAAAACCGAGTTGATGCGCAGGTAATCGAGGCTGTGACAGCCGGCGCAGTTGTTCTCAACCGCATCGTGACCCGGCGCCGTTTTGATCGGCACCGGCTGCTCTTCGGAACGGGCCGGCGCGGCGGTTAGAAGCGTCAGCGCGGCGGCGGCCAGCAGAGAGCGTTTCATCGGGCGCCTCCGATCAGGCCGCGACAATCGTCAGCGGGCGGACGACATTGTTGTGATAGCCGGCCGGGTTGAAGATCAGGCTTTCGGCCTGGGTCTGACCGATAGCATTGCTCGCCTTCGCCAGGAGCGTATGGTTTCCCGGCGTCTTCGGCGTAAAGCGGTAGTTCCAGGCGCGGAACGCGAAGCGCCCGAGATCCGGCCCGAGCGTAGCCGCCTGCCACGACGCGCCGTTATCGGACGACACATCGACGCGGCGTACGCCATAACCTCCGTCCCAGGCGACTCCGCTGACCTCGACCGGCTGGCCGATGCCGACCTGCTGGTTTTCGCTCGGAGCCGCGATCACCGAGTTGACCACCATCTCGGTGATCGGCTCGTTAGCCGTCGTCATCTGACTGAGGAAATGCTCGACGACCGGGAACCTACCGTTGGGGATGCGGTAAGCCGACTTCATCCAGAAGCCGCCGAACGGCTTCGCGACCGCCTCGATCGCGACCAGGTGCTTCATCCAATAGGTTGCGGTCCAGCCGGGGATGACGAGACGCGCCGGGAAGCCGTTGAAATGCGGCAGTGGCTGGCCGTTCATCTGATGCGCGATGATCGTGTTCTCGTCGAGCGCCTTCCAGACGGGGATGCTCTTGACGAAATCGGGCGTCTTGTCCATCACCGGACCATCCGCGCCATTGAGGACGATTTCGACCGCCTCCTTGCGCAACCCGGCCTTGGCGAGGACATCCTTGAGCCGCACCCCGCGCCATATCGCGTTGCCCATCGCCCCGAGGCCCCACTCGACCCCCGGTACATGCGGCTGCGACAGGGCGCGGCGGTTGCCTGAGCACTGGCACACCGCGGTCACCTCGACCTGCTCGAACCCGGTCTGCAGTTCGGCCAGCGTCAGCTCGAACGAGCTGGCCGCCGCTTCGCCGCCGACCGTCAGCCGCCATTCCTTGGCGTCGATTTCCGGGATCACCGCCAAATGATAACGCACGAAGAACGCATCGTTCGGCGTGATCGCGGTTTTGAAGTACGAAACCGGGGTCTCGTAATTGGGCGGCCGGTAGGACAGCTTCCCCCGCAGCACGGTTGATTGGGACACCTCGCAAGCGGACGATTTCCGCACGAGAGGTGATGGTGTGGACGACCGCTGCGACCGGCATCGAATACCGTAGGGTGGGTCGCAGCTGTAACGCCACATTCCGAGGGCCATCGAGATGGCGATTGCGATCGTAGGTCTTGATCTCGCCAAACACGTTTTTCAGGTCCATGCGGTTGACGAGACCGGGCGAGCGATACTGCGCCGGCAGCTTCGCCGCGCTGGCGTGGAAGCATTTTTCAAAACGCTGCCCCCCTGCGTCGTCGGCATGGAGGCGTGCGCTTCCGCCCACTACTGGGCCCGACGGATCTCGGCACTGGGCCATGAGGTGCGGCTGATCGCGCCAGCCAAGGTCAAGCCATACGTCCAGCACGGCAGGAAGAACGACGCCAACGATGCTGCCGCAATCGTCGAGGCGTTGATGCGGCCG
This sequence comes from Terriglobia bacterium, assembly GCA_963831465.1. Classification (GTDB taxonomy): domain Bacteria; phylum Acidobacteriota; class Terriglobia; order Terriglobales; family Acidobacteriaceae; genus Angelobacter. Next base: position 2,293 of record CAWHQH010000011.1, on the reverse strand, counting down.
CACATGGTATTCGTGCCGATCAAGAACGAAGAGCAGCAAGCCGTCCTGATGCTGCACCGGACACGCGATCTGCTGGTGCGCCAGCGCACCATGCTGGTCAATGCCATACGGGCCCATCTTGCCGAATTCGGTATCGTTGCTGCGCAAGGGCGCCGCAAGGTCAAGGATCTCATCACCGGCCTCGACAACACTGAAATACCGGAGTTGGCCCGCATCGCTCTTTGGCAGATCGCTGATCAGATCGACGAATGCGACAAACGTATTGATGCGCTGGAACGGCGAATCCTGGCTTGGCATAAGTCGGACGAAGCCAGCTGCAACCTCGCCACCATCCCCGGCATCGGCCCGATCACGGCCTCGGCGATTGCCGCCACGGTCCCCAATCCCTCTGCTTTCAGGAACGGCCGCCAATTGGCGGCATGGCTGGGGCTGGTCCCACGGCAAAATTCGAGCGGCGGCAAGGACCGATTGAGCGGCATCACGAAGACCGGCAACACCTATATCCGCCGTCTGCTGGTGATCGGGGCGACCAGCGTCATCCGCTATGCCCGGAGCAAGGCACCCGGCACGGCGGAATGGTTGAAGAAGCTGCTCGACCGCAAATCCGCCCGCCTGGCCTCGGTCGCCCTGGCCAACAAGATGGCGCGCATCGCCTGGTCGGTACTCACCAGGGGCGAGGTCTATCAGAGATATCCTATCCCGTGCCCAAGCCGACCTGAGCCAAAGGGTTCGGCGAGGAAGGAGACCCCACGTGCGAGGCTCAAGTGTGAGGTGATGGCAATCCGGTCAAGCCGGGATTGGGAAGACCCGATATGGCTAAGGCACAAATTGTGCGATGAGGTGATTGGGACCCGATCCGCGGAATTCATCATGGCCTGCGGTCATGCGTACCGCATCTTTCGAGGCCGAACACATGACTGCACCTGACCAAATTGCTGATCTTCCATTTTTTCCTTGCACCAAAGCGGTCGTCCACACATGAGCCATGGACGATCAAATGAACCGGTTGGAGCGGGGCCGGGCGAGGCGGCAGCAAGCGCAAGGGTCTGGCGCGGTGGCGCTCGGGCGCGGAGGCAGGATGTCACGCCAGCGCAAGAGCGCGGCAGTGCTGCGGCTGCTGCGCGGGGAAGACCTGGAGACCGTCTCGCGCGAGCTGGGCGTCACAGCCGCGACGCTGACCGGCTGGCAAGATGCCTTTCTGGCCGGCGGTGAAGCGGCGCTGATGACCCGTGCCGGCACGGGCGAGGAGCTGGAGAGCGAGCGGCTGAAAGCCAAGCTCGGGGCAGCACTGATCGAGCGCGACCTGCTGAACGAGAAGATCGCCCTGCTGGAGGCTGGCCGCCCTTTTGCCCGGGGCAGGCGCAAGCCATGAGCCGCGTCATCTCGCCAGTCACCGGCAAACCGTACGGCATGGCCGCGGTCTGCCGTGTGTGGCGGCTCGCCCGTTCGGGTGTGTATCGCCACCTGTCCACTTCGCCGCCGCCGATAGCGCAGCGGCGCGGGCCGCTCGGCGCGATGTCGGACGAGGCACTGACGACGGCGATCCGGGGCGTGCTTGCCACCAGTCCGTTCCATGGCGAGGGGCACCGCAAGGTGTGGGCCAGATTGCGTCATGCCGGGACCCGCACCTCATTGCGCCGGGTGCTGCGGCTGATGCGGCAGAACAACCTGCTTGCCCCGACGCGGGTCGGCGCGCCGCGGGGACCGCGCAGTCACGACGGCACCATCATCCCTGATACGGTTGATGCGATGTGGGGCACCGACCTGACGACGACGATCACCGGTGAAGGCCAGACCGCGGTGTTTGTCGCAGTCGATCATTGCTCTGCCGAATGCGTCGGCATCCATGCGCATGCACGAGCCACCCGCTTCCAGGCCCTGGAGCCGATCCGCCAGGGCGTGCGGCAGCATTTCGGCGGGTTCGCCAAGGCGATCGCCCGCGGTCTGGCTCTGCGCCACGATCACGGCTCGCAGTACATGTCCGATCACTTCCAGAAGGAATTAGCCTTCCTCGGCATCGAGAGTTCGCCCGCCTTCGTGCGGGCACCGGAAGGCAATGGCTGCGCCGAGCGGTTCATCCGCACCCTGAAGGAGAACCTGCTCTGGGTGCGGACCTTCGAGACCATCGAGGAACTGCGTCAGGCGCTGCTCGCGTTCCGCGAGACCTACAACAACAGCTGGCTGATCAAACGCCACGGATTCCTCAGCCCGGCTGAATATCGCCGGCAGCACCTTCAACCGCATGCTCAGGCAGCGTAGGCTTCAATCCGGTGTCCCAAAAACCGAGGGCGGT
>CAWHQH010000010.1:0-101342 GCA_963831465.1 Terriglobia bacterium | reverse complement strand
GCGCTACGCAGATGAGAATGTTTCCATTCCCGACGATTTCGCCAAACAGGTACAGCAGGCGCTGAATAACCTTAAGGATAAGGGAAGGTGTCAAGTTCAGGTTCATCGGCTATACCGACGACGCGCCGCTGACGGGCCGCGACGTGTGTTCCTACGGGAGACCATCTTTCGTTATCGAAGGCAAGGGCACTGCGTGCCGCGGTTGCCGACGCAGGAAAATTCTGGGATTGCCGCTTCGGCGATCGAGAGCGACGGCGCGGGGCCAACTCGATCCTCATAGCTTCCAACGCAACCAGCAAGGACGACGATGAATCGCCGAATCCAAGTGGAATTCTGGTACGACGATCCTCTCGCAGGAATTATCCGAAGGGCCGCAGCTCTGTCCCGACGATACGGAAGAAACGGTGACCAGAATTTACGATCCCGCCATGGAGTGACATCGCCACGATATCAACTTGAAAACGGTCAGCCCATCGTTCCTCCGGATCTGGCGGCGAATTTGCGTCGCGCCCTTACGGAGATTCTGACCGCACAAATGCGCGGTTGCGGTTTATTGGATACACCAAGAACGAAGTCTCGACCGCCGCACCGCATCCGTGTATGGCGACGATATTGGCCTTTCCGCGGCGCGCGCCCGCCACGCCATGGATACGCTGATGAAGGACCCGCTTGGCAGGCGCACGCTCAGAACACGAAGGACGCGGCTACGTCCAATCTGATGACGTCGTGAACCTCGGCTTCATTCAAGGTGAAGAGTCATTCGTGCGCGTGCAGGTGGTGTATGACGAAAAGTTGCCGTCGGACAACTACGAGGGCGTGGAAATCACCCGTCTCAACCAAGGAGCTTAGCCCGAAGAGTCCCTACGAACTAAATGTGATGCACATCACCGTCGACGGCAAGCCGATTGACGACCTGGACCGCAGCTCTTCTGACGTCCAGCGCTGCACCGACGTCGCGCTCGACAATGCCAATATTCAATTCCGCTTCGACAATCTCGAGTCGCGGCGGCGGCTCGGCGTCGCGGCTGATCCAGTCGCGGTGGTAGTGAAGGAACCAGGTCAGCAACTGATCTTCCGGTCGTGCGTTTCCGGATGTACAGCAACTATACGAGCTTTCCTCAATCGCGCTGAAATCCGAGTGTTTGAGCAGCAGTCATTCCAGGCCGAGCCGCTCGCAATCATCCCGGTCGATGAGGCAGGGCTTGCGGAATGGCACCCGGTGTCAGCAATTCTCGCGGGTGCCGGCGCGCGAGCTCAAATACCTTCTTCGCGCCTATGACGCAAAGGGCAATTTCGATGAAACGGATGCACGGCCGCTGTGGCTTTACCACCAGGCATCGGCAGGAAAAGTCGCGATGTCCGACAAACCGCAAACGCAGTCGCTGCTGGCCGCCTATGGCGAAAACGATCTGGCACGCCACGAAATTCCGCTCGGCAGCGGACGGTGAAGGTTCAGGGTAGCGGCATACCGGCAGGCCACAAAGTTTGGGTAGCCGGTCGCGAAGTTCCGGTTGACCCAAAAGGTAACTTCATTGCAGAAGAGGTCCTTCCCAACGGCACGCATACCGTTGAAGTCCAAGTCCTCGATGGTGACGGTAACGGCTCGTTATATCTCCGCGATCTGGAGTTCAAGCGCAGAGACATGTTTTTTGTCGGCATTGCCGATATGACGATATCGAAAAACAGTGTGAGCGCGGCGGAAAAACTACAGCAGGGCGATATGCTGCCGCAGCCTTCGATTCGTCGCTGGATGGCCGGCTGGCGTTCTACTTGAATGGTAAGGTGAGTCAGAAGTTGGCATCTGACGGCCAGCGCAGATACGCGTGAAGGCCCTGTGAAAAGACTTGTTCAGCAACTTCCTGGATAAGCAGCCCGATTCGTTATTCCGGCGCATCAATCCCGATTATTACTACCCCATCATTCGGCGACGACAGTACAGTAGAAGAAACCGCGCCAACCCTGGGCAAGTTCTTCGTCAAAGCGAGCCACGGCCAGGATTATGGGATGTGGGGCAATTTTAAGGTCGACTACGTGAACAACGATCTCGCTCATGTCGACCAGCGGCCTGTACGGAGCCGATGCGCACTTCGGCACCGGACTCACCAGCTTCGGCGAACGTCGGATCTCGGTGAATGGTTTCGCTGCCCAGCCGGGAACGTTGGCGAGCTATGAACAATTTCTCGGCACAGGTGGATCGCTCTACTTCCTGCACCATCAGGATATTTTGACAGGCTCTGAGAATGTGCGCATTGAAGTCCGCGACAAGGCTTCGAACATCGTCACGGGCGTAGTCAATCTGCGAGCCAATGTGGATTACGACATCGACTACCTCCAGGGACGCATCCTGCTTTCTGAGCCGCTGGCGGCGAGCGCTAACGATAGCCTGCTGGTGCGTACTAGCGGCTTAAGCGGCGACCAGTCTTTTCTGGTCGTGCGTTATGAATACACGCCCGGGTTGGACAAGCTGGACGAGGTCGCCGTCGGTGGTCAGGGCAGCTACTGGTTGAATAATTACATGAAGCTCGGCTTCACGGGCGACTCCAACGAAGGAGACGGCGCGAGCAACCTTGGTGCTGCAGACCTGACGTTACGGAAGAGCGCTAATTCCTGGGTGAAGCTGCAGGCAGGCCACACCACGGGGCTCCTCTCGCCGTCGCTGCAATCCAATGATGGCGGATTCGGGTTCCAAGGGCCCTGACGGCACATCTTTCACCAACTCGAAAGCTGGGGCCTATCGCGCCGACGTGAGCGTCGGGCTCAACGACTTCGTTAAAGGTCACGACGGTCGTTTCCAGTTTTACACGCAGAAACTCGACGCCGGTTACTCCGCGCCGGGACAGCTGACGATCAAGGACACACAGCAATACGGCGGGATGTTCAAAATACCGGTAAGCGCCGCTTGACCCTCATGGCCAAGGCTGATCAAAGGACTGAGGACCAGGGGCTCGATACGCGGGCAATGGAGTTGGATCTGACCTTTAAGGTCACCAACAGATGGAGCTTCAGCACCGGCGTGCGCGATGATATGCGTAAAGACAATTCGCCGGTTGTGCCGCTAACGCAGGAGCAGGGCGATCGCACGGACGCAGTTGCGCAGATAAAATACAGCCCCAGCGACACCTGGAGTGCTTACGTCTTCGGCCAGGATACGGTTGCAGCAAGCGGCGGCCGTCCAGACAACAGTCGCGTAGGTGTGGGCGGCTCTTATCGCCTGACGAAACGGTTCAAAATCGACGGTGAAGCTTCCGATGGAGACCTTGGTCCCGGCGGAAAGATCGGCACCAGCTTTCTCTATTCTGAGCGGACCAGTCTTTATCTGAACTATTCGCTGGAAAATGAGCGGACAGACAATGATCAATTGGTTCACAGCGGTAGCTGGGGCAACTTGGTCTCGGGCGTGAAGACGCGGCTTGGCGACAGTTCCAGCATCTATGCCGAGGAGCGTTACCAGACTGCTTCGTCCCAGAGCGGACTCACGCATGCCACCGGAATCAATCTTGTGACCAAAGAGCACTGGAATTTTGGCGGCAGCGGAGAGTTCGGCAAGCTGTTTGACTCGCAGACTAGCGCAGCAACCAATCGCAAGGCCGCTGGAATCCACTTGGGCTACGGCCTGGACAAGATACAGTTCTCAAGCGCCATCGAGCTTCGCCGTGACGACGCGGAACAGCCCGACCTGAGTCATATCACACAGACTGTGTTGCTTTTGCGTAACAACTTCAAATATCAGCTGACGCCCAGCTGGCGCCTGCTCGGAAAACTGGATCACTCAATCAGCAACAGCTCGCTTGGCGATTTTTATGCCGGCGGCTACACCGAAGGAGTGGTCGGCTACGCATACCGGCCGGTGAAGAATGACCGGTTGAACGCCCTGATCAAGTATACCTATTTCTATAATGTCCCAACCACGGACCAGCTTGGATTGCAGAACACCCGGCCGAGTTCCTGCAGAAGAGCCACATTGCAGCGCTTGATCTTACTTACGACCTCACAGCCAACTGGTCGGTGGGCGGCAAGTACGCGTACCGTTTGGGTGAGGCGAGCCTTGACCGCGTGAACCCGACCTTCTTCGACAATACCGCAAACCTCTCCGTTCTGCGGCTGGACTACCGTTTCCTCAAGCAATGGGACGGCCTAGCCGAGGTCCGGCAGCTTGGTCTGCCGGATATTAATCAAAACCGCCGCGGCGTCTTGACCGCGATTTACCACAACATCAGCAAAAACCTGAAGGCAGGCGTGGGCTATAATTTCACCAACTTCTCCGACGAGCTTACCGACCTGAAGTACAACCACAGAGGCATATTCATTAATCTGATTGGGACCAAGTAACGCTCGCGTGAATGTCAACGCGATCTTTGCCCGCGTCGCCCACCGGATAGCCAATTTGAGATAGTCCACAACCTGGCTCCCCAGTGGTCCATTCGTGTCTGATTCCTCATCCAGTTGCCTATAGGCGTCCATAACAAGAGCAAACTACTGTTTATACGTCAATCACCAATGAATAAGAATTTAATATTTTGCGTGCCAATTTGGAAATCGCTATCTATAAGTACTTCGTAAGTAGCCCTCAACCAGCGGATGCAACCCTAGAAGGTCTACTTGGTTGCGAACTGTCTAAACCGTTTGCTTCAACGAAACTTCAAGAAATGTGCTCTCTTGAAAAACCAGTGTAGTCGAATCTGAAATTATGAAAGCTTTCGGTTGCTTTCTTAAGATGAACCAATGTACGATTTTAAGGATTTTTTAAGCTTAGCATTCCCGTTCGTCTGCGGGCTCTGGCTAGGCACCCACTTCTGCGTCTGCAAGTCATGAAAGGCAAGCCCAAACCGGTAGCGCTTGTTAGTATGCCGTCCCTCTCTGCGCGGCATCCCTCGTTTCAGTTGGCGCTTCTCAAACCCATGTTGGAGCAAGCTGGGATTCCTGCCCAGCAGTTTTCATTCTTCATGTACATGGGGCACCAGGTTGGCTGGCGGATAGCAGAAACCGTCGCTGATGTATGGCCATGCCTGGTGGGTGAGTGGATATGGTCCAAAGCCGCCTTTGGCGAGGAAGCCAACACCAAAGATGAAGAATACTTTGCCGCTTACGGCAGCCTGTTTGAGGCCATTTGCCACACCGCAGGATGTACGCTCGATGACATTCGTCGATTGCGCGACGAAGCCGCGCCTGAGTTCATTGATTTCTGTCTCGACTCTGTTGACTGGAACCGGTTTGGCCTGGTTGGTTTTACCGTTGTCTTTCAGCAACTCGTAGGGAGCCTGGCTCTGGCGCGAGCGCTCAAGCAACGGTATCCCAATCTGCCTATCATCATGGGTGGCGCAAGCCTGGAGGATGACATTGCGGACGAGATCATGAAAGGTTGTCCGCAAATTGATTACGTTCACTGCGGCGATGCGGAGATCTCATTTCCGCAGATGGTCGAACGCCTGTACAGCGGCCAAAGTATGGAAGGATTACAGGGCGTCATGTGGCGCGATTCCGAGGGCAGCGGTCCGTTACGCCGGACGCGCTCCCAACTTCCTGGACATGAACCGGACGCCGCTCCCGGATTTCGATGAATACTTTTACGCGCGCGGCGCCAGCGGCTACGAGCATTCGGATTATGTGCAGGAACTGCTTGTCCCCTTTGAAGCGGCCCGCGGTTGCTGGTGGGGAGAGAAAAACCATTGCACTTTTTGCGGCCTGAACCGCTCGGGGATGGAATTTCGCGCCAAAGATCCCGATAAAGTCCTGGAGCAACTGGAAGCTCTGGCTCGCCGCTATGGGCAGTTTTACTTCAACGCCATCGACAATATCATGGCCCCGGAGTACGTGGAAAAACTGTTTGGAAAGCTGGCAGCGGCCAACAGCGACATTTGTATTCACTATGAGATCCGGCCCAATTTCTCGCGGAAGCAATTGGCCAAACTGCGCCGCAGCGGACTTTTCTCGGTGCAGCCCGGCATTGAGAGCCTCTCCACCAACATCCTGAAAATCATGAGAAAGCATTCAACCGGGATGCGCAATGTGGAGCTGATCAAGTGGTGCACCTATTACGGCATTAACGCTCTTTACAACATCCTGTGCCGGTTTCCGGGAGAGACTGAGGATGACTACCGGACACAGAGTGAAGTAGCGGCCAGGATCGTTCATTTTCAGCCGCCCTATGCCATCGTCAAGGCGCGCGCTGACCGCGGATCTCCCATGTATACCCAGCCGGATTCGCAGTCCGTCTCCGGTTTAGTTCCGGCGAAGTGTTACCAATACATTTTCCCTGAGAGTTTCGATCTCCGCCGCATCTCCTATTACTTCGATCATCAGATGGGAAACACGGTCAGTGATGACGTGTATGAGGAACTGTTCGGCAGAGTGGGGGCGTGGCAGGCAATGTGGAAGCAGCCGAACCATCCTTATCTTAAATATCGGAAATCTTTGGCGACGATCACAATCTTTGATGGCCGTACAGCGGCAGGAGCAGGTATTCACGTATCGCGAACTGCCAGCCGATCTTTATGAATTCTGTGCCGAGGCACGTACGCCGCGAGACATCACCGCCAAATTCGGAAATGATCCATGGATCGAGGATGCTCTCAAAGACTTTGTGAGCAAGGATGTGATGCTCCACCTTGATGGACGCTATCTGAGCCTGGCGTTGCCGGAAAACCCCTATTTCGATCTTAAGGACATGCCGGAACGGCAGGCAGCGCCCGTCAATCAGCCGGATGCGGAGTTGGTAGCCAGATGAGAATCATACGCGAAGACAGGAAATCGATTCTGGCGTCTATGCCTGCTTCATTTCAGGCAGACCGCGCAGAACTGCTGGCGCTCTTGTTGAAAAAAGGAATCCTGTATTCCTCACCCACACAGCCGGTCCGCTCCCCCGACGGAAGAACGGGCCGCTGGATGCTGAACTCATTGGCGTTCACTCTGGAGCAACATGGAGCTGAACTGGCTGCCCGCTGTCTGCTGCCTCTACTGGAACGCTTCGACGGCCGGCAACTTGCCACCTACGGATTGATTGGCGTTCCTATTCTCCAATCCTGCATTCTGCAGTCGGGCGGGCGCTATCGCGGACTGCTGGTCCGCAAAGAAGCCAAAGCGCATGGGGCCATGCGGGTAATCGAGGGTGAAATCGATCCCTTCGAGCCGGTAATTCTGGTGGATGACTCCATTGCTTCGGGGAATTCTTTCTGGAAAGGCTGCGAGCACCTGGAAAAAGCGGGGCTGCGAGTGGAAGGCGGAGTCTGCCTGGTACATTTTGGCTGGGAGTTTGGCATTGCCGATGCGATGGAGCGTGGTTTTCACATGGAGGCGTTGTTTGATCTCTATGAAGACCTCATGCCCAATATAAAGGGCGAGCTGAAGCCTGTTCCCAATCCTTCCCAGGTATTTCCGCAGTTCAACTGGAGCGGGGCGCAAGCGCCTGAAGGGCTGCATCCGGCCCATCTGGCGCGGCTCGCCTTGCTCGAATATCTCACTACCGGAACGCTGCTCCGTCCACCGATCCGGATGGACCGCACTTACGATTCTTCGGGCGGTGCATGGGTGAGCATCCGTTCCCGGAGCAACATCCATGTGCGCCATGCACGGGACGGCTTCTGGTGCTTTCCCGGTGAGCAGCAATGGACAGCGCCCGAACATGTATTACGGGCCTGCGTTGCTTACGGCCCAGCATCTGCCAAAGGGAAGCTGAAGGCCGCACGCTGGTGGATTCAAGCCATATCGCCGTGACGCTCTTTTCTGAGCTGGAAGAATGCACGGTTGGTCAATTGGACAATGACCGTTATGGAATTGTGGTCGGCAGCCGGGAGCGCACCGGAATCATGGGCGGCGCGCTGCCCCGCATGCCAGGGATAGGCGGCGAGTTTCACCAGTTTCAACATGCGCGCATCACCAATGGCAAGCTGCATCCTTTTGAGCCATTTGTGATTCACCGGCATGGCGTAATGAAATACGTTGAGCCGGAAGCGCCCTGGCAGTCCACCGGCGTTCCCCTTCCGGCCTCCCCTCTTCCCTGCGACGACCCGGAAGTATGTTTGCCCATAGCCGTCCGTGCCAGGGACATTGCCATTGCCCACGTGCTGGGTCTGACGGAAACCACGGAGCCTTTGCCCGGCAGTGTGTTGCCGCATGGCATTAACTTCCTTTTTGTCACCATTTATATATGGGGCAGGTTGCGCGGGTGCATGGGTCTTGACGCGGCCAGCCTGACAGAGGATAAAGATCTGCGCGGCCTCGTACTGGATGCCCTGAAAGATGAGCGTTTTGAGCATGTTGAAGCTTCATCGCCGGAAGCCATCGCCGTAAGCATTTCGCTTCTCAGCAACTGCTCGAATTTGGGAGAGGTCAGAGCCTGGGGAGGTCATGCGGTACGTGGTTATGGGACGGCAAATACTCCAGGTTAGCCAAGGGCAACCGTTCAGGCACTTTACTCCCCTTCTGGGCGGCCAGGGAAAGCATTTCTCGCGAACAATACCCGCTGGAAGTAGTCGACAAAGCGGGAATTACCCGTCCTCCATATTCCTGGGAGCGGTTCGATTGCAAGACCTGGCTGGCCGATACAGAGGGCGCAGGCGAAATGGAAGGAGCATTCAGGCAGGTGCGGGAAGACCGCGAAGGCCGCGAACTGCTGGTCCATCTTGCCGGCCTGTATTCGAATTACCTGCTCAAGCATCAGAGGGAGGATGGGACTTTCTACGAAAGTTATGAGCCATTTCGCAATCGCTTGCGGAACAGGCGGCAACCTTCCGTGGATGGCGCATGCCACCTGGGTGCTGGCCAGGGCCAGCCGCACTCTGCGAGACCCTCTGCTTCAGGCAGCGGCTGAAAAGACGCTGGCATTTCTGTTGCGGAGCATGAAGCTCAGTGAGATGGGGGTCTGGCTGGAAATGGGGCAGAGTTTACCTTCGGTTTCAGAAATTGCATTTCTTGTCCTTGCGCTCTGCCAGCTTCCTAAAGGAGATTATCGCCGTCCTCAGGTGCGCGGACTGGCGGAAACCCTGTGGTCCGCCATTGGCCGGCACGGCCATATTTTCACCCACCGGGGCAGGGCCGAAGTGGACGATGGCTTTCAGAATTATTTCCCAGGACAGGTATTGCTGGCGCTGGCGACTGCGGCTGAAGCCAGACTTACCGACGTTGATTCACAGAAACTTGACCGGGCGTTTCGCTACTATCGCCATCGGTTTCGTTATTTTCGCGATTTTGGGCAAGCGTCGTGGCTGATGCAGGCCTTCAGCGCCTGGTCGCGTCTCCAGCACAACTCCCAATTTTCCGATTTGGTTTTTGAAATTGGCGACTGGCTGCTCCAGTGGCAGCAGGAGAAAAGCGGCGCCTTCATCAACGATCATCAGGCCGAGACCCCCGGCTACACCACAGCGTTATATTTGGAAGGCATCGGGGCGGCGATACATCTGATGGAGTTTACTGACAGCGGCAACCGGCGCCAGCAGTATCTGGATGCGTATTGGAATGGTCTCCGGTTTCTAAACCGGATCACGATTCAGCCGGGCCATACCTGGGTGCTGCCGAACAGCGACTATGCCATTGGCGGACTGCGCCTAAGTTTAAATTCCAGTTATGTGCGAATTGATTTTGTCCAGCACGGGCTGTCCTCTTTGCTGGAACTATATGAACATTTCACGGCTGCCGGGACGTCCCTGCAGCCAAGCATGAAAGTACCAGAACCAATTTCTGACAATACACAAGCAGTTTCGTAAGGAGACGCCAAATGAGTGATCAAAAGCGACCGCAGTTAGCGCCCGAAGTCCTCGATCAACCTTCAACACAATCAACCGGAAGCAAAACCGGTACTGACAAAGAGCTGCGGTCCTTTACCGCAGACACATACCCTGGTAAGTACTGAACAGGTCCACCAACCGAAGCCGAAGGCCGTCGCGCGTCCTATCGTCGAGGTGTCTCCTAATGCGAGTATCTCTCCTGTGGATGCGCAGGATGCGGAACAGGTCCACCAACCGAAGCCGAAGGCCGTCGCGCGTCCTATCGTCGAGGTGTCTCCTAATGCGAGTATCTCTCCTGTAGATGCGCAGAATGCGGAACAGGTCCACCAACCGAAGCCGAAGGCCGTCGCGCGTCCTATCGTCGAGGTGTCTCCTAATGCGAGTATCTCTCCTGTAGATGCGCAGAATGCGGAACCTGTCCGGGAACCGTTGCCGAAGCCTGTCGCGCGTCCCATCGTCGAGGTGGTCGCGGGCATTCCTCACTGGATGCGAGGATGCGGAACAGGTCCACAATCCGAAGCCGAAGGCCGTCGCGCGTCCTATCGTCGAGGTGTCTCCTAATGCGAGTATCTCTCCTGTGGATGCGCAGAATGCGGAGCCAGTGCGGGAGCCGTTCCCGAAGCCTGTCGCGCGCCCATTGTTGAGGTGGTCGCGGACATTCCTCACAGCGATGCACACAGAATGCGGAACCTGTCCGGGAACCGTAGCCGAGGCCTGTCGCGCGTCCTATCGTCGAGGTGTCTCCTAATGCGGGCATTCTCTCACTGTGGATACGCAGAAAGCGGAACCGGTCCGGGAGCCGTTCCCGAAGCCTGTAGCGCGCCCCATCGTCGAGGTGGTCGCGGGCGTTCCTCACAGTGGATACACAAAAAGCGGAACCGGTCCGGGAACCGTTGCCGAAGCCTGTAGCGCGTCCCATCGTTGAGGTGGTCGCGGGCATTCCTCACGGCGGATACACAGAAAGCGGAACCGGTCCGGGAGCCGTTCCCGAAGCCTGTCGCGCGTCCCATCGTTGAGGTGGTCGCGGACGTTCCTCATGTGGATGCACAGAATGAGGAAATGAGCCTGGATGCAAATCCCAACGAGTACAAAGTCAAAAAATAACCGCGCTGAATTGCAGCAACGCCTGGTTTCTGAGGGAAGGACCGATTGAGCATGAAAACTCTTCGGTCCATCCTCTTTATTCGTGCGGACACAACTGATTGAGCGAGGCTTCTAGATGTCCACCCCAAGGGTGCTTCTCCTAATCATGCCCTTCCTGACCTTGCGCCGGCCTCATCTTGGGGTAGACTTGCTCAAAGCTGGGCTGCATCAGGCAGGCATTGAGTGCGATGTCCGCTATTTCAATCTTCGATTTGCCGACATCATTGGGGCCGCGCTCTATGACCGTATAGCTGAAGACTCTCCCTCGCATCACCTTGCCGGCGAATTTATTTTCACCCCAGCCTTGTACGGCGAGGATGCGCGTCCGTTCGAGGACTTTAAAGCAAGTGTCGCGGACTACATGAGGCCATATCCTGATGATTTTCTGAGGCAGCTCGATCGGTGCCGCAATTTGAGTCCCATCTTCATCCAGGAATGCGCCGACCAGATCGATCCTGACCAGTACGACATTATTGGATTTACCTCCACGTTCCAGCAGAATATGGCGTCGCTGGCCCTGGCGCAGGAGCTTAAGCGCCGTTCCTCCGCGATAACCACGGTATTCGGCGGTTCTAACTTCGAATCAGAGATGGGGGTTGAACTGCACCGCCATTTTCCTTTTATCGACGTGGTTTGCTCCGGAGAGGCCGACCACATATTTCCTGAAGTAGTCCGCCGCGTGCGCGCCGGTGAGCCGCTGTTCGACCTGGGAGGGGTTACCTGCCGCGTTCATGGCGAAACTGTAACCAGTTCCACGCCGCAAAAATTCATTAGCAATCTCGATGATCTTCCTTATCCCGATCATGGCGATTACTTTCGCGCCTTTCGGGCCTCCACGGCTTCTTCCGTGATTGTTCCTGAAATGACCATGGAGACCTCTCGTGGTTGCTGGTGGGGTCAAAAGCACCATTGCACGTTCTGCGGATTGAATGGCCTGAGCATGACGTTTCGCAGCAAATCCGCCGACCGTGCCTATAGCGAGATCAAGCACCTGCTCTCTACCTATGGCGATTATTCCATTTTCAACACTGACAATATCGTGGACTTGCGTTATTTCAATGAGCTGTTTCCGCGCATTGTCGCCGATGGCGTCAAGATGCAACTCTTCTATGAAACCAAGTCAAACCTGAAAAAGGGCCAGATGTTGACTTTCAGGAATGTGGGCAGCACGGAATTTCAGCCAGGGATTGAGAGCCTCAACTCGCACGTGCTCACCCTGATGGACAAGGGCGTCAAGGGCATCCAAAACGTGCAATTGCTCCGCTGGGCGGCAGAAATGGAGTTTAACGTCTCCTGGAATATTCTTTGCGGTTTCCCCGGCGAACAACCTGAGGACTACCGGCAGATCCTACGCTGGATACGCGCTGTGCCGCACTTGCAGCCTCCGGTGTATGTCACGCGTTTTCGCCTCGACCGCTTCAGCCCCATGTTCAAGGACCCGGCAAAGTATGGCATCAAGAACGTCCGCAGTTCGACCCGCACACCGCCTCTGCTATCCGTTTTCAGAGGAGTCTCTGCAGCAGCTTGCTTTCTACCTGGATTGTGATCCCCCGATACTGCCGGAAACCCTGAAAGAAATCGCAGCTGTCTGGTCCTCCGTGGGGGAATGGAAGAATGTTTACTCCAGCAGCAGTCTCCAGGCAGAGGTGACCGATTCCGCATTAATCATTCGCGACCGGCGGGCCGGGTTTCCTGCTGCTTGATTATCGCTACGAGGGGCTGGCGCGCACGCTCTATCTGGCAGCGGACGGAGTTCACTCTGACTCTTTCCTGCTGGAATACGCCGCATTGCAATATCCTGATCAATCATTCACCCTGGAAGACATCCGCAAAGTTCTGCGGGGCTTTGTGGAAGGCGATCTGATGCTGCAGGAAGACAATTTGTATTTGAGCCTGGCGCTGCTTCCGCTCGATCAGTCGGTTGAAATCATGCCACCGTCTCGTTCGACAAATGCCTCCAGGGCGGCGGCTGCTCACGCAGTCTGATGAGTGCTGTGGCAAGTTAAATGAGGACTACAATGCCTGAAAAACGCGTACTGCTGCTGGTGATGCCATTCCTGACATTGCCTCGTCCCCATCTTGGCGTCGCGCTGCTGAAAGCCGGAATGGCCCGCCAGGGGATGAGTTGCGACATTCGCTATTTCAGTTTCCGGTTTGCCGACATTATCGGCGTGCCTTTGTATATCCGCATTGCCGAGAGATCGCCCGCGCACCTGCTGGTGGGAGAATTCATTTTTACACCGGCGCTCTATGGCGAAGAGGCGCGTCCTTTCGCCGACTTCAGGGCCAGTGTTGCGGACTATGTCCTGCCATATTCTGAAGATTATTTACGGCAACTGGAGCGCGCACGCAATCTCACCCCGGCATTCATCCAGGAATGCGCAGACCAAATCGACCTTAGCCAGTATGACATTGTCGGTTTCACCTCAAGCTTTGAGCAGAATATTGCGTCACTGGCTATGGCCCAGGAAATCAAACGGCGCGCGCCGGGAATCGTTACGGTGTTCGGCGGGGCCAACTTTGAATCCGAGATGGGAGTGGAACTGCACCGCCGCTTTCCTTTTATCGACGTGGTGTGCTCGGGAGAGGCCGACTCTGTGTTTCCCGAATTAGTACGCCGCATCCGCGCTGGCGTGCCGCTCAACACCCTGGGCGGCGTAACCTGCCGCGTGAATGGTGAGACGGTTACCAGTTCCGAGCCGCAAACGTTTGTGACCGATCTTAACGATCTGCCTTATCCCGACCATAGTGACTACTACCAGGCCCTGCAAAACTCCACCGCCGCGAACATGGTGGTTACAGAGACAACTATGGAAACATCGCGAGGCTGCTGGTGGGGACAAAAGCACCACTGCACATTTTGCGGCCTGAATGGCATGGGCATGACCTACCGCAGCAAAACACCCGACCGTGCCTACCAGGAGATTAAGTACCTGCTGGAGACATATAAGAGTCCTGAGATCTTCAATACTGACAACATCGTGGATATTCGCTATTTCAGTGAACTGTTTCCACGCCTTGCTGCGGATGGTTTCAAGATCCAGCTTTTCTACGAGACCAAGGCGAACCTGAAGAAGAGCCAA
Source organism: Terriglobia bacterium (assembly GCA_963831465.1). Lineage (GTDB taxonomy): Bacteria > Acidobacteriota > Terriglobia > Terriglobales > Acidobacteriaceae > Angelobacter. The sequence goes on along the minus strand of CAWHQH010000010.1, from coordinate 87,397 downwards.
TTGATGTCCTTTTGGAACGTGGGCAGCACCAGGTTTTGTCCTGGCATTGAGAGCCTGAATACTCACGTGCTCGCGCTCATGGAAAAAGGCGTGAAGGGAATTCAAAACGTGCAATTGCTGCGCTGGTCTGAGGAGATCGGGTTTGATGTCCTCTGGAATGTCCTTTGCGGCTTTCCCGGCGAAACCGCGGATGACTACCACCAGATTACGCGCTGGATTCGTGCGGTCACCCATTTGCCGCCGCCGACTGTGATGACGCGTTTTCGGCTCGACCGCTTCAGCCCCATGTTCAAGTGGCCGGAAAAATATGGCATCGTAAATATCAGGAGCTATACCGGATATCGCCTCTGTTATCCCTTTCCCTGAAGATTCACTTCTCCGGCTTGCGTATTATCAGGATTGCGATCCGCCGACGAACCAAGAAACGCTGGATGCGATCAAGATCACATGGAGCGCAGTCGCTGAATGGCAGAGAGTGCATGACAATAGCAGCCTCAAAGCGGAGGTGACTCCGTCATCGCTTATCATCCACGAGCGTCGCGCTGGTTATTCTCCCGCGGATTATTGTTTTGAGGGACTCGCGCGGGAGATTTATCTTGCCACTGATGGCGTCCATTCAGATTCCGGCGTGTTTGAAACTGTTGCTGCCCGCCATCCGGAAGAAACGATCACCGTTGACAAGGTAAGAAAAATTCTTGGGGATTTCGTGGAACGCGAGCTGATGCTACAGGAAGGAAACTCATATTTGTGCCTTGCTGTTTTGCCGCTTGACTATGAGAGCCTTGAGGTAATTCCGCTGCGGACATCCACTCACTTGAGCACAGCGGCTGCGGTTTAATTTAGATTCTACTTTTTTGCGCAAAGCTGACCCGCCTTGCGGCGGGTCGCTTGTTTTAGGAGTTTGGGACTTCTTCATTAGATGGCTGCGCGAACCGCTGGCGGTCGCGCTCTTCAATGCGCCGCATTGCCCCTAGCAGACGGTAATTCATGCCTGCACGAAGCTGCTCATGCTGGCGGTTAAGGGACAGCATCATGAGCGGATCAAAAATGCCGACCTGCTTCAAGGCTTCCATATTGCGATAGACGCGGGCAAATGCTGCGTTAAGACGGTTGAGGAGATCGTAGACGTGCGGTTTGTGTACACCGCTGGAATTAGGGTCAGCCATAGGTCGACTTTCTTGAGAAGGTGATTTGTGGCCAGGGTGCGCCGGTGTGCAATCACTGGCGTGGCCCGTCTCTAGCCTTATAACCGCACGGCGAAAGCGGACGCAACAAAATAGCGAAGCATTTTGAAGAAACGCATAAAGTTAAGCAGCGAATTTATTTTGTTAAGCGTGGAGAAGCCAACATTTACCACAGACTTTTTGGATAGCAATTTCATCCATGCCGCAAAGCCTCAGAGGGATCAACGTTGGTGGCCCGCCGTGCCGGCAAGTAGCTGGCGGCTAAAGCGATACAAATGAGTGCCAGCCCGCATGCTACAAACGTGGCCCAATCACGCGTGTTTGCCTGATACAGCAAAGCGGACAAGAGGCTGGTAAGTTTGGTGACAAATACCACCGCGACAATACCAATACCGATGCCGGTGAGCGTTAAAATCAGGGCATGGCGAACTACCAGGCGAAGGATGTCGCGCTTCTCAGCGCCTAAAGCCAGACGGATCCCAAGTTCCGCCCGCCGCTGGGTTACTGAATAAGAAATCACGCCGTAAATGCCGACGATCACCAGCACCAGAGCGATGGCAGAGAATAACCCGGTCACCAGCATGTTCAAACGCGGCTGAGCACGCTCCGCGTCCACCAGTTCTTCCCCGGTCCGCACATCGGTGATAGGCTGGCTGGAATCGATGCTCAGAACCTGGTTTCGCACGGCAGATATAAGTTGGGAAGGATCGCCGGTTGAGCGCGCCTCAACATTGAGGCTCTCCCAGGGTAATTGGGGAAAAGGGATATACATTTGCGGCATCGTTTCATCGGCCAGGCTCATGTTCTTTACATCGCCGGCAACGCCTACCACTTCAGAAAGCGCTGGGCCGCGGCCCACCAAGCACATGTTTGCCTACAGCATTTTCATTTGGCCAATAGAGGCGAGCCATAGCCTGGTTTGCAATCACAACCTTGGGGGCCTGTGCATTGTCATGTTCGGTGAATACCCGGCCTGCCTTGAGCGAAATGCCCATGGTCTGGAAATAATCAGGGCTGACAGTTTCAATGACAAATAACGGCCGCTGGCTCAGGGGCACATCGGGCTGGCCCTCTGGAAGCGCCGGAGTAAAACGCTCAGGATGAAGAGGCAATGCCGACGAGATGGAGGCACTGCGCACGCCGGGTAAGTTTTGCATCCGCCGCAAACATTCCTCGTAAAACTCAATCTGCTTCTCACCGCTCGAATATTTGGTGGGAGGCAGAGAGACGTTCAATGTGAGAAGGTCGTGCGAATCGAAACCGAGATCGATTTTTTTGAGGCGGTCAAAGCTGCGGACCAGCGCCCCGGCACAGACAAGCAGAAGCATGGAAACGCCAATCTGAATCACGACCAGCGAATTTCCCAAAAAGGCCCGCCGCCGGCTTCCGGTGTTGCCCCTACCCTCATCGCGCAATACCTGGTTCACGTTGGTGCGCGACAAATGAAATGCCGGAAAAATACCGAAGGCCAGTCCCGTCAGCAAGGTAACTCCGGCGACAAAGAGAAGAACCCCTCCGTCAATTGCCAGCGCCGCATCGGGGAAAGTGTCTTTTGGAGCGAGTTGAAGTAATATCCGAATGCCAACAAAGCCCAAAACCAGCCCCAAAACACCGCTCACTATGGCAAGCATCAAACTCTCTGTGAGCAACTGGCGCAAGAGCGCTCCACGGCCTGCTCCCAGCACTGATCTGACTGCGATTTCCCTGGTGCGGGCCAGCGCGCGCGCCAACAACAATCCGGCAACATTGGCGCAGGCAAGCAACAGCAACAGCGCGACCGCCAGAAAGAGAAATAATATGTTCGTCCGAATGTTGGCCACCAGCCGGTCGCGAAGACTTGTAACGACGAGGGCTATCTTCGGATGAGCATCTGGGAACTTTGGATACGCTTGTTTATACTGCCGGTTCAGGATATCCATTTCTGCAGCGGCCTGGTCGAGTGAGGTACCCGGTTTCAGGCGGGCAATTGCCGTCAGATATCCTGTGCCTGCCGCGCGGAGTTGGGCGGCTGTGGCCAGGTTTAGCTCGAAGAATCGCGGGCTCCATACGTCAATCGTTCCCAACAATGCAAAACGGAAACCCGGCGGTAGTACACCGATAATGGTGTAGTCTGTCGAATCAAGCGTGATGGGCTGACCTACTATCGCAGAGTTGGCGCCGAACTGGTTTTTCCAGAGCGAGTCACTAATAACTACTACATTTTTGCCGCCTGGTTCGCTCTCTTCGGCGGCAAAAAAGCGGCCCATTTGCGGTCTTACGCCCAGCACATCAAAGAAATTTGCCGAGACGCGCGCGCCATGCACCTGCAGCGGCTCCCCGCGTCCAGTCAAGTTGAAAAACTCAACAGCGTAGGCTGCAACTCCGGTAAAGGAACGGTTTTGATCGCGAATCATCTCGTACCGAACGAGAGAAAAGGGGTTTACCGATGCCGGATCTCCCGATCTGGCTACCGCCAGAGTCACCAGTTCTTGCGGATCAGAATATGGCAGGGGGCGCAGCAACACTGCATTAAAGATAGTAAAAACAGCGGCGTTGCCGCCGATGCCCAAGGCCAGGGTGATGATGACCACGAAGCTGAATCCGGGGTTCTTGGTAATCATGCGGATGCCAAAGCGGACATCCTGCCACAACGCCGTCATCCACGCTCCTGCACCTGGCTTGGAATTTTCATGAACCTGCTTAGCTGGATCCATTTCTTTCTCCGATTGTCTTTTTGGCCGTACGAATCCTAAGTCCGGCTGTGGTGAGGTTTTGATTCTGGTTTAGTAGCGAGCTTTAAGCAAACTGAGACGGTTGCTCCGGCGTCGCAGACATCGTGACGGCTGGCCCCGCCTGCAATTCAAAATTGCGGTTCTCAGGAAGCGCCAGGCTTAGATAACGGCCATCCAGAAACAACATCAAATCCTTTTCCACAAAGTCTTTGAGCGCTGCCTCAACCCAAGGGGCGGACCCAAAATTAGAGCTGATGTCCCTGGGCGTGCGGGCATCGGCGCAATATTCATAGAGCGATGCCTGTTGATCGTGGTACCGATGTGTCTTCGGTTTCTGTTGCCGGCCGTCAAAAATAAAGATGGTGGCCAATGCCTTGCGGTACTTGAGGTAGGGTCTCTGGCGTCGGTTCCATTTCAACCGCCAGTTGTCCACGGCATCAAAGGTGGCTTGGTAGCTCTCTTCTCCGGCGATATTGGTCATCTCCTGATCAAAGAAATAGGAGATTCGTGACAGATCGAATTTCCCCCGCGGAAAGATGTATTGATAACACTTGAAGGGCACAAGCCTGGTGATTGATTGTGAGGCCGGATCAGTGAACATAGGGGACCCACGGTCAGCTCGCGCCATGACTGCAGCATAAGGCGGCTGGAAGTGGGGAATTTTCGCCATGACCTCGCTTTGCGTACGATAATCTTTAGCGGTTTCGCCCGCAAACCGGCACAGGATGTTATAGGTCACGTTAATGCGGTAATGAGTACACCATTTCACTAATTCGATGTTCCGCATTCCAGTAGTAAATTTCCTCATACTCTTGAGGATATTGGTGGAGAAACTCTCCACGCCGGGCAATACCGAGTGCAATCCGCCGCGCCGCATCCGGGCCAGTTGCGTCCGGGAAAAGTTGGGCCGGATCTCGTAATGCATGGAGATGTCACTGTTCGCATCGGCCAGACGGCTGAATAGTTTTTCTGTATATTCCGGGGCCATGATGTTGTCGATGGCAAAAAAATCAAAACAGCGGTAACGGCTGGAGAGTGCCTCCAGTTGCTCAATGACGTTATCAACGCTCTTGGCCCGAAATTCCATGCCGGAGCGGTTCAGGCCGCAGAAAGTACAGTGATTCTTCTCTCCCCACCAGCAACCGCGCGAAGTCTCAAACGGCAATTGCACGGAACGTGCTCGCCCCCACGACCCATATCCGCTTGCCTGGCGCGCATAGTAGAACTCGTCAAAATCCGGGACCGGGGTCTCGTTCATCGCATGAAAATTGGGGGCCCGTCCGGCATATTTTACCTGCCCCTGAACATCGCGCCACATGATTCCCTGCAAGCCTTCCATACTTTGGCCGCTGTACAGGCGCTCGACCATTTGCGGAAATGAGATTTCCGCATCGCCGCAGTGGATATAATCCATCTGCAGACAGCCTTTCATAATCTCGTCGGCAATATCATCTTCCATGGCGCCGCCGCCCATGATGATAGGGACCTGCGGATATCGCTTCTTGAGTGCGCGCGCCAGCGCTAGGCTGGAAAGCATCTGCTGGTAGACCACAGTGAATCCGATGAGGCCAAAGCGGCTCCAATCAGTGCTGTCCACGCAGAAGTCGATAAACGATTGCGCTCCGTGGTCGCGAAACTGCCGCAAGTCTTCCAGAGTGCAGCCCGCGGCTTTGCACATGGCCGCAAACGCCTCACTGTGTGCGAGAAAGTATTCTTCAACGTCGGGATTGGCTTCCTCACCGAAGGCCGCTTTGGACCACACCCACTCGCCCACAAGGCTGGGCCATACCTCGGCGAGCGTCTCGCTGAGCGGCCACCCAATTTGAGCTCCCAGGTACATAAAGAGTGAAAATGTCTGGACAGGAATACCGGCCCTTTCCAGCGTAGGTTTCAACAGGGCCAATTGGATAGAAGGAATGCCACCCGATTGCGAAGGCATACTGATCAGAGCTACAGGCTTGCGGTCCATAGGCTTGCTCGCTGCAAAAATGTGAGATTAAAGTATACCCCTTTGCTGGAACCTACCCCAAAAAGCAACTCTGTGGAGACTTCAGGAAAACTCCTCCTTAGATGAGGCGCAGCACAAAAACAGGAAATAATCTGTGCATTTTCTAAGGGGGACTGAAGATACTGCCGAAACGGGAGAGACTCGGAGCAGGAGCTCTGCTCTCGCGGTTCGGGAATTTGTTGGCATTCAATGGTGAATTGTGCGCTGGCTGATAAAACGCCGATTTGAACAACGCATTTTTTGCTCCAACAACGGAGGACTGGGCCTCGGTTAGGAGAGCCGCCGAACAAATAGGTCGCTGCTGCCGGCGACAGCGCATCTACAGGCTAGTGATTTAGTGTGGCGTCTGGTTTCATAAGAAATACCTTATGCTCAAGGCCAAGAGAGCTGACGCTACGGCGGACTCAGAACAAGAGGGCTATTACCAATGTGCAACCCACGTCCTGTCTTATTTCGGCAAGAAGTCTGTCTGGCGCAGAATCAGCGGTTCTTACGGAGCAGCGAGTCCAAAGGCAACCGCTAATACTTTAAATCGGATTCAGATTTGGCCAGACTGCCTCAGAACAGGCGTTAACGCAGTTTTCTTTCCGGAGGACCCATAGCGAGGGCAGGGCGGGGAACATGCCCAGGCATGATCGATCTTCGGCATCAAGAAGAAATAGTGTCAAAGCCCGGTCAATAAGCGTGACATCGTTGTGTCAAACGCCTTTGCGATTTTCCGCAGTTTATAAAGTCCTACCTCGCGGACTCCCCGTTCTAGGTCGGAGATGTGAACACGGCTGAGATGATTGCAATTAACGCCTAATTCCACTTGTGTCCATCCTCGCTTGAGTCGGAGAGTGCGAATACGCTTTCCAAGCTGGACCGAGAAGGCCTTGTCTTCAGAGCTGGACATCCCATAAATATCAGCCTAAAATCAAAACCGTGTGTAAGGCATGCCTTACACGATATTAAAGGGCAGGGAACGATCTCACCAGGAGACGCAATGCTTCGAAACAATCCGGACGAAAAGGCCGAAATTTATGAAACCCTCTCGTCCATGAACAGAGCCTTTGCTGGAATCGTCCAGCACCTTGAAACGCTACATCGAACCGGACTGTTCAAATCAAAAGCAGCAAAACTGTTCTCGAATTTTACTCTTGAACTGCAAGCCGAATTCAACCAGGAATTTCTCGAAAATCTGCACCAGCTTGAGCTTGACGATTGGGGCCGCTACGGGAAAGCTCGACAACGTTGGGAAAAGCATCTCCGCGACCCTGATGACGTTTTCATTCATGCCGAAGAACGCAAAAAGCAGCTTGCCAAACAACGCAAGAGGACAACCAAGTAGAAGAGCCTGCAAAATAGGAAGGCACTCTCCATATCACGTCTAGGGGCATCCTTTCGATGCCCTTTTCCTTTATAGCTGGGGGGACGGCTGAGGAGATTTCTCGGCCATGTTTAAATCCGTTGGGCGCGGTTGGCCACGCAGGATATGTGTGCCTCAAGGATTGAAGGCACACTCTCCTTAGCGGCCCGTCATATATGACATTTTCCATGCCCACAAGCGATCTGAGATTCATAAAGAACTGCGCAGAACGGCTACCGAAGGATGAATTTCCCCGTATTCCTAGAGGTACCCGCGGCATATACGCACTCCTGTATAAGAAATCCGAGAATGACTACGACGTAGTTTACATCGGTATGGCGAGAGGTGTTTCAGGTGTTCCCAGTCGATTGCGGAAGCACAGAAACAGCAACCCGATAAAAACACTGCAGGATAATGAACATTTCAGGAGAAGGGTTTCAATCCTTGCCATCCGATGTTCGCTGATCGAATTCCGCGATTCGGCAATGCGGGCAGCGTCTAAGAGTCCTTCAGAGCCTCGTAGATCCATCGCGCAACGTCCGAATCATCCAGATAGCTTTCAATGCCGTGGTGATTGTCGGAGGTGTTGTGGATGTCGTTCTTTGCCGTGATGGGTTCTACCGGGAACCGAGCCGGAGCCAGTGGAAAGAGGGCTACTGTGTCTCGGTTGTCCCGTCCGTTAAACCAGTCTCCCACGCACGCGGGTCTATCCAGGGGCCTTACCCGCTCGGCCACCGCAGCCAACGCAAGTGGCGAACCCAGTGTGATGAGCGTGGGCACTTTCCAGGATTTCGCTTCCTCAGACTTCAACAGAGTGTATGCAATGATTGTTCCGAGTGAGTGAGCAATGACAACCGTCGGCTCGTCTGGAATTGCTTTCCGGAGACCGTCATTAATTTCCTGCCGAATGTCGTCATCCGTCAGGTAGACGTAGACATCGTGCGTGAAGGTGGATACCGCCCATGCGGCGGCCCCGTTCGATCGATCAAGAACGCGGAGACCTGCGAGCACCCAAGCCCAATTCAGCGGACCCTTTTCCGTGACAATCCTACTTGCGTCGCCCTGCGCCAACTCCGCTTCGATATCTTTATTGCAAACTCCATTCTCCTTCAGCATCTCCCGGTAAACTTTCATGCTGAAGTCCTGTTCCGGACTAGATGCGGTTGAAATGCCCTTCACAACAACTGCCGGAACATCGTTGCCCCCATTCATCCGGCCGATCAGAGTGTCGCCGTAGTAGGGAAAGTGAATCTTCACGTCGTCAAGTGCGAGCGGCAGTCTCGCGTCATCCAGGCCCTTTTTAAGAGCCTCTACCCAACTCTTCTTTAGTCCAGTCGAATCTTTCAATTGCTGAGAGCGCCCATGTATCAAGACAAGATGTTTCATTACACTGTTCCCCCTCGATTCGACAACGTCTTTGGTCAAATTCCTTCAAGCCACATTATCGTCTTGCTCTTCGTCTATATATCGTTCGCAGATTGCTACGCCGGTTGGATTGAGAACCGTCCATGGGGACGGCAGGACTTGGTTCTGTAAATCCAGAGTCTGCTTCCGGAAGCGAGCGCCGGCTCTTGACAGAAAAGACCATCCCTGACTGACAAGCGGAAAGGGAGGCAGTATCCCCTTCGAAGTAACGCGTTGCCGAAACGGGCCGACTTCTGCCAACAGCTTCAGGTCAAAAGGCAAAAACTTGAGTCGCTTGACGCAAAGATCGCAAAGTCTCGGCAACCATTCTTGTTTTCCGGAGGCCACGCATGCATAGCCGACCAAGACAAGTAGCATTGCGTCTACATCCTCATCGGAATATGTGGCTATGTCGACCACTCGGCGAATCTGCGCTTGTGAGAGCACGGCCAGCAGCAGGTTTCCTGTAGATGCGGCGGACGCAATCGTCTCTCGTACACCTCGGACGACTCTCGCGTCTGGAGAAAAACGTGCGTAGCGAGCTTGCTGGCGTACATAATTGTCGCCGACGTTTGCGGAGGGTTCATAAGCGATGTCCTCGATTCTCCCTTCCACGAAACGAACGAAACCGATATGGTCCGGAATTACTGGCAACAGAAGTCCGCTCCCGTCTTGGAGCGTAATTAAGCCCAACTGCGGCTCAGTGGCGACAAACCGTACCAGCTCTCCATTTATGCCATAGATCTTTCCTCTGCCGCTCAGCTTCGCATGAATTGCCTGTGCGCCGCTCAGATAAAACCCGCAGGAGGTCTCGAAGTGGAACCCTTTTGGAATCCATGGCTGCGGCTCATTCACAAAAGAGATAGCGTCGGCCCCAGAAGCACTGAGCGCTCCATTAAGCCGCTGTTGGAATCTGTCACTTGGCGGCATCGACACGTCAGGTTTTCTGAAAGCTTCGGTTGGAGCAATAATATATTCTGCCGAATCTTCTCTGACGGTAACCATCGTGCTTTTTCCAGAGGACTCGATGGCATTGCTGATTGGTGGCGGATCATGATCGAAGGTCGATAACCAGAGCGCTGGATCCGAATTTAGAATCGCATCGGGATGGACATTCTGGGTATAGCCATTCTTCTTTAACCGTGCCCGAACCGCGGTCGAGAGCGCCTTCTTCAGTGGAAAGGGCCGAAGGACCTTCGGTAGGGCGTCAGGCGGGCGCAACGTTTCCAGAATGGATGGTTCACTCCCACGGAGGAATTCGGAAAGTTGCAATGTATAAATCGATGAGGGTTCATTGTTTATATCCACTTCCAACGCGGGTGTACCAACCGTTGAGGCGAAGAATCTGTCAACAAAATTGGCTTGCCCTTCTTCCAGTGCATTCTGGAAGATTGATGCTCCCTGAACTGAGTTAAACTGCTTATCTTCTGGACGAAGACGGCACGCGTCGCTAATCAGAACCACGTGCTTGAAGTAGCGGTAATATGCTGCGCCGACTGAGCTGCCCACATTAACCGCCTCCGTGCTCTGGTTGGGGGCCTTGGAGAGAAGCCACATATCCCCAAAGGCGTTGAGGACGCCGTGACCATTGAAATACACCACGAGCTGGTCCGGAGGGATCTGGCTATCATCAAGGGCTTGGATGACGTCAGCAATATCGCTCAAGTGAACGCTTTTGCCGTTCAGGTCCGAGATCTCATGGATCTGGCTATCCTCAAAACCCTGTTCCTTGGCCCAGGCTCGCATTTCGCGGAATGAACTTCCGATAGATTTCAATTCATCCAGATCGCCTCCCGTGCGGCTTACACCGATCAGAACGAGTGCACGCCTCATGGTCTGAGACCTCCTGACTTCAATACCCGTCGGTTCAGAGTGCATCCACTCAGCAGACAGAATCGTCCGGTCTGGCTCGAAGGACATCAAAGGCGGGAAACGTAGCTATCTCTAGCTGAACGCCGGCCGACTGGTAGACGTCGTCCTAACCGTGGGGCCGAGATATTTTTGGAGCGGAACTCCGCCCAATCGAACTCTATTCTAATCCTATCTGCTCTAAGTGAAACTCGGGGTGAAGGATTCGCTCGGCTCTGGTACTTGGGATGGCGTTGTAACTGGAGCACAAATCGGAGCACAGCAGCTGCCGAATGAGAGCTAATCAGTCCGTTTTAGACATCTTGGCACGCGCATAAGTCATTGATTCCGAATGAGAGCGGAGGGTGGGAATACATTTGCTAAACTCACCATTATCCCGTCATCGAACGCTTACTTGAGGAAAAGGAAAAAGAAATAGAAGACACGGAACATCCACAGGGCAGCCCACTTATTCCGCTTCCTCTAGCACCGGGAAAAGAACTAATAGTGAGCTTCCCCTGGTGCACCAGAAAACCAGCGGTGCTGTTGTTGGTCAAAAATCCGGCAATGTCCCCCAAGTCGTTCGCGCCAGTCACAATGGTTACGGCATTGGGGAAGCCAGGAAGCTTCACTTGGCTAAGAACACTTGATTTCACGCGAGCTCCATCCACACTCCGCGAGCACGGTCCCGCAGGTAATTCACTCACTCAATCAAACCAAGCCTTTTGAGATTACCTAAAAATACATCGCTACCAGCCTCTCAGGAGCTTTATTAACAACCCATTTACAAGGGCTAGATTCGCCGTTATCTATTTGGTTCCGCAGAAACTCAATCAGGCAGTATTCCGACATCACGCAACGCTTGAGCAGGATCAGAGATCGCACGCTCGCGAGCACGGTCCAAACGTGTCTCGGACACCGTGGGTTTGGCTACTGATAATGCACGCTTATATGCCTCAAGCAGTGCGTCGGGAAACTTGGTTTCAACGTCTGGCTGAACCCCGATGCCCTCCCAATTTGTCTTCGTGATCGGATTGACAGGCCGACCGGTCGGGATAAATGCGTCGAACCCAAGGCCTAGTGACTGGGGTGCAGCGGCTGGGGTTAGCACCTCCCCCTGTTGCGTGGCCGATGAGCGTCGCTCGATGAAGTGTCTTCAAATCGTACGCGAACTGCTCGCCTGCCGAGAACGTACCCGTTCGTGTTGAAGCCGAACACGGAAAGCGGTCTATTGGTCTCTGCCAATGCGGGACAGGACGCTGGAACCGACAAGATTGAGGGAAGTATTGTAAAAGAACTCCTACCGAAAATCTGAGTGTCACGGACGCAGGCATTTGGTGACCGTAATGTCATCGTCGATTGTCCCGTCACCGCTCGACCCCTGATCTTTACCGCTTGTGACCGCTCAACACCGCTTGATCTTTTGCCCGTTCTGCCGCAACCGTATGGTCATCGAATTCATAGGCAAAACATGGTATTTACCTGAGGGTACACCGGAACAACGACAGCTGCGGGCTGAGCCTGAAGGACATTTCCGGCAAGGCCAGAAAGAAGGCCGGGAGCGGGCTCCTATACAAAGGAGGGCGTCTTTACTAGCACCCCCTCAACAAGGCGCTCCTCTGGAAGGCAAACGGCCAGAAACCAATTTAGCTGCGCGAGCTGGAAGCCCAAAGCGGCACGCCAGGCGTAACGCGCGGCGGACAGGGCATTCGCCTCACCTCGTGTTTCTCGACCTTCCCAGGCCCCAAAATGCGGAATAAAGGGTATTTGTCCCGTTCATGGGACACGGGTGGGCGCGGATCTGCACTTTTTCAACATTTATTATTTTGGCCTTTTCGCCTTTATCCGCATAAACACTGGCTGCGAGCCACAGCGGCGGGGAGTTATGTTACTTCTGCCCCCCTTTTATAGAAAAATGTTACAAAACCCCCTTCGCGCCATGGCGTCCTCCCCAGCGCGCGATCTCGTCCGGGTCACCGGCTTATCCAATGGAAAGCGTCGGAGCAACGGGAGGCAGGGTTTGGGCTTACCTGCCAGGTAGCTTTGACAGGGTTCTGGCAGATCATGGCAGTCGGGCAACGAATGGGAGTTAATGCAAGAATGGAGAATCTAGTGCGTCATAGAGAAACAGGCCCGAAAAAGGAAAGGCCTAGGGAGTTATTGATAGATTTCTTGACTTGATTGAGGGAGATCTGCCCGAAAGGCGGGCTCTGAGGAGGGTTTGAGAGAGAGATTCTCTAAGCTGCAGACTGTCTGGCGGAGAGGGGGGGATTCGAACCCCCGATAGAGGTGTTAGCCCCTATAACGGTTTAGCAAACCGCCGCCTTCAGCCACTCGGCCACCTCTCCGGAGGTATGCGGCTTCAGGTATTGTAACAGCTATCTCACTCTTTGCCCGACGTTCCTGTTTGCGATTATGCTTCAAGGGCTTTCTCGATCATGGCCGTTGTCGGCGGGAAATTTCAGGCCTCGTCCCCTTCTCCGAGTAAGATTTTATTCAGCGCCCACTGTATGCGTCGACTCACTGCTGAATCAAAAGCATCTGTTGCCCGTTCCGTGTAAGGAACAGGCGCGATTATGGGAAAAGTAAGAGCAGTTTTGCGCTGCCAGGGGAATACTGAAGAGGAAGCTGGAAATAATATCGAGCGGCAAGACGCTGCGGTTCGACATTAAACGCTGAATCCGGCACTCTGAACACTTCTGAGTTAGAAATGCAAGTCTAGTCTCCTCAAAAAGCAATCTGCGCAGCCCACCCATCCTTGCCGAACCTGTTAGGATTATCGGCTTCCCCGGAGGATTCGGATGAGACGTTTGTCGATTAAGTCGCTAGCAATCTTCGCCGTAAGCTTGTGTCTCGTTTCAGTTGGCATCGCGCAGGAACAACCGAAAGCTCCACTCAAGAACGTAACAGATGTTGTCACTCGTTATGTTCGCTGCGGAGCGCTGGTGCAACCGGAAAGCGGCAAGGTGCAGCACAATGTGCTGATCACTATTCAGGGTGAGCGCATCCAGCAGGTGCAGGAAAATGCGCAGGCTCCCGCAAGCGGCCAAATAATTGATCTCTCTGACCACACCTGCCTGCCGGGATTGATTGATACGCACACGCATACGCTTTTGCAGGGCGACATCACTGCCGCAGACTACGACGAGCAATTGTTAAAGCAATCCACGGCCTACCGCGCAATTCTTGGAACACGCTCCGTTCGCCGCGCTCTGGATTATGGCTTTACCACTATTCGCGATCTTGAAACCGAAGGCGCGGGCTATGCGGACGTCGATTTAAAGAAGGCGATCAACAACGGAATTATTCCCGGTCCTCGGATGAAAGTCGCCACGCGCGCTATGGACGTGACCGGAGCTTATCCGCTGCAAGGGTATTCGCCCGAAATTACGGTCCCGCACGGGGTGGAGATAGTGGACGGAGCCGAAGATGGCCGCAAAGCTGTGCGTGAGCAGATCAGCTACGGCGCCGACTGGATCAAGGTATATTCCGATCGCAGTTATTTTGTGCGTCCGGACGGAGTGCTGGATGACATTCCAACTTTCACGCTCGACGAGCTGCGCGCCATTGTGGATGAGGCCCATCGCCAGCACCATAAAGTAGCCTCGCACGCCATGGCGCTAAATGGCGTACATAACTCAGTTGAGGCCGGCGTAGACTCCATTGAGCACGGGAATTACATTGCTGAAGCTGACCTGAAAACCATGGCGCAGAAAGGCATTTTCTATGTCCCTACTATTTATGTTGGCGAATACGTTGCCGAGGGACGCGCCGCTGCGGGAGCAAAAGTCTGGCTGGAGATGATCAAGATCCATCAAGATACTTTTCATCGCGCCATGCAGGCTGGGGTAAAGATTGCTTTTGGTACCGATGTAGGCGGCTTTGACTGGGGCATTGATCCGGCCGTGGAATTTCCGTACATGGTGAAGTACGGCATGACGCAGATTCAAGCCATCCGCGCCGCCACCAGCAGCGCCGCGGAATTGCTCGGCATGCAGAATGATGTGGGCAGCATTGCCGCGGGAAAATATGCCGACTTGGTTGCCGTGAAAGGCGATCCACTGGCCGATGTTGCGCTGTTGCAGAAGATTGATTTCGTCATGAAAGGCGGCGAAGTTCACAAGGGCACTGATTCTCGGTCGAACGCCCGGTAAGACCAACCTCGCAATAGTGGATTGAATCTTAAAGGTATGATGCTCTGGATCATTCTAGGCATGGGATGGCTGGCAATACTTTTTGCCGGGATATCCTTGTTCCGCCTTGCCGACTATGCCGATAAGAAAGTGCGGCGTCTTGCCGAGCGTCCAAGGCACCGCAAAAAGCAAGCCGCCTGAGCATCACTCACCACAGATTTTATTTTCGCCACGCCAACCCTATTACTTCGTTATAACCATCCAGAGCGGCGCAATGGACTGCCCAAAAGGTGAATTTGTAATTAGGCCCAAAGTACCATCGGAAGACTTAATGCCAAATGCGGAGATGCTGGAGGATCCAAAATTAGCGGTATAAAGAAACGTGTTGGATTGGTCCACGGTCAGGAAGATCGGCTGCGGCGTTCCCACCGAACCATTAGGTTCTACCGGGTAAGGCGAGCCCGCAACTTGCGTCAGCGCGCCGGAAGTAGCTTTAAAAGCGGAAACGTCATTCGAACCTTGATTTGCCGAGTAAACAAAAGAAGAGGTCGCATCCACGGTAACGTCTACAGGTTTGGTGCCGGCAGGGAATAATCCAATCGCCGCCAGCGGCCCCCCGGCAACATTGAAGCTGGCGATTGTGTTATTGGCTGAATCAGCCGCGTAAAGGAATTGGCCTTTAGGATCCACGATAAGCCCCGCAGCCGTTGCGCCTGCGCCCAATGGAAATGGCGAACCTCCCAGCTCGGTCAAAGTGCCGCCAGCGCCAATCGCAAAAGCTGAAATGTTTCCGGCTGTTCCATTTGATACGTACAAGAACCCCTGCGTCGGAGAGATTGCCATAAATTGCGGATTTGGGGCCGCAAGCGAGGCAAATGCAAACGGAGATCCGGCAACCGGGCTTAGCAGCCCTCGGGTCTGATCAATATTGAAGACTGAAATTGAAGCAGGGACCGCCGGCGAGGCCGAACCCTGATTCAGCACGAATAAGAACTGGCCTCCGGAGTTAATGGCGGCTGATATCGGATTCGAACAGACACCTGGATTGCAAACTGGAGTAGGTGAAAGTGCCGTGCCAATGGGCGTAAGCACGCCAGCAGTATGGTCAATAGTAAAACCGGAAACAGTGTTGGAAGTCTCGTTTGGTACGTAAAGAAAATTTCTGGAAGGATGCAGCGCAATGGAAACCGGCCGGGGAATCGTTGGGAATGCAGGCACCGCCAGCGGGAACAAATCACCGGTGGACTTTTCACTGAAGGCGCGGATGGAGTTGTCGCCCTGCCCCACAACGTAGAGAAATGCCAGCGTGGGAGCCGTGGAACTGCTGCTTGATCCCAAACAACCGCTAAGTATTACGCCGATTAATAATAACGTTGTGGCGAAGATTGCTTTCATTCCGTTTCCTCATTCTCTAGAAATAAAAATGTTCATTGCCGCGCAATAAGATGCTTGAAATTAGCGCTGGCAAGCGGTGAATCAGTCTAGCAGTTTGCCTTATTCTATCAGTTGCCTAAAGCCTGTCGTTTCGGCGCAGGCTGCCTTCCCCGGCACCAGGGACCTTATCAGAACGCCAGTTCGTGAACTTTCTTGCGTGAATAGAGTTGACTACGGATTGCCGGCGAGCCAGCATCTTCTTATCCATGGAAATTGCTCCCGCCACATTGCCGAAGCGAATTGCCCGCGTGATCGTGCGCGGTTGCGGTTTGTTCTGGGGAATCGCTGGCTGCCTGGCGGAATATTCATTGCGCCGCTTAGGCGGGACATTATCGGAACAGACGCGCATCGGAGTGCTCCACCGCTGGTCGCGCCAAACTCTCCCTCGGATGGGCGTCCGTGTTGAAGTCACAGGCTTGCCTGCTGTCGCGGGATTGATTGCCAGCAATCACCTCAGCTATCTGGATATTTTGGTCTATAGCGCCATTACGCCGTGTGCGTTCATCGCCAAGCGTGAAGTTCGCGCCTGGCCCGCTGTTGGATGGATTGCCACTCTTGCCGGCACTATCTATGTCGATCGCTCGCGCCCCAGCGAAACGCATGCTATCCAACCGGAGATACAGTCCGCGCTCGCGGCCGGCTTGCGGCTTTTGTTGTTTCCTGAAGGCACCAGTTCAGACGGCTTCCGCGTGCTGCCCTTTCATTCGTCGCTTTTCCAGCCTGCCATTGATCTGCAGGTGCCCGTTTCCGCCGCCAGCATCGAGTACGCCATCCCTGACGGAATTGCCAGCGCTGAAGCTTGCTACTTTGGGACCATGACGCTCTTCCCTCATCTTATTAATCTGCTGGGTAAGCATTCCGTAACCGCCAAGGTGAATTTTTCTCCCGACAGCTTTATCTTCACTGACCGCAAACAGGCGTCTCTTAAGATGCATGAAGAAGTTGAGCGTCTTCGATTCTCCCGTGTGGAAGTGGCGCAATGACCATCTATCGTGAGTTTTATGATTCAGCTGCGGAGCCACCGGTAAGCGGCTTTCTGCATGAACCCGCGCAAGCACGTGGCGATGGATTAGTCCTTACACATGGTGCTGGCGCGAATTGCCAAAGCAAATTACTGATCGCCCTTGCCGATGCTTTTACAGACGCTGGATATCTCGTCCTGCGTTGCGATCTGCCATTTCGTCAATCCCGTCCGCACGGACCGCCATTCCCAGCCATGGCCGCGCGCGACCGTGAAGGCCTGCGCCGTGCCGTAGACATATTGCGCTCAAAAACTTCAGGGCGCATCTTTCTTGCCGGACACTCCTATGGAGGACGCCAGGGCAGCATGCTCGCCGCCGAACAATCACAACTTATTGCTGGGCTTCTATTGCTCTCATATCCGCTGCATCCTCCGCGCAAATCTTCGCAGTTGCGGACTGCGCACTTTCCTCAGATCAAAACACCATCATTATTTGTTCATGGCGGACGCGATCCATTCGGCTCGCATGTTGAGATGGAAGCTGCGCTGTCATTGATTCCGGCCAAGACGATGCTGCTGGAAATCGAAGGCGCTGGTCACGAGTTGCCAGGCAAGAAAACAGAAGAGAATCTCCCGGCCCGTATCGTTGAAGCATTTCAGCAATTTTTTACAAAAACCTGAATGGCTCATGCAGCAGCGGCCTTGAGCGCCACTAAAATATTTTTACTATACGCATTTCATGCAGAATTTTAGCGCAGGTTGCTGGAACTCACCTCGATAGGATGAGGTGGGCATCATGCAGGCTTCCTCCACAACTGGAGCCTGCGCCTGCGATGTAGCCAAAAACAATGGCTGCAAGTGGCGATCGCTTATGATGTTGATTCGCAGGACAGGCGCATTGTCACTGGAGGGAAGACGATGATTGAAGCAGGAAAAGAAACCATTCACCATCGGATATGTCCTTTTTGTGAAGCATGTTGCGGCCTTGAACTTACCGTGGCGGAAGGCCGTGTGAAGCGCATTCGCGGACATGCAAAGGACGTCTTCAGTCATGGTTATCTTTGTCCGAAAGGCGTGGCGCTCAAGGACCTGCATGAAGATCCTGACCGACTGCGCAAGCCGTTGATTAAGCGCGATGGCCGCTTTGTGGAAGCGACATCGGATGAAGCTTTCGCAGAGATTCAGCGTCGTTTGCCGCCGATCATCGCCACGCATGGAGTTGATTCGGTCGCTTTGACGCTCGGAAATCCTATCGTCCACAAACTTGGGCTGCTGCTTTATGCGCCGCGCCTGGGCCGCGCGCTGGGATCAAAGAATGTTTTCTCCGCGTCAACGCTGGACCAGATGCCCAAGCATCTTTCCTGCGGGCTGATGTTTGGCGACTTCCTTTCTATTCCAGTACCGGATATCGAACGCACAGACTTTCTGCTGATGCTGGGCGCAAATCCTATGGTTTCCAATGGAAGCCTTTGGACCGTACCGAACTTCCGCGACAAAGCGAAGGCCTTGCGCGCCCGTGGAGGGCGGCTCATTGTCGTTGACCCAAGACGCACTGAGACAGCCGATGTAGCCGATGAGCATATCTTTATCCGCCCCGGCGGCGACGTATTTCTGTTGCTCGGCATGGTCCATACGCTATTCGCGGAAAAGCTGGTAAAGCTTGGCCGGCTGGCGGAACATGTTGCCGCGGTTGAACTGTTGGAGAGCTCTGTCGCGGGATTTGCGCCAGAGAAAGTCTCTGGCCGGTGCGGGATTCCCGCTGAGACCATTCGCACCTTGGCCCGTTCGCTGGCCTCTGCAAAACGCGCGGCGGTCTATGGCCGCGTCGGCACATGCACGCAGGAGTATGGGACGCTCTGCAGTTGGCTGATCGACGTGCTGAACATTCTCACCCGACACTTTGACGAGCCGGGCTGCGCCATGTTTCCCAAAGCGGCTGCGCTGCAGTCCAACACGTTCCCAGCTAACACCGGAGGCAAGCCGGGAACTGGCAAGGGAGTTGTTACGGGCAGGCGCAAGAGTCGCGTCTCTGGCGCCCCGGAAGTGTTAGGCGAATTTCCCATGAGCTGCCTGGCGGAGGAAATCCAGACACCGGGGGAGGGTCAGATCAAGGCGCTGATTACGGTAGCGAGCAACCCAGCTCTGTCATCGCCCAACGGCAAACGTCTTTCCGCCGCGATGGATGAGTTGGAGTTCATGGTCAGCCTGGACATTTACCTGAACGAGACCTCGCGCCATGCTGACGTGATCCTGCCGGGGACCTCGCCGCTGGAAGATTCGCATTATGACGTAGCGTTCTCGCAGCTTTCTTATCGCAATCACGCCCGTTATAGTCATCCAGTTTTTCCGCGCGCCTTAGACCGTCCTGAAGAATGGCAAGTAATTTTACGGCTGATCGGAATCATTCAAGGCAAAGGCGATGCCGCCGATATCAATCAGATTGACGGCGAACTTCTGATGGACGATCTCCGCCGAACCGCGGGGCCATTTGCCGACCAGATTTTCAAAGCAAGCGCGCAACGTCGCGGCGTAGAGCGATTGCTGGATATTGGCCTGCGCGCAGGGCCCTATGGCGATCAGTTTGGCATGAAGCCTGATGGACTCAACCTGGGGAAAGTCCAGGCGGCGGAAGGTGGAATCGATCTGGGAGAGCTTGAACCGCGCGTGCCCGACGTTCTGCGCACCCCGTCGAGAAAGATCGAAGTCGCGCCTGCCATGCTCATTGATGATCTCAAGCGCCCAGCGGCTGATCTTGGGCGATCGATACCGGAACTGGTGATTGTGGGAAGACGGCAGCTCCACGGAAACAACAGCTGGATGCACAACCTTCCCGTCCTGGCCAAAGGCGCGGCTCGATGCATCGCTTTGGTCAATCCCAAGGATGCCGGGCGGATCGGATTGGTAGATGGTGGACGAGCGCGGATCGCACATGATGGCCGCACGATTGAGGCAGAAGTGGCAATTACCGCCGAGATGATGCCGGGAGTTGTCAGCCTGCCGCATGGATGGGGACACGATCAACCGAGCACACAACTTGAAGTAGCTGCCGCGAATCCCGGGGCCAACCTGAACGCGCTGATGGATGAGAACCGCCGCGATCCTCTTTCCGGCAATGCGGTGCTCAGCGGCATGGAAGTTGAAATGAAACCAGTAGCAGCTCGCGTCCTGGTGGGGCAGGCGGGTTAAGAGTCTATGCCTGCCAAAAATTCTCAAGCGTCTTTGGACACAAGACCTCGCTGCTCATGGGCAACCACTCCGGCGATGATCGCCTACCATGATGTGGAGTGGGGCGTGCCTCAGCACGATGACCGGGTGCTGTTTGAGTTTTTGATTCTAGAAGGCGCGCAAGCCGGTCTGAGCTGGTCAACCATTCTGGCGAAGCGCGAAGCCTACCGGCGAGCTTTCAGCAACTTTAATCCTAAAACTATCGCACGTTACGACGCGAACAAAACGAAGCAGCTGATGTCGAATGCGGGCATTGTTCGCAATCGATTGAAAATCGCGGCTGCTGTCCAGAACGCGCGTGCCTTTATGGCGGTGCAAAAAGAATTCGGTTCGTTCGATGCTTATATATGGCAGTTTGTCGGCGGCAAGCCAATCGTTAATGCGCTCAGCACACCATCCCAGATACAGGCGCGAACTGAAGAATCCGACAAGATGAGCCGCGACCTGCTCAAACGGGGATTCAAATTTGTGGGCCCGACGATTTGCTATGCCTTCATGCAGGCAGTGGGTATGGTGAATGACCATCTGGTGACGTGCTTCCGCTACGTTAAGATCAAAGACCCAGCAGCCAAAGCCAAACGCTAGTTGGATGGAACTTCGGCCAACGGTAGCCAAATCTGAAAGCGCGTATCGCCCGGTTTTGAGTTTACCTGAATTTCTCCGCGATGCTTGCGCACGATGCGTGACGCTGTGTCCAAACCCAATCCCGTTCCCTGGCCGACGCCTTTGGTTGTGAAGAATGGCTCAAAGATGTGCGGCAAAACCTTGTCTGGAATCCCGGGGCCGTTGTCGGCGATCTCCACCACCACGCACGCGTCTTCTCGATAGGTACGGACGCGCAGCTCGCCCTGCCCGCCCATTGCGTCAATTGCATTGTCAATGATGTTGGTCCAGACCTGATTCAATTCGCTGCCAAAAGAATCCACCAGAAAGGGGACGCGTTGATAATCGCGCTGGACCGTGACACCTCGCTTGAGTTTATGGTTCAAAATCGTAAGCGTGGTTTCCAGGCTCTTAACGATATCAACGTTCTGGATCGGAGACTGGTCCATGTAGGTGTATTCCTTGATAGCGCGGACCAGATCAGAAATGCGTGATGTGCTGCTTTCAATTTCATTGAGCAGGTTGGCAATCTCCATAGATGCAGCAATCCTCACCAGGGCAGCGCGGGCTGTGTCCGCGTCGAGCGTGGCATATAAGCGGTCGAGCGCCGCGGGCTGGATATTTTTGTGCGCGAGGTCAGATGCCAATTGCCAGAGATCTTCCTGCCCATGCGCACGCAACCACGAGTCGATCTCTTCTTCCAGCGTGCTGATGGTAAGCGTGTCCGGCGGTGGACCGTCTTGCTGGACCAGTGAAGCTTCCAGCTTTTCGATTTCGGCCCTTTGAGCGGCGGTGAGATCGTGCGCTCCCAGAGCGTGGCTCGCATCCTTGATCCGTTTCATGGTAGCGCGAAGCTGGCTGGTGGCGCGCTTGGCTGCCGATGCGGGATTGTTGAGTTCATGAGCCAGACCGGCAGAAAGTTTGCCCAATCCGGCCAGGCGGTCACGCTGCTGTTCAACACGTGTAGTCTCGCGGATGCGGTCAGACATCAGGCCCACAAGACGCTGCGTAAGGTCAGGCATTTTTTGTATGAGCTGCGGAAAGGCCGTCACTGGAAAGCGCAGAATGCGACTGTCAGTAATCGCTCGCCCATTCACCGGGTAAAACTTCATTCGGGAAAAAGGCAGCACACCCCCAATATCCCCCGCCTTGCTGTTAAAGAAAACCGTTTCGCCGCCAAATTCTCCGCGGCCCTGCAGCTGTCCTTCCAGGATTACGAACATTGCGTCCGCAGGATCGCCCTGGTGCAAATATGTCTCGCCAGCTTTGACCGTAATTTCCTGTGACTGGCTGATGAACCATTCAATCTGATCATTGGGCAGATCGGCAAATACCGGCACCTGGAGCAATTCTGATTTTTCTGCCATGTTTATACCTTGCTCAAGTACTGATGAATGAATTGAACGGCCACAGAGCCTTCACCAACTCCGGAAGCAACGCGTTTGACTGAACCGTGCCGAACATCGCCCACTGCGAACAGCCCTGGAATATTTGTTTCCAAAAGGAATGGATCGCGCTCCAAAGTCCAACTCTTTGGGCGTTTGCCGCCCCACATAAGGTCAGGCCCCGTGAGGATAAAGCCCCGTTCGTCTCGCTCCACCAGGTCGCCCAGCCAATCCGTGCGTGGCAGTGCGCCAATAAAGATGAACATTGAAGTAGCAGATACGCGCTCAACTTTGTTGGTGTCAGAACACAGCACAGAAATTTCTTCTAAATGGGTTTCACCGTGTGCTTCAGCGACGTTGGCGTGGGTCCAAAGCTGGATATTAGGTGTCTGCTCGATTTGTTCGATCAAGTACTGTGACATGGTGCTGCCAAGAGAAGATCCGCGCACCAAAATCACTACCCGCTCTGCATACTTGGAGAAATTCATTGCGGCCTGGCCCGCCGAGTTTGCGCCGCCAACCACATACACTATTTCGCCCTTGCAGGAGAGAGCTTCAGTGGAACCTCCGCCGTAATAAACTCCGGCGCCCTGGAGGCGATCGATGCCGGGCGCGTCGAGCCGCCGCCACTGGACTCCCGTGGCGACCATCAAAGCGTGGCACGATATTTCACTATCATCTTTCAGTTTGATGATGCGATAAGAACCTTCCGTTCGCACGCTTACAGCTTCCTGAGGCGAAAGAATCTCCACGCCAAAACGCTGCGCCTGCACAACGGCACGACGCGCCAGATCACCACCGCTTAAGCCGTTGGGAAAGCCAAGATAATTTTCAATGCGAGAACTCATGCCTGCCTGGCCGCCTGGAGCGTCGCATTCAATAATCACGGTATGCAGGCCTTCAGAGGCACCGTAAACCGCCGCAGCCAGACCGGCTGGCCCTCCGCCGATGATTGCAAGGTCATAAAAATCCGTCTGCGCACGAGTACGCAACCCAACTTTTTGCGCCACGTCGGCGGGAACACTTTCCAACAGTTTTGTTCCATCGGGGAACAGAACCACGGGAAGACTTGCAGATTCAGGGCCCAACGCGTCGAGCAACCGTTTGGTTTCAGGATCATTAGCGGAAATTTCCACGTCGATCCATTGATAAGGAACTCGATTGCGTGCCAGAAAATCGCGCAGCTCATAGGAGCGCGGCGACCATCGCGTGCCCAGTACGCGGATTCCCTCAAACGTTGGACGGTAAGAACCTTGCCAATCGTCCAGCAGGTCATCCAGCTGCGGGTACAAGTGTTCTTCTGGCGGGTCCCATGGCTTGAGGAAAAAATAGTTGATGTTGACCTGATTGATGGCGCTGATGGCGGCATTCGTGTCCGCATATGCAGTGAGCAGGGCGCGCTTGGCCTCGGGAAAGATATGCATTGCGTCCTGCAGAAAAGCCACGCCATCCATTTTGGGCATGCGCTGGTCGGCCAGCAGCAGAGCAACGCTGTCATTCCGTACCTTCAACTGCTTCAAAAGCTCCAAAGCTTTTTCCGGCGCATCACTCGCCAGCACGCGATAGGTAGCGCCGTAATGCGAACGCAGGTCGCGCTCAATGGCCCGTAAAACGTCAGAATCGTCGTCAATACAAAGCAGAATTGGTTTTGCCATAACAACCTAGGGTTAGTTTATTCAGAGTTGCTTTCGCGATTCGATGAAGAAACCATTTAGATGCCGGTCTTGGAGTTTGGTCGCTTTATTCACAAATCCAAGTAGCCGATGGAAATCGGATGCGGGTCAGCCGATCAGCTCAATGAGATTCTGGCAGAGCGTATTCGAACTCATACGAGTGCTTGCCTTCAGCAATGATGACCTTAAAACTTCCCGTTATGCCTGCAAGTTGTCCCGTTCCGGAATCAGGCACCACAGTGATCATCAGTTGCGGCGCACCGCGATTCATAGTTCCCGTGTGCTGCAAGATGAAGGTGCCAGTGCGTCCCTTTAACGTTCCACTTACTTTTTCAATAGCCACGTAACCCGCCGAGCCTTTCACGTCAGTCATGCCGGTCAGCATCTGGCCTTTGCTGGTTCCTTCCAGATCGCCGTGAAATTGCTTATCAATCGTCATCCTGCCCAGCGCGGCGTCACCGTTCTTGTCGTCTGTCTGAGGGACAAGTTTTACTTCAAACGTTCCGCTGGCATGGTTCATGGCTGGTCCTTTCTGAAATGCGGCTGCGTTGAACGGATGAGTACACGTCCAGGAGGCGATGGCAATCGTTAAACAAAGAAAGGCAACGCTTCTGAAGCGGCGACTTGCTTTGGCGATAGAGCGGATGCTGTTTTCCACCCAAGCATTCTAGCGCAGAGCAAGGATCGTCACTCTTGCGGCTGCGGACGTTTGAACACCAGGCACTTTGAAGTGAACGAATGTACCGCTTCGCCATTCTGGTTAAGAGTGGTGCTGCGCACCTTGACGATGGCCTGATTTGGCTTGGAGCGTGAAGGCATAATTTCCAGGATCTCGCTTTCTACATGCAGCGTGTCACCTGGCCGTGTCGGCTTGGGCCATGCTAGATCACCGCCCAAGCCTATGATGCCGTTACCAAAAGGCAGGCCGCCATCTACTAGAAGACGCATGGCAACCGCGGCTGTGTGCCATCCGCTGGCCGCCAGTCCAGCAAATACGCTGGCTTTTGCCGCGGCTTCATCCAGATGAAAAGGTTGTGGGTCAAACTCTCTGGCGAACTCCTTGATCTTTGCTTCGTCCATGTGATGAGTGCCCGAGACGAACCGCTGACCGACATGCAAATCTTCCAGGTACAGTGCCTGAGATTTTTCAATCGCCTGGCTCATTGCCAATATCTCCAACTTACCGCAATCTCACTTTGGGTTCCACTGACATTCCCGGACGCAGGCGATGATCATTATTTTCGCCTTGCTCCAGCACAATGCGCACCGGCACACGCTGGACGACTTTTACGTAATTGCCGGTTGCGTTTTCCGGAGGGAGCAGGCTGAATCGGGAACCAGTGGCTCCGCCCAAAGAATCAATGTGGCCGTGGTAGTCCCGTCCGGAAGCGTCGGCGCGTATGGTTACGGGCTGTCCGGGCTTCATTTTTTGCAGCTGCGTTTCTTTGAAGTTAGCCGTGATCCAGAGATCATCCACGGGAATGATGGTAAGCAGTTGCTGCCCTGGCTGCACGCGCTGCCCTGCTTCTACATTTTTACGGCCGATAATTCCACTTACGGGGGCGATGATTTTTGTATAGCCAAGGTTGAGTTGGGCAGTGGTAAGTTGTGCGCGGGCGCGAGTGGCGTCCGATGTAGCAGCCGCAGCTTTGGCGCGCGATGATGCAATCTGCTGGGGCGCGGAACCGGCAGAGAGAAGATCAGCCTTCCGCTCCGCCAAGCGGCTCTGTGCTTGTGCGATGCGTTTCTGGGCCGCCAGCGTCTCCGCGCGTCCGGCGTAAACAGCTTCACGATCGGTACTGGCTTCGGTGGCTACGCGGTCATATTCTGATTGCGAGATTTCATGCTTGGCCAGCAATTTTTCATAACGCTGACGATCAGCTTCAGCGCGATTGAAATTTGCCTCCGTGCCCGCCAGCCGAGCTTCCGCTGCCTGCAACGCCGCGCGTTCTGAGGCCACGGAGCTCTCTGCTTCATTGATCGCGGCACGAGCCAAGTCAAGCCGTCCATTGCTGCCGGAAGAGATCACCGCTATATCTTTTTCCGCCGCAACAGAGCTGGCTTGCAGGCGATCGTATTCCGCTTGAGCGCGGTCGCGTTCAGCCTGGAAATCGGCTGGATCAATCTCTGCCAACACTGTTCCTGCCTGAACAAAGTGACTGTCCTGCACGTCAGGATTCACGCTGAGAATCGTTCCGCTGATGCGCGCACTGATCGCGTGCAAATGGCCGTCTACCTGTGCGTCGTCCGTGGATTCGTAAGAGGAGAGATAAATCCAACCCGCTGTGCCTGCGACGAGAAGAACAATGAGCGCGGCAAGGAACAGAGTTTTGCGATAGCGCTTGATAGCGGCCCCCAGAGAACGCTTTGGCGTAGGCGCTGCGAATTCAATAGGATCGTCGACAGGAGTAGCAGTATGCTGCTCGTTTTCCTTCGGGACCGATTCCGCTGGTGGGGATTGAAGTTGGGTAGCCATTTTAGTTTCCTCCCAGATACTTGTTCAGATCTTTTTGTGCCGATCCCATGGCGCGCAGCAGGGTGAGCTTGGCCAGGTTGTGCGCAAAAAGGCTCGAGATATAGTTTTCATTGGCCGCAGCCACGTCTTGCTGCGCCTGAATAATTTCCAGATTGTTGGTAACACCGTTCGCGAACCGGTCGCGGGCCTGGTCCAGCGTGCGCTGCGCCAGTTGGCTGTTTTTCTCCGCGACTTTTACTGCGCTGTCCGCGGCCTGCAGATCGGTAAATGCGTTACGAACTTCATAATCCACGCGTCCAACGATGTCCGCGTACTCAGATTGCCTGCGGTCTAGCTCGGCAGAAGCGTCCTGAATATCAGACCGAATGCGTCCGCCGGTGAAGATAGGCACAGAGACAGTGGCGACCAGTGAGTAAGTAGCGTCTGACCGCGCGAGGTTCGTTCCGATGCTGCCGTAATATCCGCCAAGGCTCAGACCCGGTGCGCGTTCAAGTTGGGCAGCGCGCTTGGCGAGATGGGTAGCATTGGCGGTTGCGGCAGCAGATTTAATGTCTGCGCGATCATTGCGGGCGTGAGCGAGAGAAGATGTGAGGTCGCCGCCAACCCAGGACTGGTAAGCGGTTTTGCTGATAGTGTTGAACTGCTGTCCACTGGGCAGCCCGATCAAACGTGCCAGCGTCAATTTGTCTTTGTCCAGATTCGCTGCGGCAACCGTGAGCCGCTGCTCGCTGGTTTGCCGTTGAACGGTAGCACGGAAGCCGTCAATCTCTGCGGCCAGTCCGGAATTCACTCGGTTGAGCGCTTGCGCTTCAAGTTCGCGTGCGGAATTCAACTCAGCGCTTGCAGTTTCCACGCGCGCCTGACTCGATTGCACTTGAAGATAGGCTGTGCCCACGGCTAACGCTACGACATTGCCAGCATCATCCAGCTGCAGCTTTTGCGCTTCAGCTGCCTGCTTTGAGGCCCGATATCGATACATGGAATCAAGGTTTAGACCATTGTCAGAGAATGTGAGGTAGCTTTCCTGATAGCTGAATTGTCCGCTCGCGGCAGGCAGGCCGGGAATCTTCAGACCAATGGCAACGCGATTCAGGTCGTCAAGGTTCTGGCGCAGCAAAGCAGATACGCTGGGAACCATGGCGGAAAGCGCGCGCAGGCGTTGTGCCTGCGCCTGCCGCAGCTCAGCCTGATTTTCAATGACGCCAAGGTTGTAGCGCAGCCCTCGGGTGATGGCGTCAGACAGCGAAAGCGCGATGGGCTCATTCGATACGGTTCCGGTTGGCACGCTACCCAAAAACGGATTCTGCTGCTGCCCCGCAAGTGAACTTGGCGTGGTGCTGTTGGCTGCCGGATTGATGGTGCGCGGCGTGGCGATGCTGCCCAGTTCGAAAGATGGAGCATTCTGCTGCGCAAGAGCATGGGGCCCAAGGGCTGCGGCGATGGCGATGATGCTGTAAATCCTTGTCGATTGCTGCCTAAATATATTCATAGATGCCTCAGTGAGCTCCTGGCGACCTCGCGCTACGATACGGCTTGGTCATCAACGCTAGAAGCAGGGTGCCCAGCGCTACCCAGCCGAGCAGATAAAAACAATCCAGCGAGCCAAGAAAGGCCGCTTGTTGATTCGCCAGGCCGGAGACCAGACCGTAGGCCTTTTGCGAAGCGTCGGTGGCGCTTGATCCGGCGCTAGTGAGATATTGCGTTACCGTTTCAAGCCTCTGGTTGAAATTGGGATTGTCTGGAGTCAACTGCTGCACCAGCACGCTGTGATGGAATTGTGTACGGCGCTCCAGCATAGTGGTCATGAACGCCACCCCAAAACTTCCACCAAGATTGCGGAAAAGGTTGGTGATACTGGAAGCTTTATTGTTCTTGTTCATAGGAAGGTAGGAATACGCCAGAGAACTGACGGGCACAAAGAAGAAGCCGAGACCCACTCCCTGTAGCGCACGCGCCAGAGCATAAGCGCGGTAGTCAGAGCCAAGATCGAGCGAGGCGAAGCGCCACATCGCGAGTCCGACGAAAATTGATCCGACCAGGATGAGCTTCTTCGCGCCTGTCTTGGGAATGAGACGGACGACAACCGGAGCCATCAATACGATGACGAAAGCGCCCGGACCGAGCACCAGGCCGGCGTCAGTAGCGCTGTATCCATAAAGCGATTGCAGCACTTGCGGTATCAGCACGGTGCTTCCAAACAAAACGAAGAAGAAACCGAAGTAGAGAGCGTTGGCCAGCGCAAAGTTGCGCTCACGGAATAGCTGGATCTCTACCACGGGATCATGGTGCCGCCACTCATAGATCACCGCCCCGATTAACGCAGCGACGGCAATGATAAGGAAGATCACGATGAAATGGCTCTCAAACCAATCTTCACGCTGGCCTTTGTCCAGAACGATTTCTAACGCACCAAAGCCAAGAGCGATCAGCGAAATTCCGAAGTAGTCGATTTTGAGCTTGCCGCCGGTCCTTGCTGCCTTGGCTTCTTCAATAAACTGCGGCGGATCAGAAACGAGCCGGTGAGTAAGAATCAGACTGACCAGACCGATCGGTACGTTGATGAAAAATACCCAGCGCCAGGAGAAATGATCTGTAATCCAGCCGCCAAGCGGCGGCCCGACCGCTGGAGCGGTGACGATGGCCATGCTGTAAAGTGCAAATGCCGCCGCGCGCTTGGCTCCCGGAAATGTATCCACCAGAATGGCCTGCTCGACCGGGGCGAGCCCGCCTCCGCCGACGCCCTGAAGGATGCGGAAGAACACCAGCAAACTCAGGCTCGGCGCAATACCGCACAAAAAGCTGCTGGCGACGAACAGGGCGACACAAGTCATGTAATAGTTCTTGCGGCCAAAAACGCGGCTCAGCCATGCACTGAGAGGAAGCACCACCGCATTTGCCACCAGATAACTAGTCAGCACCCAGGTGCTTTCGTCGTAACTTACAGCGAGACCGCCGGCGATGTGAGGAAGGGAGACGTTGGCAATGCTGGTATCCAGCAGCTCCATAAAGGTAGCGAGGGTAACTGTAATGGCGATGAGCCAGGGATTGATCGCAGGTCTGGCTGCGCTTTGTACCGCGGAAGTGCTCAACGATCCTGGAAGTGCCTGCGTGCTCACCGATCAGCTCCTTGTTTACGCCGTACACTTGCGGTTCTAAGAGATGCGTACGCTGTACGCATAGACTCAAAAAAATATATTTACTCGAATTGCCGGGTAACCGTTTCGATGACGATCTCTTTCATTCGTTCCGGGTCTTTCCAGGGATAGCACTGGCTGGTGGTAATCAGCATGCTGGCAAGTCCGTGCATGGCTACCCGGAGAACCTGCGCCGTCATTTCAACGTCAACTTCGATCCCTTTTTCTGCGGCACATTCGCGCACGCCGGCTCGCAGCCGGTCCATAGCGCGCTGGCCGATTGCGACTTTGCGTTCGGCTACGGGTCCCGGCGGCATCACCGTCATAAAAGTTACTTTGTAATGATTCGGGTGGCTGAGATGAAAGTCCACAATAGTGCGCAAAGAGCGGCGCAAACGCGCCAAAGCTGTCCCTGGCTGAAGCCGCGTCTCATCCAGCAGTTGGATCATTCGGCTAAAAGTCTCTTCGCAAATTGAGAGCAACAACTCTTCTTTGTTCTCAAAATGGCGATAGATGGCCATGGGCGAGCAGCCAATCTTTGAACCGATGCGCCGCATGGAAACGCTTTCATAACCTTCGCGGGCAAAGAGGTCGCGCGCGGCATCGCGTATCTGATCACGCAAGGGCGCGTGCGATCGGCGGGCTTTTACTCGTCGAGCACGGGCGGCGGGTTGGGCAGCAATAGGCAAATCCAACTCCAAGGTATATGTTTACACCGTACACATATGGATGTCAAGAAAAAGATTTTAGATTCAGGGTGCTCTATCCCTCATATTCTGGCGCATTCGCGCGCGATAGAAAACGATCCCTATCGCTCATTTATCTTGTGCGTTCCATAGGGACGTGCGGCGCTTTAGGTATGAAAAAGCTGGTAGGCCCGAATGGACTCGAACCATCGACCTCTTCCGTGTCAAGGAAGCGCTCTAACCAACTGAGCTACGGGCCTAGAGATACAGGATGGCGTCCTTTATTCTAACACCTCTTGCCTGA
Organism: Terriglobia bacterium; assembly: GCA_963831465.1. GTDB lineage: Bacteria > Acidobacteriota > Terriglobia > Terriglobales > Acidobacteriaceae > Angelobacter. The sequence goes on along the minus strand of CAWHQH010000010.1, from coordinate 56,880 downwards.
GAGCTCTCCCACTCGTTTAAAAGCGCTGACCGCAAAGATTGAGAAAAGCTTGGTAGACTGGCCACGGCATGAAGAACCTTCTTGTTATTGGTGATTCGGTGGTTTGGGGACAGGGTCTGACGTATGAGCACAAAACCGCCAGCATTCTGGCAGGGCATCTTGGGGCAGAGATGACGATGCTGGCGCATTCCGGCGCCAAAATCGGCATTCGCGACTCATACACCGTGACCATGCCATCGGCAGAGGTTCCGTGTTTTTTCCCCACGATTCTGCAACAACTTCAGGAGTTCAAGGGTGATCCCGCGAGCGTGGAATGGATGCTGATGAATGGCGGCATCAATGATGTCGAGGTCCAGCGGGTCTTCAATCCCATGATCCCGCAGTACGAGCTTGAGCTGCACATACGCAATTACTGCGGACACGACCTGCTGACAATCCTGCAGCAGGCAACGCAAAAATTTCCGAATGCCAGGATACTTGTTCTCGGATATTATCCCGCCTTGAGCCACCTGAGCCGTTCTGCAGGGGTTGAAAGCCTTTATTCGCTGGTGCATGGAGTAAGTTTTGCGCCGCTTTTTCATCCTGACCTTTTCCGCAATCAACTGGTAGAGCATTGCCTTCGTTTTTGGAAACTTTCTACAGGGCTCTTCCGGAGCGCCGTGGCGCAAGTGAATCGGGCGGCAGGGTCGCGGCGGGCGATTTTTGTCGATTCCGGCTTTGAGGAAGCGAATGCGGCTTATGCGCCACACTCATTATTGTGGGAATGCGAATCGAATGATCCTGCCAAGGCGCCGGACGAAGCGGTAGGGGAGCGTCGGATGGCGTATGAACTGGTTGGCGCGGGCGACTTACAGAAAAACCAGGTTCTGCTTTCGGCCGTAGGACATCCAAACATTGCGGGCGCGGCAAGAATGGCAGAGCAGTGTGTGAAAGCCATTGCGGCATATAACACAATGGAAGCGGCTGTTTGAAGAGCTTACTGCGCCCCCGAGCACTCTGACCGACTTGCGTGATACCCTTGATGCGCTTTCAAGTGAGCCAGCAAGAGCCGGCAGAGGCCTGCAAATACCATGAACTCCGGACAACTCGTCCTGGTTACGCTGCAAAATCCGCGAGAAAAATTCTGGGGCATGCTATTGGCCTTGACGCCCGCGGGGGCCAGCCTGCGCGGTGTGGACCTGCAGTCGTTTGATGACTTTATGCAGATGGTGAAGGCCGGCGAAGCAGCGTCAGCGAATACAGTGTTCTTCCCCATGCATCGTGTACAGCGGATGGAAGTGGATGCCCGCAATGGGGGATTGCCGTCGCTGGCCGATCAGTTCGCAGCAAAAACCGGACTTGACGTGACTAAATTCTTCCAGGACCCGCAGTAATGCTGCGCCAACTCAAGTCCGCGCCAAATTTGCTTACGCTGCTGCGGCTGATCTTTGTTCCCTTCGTTGTTGTCGCGATCCAACAGCAGAAGTATGCATGGGCGCTAGGGATATTTGTGGTGGCGGGAATCACTGACCTTTTGGACGGCCTGCTGGCGCGCGTATTGAAGCAGAAAACGACGCTGGGACAATACCTTGACCCGATTGCCGACAAGCTGCTGCTGAGCACAATGTTTTTGATGCTCTCAATAGCGCATATTATTCGCTGGCCGGTAACTATCCTGGTTTTCGGCCGTGACATCATCATTCTGATTGTCTGTACTTTGCTTTACGCCACGGGAACAATGAGAGTTTTCCGTCCGAGCTGGTTCGGTAAAGCCAATACCGCCGTACAGATTTTGAGCGTGCCGCTGGCGCTCATCTATCAAATCAATTTTTCAAACTGGTCGCGCCTGGGAAAACGCTGGAGCATCTATGCCACCGTGGCGCTCACTACAATCTCCGGAGTTCATTATGTGCTGCGCCTTGCGCTAGACCTGCGCTCAGCGGGAAACAAGGCCGAAAGCAACGAATCGTCCGTGCCCTCATAAATCACGTTCTTTACGCCAATAGACAATAGATTAATAGATTGATGACTTAAGCCGCTGTCGGGAAAGTCTCAAATTTCACGAGTCCAGACAGCTCTGAATGCGCGGCATTACGCGATCGTAAATGCATTTCTGAACAACTCAATATCCGGTGCTAGTCCCGGTTCAAAATAAACGCTCACAATGTCAAAGCGGAATGGCGCATCTTTCTTGACTTTGCGGAGGAATTCGCGGGCCACGTGGGAAAGATCGCGCTGCTTCTCCGCGTTCACAGCAAATTCTGCCGGCATGATTTTGCGCGCGGTGCGGGTCTTCACCTCAATAAAACACAACGTCGCGCCATCCCAGCCAACCAGATCAAGCTCACTGCGGCTACGTGGGCTGCGGTAATTGCGGGCAATGATCACGTAGCCTTGTTTGCGGAGATGAAAGTATGCGGCTTCCTCCCCCCGGCGTCCTGTATGAAGATGCTGCGGTCCGGAAGCTTTGCGCGGCAGCAGTCGAGCGAAGGAATCGAGAGCGCGGAGCGTAAGGCGGGTTAGCGTTCCTGAAGAAGGCATAAAAATAGCCGCGAATCAACGCAAATGAACACGAATCATACCAAATCCTTTTTGATTCGCGTCTTTTCGGCTAATTCACGGCCTGAGCGTTATTTTTTTTCTTTCTCCACGATACCGATACACTCTTCCAGCACGTCCATGGCGATGTCCGCTTGTTCCTGAGTCACGATCAGCGGAGGCGCAATGCGGATGGAGTTTTCACCGGCGCCCAGGAACAGGATGCCGCGCTCAAACGCCAGTTCGACAATGCGGTCGCGCTCATCATGGGCGATGGCTTTGGTCTTCTTGTCTTTCACGATTTCCACGCCGATCATCAGGCCTCGGCCGCGCACATCGCCCACCATGGGATGAGTTTTCACCCAGCCTCTTAGGCGGTTCATCATGTAGCTGCCTACAACTTCGGCGTTCTTAATCGCTTCGGATTCCAGAACGTCCATCGTCGCCATGGCGGCTTCAATGCAGACAGGATTGCCGCCAAAGGTGGAAGCATGCGATCCGGGGACCCAGTCCATGAGCTCGGCACGAGCCAGCATTATGCTCAGCGGCATGCCGGACGCAATGCCCTTGGCAATCGTGATGATGTCGGGCTCCACGCCGGTGTGCTGGATGGCCCACCATTTACCGCTGCGTCCCGCGCCGCTCTGAACTTCATCGGCAACGAGCAGAATGCCGTGCTTATCGCAGATGCGACGCAGTTCGCGCATGAACTCAGTGGGGGCCGGCAGGTAGCCGCCTTCACCTTGGATGGGTTCAATAAAGATCGCCGCGCACTCTTCCGGCGGCATAATGGTCTTGAACACGCGGTCTTCAATAAAGCGAACGCACTCCGCGATGTGCTCTTCAGCCGTCATGCCTTCCGGCTTGCGATAGACGTTCGGATACGGCACGTGCGCGACGCCGGGGACAACAGGGAAAAACCGGCGGCGCTGCTGCGCTTTAGACGCAGTGAGCGAGAGCGCGCCCATGGTGCGTCCGTGGAATGCGCCGTAAAACGCGATGATGCCCTGACGTTTGGTGTGATAGCGCGCCAGCTTCATGGCGGCTTCCACGGCCTCAGTGCCGGAATTGCCATAATAAGCGCGGACCGGGCCGGACATGGGAGCTATTTTGCTCAGGCGCTCGGCCAGAGTGATCATGTTTTCGTAATAAAAGTCAGTGCCGGACATGTGGATCAGTTCGGCGGCCTGCTTCTGGATTGCCGCCACCACTTTGGGATGGCAGTGTCCGGTGGAAACCACGGCGATTCCGGCGGAGAAATCCAGAAATTCATTGCCGTCAACGTCTTCAACAATCACGCCACGGCCACGTTTGGCCACCAGCGGATAGGAGCGGGTATAGGACGGAGAAATGTACTGCGCATCGCCCTGCAGGACGGCCTGCGCCTTGGGGCCGGGGAGCTTGGTGCGGATCTTTGGACCGGCGGCGGAAATAGTTTGCGTTGCCATGTTCATCCTCTTTTCAAAAAGTTGTTGCGTGTGGGTGCCTTCAGCCCAGAGCATTAAACAGCATTCAGGCTGATGAAGAAGTGAGGACGTAGGGCAGAATTAGTCGCCGGCGAAGAGATTGGCCCTGGCGTGCGATGGCAGCACTGCGAGGTAGCGGCGCGGGCAGACGAGAAAATCCACCCAGCAAGCGAGGGATCGCTTAGGCGTGCGCGTTGCGAACCAGGATGTGCTACGTGAAGCCATGACCATCTTCATTATAGCCTGAAAACACTCAGAAAATGACCCGCGGTTGACGGTTACCGGAGTGCATTTCCATGCTTAATTCGTGCCTTCCAGTTGTTTCGCATCGACAGGTTGGGAAGAACGTCAGATGATAAGTAATAACTTCATGAATGCGGCCCCACAAAATCGGTCACGGATCATCGTGGCTTTTGCCCTTCTTTACGTCTTGTGGGGTTCCACCTATCTGGCCATGCGGGTGATTGTGCGCGACCTGCCTCCCTACGTGGCAGGGGCTGTGAGATACCTTACTGCGGGGCCGATCATGCTTGCGGCTTGCGCTCTGATGGGCAGGAAAATCAAACTGACTCGCACTGACCTGCGCCGGCTGCTGGTGATCTCTATTTTGCTGCTGTCCATTGGCAACATTGGCGTGCTCTGGGGAGAAGTATATGTTTCCAGCGGATTGGCCTCATTGATTGTTGCGCTGGTGCCGATCTGGGTGGTGATGATTGAAGCCTGGTTCTTCCGCGCCGGACGTGTGCCGGCAAAAGGAATATTTGGGCTGGCGCTCGGGATCGTCGGGCTGCTGGTGCTGCTCTGGCCGCGGATTGTCTCCAGCAGCCACCTGGGGCGGCTGGAACTGCTGGGGTGCGCAATTCTCGCAACGGGATCCTTCTTCTGGGCCTTGGGCTCGGTGTTCTCCCACCGCTACAATCTCAGCGTGGATGTATTTGTTTCTGCAGCGTGGCAGATGGTGCTGGGCGGGTCGGTGGATGCCGCAATCGCTCTGCTGTTCGGCCAATTTCCAAAAACGCACTGGACTGCGCACGCGCTGGAAGGGATTGCATATCTTGTCGTCTTTGGCTCCTGGATTGGCTACTCAGCTTATATTTACCTGCTTGAACATGTGCCGACCCCCAAGGTGGCGACGTACGCATATGTTAATCCAATTGTGGCGGTCTTCCTGGGCTGGATCATTCTGCGCGAGCATGTAGACGTGTTCATGATGTCGGGGACAGCGATTATTATCGCGTCAGTGGCTCTGGTGAATACGTCGAGGTTGAAAGGGCCGCCCACACAGCCATCACCCAAAGAAGAAGTGCCGTCCTGCCCCAAGACCGTGAATGTTGCGGGAGACTAAAGGGGCGGTGGTATTTGAATAGTTAAGTTTTGGCTATCCAGTCAATGTCCTGCCCTAAACAAAAAAGAGATGCTGCTCTTTCACAGCATCTCTTCTCTACAAAAGTACGGATTAAACGACTGGCGGTTTATTGTCCGTTGGCGGGGGGCTCGATACGGGCGGTTGCGATGAACCGTTCGCCGGAGAAGTTTGCGTTCCTGAGCTCCCTGCCGGACTGGCAATACCCCCCGGAGCCGATGTAGCCGGAGGCGGAGAATTAGGACTGCTTTGCGCAGCGCCGGAAACGCCGCCCGTGGAACCAGGCGTTCTGCCAATCGATGATCCAGGAGCGCCAGTGCTGCTACCGATAGCGCTACCGCTCACAACTAGCTCAACTCTACGATTTTGCTGGCGTCCAGCGGCCGTTGCATTGCTAGCGACCGGATTGGATTCGCCCAAGCCGCGTGTGGTCACCGCGTCAGTCCCTACGCCCTGACCAACCAGAAAATCACGCACGGCCTTGGCTCGTTTGTCAGAAAGGGTCATGTTGTATTGCGGAGTTCCTTTGTTGTCAGTAAAACCGTCAATTTCCAGCTTGAGGTCAGGATACGCAAGAATGATGCCTGAAACTTTTGCCAGGCGCAGCTTTGCTCCCGGCTTCAGCGTGGCTTGGTTGAAGTCGAAGAGCACATCGGACATGCTAACGATCAATCCGCGAGCGCTGTCGCGTGTTTGCAGAACCTGGTTAAGTTGTTTCAGTAGGCGCTGACGTTGTTCTTCCGCTTGCTGCACGGCCTGGGCGCGAGCCTGGTCAGACTGTTGCGCCTGAAGGCGTGCCTGCTCAGCCTGTTGTGCCAAGGTTTGCTGTTGCGCTAAAGCAGCTTGGCGGGCCTGTTCAGCCTGCTGTAATTGCTGCTGGGCAGCAGCTCGATCTTGTGCTGCCTGTTGTGCCGCCTGCTCCGCTTCCAACCTTGCTTGTTCTGCCGCCTGACGCTCTTGCTCTGCCAGTTCGCGTTGCTCCTTCTGGTGTTGTGCGTCCAGGCGAGCTGCTTCAGCACGGGCCGCTTCCGACTCAGCCTGTGATTGCGCTTGTTGTATGCGGTCCCGCGCGCGCTGCTTCTCTGCAGCTGTCTGCTCTTCCTGCTTTTTCTGGAGCGTTAGTAGGCGCGCGTCTTCCGCTGCCTGCGTGGCTGCGCGCGCGACCGCGCCAATCGGTGTAATCGTCTGCTTCTGCTTGAGATAATTCTGGCCTTGCAGCAAGTAGGCCTTGGCTTTTCCCAATGTGTCAGCCGCGTATTGATCAGCTCCGGCGGCTTGCGCAATGGCAATAGCATTTTCTGCTTCCAGCAATTCCAGCGGGGTTTTCCTGTCGGCGGTGGTGGCGGGCAACTGATCAGCAGGGATATTGACCGTATACTGGCCTTTCTGCAGCAGATCGAACTTGGCCGAGATAGGATGAATTCCGCCCGCTGTATCCTGCCGCACAATGTTTTCCGCGACTACGAGGTTACTGGGGCGCGTTACCGCGAAGTACGGCTCCGCGGTCACAATCATTCCGAACTCCTGCAATCCGCTGGTGACCTGCAGCCGTGAATTCCCATCGTCATTCGGCCTTATTTCGCCAAGATTTATGGGCCGACCTTCCGGCGTGATTGCCCAAAGAACATACGTCAGGTATTCAGGACCAAAGCCGCGCGGCGGCGCCAGATGATGCAAGTTGGCATCGATTGCCAAACGGCCAGTGTGCCCTGTGACCTTGGCATTTCCATCCGCAGCAGGCATGAGAGACGTCCCTTTGAAGTCGACCTGGGTTGTGCCGCCACGATCACGATAATCCACCGCCTGCGTGGTGCGCTCGACGACTGTGACGCGGTAAACGGGAACTTTTTCATTCTGCTGGTCGTCATTCTGCTGATCAGTAGCGTTCTGCTGCGAGTCTGGCTTCTGCGCATCAGGAGCAGAGTTCCTGTCAGGAGAACTCTGGTTTGGCGTTGAAGGCGGATTCTGATTGTCAGGCGTAGATGGTGCTGAGCCTTGCTGGGCCGCGACCGGCAAAAACGTAAAAGCAGAGAGAGCCAACGAAAGAACCAATTTAGTTTTCATGCGCGAGTTCCTGCTGATGGATTCATGGGCGTATATATCCGTATATAGATGATACGTTTCGTCCCAGCGTTTTCTGATGCAGCAGTTAAAGCGACTGGGCCGAGAATCAGGTCCAGAAACAGGGACTCTCCGTGCCGGAATTACCGGACGTGAAACGTAATGTCAGCGTAAAAGCGGTCGGGTTGGCCGTGGTTGATGAATGGACGAAATCGCCACTGCTTCAGTGCTGCGGCTCCGGCGGTGTAGAGCGCCGGAACTACCTTATTTTGATTAAGCACTGCCTGAACTTTGCCTGCTTCGTCTACTGAAATTCGCAAGCTGAACTTGCTTCCCTTACGCGCTTTGCCCACAGGGACGGCCGCTTCCACTACGCGCGTAGCCAGCTTGCGCGCTTCCGCATCACTTAGGACCGGGATCGGATTTTCAATGCGGGTGGAAAATGCGAAAGTCAGCACAGCTTCCATCTGTGAGGGGCCGACATTGTTATACGGCTTGTATTGCCAGCGTAACAGCTGTTCGCGCACTGCCTGATTCAACTCCAGGTTATTCGAGACCAAAGGCCAAACTTCGCGCACATGTCCAGAGCGATCCACGGAGACATACACGCTCATTACTCCCTCGGTTTTTCCTTCACGCACGGTCGGCCACACGATGGGCGGCGTATTCAGGGCCAAAGCGCGGGTGGTATTTTCCGTGACCTGAATAGTCTTCATTTGGTCCGTGGCAGGTGTAGGGGCTTCAATCGTGAATAGCTTTTCGTCTGGGCTGGGAAGATCCGTAAGATCGGTGACCTTTGCCGCAATCACCAGGCCTGGGGCAAACTCGGCTTTTATGGTTCGTGCAACCATCTTCTTCTTGAAAGGCAAGTAGCTGTCAAACTGCGCCTTGTATCCCGGCGTGACCACAGCCTGAAGCAAGCCGCCCTTGCCTCTAAAGCAGAAAGCCAGGCCCACGCTGTTTTGCACCGGGGCGATTCCCACTTTAACTTGCATGTTCACACATGAGTTTGATTTGGCTGAATCTTCAGGAATCTCCAGTTGCCCCTGCAGCAACTTAAGCTGGTCCACCATGGGCAAGGGATCAAACAGCGCGGTAACCAGATCATGCAGCCAGAAGGGATAGTAGTCGCCGGTAAGTTTTTCAGAGACCTTGTCGCCATTGACAATTAACGTCTGGGAGAAGTTGACAGACTGCACGGTGCGGTGCCATTTGTCCGGTGACACCCAGAATTCCTCCACATCAGCCGAATACTCCGGCTTGGGCGTGCCTGCATTGGCGATATGGGCCTTCAGGTGGAATGGAGCTTCACCCGGCAACGTGAGTTTGCTTTGCTGCACGGCCTGATCGGCAGCCTGGCTAATCGAGATGACTTTGTCCCCGGCTTCTTGCGCCACCGCAGTGATGGACAGCAAGGAGAGCAGAGCCAGGCACAACGGCCGCCAGATGCTCATGCTTTTTTTTCTTCGAGCGTTGAAAGAAAGTGCCGGGCTTCGCGTGCATTGTACGTCTTGTTATAGATAGGCGACTCCGGCTCTTGCAGGCGGCCACCTTCACGCAATGATCCGGTATCGAGAGGGGCAAACCCAATTTCCTCAATCAAACGCGCGACGATCTTTTTGGCATCCAGATCATCGCCAGCAAGGTAAATCGTATGACGTTCGTCTATGGGCAAGTCTTTGCGGCCACGGCCCGCCAGATGGACGTAATAAATAGTGTTAAAGGCTTTCACCAGCCGCGATCCGGGCAGGCGTTTCAGTACTTCTTCAGAGGAAGTGGATCCGCCCAGATCGTAAAACCCGCCGTCCGGCCGGTAGGGATTCATGGCGTCAATCACGATCTTGTTGCGCAGCAGCTCAGGTTCCGGCAGGGCCTCTGGCGTGCGCCACGGAACAGCGAGCAATATTACTTCCCCAAACCGGGCTGCATCACGGATCGTCATCGCATGTGCCTGGGGACCAAGCTCGGAAATCAGTTCGCGCAACGAATCCGGCCCGCGCGAGTTGCTGACAGCAACGTCATGTCCGGCGGCCACAAACAGCCGCGCGGCAGCCGCGCCAATGTTCCCTGCTCCCAGAATTCCGATCTTCATGCCATGCTCCCGGTAAATATTCCTTGCAGCAAGTCAGCAATGATTCAAGCAGAAATTATATATGTCCTTACTTTGATCAACGTCAATTTCATCAGTGTTGATCAGCGGTAGGATCTGGCCCTACGCAGCCTGTCCGGCGCTGAATCCTGATGCCCAGGCCCACTGGAAGTTGAAACCCCCAAGGTGGCCCGTGACGTCTACGACTTCCCCGATGAAATACAGTCCCGGAACTTTGCGGCTTTCCATGATTTTGGCGGATAACTCATTTGTGTCCACGCCGCCAGCGGTGACCTCAGCTTTCGCATAGCCTTCTGTGCCTGCGGGAGTAATCTGCCAATTGTGAGCGGCGCGCTCAAGTTCATCGAGCGCGTGATTGCTCCAGCCTTGTGGCGGATAGACGTCAAGCCATCGCTCCGCCAAGCGGTTAGCTAACACGGTGCGAAAAGCAGCTTTGGCTGAGGGCAGATCACGTCGCGCTTTTGGATCGCGCAACGCAGCAGTTAACTCGCGTCCCGGCACCAAGTCGAGCGAAACCGGCTGGCCCGGTTTCCAATAAGAGGAAATCTGCAGGATGGCCGGGCCGCTCAGGCCGCGATGAGTAATTAACATCTTTTCGCGAAAGCTCTGCGCGCCGGTGGACGCAATGATCTCAGCCGAGAGTCCTGCGAGGTCGCAGAAATGCGCGGCGTCATCTTTATTGAATGTAAACGGGACCAATGCTGGCTTCGGTTCGACGATCCTCAATCCAAACTGGCGCGCCAGATCGTAACCAAAACTGGTTGCGCCCATCTTGGGGATGGAAAGCCCGCCTGTTGCAATGACCAATGACTCGGCATGAAACTCGTCGTGTCCGGCGCGTAGCAAAAAGCCGTCTTCCTTCGATACATACTCTATGTTCACATTGGTCTGAATGGGCACGCCAACGGCGCGGCACTCCGTTTCCAGCATGGCGACGATCTGCTGCGCGGAGCCATCACAGAAAAGCTGTCCCAGGGTTTTCTCGTGGTAGGCAATACCGTGTTTTTCCACAAGGGCAATAAAGTGGGCAGGCGTGTAACGCGCCAAAGCTGACTTAGCAAAGTGGGGATTGGCGGAGATGAAGTTCTCCGGCTGGCAATGGAGGTTGGTAAAGTTGCAGCGCCCGCCGCCGGAGATAAGAATTTTTTTACCAATGCGCTCGGCCCGCTCCAGCACCGCCACACTGCGTCCGCGCTTGCCGGCTTCAATGCCGCACATCAGGCCGGCCGCCCCGCCGCCGATAATGATTACATCGAACTGAAACTTCATGGAGAGTTAGTGGCGTACCGCTACCACGGCAAGCACCACCAGGCCGATCGTCATGAGGATGTTCCACGCCAGCAGAGCGAGCAGCCAGCGGCGCAGGCGCTCTTCACGTCCGGCGGCGACATTGTTGAGCGTTTCAAGATCAGACTTGAGCTGGAGCACGTAGCCTTTGATCTGGTCAACGTCAGCGGCAAGCAGTTGCAGCGGATCAGGACCGGAGGGCGAGGCTGCTTGCGTTTGCGCTTGAGCTCGAGCTTTGAGCGAGTCGCGCAACACATTTCCACCGTGCTCAACGGCGATTGGCGCAAGCATGCGCAATATTGAAGATAGCCATCCCATAGGTTGAATGCGTACGCTGCCAGAGCGATGTGGGCTGCGCGCTGCCGGGCAACTTCCGCATATCTATTAGAACATGCCGCCCAAAACTAAGGGCGACTCAGGAAGAGCTGCTGGCGTGGCACGCGGCGACTGCCGCCATCATTGGCCGGTCAGGTCGTATGATGACCGCACAAGCAAATCCCATCGAAGTGAAATGTGCTAACCTGTTTATGCTTCTTTGCCTGCCTAAAGAGCCGGGATGGCGGAACTGGCAGACGCAGCGGACTCAAAATCCGCCGGGCTTCGGCCCTTGGGGGTTCGACTCCCCCTCCCGGCACCAATAAATAGCTGATGCGAAAGAGTTAATTTACAGTGTGTGTGGCATAGGAGGGATGCGCCAGTGCAACATGGGCCATGGAACGCGATCACCACCGCTGCCGCCAGTTCGATCAAAATGCCCGCAATGCTAATCACCCTCCCTCCGTCCCTCCGCGATCCAGTTCGTCGAATGGGATTTTGGAAAGATGTGCTTTGGCCAGGTTGAGCAGCCGCATGTCGGCCTCAAGAAAAGCATCATAGAACGGCGGCACGACTTCGATTGCGCACGGCTGCCGGTACCCGTTTTCTACGACTGCTACACCAAAAAGGATTTTGGATTTTGCAAGCTGGACCTTCGGCACGGCCCGAACTGAATTCCAAAGCCCATGGCTGTGCGCCTGATGAGCACCGATCTGTTTACCCAGCGCGATGGTACACATCTTGAGCAAACCCGAGGCCAGTCCGCCGACCGATTCCGGGTGGGTTTTGGTGCGCCCGAGAACGATGATGCCATCCGCCTCAGCAGCGAAGCGGTCCAGGTGAGCCACTGCTCCGTTCTCGGCTGACCCGAGCTCTTGTGTTTCCATCGTGGCTCGAATCGGAGCTCCCACGCTTTGCTCAGTCACACCCAGGCGATGGAGGATTTCAGCCTGCCCCTCGGCTGTAGCTCCACCGTGGCTTCCCATGGCAGGAATAATGAATGGCTCACCACGGCATGACTTCACCGCATCCGCGATTCCGGATAGAAGCTCAATTAAGCCGCCGATGCCGCGGCTTCCGGCTGTGATTGCAATCCTATTGCCCCGCTTGACTTTGTCGCGCAGTCCAGAATCCAGCAGTTTCTGACTCACGTCTCTATGGATATCGCTAATGTGATCCGATGCCAGCTTCTGGCGCACCTTCGCCATTGCTGGCAGACTCCGCCGCGGCAAGGCCATTACAGGTCTAGACGACTTCACGGAATTTGTTCTCCAGAAAAATTTTCATGATTCTGCCTTCCTTGTGGCCTTTGAGCAGGGCACGAACATGTGACTGCTAGTGCATCGGTACGCGAGAACAAAATTGACTCGGGTGAAGGCGTTACGAGGTCCTTGGGATATACCAGCTGAACATCGGAAATTCCACGAACAGGGCAAGATTGTCTAGCTGTCATAAACTTTCACTTTCTTTCAATGATGCATCTCTACTCTACGGGGATGTAGTTCTGGTAAGCGCCATTTCGCGACTACGACAGCAGTCTCCGAAGCGACCAGATGTGCTGATGCCACTTCCATCGCAGGCATCACACGAAGGTTCTAAATGGCCCGAACCTTTTTTCGAGTCGCCTGATCTGGGTCGGAATTTGCACATCCAACAAATCAGGGCAGGATTTTGCGCTCTCAACCACACCGCCCGCTCGAGGGTCACATCCGAAATGGGATGACCTGCTCGAGACTGGAATTTGTGAAGCTCAAGCCGGGAGCATGCCTCGATGATTGCAGCGGCATGTATAGCCGACATGATTGCGGTGGCCAAAGGGGCGCATAGCTTTTGGCTTGGCTTCAGTGAAATTTCGCGGACGTGACATTGGAAGGCTTCAATAGAAATTGCCGGACCTGATCCGGACAAGGAGCTAGGATGCGTTTTACCGACAAAGTGTGCGTTGTGACTGGAGGCGGCTCGGGCATCGGTAAGGCTGCATGTGTGCAGTTTGCGCGTGAGGGAGGAAAGGTGGTCGTTGTCGATTTAAATGAGCAACACGGGAACGAGACCGCGCAGGAGATAACCAGGGCGAAAGGCGAGGCGGTGTTCGCGAAGTGCGATGTCGGCAATCCGGATAACGTCAAAGCAGCGATCAAAATTGCCGTGGATAAATGGAAAAAAATCGACGTTGTAGTCAATGATGCCGCGATGATGACGTTCAAGCCGATTGTCGAGCTGCCGGACGAGGACTTCGATAAGGTTCTTAATGTCAATTTGCGTTCGGTGTTCCTCTTCTGCAAATATTCCGTGCCCCACATGCCCAAGGGTAGCGCCATCGTGAACATCAGCTCCGTTCACGCATACGAAACGACGAAAAACGTCGTACCCTACGCCACCTCAAAAGGAGGAATGGAAGCGTTTACGCGAGGTTTCAGTGAAGAACTCGCGGCTAATAAAATCCGCATCAATTGTGTCGCACCCGGTGCGGTGGACACCCCGATGCTCTGGAACAATCCCAACATCAAGAGCGGGGTTGAGAAAGTCCAGGGTGCGATAGGCAAGCCTGAGGATATTGCGGCAGCGATATGTTTTCTTGCATCAGGCGAAGCGCGCTTCATCACTGGCACCAACCTTACGGTGGATGGGGGCCGGCTCGATATCCTTCCTTAAGCCCACGATATGTCTGAATTCATGTTTGCTACCGGTATAGAAAACAGTTATCCCACGATCGAGTGGAAGGGAAAGACGATTCGCCAGGACGAGATGGCAAAAACCAAACACTACGAACGCTGGCGCGATGATTTTCGGTTGCTGCAGGAACTGGGGATTGAATATCTCCGGTACGGCCCTCCGTATTTCTCCACGCACACAGGTCCCGGACAGTATGACTGGGGCTTCACGGATGAGACCTTCCGCGCCCTGCGTGACCAGAACGTCACTCCCATCGTCGATCTATGCCATTTTGGCGTGCCGGACTGGATCGGTAATTTCCAGAATTCGGATTGGCCCAAGCTGTTCGCCGACTACGCCCAGGCGTTTGCCCGCCGGTTTCCCTGGGTTCGCTTCTACACGCCGGTGAACGAGATCTATATCGCGGCCACTTATTCCGCACAGTTTGGTTGGTGGAACGAGCGGCTGAAGACAGACCGCGCGTTCGTCAAGGGGCTCAAGCATCTTTGCCAGGCCAATGTAATGGCCATGCATGCGATATTGAAAGAACGTCCTGACGCAATCTTTATTCAAAGCGAATCGACCCAATACTTCCATCCGGAGGGGCCGGATTGCGAGGACGCCGCCCGCAGGTTCAATGAGAAGCGGTTTCTCTCCTTCGATCTGACTTATGGGCATCATTTGAACGCGACGGTTTATGAATACCTGCTAGATAATGGGATGACCCGAGACGAATATCACTGGTTTCTTCAACATCAAGTACGGTCGCGTTGCGTTATGGGCAATGACTATTACGAAACGAACGAGAACCTGGTCCACGCCGACGGAAGCCTGTCGCTTTCAGGCGAGATATTTGGCTACTACCCGATCACTCGTCAGTATTTCTCCCGGTACTCGCTGCCTGTGATGCACACCGAGACGAATGACTTGGGTGGCAAGGACGCAGTCAAGTGGCTGCAAAAGGAGTGGGCAAACGTACATCGCCTCAAACAGGATGGCGTGCCTATCATCGGGTTCACCTGGTACAGCCTTCAGGATCAGGTGGATTGGGACACGGGACTGCGAGAGAATAACGGTCACGTGAACCCGCTGGGACTGTGCGACCTCGACCGGAACATCAATCCGGTTGGCCATGCTTATAAGAAGCTGATCAGCGAATGGCGTCGAACGCTGCCTACTGAAAGTAGCGTCCTGAGCATATGCCCGTAGTTGCTCACGATTCCACGTGTACCCCACTGACGGCAAGACCGGAGCGAGAATGCTGAGCAATCCGGAAGCGATGGATCAACTCGTTCAGTTCGATCCGTGCTGAGTCACACTGATGCTGTGCCAAAGCGGGTATGGCAGTCCGGCCACACGATTAATGACGAATGCCTGCGCGGTGAGTAGCACCACTGCGACCTCGATTATGATGACGTCCTGCAGGGTTGAGAGGATTCCTAAGGATACGATCAGAGTGGTGGCGCCTGCGGGTGGATGGCTGACGCGAAGTAGCACCATGAATGCACCGGTCAGAGAGAGCGACAAAGCGCCGGCTAGCACCCGGGGCCAGTCAGTTGCGGCATGAACTATCGGAGAGGCAGCGTGGAGCGACGAGGTGGTACGCCGCATACCCGCAAACCAAGCCGACAGCGTGACCAAGGATCGCGTTTCGCGGGCTCGATGCCGCGGCCAGCGGTGTGAAGAAGAAGAGATAGGCAGTTGGGCCGAGTGAGGGAAAAGCGAATGGGCTGTGAGTGACTATTCCCAGCAGACTGAGGACTGCGATCGTCACGAAGCCGTTCAGCAGCACATAAGCGGTCCAGACCATGCGTGCAGGCAAGTGCCTCAACAGCCAGGCCACACGAAGTCGGTGCAGGAGTTGCTCAACGTGCTGCCAGCCTTCGGCCTCATGGGAAGAGTGTGACAGGTGTTTTTCCGTCATGATGCAAACCGGAAACTTTTCTGTTTGATGTGCAACGCTGCCTCGAAGTTGACATGCAACCACGTGTCGCAAAATTGGCGCTCGTGGGACCGCGTAATTCGTATGCCATCACTCGATAGCCGGGAGGTGGTGCTTATGGCGAAGATGGAGCCGCGGGTCGATCAGGATCTTGGATTCGACGGGGCGCTGATTGCTGGGTATATTCAGCTTGTTTCCCCTACTTTCGCATACAAACTTACACTGGCATTCTTATGGAACAGCCACTGAAAGCTTAGCGACGCTTCCTATCTGCCGGTCGTCCATCCCAATCAGCATTATGGCTATCACATGGTTGCCCGGAGCGAGTTGTTCGAATTTGAGCCGGGTATCAGACGTGACCACAGACGGATCATTATCCAATTTATATTCCAACAGTGCGGACCTCACTCCATATTGGCTGATCGGCGTCCCATAATCTGCAACCCGATGATCCGCTAAAGAATGAGCCGCTCAAGATTTTCTGGTGGAAAGCTCCCCGGGCCGGGGAATGCGCGAAGCCGAGCAGTTGGTGAGGGAAATGCCGTGTGTAAGGAACGAACGAACTCAGGAATTAACGGCTAGAGTACGCAGATAAGAGAGCGCCCCCGGCTGCGTCGTTTATCGCGCTCACGTTTATCCAACGCTCCACCTAGACGTAAATTCCCGGCGCTTCATGGCCTATCTTCTGCACGTATTCAACATACGATCCGGGATAGACCTGCGGCGTGCGATCGGTTCCGCTCTCGCCGCCAAGTTCCAGCACGCGCGAACCCAGCCCGCGCAGGAACATGCGATCATGCGAAACGAAAATCATGGTGCCTTCAAAATCTTTCAGGGCTTCCACCAGCATCTCCTTGGTGGCTAGGTCGAGATGGTTAGTAGGCTCGTCAAGCACCAGAAAGTTAGGCGGGTTGTAGAGCATGAGGGCCATCACCAGCCGCGATTTTTCTCCGCCGGAAAGCGCGCGGATTTTCTTATCGACATCGTCACCGGAAAACTGGAATGCGCCGGCAAGGTTGCGCAATGAACCAAGACTGTCATGCGGAAAATCACGCTGAAGCTGCTCGATAATGGTGAGATCGGGATCAAGGAC
Organism: Terriglobia bacterium; assembly: GCA_963831465.1. GTDB lineage: Bacteria > Acidobacteriota > Terriglobia > Terriglobales > Acidobacteriaceae > Angelobacter. Next base: position 40,074 of record CAWHQH010000010.1, on the reverse strand, counting down.
ATCAAGAGACTGCTGTGCGAAATAGCCCATGTAGAGGCTCGCGCCCAGGCGGACGCTGCCGGAATCCGGCTGCGACGCGCCGGCAATCATCTTAAGCAGCGTGGTTTTGCCCGCTCCGTTCCTGCCCATCACAGCCCAGCGCTCACCACGACGGATGGTGAGATTGAAGCCGTCATAGATCACGCGCGGCCCGTAGCTCTTGTGCAGGTCTTCAATCACGGCAACCTGCTCGCCGGAACGTGGCGGCGGACGGAACTCAAACTTTACGATCTGGCGTTTCTTGGGCAGCTCGATTTTTTCTATCTTATCCAGGGCCTTCATGCGGCTCTGCACCTGCGCGGCTTTGGCGGCGTGCGTGCGGAAACGATCAATAAAACGCTGCTCCTTGGCCAGCATAGATTGCTGCCGCGCGAATGCCGCTTGCTGGTTCGCGGCGCGGATATTTCGCTCACGCTCATAGAAATCATAATTGCCGGAGTAGGTGATGATTTCGCCGGATTCGATCTCGGCAATCTTGGAGACGAGGCGGTTCATGAACTCACGGTCGTGCGACGTCATGAGCAGCGCGCCTTGAAATGACTTGAGGAACTGCTCCAGCCAGATGATGGATTCAAGATCAAGGTGGTTGGTGGGTTCGTCCATCAGCAGAACATCGGGACGGCCCAGGAGAACGCGGGCCAGCGCGACGCGCATTTTCCATCCACCGGAAAGCGCTCCAACATCGCCATCAATCTGGTCGTCTTTAAAGCCTAGGCCGTGGAGCACCTCACGCGCCTGGGCCTCAAGCGCGTATCCGCCAAGATGCTCATACTCTTCCTGCACTTCACCAAAGCGGGCCAGAATGCGGTCCATTTCATCTGCCTTCGCGGGATCGGACATTTCATGCTGCAAGGCTTCCAGTTCATGATGGAGATCGCCGACGCGTCCGCTGCCGGCGATGGCTTCGTCGAGCACAGAGCGGCCGGACATCTCCTCAACGTCCTGGCGGAAATAGCCGATGGTCAAACGTTTGGGGACGGAAACTTCGCCTTCATCAGGCTCTTCTTCACCCACCACCATGCGGAAGAGCGTGGTCTTCCCTGCTCCGTTGGGGCCGACGAGGCCGACTTTCTCGCCGGGGTTGAGCTGGAATGATGCATCGACAAACACGAGCTGTTTGCCATACTGCTTATTGATGTTGGAAAACGAGATCATCCAAATTCAAGCTAACAGAATCCCACGCCGGAGGAAAACCTTACCGCTGATCACTCAGGAAAAGGCCACTGCCAAGGGCGGCGGTGCCACACGAGAGTGGCCGGAATAGCAACTCCGCAAGATTGAAGGGCTTGCTCGTTCTTACAAAGGGCAACTTGCAACTGGGACGACAAGGAACTAAGGCTTTTTGAATCAGTTAAGACGTGAGGTCGAGCAGGTCAGCGTGCTAGAATTTGAGTAATCCTTCGGCCCAATGAGACGATCCTATTGATTGAGCTAGCGCCTTCCATATTGTCGGCGGATTTTGCCCACCTGGCAGACCAGATTCAGGCGGTGGCAGAAGGCGGCGCGACAGTGCTGCACGTTGACGTAATGGACGGGCATTTTGTGCCGAATATTACGATTGGCCCTCCGGTGGTGGCCAGCGTGAGGAAGGTAACGAACCTGCCGCTGGACTGCCATTTGATGATCGAAAATCCTGACCAGTACATTCCGGCCTTTGTGAATGCCGGCGCGGACTGGATTTCTGTCCATCAGGAAGCATGCGTACACCTGAACAGGACGATTGAGTTGATCCGCAGCCACGGCGCGAATGCGGGGGTTGTGATCAATCCGGCAACGCCGGTGGGAACCCTGGAAGAAGTGCTGGACATAGTGCATCACGTCCTGGTGATGTCAGTGAATCCGGGCTTTGGCGGACAGAAATTTATCCCGTCGTCGCTGGAGAAGGTACGCAAGCTGGCGCTAATGCGCACAGCGCGTAAGGCTAATTTCAGGATCGAGATTGACGGCGGCATGGCCCCGGACACAATTGGCCAGGCCGTGCGGGCGGGAGTTGAGGTGCTGGTCGCGGGAAACGCGGTTTTCGGCAAGGGAAATCCCAGGGAGAACTCGCAGCGATTGTTGAAGCTAGCGACGGAAGCTACGCTGCAAAGAATCTAGCGTTCAGAAACTCAGGCGTATAAAAATTTGAGGTAGGTAAATGGTGCGAAAAATTCTTGTTTCAGCCGTGTTGGCCGGCGCAGTGCTGGCCTCCAGCGGATGTCATCACAAAGTCCAGAACCCGCTGGCCAACATTGATTCCAAGCAGCCGGACAAAAGCCTGTTTGACCGCTCCATGGATTCGATGAAGAAGGCACATTATCAGGAAGCCCGCACGCTGCTTGAGACCCTGATCAACACGTATCCGGATTCCGAGTACATTGCGCGGGCCAAGCTGGCGCTGGGTGACGCCTGGTATAACGAAGGCGGCAAAGCGGCGTGGCAGCAGGCGGAATCGGAATACAAAGACTTCCAGACGTTTTTCCCAAACTTGCCGGAAGCTTCAGAGGCGCAGTTGAAGATTGCGTCAATGCATTATCGCGAAATGGAAAAGCCCGACCGCGATTACACTGAGGCGCAACGCGCGGCGGATGAATATAAACAACTGATCCAGCAATATCCTGACAGTCCGCTGGTGCCGCAGGCGAAGCAGAAACTGCGCGAAGTGCAGGAGATCCTGGGCGAGCGGCAATATCGCATCGCGCACTTCTATTATCTGCGTGAAAACATGGCAGCCTCGCAGGCACGTCTGCAATCGCTGACGGAATCTTACCCGCTCTACTCACAATCCGACGAAGCGCTATTTGAGCTGGGTAATATCTATGAAAAAGAAGCCGCCACGTTAAAGAAACAACAGAGGCTTCCGGAAGCGCAAAAAGAAAAACTGGTCGCCCAGTTTGAAAAAAACGCGATTGAGTCTTATTCCAGGATCATCACGCGCTATCCGGCAACAGACCGGGTGGATGACGCCAAGAGACGGTTGGAAGCCCTGAAAGCGCCGATTCCAGAGCCGACAGCGGAAGCTCTGGCAGAGAGCAAAGCGGAAGAGGCCAGCCGGGAGAAAGTGAAGCTGGTAGCCAAGCTCACGGGTAACTTCAAGAAGCATCCAAACGTAGCGCCATCCACCAAAGTCGGTGAGCCCAACCTGCAAGAGGAAACGGTAACAAGCGCCCCCGCGCTGGTAAATGACTTGAAGACCCAAATGACGGGCGTTGCGCCAAGCAACAACATTGGTGTCCAAGCCGTGAGCACGGGAACGGGAACGCCAGATGCGAATGAAAAGGCGCCTGGCGCCACTGATTCCACGCCAACCGAGGGTACAGCGGCTAAACCAGCTCCGCCGCAGGTAAACGATATACAGAAAGCGGACCCGGCAGCGCAGCCAACCAGCCAGACGGCAACGACGACGGACGGCCAGGCTAAGCCCGCAGATAGCAAGGCGGCATCGGCTGATTCCAAGCAGGAATCCAGCAGCAAGAAAAAAGAAAAGAAGGGGCTGCGGAAGCTGATTCCGTTTTAGGCAAGACATAGGTTTGACAAGACATAGGTTTGAATGGTCCAGCGACCAACGGGGAACCCGGTGGGGCTAGCACTTTTGGAATGCAGGCAATGCATGCTTCTGTAGGTTCTTAGGTAGTGTTCTGATTGACTTCAACGGTAATTATCAGTAAGTTAGCCCTGTTTCCCGCCTCTATGGGATGCTCTGGCGCGCGATTTTGGGGGCTTCTGGCATTGCCAGTAAGTCCATGATTATGAGTTGATGCGTGCCGGTTTTGCGCCTCGACTTGAGTAAGTAAAGGTGTTTTTACGTGTCTTTAAGAATTCTATTTGCCGATGACAGCATGACTGCCCAGAACATGGGCAAGAAAATACTTTCTGAAGCGGGCTACGAGGTTGTGGCTGTCAGCAACGGCGCGGCTGCCGTGAAAAAAATTGCCGAGCAAAAGCCCGACATCATCATCCTTGACGTTTACATGCCGGGATATTCCGGGCTGGAAGTCTGCGAAAAAGTCCGAGGCTCACTGGATACCATGAAGATCCCGGTGCTGCTGACCGTCGGCAAAATGGAGCCGTACAAGCCGGAGGACGCGAACCGCGTAAAGGCGGATGGCGTCATCATCAAGCCATTTGAGGCCAGCGATCTTCTGGCCATCATGAAGAAGTTTGAAGAGCGGGTTGAGAAAATGGCGGTCCCGCCCATGGTTGCGCAGACTGTCCCTCCGGAAAGCAGGCACCAGGAAGAAGCAGTTGCCCCGCAGGAGCCCATAGAACATCATTCACCTAGAGCCAGCATGCAGCCCATGGTGGAAGTCCCAGACCACATGGCTGGCGCTGCCGCATTCAATGACATGTTGGGCGCGGATTCATCCATTGCGCCGCAGCACTTTGGGGTGAGCAGCCCGTCGGCAGCTTTTGAGACTTCAGTGATAGTGCCTGCGCCACCCATTACCACGGCGGAATATGAGCTGCCGGTTTCATGGAAAGAAGGAGAGAAGCCGGAACCTGTGGCTGCCGCGTCGGCTCATACGGAGCACGAGATCGCAGCAACGCCGGTAGAGGCCGCACCCGAACCAGTTGCCGCGGAAGCAGAGCCGGAAACCGTGGCAATGGAACCGCTCGCCGATCCAGAGGCGTCTCCTGTGGCGGTGGAAGCCAGCTCGCCTTCGACCAATGAAGATATCGCTGCGCATTCGCATCCGCAATTTATCCCTGTTTACAAAGAGCCCGAACCAGAAATATCTTCGTATGAAGTAATGCCTACGGCCGCGCCTCCTACGGGTGAAATAGATATCGCCCGTGAACCGGAGCTGCAGGAAACGGCGGATGAAACAACGCGGGCTACCGTGGCGGACCATGTTGAGCCTGGATTGCTGTCAACGCTGGAATCAGTGCCAGAAGTGGCACGCAATGCAGTAGAGCATTTTACGGCTGGTGACAGTTCGCATGGCGGGGCGGAAGAGCCAGCACCGACAATGCAAGTTGCGCCTGCCCAGAGCGATCTCTCGCCGATCGCCGCCAGCGAAGTCAGCGACGCCGATTTTGAAGCGCGTGTAGCAGCCGCCATGGCCGCTTATAGCCAAACTACAGCGCCAGTTGAGGCGCAGGAAAATGCGTCTGCCGCGGCCGCAGAAGTTTCCCAGCCGCAGCCACTTTATGCAGCGCAGGCTGCCGAACCAGCGCCTTTGGAAGAAGCAGTACCGTCATTCGAATATCGTCCTCCGGTCCGAACGAACGAGCCCATTCCGACGTCGGGTGAAAGCCCTGCAGCCATCGCTGAAAGCGTTGCGGAGGCAGCTTCCGCTAACTCAGCTTCCGTTAGTTCAATTTCTTCCAGCGCAACACCCTCTGCAAATGCGCATCAATCTGAACCATCAGATGTTCATGAAATTGTTACCGCGGGCGTGGAAGCTGCAGCCGTTGCGGCAGCAACTGAAACCGGAGCTGATCACCATAATATTGCCCAGGCAGTGCATCGAGTAATGGAGCGTCTGAAGCCGGAGCTGGTGGAAGAGATCATGCGCGAGTTGAGGTCTAGGAAATAGCGTAAAAAGCTGTGTTGCTGAAAGCGGCGCCGCCAGCGTCGCTTTTTTGCGTTTTGTAAACATTTGGCGATACTGGGTTGCCCCATCGGCAGCTCTGGTGCAACTTCTCACCACAACCTGAACATTGAGAGATGGAATCTAACTTCCAGAGACCAGATATTCGCAAGGGGAATACCGGCGCGCTGAAGGGAGAAAAGATTATGCAGAGCATTTTAAGGTGTGGGGTCGCTTTGATGTTCGTTATGGGACTGGGGGTCGCGTCCAACGCACAGTCCATTCCGCCAGGTTCGTATCAGCAAACCTGCAGGAACATTGATTTTCACGATGATGTTGTGTCGGCAAACTGCCAGGATTCAACAGGGCGCTGGCAGAGTGCTGAACTGCGGGATGTGCAAAGCTGCCGCAGCGACATCATTAACGACGATGGCGCATTGCGCTGCAGCAGAAGCGGCGGCGTAGCTGCGGGGCTTCCGACCGGCTCTTACACGCAGTCCTGCCAAGATGTGCACCAGCACGGTGACGACCTTGAAGCCCGCTGCCCGACAGCCAATGGCGACTGGAAAGATACCAAGCTGGATGACTACAACAAATGCCGGGGCGAAATCGTGAATGACAACGGCAAGCTGCGCTGCGTCACCAGCGTTTACGGCGCACCAGGTGCCCCGGTGGGAACGTATCAGGGCGGCTATGGCGCTCCTGTCGGCGGATTTAGCGGACCTTACACGCAGACCTGCAAGGACATCAAGAGCCACGGCGACGATCTCGAAGCGCGTTGCAAGACTGCAAGCGGCAATTGGAACAATACCAAGATTGACGATTACAGGAAATGTCGCGGGCAGATCATCAATGACGATGGCAATCTGAAGTGCGTATCTGCCGTCGGACGAGTAGGTTATCCGGGAAACTATCAGGGAAACTGGCCCGCAGGGTCCTATACCCAGTCATGCGACAGCATTCGCATTGATGGTGATGACTTGAAGGCACATTGCCAGACCAGAGATGGCGGCGCACGCGATGCCAAACTGGATGACTTCCAAAAATGCAAGAGTGACATTATTAACGATGATGGCAAGCTGCACTGCGAACGGTAACGCCAAAAATATTCGTAAAGAAAAATAAATTTTGAAGGGATGCCTGAGGCGTCCCCTTTTTTTCTTAGCAGCTACTCACGTTTCTAGTTCATCCACGCGTATTTTGCCGAACTAGAGGGTTTATAGAAATATTGCCCGGTCCGCAACGCGAACGTGGAATTCTGATCAAACCAGAATTTCGCTGTGACGAATCTAAATCAATACAGAGCGGTTTTTAAAAATCGACTGGGCCCTGAAGGGAGAAGCTATATGCGTCGAATCATGAATTTAGCAATGGGAGCTTTGATCTTTGTAGTAGTGGGGGCAAGCGCAGCATTAGCGCAGTCTGCTCCGCCAGGATCGTACCAGCAGACGTGCAGGGACATTGGAGTTCGCGGCGACGTCCTAAGCGCCAGGTGCCAGGACACCGGAGGAAACTGGCGAACCACTCAGATGCGTGACATCAGCTACTGCAATGGCGATATTACGAACGACAACGGCGCTCTGCGCTGCAACTCGAGCGTAGGCACGTCCCGGGGCGGCTACAATCAGGGCGGCTACAACGGCGGATATTACAACCAGGGCGGCATTCCGGGCGGATCATATTCTCAAACCTGCCAGGATGTTCGCATCCGGGGCAATGACCTGGAAGCAAGATGCCAGACTTCAAATGGCGACTGGCGCACTACGCGTCTGAGCAGCTTTGACAGATGCGGCGGTGATATCGCCAATGATAACGGCTCTCTGCGCTGCACAGGATCAGGCTATGGCTATGGCGGCCGGCGTGACGACGATGACTACAATCGCGGCTACGTAGGCGGCTATCAAGGAAGCACTTCATATACGCAGACCTGCCGCGATGTGCGCAGGCGCGGCGACACGCTTGAAGCTGTATGCCAGTCACGCGATGGCGATTGGCACCAGACAACTCTCAACGACTACCAGGATTGCCGTGGACAGATTGTGAACGACGGCGGCAACCTGCGTTGCGACAACAGCAATTATGGCAATGTTAGCGGCTGGCAGGGCGGTTATCGCGGAGGTATCCCGGGAGGCTCTTACACGCAAACCTGTCAAAATGTTCGTATCAGCGGCGACGATCTGGTTGCCAGTTGCCAGAAATCGAATGGTGGCTGGCGTGGTACCAAATTGGATGGCTATCAAAGCTGCCGCGATGACATCACCAATGACAACGGTCGTCTGAGGTGTGGACGGTAGTTGATTCAACAACGAATAGCAATACTCGCGCGATCGCATGCTCGTTGGGCTTATGCGGTCGCGGATTCTCTTGTAACTACACGCAGGGCTTATTGGCGCAAAGCACTCCAACAGTTCTGCAGTTTCAAGAATCCAGCTTCCTGTTGCTCACATCCGCACTGCGCCTGTAAACTCGAAGATTAGCTGCTTACGGCGCACATGTCCCACGAACTCCCCAAAACCTATGATCCCAGCGCCATTGAAGTGCGCTGGGCGGAATATTGGGTCGCGGAAAAGCTCTTTTCCGTCAAGACGCCGGAGCCCGGCTCGCCGCAAGCTGCCAAGCCCATCTTTACCATGCTGTTGCCGCCGCCCAATGTAACCGGACGCCTGCACATGGGCCACATGCTTAACCAGACGGAGATGGATATCATCACCCGCTGGGAGCGCATGCGCGGCTCTGCCGCGCTCTGGCTTCCCGGAACAGATCATGCCGGCATCGCAACGCAAATGATGGTGGAGCGCCAGCTTGCTACGGAAGGCAAGAGCCGGCAGGCGTTGGGTCGAGATGCGTTCCTGCAACGCGTGTGGGACTGGAAAAAGCTTTACGGCGGCGCCATTCAGGCACAGATGAAGCGGCTGGGCGCTTCCGTCGACTGGGACCGCGAATACTTCACCATGGACGAGAACCTTTCTCGCGCCGTGATTGAGTGCTTCGTGCGCTTGCATGAGCAGGGGTTGATCTATCGCGGCAAGTACATTGTGAATTGGTGCCCGCGATGCATGACGGCGATCTCTGATCTGGAAGTCGTGCATGAAGATTTTGCCGGCAAGCTGTATTCGTTCCGTTATCCTCTGGCCGATGATCCTAAGCAGTTCGTAACTATCGCAACCACGCGGCCGGAAACCATGCTGGGTGATACGGCCGTGGCCGTGAATCCAAAAGACGAGCGGTATAAAAAATTGGTTGGCAAAAAGTTGCGGCTGCCTTTAATAAATCGCGAGATTCCCATCGTCGCCGACGACTTCGCCGATCCTCTATTTGGCAGCGGAGCGGTAAAAGTCACACCAGCGCACGATCCCAATGATTTTGCCATTGGCCTGCGCCACAATCTCCCGCAGATCAACCTTATGGACGATCAGGCTCGCATCAACGAGAATGGCGGGCAGTATCAGGGGCTGGATCGCTATGAGGCGCGGGAAAAAATCCTGCGCGACCTGGAAGAGCTAGGCCTGCTTGCCGGAATCAAAGACCACACACTGGCCATTGGAAAGTGTGATCGCTGCAAAACCATTGTAGAGCCAAGGCTTTCCACGCAATGGTTCATCAAGATTCAGCCGCTGGCTGATCGCGCTATTGAAGCGGTAGAAAAAAGCGAGATCAAATTCACGCCTGAAAATTACGCCAAGACGTATTTCGAGTGGATGCGCAACATCCATGACTGGTGCATCTCTCGCCAGCTTTGGTGGGGACACCGTATTCCAGCGTGGCATTGCCAAGGCTGCTCGCACATCACAGTTGCGCGCTCAGCACCGGCAGCCTGCGAAAAATGCGGGGGCGCAAAACTCACGCAAGACAACGATGTGCTGGATACATGGTTCTCTTCCGGCCTGTTGCCATTCACTGTTTTGGGCTGGCCGGAAAAGACCCGCGACCTCGACGTTTTCTATCCCACCACGCTGCTGATTACTGGCTTTGACATTCTGTTTTTCTGGGTGGCGCGCATGATCATGCTGGGCTGCCACTTCATGGCCGATCATGCGCGGGGAAGCGTTCCCTTTAAAAACGTTTATATCCACGCGTTGGTGCGCGATGCCGACCGCCAGAAGATGTCCAAGACCAAAGGCAACGTCATCGATCCCATTGAGGTTACTGAAAAGTACGGCACGGATGCGGTGCGCTTCACCTTGGCATCCATGGCGTCACCCGGCACTGACATTGCTTTTTCTGAGAGCCGCACCGATGGCTATCGGGCCTTCGCCAACAAGATATGGAACGCTGCTCGTTTCATGTTCATGAACCTTGATCGCGTCGCAGGGGCCAGCCTGACCGGTGGCGCAAAGCCGAATCAGCTCAACAAGCTGGAAAATCGCTGGATTTATTCGCGCTTCCATCGCGTTGCGGGACATGTGAACCAGAGCCTTGCCGAATATCGTTTTGACGAGGCCGCCAACACCATTTACAAATTTTTCTGGGGTGAGTTCTGCGACTGGTATCTCGAAATCATCAAACCGGCCCTTTCCGGCGCGCCGGAAGAAGCCCGGAGCGCAGTGACTTTGCTGGGCGATTTATTTGAAGGCTCGCTGCGGCTGCTTTCGCCCTTCATGCCGTTCATTACAGAAGAAGTCTGGCACGCAATGTATGAAGGCAAGCCGCCAGCCAAGTCGATTGCTCTTGCGGCTTATCCGGAGCTTGACCAGCGCTGGCTTAGTGATGAGGCAGAAGAGCAGATGTTGGTGCTCCAGGATCTGATTGAAAAAGTCCGCAACATGCGCGCGGAAATGAAGGTCGAGCCCAAGGTAAAAACCCCGGTAAAGATCCATGCTGCTACCGGCGTAAGCAAGCTGGTAACAGAAAATCGCGGTATGGTGGAGCGATTGGCTGGCGTGGATAGCATAGAGTTTGTGAGCGAGTCCCTTGCGCAAATACCCGGCGCGCGTACCACACCTAAATTTGAAGTGGCGCTGGTGTATGAGCAAAAAGTTGATGTCGCCGCCGAACGTGAGCGCCTGACTAAAGAAATGACCAAGCTGCAGGGTGAGTTGGCCAATGCTGACCGTCAACTGGGCAACCAGCAGTTTCTGGCCAAGGCTCCCGCGCCGGTGGTTGAGGGCATAAGAAGGCGTCAGGGTGAACTGCACACGCTGATACAAAAGGGAAAGACTGCGTTGGCAAAGCTGGGTTAAGCTAAGGATTCACCCCCCAATCGGAGAATTTGTGAAAGCGGAGGAGTGGAAGCCCGGCCCAAAGGGATGTACGCCGCGGGACCGTGCTGCCGAGCGGCGTGATGCGGGGCTGAGCACACTCGCCAGGACGATACTTTTAAGCGGTTTGGAGCGAAGCGACAAATAAAAGGGGATGTACGGCGCGAGGCCCGTGCTAGCCGAGCGGCGTGATGCGGGGCTGGTTAAACTAGGGCAGGACGATAATTTTAAGCGGTTCGGAGCGAAGCGACAATCAAAGGGGATGTACGGCGCGAGGCCCGTGCTAGCCGAGCGGCGTGACGCGGGGCTGGTTAAACTAAGGCAGGACGATAATTTTAAGCGGTTTGGAGCGAAGCGACAAATAATATGGATTGGCACAGCAGAAGAATTAGCGCAATTCTTGAGCACGCGCTGCTTGAGGACCGCGCAACCAGTGACGCCACGTCGCGCGCCTGCATTGACGCGGAGCAGCGAGCCACCGCCACCATTCTGGCTAAGCAAGATTGCATCCTTGCCGGAGTGGGCGCGACCGCGCGTATTCTGGAAATTTACGAGCACCTGGACCGCAACGTGATCGGCCACCCGGAAGTTATCAGTCATGGGGAAATTTTTGACGGGGTCCGGCTGCGTAAAGGACAGGCCATTGCAGTGGTGAGGCACAATGCGCGGGCATTGCTTTCCTGCGAGCGCGTAACCTTGAACGTCCTGCAGCGCCTCAGCGGCATTGCCACCACCACACGCAAGTACGTTGACGCCATTCATGGCACGAAAGCGCGAATTCTGGATACACGCAAAACCGCTCCCGGATTGCGAGTGCTGGATAAATATGCGGTTCGCTGCGGCGGCGGCCAGAACCACCGGCTCGACCTTTCTGACGGCGTGCTTATAAAGAATAACCACATCGCGCTGGCTGGCGGCGTGGCAGTGGCGTTGCAAAAAGCACTGCGGAACCGCCGAGAGGAGCAGCCTATCGAGGTCGAGGTGCGTTCCATGACTGAACTGGATGAAGCCTTGGCCAACGGCGCGGAGAGAATCCTGCTGGACAATATGAAGGTGGAAGACGTTCGCCAGGCGGTGCAGCGCGTCGCCGCCCATTCGCGGCAAGTTCCGGTAGAAGCTTCGGGCGGCATTCGTCTGGAAAATGTACGCGAATACGCCGAAACTGGCGTGGATTACATTTCTGTTGGCGCGCTTACTCACTCGCCGCAAGCCGTGGATTTAAGCATGCGGATTGTTCCTGCGTAAATAACGTGCGAACTTAGGTGTTAAAGTAGTAAACTGCACGTTTCCCGCGACCCCCAAGGTCTCGGATGGGGAGGTCTTCAAAACGCTCGCGCCAGCCAGGGCTTTAGCGCGGCCAAATCTGCAACGTCAATAACATAGGACTCGCGCAGGAGATCGCGGCAGAGATTCGGTATTATAAGCAAGCTCAACAACTACAAGAGAACCACAGTCTGAAAAAAGGAGAACTTTTCACTCATGCGTAAAGTCCTGGGATTGCTGTTGGCGGTAGTCGCCGTTTGCGGTTCTGCTCTGGCCGCCGATGAATACAAAATTGACCCCAACCATTCGTCGGTCAACTTTGCTGTAACTCACCTGATGGTCAGCACCGTGAATGGCCGGTTTACTTCGTTTGAGGGAAAAATCCTTTATGACGACAAAGATGTCACTAAGTCTTCAGTGAGCGTGGAGATCAAGACTGCAAGCGTTAACACTGACAATACCTCGCGCGATAACGACCTGCGCTCACCCGGTTTTTTTGACGCCGAGAAATTTCCGGACATCACCTTCCAGAGCAAGTCGGTAGAAAAAAAGGGCAACGATTACGTGGCGCATGGAACGCTGACGATCAAGGGTGTTTCCAAGGATGTGGATCTCCCATTTGAGTTGAAGGGCCCCGTCGATGCCGGCAAAATGGGGAAAGTGATGGGCGCACATGCCAGCTTGACCGTCAATCGCCAGGACTTTGGCGTGTCCAAAGCGCCAGGAATGGTCGGCAATGAAATAAAGATCAACCTCAACGTTGAAGCTCACATGGCGCCCCCACCGGCTGCAGGGAAATAGATTTGTGACGAACCCGGAGTATCTATTGCCGGAGTTGCTCGCGCCTATGGTGCGCAACACCATTTTTTCCGGCAATATTCATCACTGCGTCCAGGCTGACTCCACCAACTCAATTGCGTTGCGTGGAGCGGTGCTGGCAAGCCAGCATCCTGATGACACTCCGGAAGGCGCTGTTTTTCTGGCTGAAGAACAGACCGCCGGCCGCGGACGCAGCGCTCACGCCTGGCACTCTGAACGTGGTACCGGCATTTATTGTTCATTCTTGTTGCGTCCGCCCATGACGCCCTCAGAAGCGCTGTGGCTTTCCTTGATCGCCGGTGTGGCCGTGCAAGATGCAGTGAGGGAAACCAGCGGCTTGGGGGCCGATATCCGCTGGCCCAATGACCTGCTGATCAATGAAAAAAAATTTGCCGGCATCCTTACAGAGATGAGCTCTGAAGGGAATAAAGTGCATCATGCCGTGATCGGCATTGGCGTGAACGTAAACCAAAAAAGTTTTCCCGATGATCTGAATGGATCAGCCACCTCCATGTCAATTGAAGGTGGCAGGGAATATTCGCGAAAAGATGTGGCTGCGGCGTTGATTCGGGCGCTCGACCGTGAATATCGTGCATTGTTGCGCGCCATGAGCAGCCCCATCCGTACTCCGGCGCTGCGCTTTGAGCCCATCATGCGGCGGGTGGAGTCGCGCTCATCTTATGCGCAAGGAAAGCTCGTTCACGTGGATGAAGATGGCGGCTACAACGGCGTTACGGACGGCCTGGACCCTCGTGGCTTTCTTCGCGTGCGTACAGACAAGGGTTTGCGCATCGTTATTTCCGGAAGCGTCCGGCCTGGGAGGAAAGATGCTCCTGGTTCTTGACGTTGGCAATACCAACACAGTGCTGGGCGTTTATGAGAACAGCGCTGCCGGTGTTGCAGGCAAGACAGCCCTCCCTCGCTTGATGGCCCACTGGCGCGTCGCCACTGTAATGACGCATACCGTGGATGAGTATGGCGTCCTCTTCCGCAACCTGTTTGCTATTGGAAAAGTTGAAGTGGCTGAAGTTCGCGGCATCATTGTTTCTTCCGTGGTCCCGACCATGGATTCCACTCTGCGTGAAGTCTGCGAGCGCTACTTCCATCTCAAAGCGCTTTTCGTGGAACCCGGCATCAAGACCGGTATGCCGGTGCTGTATGACAATCCGCAGGAAGTGGGTGCAGACCGTATTGTGAATGGCGTGGCTGCGTTTGAAAAATTTGGCGGGCCATGTGTGGTGGTGGACCTTGGTACAGCCACCACCTTTGACGCGATTTCACGCAAAGGGGAATATCTTGGCGGAGTAATCTCTCCGGGCATCGGTATTTCAGCCCGCGCACTTTATGAACACACTGCCCGTCTTCCGCTGGTTGATATCCGCAAGCCTTCCAAAGTTATTGGGACCAATACTGTCGGCAGCATTCAGGCAGGCCTGTTCTTTGGCTATCTGGGATTGGTGGATGGCATTCTTGAACGCCTGATCAATGAACTTGGGCCGGATACAAAAGTTGTAGCTACCGGCGGCCTGGCTGGACTGATTGGCGATCACTCAAAATACATCAAGAACGTGGACGATCTGCTCACGCTCGACGGGCTCCGCATCATTTGGGAACGCAACAATGCGGCGCAAAAACAGAAGCCCGCTTCCTGACGGCCCTGCTGTGGACAACTACTTTAATTACTACACGGAAATTGAACAGCACTTCTGTAGAAGACGAGGCACGCTTCTAACTGTTTCCACACTCGACTGGGCCTTGATGACCATATGGAAGGAAGCAGGAATTCCGCTGGAGGCCGTTCTGCGTGGAATGGATGAGGCCTTTGACAAGTATGAGCGACGGCCATCGAAAACGCAGAAGATCAACGGGCTGGCCTGGTGCGCGCAGGCGGTGCTTACGGCCGCGGAAGAGATGAAAGAAGCGGCGGTCGGGGCGCAGCCGGCAAAAACTGGCTCTGACCAAGGACTGCAGCACGAAGAAATCGCCCGCTATCTCGCCGGGAATGCTGAAAAGCTGCGCCATGCAAAGTCAGACACTGCGGTAACGTTGGTCGCGGAAGAGTGTGCTGTTACACTAACGGACTTAGCCTCAACCCTGGCTACAGTAAAGAGTCTACGATTGGAGGACCTGGAGAGGCGGCTCACCGTGATGGAAGAAAAACTCCTTGCCGCCCTGACCATGACCACTCCTGAGAACGAGTTGTTTATGTTGCGTACAGAAGCTGACCGGGAAATCGCGCCGTATCGCAGCAAGATGCCCGGCGTACAGATCGAACAACTGCAAAAGCAATTTATTCACAAGCGCCTCTTTGAAAAAGCGAAGATTCCACGGCTCAGTCTCTTTTATCTGTGAATCTGACAATTGAAAAACTCGTGTACGGCGGCGATGGCCTTTCCCGGCTTCCTGAAGGGAAGACGGTCTTTACGCCATTTGTGCTGCCCGCGGAAGAAGTTAGCGCGACGATCGTCCAGGAAAAAAGCAGCTTTGCCCGCGCCACGGTCGATCAGATACTCAAGCCTTCGCCCTACCGAATTGCGGCGCCATGCCCCTACTTTGGCACCTGCGGCGGTTGCCACTATCAGCACGCAGGCTATACCGCGCAACTGGAAAACAAGCGTGCCATCCTGAAAGAAACGCTCTTGCGCAACGGCAAGCTGGAGTGGAAGGGCGATATCATCACGCATTCCGGCGAGCCATGGGGCTATCGCAATCGCTCGCGATTGAAAGTACGCACCGCTCCGGATTTTGCCATCGGCTATTACAAGATGGCCACGAATGAGCTTTTGCCGGTAAAGCAGTGCCCAATCAGCTCTGCGGCCATCAATCGTGCGCTTGCTCATGTGTGGGAGATGGGCGAAGCCGGCAAAGTGCCCACTGGCGTGAATGAGATTGAATTTTTTGCCGACCATGCCGACGCAAAGATGGTGCTGGAGATTTACCTCGCACCGGATGCGCCTGAAATGCGCGAGTTTGCGACAGCCTTGCAGGCAAAAGCGCCGGAGATCAAGGGCATTGCTTTTTTCGCGGACAGCGCAGGTACTGAAGCCGGAGCCCAGCTACCCAAATATTCCGTCGGTGAGACCGCACTGCCGTATCAGGTGGGAGAGAAAGCTTTCCGCGTGAGCGCGGGATCGTTCTTTCAGGTCAACCGTTATCTCGTTAAAGAGCTAGTGCAAACCGTGGTTGGCGACTTTCACGGAAAGATTGCGCTGGACCTCTTTGCGGGGGTTGGGCTGTTTGCCGGTCATCTATCAAAGCGCTTCGATCAGGTTTTTGCCGTGGAATCCGCGCCCGCATCGGCCGCCGACCTGCAAGCGAACGCGGTCAAGAATGTTGTCCCTGTGCTTAGTCCTGTAGAAGGATTCCTGCCGCGTTGCCTCAACATGCAACCTGAGTTAGTGGTGGTAGACCCTCCACGCGCTGGGCTGGGAGCGAAAACGACACAACTGCTTGCCGCATTGCGCGTGAAGAGAATCGTTTATGTCTCCTGCGACCCTGCCACGCTGGCGCGCGATACGCGTTTGTTTCTGGAAACCGGCTATCACGTGGAAGAAGTTCACATGGTGGATCTCTTTCCCCAAACCTTCCACATTGAAAGCGTCGTGCGTCTGGCCCGCGGATAAAACGTCTCCTTTTAAACATTTTGCCGCTATCGATCTCTGGGTTATATTCTCTTGCGCAAACTTTAACTCTCGCCGATGAAAGCCCAACCTTGCGCCCCTCTTGCCCTGGCTGCCGCAGCATTCGCATGCGGAATTCTGCTCGCCGGACGTTTGCAGCTATCTCCTGCGGGTTGGGGATGGGCAACAGTGTCTCTGGCGCTTTGCACGATTGTGGCTGTCGCGATCAGGAGTTTGCGTCCGGCGCAGTTTGCAGCTTTGCTCGCGCTGGTTTGCGCTGGGGCCTTTGCGCGAATCGGCACGCCCTCTCCTCGCTTACCTACACTGCCGCCGGAGTTTTTGAACGTTAAAGATGTAGAAATTGTCGGCCATGTTACCAATGACGGCGCACTGCTGGCCGGCGGAGGCGCACGCGAACGCTTTGATCTCCAGACTGAGATGGTTGAACTCGATGGTCAGAAGTTCACTCAGCCGATAGGGATCCGAGCCACGGTTTTCTCGCGCGATGCGGCTGAAGAAACGCAGGATGACGATTCGCCTGCAATCCCGCATGTGGCTTATAGCGCCCGAGTCCGGCTGAAAGCAAAATTGCACTTGCCACGCAATTTTCGCAACCCCGGCGCATTCGACTATGAAGGCTACCTCCACGCCCAGGGCATCAGCACGCTCGCATCGGTGAAGGCAGAAGACATCGAAGTACTTCCAGGGACCTCCGGCAACCGGCTCGGATTCTGGCGCAGCCGCGTGCGCAACAGCATTCTGCAGCATATTCACCAGAGCAGCCTCTGGAGCCGCGAAGACGCTGCCGTCTTTGCGGCCATGATCGTAGGCGACGATTCTTTGCTCCTGCGCGATGTCCGCGAAGAATTTCAGCAGACCGGCGTCTATCATCTGCTGGTGGTTTCAGGTATGAACGTCGCCTTGCTTGCGCTCGCGATCTTCTGGCTGGCGCGCAGACTCCGCCTTCCAGAATGGCCGGCTTCGTTGCTTACCATCGCGCTCTCAATGTTTTATGCATACATCGCTGGCATGGGTGTGCCGATTACGCGCGCTGTGCTTATGCTGTCAGTATTTCTGGTGGCGCGGCTTCTGTATCGTGACCGCTGCGGACTGAACGCCACTGGTTTCGCTGCGCTGGTTGTGCTTGTTCTCTCCCCCGCTTCGCTGTTCGAGCCCGGCTTCCAATTGACATTTTTGGCACTTCTGGCGATTACTGGCATCAGTTTGCCCATCTTGGACCGAACGTCAACACCCTACCGGTCAGCCTTGAAGCATCTTGATACCACTGGTTACGATCTTGGCCTTGAGCCTAGGCTTGCCCAGTTCCGCCTGGACTTGCGTCTGATAGCCGGAAGATTACAGCAATTTGTCGGGGAGCGGGCGGCGCGGATCATGGTGACTGGCGCGGTAGCGGCCATCCTGGGAGTATTTGAACTTCTGCTGGTGTCAGCAATCACACAGGCAGTTTTGGTCTTGCCGATGCGAGCCTATTTCCATCGCGCCGCCATCCTGGGAGTTCCCGCCAACATTTTGGTCCTACCTTTGGCCGGATTGATGCTTAACGCGGGGATTGCTGCCATTGCGTTGAGTTACGTTTCCCTGCCATTTGCGCGCCTTGCTGCGATGATCGCTGCTGGTGCGCTGCATTGGACGCTGGGCTGCCTTCGTCTCTTATCCCTTTTTCATCTCGCCCAATGGCGAGTTCCTGATCCCACAGCGCTACTTGTACTGATAGCGGTCGCGGGAATTCTGCTGGCTTTCTTGGCCGTACGCAAGCAGCGCGCTATAGCTCTTGGCGGACTGGCCGCATTGTTTGTTACGGGCGGGATTGTCGCTGTTTTTCACGGCGCGCCGCACGTTGAAGCCGGCAAGCTGGAAATTACCGCCATCGACGTGGGGCAGGGGGATTCCCTGCTTGTGGTTTCGCCGGAGGGAAGAACCATGCTCATCGATGGCGGCGGCAGTATTGGTCCGGTGCATAGTGAATTTGATTTCGGTGAAGATGTGGTCGCGCCTTATCTCTGGTCGCGAGGGCTAGACCACCTGGACGTAGTTGCACTCACGCATGCGCACGGCGACCATATTGGCGGCTTGCCTAAAATAATTCAAGACTTTCATCCCTCTGAGATGTGGGTGGGCATCAATCCTGAAACCACCGCGTTACTGCACCTCTATGAAGTGGCAAGGGAGAACCACGTCGCTATTCGGCGGCACGTGGCGGGTGATGCGCTGGCTTGGAGTGGAACCAAGGTCCGCGTGCTTTCGCCGCCGGCGGACTGGCAGCCAACGGAACGCCGGAACAATGATGCTTCTCTTGCGTTGTTAATTGCTTATGGCGATACAAGCGCTCTATTGGCAGGCGACCTGGAGAAAAAGATGGAGCGGTTTGTGGCATCAGAGTCGCCGCGCGCTGATCTGTTGAAAGTCGCGCATCATGGCAGCGCCACCTCTACAACACCCGAGTTGCTGGCTGCTGTTCATCCGCGCTTTGCCGTGATCTCCGCCGGGTATCAAAATTCTTTTGGGCATCCGCGAAAAGTGGTGCTGGATCGACTGCAAGCCGCGGAAGTTCGGACGTATCGCACAGACTTGCAGGGTGCCGTTACGTTTCTGCTGGATGGGAAGCGCGTTGAAGCTCGCGTCCAGGCACAATAAGGCTGGCTTCCTACTTTTCTTTTTTCTCAAGCTTAGGTTCGGCGGAAAGCATGAACCCGACGCCACGGATGGTATGAATCAAGGGAGGAGAAAAGTCGTGGTCAATTTTAGCCCGCAAATAACTGATGTAAACATCCACCACGCTGGTTAGGCCGTCAAACCACAAATTCCATACGTGTTCCACCACCATGGTTCGGGTTACGGTGCGTCCAACATTGCGCATCAGGTACTCAAGCAGCGCGTATTCCCGCTGGCTGAGTTTAATGGGTTTGCCTGCACGCTCAACCAGGTGGCGTTGCGGATCAAGCACCAGGTCGCCTACTTTGAGGATTTCAGACGTTTCCTGCGCGCGGCGCAGGAGCGTGTGCATTCGAGCCAGCAGTTCCTGAAAAGAAAACGGTTTGATCAGGTAGTCATCGGCGCCTGCTTGCAGCCCGGCCACACGATCAGCAACTTCACGGCGACCGCTTAAAATCAACACACGCGTAGTGGACCCTGCTTGCCGCAATTTCCTGAGCAGAGAAAGGCCATCCATGCGAGGGAGGTTCCAGTCCAGAACAATGCCGTCGTAGCGGATCTCAGTCGCCAGTTCCAGGCCTTTCTCTCCGTCTTCCGCCAAGTCAACCGCAAAGTGCTCCGCTTCAAAGCTTTCAGATAAGCTGCGGGCGATCTTAGGTTCGTCTTCAATAATCAGGAGGCGCACATTCCACCATCTGCTTCCCGGGCGGCCACCCGGAGGGGAGTAGTTTTATCTTTTGGCCGGATGGCCCCAAGTGGAGGCGCAACCGATAACTTGAATGAGGAAGGCACATTGTGAGCTACCTTGCTTTTTTACAAAGCAATGGCCTAGCTTTGTGTTCTATCTTCATCGAGCGGTGAGGAATCGTCGTCGGACGCGCCGTTTTTCCGAAAATCATCGATTAGTTGCCGGGCGTTTTCTGCCTGTGCCGCGTTTACACGAACGGAAATGCCTCCCACCCCCGGCAAAACGTCCTGCGGCGCCTCCAGGTTGGTTACAACCGACTCAATACCGGCAGACGTCAGAAGCCCGTGGACTATCATGGCCTCCGATTCCTGCATTGTGTCAAAAACTTCCACCAGTTCCGGATCAGACGTCGGCTGTGCGCTCATGCTCCCCCTTCAAGTCCTTAAAACTATTAGAGCTATTATTGCAGAAAAAGTGACCGCACACCGCGCTCTTCAACAAATTGCTGTCGTTTAAAGTGGATCGACCATTACTTTTTTTCAATCCGCAAGAGATAAAAAGTAAGAGTGCCCCAGGAGAGGCGTGCGCGCATCTGCACTGGAACGCGAGCTGCATCGTCAGAGTACCAGACCCAGATTTTTCCTTTGTCCCGGAGCAAGGGCGATGAAGTTTCCGGCTGAATGCGAATAGTATTGAAAGTACCGGCGGGCGTTTTTACCTGCTCTCTCGCTTCCACATGGACCATTACGGTGACTGTTTCACCGCCATCATTGATCGGAAAGCTGTAGGTCTTCGTCGGCAGTAGAGGCAAAGAGGCCACGTAGTAAATGGACGAGAGCATGTCGGTAACGCAACCGGGAATGTCATGCTCCTCATGCTTGCTCTCTTTCTTTTTTATGTTCTTGTGGTCCAACACTGCTTTAGCGCGCTGGTAGTCAAATGAGATGTTGCTCTCTACGCGCCGAAAGCCTTCTTCAATGTGGCGGGAAGTATTGTGCGAGCAAAAAGTTGAAGGATCGAAAAAAGATTCCAGCCTGTCCTGAACGTGGTACAGCAGTGAAACAGTCCCGGCAGCGTCAGCTGTCGCAACAATTCGATTTTCCCGACCTGCCTGCTCCATGCGCAGCGTAGCAATCCCAGCATTAAAGACGCGCCATTCTCCAGTGTAAACATAAGTCTGCCCGATCGGGAACTGGTATTCAGGTCGCGGACGGGAAACTGACGGCGCCACCAACTCGCCTTGCCCACGCACGGGAGATGGTCCCGGGGCAGTGGCAGGCTTTGCATGTTGCGGCGATGACGCAAAGGCAGCGGCCAGACTACAGAGGACCAGCAATGCGCAAACGACGCTTACAAGAAAGTTACGAATCTGGATCAATGTTTTACCAGCATTTTCAGCACAAGAGCGCCAATCATCAGAACCGCGCCCAAGGCCGCGTTGTACTCGCGATGCCGAAGATAAAGCGCGGAAGAGAAATGCGCGGAGCCATCGTCTATCTCAGCAGCTGCCCGATACGGCGTTAAACGCGGAAAGAAGCGCGGCACCTCATCGGCATAGCGGTCGTAGGCTGGAAATGCGGACCTCAGATATTTTTCTTCCGCGGCAATTACCGGCATGTAGATGAAGGCAAACATGGCCAGCGCACCGATGCCGATCCAGACATTACGGGCTGCAATGATGAAACCGATGGCAATGATAATGGAACCAAGATAGAGCGGATTGCGAGTGTAAGCGTAAGGACCGGTAGTGGCAAGCTCCGCGTTTTTGCGTATGTGCCCTGAAGCAAGAGCGCGGACGAGAACGCCTACCGCAGCGACGGCGAAGCCTGCGCCCAGAGAAATCCATGTAGGCCGAGCGAACCAGAAATATGCGGCGGCAAAAAGAAAGCCCAGAGGCACACGGGATCGGGTAGCAACCCGCGACCAGCTAGGCATGGCCGCCTCCCAGCAGGTGGCGAGCGGCGGCGATAACTTCTTGGGCGGAAATCTTCATCAGCCCAGCTTCAGCTTCACGATGGTGAGAAAACGTGGTCTCGCTTTCCGGGTGCCGCAACGCAATCACGCGGGCGCCAAATGGACCTGTGCGGGCGGGATCAGTAGGCCCATATAATCCGACGACAGGAAGTTCCAGCGCAGCCGCAAGGTGCAGCGGCCCCGTATCTCCGCCCACCAGAATGCGCGCGCGACGCGTGAGCGCAATCAGCTGGCCGATGGTGCAGCGCAATTCAAATGCATTGCCGCCGCTGGCCTTCACCACTGCCTGGGCCAGTTCACTTTCTTCTGCGGAAGCATTCACCAGCGTCTTAATGTTGTGAACGGCGAGTGCCTTGGCAACTTCGCCATATTTCTCAGCCGGCCATTGCTTTGCCCCCCAGCCTGCGCCAGGATTGACAATGGCATAGCTGGCAATTCCAAGCCGGGAAATTTCAGAGTCGGCCCAGGCCTCTGCCATGGGATCAACGGGAAGTTGCGGCGCAAGCAATTTCAATTGGCGATTGCCAAGGATAGGCTCAAGGGCCTCACTCGCAAGCGACAGATTTTGTTCGATAACGTGCTCGCCCTGGCGCCGCAGGATTTTTCTATAAAAGTACCGCGTAGCCGATTCGCGGGGATCTACGTATCCCGCCAGAATCTTTGCGCCGCCAAGCTTAGCAAAAATCCCGGACTTGATGGCGCCCTGAAAATCCAGGGCAAAGTCATATTGGATTTTCTTCACGCGTTTCAGCGCGCCCGCTATCTCCGCTGTGGCAGAAGGACGAAAAAAATGCTGCCTCCACCTTCGGGTATCCAATGTGTGAATATTGTTGACAACCGGCTTTTGCGGGCTGACCCCGTAACCGCTGGCCTTTCTGCCCTGCGCTGTCAGCAACTCAGACCAGCGTTCTTCCACCAACCACCCTATAGTTGCATTGGGAAGGGCGGCACGGATTGCGGTAGCTGCCGGTAAGGCATGCAGAATGTCACCCATGGCACCTAGCCGGACGATCAGGATTTTGGCCATTCCCGCCTCAGCACTTCATTTCTCAGCAAATCATTTTTCAGATCGTTTTTTAGCAAATCAGTGGTGGAGTGGTCTTTGGGATCGCCCACAATGGCGACCCGCCCGCCGCAGGCAATCACTACGTCGCGTTCCGGCACATTCTCCTCGGTATAGTCAGTGCCTTTGGCGTGAATATCGGGGCGTAACAAACGTATAAGCTCGGCGACATCCGGCGCGTCAAAGATCGTGACGCCGTCAACGTCGCCGAGGGCCGCCAGAATCTCTGCACGTTCATCGCCGGGCACCCGTGGCCGCCCTTCGCCCTTAAGCGCGCGCGTGCTTGCATCTGAATTCACGGCCACAATCAGCCTGCCGCCCAACAGCTTGGCGGCCCGCAGATAGCGGACATGACCAACATGGAGAAGATCAAAACATCCGTTGGTCAGGATGATCTTCTCTCCTGCTGAGCGCCATTGCCGCACCTGCTCTGCCAGTTCCGCAGACGAAAATACTTTTTGGGCAGTCCCGGCCAGTTATCCCTCCATGACAGCGCGCAGCAGTTCAGCGCGGGTTACAGTGGCAGTGCCGCGTTTCATTACCACAATGCCTCCGGCGTAATTTGCCAGGCGCGCGGCGGATTCTGAGTCGGCCCCCGCAGCAAGCGCGGCTGTATATGTGGCGATCACCGTGTCGCCCGCGCCTGTAACGTCCGCTACTTCGTCAGAGCCATAAATCGGAATAGGAAGCGGCTTGTTGCCGCGAGAGAAAACCACCATGCCATCCTTGCCACGGGTTACCAGCAAAGATTGCAATTTCATCTTCTGCATCACGGCCTTGCCCGTGGCGAACAGGCGCGCATTGTCATTGCCGATTCGTGTACGCAGGACCTCTTCCAGCTCAGACTCGTTCGGCGTGGCTGCAGTCACGCCAGTGTAAGCCAACGTACGATAGCGGGAATCGAGCGTGACGGGGACGCCATTGAGAGAAGCGCGCGAGCGAATATTATCAAAAATTTCCGGCGTGGCCGCTCCATAGCCATAGTCGGAGATCAGCAATGCGTCAGATGCGCGGACATACCCGCGGGCCTGAAACGTAATGTCGCGAATGGTCGTGCGATCCAGCGGCGTTTCCGGCTCACGGTCCACACGGATGACCTGCTGGCGAGGCGAGTGAGTAGTTCCGGCGAGAACGCGGGTCTTGGTAACGGTACCACGCCCTTTAATCCTGCGGATGCCACTGACTGAAATATGCTTCTGCCTGAATGCGTGAAGCAGCATGCGGCCGGCTTCGTCGTCGCCGATTACGCCAACGGGGAGGACTGTCACGCCCAGCTCGGCGAGGTTGTAAACGGCATTGCCGGCGCCTCCGGGAACAACTGTGCGGTCACGGTGGCGCAGGATGAGCACCGGCGCTTCCCGCGAAACCCGCGAAATCTCGCCGTAGATGAACTCGTCGGCAATGAGGTCTCCTAACACGGTGATACTGAGCTTGGGAAACTGCTCAATGATCTTGACGAGGCGGTCAGCCGGCTTTTGCGCTTTTTGCATGGACTCACGATTTTCTCATGCCGGAGGCTGAATCTGGTGGCCTGAGCGCTGTTCAAGGGTCTTTAGGAGTTCTATGAGCACTTGTTCTGGGGATTCCAACTCAATCAGAAGCTTGGCGGCGAAAAGCGGGGACAGTCGTGAGGCGAGCGTTCCCAGATTGATCAAGTCTTTTTCTGTGGTAATGAAACCGTCTGCACCGGTTTGCTTTTTGAGCTGAAGCAGGCGCTCAATGTCGCGTTGCTGGTAGCGATGATGGTCGCGGAACGTGAGCGTACCCGCGATTTCCAACTTTGAAGATTTTATGCCTTCAACGAATTGCTGGGGACGCGCAATCCCGGAAAAGGCAATCGTCTTTCCCACCGCGGCTGGGAGTTCGATCACTCGCCGCGCACGCCAAATGTTCTTGGCTTGGGCTAGCTGCTCTTGAGCGTCGAACAGCACAACTGCATCTGCGCGATTTAAAGCGGTAATCGGCTCGCGCAACCGGCCTGTGGGAAGCAGGGAACCTTTCTGGTCTTCCGCCGGTAGAAGCACAATATCAATGTCGCGATGCAGGCGGCGATGTTGAAAGCCGTCATCCAGCAGGTGCAGTTTGCTTGAGAACTTCTGTTCAGCCAGAAGGCCCGCCCGATAGCGGTCCACGCCAACGATCACAGGCACTTGTAGCTTCTGTGCAATCAGCAAAGGCTCGTCACCGAATTGCGCGGGTGAACCATTGGGGTCGACAACCGCGGTTTCGGTGGATGAGCGCCCGTACCCCCGAGAAAGAACATCAAAGGCAACTCCTTGTTTTGCCAGCAATTGGCTTAATGCGATCACGAATGGCGTCTTGCCGCTGCCGCCAACGGAAATATTTCCAATGCTCACCACGGGGCGGACCAGCTTTTTTACCTCAAAGACACGGCGGTCATATAAAGCGTTTCGCAGGGCGACGCCAGCGCCGAAAATGGCGGAGAGTGGATTCATTGGGCACGCTCTTGCCGCAAAAGGGGGGCTAGAGCGTCCAGAGTGCGGCCCGTGGCTCCTGCATGCTTGGCAAATAATTCTTTGGCCGCGCGTCCCATGTTCTGCTGTTCCTCCGAATGGCTCAGTAATGAGAGCAGCTGGGAGCCAAGAGTTTCAGCAGTAACGGTCTTTACGGCTCCACCCTGTTCAAAAATACTGACGATCTCGCGGAAATTAAAAGTGTGCGGCCCTACCAGAATGGCAGCGCCGTATTGCGCGGGCTCCAGGATGTTGTGGCCACCGGTGGGAACCAAGCTGCCGCCTACAAAAGCGATGTCCGCCAGCTCATAAACGGCAGCAAGTTCGCCTACGCTATCCAGCAGAAAGATGCCGCTACGGATTAGTTGCGGCATTTGCCACTGGCTGCGACGCTGCAGCGCGAACCCTTGTGACGGAATTAACGCTGCCACTTTTTCGAACCGCTCAGGATGCCGGGGAGCGAGAATCATCACGGCCGTCGGGAACTGTTGCTGGACTGTTTTGAACGCCGCCAGCAGCGGCTCTTCTTCCCCTTCAGCGGTGCTGCCGCACACAATCACTGGGGAATCTTTGCCCATGGCTGCGCGCAGGCCACTCACCAAAGCAGGCTTCGCATTCGGACGGACATCAAATTTCAAATTGCCGCTGACACGCACTCTTTCCGTCGGTGCGCCAATTTCACGCAGACGCTGGGCGTCATCTGCGGTCTGGGTCAGAAACAAATCAACTTCCGAGAGTACGTGCCCAAAAAACCATTTGAATCGCTTATAACGAGGGAACGAGCGGTCAGAGATTCGCGCATTCACAATGGCCAGCGATGTCCCCCGTTTGCCCGCAAGATGGAGCAGGTTGGGCCAGAATTCTGTCTCGGCAATGACGATCATTTGCGGCTTGAGCGCGTTCAGGTATCGGCGGACGGCAAAGCCAAAATCGAGAGGCATGAAGAATACCCGATTTTCACCAAAGCGCTGGCGTGCCAGTGCCTGGCCAGTCGCGGTGGTGGTGGAAACAAAAATCTGTCGATCCGGATGTTGTTGTTGAGCTCGGTAATCAACTGGCTTACTGCAAGCACCTCACCCACGGAAACGGCATGTACCCAGATGGAGTCGGGCTGGGCGTCATTCAATCGAGCAGGGACAAAACCAAGGCGCTCTCCCAGGCCGGAGCGGTATTTGCCCAGGCGGAGCATCTGAATGATCCACCATGGCAGCGAGAGCAGCGCCGCACAAGCCAGAAGCAAACTGTAGAAGACATACATTGAGACTTTGGACATTCTATGGAAACAGCGCGGTTGTGCAAACCTGCCCCTTGGCTGGATATAATCATTTTGTGAAAGCCGCCCGCATCCTCGGTTGCGTTCTACTGTTTGCCACGCTGCTCATCGGCGAAAAGCATTTCAATCCGCCGCCTGCGAACCATGCCAATACATACCCGTTGCATGAGGCGCATAACGATGAGAAGGTGACCATTGCCGCGGAACCGTACACGCAGCAACAATCCTCCGGGGTATTCAAAGCGAATTACTGGGAGCATGGCCTTTTTCCGGTCCGGCTGCTGATCTCCAATGACAGCGACCAGACGTTGATGCTCCAGGACATCAAGATCGAATACATCACCGCCCGGCATGACAAGCTGCAACCGGCGAACAACGAGGATATTTATCGCAAGTTTGTCAGGCCCAACCGCGCAGACCAGAGCCATCCGGGCATGCATTTACCATTTCCCGGGGGCAAGAAAAAAGAGGCGATCAGCAAAGACACGCAGGAAGAATACGAGTCGGCGCAGTTCGCCCCTGTTCCGGTCACGCCGCATTCCACCCACGCCGGCTACTTGTTCTTTGATATGCAGGGTGAGCCGCCGGAGCCCGGCGCGCATTTGTATATCTCCGGCATCAAGGCAGGCACAAAGGATCTGTTTTACTTCGATATTCCTATGGACAAGCCGCCAAGCGAGAATTCACCCTCCAAGTGATGTTTTGAATGCATTCTTATAGCCGGTTCATAGGTTCGCAAAGAACGTCCTATAATCTTTTCATGTCTGCCAGCACCCAGATGGGTCCGCGCTGCGTGAGAAATATGAGCCGGTGATCGGGCTGGAGGTGCATGTCCAGCTACTCACGCGTACCAAGATTTTTTGTGGCTGCTCTACGAAGTTTGGCGCTCCGCCAAACACAAACGTGTGTCCGGTATGCCTGGGATTGCCGGGAGCGTTGCCGGTGCTCAATAAGCTGGCGGTGGAATTTGCTGTGCTGGCTTCGCAGGCGCTGAATTGCCAGGTGCGTGAAACCTCGATCTTTGCCCGGAAGAACTATTTTTATCCTGACCTGCCCAAGGGATACCAGATTTCCCAATTTGATAAGCCGCTGGCGGAGCATGGATATATTGAGATTACGCAGGCAAGCGGCGGAGCAAGAAGATAGGCATTACGCGGCTGCACATGGAAGAAGATGAGGGTAAGAGCATTCATGACGGCCTGGCCGATTCCGGAGTTTATACGTCGATTGATTTGAACCGCAGTGGGACGCCGCTGGTGGAAATTGTTAGCGAGCCGATATGCGATCGGCGGACGAGGCATTTGAATACCTGACGCTGCTGAAAGAGATCATCCTGTACACGGGCGTGAGCGATTGCAACATGGAAGAGGGGTCGCTGCGTTGTGATACCAATGTCAGCGTGCGTCCGCGAGGCCAGGAAAAATTCGGCACCAAAGCAGAAATCAAGAATGTAAATTCCTTTCGCTTCATTCGCGACGCCATTGAGTATGAGATTGATCGGCAGATTGAAGCGATTGAAGCGGGCGAGCGCATTCAGCAGGAAACGCGCCTCTATAACGCGCAGGAAGGCCGTACCTACAGCATGCGCTCCAAAGAGCAGGCGCATGACTACCGTTACTTTCCTGAGCCTGATTTTCCGCCGCTGGTGGTGAATGCGCGATGGCAGGAGACGATCCGAAGGACTTTGCCGGAACTACCGGAAGCCCGCCGCAAGCGCATGGCCGCTGACTATGGCATTACCGAGTATGACGCGAGGGTGTTGACCGCTACAAAATCGCTTGCCGATCAATTTGAAGACGCGGCCAAGGCAGCAAAGAATCCCAAGCGCGTGGCCAATCTGGTGCAGGGCGAGCTTATGGGACGACTGAAGCTGCAAGTCTGGAAATTGAGCAGTCACCGATCTCCATGAAGGGCGTGGCGATGTCGGCTGATCTGGTGGAGTCGGGCGCGATATCGAGCAAGATACTTAAAGACCTTTACGACAAGGCGTTTGCCAGCGGAGAGGACTTCGCCGCGGTCTACGAGCGGGAAAAGCCGCAGCAGATCACGGATGTATCCGCGTTGGAGAAGATCATCGACGAAATTATTGCCGCCAATCCAAAACAGGTGGAGCAGTACCGAGCGGGCAAGATGACCATCCTAGGATTCTTTGTGGGGCAAGTGATGAAAGCATCGAAAGGGCAGGCCAAGCCGGAGCTGGTGAATGAATTGTTGGGAAAGAAGCTAGTCGGCTAGGAGACGGCAATCAAAACAAAAAGTTTTGCGCTTTCGCGCTTCAGTGCGGCCCAAAGAGGGGTGTTCACGACTAATGGCCTTACGCATTACGCTATAATAATATATAATACATTGTAATATGGATAAGCAAACGATCAGTTTTCGGCTTGAGTCAGACAAAGTAGAAGCTCTAGATGTACTAGCGAAAGCACTCGACCGGGATCGAACCTATCTTCTCAATGAAGCGGTTGCAGCCTATCTTGACGTTCAACAATGGCAGCTTGAGCACATTAAGGCTTCTATCAAACAGGCCGATTCCGGCCGCTTAATTGATCATCAAGAGATCAAGAAATTGGCCACCGGCTGGCGCCGCCATAAGTGAAGATAGGCTGGACGGCTGTGGCGGCCGACGACCTGAAGTCCGTGCATGGATACTTAAGCGAACATGCGCCCGGCCCGGGCAGATGCTTTAGTTGACCGGGTCCTTGCAGGCATTGATGTTCTGGAACAATACCCAACTTAGGCCGTCCGGGCAGGCTGGATGGGACTCGCGAACTGGTAATCACGGGAACACCGTTTATTGTTTTTTATCGTCTTCGAAAAAATCAAGTCGAAATTCTTGGTGTCCTCCACGCCGCACGCAAGTGGCCTGACGCCCTCTGAAGCAAGGGCCGTCCCGCTTCGCAGGAAAAGCGGAAGATTTTTTGCGCTGCTCACGATTTCAGAAAAGCTATTTGCTTGTATGCCCATGCGAGTTCTTCGGCCCAGTCGGTTTGTTCTTCAAGCTGTATAGAGAAATTTCGATGAACATGTCGGTTTTGATAAAGCTCTGTCCCCAGGAATCCCATGAGCCAGGGCTTTTTCTTGCTTGAGCTGATCGAGTGTTTTGCCCTTCTTAATACCGGCTTCGACCGCGGCTGAAGTCTCTTTCAGCACTGCAATAAATTTACGCAGATTCGTCTTTGGTTCCCAGGGAGCCGTGTCATGGGATGAATCTTCACCGTCGTCGGGGGCTTCAGCCAGAAACTTTTTCGTCCTCCGGCGGTCATGCTTTGGACACTGCCGCCGCTATCGATATCGATAAAGGGGAAACATTCCGTCGTTGAAGAAGTGAACTATTTTCCGCATCGGTGTTTTCGTTCAAATGTGCAAGGTTTCGCCTGGTGTGTGGTGAAACGCACAAATTCCATCAACCGCTGGACTCAAATCAATTTGCAAAAGGAGCCCGTAGAAGGTGATTGGAAATTATGTGGGTCTCGCCGATAAAATGGCGGAAACAAAAATTCTGACGGAGGAAGCATGCCCAAGGTCAAACACGTCTCGGCGAAAAACGGCGATGTAATTGTGCTGGTGGGTACCATGAAGGGCGCATTTGTTCTGCGCTCTGATAAGTCGCGCAAAAACTGGGAAGTGGGAGGCCCGTATTCAATAGGCGCGCCTGTCTATGCCATGGCGTTCGACCAGCGCCAGGGTAGGCGTCGGCTGTGGTGGGCCCAGCAGAGTTTCCAGTGGGGCACGGTGCTGTGCTCGTCTGACGATTACGGCAAAACGGTGACGGAACCGGAAGCTTATTCCGTGAAGTTCCCGCCTGAGACGCAATTGACGCTGAAGAATATCTGGCAGATTACACCGGGGCGCAATGATGATCCTGACACGCTGTATTGCGGCGTGGAACCTGCGGCGTTGTTTGAGTCGCACGATGCGGGAAAGACGTGGTCGCCCGTGGAAGGGCTGCTCAATCATCCTCATCGCCCAAAATGGCAGCCAGGCGGCGGTGGGCTGTGCCTGCATACGATTGTGCCGGACGCAACAAATCCCAAGCGCATGATGATTGCAATCTCCACGGCAGGCGCGTACCGGACGGATGATGGCGGAGCAACGTGGCAGGCGCGGAACAATGGGATACGCGCAGAGTTTATGCCGGACAAGTATCCGGAATTCGGCCAGTGCGTGCACAAGGTCGTGCAGCATCGTGGCAGGCCGGAGCAGCTGTTCCTGCAGAACCATTGGGGGCTGTATCGCAGTGACGACGCCGGCAATTCATGGAATGACATTGCGAACGGCGTGCCATCTGACTTTGGTTTTTGCATGGTCGTGCATCCGCACGTTCCTGAGATGGTTTACATCATTCCGATCGAATCAGACCAGTACCGCTGCACGCCGGAAGGCAAGCTGCGTGTCTACCGAACAAAAAATGCCGGCATGAGATGGGAACCGCTCACGCGAGGACTGCCGCAAAAGAACGCTATGGAAACTATTCTGCGCGATGCATTGGCAACCGACACGTGTGATCCGGCGGGTATTTATTTCGGCACTAGAAGCGGCAAGGTCTATGGATCGAGTGATGAAGGAAATTCATGGAAGTTAATCATGGAAGGACTGCCGGCTGTGGTCTGCGTGAAAGCTGCATGGGTGGGCGACGATGGGAAAAATTTACCACGGAAGGACATAAAGAAGACCGGCAAGAGCGTAGTAAGAAGCAAAACAGGGAAAAGCAAGGCAGTTGGAAGATCTAAGCCGGCGAAACGCAAGCTGCCCGCCACGCGCGAGCTGCGAGATAGCCAATGCCAGTCACCGTTCGCATACCGACGTATCTGGCTGCTTTTGCCGATGGCCGCAATCTACTTGCGGTTCAAGGCTCGCCGGCAGATGTTTCGGAAGCGCTCAAAGCTCTGTGGAAAGAATATCCCGGCTTGCGAGACCGGATCGTGGATGAGCAAGGCACGGTCCGCCAGCACATCAATATATTTGTGGGCGATGAAGCCATCCGCTTTGCCGATGGCTTATCGACCAAAGTGCCAGCCGATGCGGAAGTGTTGATTGTGCCGGCGGTGAGCGGCGGATAGCTGCGAAGCGTAGCTATCCGCTATCGCAGCGGTGTGCTGGCGCCTTCAAAGACTTTGGTCACTGTGCTGCGGCCAACGCCATAGATGATGAAGCTTTTTTCTTCGTAGCCGTATTCGCGGAAGAGCAGCTCGGCCAAGCCGTCACCATCCACATCCACTGCATCAATCAGCTCCAGCCTTGGCGCTACGTCAAGCCGGGAAGAATCGGTCACGCTGGAGGCAAGCTTCTGCGGCACGCCTTCAAAGTCCACGCGAGCAATCACAGTGACGTAACGGGATATGAATTTCCCTGGCGTCCCTTTTTCACCCTGTGCCAGATAACTGCCGGGAATCTCCGCGCTGAGTACCACGACCGCGTCATTGCTCAGGTCAAGGTCAAACGAGCGCATGACCACGTTCTGAAGTGAACCAGTGTTGAGTTGCGCGTTTTCCCGGGGAAGCTGAGCCAGCGCCAGCTTTCGCATCTTGGCTTCCATCTGCTGTTCTTCACCGGCCTTCCATTTGAAGGCGAAGGAGCGCACGTCAGTCGGTTCATTGTCAGAGACGGCCACAAATGTCTTGGTGCCAGATGTAATTACAGGCAGCTTAAAGCGAGGAGCAGGCGATCCCTCTGGGGATTGATTTGACGGAGTCGGCGAAGGTTGCGGCGTGGAAGCTGGTTCCGGCTGCGGAAAGCGGCGCCGTAAAACGGGTCGATCAGCATCGTCCGGCGCTCCGGAGGAAGAATCGCTGGGGGAAGAGGGCACACTTGCAGAGGCGCTGCTTGTCGAATCAGAAGTGCCCGGCGCGGGAGTGCTGGCAGGCGTAGCTGAAGGTGTGGCATCGCCACGATGAATGATCGGCCGGTCGTCGCCTGGAGTAACAGGGGCGGAGCCTGGGCTTTTTTCGGCTCTTCTGCGAGCTGCCACTTGCCCAGCGCAGTCCAGCCTTTATTGTTTGTGCTGCTTAGCACGGTGGCGTAGCCAACGGGAATGCCATCTGACTGCGCTTCATAGACAATTCCTTTATCCAGCGCCATGGGCTCCGGCGTGGCTTTATAAATACTGGCGTCATGGAAGCTGCCCTCATCGAGAATAGTCACGGGAAAGATGTGCGTACCTACAATGCCGGCGGAATCCGTTGTAACCTCAACCACGGCGGTCGCCCGCAGCTTGTGCGCTTTACGATGCTGAGCAAACGCGCTGGTAACGGCCGTAGCACATGCCAACGCGAGCACCGCGCTGGCCAGGAACCTGCTTCTGCTATATAAATTCATTGATCTTATAAACACGGAAAAACCATGGAAGTTAATGATAAAGCCCCGGAGTTCTCTCTTGCCAATGAAGAAGGCAAGCCAACCGCATTAAAAGACTATCGCGGAAAGAACGTGGTGCTGTTCTTCTTTCCCAAGGCCAACACACCCGGTTGAACGATAGAGGCGTGCGGGTTCCGCGACGCATTCACTAAAATACAGAAAGCCGGCGCAGTGGTGTTGGGTATCTCCGCCGACAAGCCCTCTGCCCAGAAGAAATTTAAAGAGAAATACGATCTGCCCTATTCCTTGCTGGCCGATGATCGATAAAACTGTCTGCAACCAATATGGCGTGATGAAGGAAAAGAGCATGTACGGCAAGAAATACATGGGAATCGAGCGGACGACCTTTGTGATCAGCCCGGAAGGCCGGATTTCTGCCGTGCTGACGGGCCTGAAACCAGATGAGCATGCAGCGGCAGCGATTGCGGCGCTGAAAGGGAAGTAGCGATCAGCCGAAGGAGCTTAACCGCAGAGGACGCAAAGGTCGCAGAGGAGATCAGAAATTCATAAATCGCTTCTTCTTCTTGCGTCCTTGCGTAAACGGGTTGGCTAGGTGCTGAATGCTTGCTGCTGACTGCTTGGTTACTTCGATCCTGTAATCGTAAAGGTCAAAACGCTTTCGGCCGGAATTTTGACTTCCTGCTTGCCGGTAGCGACGGCAACTCCGGTTCCCGCGCCTGCTCCTGCTGCTGCGCCGATGGCAGCTCCTTTGCCGCCTCCGGCCACCGCTCCAATCAGCGCGCCGGCACCCGCTCCGCCGCCGATTTTGGTTGCATTGCTCTTGGTGTGGCTCTTGCCCTGGCGGCTCACAGCCGAGCTATAAACAGTTTTTCCGTTGATGGAACTCAGCCGCAGAGTTAGCGCGCCGGGTTTGTGGAGGCGTCCGCTGCGGTTTACGTAGGTAACCCTGCCTTTGACTGGAGCGCCTGCCTTGGCTATGACCTTGCCATGCTCAACAATGTCATGCGTGAGAGTTCCGCTCCATACTTCGCCTGTACGCGCTGTAGCTGAACTCAGGGACGTATTGAGGCGGACGGTTGCGTGGCTTCCGCTGGGAATGGTTCCGGCATTGGCAGCAGACATTGCGATTGTCCACAGCATGGCCAGCAGAACGGGTTTGCGCAGTTTCATTGACGTGCCTCCAGTCGAAAGTCAGCTTCTGTTGTTCTCAGACAGCCTTCAATTGACCCGTTGATTTTAATGCGGCTGCAAACTGCTATACACTTTTTGCTTGAATCGGAGGAACTAATGCGAGCGTGGCCTTTGGTGCTTGTACTCTTAACTTTGCCTGTGATCGGACGGGCTGCGCCACAGCCGAATGCAGCCAAGGCGCTGCACGAACTTTTCACCTCAGCGTGGGACCAGGAAATGCAGGAGCGTCCGGAAGACGCGTCAGAGTTGGGCGACCGGCGATGGAACGATCGCTGGACGGACCGAAGTCCGGAAGCGTATGCGCGCCGCGACCAGAACAACCACGAGATTCTGGCGAAGCTGGCAAAGATCGACCGCAAGCAGCTAAACAAGGCCGACCAACTCAACTGCGACCTGTTCCAAAAGCGCTATGCCGACCGCATTGAGCAGTACAAAGTCCGCTGGTTTTTGATGAGCTTTAACCAGCGTGAAGGCCCGCAGACGAGCGACGATCTGGGCAGTTCATTGCGGTTTGAGACAGTGAAAGATTATGAAGACTGGTTGGCGCGGCTTCGTGCCGTCCCCACGGCGCTAGAGCAATTTACCGCCCTGCTGCAAGAAGGCATTCGCGAGCGCATGGTGCATCCGCGGGTGATTATGGAGCGCATTCCGGCGCAAATTGACAAGCAGATTGTGAGCGATCCTACGCAGAGCGGCTTCTATAAGCCATTCAAGAGCTTCCCTGCCACGATCAGCCAGGCTGATCAACAGCGGCTCCAGCAGGATGCGCGCAAAGCGGTGGAGCAACAGGTTGTGCCAGCCTTCACGAGGTTCAAGCAGTTCTTTGTGAGCGAATACCTACCCGCCTGCTATGACCAGGTTGGCGCCTGGCAGTTGCCCCATGGCGAAGAGCTCTACACGCAGATGATTCGCCACTACACCACGACCAACGAGACGCCGGAAGAAGTCCACCAGATCGGACTGAAGGAAGTGGCGCGCATCAATGGCGAAATGGACCGGGTGATGCAACAAACGGGGTTCAAGGGATCGCGTAATGAGTTTTTCAAGTTCCTGCGGACCGATCCTCAGTTCTTTTACAAGACCCCGGAAGAACTGTTTGAGGCTTATAAGGCACTGGCTAAAACTGTGGATCCCAATCTGGTAAAAGTATTTCGCACGTTGCCGCGCGAACCTTACGGCGTGGAGGCCATCCCCATGTCTTTTGCCCCCGATACAACGGCGGCTTATTACCGCCCGGGCGCGGCGGACGGATCGCGGGCAGGAACCTACTTCGTTAATCTTTATAAGCCTGATGCCCGGCCCAAGTGGGAAATGACAGCGCTTACGCTGCATGAATCGGTGCCGGGACACCATTTGCAGATTGCCCGTGCGCACGAACTGGGAGAAATGCCCAATTTCCGCCGCTTTGGCGAGTACACGGCTTACGTGGAAGGCTGGGGGCTTTATGCCGAATCTCTGGGCGAAGACATGGGGCTTTACAGCGATCCGTATTCCAAGTTTGGCCAGCTTAGCTATGAAATGTGGCGAGCGGTGCGGCTGGTGGTTGACACCGGAATGCACGTGAAGCACTGGACGCGCGATCAAGCGATCAAATACTTCATGGAAAACTGTCCCAAGCACGAACTGGACATCACGAATGAAATAGATCGCTACATTGCGTGGCCAGGACAGGCGCTGGCCTACAAGACCGGAGAGTTGAAGATCAAGGAGCTGCGAGCTCGGGCAAAAGAGAAGCTCGGCGCGAAGTTTGACCTGAAAAAATTTCACGATGTGGTGTTGGGCTCAGGGCCGCTGCCGTTGGATATTCTGGAGCGGAATGTGGATGAGTGGATTGCTAAGAGTGCCGGAGCTTTCCGGCGAAGCGAAGCGTGACGAAGCTTAGCGCGGCGAAATCTGGCGCGGCAAAGAAGTAGATGACAACGGCTGCAGAGACAGTTCCGGCGGTGGCGGCGTTAACGCGCGCGAGCGCTCAGAGCATTCGGTGCGCTTTTATCGTCCTGAGCTGGATGTTTTGCGGTTCTTCGCTTTTCTTGGCGTGTTTATTTTTCATGCGGCTCCGCGCACCATGGATTTTTATGACCGCGCCGGATATCCGCACTGGCTGAGCAGCTTACTCATCCCGACGTTTGGCGCAGGGGCTTACGGCGTTGATTTATTTTTTGCGCTGAGCGCGTATCTGATTACGAGCCTCCTGCTGCGCGAGCGCGCTGCCACTGGAGCATTGGACCTGCGCGGCTTTTATCTGCGGCGCATTCTGCGCATATGGCCGTTGTATCTGGCGTTTGTGGCTTTCGCTGCGGTATTGGCAGCGCTGGTTCCCGGGCAGCATCTGCCGATGCGGTATGTGGTCGGCTACAGCCTGCTGGCGGGAAACTGGATTTACGCTTTCTATGGCTTGCCGGCGTCTTTTGCCGTGCCGCTGTGGACCGTCTCGATTGAAGAACAGTTCTATCTGGCATGGCCGCTGGCACTGCGCAAAGCTTCTGTGCGCGCGATGGCGATTATCTCGGTTGGAATATTGGTGGTCGCGAACGTTTGGCGAGTGTGGCTGGCAATTTCCGCTGCGCCAGCGGAGAGAATTGAGTACAACACATTCACGCGGCTTGATCCTATCGCTCTTGGAATATTGATTGCGCTGTTTGGAGACAAGCTGCCTTGTTTTACCCGCCTGCAACGCGTGGCAATGCTCTTTGGTGGAGTAGTCACATGGATTGCAGTGTATGCCTTCACGGTTACCAGTCCTACATTGAAGTTCACCACATGGCAGATGGCGGTGGGACATCCGTTTACAGCACTGGCCAGCGCGGCGGTGCTGCTCTCGGTCCTGGGGGCGCAGCATGGGTTTTTTCGCAACCCAGCTCTGCTCTATCTGGGAAAAATTTCGTACGGTCTTTATGTGCTGCATGAGTTCGCACATTTCTGTGCGATTCGTCTGGTCCCTGCTTCAACACCTCTCATGGTGGTTGCGCAATCCATCGTAGGATTGGCTATTACCATCCTGCTCGCTGCGGCTTCTTATCGCTGGCTGGAAAGTCCGTTTCTGCGTCTCAAAGCGCGCTTTGCGCACGTGCAGTCGCGTCCTGTATGACGCGGGATGCCAAGCTGCTGCCCCGGGCTTTCTTCAATCGCGATCCGCGAATAGTTTCACGTGAACTGCTGGGCAAGCTGATCGTCCGTCGCGAAGGACGTAAACAGCTGGCGGGACGCATCGTTGAAGTGGAAGCGTATCTCGGAGCGGGCGATCTTGCCGCGCACGCTGCTGCCGGCAACACCGCCCGCAACGCTGTGCTTTGGGGACCTCCGGGGCACGCTTACGTTTACTTCATTTATGGCGTGCATTACTGCCTGAATATTTCCTGCTTACCTGATGGGGATGCGGGCTGCATTCTGATCCGCGCGCTGGAGCCGGTGAGTGGAATTGCCGAGATGGCCAAAGCGCGAGAACTGGCCGATCTTGATCTCACATCGATCCGCGATCTGCGCAAGCTGGCAAGCGGCCCCGGGAAGCTGTGTGAAGCATTTGCCATTACGCGTCCCAGGGACAATGGCAAAGACATGCTTTCATCGAAGTCTGATCTTCAGGCAATGAGCGATGGTTTCTGTGTGGATGACATTGCGGTAACGCCGCGCATTGGGATTACGAAATCTGCGGAGATGCCGCTCAGATATGTGATCGCAGGCAATGCCTTGTTTCAAAAAAGTGAGCGCTGGATTTAACCAGGAGTTTAGCGTGGCGCGGCTGCCTGTCCTTTTCCCGTCACCACAATATTGTCGATCAGCCGCGTGTTGCCCACGTAAGCGGCCACTGCGACGAGCGCTCCGCCGGAAATATCGGCTAGGGAATCGAGCGTGTCACGATTCACGATCTCAAAGTAATCAGGCTTGACCGCAGCCTCTTCCGCAATTACCTGTTCGCCGGCAATTTTCAGCCGGGCAGAATTGCTTTCGCCGCGATCTGCCAGCGTCTGCACGCGCATAAGCGCACGATACAAAACCAGCGCTTGCTTGCGCTGTGCGGGATTCAGATAGGCATTGCGTGAGCTCATGGCCAGTCCGTCGGCTTCACGCACGATGGGACAGACGACGATCCGCACATCAAAGTTCAGATCACGCACCATCTTGTTGATGATGGCCACCTGCGCGGCGTCTTTCTGGCCGAAGAAAGCAAAGTCAGGCTGCACGATATTGAACAGCTTGGCGACAACCGTGGTGACGCCGCGAAAATGTCCGGGGCGCGAACCGCCGTCCAGCTTTTCACTCAGGCCTTCCACGTTGACCCAAGTAGTCGCGCCCGGCGGATACATCTCGTCGACCGAAGGGAGAAAAACGTAATCGCACTTCTCAGCGGCCAGCATGGCTGAATCTTTTTCTGCGTCTCGCGGATACTTGCTGAAATCTTCCGTCGGGCCAAACTGCATGGGATTTACGAAGACTGAGGTGATTACCACGTCCGCTTGCGCGCGCGCCGTTCGCACAAGAGAAAGATGGCCTAGATGCAGCGCGCCCATGGTCGGCACAAAGCCCACGCGCTTGCCGGCTTGGCGCGCTTCTTTGCTTACAGCTGTGACTTCAGCGGCAGAAGTGAGAATGAGCATGGGGAAATGCAGTTAGCAATTAGCAATTGGCCTTTAGCTTGTTTTCTGGAATCCGAGCAAAGCGAGGGATCCCTACCCTGATTCAAAATGACAAATGGCAAACCTTAGAATTTCTCAAGAGAGTAGCGATCCCTCACTTCGTTCGGGATTTCAAAAGCATACTTGCTATCTCGAATAAGCTTTCATTTCCTTACGTCTTAAAATCGCTTCCAGTTCCACCTTGGTGTCTTTGGGCAGATGGTAGGATTCTGCGTCGGACGGATATAAGCGTGTCTCAACATCCGCCTTGAACTGTTCCACGGCATTGGTGAAGAGCGCCGCGGCATCGCCATATCGACGCACAAATTTTGCCGGCTCATGGAACGTGAGATTCACAAGATCATGGAAGACCAGCACCTGGCCGTCGCAATCCGGGCCAGCGCCAATGCCGATCGTCGGAGCGCTGACCTCGCGGGTAATCATCGCGGCAACCTCGCGCGGCACGCCTTCCAGCACAATCGCGAAGACTCCGGCTTTATCCAGCGCTACAGCATCTTTCACCAGCCGCTCAATACCGGAAAAATCTTTGCCCTGGACTTTATAGCCGCCCATCTTGTGCAGCGACTGCGGCGTCAGCCCAATGTGCCCCATCACAGGCACTTCGGCATCGAGCACGCGCTTGACCAGGCCCACCCGTTGCGCGCCGCCTTCCAGTTTTACCGCTTCAGCGCCGGATTCCTTCACAAAGCGCAGAGCGTTGTGCACGCCTTCTTTTTCGTCTTCATGGTAGGCGCCAAAGGGCATGTCGGCAATCACCATGGCAGAGCGCACCGCGCGCCGCACCGCCCGCGTGTGATGCAGCATTTCCTCCATGGTTACGGGCAGGGTATTGTCATAGCCCAAAACCACCTGAGCCAATGAGTCGCCCACCAGGATCATGTCAATGCCACTCTGGTCCACCAGCCTCGCCGTGGCGTAGTCATAGGCCGTAAGGCAGGTGATGGGCTCATGCCGGAGCTTTTTGTCGAGGATTGTGGTAGTGGTGATCTTTTGTTGATGGAACCAGCAGAACGGAATTCGGTCGGGCGCTGTCGCGCTGCCCTCCGTTGAAGGAAGTGATGCTCATTTTGCCTCCAGTGCAGTTCGGGAACTCCCGATACCGCCTGTTGTCACACATTAGGATGCGGACGGGGGTATTGTAGTCGCAGGCAAAGTGAGGCGTCTAGGAGAAAAACTTGAGGCGATGCGGATCTGAATCAAGATCCTACTAAGCACTAGGGAGACAGCAAGATACGAGAACACGCTGGCCAAGGTCAGGAGGAACAAAGCCTACTGCAAAACGCTTTTCCCGCTCACAGTTGAGGGTACAAACCTAGAGCACGATCTCCATGCCTTCA
>CAWHQH010000009.1:0-172506 GCA_963831465.1 Terriglobia bacterium | reverse complement strand
ATGATCTCCGAAATTGTTCCGGCTCCCACCGTCCGTCCACCTTCGCGGATAGCAAAGCGCAAGCCCTTTTCCATGGCCACCGGCGTAATCAGCTCGATTTGCAATGAAACGTTGTCGCCCGGCATCACCATCTCCGTGCCGGCAGGCATCTCAGCCACGCCCGTCACGTCTGTGGTGCGGAAGTAGAACTGTGGACGATAGCCCTTGAAGAACGGCGTGTGACGTCCCCCTTCTTCTTTGTTCAGAACGTAGATCTCAGCCTTGAACTTCGTGTGCGGCGTAATCGATCCGCCCTTCGCCAGAACCATGCCACGCTCCACATCGTCTTTGCCGATGCCGCGGAGCAGCAGCCCGGCGTTGTCGCCGGCCATGCCTTCGTCAAGCTGCTTCTTGAACATTTCCACGCCCGTGACCACCGTCTTTCTGGTGTCGCGGAAGCCGACAATCTCAACTTCCTCTCCGACCTTCACCTTGCCGCGCTCGATTCTGCCAGTAACAACGGTGCCGCGGCCTGAGATGGAGAAGATATCTTCAATCGGCATCAGGAACGGCTTATCGATATCGCGGGCCGGTAGCGGCACGTATTTATCGACCGCAGCCATCAGCTCGTCAATCTGCTTTTCCCACTTGGCATCGCCGTTTAATGCATTGAGCGCAGAAAGGCGGATCACCGGAACATCATCGCCGGGGAACTTGTAGCTCTTCAGCAGCTCGCGAACTTCGAGTTCAACGAGATCCAGCAGCTCGGCGTCATCCACGGCATCACACTTGTTAATGCCACCACAATGCAGGGCACACCTACCTGGCGGGCCAACAGCACGTGCTCACGCGTCTGCGGCATCGGACCGTCAGTGGCTGCTACCACCAGAATCGCGCCATCCATCTGGGCTGCGCCGGTAATCATGTTCTTGATGTAGTCGGCGTGGCCCGGGCAATCCACGTGGGCATAGTGCCGGTTCGGCGTCTCATCTTCCACGTGCGCCGTGGCGATCGTGATGCCGCGCTCGCGCTCTTCCGGAGCATTATCAATCGAGGCAAAATCGCGAAACTTGATCTTCGGATTGTGCTTCGATAACACCTTGGTGATCGCCGCCGTCAACGTCGTCTTGCCGTGATCAATGTGGCCAATCGTTCCTACGTTTACGTGCGGTTTGCTGCGATCAAATTTTTCTTTTGCCATTGCCTGAAGCTCCTCTAACTTTTGCCGATCTTTGTAAACCAGAAAGCGCCCAAGCGCGTCTCTGATTCCGTTAAACCTTCAAATTCTTTGTCCAACCGCTCATACTCGGCCAGGTTCTGCTCGCGGAAGCGCTTAAACTCTTCTTCCGACTTCCAGTAATCCAGCGTGAGATAGCGAAAATCAGCAGCAACATCTCTTACCAGCTCCGTTCGAATGTAGCCTGCGGAACTACGGAAGAAACGCGCCCAGTCTCCCTCAGGCCCGTACTTCTGAACAAACTCTTCGTTCCTTGCCTGCCTTACCTGAAATTCCCAGACGATTACGTACTCGCCTGCGCCGGACATTACCTTGCTGCTGGCTTGCCCTGTACCTTGGCGACAATCTCTTCTGTCACCGCACGTGGCGCTTCGTCATAGTGCGCAAAGTGCATGGAGAAGGTCGCGCGACCCTGGGTATTTGAACGCATGTTGGTGGCGTAACCGAACATCTCAGCCAGCGGCACCAAGCTTCTTGATCACCTGCGAACCGGCGCGATGTTCAATGCCTTCAATGCGTCCACGGCGTGAATTCAGGTCGCCGATAATGACGCCCATGAACTCTTCCGGCACAACAACTTCCACACTCATGATCGGCTCCAGCAATACCGGCGAAGCCTTGCGCGCTGCTTCTTTAAAGCCCATGGAGGCCGCGATTTTAAATGCCATTTCGTCGGAATCTACTTCATGATAGCTGCCGTCATAGAGCGTGACTTTGATATCGACCATTTCATAGCCGGCCAACACGCCGCCTTCCATGGCCTGCTTCACACCTTGCTCAATCGGCTTGAAGAACTCGCGGGGCACCGAACCGCTCTTGATCTCATTGATGAACTCAAAGCCCTTGCCCATCTCATTGGGACCAATGCGCAGCTTGACGTGGCCATAGTGGCCTGAGCCGCCCGTCTGGCGAATGTACTTGCCCTCCGCCTGCGATTCCTTGCGGATAGTCTCGCGATACGCAACCTGTGGCTTGCCGACATTGGCTTCCACTTTGTATTCGCGCATCATGCGGTCAATGATGATTTCCAAATGAAGCTCGCCCATGCCGCTGATGATGGTCTGTCCGGAATCCGGATCGGTCGCAACCTTGAACGTGGGATCTTCCTGCGCCAGACGGCTCAGAGCGACGCCCATTTTTTCCTGGTCGCTCTTCGTTTTCGGCTCGACAGCGACGGAAATTACCGGCGCGGCGAAGGTGATCGATTCCAGCAGGATTGGCGCTTTGTCCGAACAGATGGTGTCACCCGTGGTGACGTTCTTCAACCCGACGCACGCGCAAATATCGCCTGCGTAAATCTCACTGATTTCTTCGCGCTTATTGGCATGCATTTTCAGCAGGCGGCCAATGCGCTCTGACTTGCCTTTGGTAGTGTTCAGAACGCTGTCGCCGGTTTTCAAATGGCCGGAGTACACGCGGACAAACACCAACTGGCCGACGAACGAATCAGCCATGATCTTGAAAGCCAGCCCGGAAAACGGCTCGTTGTCTGCCGGTTTGCGCTCAATTTTCTTTTCGTGGTGATCAGGGTCTGTGCCCTGCGTTGCAGGAATGTCGAGAGGCGAAGGCAGATAATCCACGACCGCGTCCAGCAGAGTTTGCACGCCCTTGTTCTTGAAAGCCGTTCCGCAGAGGACGGGGAACAGCTTGAGGCTGATGACGCTCTTGCGCAATGAAGCGCGAAGTTCGTCGGCGCTGATGGCTTCACCTTCAAGGAACTTGTGCAGCATCTCGTCGTCATTTTCAGCGACTGACTCGACCAGTTGGGCATGGAATGCTTCGGCTTTCTTCTTCAGTTCGGCGGGAATTTCTTCCACTTCGTATTTCGCGCCCATGGTCTCATCGCGCCAGTAGATGGCCTTCATGCCGACGAGATCGATGACGCCTTTAAAAGCTGCTTCTTGTCCAATGGGAATTTGAATGGCTACGGGGCGGGCGTTGAGGCGCTTGCGGATGGTATCGACGGCGTGCTCAAAATCAGCGCCCATCTTGTCCATCTTATTAATGAAGCAAATTCGGGGAACGCCGTATTTATCGGCCTGGCGCCATACGGTTTCCGACTGCGGTTCCACGCCATGCACGGCGTCAAACACGGCTACAGCGCCATCGAGCACACGCAGAGAGCG
Source organism: Terriglobia bacterium (assembly GCA_963831465.1). GTDB lineage: Bacteria > Acidobacteriota > Terriglobia > Terriglobales > Acidobacteriaceae > Angelobacter. The sequence goes on along the minus strand of CAWHQH010000009.1, from coordinate 169,164 downwards.
CTCGACCTCGGCGGTAAAGTCCACGTGGCCAGGCGTGTCAATAATATTGATACGGATATCGCGCCAGGTGCAGGTTGTGGCGGCGGAGGTAATGGTAATGCCGCGCTCCTGCTCCTGCTCCATCCAGTCCATGGTGGCGGTGCCTTCATGCACTTCGCCAATGCGGTGCGTGATGCCCGTATAGAACAGGACACGTTCAGTCGTAGTTGTCTTGCCGGCATCAATGTGGGCCATGATCCCGATGTTGCGGCAACGTTCTAATGGTGCTTGTCTGGGCATTTCCCTAAGTCTCTCTATGTAGAGACGCAACACGTTGCGTCTCTGAGACGCGGCATGCCGCGTCTCTACGTCAAAATTTCTTACCAGCGATAGTGTGCAAACGCCTTGTTGGCTTCCGCCATGCGGTGCACGTCTTCCTTTTTCTTGATCGCAGCGCCGCGACCGTTGGCCGCATCCAGCAATTCGTTCGAAAGCTTGTCTACCATGCCTTTTTCGCCACGTTCACGCGCGTAGCTCACGATCCAGCGGATAGCCAGCGAGGTGCGCCGATCGGGATTCACTTCCACCGGCACCTGGTAGTTGGCTCCGCCTACGCGGCGGGTCTTCACTTCCAGCATGGGCTTGGCATTTTCCACGGCCTTCTTGAAGAGCTTAAGGGCTTCGTCGCCGCCCTTTGCCTGCAGGTTTTCCATGCACTGATAGAAAATTCCCTGCGCCGTGGATTTCTTCCCGCCCCACATCATGGCGTTCACGAATTTGGTGACAAGCGTTGAGCTGTAAATCGGGTCCGCTATCGGATCGCGCTTTGGAACATGTCCTTTTCTAGGCATCGTTTTAAATCCTTTAAATCTTTGTCTTACTTCGGCTATTGCCGGAATTGCCAAATTCTTTTAGGTCCTTCGCGCTTCGCGCTCAGGATGATCGCTGCGGACTCACGCTCGGCATGCCTCGCTCACGCCCGCAAAATGCAATTACTTCGGCCTTTTCGCTCCGTACTTCGATCTTCCCTGCTTGCGATTGGCGACGCCGGTGGCATCGAGCGTTCCGCGCACTACGTGATAGCGGACGCCGGGGAGGTCCTTTACGCGGCCTCCGCGGATCAGCACAATCGAGTGCTCCTGCAGGTTGTGGCCGACGCCGGGAATGTACGTGGTGACTTCAATCCCATTTGTCAGGCGAACGCGGGCCACTTTGCGCAGGGCGGAATTGGGCTTCTTGGGTGTCTGCGTGTAAACACGCGTACACACGCCACGACGCTGCGGTGATGACTGCAGAGCCGGACTGGCCGTTTTGTAATTCGGCGCCGTCCTGCCTTTTCGAACCAGCTGATTAAATGTGGGCAAAGTTATTTCCTTTTTTCAAGGCCCGGCAGCTACGCTGCTTTGCCTTGGTGCTACCAAACTTTTTGCTCTTTTGGGCAGACAAATGGCCGCGCGCACGGGCGCGACTAGCCTGCTTTAGAATCCCGCGTTGCGAGACTGGCTGCGATGCAAGCAGCCATAAATCCGCCTCATTGGCGGAGAGTGTTGAATTACCCTATCTGTGGTTGAGAAACGACGGTGGCACCGAGCCTGAATCGGGGGCACTCCGTTTCGTTCTCCTGGCCCGCATACCCTTCCGTGGGAAGGTAGCGCGAACCATTTCAGCGAGGTAGCCCACTAAAAACAAATCTTTGGGCAAAAACATGCTACAGCTCACTACAGGCAAGCTAAATTGTACTCGCGGAACCTTATAAATATAGCAACCGAAACCTGAATCCGTCAACACGGCCTGCCGCCAAGCTGGATGAACGGGCAAAAAGAATCAGCCCAGTAAACCAAAGGCTCTCAGCTTTCGCAATCCGGTCGCGGGCTCGGACCGGAAAAGCAAAGCTAGTCAGGTAAACCGCAGCGAATCGCGGCAAAAACGAGCCGAGCCAACGCTGAATTGGCCGCGCGCTGTTGAAGAAATCCGCGCAAGAATCTACACTGAACTCTCTTCTATATTATGCGCAATCAAGTGTCTCTCAAGATGCGAAGAAAAAGCCCACGCTACCCATTTTTTACCGGAATCGCCCTTATTGCTCTCCTGGTCTCATGGACAGCGGGTTGCGGCGGCTCAAAATCGGCAAATAATACCATCGCTGCGGTGCAGATAGCTCCAGCCACACTGTCTATGGTGGCAGGGCAGGTGGTCACGCTCACTGTATCGGCGGTGAATTCCGCCAATGCCGCCGTGAGCACCACGTTCACCTTTAATTCCACGAATACCAGCATTGCTACGATTTCACCGCAGGGCAGCGTTTGCGCCGGAGTTTGGGATTCCGCCTTTGTGGTCTGCAACGGTTCTGACGCCCATGCAAATCCCATTACCGGGACGGCAATCGTCACCGCCACTGCGGCAGGTGTAACCAGTGGCCCGGTCACCGTGGCCGTGCATCCGGCCATTACTTCAGTCAGCGTTGATCCGGTAACGCAACCCTGTTTCTCCATCACGCAGACACACCAGTTCGTGGCGCATGCATTCAATAACGGCACGGAAATCACCAGCCAAGTAGGTAATTTCAGCTGGTCGGCCTCCGCAGCCGCCGTGGCCTCAGTGGATGCAAATGGATTAGCGACGGCTCGCACACCCGGAATTACGGCCGTGGTTGCCAGCGTCGGCTCAACATCGTCACCGGCTGTTTTCATAAAGACATGCATGCCGGTCCACCTTGAGCTCCACGTCAATGGAGACCCAGCGGGAGTCCCGACTGAAGACGTAACCATGAACGTTGCAGACACTAAAGTCGTCCAGGTTGATATGGTGGACGAACTTGGAGCAGTAACGCCGAACGCACCTGTAACGATTCTCAGCAATAACACTACAGTCGCCACAGTTGCGGGAACAACCTTGACGGCCGTATCGCCTGGTGGGGCTGGACTTCAAGCCGTTTGCGCTCCCCCCAGTTGCGGGATAGGAATCAACACGCCGATTTACAGCAACCTGTTCGGCATCTTTGTGGCGGGCATCAGCCCCAATACGACAACCGTTTATGCCACCAGCACCTTTCCTAATGTGCCAGGCTCCAGCATTACACTGATCCCGATTGATGCCAGCAAGACTCCGCCGGTGGCAGGGTCACCGATCTTTCTGCCGGGCTTCCCCAATTCACTGTTGTTTGACCGGTCGGGTGCAACTGGTTACATTGGCACCAATAATGGGCTGGTTACCTTGGATACCGCAAACAACGGGGTGACTCTGGTTTCACCCATACCGATAGGTAAAGTGCTTGCAGTCTCGGCGGATGGGAACCAGGCCATCATCTCCAATGCCGCCATTGATTCCTCGACGGGCAATCCGATTGATCCATTCCCGTCTGAGCAGCGCGTCTGGCTTTCTAACAAGAGCGCTAGCACCATCACCACTTTTATTTTGACCGGGGCAGTAGCCGCAAATTTTGATGATGACGGCTTCAGGGCCTATGTTGCCGCGAGCAATGGCAATGTATACGTGATCTCGTCATTCCTGACACCACAAACATTGACCATTGGGGGCGTGAGCACGGATGTGACCCAGTTGCCTTCCGGGCCATTTGTGTACGTGGCCAACTCGGCAGGGCTGCAATCCATTGCCACATGCAACAACGTTGTGCAATCCACAGCGCCACCAACAAATTCCACCAACATACAGTTCGTGCAGTCCGTTCGGGATACGAACACGGTAGTGGCAGTTGACTCCCCGGGAGTCGACATTGAAAGCGTCAATACCGCTGACCTTACGCCGCCGACTACCATCACTGCGGCGAATTGTCCCGGCATAGTCACCTACAACAACAACTTTATCGACTTCGGGCTTGGTGCGTTTACAGCACACCAGTTACTCGTAGGATCGGCCGGGACGCATATCGCAGTTTTGCCCGCAAACCTGAACAAGGTGCTTACATTGGTGAATACGAACAATGTATTCAGCGCTGGCGCGGTTTCATTACCTGCCGGCGCAACGGAGGCCTTGAACGGCAGCCTGACTCCCGATGGGGCTACGCTTTGGGTAGGCGTCGCCGGTACCAACACGGTTGACCGAATCAACCTCAACACCAACGCTGACGAGGTCCAGATTCCCATGACCTTCAAGAAAGCGGACGGATCACCGGCGCCGCCGAATCTGGTGGTGATTAAGCCGAAGTAGTAATCAGCAATCAGTATTTAGCCATCGTGTTTAGGCTTAAGAAATTTCGGCGAGGCCAAAAGCTCAGGAAGAATGGCTGGGGAACCATACTCCCAATCTTAGCGACGCATGTTGGCAGCTAAAATACAAAGCTAAAGGCCAAGAGCTAATGGCTAAAAGCTCTTCTTATCGTGGGCGGCTTGCATCGTCACCCACCGGATATCTCCATCTGGGACACGCCCGCACCTTCTGGGTGGCGTGGCAGCGCGCCCGCGCCGCACACGGCAAACTCATCTTCCGAAATGAAGACCTTGACTATCAGCGATGCAAGCCGGAGTTCGTCCGCGCCATGTATGAAGATTTACGATGGCTGGGTTTGGATTGGGATGAAGGTTTTGATCTAGCGAGCGGCAGAAGCCAAGGCAGCTTCGCGCCGTACTCACAAAGCGAACGTCGCAGCTTTTATCTCGACGCATGGCACAAGCTCCGTGACACCGGATTGATCTATCCGTGTACGTGCTCGCGTAAAGATCTGGAGCGAGCGTTGTCTGCGCCGCATGAAGAACCATTGCATGGAGCACCATTGCATGGAGCAGCGTTGCATGAAGCAGCGTTGCATGAAGCAGCGTTGCATGAAGCAGGATCGGCGAGCGGCGGCCCGCAAGATGGCGATGCGCTGGGCGCAGACGACGAACTTCCCTATCCCGGAACCTGCCGCGAAAAAATCGGAACCGCAAGAGACTACGATTCGCCCGCAGGCGTGAGCTGGCGCTTCAAAGTCCCCGATGGCGAAACGATCTCTTTTGATGACGGTTATTTCGGACGGCAGGAGTTCGTCGCTGGACGCGACTTTGCCGATTTTCTCCTCTGGCGTCGCGATGATATCCCCGCTTATCAACTTGCCGTAGTGGTTGACGATGCCGCGATGCAGATCACAGAAGTCGTCCGCGGCGCAGATTTGCTCAAGAGCACCGCACGGCAACTGCTGCTGATCCGCGCGCTGGGATATACAGTGCCGGCATATTCTCATTGTTCGCTGCTGCGCGATGAAAAGAATGTTCGTCTGGCAAAAAGGCATGATGCGCTGAGCTTGAGAAAGCTAAGGGAGCAGGGAGTAAAGGCCGAGGAGTTTTGGAGGACGTTTGAGGAGGCAGTTTTAGCGAGGTTTATGACTGGCGATCTCAGAGCGTAGTACCCCTTAGTAGTCTTAAGGTTCTGGCCGCGAGAAAAACTTGCCCAGCCGGATTAATGATGGAGTATAAAGTAGGAAATACCCCCTTACGGCCCCGACCAATGCAGCGCGATTTCGCATAGTAGTCTATCGGAGGTCCCAATGTTTCAGCAGCTTTCTCGACCGCAAGATCATCGAATGATATTCTTGCGTCCATTCTTTGCCATCGCTTTGACACTGGCAAGCCTTCCAAGTATCCCAGCGCTTGCCCAGCAGAATGATCTCAAGCAGATAGCCACTTCTCTGGCTCGCGATATCAACGCCGGAAATCGCCGCACCATTACGGTAGCTGATTTCACCGATCTTCAAGGAAACGTCACGGAACTGGGCCGCTTCATTTCTGAAGAACTCTCTACACAGTTGGTGATGGATGCAAGATCTTTCACAGTGGTCGAGCGTATTCAGCTTGCAGCCATCCTTAAAGAGCATCAAATCAGCGTTTCGGGCCTTGTTGATCCAGCCACGATACGAAAGCTAGGTCAGTTTGCAGGTGTGGATGCGATCGTGACTGGCACGCTCGTGCCCTTTTCCGACTCGGTGCATCTGACAGCGAAGGGCCAGATGTCTCTACCGCCAAAATGATGGCGGTCTCCTCGGCTGACCTACCAAGAACTAAAGCGATTGACGACTTGCTCTCACGTCGGATTGCATCGGATGCCACGGCCAATTCCAGCGGCAACGTTGCTCGACCATCTAGCCGTCCGTCCCACATTGCATCTCTCGAACAGAACGAGTTTTTGCTCCAAGTCAAGGGCTGCGTTCGCCGTGGGGGACCATATTTGGTGTTCGGGTTCGGTCACAAACAAAGCAGATAAGCCGAGAGATTTTTATATTGCCCTCGGGAGAAGGTTCGACTACGGCGGTGGATAACAATGGCAATTCTTTGATTTCGGATCAAGTACATATTGGCCAACCGAACGCTCCCAATCGCGTCCAGATTATGCCCGAACTGCCAATGAATTTTTTTATCAGTTTTCCGGGAGCCGACCAGACAGCTGGCCAGATCAACCTTGTCCTTGGGTATGGTGGAGAAGGAGTCCAGCAAAACCCCGCCAAGGCTCTCTTCCGCAACATTACTCTAGCGCCAAAGTAGAGAAGAGTACATCGCTTTCATCTATGAGCACGGATTCCTAATCATGAGCGGTCTCTTTCACGGCCAAGTCATCGATTACCTAATTGTCGGCCTCGTGTGCACTATAACCGGCGGTATCGTGCTGGAAGCCATCAAGGACAAGGTGAGCACTTTCTGGGGAAGAATCATATTCGCAATTGTTTTTGCAACTGTGGGGGTGATCGGACACTTCGGATTCATTCGAGAACCCAAAGGTGAAATCACTTCCAATCAGCAGGAAGGACAGAATTCTCCGACACCGGTTCGGACGGATCAGGAAGTAATATCCCCACCGAGTATACCGGTCTACATCGACGACGCAACTCAAGTGAAACGCCTGAGGAAGCGTTTGCCCGCCAGTAGCATCAGCCCACCGAGCAGCCGTAAAGCTGGCCAATGGGCGGTACTAATTTCTGAACCTAGCAGCCATGAAAACTATTTCCGATTAACTACCGAAGTTGCTTCGGTCGTCGCGGAATCGGGACACTCGACTGTCGCGATCTTCCGACCGTCGGCCACCCATGGAAAAGTGTTCGATGAACTCTTCGAAGCTGATCCGACGGTTTCACGAATGCTTCACAAATATTGCGATGAGATATTTGTAGGGAAAGTAACTTCAGCCGTGGAGACCAACCCTATCTCGCCCGGGCTGCTGAAGTTGACGCTGATGATAGATATTAAGATCGTTTCCACCAGTACAGGAATGGTTCAGCGCCAGCATCAGGCGTTCGCTATTGGCGCGGGGTATGATGTTGCCGAGGCCCGCACTAACGCCGAGGAAAACCTGGCCATCAACCTGCAATCCCATTTGCGAACCTCAATTAGCTGGCAATAGCGTTCATCGCGGCCACTTGTTGTTCCCGACCGTCGGCGGTGTTGGCGCCGCGGGCTTGTTTTCGCCGGGTGTTGCCAGATTCCCGAACGGCTATATCCCGGCGAGAGAACTGGAAGGGCAGTGGGCAAAGCCGCATGCTTCCGCAACGTTGCTTTGTCAAGATGGCCTTATTCGTTGTCGGCAGCAGGTTCGGACATGTCCTTATTCGCTATTGATTCGCGTCGAACAAATTGGCTAAACTCTTGCAGCGCCTCAGGGTGTGAAGTCTTTCGTGAAGATCTTTGAAAACTTAGCAAATGGCCATTGGCAGTTAGCCGGAAGAAAACCAAAACCATTTAATACCACTGATCAGCGACACGAAATGAACAGCAAATAGCGAACGGCCGCGAAACCCAACGCCAATCAACATGTAATCGCTCAAATCCACGCCAATCTGGGATGACCTTGGGATGATGTCGCCAAACCTACGCCAATCTCGGATGACCGGGAGGGGGAGGGGCGCTCGGGATCGCCGTATCGCCGTGATCGCGCGTATCGCCGAAATCGGAAAGGCAAAACGCACCATACAGTAACCGCACGCCTAGACACGGAGAGCAATCCAAAGTCGGAAAGGCAAAACCTTACCGCTGATTTACTCGGATGACACTGATCAGAAAAAGGGGATCGGGGGGGCCCACGGCAAAGTAACCGCTTTAGATTCCTAATTGACGCGGAGGGCGAGGGGTCTACAAGTTCTCCCCTCCGCCCGGCGCTGGCGCGGCTTCTTTTCGTCGGACTTGCCCAGATCACCGAAAGGCCAGATGCCAAACGCTTTCAACATGGTGTCATTATGTTTTTCCACCAGCATCTTGGCGGTCTTTTCCGGAGGCCACGGGCTGGCCAGGCGCTCAGGGCGGTCGGCGATCCAGAAAGCGGTAAGGCCCATGACGGTGGCGTCGCGGGTGAGCAGGTCAGGCTTTACTTTGTCAAAGGTATCCACGGCGGAGTGGTGCGTGTATTTGTATTCAGGCGAATCCTGTCCCATGTTGATGCCGGGCAGACCAGACGAGAATGAATGGGCCGGCGTCGGTGCCGAAGACGGTGCGATCGTCGACTTCAACCTCGCCAAAAGACTTTACTGAGTCGGCAAACTTTTCAACTGCGGGAATCAGGTCATCGTGGCCGCCCATGTCAAGCCGCACGACCGGGCCCTGGCCGTTATCCAGAACGAGCGCGGCAACGTGGTTGGGCAGTTCGTCTTTATGCATTTTGGTGTAAGCCAGCGAGCCGAGCAGGCCCTGCTCTTCACCGGTAAAGAGCACAAAGCGGATGGTGCGTTTAGGTTTGAAGCCGCTCAGCTTAATGGCCTTGGCCGCGCCCAGAGTTGTGGCTACGCCGCAGCCGTCGTCAGTGGCGCCAGCGGCCAGGTCCCAGGAATCAAGATGGCCGCCGACAACAATCACCTGTTCAGGATGTTCGGTGCCGCGAATTTCACCCACAACATTGGCGGAATCCACCGGGCCATTGGTAACGCGATTCTGCACGTTGATCTGCATGCGCACTTGCTTGCCCTGATCAAGAAAGCGGGTGAGTTGCTCTTGGTCTTCAGCAATCATGCTCACTACCGGGATTTCATAATAGGTATCAAAGCCCATCGCGCCGGTGTGAGTAAGGTGCATGCCTGCGGGAAATCCGCCGCCTTGTCCGCCGATGATGGCGACGGCGTGAGCGTCATGCGCTTTTTTCAGGAAGTCGCCAAACCTGGCAAAATTGGCCGGGTTGGGAGGCGGCGCAACGCCTTTTTTCACAATCAGCAGGACCTTGCCGGCCCATGAAGCGGAATTGTTCTTCATCTCGTCTTCAAGCTTGTTGGAGTTTACCGGCACCACCTGGGCTTCTTCACCGCCTTCTTTGGTGGACCCGACCCAGCCCATGGAATCGACCGAGAGGCGGCGATGAACAGGAACAACGAGTTCTGCGGTGGCGGAAACGCGGGTCCAGCCGCGCGAGATTTGCCATTTTTCCGCGCGAACATTTTCAAGACCCATGGCGCGCATCTTCTGCAAGCCCCACTCGATGGCTTGTCCGGCTTCCGGCGAACCGGTCACGCGGGCGCCAATGTAGTCGGAGAGTTGTTCCAGGTCGTCATAAGCTTCATTGCTCATCATTCCCTGCCCGGCGATGGCAGTGAGCGCAGGCATGGTGCCGTCCTGGGAAGGAGCAGCGGGTTCGGCAGGATTGGCGGCTGAAGCGGCGGCCAAAGCGACAAGGGAAACGCACAACAACATTGCCAATCCGGCACTAAAGGAGAGCAGTTTACGCATGGTGGGTTGCACCTCTTGGAAGAATCAATGAACGTGAAGGCAGATTATATCCTGTTATTAAAGACTCAAACTGCTGATGAGGGTGAGCAGCAAAACTGCCATTGGTTAGAATGGGTTCCGATTTGAAACTTTATGAAGATCCGATTTTTGTTGTTGCTTATCTGCTGCGGGTTGCGCTTTCGCTCAGCAACTACCTCCCGCTCCGCAGCGCCCATTTAACTGATATTACGCCCGCTGCCGGATATTTCAATGAACCTGCTATCGCTGTGAACACCAAAAATCCGCAGCAGGCCGTGGTTGCATGGCAGGTGCCCGCCAGCGCCGCGTATTCGCATGATGGCGGCCAGACCTGGAAGACCGCCGAAGGCACCGCGCCCGAAATGTACCGCGTCTCCGGCGACGTTTCCCTAGCTTATGACGCCGCGGGCCATGCAATTCTCTGTTACATCGCTTTTGACAAACTTGGCACCACCAACTATTGGGCACATGGCGCAACGCGCAACGGCATCTTCATTCGCCGGTCGCTCGATGGCGGCCAGACCTGGGAACAAGAAGCGCACACCGTGATTTCGCATGAGTCAACGCCGGACATTCCTTTTGAAGACAAGCCCTGGATCGTGGCCGACACCAGCGGCCCGCATGCCGGCAATCTTTATGTCGGCTGGACTCACTTCACTCTTGCGGCCAGCGAGCTCTTGTTTTCCCGCTCCACGGATGACGGCATTACGTGGTCCAGTCCCATCAAGCTGAGCAGCGTTCCCGGCCTGCCGCGCGATGATAACGGCGCGCTGGAAGGGTTCCATGGCGTGGTTGGCCCTGATGGCGCGCTTTACACAATCTGGGACGCGCGTGACGGCATCATGATGGCCGTCTCGCATGACGGCGGCCCAGCTTCAGCAAAGATCGGCTCATCATCCCCGCCGGCCCTGGCTACTTCGGCATTACCGGCGTTTCGCGCTCCAATGGCTTTCCCCAGATTGGCATGGACATGCGAGGGGCAAACATGGCGGCAACCTTTATGTCGCCTGGAGTGACTACTCTAATGGCGATGTGGATGTTTTTGTTTCGTCGTCCGCGCGACTTTGGCAAAACATGGAGCGCGCCTGTGCGTGTGAACAGCGATCCTATCCATAACGGCAAAGATCAGTTTTTTCAATGGATGGCCGTTGACCCGCAAAGCGGCGCAGTGAACCTGATCTTTTATGATCGCCGCACGGATAATCAGCAAACCACGGTGACTCTGGCGCGCTCCACCGACGGAGGAAAAACTTTCCAGAATTACATGTGGGATCCGGATGGGTTCGACGCTGAAGGCGACTTCCTGGGCGACTATCTTGCCATTACCGCTTTTGGCAATAAAGTCTTTGGCGCGTGGGCGCACCAGACATCGGCAGAAGCCAAAGACGGAGCGCGGCAAAAAAACCAGAACCGTATTGCGAGTGGGCACGGCGGATTTTAATTAGCCTTTGGTATTAATCCCGACCGTGAGCGAAGCGAATGGGGAGGGAACCCTATGGCCTGATCAATGTAACCCCTTGCCATAAACAGCGGTTGCAATCCAGCATCTAACTAAAGGACGCGAAGACAAGGGAATAGCGATCTCTCGCTGCGCTCGAGATATGAAAGCTGACATCCGCATCGGCACCTCCGGCTATCACTACAAGCACTGGGTAGGCACGTTTTATCCGGCAAAGACGCCGGCTTCAAAGATGCTCGATTATTATGTCCGTCACTTTGATACCCTGGAGTTAAATAACAGCTTTTATCGGCTCCCGACGATTGAAGCATTTGAGGCGTGGCGCGACGGCTACGCCGAAAAATTTCGTTTTCGCGGTAAAGGCCAGCCGATTTATTACGCATAACAAAAAACTCAAAGATCCTGAAAATGCACTCGATAACATCCTTCCTCGCGCTGAGCATCTGGGCAAAAAACTCGGGCCGGTGCTCTTTCAACTGCCGCCACACTGGAAAGTAAATCTTGAGCGGCTGGAAGGTCTGCTGGAAATTCTGCCGCGCGAGCGTCGTTATACCTTTGAATTTCGCGAAACAAGCTGGATCACGCCAGAGATAAATCGCCTGCTGCGCCGCTACAACGCGGCTTTCTGTATTTATGAACTGGCGGGATATCATTCGCCTCTGGAGATAACCGCCGACTTTGCTTACGTCCGGCTGCATGGTCCAACAGCGGGAAAATATCAGGGCAGCTATAGCGATGCACAGTTGCGCGAATGGGCAAAGCGCATTCAGGAGTGGGCCAAAGAGCTGAAAGCTGTCTACGTTTATTTTGACAATGATCAGGCCGGTTACGCGGCGCAGAACGCCCTCAGGCTAAGACAAATCCTTGACCTCGCCGAGAGCCGGACGCCGTCTGCTGCGTGAATATCCGGCCAGTTTGTCGGAATAAATTCCCGTTAGTCGAGTTCTTACGTTAACTTATTTCAATCGAACAACAATGATGCGTTTCGGGGAGTCGGTCTTTTTGCGAAAAACAGCTTTGCAGCTTAATGTTGTTCTTTCTGGCCGCGGCAGCCTGCGCGCAAGAAGCCAATCCGGGCCGCCCAACGGTTTCCACGCCAGCCACGCTGACACCTGTCGGCTATTTGCAATTTGAAACCGGGGTGCTGGGCGCGGAGCACTCGCCTGATCTGCCCAATCAGGTCAGCTTCAATGAAGTAATCAAGTTCTCGCCGGCAAAGCGGCTTGAGCTTCTTTTGCAAACCCAGCCATTCGCAGACTCTGATCTTGGGCCATTCAATTCCAAAGATCCGGGAGATGTTTCCGCCGGACTCCAGGCAGTGCTGCTGCCCGGGACAGAGACCCGGCCTACAATTTCCGTGAGTTACTTCCGGCGCGTATGGGCTGGTACTGCACCCGATCTCGATATCGGCTCAAACCGTCAGTCCGCAATATTTCTAGTCTCAACCGACATTCGTAAGTATCACGTGGATGCGAATGCGATGTTCAACGAGCAGATTGAAGATGCGCGGCATCGCGCACAGTTCGGCCAGACGCTTTCAATTTCTCATGGGCTGCCGCATAAGTTCGGCGTGGGAGGCGAACTCTGGCATTTCACGCAGCCATTTCAAAATGGGCATGCCGCCGGCTTCCTGTTTGGACCAACTTATGCGCCGCGGCCGAATCTGGTTTTTGACGTCGGCTTCAATCGCGGTCTTACCTCGACCAGCACACGATGGGAACTTTTTACGGGATTTACTTATTTGTTGCCGAAGAAGCTGCTTTAGTTAGCGGAAAAGCAAGTCTCACCACGAATGAACACGGATTTACAACCTCAAATGTCCTATGAAGTCTTTTGATCCGTGTAAATCGGTGTTATCAATGTTATCTACGGTGAGGTTTCGATGCAGGCACAGACAGGAGTGTCTGTGCAACATATTCTAAGTAAGCTCTAGAACAACCTAGCTTTTCGGTTTGCCTGCTACATCCAGCCTCGCCGTCGCCCGCTGTAATGCAGCTTCAGCTTCCGCGTTGCCTTCCGGTCCGGCCTTCTGTAATTCCGCTTCGGCTTTTTTCTTGGCTGCCTCTGCACGGGCGGTATCTATCTCTTCTGCTTTTTCGGCTGTTTCCGCCAGAATCGTGACTTTGGTTTGCAGGACTTCAGCAAATCCCCAAGCCACGGCAACGCGCTTCGTGTGGTTGCCGGTGCGGTAGCTCAGTTCACCCGCAGACAGCTCACTGATGAGCGGAGCGTGCCCCGGCAACACGCCGAGATACCCGGTCTTGCCGGGAATCTCAATGTAGTCGACGGCTTCGTTCACCACCAGCCGCTCCGGCGTCACGATTTCCAGTTGAATGGTCTCTGCCATTTGTTACGCTGCCGCTCCGGACTTCATCTTCTCCGCCGCTTCCAGCACTTCTTCAATCGCGCCCTTCATGTAGAACGCCTGCTCCGGAACATCATCATGCTTGCCTTCAATGATCTCTTTGAAGCTGCGCACCGTGTCGGCGATCTTCACGTAGCGTCCTGCCATGCCGGTGAACTGTTGCGCCACAAAGAATGGCTGTGAGAGGAACTTTTGCACCTTACGCGCGCGGGATACCGTGAGCTTATCTTCTTCGCTCAGTTCTTCAATACCCAGAATGGCGATGATGTCCTGCAAGTCGGTGTAACGCTGCAGGATTCTCTTCACGCCCTGTGCAACGTCGTAGTGCTCCTGGCCCACAACGTGTGGATCAAGAATGCGCGAGGTCGAAGCCAGCGGATCGACCGCCGGATAAATTCCAATCGCGGTCAACGGGCGTGAAAGCACGGTCGTCGCGTCCAGGTGGGCAAAAGTCGTGGCTGGCGCTGGATCAGTAAGATCATCGGCAGGCACGTAAATGGCTTGCACTGAAGTGATCGATCCACGCTTGGTCGACGTGATGCGCTCCTGCAACTCGCCCATTTCTGTCGCCAGATTCGGCTGGTATCCTACAGCGGAAGGCATGCGGCCCAGCAGCGCCGATACTTCAGATCCTGCCTGGGTGAATCGGAAAATGTTGTCGATAAAAAGCAGGGTGTCCGCGCCTTCTTCATCGCGGAAATATTCCGCAACAGTCAGGCCGGTAAGCGCCACACGCAGGCGGGCTCCGGGCGGCTCCGTCATCTGCCCGTAAATCAGTGACGCTTTTGATTCTGCGGGAACACCAGGCTTGATCACCCCGGATTCGCTCATCTCCAGCCAGAGATCATTGCCTTCACGCGTGCGCTCGCCCACGCCAGCAAACACTGAGTAGCCGCCATGTTGCTTGGCCACGTTATTGATCAGTTCCATGATCACAACCGTTTTGCCTACGCCGGCGCCGCCAAACAGGCCGATTTTGCCACCTTTCAAAAACGGCTGCACCAGGTCAATGACCTTCACGCCGGTTTCAAACATTTCGGCCTTGGTGGCCTGCTCGTCAAATGCCGGCGCTAGCCGATGGATGGGCAGCCGCTTCGCCGCTTTCACGGGACCAAGTTGGTCCACAGGCTCGCCGATCACGTTCATCACGCGGCCCAACGTTTCCTTACCCACGGGCACGGAGATAGGCCCGCCCAAATCAAGCGCGTTCATGCCGCGCACCATGCCGTCGGTGGCCTGCATTGCGACCGTGCGCACGCGACCTTCGCCCAAATGCTGTTGCACTTCCAGCACCACATCTATGGGATCAGGCACCTTGAAGCCTTCGCTCGTTACGCGCAACGCCTGGTAAATTGGCGGCAAATGGCCTTCGGTAAACTCCACGTCAACCGCAGGCCCCGAGATCTGTATTACCTTGCCAACATTTTGAGTAGCCATAATCTTAACCCCAGCCATTAGCTATTGGCCTCTAGCCATTAGCTTTGTCTTTTAGCTGCCCGCATCTTTTGCTAAAGGCCAGCTTTATTGTTTCCCGATCTCCCGCTTCCGATCAGCGTGATCAGCAGTAAGGTTTTGCCTTTGCGATGATCCGATCACCAAATTCTGATCAGCGTTCATCTGCGAAAATCTGCGGCAAAATGCCTTTGCAATTCCGATCACCGGATCGCCAGATCACCCATGGTCTTATTGCGCCGCGGCCGCACCGCTCACAATCTCAATAATCTCTTTCGTGATTTTCGCCTGACGGGCCCGGTTCATGGCCAGCGTGAGCGAATCAATCATGTCAGAAGCGTTGCTGGTGGCTGAATCCATGGCCGTCATGCGTGCCGCGTGCTCAGCGGCCTCTGATTCCAGCATGGCCCGGAACAACTGCACGGAAATATAGCGCGGCAGCAAATCACGGAACAGCACGGCCGGCGGCTGCTCGTAAATGTAATCCACCTGCGCCGTGCCAAATGCCGCAGCTTTCTTGTCCATTTCCGTAGTATCTGCGCCACGGACAGCCGTTCCCGCATGCTTGGCCGCTTCCAGGCGCTGCCTGAGCTGTTCCTCCGTTGTCTCCTCGGTCATTTCATGTACCTGCTCGCCGATGGCACGTATCGGAAGCACATCATCCACCACCAGGCGTTGCGCAATCACCGACTTGAACTCGTTATAGACCAGGTAAACCGAATCAACTTTCCCTTCAGTGTAAAGTTGGACTACCCGCTCCGCGATCTCTCGCGCACTGGCGAACTGCGCCCGGTTCATCAGGCCCACATACTCGCCCACAACCTGGATTGGCCCCTTGCGGTTGGCTTCTTTCTCCACCACCACAGGGTAGCGGCGGCGGAAGTAGTCGCGCGATTTACGGCCCACGCTCAGGACATCAATATTTTTGTCCTTCTTAATATCAATGAACTTGGCTGCCGCTTTAAGGATGTTGGAGTTGAACGCGCCAGCCAGCCCCTTCTCACCCGAGACAACGATCAACAACGCCGTCTTTTCTTCACGGCGGACCAGCAACGGATGCAGCGCTTCTCCCGTCTGGGGATCATAAACATCGGCCCGCGCTACCAGCGACTTCAATACATTGGTGAGCATCTGCGCGTACGGACGCGCAGCCAGGGCACGTTCCTGCGCGCGCCGCAGCTTGGCCGCTGAAACCATCTGCATGGCCTTGGTGATCTGCCGCGTGTTGCGCACGCTGCGGATTCGCCGCCGGATGTCTAAAAGGTTCGCCATGTCTTTATGTTTACGCCTTCGCTGCGGCTTTCTCTGACTGCCGCTCAGCCACAAAGCGCTGCTTAAATTCTTTCAGCGTCTTTTCGATCTCTGCCTTGATTGAGTCGTCAATCGTCTTTTTCTGCATGATCGCATCCAGCAGTTTGGGATTCATTGACTCGACATATTTGTTCAGCTCTTCAGAGAAAGCGCGCACGTGCTCGACTTCAAGGTCGTCCAGGTAGCCGTTGGTTCCGGCAAAAATAATCATGATCTGCTTGCCGAAGGAAAGCGGCTGGTACTGGTCCTGCTTCAGTATCTCCACCAGCCGTTTGCCGCGATTGAGTTGTGCCTGCGTGGCCTTATCTAGATCAGAACCGAACTGCGCGAACGCCGCCAGCTCCCGATACTGCGCCAGTTCCAGCTTCAACGTGCCTGCAACCTGACGCATGGCTTTGATCTGCGCTGAACCGCCTACGCGGCTTACTGAAATGCCCACGTTCACCGCCGGACGCACGCCGGAGTTGAAGAGATCGGTTTCAAGAAAAATCTGGCCGTCGGTGATGGAAATAACGTTCGTGGGAATGTAAGCGGAAACGTCGCCTGCCTGCGTTTCGATCACCGGCAGCGCCGTAAGCGAACCGCCGCCCATCTTGTCCGACATTTTTGCCGCACGCTCCAGCAAACGTGAGTGAAGATAAAACACGTCTCCGGGATACGCTTCGCGTCCTGGCGGACGGCGCAGCAGCAAAGAGATTTCTCGGTAGGCCGCCGCATGCTTGGAAAGATCGTCATAGATCACCAGCGCGTGCTTGCCACTATCGCGGAAGTACTCGCCCATCGCGCAGGCTGCATACGGCGCAAGATAAAGCATGGGCGCAGGCTCTGAAGCGGAAGCTGCCACCACGATGGTGTAATCCATTGCGCCGTAATCTTCCAGCACCTTCACTACCTGCGCGATGGACGAACGCTTCTGCCCAATTGCGTTGTAGATGCAAATCAGGTTGTTGCCTTTGCTGTTGATGATCGTGTCCAGCGCCACGGCGGTTTTGCCGGTCTGCCGGTCGCCAATGATCAATTCGCGCTGGCCGCGACCTACGGGAATCATGGAGTCGATGGCCTTGATTCCGGTCGCCATTGGTTCACGCACCGGCT
The DNA here is from genome assembly GCA_963831465.1 of Terriglobia bacterium. Taxonomy (GTDB): domain Bacteria; phylum Acidobacteriota; class Terriglobia; order Terriglobales; family Acidobacteriaceae; genus Angelobacter. The sequence goes on along the minus strand of CAWHQH010000009.1, from coordinate 151,859 downwards.
GCCGATCAATCACGCCCGGAGCAATGCGCTCAATCTCAATCTGCTTGTTGGAGGAGATTGGCCCCTTGCCGTCAATCGGCTGACCAAGTGCATTCACTACGCGGCCAATCATGCCCTCGCCCACCGGGACTGACATGATGGTTCCAGTGCGCTTCACCTCGTCGCCTTCTTTGATCTCAGTGAATTCGCCCAGCAGAACCGCGCCCACCTGGTCTTCTTCCAGGTTCATAGCCAGCCCTGAAACGCCGTGGCCAAATTGGAGCATTTCGCCAGCCATGACTTTATCCAGCCCATGAATACGGGCGATTCCGTCCCCCAGCGAGATGATGGTGCCAACCTCATCCACGGAAACCTTGGATTCGTAATTTTCAATCTGCTCGCGGATGAGCTTTGTTATTTCGTCTGCTTTAATCTGAGCCATAAATACCTTGTCGTAATTTCACTCTGCGTCGTTAATTGGTAATTGGGTAATTTAGTAATTTGGTAATTGAAAACCGTAGCTTCCGGCAGCTTTCAATTACCCAATTACCAATTTACTCATTTACCAAATCCGGATTACTCATTTACCAAATTCTTATGCGTTCGCAATGTCTTGCCGCATGCGCTGCAGGCGGCCTTGCACAGATCCGTCATAAATTGTGCTGCCCACGCGCACCAAAACGCCACCGAGCAGACCGGGATCTTGAGAATACGTTGTTCTAACTGTCTTGCCGGTAATAGCCGCAAGTTGCTGCTCCAGCGACTTCTTCTCCGCCGAGGACAGTTCGCGGACCGAACTGACTCGTGCATCGGCGATACCCAGCCGCCGGTCCAACTCCTGCTTGAATTGCTCAACTAAATCGCCAATGTGGCCGATGCGTCCGTGGTCGATCAAGACAGCCAGAAAGTTCCGCAGGATATTTGTCGCGCCAATACGCTGGATGATGGCATCAAGCAGGTGATGCTTCTGCTCACGGCTGACCGCCGGATTCTGCAAGACATTCCGCAGTTCCCGGCTGCCGTTCACCAGATCAGCCATCTGTTGAAACTCAGCAACCGTTTTTTCCGGATTTAACTTGTGTTTGACCACCACTTCAGCGTAAGCGCGCGCGTACCGGCCCAGGACTGCCGCCATTTAGTTGCCGTCCTTTCCCATCTGGACGGTGAAAGCACGCACCAGGGCTTCATCGGTATCGTTGCTCACGCGAATTTTCTTTTCCGCCAGTTGGACGGCTAAATCCGCGACGTATGCTTTCAGTTCGCGGCGCGCCGCATTGGCCGCCATCTCAATTTCCTGCTCAGCGGAGGTAACAATCCTGCGGCGCTCTTCTTCTCCGGCAGCTAGTAGGCGCTGCTCTTCAGCTTTGGCATTCTCGTCGGCTTCACGCTGCATTGTGGCGATATCGGCGTCCAGGCGAGAAAGCCTTCCTTCCACATCAGCCAGCCGGCGCCGCGCGTCTTCACTCATCTTGCGCGCTTCCTCAATCCCTTTTTGAATCGTGGAGGTGCGTCCCTTGAAATAGCCAGGCAGCATTTTGCGCAGCAGCCCAGCAATGGCCAAAAAGATCACGGCGAAATTCAGTCCGATGCACAGCCAATAAGCCTGATTTTTTGTCAGTCCTGTGTGGCGCGCGATGAACCGCACCGCGGGAGCATTGCGGATAGCATCCGCTTCTCCGCCATTTTCCAGCTGTTCTTCACCCTCATGTTTTGGTGAAGGCTGCGCTGGCTTTGCTTGACCCTGCGTCGGAGCGCTCGATGGCTTTGCATGTTCCTGGGCTCGCAGCGGCATGGCAGTCGCGATGGCTAAGCCTAGCGACACTGCGATTGCACAAACCCAGAATCTCTGGACCAACGGTTTCATCCTTACCGACCCCCTGCCGCCGCAGCCGGTTTTAACACTGATGCAATCACCTGATCGGCCAACACGTTGGCCTGCTGTTCCAAAGCAGCTTTTGCGCCCACAGTATCTTTCTCCAGCGTCGCCCGGGCTTTTTTCATTATCTCGCCGGCATTCGTGCGCGATTCCGCCAGTGCCGCGTTTCGCTCGTCCATTACCCGCTGGCGATTGGCCTGCTGGGCTTTATAGATATGTGACCGCGCCTCACGCACTCGCTCTTCGTACTCGGCGGTGCGCTTTTCTGCAGTTGCGATTTCCTGCTGCGCGCGCTCGATTGCGCCTTCCGTCAGGGCGTGCCGCTGCTCCAGCACCTGGCGCAGCTTGTTGTGCACCAGAAACGTGTACGCCGTCCACAAGATCAGCACTGAGATGATCGTGGGGATGGAATTAATCAGTAATTCGCCTATTTGCCTGAGTATCGCGTCCATGCAAAAATAATCGTTAAGTTGTTGTGAACAAGAAGCGGTCGGGGTTACTTCTAAACTCTCTAACTTAACATTCGGTTCGCGGCAGTGTCAACGCGAGCAGCACTTCCGCGGGCTGTTCCGGTCGAAATCCGAACATTGTTTTTTCTGGCTTCGCGACTTCACAACTTGTGAAGACTGAATTTCAGCATTCAGCAGCTCGATTTTTCAGCAAAACTGATTTCGTTCTATCATTCCGGCCATGACTTACCTCTACATACTGCTTGGCCTTGTGGTTGGCGTGTTTTCCGGGATCGTGGGAATTGGCGGCGGAATCCTGATCATTCCCGCGCTGGTTTATTTCTTCCACATGAACCAGCACAAGGCCCAGGGAACCTCATTGGCAGCTCTGCTGGCGCCCATTGGCGCGCTCGCCTTCTGGGAGTACTACAAAGCAGGAAATGTTGATCTGAAAGCCGGTCTGCTGATCGCTTTAGGTTTTCTCGTCGGCGGGTATTTCGGCGGACTCTGGGCACAGCACCTGCCGGAAGTCGTCTTGCGGAGGGTGTTTGGAACTTTGCTGGCAATCATTGGCATCCAGTTACTACTGTCGCGCGCATGATAAATTTTGCATAACTCGACGGCAAGCCGCCCGAATAAATTTTTCCTTTGTTTGCAGGAGTTTGCCACGACTGCCGTAACACGGTCATCTAGATGATTATGTAGGTATAAAAAGAGTTGGCGGACCGCTTGACTTCGCCCCCGAGTGGCCTAAAATAAATACATCACCTCCGATCCGATTCAGGATCGAATGGGCTTGTGGGCAAGGAAACCGTCACCGCTTCTTGCTCTCAGGCCCATTTTGATTTTTAGTGCTCCGCTTTGCAAAAATCAGCTACTAGCTTCTAGCCATTAGCTCCTGGCTTTTTCTCGCGCCGCACACCGATTCATGTCCGAATGAAGGCCTAAATAATTGCCGACTTCACGCGAGAAGGGCCTATCTGAGAAAGGTTATTCATAGCGCAACGCGACTATGGGATCGACAAGCGTCGCACGGCGCGCGGGAATGGCTGCTGCTATCAGTGCTGCCACTGCGAGCAGCACCGTAGCCAGTAACAGCATCAGCGGATCCCACGGCCTTACTCCAAAAAGGTGGCTGGTAATCAAATACCCTGCGCCGATTGCCCCAGGAATCCCCAGCGCCAACCCGATACCTACCTGAAAAAACGCTGAGCGCAGTACCATAAGCACCACCGAGCCGCGGTCCGCTCCTAGTGCCATGCGCACGCCAATCTCGTTCGTCCGCTGTTCCACACCATAGGCTGTCACGCCGTAGAGGCCCACGGCAGCCAGCACCAGCCCGAGGCCGCCAAAAAGCCAAGCCAGGCTTGCGATCATGTTCTGCTGCGCAAAACCAGCATCAATAACCTCGGAGTATGACTGAATGCCGTTCACCATCAGGTCCGGCGCCGCACTTGCCAGCGCTTTTCTCACCTGCGCCTCAAGATCCTGCGGATTTCCAGGCGCCCAAATCACCACGTTGGAGAGGTAATGCGACAGGACCTCGCGCTCTTCCGCCTCAGCATCAACAAAGTATGTGCTCTGCGCCTCCGGCAGGAAATACATGGGCTGCGGATCCCTCGCGAAATTTACGTCGGCTGCAACACCGACAACTTCGTACATTCCCGCGTTATTTCGCGGAGCGGGACCAAAGTGTTGCCCAATCGGGTTTTCTCCGCCAAAGAATCTGTTGGCAAACGCTTCATTGATTACCGCTACTGGCCGCGTGCTCGCGTTGTCGTCATCAGTAATGGGCCGTCCCATCACAATCCTGTCTCCGAGCGCGTCGAAAAATCCCGGCGTCACACGGGTCCAACCGGATGAAACATCATCCTGCTGGCCGGGCTCGGGTTGGCCCTCAACCCGGATGTCATGCGGCCAGACCCAACTTTTCAATGGCGCTGCCAGCACAGCGCCAACCGCATGCACGCCAGGGATAAGCCGCAATTGGTCTTCAACTCCGCTCAGGAGCTGCGCCAATTGTTCCTGCTTGTAGCCGGAAATCTTCGGATTGATTGAAACCAGATACCGTCCGCCAGAATCGAATCCAAAATTCTGGCGCTCCAGATTGCGCAGACTTTGGCCGAGCATCGCCGCCGTGCTCAGTAGCACCAGCGACACCGTCGCCTGCACGATCACCAGCATCTTCTGCGCGCTCGCGCTTCCTAGCATGCCGTGATTGAGTGCTACGGCGCGGCTGGCTCCACGCATCGCCTCCATCGGGTCGGCATGCGAGGTCATCCACGCCGGTGCAATACCGAAAATAAGTCCGGTGATCATCGAGACTGCCAGCGCGAAAAGCAGTACAACGCCAGAAGGCGTGGCGTCCACGGGAACCCATGTATCCGGTCCGGTGAAAGCAAGATGGAGGATCAAGTTGGTTCCCGCGTATGCGACAGCAATTCCAGCGACGCCGCCGATGACAGCCAGCGCAAGGCTTTCAATGAGCGCCTTCCGCACGAGATGGCTGCGGGGCGCGCCCAGCGTTACACGTATCGCGGTCTGCTGCCGGTTTTTGAGGCCGCGCGCCAGCATGAGATTGGCGACGTTGGCGCAGGCCACCAGCAGCACACAAGCAGCCGCCAGCAGCAGCAGCAGCAAACCATCCTTGTATTTCTCGCGCATCATGGAAACGCCGGCGCCGCCCGGGGTCAGGCGCACAGTCTGCCTTGCTAAAAGAGCTTTCTCCTGCGGGGTCATCTCCGGCACATGGCTTGCCAGCCACTGGTGCAGTTCTACCTGGACTTGCGTCTCCAGAATTTTCGGATTCGTACCCGGGCGAACCCGCCCGATCAAATCAAGCCACGCGAGCCGGGGATTCTTGAGGCGAGAAGTTGGGCCGGCAATCAGCGGCTCCGTTGCCAGCGGAAGCCAGAAGTCGGGCATATCCTCGCTGTCGATCTTCGCTCCAAAAAATCCGGGCGGGGCAATTCCGACAACCGTGAATGGGTGCCCGTTGAGCTGGTATGTTGCTCCGGCCACTGACGGATCGGACCCGTACTTTCCCTGCCAGACGCGGAAACTCATTACGGCGACCGGCGGTGCGCCTTCCTGGTCATCTGCATCTGTGAAGAGCCGCCCTCGCCAGGCGGAAAGTCCGAACGTTGCAAAGAAATTGCCGGAGACGTACTCGCCATTTCGCGTCTCGACAGCGCTTGAGGAACCCGCGCGCCGCACCGCCAGGTATGCGTTTGCTTCACCGGGCTGAAACGCCGCCAGGTTCTCAAATGCGGGGCTGTTGGCGCGGAAGTGCTTATACGCCTCCCATGAGAAAAAATTCCAGTTGCTCTGCGGCAGGGATGCGACGTTTCCTTGCGAATAGCCGTTCGAGAAGCAGCAGCGGTCAGAAGCGCCGATGCGCCAGAGTTGGTCAGGCTGCGCCACCGGCAGCGACCGCAGCATCACCTGATGTATGAGCGTGAAAATTGCAGTGGTCGCCCCAATGCCGAGAGCGAGAGTGAGCACGGCTGCGACGGTGAAACCGGGCGATTTGCGCAACATCTGGAGCCCGTAACGCAAGTCCCAAATCAACATTCCCACATTCTCCCATTTTTAAGCCGTGGCGGCGCAAAGCTGACCAATCGTATCGCAAAATCAGCTATTAGCTTCTAGCCGATAGTTGTTGGCTCTTGGCTCGTGAGGAGCACTTATTTCATTTGTTCATAAAGCTTCATTCGTTCCATTTCGCGGCTTCCACTTTAAAAGATTCGGAGGAACGCCTAGAGTCGGCGGCTTGGTCTTCGTTCTAGGGTTCTAGGAGCCTTCGGTCTTAGGCGTCGACTTCGGCGTCGACTGAGCTCCTGGCGGTTCGCGGAAAGGATCCATCGGAATCGGCGCGTATTCGACGCTAATGATCTCGAGGTGCTCTGTCTTCGCTGGTGCGCGCAGCGCTACGCTGTCGCCGGGGCTGGCCTTCATGAGCGCATTCGCGAGAGGCGAGCGCCAGCTGATGTAGCCGCGATCAAGGTCCACCTCGTCAATGCCGACAATAGAGACGACGTGTTCGAGGCCGGCAGCATCCTCGTAAGTCACGGTTGCGCCGAAGAAGACGCGCGTAGCGGCTGATGCCGGCCGCGGAGCGGCGGGATCGACAACCACGGCTGCTTCAATGCGTTTCGAGAGAAAGCGAATCCGTGAATCGATCTGGCGTAAGCGTCGCTTGCCGTATTGGTAGTCCGCGTTTTCACTGCGGTCGCCGTTACCGGCAGCCCACGCTACCACCTCCACCACTGCCGGCCGCTCGCGACTCAGCAGGAACCGGTGCTCATCTTTCAGACGCTGCAATCCGGCGGGCGTGATGTAGTTTTTGGGCGCGGGCCCCGGTTCCTCGCGCACCGGTTCCCGAAGCGGTCGTTTTTCTGTCATAAATCAGCTCTTAGCCATCAGCTTTTGGCTTTGTATCGTGCCGCAAAATCAGCTACTAGCTTCTAGCCATTGGCTCTTGGCTTTGTCTCGCGCCGCCACTGATTCTATTCCTATCGTGAATTACGAGCGTGCAGGCACAGGAGTTCGAACGTTCAAATGTAGCGAGTGAAGCAAAATAGCTACGTACGCGGCTTGCCGTCGGACAGCACTAACTAACTTCTTGGCGTGGCGACTCGTCATTGACGATCAACTTTAGCGCCATCTCGCCTTCCATCTTTTTGATTTTCGAACCAGCCCATTGGACGTACTTGGCTTTGGAGATCTCAACGCCGAGATTGCTGATCTCGGTTCCAAGTGGTTGGGCAACTTTTAAATGTATCGGAGAACCATTCGGAACCGGACGCAAATACAAATGCAATCCAGCCCCGACAGCCTGCACCGCGTGAACCGTAAAGCTGGAACCTGGGCTACCGGCCAAGTCCAATCCCCAAACCTGCACACGAACATTCTTTCCCAGTAAGGGGCGCATCCTCTTGGCCAACTGGCCCACCTTGCTGATGAGGAGAGTTGTACCCGTAAGGAGCAGGAACAGTGCAATGACCGGCGCGAACGGAAAAGGCCAGCGGCCACTCATCCAGAAGATTCCCGACGCAACTCCGAGCAAGATCAGGGGTAAACCAACCCAACGTTGATCCATGGGTCGGAGTGTACCATCGCCTGCTGCGCCAAATCTGCTGGCGGGTGGCTCTTGGCCATTAGCTCTTGGCTTTGTCTCGTAAGGGACGGTCATTTCATTTCCTGGCAGACTCCGCATGATGAAGCAGACAGTACAAAGCCTTGGTTGCGTAATATGGGAAACATGACCAAACCGCCGGCGAATATTCTCGAATTACCCTTGGGGGAACGCGCTGAAATGGCCCTGAAAGCGGCTGTTGAGAAGGTAGTCGAATCGCATGTGCGAGATGGGCGTCCGCTCTATATCTGGCGCGGTGGCAAGGTGGTTGAGGTGTCGCCCAGGAGTTGCGAGACACGCTTGCCAAGCCGGAGTGATTTCCTGCCAAAATAAAGGTTTCTGATCTTGCGGGCGTTACCAAAATAGTGGGGTGCTCCGTGACACCCATTTATTCCTGCGAGCTAGCCCAAGTTGATTTTGTGGAATCTCAAATCGGCAATTGTGCCGTTTCTGTTCACCTGTTTAACGCGATACATGTAAGCCGTGCATTTCCACTTCGGCAGGAATTCGCAAAGAACATAACTCTCGCCTGGAACATGCTGACCGTACTTCAACAGGTTTTGTCGTATGCCTTCGCGGACGCGAGCAAGATCCTTTCCTCGAACTCGATACACCATGAGCTTCAATGGACTTTTGATAATTAAAAGCTTTTCAAAATCAGCTACTATGTCAGCCACTGGCGCATTCCATTCGCTCTCAACCGCCAAGGCCACGCCAGTATGCTTTGGGGTCTCCTCCCACCAGACGAGATCAACTAGCCACTCGGGCCGACGCTTACGTAAGTTTCTACGATTGTCCGGGAATATATGGAATTTGTGTCTACGCCCGAGACGGCGTAGTTGCACCATCAATGATTGCGTTCGAATAGCGCGCGACTTTTTCTGTTTCACGCTTTGGTTAACGTTCAGCGCACTCCTGCGCTGAAGCCTTCCGGCGTAAGGCATTAGCTTTTTTGAGACAAAGTGAGCTAGATCGGTGGGGCAAATGATGGGTCTTCCGAAAACCATCCTCTGATCATAGAACATGCGCACTTGCAGCGAGCACCCTTTCGAGCGCCCGCGTCTGATCGATGCAATTGAACCATTACGGCCAATCGATACCAGATGCGTCACATCGCGGGTGGCCAAGCTTATTCATTCGGTTGTTGAGGCGGATGCGCTTCTGAAATTTCGTCCAGTTGCAGGAGCGTGTAATTCTCAAGGGGTGGCCTGCCAACCTTTTCAATGGTCTTTTTGAGAAGCTGAGCACGCCACAGTCTTCCGGCGAATTGCTGCCGACTTATGTTTTGAATGTAGGTTTCTCCGAAACTCTCGGAAATTTTACCCCGAACAACAGGGCCGCCCCCCGCGGGCTGTAATTCAAAGCGCCTTCCCACAGGAATGACGCCGAGCAATTGACCATCTATGCGAACCTGTTGCTCATCAACGTTGGTGCCTTCCGCTCTTTTCCAAGCTATTTCAACAGCGTGATGGTCAAATTGTTTATCAATCTCACCCTCAACAATTCGGAATGTTGCATTCTGGCTGTGCATATGGCTGAAGAAGTCTCGAATTGATTTGAAGACACGAGGGTTAAGTGCTTCTATGGTCTCGGTAAAGGCGGTTTCATTGTCATCGGCAAAGTTGATGATGTAATTCGTAACTTTATCCGCAGCGACACTCAGTGGTGTACGAAACAGTGGTTGAGTTTGGTTATCGAGTTCTTCAAGCAAAAACCCGAATGATCCATGGACCACACTAGTAATGTGCAATTGTGACGCTTCTTTATCTCTGATTGGGCCCATTTGTCTTAGAGGCTGAGCTTCATCGAGTGCGCCCCATACTTTCGACATCATGTCCTGGAATGACCACATGACGCTTGTACCGAAGGTTGTTTCGATACCGATATTTCCAACGACGGGATCTCCACCGAAAAATAACGCAACCTTTGCTCGGCGTTCATCAACTTCACCGAGTGCTTGGATTTGCTGTTGTAGTTCGTTTCGACGCGCCTCGAAGCCGATTCGCCCTAAATGGTCGTTGGACGGCAGAGACCGAAGCATCGCATTGACTGCGGCAAGTTGAGCGGCGAGTTGTTCGCGTTCGATCTTGAGCATCACGGTCCCACTATCACAGATGCATCGGCGTCATCTTGGGTTACGGCCACTTGCAACTGCAATAATCCCTTCCAAATGCCTGTGCGTCTATGGGCGAACAATCCAAACCAGTATCTTGTCTGGTTCACAATGGCCTCCGGCAAATTGTCGAGGTCAACGAAGTAAGCGTCACAGTGGTATGTAGCCTTTGCTTGCGGAGGAACGAATACATTTGGGTTCGCTGTAATTAATGCCCGAAAAGCCGCGTCATCCAGGCCCACCGGCCGATGAACAAGTGTGACGAGATCAATGTCACGCGGCGCCCGGGACTCGATTGCCTCAATATCCTCCAAGAAGCTACCGGACAACCATTGAAATCCGCTGATCAGTCCAATCGCGTTGAGCGCTCGCCGGTATTGCAACAGACCCCGGAAAATCACTTTTCTCTCGTCTGATGCGCAAAGTCTGTTGGCGATGCGCGTTAGTGTTGTTTCATAGGGCGACATCGCCGCGGGATCTGTCGCCGTGGGCCCAAGGTAAGGCGGCAGAACACCAGAAATCGTGAAGCTCGGAATGTCGAACGGAGGCCCTAAGGGAGCTCCACCAGTAGCCATAAGTACAAGCCAACGCAGACGAACTCAGAAATGTTAACATGCAGCTCCATCTTGGCAGTGAACAAATAACGAAAACACCATACACGAATTAGGGTGCGCTTGCTTGGGTAAGAGAAAATGGATCACGTAATGCAGCTCGTTTTTGACGGACGTCACTTTCGCTATTGCATCGCCCAAAAGAATGCGCTATTCTCCAGCAGCCCTCAGGGGTGAGCAGGCCAAGTTCTTTGAAAACTTAGCCGTCAGCACTCAGCACTCAGCATTCAGCCAAGATTTAAGGGAGGCTTCGCCAAATTTAGATCGTTCGACTCCCGGTTGCACCGCTCGTTTCAGGATGACATTTTGAGGCGCGGCGATTTGTTGCGCCGCACGACTTTTACCATTGCGACCCTCTGCCGACCGGACAGTAAAAACGAGAAAACAAGGCTGAAATTGACCGCGATTGAAGCCCTGGAAAACGGAAAAAATGGGGTTCGACCGGTCGGTCACCGTTCGGTCGAATTGGGGTTGAACCTTTGTTTGCAACAAAACGCTTATGGGGGGTGGGGTCCTAGCTGAGGGACGCAGGCAGAGGGCCGCAAAAGATTGCCAAAAATTGGTAATTGAAGGGCGAAACCCAAAACCTCACCGCTGATGACACTGATAAAGCTGATTTACACGGATCAAAAAGCAATTGAGGACAAGAAGCTAGAAGCCAGCAGCAGACCTTCCCCTTCGACAAGCTCAGGGTCAGGATTTCGCCCGCAGACTCTTCCCTCCGCAAAGGACGCTCAGGGTCACGCCCGCGAATCGGCTCAAGCTAGCGACTTCTGGTCCGCACTTGATACTCCCTGAGCACCCGCGCCAGCGATTCCGGGGCATCGACTTCCATCTGCACTTTGCTGTCTCGATAAGAGCGCTTGAGGATGTGCGCACGTGATTCAATCAGTGACAGCAGCTTGCCTTCACTCTGGGGGACGCGAATCCGCATGTGCTCGATGGCGTCAATCTTCAGGTGGTCGTCAATGGCCAACAGCAGATCGTCCAGGCCAAGCTGTTTCTGCGCTGAGATGTAGACCCGGTTCGCGGTGTTTTTGAGCTCGCGACGTTCGGCTTGCGGCACCAGATCAATCTTGTTCATCACGCGAATCCGCGGGCGGTCCATGACTTCAAGGTCTTTCAGCACGCTTTCCACCTGGGTCTGCTGGTCGTGGGCGGAAGCGCTGGTGACATCGGCCACGTGCAGCAGCAGCGCGGCCCGTTGGACTTCTTCCAGCGTCGCGCGAAAAGCGGAGACCAGCGTGGTGGGCAGGTTGCGGATGAATCCGACAGTGTCCGACAAGAGCACTTTGCGCTTGCTGGGCAGCGTGACGCCGCGGACGGTGGGATCGAGCGTGGCAAACATCTTGGCGGACTCAAGCACGCCCGCGCCGGTGAGGACGTTAAACAGCGTCGACTTGCCCGCATTGGTATAGCCCACCAGCGCCACGGTCGGGAGCGGAACGGATTCACGCCGCTGGCGCTGTTGGCCGCGAATGCGTTTTACGTCCTCAAGCTGCTGCTTGATGTGGCGGATGCGGCGATAGATTTTGCGCCGGTCAGTCTCAAGCTGCGTTTCACCGGGACCGCGCGTGCCGATGCCGCCGCCGAGCTGCGACATCTCTATGCCTCGCCCGGCGAGCCGAGGCAGCATGTATTCGAGTTGCGCAAGCTCCACCTGCAACTGGCCTTCTCGGCTGCGGGCGTGGCGAGCAAAGATATCGAGGATGAGCTGCGTGCGGTCGATGACGCGCGCGTTTACTTCTTTTTCAATATTGCGCTGCTGGGAAGGAGAAAGCTCGTGATCGATGAGCACCAGGTCGGCATCAACGGACGCGACAGCGCCGGCAATTTCCTGGAGCTTGCCTTTGCCGATGAGCGTGGCGGGATCAGGACGGTCACGATGCTGAATGAATTCGCCGGCAATTTCCGCGCCGGCGGAAGCCACCAGTTCGCGGAACTCAGCCAGCGATTCTTCCACGCCGACGCGAGAGACACTTTTGCCTTCCGCACGGTCAGACGCTACGTTGCGCGCAAGCACGGCGCTGGGCGGCACGTTCAAGTCACGGTCAGAACGGGAGCGGTAACGGAACTCCAGAGCTACAAGGAACGCGCGCTCCGGACCATCACGACCAGTCTTGATCCCGGCCGACGGGTGAAAACGGCGGGAACGCTGCCCAGGAATAAATTAGCCCTCCGACTTGCCGGAACCGCTGTCGCCTTCTGCCATGGAGCCGTGCGAACGGCTGTCAAAATGGCTGCCTTTGGCCATTACCACGGTCGAGATGGCGTGTTTGAAGATGAGTTGTTCCTGATTGTTGGTTTCAAGGACGACTGAATATTTGTCAAAGGACCGGATACGGCCGGTCAGCTTCACCCCGCTCAGCAGATAAATGGTGATCTGACTTTTGTCCTTGCGCGCGGTATTCAGAAACGAGTCCTGGATGTTTTGTGCCGGCTTATTTTCCATCTGCCGATCTTTCTCCTGTGCTTGCATAGGGGACACGGAAGCCTTGGTGGCTCTCTTGATCATTGTAGCTTTTGGAGGGCTTTCCGGGCAAAAAGGGCTGGCTAATGTTACGTTGCCGCTTTTTGCGGGAGAATCGGCAGGATTAGCCCAGTACCGAAAGGCGGGTGTGCCCGGGCATTGGCTGCGGCAATGCTAGAATTTTGTTAGCTTGGTTTCTTAACGATGAAAAGTGCAGGCCACAAAGCGGCAGCGGATGTCCCCATGCTGGATCTCTCGCGCCAGTATGCGGGGATTCGCAATGAGGTTTTGGCGGCTATTGCCCGCGTCTGTGACTCTCAGCACTACATTCTGGGCGAAGAAGTAGTCGCTTTCGAACGTGAATTTGCCGCGCTGTGCGCTACCGCTGATTGCGTTGGCTGCGCGTCCGGCACAGATGGACTGTGGCTGGCTCTGGCTGCTGCCGGTGTTGGCCCGGGCGACTCGGTAATTACAACGCCTTTTAGTTTTTTTGCGACTGCCAGTTCGATTCTGCGGGCGGGGGCCAAGCCGGTTTTTGCTGACGTGGATCCGGGGACGCTGAACCTTGATCCTGCAAGTGTGGAGGAACGGCTGAAGCGCGCACCAAGAGGAATGCGCGCCGTGATGCCGGTACATCTCTACGGTCAGTGCGCCGATATGGATGCGTTTGCGCGCTTGGCGGCCGAGTTCAAACTGCACCTGGTGGAAGATGCGGCGCAGGCAGTGGGCGCAAGCTGGAATGGCAAGCGCGCCGGATCGCTAAGTCTGGCTGCGGCGTTTAGCTTTTATCCCACAAAAAATCTTAGTGCATTTGGGGATGCAGGCGCCGTGACCACCAGTGACTCCAAAGTAGCCGAGCGCATGCGCTCACTGCGCAACCATGGCGGCAAACAACGTTATTACCATGATGAAATAGGCGCTAACAGCCGACTTGATTCCATCCAAGCCGCAGTTCTGCGCGTAAAAATGCCGCATCTGGCCAAGTGGAATGAAGCTCGCCGTGAACGCGCCCGGACATACGGCCGCTTGCTCAGCAGCACCGGCTTGACCAAAACAGGCGCGGAGTCCACGGCTCCAGTTGTGCTTTTGAGAACTCTGCCCGGAGCGCACCACATTTATCATCAGTATGTGATTCGGGTCCGCGATCGCGACAAGCTGCGTAAGTTCCTTAGCGAGCGCGGCATAGGTTCGGAAATTTACTATCCCATTCCGCTGCATTTGCAAAAATGTTTTGCTTACCTGGGCTATGCTCCGGGTGATCTTCCGGAAGCCGAGCGCGCCGCGCTGGACGTGCTTGCATTGCCTATATTTCCTGAACTGGAGGAAGATGAGCAGCGGCACGTAGTGGAATCGATTGCGGATTTTTATTCCTGAACCAGGCACTCATGGCGAAGGTCTACACGGTTTTTGTTGACGATAACTTTCACTACATGGATGAGAGTGAGCGCTACAAACTGGGAGAATTTGCTGACTGCGCCTCAGCGATGGCGGCTTGCAAGCAAATTGTCGACGAATTTTTGAGTAGCTGCGATCTGAACCGGACCGACAGCGAGCTTTATCAGCAATACGTTACTTTCGGCGAAGATCCCTGGATCAGCAGCGAGGATTCCGAGTGCAAGTTTTCCGCATGGAACTATGCGCGCGAACGTGCGAAGGTGCTCACGCAAAAGAAATGATTTGGTGTCGATGCTATGCTTCTGACGCTTTCCACGGTATGAGTCCGATACATCCGATTCCAATCGCCATGAGCCGGGGCGGAGTCCGCTTTTAAAAAGTTACGGCCGAAAGAGAAGAGGCTTTCCGTGCTTGCAGTTTTCTCAACTTGGTGCGGTAAAAACTGGCGGCATTTTGCAAACGCAGCTGCTCATCTCCGTTCATAGCATTCGCTGCCATCAAGCAATAGGCTAGCCGAAAAACCGTATAGGCTTTGATGAAACCGTCAATCCTGGCGCTGGTGTCATCTCCGCTGGCAAGACGATAAAGGTTGAGGAACTCCGCTGCCTGTTGCTCATTCATTTGCCATTCGACAATTGTGCCGGCCAGGTCCCATGCAATATCCGTAGGCCCAGGAAAAAAATGGTCATCGCCATGACTACCCGAATCGGTCTTCAGCAACTTGCTTTCCGTGCTCAACAACCATTCGTGCGGCTGCATTCTTCCGTCGGCAATGACCGGACGCTCCAGACAAAGCTCCACCGCCAAATCCAACCCAAGTTCGCGCAGATTGTGCTCAGCCATTTGCTGTAGTGCATTGATATCAGAAAGTTCCTTACCGAAAGCCTGTAAGCGAAAAGCGCAGTATTCGGCTAGTTGGGCTAATATTCTTGAAGAAAGATCAGCGGCAGCTAAAGGCCTGCCAACAGTCCATGGATAACAAATAAATCCGTCGCTTTGCTCGCGCGGCATGGGACCGAATCCCGCGAGCGCAACTTTCTTTTCGCGTTCAAGAACCGCATCACCGTAATGGCCTAAACCGGCAAACTTGAATAGTCGCCGCTCATCCTGCTCGCTCGATGACAAATACTTAAGTCGCTCAAAGCTCGTCCACGCAGCAGGCCATTCAGACTCGCTCGCGAACATTCGGCTCCGCCAGTGTCCTCCACCGACAAAATCTACTGCCTCCGCTGGCCGCCGTGCCTCCCCCTCAACCGGAATACAGTGAAACCGCCGCCATCGGCGCGCCGCATTCTCGGCGCAGAGCGTATCGAGGTTAGGCTTATGGCTACTGATCAAAGTGATCTTTTCCACTGGCGCTCCGGCCCGCTCCAATGCTTCCGCCACTGCTATAAACGAGGATCCGCTTAATCCGGGTCCTTCATCCACCACAGCAAAGCTTGCGCCGCTAGACACCGCAATCTGAACCGCGGCCATCTGTTCGGCAGTGAACTCGGCGGTGCGGTTGTAAGGATGTCCCTGCGGACGAACAGTAATCCTTTCAGCTTGGATTCCTCGGGCACGCGCTGCGGCGGCAGCAACCGCGCTTAACGTTGTACCGATGCTCCTGATTCCGACAACCAGCAAACGATCGCACGAAGAAATCCGCTCGATCACATCTGCGTAAGCTAAGGGATGGAGCGCGTAATAGGCGAAACCTTCAGGAGCGGAAATGCTGAGCTTTCCCAAAACGGGAAGATCGCGCGCAACATTGAGCAAGGAATGAAAACGAGACCAAAACTCGGGGTCATAACGCGCTGCCGATTCGCCAGGCAATAGCGCATCAGCAATTTGATCCGTGACTAACTCACAAGAGCGGGCAGCTTTAGGATCGCTGTCCGCGATGCCGCACTCAAGTTCGCCTGCCAGCAGCAGAGCACCCAACAATTTGCGCTGCGAACCATGACTGCAGAGCTGCTCAATCTGAGCAGTGAGTGCCGCCTTAAGTTCTTGCCCGCTAGCGCGCCGCTGGTTTCCACGGAAGACCAGCAGATTCAAACCGCTCATGGATACTCGTCAGGCTACTGTCCGTACTCGTTCAGGCTACTTTCTTGGCCGTTCTGCGCACAGCGCGCGGCGACCGCGCTACATCCCCTTCTTTATCCACGAAATAAAGATACTGGTTGTCCCGTTCAATTGCTTTGGGCACCAGCACCTCGGTTTCGCCCTCGCCAGATTTCGATTTGCGGCTCACGTTCCCATTGCCGTCAACAAAGTACAAATACTTCTTGTAGTCCCGTTCCAGATGAAGTTCTTTGACCTTTTCTGCCATACCAACTTTGAGGGCAAAAAAAGCTCTCTGGATGCCACAATTTCAATGTTTAGATTTTTCTTTGCTGCCGGCCCTGGTTCCCTTGCGATGCCGCGGCGGTGGCGGTTCTTGGCCAGGTCCTAAAACCCTATGGACCAGCGGCGGATTGAATTTGTAAGTACGTTCATGCACGGTTCCGTCATCGTCTTTCACCCGCAGCACAAATGTGCGTAAATTGCCTTCCTTTTCAAACTCCTGCCGTCCCAGCGTAACCGGCAGCACACCTGCTAATTCCCGCTCACGATATGCCGTTTCATAGCGATGCTTTCGCATATTCCAGGTAAAGACCCGCGCCTGGCTATAGTCATAAGGCAGACCTTCTTTTTCAGTGAACAAAACCAGGTACTCTGGAACCTTCTTGTCTCCGTCCTTGACTTCGTCCAGTTGGTAGGCCGCGACAATGCGCTGGCCTTCAGAATATTGCGCAATCTCCTCCGGCACTTCCAGATAAAGCGTTCTGCCCAGCACCCAACCCACGCGCATTTGCGCGTCGCGCACCAGCCACCAATCTTCCCGGACGGCCGGGGGCGCTGCATTGTCACTCTTTACCTTCTCTTCATCCGGTGCATCCTCTGGATCTTTTTGTTTAGCCTCATTCAATTGCAGCGGCGGAGCATTGCGGTCGACCGGCTGGCGTTGCAGCATGTCCACCTTCTGCTTTTCGTTCAGCAGATAAAGGTAGGCAGTCTTTCTTCCCGGCAGCACATGCACCTTCACTTGCTCTTCTGTTGTGGCCGTGGCCTGCGCCGGAGTGGATTTATATTGTTCCGCAAGCTTTTGGAATTGATCGAAGGTTGCCTGATCGGCAAGGTAGCGTTCCTGTACCCAGCCCTCTTCTCCGCGTGGAGAGCGCACGCGCAGAAAGCGTTTGTTTTGCATGCGCTCCAGAATCCGCACCCTCTCTCCGTTATGCACTACGCCGGTCTTGTTGTAGAAAGTTGCAACATGGTCGCGAAGTCCAGCTTCAGTCACGGCCACGTAAGCGTATTCCGCTCCATCAGATGAGCCACCTTTGCCGCTGCACCCTGCCAAGAGGCTTAGCCCACTGGCCGCCAGCAACACTGCCGCAAAAGTGATTCGCTTTTGAATTCGGATCAGACCTGTGATCAAAATTTTCTCGTCGCCCTTTATCGACAAATATAACAGCCCCGTGCCACGCAATAACAGACACATAGCGATGAGAAAATTTCACGGCTCTTCTTAGGCGCTCGCAGCTATTGACCAGGCCTCGCAGCATTTATGTTTTTGGGCGTGCTTCCTGCTCGGTATCGGGTTTCACTGGATGCAGGCAGAGAAAGGCAAGAATCGAGATCGAACGCTGAGGGCCAAGCTTATCGCTTCATTGCCAAGCAGGCGGCCTCAAATTCTGACCATGAGCCGGGATGCAGGGTGATCGGCACCACCTCCTGAATGTAAGGACGTATATGAGTTTTGGCGGCCAGCTTGCCTCCGGGATCAAAGGCGCGAGTGATGGAACCGTGGTCGTCAAGCACAAGGTCAGGGTTGTTCCACTTGCCGCGGAACTCAAGTGACGGAGCGGTGGTGCCGGAAATTGGGTGGTAATTGTTCATATAAAGATACGCACCCTTGCCCTGGAGATTTGTGCCGGCGGCGGGCTTTTCAAAGTCTCCGCCCACGTGGAGGCGGTACTGCTCACCTTGCGGTGTGCAGAGATAGCCCTGGCCGTTGATGTGCGGAACGGGGCGTGTGTGGCTGGAGCCGGTGGTGGGCGAGATGCGCACATAAAGGATGTAGTCGCCGGCAAGGTTGGAATGCATGCGTCCCCAGCCCGTCCACCAGGGAAGGATGTGGAACTGGCCGCCCATATAGAAGCCCCAGGGCATGAACACCGCGTTAATGCCGAGCGCCAGCCCAATGCCGAGCGCAACAAGGGCCAGCACCTCGACGATGCATCCATGTCCGGCGCGACGCGGACCAGGCATTGCGGGCTGGAAAGACGAAGGATTCACACGATGCTCCTTGGCAGCCGTTGTAGCGGGAGTAAGTGTACCGCAACGCTGCCAACGTAAGGCTTAGATAAATACATTTGACAGTATCGGTTTGATTCGTATTAAATCATTACTTTCTTAAAGAAATAATTTTAGGAAAGGCGATGCCGTGCTGAACCGCTGCACATGCTGACGCGACGTGACGTTCTCAGCCGAGCTCTTACCATGGCCGCAGCCGCAGCGCTTGCAGGTTTTCCGCCGCGCTTGCTGGGCGGCGATCTTGCGTCGGTTGACGTAGCGTATGCAGGTTCCATGGGGTCCATGATGGAAGGCCCCATAAAGTCCGCCGCCGCACGTACCTTAAAAATCGATTTCCATGGGCGCGCTCAGGGATCGAGCGCGCTGGCGCAGTTGATAGCAGGCGGCAGTATTCGCCCGGACGTTTTTAGCCCCGTCACTCCGGGCCCTGCACTGACTGTTCTGCGCGCCGGAAGAGCTGATTCCGCGCAGCCCATTGCGCACACGGAGATGGTGATTGCCTACAGTCCTAAAAGCCGCTTTGCTTCGCATTTTGACGCTGCCGCCAAAGGGAAAGAAGATGTGTGGAAGATTCTGCAGGAACCCGGCCTGCGCTTCGGACGCACCGATCCCGTCACCGATCCTCAAGGCCGCAGCATTATTTTTGCGCTGATGCTGGCCGCCAAAGCGAAGAAGCAGGCTAACCTGGTAGAAAAGATTCTTGGCCCCACCATAAATGAGAAACAAATTTTTACCGAGCCGACCGTTATGGCGCGTCTCCAAAGCGGCGAACTGGACGCATCGTCCGCTTACAAGATTCAGCCTGGCCCGCTCAATCTGCCTTATGTGCCGCTGCCCGCTGAGGTCAACCTCAGCGGGCAAAACGTGCGTACGGAGCATCCGGGCGTGACACTATCTGTCGGCGGAAAATCGTATACGCCTGAGCCGCTCATTTACTACGCTGTAGTCCTTAAAAACGCGCCGAACGCGAAAAGCGCAACGGCTTTTGTCGAGTGGCTGAAAGGGGAGGAAAGCCAGGCAATATTCCGCAAATTTAACTACGATCCGCCGGGAGAGGCTTCTCCACTTCACGCATGACTCATCACCGCTGGATTGCCAGAGCTGGCGCGGCGCTATTTGCGCTGGTGTTGTTGTATCCATTCACCGCGCTGCTTGCGCACATTGGATCATGGCAGTGGGGCGCAGACGTACGCGGGCCAGCACTTGCATCTGTTCGCGTCTCGCTGCTGCTCACCGGCTTTGCGATGTTAGTCATTGTCGCCGTGGGCACTCCGGTGGCTGCCTACATTGCGCGCTGTTCAACTCGTGAACGCTTGTGGTGGCAAGCAATTTTGCTGGTGCCAATTCTACTGCCGCCACTGGCGCTCGGCATTTTGCTCACTCTGGCCTTCGGGCCTTACGGTTCTCTCGGCACGATGGTTGAGCATTTGGGTCTTCAGATGACCAACAGCCCTGCCGCTTTTGTCATGACGCAGGTTTACGTCGGCATGGGCTATTACGTTCTGGGCGCTGTCGCCGCGTTTGACGCGGTGCCGAAAATCCTGCAGAAGCAGGCCGCGCTGCTTGGGCTCGCTCCGCTGCAGGTTTTTCTGCGTGTCACGCTGCCGCTGTCCCGCTTAGGGCTTGCGGTCGCGCTCAGCATCGCGTGGGTTCGCGCCATCGGAGAATTCGGCGCTGTCGTCGTCACGGCTTATTACCCTTCCGGCATGCCGGTGCAACTTTGGGTGAACCTGCAAAGCTTTGGATTGCCGGCCGTCATGCCGCTGCTCGTTGTCTTTTTGGCTGTGGCTTTGCCGCTACCCTGGCTGGTGCATGTACTGGCCCAGAGAAAGCGCCATGCTTAAAGCCCATATCATCAAAAAGCGCCGCGAGCTCCAGGTCGATGTCGCGCTTGAACTAGAAGCCGGCAGCTCTCTGGGTTTGTTTGGCGCTTCCGGCGCGGGCAAGACCACGGTGCTCGGGTGCATTGCGGGTGTCGAAGAACCGGATGACGGCTTTGTGCATTTAAACGGATTGCAACTTTTCCCGCCATCGCTGCAGCTGCACTGCCGGCCGCTCGGCTACATGACCCAGGAACCGGGTATTTTCCCTCATCTTAGCGTTAGCCAAAACATCCATTTCGGAATTTCAAGGACTTTGGCGGCCACCGCCGAGCAGAGGCAATGGATCAATACATTGCGTGATCGTTTACAACTAGCTTCACTGTGGAATGCGCCCGCGTCTCTGATCTCCGGTGGACAGGCACGTCGCGTGGCTCTGGCGCGCATGCTTGCACGCAAGCCACCCTTGGTCCTGCTCGACGAACCTTTTGCCGGGCTCGACCGCCAGTTGGTGCGCGAACTGATTGATGATCTCATTTTCTGGAGCCGGCAGATCGGCTTCAGCATGATCGCCGTCGATCATCAGGCCGAAGTGCTCCAGCGCCTGTGCCCGCAACAGGCCATCGTGCTTGAGCAGGGCAAGATCGTGCAGAGCGGGAGCTGGTGTGAGCTGCGTAATGCGCCGGCAACACCGCTGCTGGGATCGCTGCTGGCGCCGCTGTGAGAATCATCGCGTGCCGATGAGACCGGTGCAAACGCCGCTGGCTTGATGTGAACGCACGCCTTAGCTGCGACGAATAGGAGTTGACACCATGCGAAATGGATCGCCGAAAAAGCTCTATCCCCTGCGCGATGCCTGCAAGGTCCTGGGCGTAAGCTATCCTGCGCTGAAACAGTGGATCTACAAAGGCAAGATCAAGACCGTGAAAACGCCCGGCGGCCATCATCGTATTCCAGAAAATGAAATCGACCGCCTGCTGCCCGCTGTTCCGCAACGCGGTCCGGTGCAAACTCGCAGAGAAAGCTTTCGTGCCATCAGCGGCCGCAACCAACTCGTCGGACGCGTCGTTGAGTTAAAAATCGACGGCCTAATGGCGCAGGTCACGCTCTCCATCGCCGGCCAGCGTCTTACAGCCATCATCACAGCTGACGCGGTCCGTGAGATGCGACTGGAAAAAGGCCAGATCGCTGCCGCGTTGGTGAAATCAACCGACGTGATGGTGATGCGGGCGCGGTAAGGTCTTGCTGGGTCTTCTACAAGCGTTTAGCTATTGCTAATTTGCTGCTTTAGCTGCTTAACAAACCCTTTTTACTGCAGATTTAGTTCTTTTGAGCAGTCTCTCCTCCAATAACTTCTTTATGTTTCTCTATGCCGTCTGTGGTAAAGCTCTTCTTTGTGTTCCTTCGTGTCCTTTGTGGTTAAATCCGGAGGCTACAGATAACTTAACCACCAATCGCGTCTTCTGTTCTTCACGTTGGCAAACCAGCGGCAGACCGGATAAAGCAGTACCAGCACCAGCAGCCACACTCCATAAGTCACCCACAAGCTATAGCCAAAAGGAGACGGAAATAGTTTGGCTGGCCCGCCCATGGAAGGCAGCGGATTGAATATGAACCGCGCAGCCGTGTTGCCATAGCGGAGCCACGCCGCAAGCACCGCTAACAAATGGATCAGATAAAAATGCAGGACGAAATAAAACATTGGCACGCGTCCAAAGATCACCAGCGGATTGGCTGGCTTGAACGTTAGCCGGTCAAACCAGGCGAGCACCAGCAACGCCGGTCCCAGCGTCATCAACAGGAAATCCAGCGATCCGGGATATTTGGTGCAATTCAGAAATGAAAGCACCGTAAACATTGCTGACCTCTGGTGCGACCACGGTGCGGGGTCACCATAATGGTTCAGAGCGCGTAACGCTATAAAGGCAATCGTCATCGCCAGGCCAAGGCGCAGCATGATTCGGCGACGCGCTTCCGGTTCCAACTGAAACACGCGGCCAAAGCAGAAGCCTGCGGCCATCACGCCGATCCACGGCAGAAAGGTATATGTCACCAGCACCAGCTTGCCCGCAACGGGGATCACGCCCGGCTGATGCAGCAGGTTCCAGATCCACGCTCCAGAGCCGAACTGCTGCGCGGTGGTTCCATCCAGGCAATTGTGCAAAAGCATCACGGCCACGCTCAGCACGGCCAGCAAGCCGACGGGCACATAAACCAACGCCGCCATGGCGAGCAGGCAAATGCCAAAGATCCACAGAATCAACAGCAGAATAAGATAGCGCCAGGAAAAGTTGAAGTTGTAGGCAAACTGCATCACCGTGAGTTCCAGCACAATGAACCACAGCCCGCGCGTCCATAGAAATCGTGAGAGCTGGCGTCTGGTATGGCTGCGGCCATAGAAAAACACTCCCATGCCTGCGGCAAACATAAACACCGGCAGGCAGTAATGGGTGATCGAGCGCGTAAAAAATAAGATCGCCGTCGTTCGACTGAGATCGGTCGGCGAGAACAACGCGGCGTCGGCGTGAAAGAAATCGCGCACATGGTCCAACGCCATAATGACAATTACCAGTCCGCGAAGCGCGTCAACGGACAGCAGGCGAGTGCCAGGCATGACAGATTTTGCAAGCTTGGCAGGCGGGGCAGATTTCTCAGTTATTAAAGATGAATGCATTGAAGGGATTTATTGTCCCGCATCTGGCAGAAAAATGTAACGCCAATCGTGCCCAAAACTGCATTCTTGCTCGATCACCGAGCGTCCCGGCTTACCTCGGCTTCAGCACCTCAAACCGTGTGATCGTATAGCCCAGCGCGGCTCCAAGAAACACGTCTGAGGGGAAGTGCGCGCTTGTGGTCACGCGGGAAAAGCTGATGGCTGTAGCCATTCCGTACATCACCCAGGGCACCCAACGATGGGTGTGATACCGGCTGGCAATTACCGTAGCTACGGAAAAAGCTCCGGCAGCGTGCCCCGATGGGAAGCTGCTCCCCCTAAATGGCGACTTGCCGCCGGCAAAAAACGTGTTGTGAAAATCGGCTCCAGCAGGAACGTCGCTGGGCCGCTTTCTGCGGGAAATCGCCTTCACTGCCAGGTCAACCACGGCGGCATCACCATAGGCTTCGCCGGCCAGTATCGCCGTGCTTACCTGATAGCGGTCCTGTCGCGCGTATCCTGTGATCAGCAGAGTTGTTGGAATCGCTATTATTTCCGCAGTCGTGATCGTCGGATCAAAGGTGTCATTGAGGCGATCCAGGTTCCTTGCGTGGTCTTGAAAATAAGGCATCACATGCGGGTCAGCAACAATCAATCCGGCGGTTACGCCGGTGACGGTGAGCGTCGGCAGCCAATGGTGTCCCTTAGCCAATTGAACGGGAAACGTCCAAATATCTTTCTGATCACGAAGAAAATCC
Source organism: Terriglobia bacterium (assembly GCA_963831465.1). Taxonomy (GTDB): domain Bacteria; phylum Acidobacteriota; class Terriglobia; order Terriglobales; family Acidobacteriaceae; genus Angelobacter. The sequence goes on along the minus strand of CAWHQH010000009.1, from coordinate 128,260 downwards.
TTGGGCAGGCTCTTCCACGTGACTTCACGCGCCGCCGGTGATGTGCTGCTGTCACCTGCGGGCCGTGTGGATTGCGCTGGATTATCCGGCACTCCGCCGGTGCTTTGCGCACAGGCCTGGTTTGACGGACACAAGATTGACGCACAGAAAATGCTTATGTAGAAGACAACAGTAAGTAATGACTGCTTATTTATGCGGCTCATCGACTTTCTTGGATGCGCTTCTCTGGGCTGGGTATGCCATTGGCCGTAGGCGGATTCACAGTAGTCCTTTGCTCATCAGCGGCAAAAAGCCGCCTCGTCTTACGTCGGATTTTTGATTTTCGGCCCGCTTATCCACAGCCGCGCTATTTCTTGGTAACCCCCTGCGGTGATAAAATCTATAAAATCCACTCCTCGGAGTTCCGATGCAGGCTATCATTGCGCTGGAAGATGGACGAATCTTCAGCGGCATAGGCCACGGCGCGAAAGGCGAATGCTACGGGGAAGTCGTTTTTAATACTTCCATCACCGGTTACCAGGAAATCTTTACCGATCCTTCTTATGCGGGACAAATTGTTGTCCTGACCAATCCGCAGATCGGGAATTACGGTACCAACCCTGACGATAACGAAGCCACGCATCCCTACATTGAAGGGCTTGTCGTCCGCGAGTTTTCCCCCATCAGCTCCAACTGGCGCTCACAGCAGGTGACCGACGAGTATCTGGAAAAATTTAAGATCCCGGTAATAGCCGATATTGATACGCGCGCGGTCGTTCGCCACCTGCGCACCAACGGCGTGATGCGCGGTGTGATTTCTTCAATTGAGACTGACCCGGAAAAGCTCATCGCCAAGGCCCGCGCCTTACCGAAGATGGACGGCACCGACTTGGCCAAAGTCGTCACCACTAAGCAACGCTATCAGTGGCAGACCGGCACGCGATCACACGAGCCCACGGAAGTCGTCGGCGTAAAAGACCTCCCACCAAGCAAACATGTGGTGGCCTACGATTTCGGCATCAAACAGAACATTCTCCGCATGCTTGTGGATCAGGGCTGCCGCGTGACCGTGGTCCCAGCCATGACCAGCGCGGAAGACGTGATGTCGATGAACCCTGACGGCGTGTTTCTCTCTAACGGCCCCGGCGATCCCGAGCCATGCACGTACGCCGCTGACAATATCCGTCGCCTGATGGGCAAGACTCCGATCTTTGGGATCTGCCTTGGACATCAACTGGTCGGCCTGGCGCTGGGCGGCAAGACCTACAAACTCAAGTTCGGCCACCACGGCGGCAACCATCCGGTAAAACAATTGGAGACGGGAAAGATCGAAATTACGGCCCACAATCACAACTTCGCCGTCGATCCCGATTCGCTGAAGGATTCTGAAATCCTGAAAACGCACATCGACTTGAACGACAACACGCTGGAAGGCCTGCGACACCGCACGCTGCCGCTGTTCACAGTTCAGTACCACCCGGAGGCCTCGCCCGGACCACATGACTCGCATTATCTATTCAAGGATTTCATGGGATTGATGGAGGAGTGGAAGAAGTGACGGCACGCCGGCATCTCGGAGCAATTATTACAGCCCTGTTTGCGATCCTATTGGCATCGGAACCGGCAACAGCGTGTAGCTTCTCTACTCCGTTGATTAAGGGCGCGTCATCATTCAAGGTTAAGGTCGTCGATTATCGAGAACGCCCGATGGAAGGCGCGGATATTGTCCTCATGAGCCGCGATAAGGAAGTGGCGCGTTTCAAGTCCGATGCACAAGGCGAAGCTTTGATCGGAAAGTTGGCGCCCGGCTTATATGATCTGTCCCTGGATCAGGATGTCGTCTCATACTTCGCTCAAGGTTACGGCCTGGAAGTGGTGAAAGAGTCCAAGGGCGAAAAAGAACTGATTTTTCACTGGCCGGCGTACAACGTGATTTCAACCAGTGTGCTTTCTGGGAAGTTGCGCTATTGGGAAACAGTTCCGGGGGAAGCGGTCCCGAAACGATTTTGAAGCGAAGCCGCGGTGAGGGCACTACCCACAGTCTGGCCAAAACAGAGTTATCGTTGTTCAAGTTTGGATCCAAAGAGATGGTAGCTAAGACGGACACTGACGATGAAGGGCGCTTTGACTTCCGGGTGGTTGAACCGGGCCTCTACTACATGCGATTCAAATTCGAATCCTACGTAGAAACGGTCGTGTTGGACCTCGATCCCGCCTTTGTGCAGGCTGCACCGTTTGTCGACGTACTAATCGATGATGTCGTTATCTGCGGCAACGTTCCACAATACCGTTCCTTGTGGCCCGTGCCATCTCAAAGCAATCCTTGGGAGCAGCAACTATAAATGCCACGCCGCAATGACATCGCGAAAATCCTGATCATCGGCTCCGGGCCGATCGTCATTGGCCAGTCGGCGGAGTTCGATTACTCCGGAACGCAGGCCTGCAAGGCACTTAAAGCCGAAGGCTATGAGGTGGTGCTGGCCAATTCCAACCCGGCCACCATCATGACCGACCCGGAGATGGCGGACCGCACTTACATTGAGCCCCTGACTAAAACCTATTTGGAAGAAATCATCCGGCGCGAAGTCGAGATGATGCAGGACGAGAACAGCGTATCGCATGGCAAATTTGCGCTGCTGCCCACAGTCGGCGGACAGACGGCGCTTAACCTTGCCGTGGAACTGGCCGACTCAGGCGTCCTGGAGAAATACAACGTCGAGTTGATCGGCGCGCAGCTCAGGGCCATCAAGATGGCGGAAGACCGGCTGCTCTTTAAAGACGCCATGACGCGCATCGGGCTCGACGTGCCAAAGTCTGCGCTGGTCAATAACCTCAAAGACGGCCTGGATTTCTCCGGCAAGATCGGCTTCCCACTCATTATCCGTCCGTCATTCACCTTGGGCGGCAGCGGCGGCGGCATTGCCTATAACCGCGAAGAACTGCTGGAAATCCTGGCCCGGGGCCTTGATCTCTCGCCGGTGCATGAAGTCCTGATTGAAGAATCCGTGCTGGGCTGGAAGGAATACGAGCTTGAGGTGATGCGCGACCTGGCGGACAACGTGATCATTGTCTGCTCCATTGAAAATTTCGATCCCATGGGCGTACACACGGGCGACTCCATCACGGTCGCCCCGGCGCAGACACTGACTGATCGCGAATATCAACACATGCGCGATGCCTCAATCAAAGTCATCCGCGAGATTGGCGTCGAGACCGGGGGGTCCAACATTCAATACGGCGTGAACCCGACGAATGGGCGCATGGTGGTGATTGAAATGAACCCACGCGTCTCGCGTTCTTCGGCGCTGGCGTCCAAGGCCACGGGTTTCCCTATCGCCAAGATCGCCGCCAAGTTGGCAGTCGGCTATACGCTGGATGAAATCCCCAACGACATCACTAAGATGACGCCGGCATGCTTTGAACCGACCATCGACTACGTGGTGGCAAAGATCCCCAAATGGCAATTTGAAAAATTTCCCGGCGCCGATGAAGGCCTGGGCCCGCAGATGAAGTCCGTGGGCGAGGCCATGGCTATTGGGCGCACCTTTAAAGAAGCGCTGATGAAGGGCATACGGTCGCTGGAGACAGGCAAAAAAGTCGGCGCAGAAAAAATTGAGCCACGCATTCTTACGCAACGGCTGGTCACGCCTCATCCGGAGCGCCTGACGTACATTCGTTACGCGCTGCATCAGGGGATGACAGTAAAAGAGCTGCACAAAATGACCAGCATCGATCCGTGGTTTTTGTATCAGCTCAAAGAAATCGCGGCCATGGAAACGGAACTGGTCAAACTATCGGCCGATTCATTGACCAAAGAAACAAACGACAAGGCCGACGGCATGGGCACTGAATCCACGCCCACAGAAACCAGCGAACTGAACCAGTCGCCACAACTGACAAAAAAAAAGTTGCGCCAGGCCAAACGTTTGGGTATATCCGACGAGCGGATTGCGCTCTCCGTGAAAACTGGCGTGCAGACGGTGCGCCGTATGCGTGAGGAGCTGGGCATCCGGCCGGTTTACAAGCTGGTGGACACCTGCGCCGCGGAATTTGAAAGCTACACGCCTTATCTTTATTCGACCTACGAAGAAGAAGACGAAGCGCCGCCGACAGCCAAGAAGAAAATCCTGATTCTGGGCAGCGGGCCAAATCGCATTGGCCAGGGCATTGAGTTTGACTACTGCTGCTGCCATGCGGCATTCGCACTGCATGACGATGGCTATGAAACCATTATTGTCAACTGCAACCCTGAAACGGTTTCAACCGACTATGACACGAGCGACCGCCTGTACTTTGAGCCGCTCACCTTTGAAGACGTGCTGGCGGTTTACCAGCATGAGACCAAGGGCGGCGCACCGGTTGGCGTGATTGTGCAGTTCGGCGGACAGACGCCACTCAATCTCGCGCTGCCGCTCAAAGGCGCTGGCGTGACGATTATTGGTACGTCGCCGGAATCGATTGATCTGGCAGAAGACCGCAAGCGTTTTGGCAAGCTGCTGGAAGAACTCGATATCCCACAGCCTCCCGGCGCAATTGCCACCAGCGTGGAAGAGGCCGTCGCCGGGGCACGCAAAGCTGGATATCCCGTGCTGGTGCGGCCATCTTACGTTCTTGGCGGACGCGCCATGGTGATTGCCTATGACGATGACAGCGTTGTCCGCTACATGAAAGAAGCGGTTGAATATTCGCAGCAGCGGCCCGTGCTCGTCGATCATTTCCTGGAAGACGCGGTCGAAGTTGATGTGGATGCGCTCTCTGACGGCGAAGACGTCGTGATCGGCGGAATCATGCAGCACATTGAAGAAGCCGGCATACATTCCGGTGATTCTTCCTGCGTACTCCCTTCGGTCGGGCTCCGGAAGCCTGTGCTGGACACAATCCGCGAATACACTTTCAAGTTGGCGAGGGCGCTGAAAGTTATTGGGCTGATGAACGTGCAGTTCGCAGTCCAGAATGAAAAAGTTTTTGTCATCGAGGTCAATCCGCGCGCTTCCCGCACGGTGCCGTATGTTTCCAAAGCTACGGGTGTGCCGCTGGCCAAGATTGCCGCCCGCCTGATGACTGGCCGCAAGCTGCGCGAGTTCCTGCCGACCAACGTAGAAAAAGAGATCGACCTTGCCACCGGCGCTGGATACTTCGTCAAATCGCCAGTGTTCCCCTGGAACAAGTTCCCGGGCGTGGATACAGTCCTTGGCCCGGAGATGAAATCCACCGGAGAAGTCATGGGCTCAGCCGATACCTTCGGCGAGGCATTTGCCAAAGCGCAGCTTTCCGCCGGACAGGCACTGCCTACGCAGGGCACCGTCTTTATCAGCGTGATTGACCGCTACAAGCAAGAATCCATTGAACTGGCGCGGCGCTTTGTTGAGATGGGATTCAGCCTTGTTGCCACGCATGGCACCGCTGACCGCCTGGAGCGCGCAGGGCTTGCAGTGGACCGCGTCTACAAAGTAAAAGAAGGTCGTCCGAACGTGGTTGACCTGATCAAAGGTGATCGAGTTCAACTTGTGGTGAACACGCCACACGGAGCAGAACCGTGGTTCGACGAGAAAGCCATTCGCCGCGCCGCTGTCACCAATCGCATACCAACCATCACCACCATGGCCGCGGCCTGGGCTGCTGCGGAAGGCATAGCCGCGCTGCAACGGAATGAAGTGAACGTGCGCTCGCTGCAGCAATGGCATGGGGAGAGCATTCAGCACTCAGCCGTCAGCACTCAGCCGAAATAGCATTAGCAATTTTCACCGCAAAGGACGCGAAGGTCGCAACGGGCCTGAGAAATTCTTGCATTCACACCAAAACTAAACAGAATGCATTGCAGAGAACCGGGCGCTATAGACTAGGGTCCTGTGTTTCATGTCAGTCGTCAGGAGATCATTCATGCACCGGCACGGCCATATTTTATGCGCTTTGGTTCTGTCAGCCTTCTCTCTCTTTGCGGTATCGCAGGATAAACCACTCCGTCCCGTTCACACGTTTTCCATCGTCGCATTTGATCCTGCCACAGGAGAGATGGGCGTTGCAGTGCAGTCGCACTGGTTTGCCGTAGGCGGAGAAGTACCCTGGGCGGAAGCAGGCGTGGGCGCGGTGGCGACGCAGTCTTTCATCGATCCCAGTTATGGGCCGCTGGGACTGAACCTGATGCGAGCGGGCAAGAGCGCGCCCGATGCTCTGCACGGCTTATTAATCGCCGATGACGCATGCAATGTCCGACAGGTGGCGATGGTGGATACGCAAGGCCGGGTCGCGACTTTTACCGGCGCCAAAGATATTGAACCTGCTGGCGGAATTGCCGGCGGCTCGACGGGAAATCCTGTCGCTATCCAATGTGGCGGACAGCCGGGAGGCGCAATACAAACCGGAAAGAACTATGCAGTCCAGGCCAACTTAATGAGCAAAGACAAGATCTGGCCCGCAATGTCTAAGGCTTATGAATCCACCAAGGGCGACTTGGCTGAGCGCATGCTGGCTGCGCTGGATGCTGCTCAAGCTGCCGGAGGCGACGTGCGTGGAAGGCAGTCGGCGGCAATCGTGATTGTTCCGGCGAAAGGCACAGGCAAGCCTTGGCAGGATTATATTTTCAATCTGCGCGTGGACGACAGCTCGGAGCCGCTGAAGGAACTCCGTCGGCTTGTCACGCTCCAGCGAGCTTATAACCACATGAATGCCGGGGACAAAGCCGTTGAACTGCACGACAATGCGGGCGCATTGCGTGAATATGGCGCGGCCGAACAGCTCGTCCGGGACAGCGCGGAGATGATTTATTGGCACGCAGTGGCGCTGGCAAACATGGGTCGCGTGGATGACAGCCTGCCGCTGTTCAAAAAGGTTTTTGCCATGGACCGAAACTGGCTTGACCTAACCCCTCGGCTGCCCAAGGCCGGACTTCTGCCGGACAACCCGCAATTGATCCAGAAGATTGTGGCGCAGGGAAAATAAGTTTTCTCTCACACTTCTGCCTTCGGAACAGGATTGAAGGGTCCGGCTGAGCCGCCAGGAAGACGAGTGCCAAAACCAATCCTATGCCCTTTTGTGGAAAAGCATGTTTTTTCTATAGCGAAACTATTGGGGCGGATAGATTTAATAGTTTGCTTGAAAATAGTGCAATAGTTTGCCACGGCAGTATGTAAGTTTTTCGCGTGACATATCTGCCCAAAACGTTTCATGGAATGTATGGATTAAAGAAAAATTAAAAAGACTAACTCCGCCAGTCGGCGCTTGACACTGGGAGACAGTGGACGGAGAATCTTTAACACCTTAGATGCGGCTCGCCACATCGTCCCAACAGGATGAGCCCTGAAAGATACTTGGCCGGAGAACCCATGGAAAAGTTAGATCCCAGTGCGCTGGCAGAGGCTCGGACTTCAGATACCCGCGCAGTGCGCCACGAATTGAATATCCCTCTGCGCTACCGGATTGAGGGCCAGCAGGATTGGGCCGCCGGTGAAGCAATCAATATGAGCGAATCGGGGCTGCTTTTTACCTCTGACCAGCTTCTTGAAATCAACTCCAAGGTGCAGATCACGTTCCAGAGCATCGATACGCCGCAGGTGAAGTCGAGCACGCGACTGGCGCGTGTGGTGCGCAGGACGCTGAGTAATTGGCCGGAAACGCGCGTGAAATTCGGCGCACGATTCTGTTCCTGATCGCGAAACCAGAACGTAAATTCATCCCAAAACTTCTCAGCTCCAGGCTTCATTCCGTGTTCGCGGAAAGTAGCGCGCAACATAATGCCGGTCTGTCCACTGGTTCAAAACGAATGGGCAGTGTACGAAAAAATCACTCGTTACCGGGTTGCAGGTATCATCTAAGTTACTGAGAGAGCGGCCGCCATGCAGGTACCTTTAAGTTTTGAAGGCCGGGGGCGGGCGCGAATCCAGAATCTCAGTTGGCCACCGTTCGGTTGCGATGGTAAAACAGAAACATGAGTTCACAAGACGATCCCAAAGCAAAACCGCGGTTCGAAAATTTTGGCCGCAAGATGGATGCCGAATTTGGCGGCGCAGCGGAAAAACTGGAACGCGAAAAAGACAAGGTCATCACCTACCTGAACAACGAAGTGGTGCCGGCGATCCGCACACATTCAACCAAGGCATTGCGTGTGGCCGCCGAACAGCTCAGCAAGCTGGCCGAGTACATGGACAAAAACCGCTCGTCCAGCTAGCGGCGTTATTTTTTCTATTGGCGTTTCTGGCGGGATGCGCAGCTCATCGTGAACCCCCGCCGGCAATGCCTGCGCCTCCGCCACCTGCTCCGTCCGCTTCAATTCCGTCGCGGATACCTACCCCTACCCCGACGCCTGTTCCTGCGCATCCTGCAACTCCCGCCCCCAGGATCAACGGAGAGATCAGCGTTCCTAAAAATGCCAAAGTCCTCTATACCGAAGTGGGTTATGCCAGCTGGTATGGGCCGGGATTTCAAAAACGCAACGCGGCCAATGGCCAACCCTATGACATGAATGCCATGACCGCCGCGCACCGCACCCTGCCGCTGAGCACCATCGTACGCGTCACCGACGTGAAGACTGGCGATTCAGTCCTGGTGCGCATTACAGATCGTGGGCCGTTCGTCGGCGACCGAGTGATTGATCTTTCGCGGGCGGCGGCGCGGCGGCTAAGCGTTTTCCAAAAAGGCGTTGCCCTGGTGCGGATCGAAGTGCTGGAAACTCCCGCCCCAATCAAAGAAGGTGGACGCTGGTGCGTGCAGATTGGAGCATTTTCAGATTCTCGTGACGCCACCCAGCTGAAAGAAAAGCTTACACGTCGCTATCGCACCGCCAAAGTGCTTCAGTTTACCAGTCCAATGGGCGGCGACTGGCTCCGCATCCGGGTGGCCGAGGACGATAAAAAGCGTGCTGAAGAAGTCATGCGCGAAACGCACACCGACGCAAGGGTTTATCTGGTAAGGCTGGATTGAGGCGTGCCTCGTGGCACGTGTTTTGCTAACATTCAACTGCTATGACCGATTGCCTCTTCTGCAAAATCATCTCCGGAAAAATTCCTGCTAAAAAGGTTTACGAAGACGAAAAGACCTTTGCGTTTGAAGACATCAAGCCACAAGCGCCGACGCACGTTCTGATTATCCCCAAGAAACATATTGTCGGGATTGACCAGGCGACTGAAGCCGATGCGGAATTGATGGGCTATTGCCAGCTTGTCGCGGCAAAGATCGCCAAGGAACGCAAGCTGGAGCACGGATTTCGCACGGTGTACAACGTGGGCCCGGACGCAGGACAGACTGTTTTCCATCTGCACCTGCATCTGCTGGGCGGAAGGCAGATGCACTGGCCGCCGGGGTAGCACTCAGCGGCCGGCACCCAGCAAAAAGAAGATTGCCACGATTTCCGCTGATGGCCGCAGATCAGGGAGAGGCAGCCGCGAATTTCGCGAAGCAAGACAACAAAATGTTAGACATGCTTGTTTTCTCGTTAATTCGCGAGTTTTTCCTGTTGCAATAGAGTTCCCTCCCCGACAAGCTCAGGTTGGGAGAAGGACATCACGCCGCCCCAATCAACCTTGAAGCATTCGGGAAAGACCTCTGCCACACTGAGGTGAGCAGCGTAAACTGCGGTAAGAGTTGAGCATAGCCATCCACCATCTCTTCGATTTCACGCCATTGTGCCGCGCTCAAATCTTTCAGAATCGCGCGATGGTCCCTTACCGGCAGCCCGGACAGCAGAGCGCGAGCGCGGCGGTTCAACTCTTCCCGTGCGCTGATAAATGAGGGATCGGCCAGCAGGCGTTTACCGTCAAGCCATGCCGAAGCTAGATAACTGGGAAACGGCGAGAGCGCACGGTAGAGGCTTAGAACGGTTTTGGCTCCGGTAGTTTTCTTGATATCAGAGTAAATCAACCAGACCCGCAGACCGGCTTCACGCTCATTGGGCACGTGCACACGCACCATCTGCGCCAGGGCTGACACCTGCTTTAGCTTGCTCACTCTTCCCTTTTGTCCGCCGGAATAGCCGCGTTGCAACAGCCGGGAGAACAGCGCCATTTGTGCGGTGCCGCGGGCAAAGAGTCCCACAATCCCCCCGATAACCCGAATATCGGCGTTAGAAAACTTATCGGCGGAGAGGACGGCCGGTTGGTCGGAAAAAGTCCAGCCGCCGCTAATCGCGGCCGAATGCGCAATTTCCTGGTAAGCCCGTGCGGCGGTCTCAAATTCACGGGAGCACACCACACTTTCCAGGTCTTTCCAGACCACCTTCAGGTATTGCGGAATTCCCGCGGAGAGCTTGAAAACAGTGGGAACAAAAGGAAGATCGAATGCGGCGCGGATGTTTGCATACATCCGGCGTATTTCGGGCGTGACTTCATGTTCTTCATACGCGCGATTAAGAGCCATGGTTGTGCCTTTATGGGAGATTGGACGTTCATGGCAGCTACTCAGTTGCAAGGAAATGGAAATTAATCGGCAAAGAACCGGAGTTGGCGCGAACTTCGCGAATACGCACGAATCAGAAAGAAGCCGCTTGTTTGGCGTTGATTCGCGATCGGTCTAATTACCGCTGCGGCTAAAGCCGCATCAATGATGACTGCTTGCCGCAGGCATAAATGCCATGCCTACTCCACCCCGCGGTCGGGACAGCGACTATGGAACTGCGTTACACGCGATTGAAGTTATCGTCCGTGTCGTCGTCCGCGCCGTGGCGGCGGAGAATGCTTACCAGGTTCTGTGAGAATGCCGAGCGCGGCATAACGACGTCACATCCGGCTTCCTGCGCTTTGACTTTCAGATCACCCTGAACGTGGGAAACAAAGCCGACAATCGATGTGGCTTTCTTGTATTTTGAGCGCATCTTAGTGATGACCGGCAGCGGCTTGATGCCGTTGCTGTTCAGGTCAACGATAATCAGAGATGGCTTTTCTTCCGCACCCTCGGTCTTTTCCGCGATCTCTTTGTCCGTCTTGACGAACTCGACCTTGACGTTGAGCTTGCGCGAGACTTCCTGAATCTTGGCCACAAAGAAAAGGTCATCGACAAAGGCAAAAATCTTTGTCGGAGCGTCTACGCGCTGAGTGAGCGGCTCCATGTTGGGAGAAGCCTGAGCGCCATTGTGGAACCGCGCTCCCTGCATGCTGTTGCCATTGCCCTGGTTGCGATAGCTGTGGTCCATGGGACCCACGAAACCGGGTCCGCCGCGCCTTTGTCCGCCTCCGCCACGATTATTGCGGTTCTGGCGATTCTGTCCGCCGGGGCGTCCCTGGTTGCTGGATCCATTTTGGCTATTCTGGCTATTTTGGCCCGGGTTTTGCGAGCCAAAGTTCCGTCTGCGACGCCGGGATTTGCGGTTGCGCTGACCCTGCGGATTCTGCGGTGGTTGGTTCAATCCTTCATTCATTCGTATACCTGTGAGCTTTGATCTATCTGCCGGACTCCCAAATGTGGTGACCCGCTATGAGCAAATTCCTCAGGGTCTGGCTGGAAGTCAATCGGCTAAGTTTCGGAAAATCTTCGTTCTATCAGCGCTTTAGTCTAAAAGTCTTATGCGCGAAACGTCGCACCGGAACGGGCGGCTACTGAAGACTCCGTGATGTTACCACGAACGTGTCCTGAAGCAAGCAAAAACTTGTAAATTTCCACCCGCCAAAGTCCGCCAACAAAATTCAGATTAGGCCTTGGGAGTGGTGGGCGCTATAGGATTCGAACCTATGACTTCCACCGTGTGAAGATGGCACTCTACCGCTGAGTTAAGCGCCCGATCCGCTGGGATCTTGCTGCGTCGGGTGAGATTATTCTAACAGAAGGCTTTTCCGACTGTCCTGGGGGAGGCTTCCCGGGGCTTAACGAAAACTTACAGATGCGCAAAAGCCACGGTATGGAATAAACTTTGGTGTCGGGGCTTCTGCTTGGCTTCCCTCTGAAACGTGCAACTTTCTGGTTGCCAAAGGGTTTACAGGGATGTGAGCAGCGTGGCCTTAAAGTCGGGTTTGTTCATGCCCACAGTTACCGGCAGGATGCAGGGTATTGCGGAGATGGCAGCAAGCCACGTTCCTTATGATTCGCTGACCGATGCGGAGGTGATGCTCCGCGCCGGGACGGATGATAATGCGGCCTACGAGTATCTCGTGACCAAGTATCACCGGCCTATGATCGCCTTCATGTACCGCATGTGCCATAACCAGGCGCTTGCGGAAGAGCTGGCGCAGGAAGTCTTTTTGCGGGTCTATCGCTCACGCAAGACCTATGCGGCGGAAGCCAAATTTACCACTTGGCTTTACCGCATCGCCACCAACCTGGCAGTAAACCATGCGCGGGACCACAAGGTTGAGCGCAGCGGGAAAGTGGTAAGCATGGATGAGCCCGACGAAGAATCCGGCACCACGATGGATGTTGCCGATCCCACGCTGAATGTGGAACAAAACATTCTGCGCCGGGAAAGGCTCCAGGCCATCAAAAAACACGTGATGGCGCTGCCGGAAAAACAGCGCGCTGCCGTGTTGATGCATAAGTATCAGGGGATGGATTATCGCGAGATTGCAGGAGTTTTGAAATTAAGTGAGTCCGCCACCAAGTCTCTGCTGTTCCGCGCCTATGAAGTGCTGCGTGACCGGCTGAAGGAATTTGTATGAACTGCAATGATGTTCGGGAAAATTTGATTGAGCTGCTCACTGACGGTCCGGCCGACCCGCAGGTGAAAGCTCACGTAAGCCAGTGCAGCGCCTGCACAGAGGAGCTTGGCTCCATGCGCAAGACCATGGCACTGCTGGATGAATGGGAATCGCCGGAGCCTTCTCCTTACTTTCTTACTCGCCTGCGGGCGCACGTAAAGGACGAACGGGAGAAGGCCCCTGCTTTGATGTTTGGCTGGCTGCGCCGGCCTATACTCGCCGCAGCGCTTGCAACTGTTTTGGCAGCTGGCGGAGTGGGTTATCGGATTTTCATGACACCTCCGCAGCCTACAGATAACGGCGCGGTGGCCGATATGGAATCTCTGGACAAGAACCACGACTTGATTATCGATACGGACTTGGTGAACGAACTTACCGGAGCGCCGTCCGACGATGTAGCGGAGCCTTAACTTTCTGCTCGGGGGAGCGAATTGTGATCGGGGCCAAAGTTGTTTCGGTGGTTTTGATGTCAGGGTTGATGACCCTGAATGTGCCTTCGCGCGTGGCCACTTCAGCGCATCGCCCCGCGCCGGTGCTTTTGGTACAAGCCACGCCGCAGAAAAGCCCGAACGCCGCCAATCATCCTGCACAAAGAAACGGTTACAAAATGGGCGCGTGGCTCCAGGCCCACAAAGATCTCCCGCTCGATCAGCAAATCAAACTTCTGGAAAGCGAACCCGGCTTCAAGAAGCTCCCTGCCGATCGCCAAGCTGCATTGCGCGAGCGGTTGAAAAAATTCAATAGTCTAACGCCTGCGCAGCGCGAGCAAGCCGTAAAACGCATGGAGTTTCTGGCCAAGCTTACCCCGCAGCAGCGGCAGCAATTGCGTGACGCCAATCAGCAGCTTAGGGGGTTGCCTCCGGAGCGGCAGGTCGCGGTCCACACCGCCCTGCGGCATCTTCGGAAAATGCCTCCGGCGGAGCGCCAACAGATCATCCAGTCAGACCATTTCCGCAGCACTTTTTCAGACCAGGAACAGAAGCTCATCAGCCAACTGGCCGAGATGTCTCCCGCCGGCGCAACGCAGAGTCCACAGCCAAAATGATTTGGTAAATGGGTAATTTGGTAATTGAGTAATTTGGCGTTCATTTACCAAATTACCAGATTACTCAATTACCAAATTCGTCTTCAGTTCATCATCGCCATTGACCTTCTTAATGACAAGGCAGTCTGCCTGATCTCTTCCGCGTCTGAAGCGTCAGGCGACATCTTCACGTACTCTTCAAAATCGCTCAGCGCCCCGCGATAATCGTTAAGGTTATAGCGCAGCACGGCGCGCTGCTTCATGTCTTCAGGCGAGCGCGGATAGATCACCAGGATCAGGTCCACAACCTGTACCGCACGGCGGAAATCCCGCTGCGAAAGATAAACGGCCCGCAGGTTGTTGAGCATGCGCGTCAGCATCTGGCGGCGGGTTACGGCCAGAAGAAATTCCGGCTGTAGCGCCACCTGGCCGGAATAAATGCTGTCGAGCTTCTGCTTGCAATCGTCTTCGGTAACGATTGACCCGCGCTCAAAAACATCAATCAAGATGGCACGGCCGTCCACGTCATAGTGTTTCAGCAAAAAATGTCCCGGCATGCCGACGCCAAACAGCTGAAAGCTCACCCGCCGCGCCACTTCCATATAAACCAGCGCAAGGGTGATCGGAATACCCAGGCGGCGGTCAAGCACATCGTGCAGAAAAGAATTGCGCGGACTGTAATAGTCCACGGTGTTGCCGCGAAACATCTCTTCCTGGAAAAGCACGTCGTTCAGCGCGGCAATGACCTCCGCTGGATCGTCGGGGTCTTGGATTTTTTGCGCCACGCGAGCGGCCAGTTCGTCCACATGGCGCACGTAATGCTCAATATCGAGCTGCGGATCTTCAATGCGGGCAAAAGTGAGCGCGGAACGAAGAAGGTCGACGCGTTCGTCTTCTATTTCCGAACGCACCAGCGCCGCAAATGACTGGATGATGTCTGAGTTTGCTCCGGTAAGCACCTATAAATTCTATTTGAAAGCTGGCTAAAAATCTGCTGCCCGGAAGGGCAGCGGGCAACCTTGGCCTAAAGCGGACTTCTTTGTTGCGGACCGTTTCCATTAGGTCACACTTGCAATACGTCACCTTCACGCGCGACAGTGCGATACAGCACCGGATTCACAAAGAAGCCCAGAAGCAGCCGCGAAAGGAGTCCCGCCACAATCACAATGGCAAAAGGCTTCTGCGTGTCTGAGCCAATGCCGGTGGAGAGCGCCGCCGGCAGCAGGCCAAGGCAGGCCACAAGGGCGGTCATCATGATCGGGCGCAACCGCAACAGCGCCGCTTCACGTGTCGCCGAGTGTATGTCCATGCCTTCAAGCCGTAGCTTATTGATGTAAGAAATCAGGATCACGCCTGTTTCCACTGACACTCCCATAAGAGCCAACAGACCCAAGACAGAAGAAACGCTGAATGGGGTATTCGTGAGCTTAAGTGCAATCAGCGCGCCCACAGGCTCGGTCATGATCACATCAAGGGCAATGGCCAGGGGGAATTTGAAGTTGCCATACAGCGCAAACAGAATAAAAAAGATCAACATAACAGCCAGCGGGCCAATGATGGTGAGCTGTTCTTTGGCGGCGATGAACTGGTCATATTCGCCGCCCCATGCAATCTGGTATCCGCCCGGGAGCGAAACATTTTTTTTCACCGCTGCCTGACCATCTTCCACGGCCCGTTGCAAGTCGCGATTTTCAATGCTGTATTGCACGCCGATATAGCGCCGGTTGTTTTCACGATAGATGAATGACGCGCCATTGCCCTGCTTGATCTCCGCCATCTGGCTGATAGGAATCTGCTGGCCATCGGGGGTTCCCACCAGCAGGTTGCCGATTTCCCCGGCGCTGCTGCGGAACTGCGGCTGCATGCGGACAACAAGATCAAAAAGTTTTTCTCCCTGCACCACCTGCGTAGCGGCCTGCCCGCCGACTGCGGCCTGAATCACTGCTTCCACGTCCGCCACGTTAATGCCGTAGCGCGCAATCTTCTCGCGGTCCACATTGATGTTCAAGCTAGGCTGGCCCAGCTCATGCACCACGGTCAGGTCAGAAAAGCCGCGCACATTCTCCAGCGTCTTTTTGATTTCGACGGCCTTCTTTTCCAGCACTTCAAGATCGGGGCCATAGATCTTTACCGCCAGCGAACTCTTCAGGCCGGTAAGGGCCTCGTCCACTGCGTCTTCAGCCGGCTGGGTGTAATTGAAAATGATGCCTGGAAAAGCTTCGAGTCTTTTGTCGATGGCGGCAATCAGCTTTTCTTTCGTATCGAGCTTTCCCTTCCATGATGAATCGTCATAGGGTTTCAAGCCGACATAAAACTCGGCGTTGAAGAAACCTGTGGGATCGGTGCCGTCGTCAGGACGGCCATGCTCAGAGCCTACCACCGTGACCTGCGGGTAGGAAATCAGGATGTTGCGGATTTGCGGCACGATTTTGCTCGATTGCTCAAACGAGATCGTGTACGGCATGGTAGCGCGGACCCACAGCGCGCCTTCGTCAAGGTGAGGCATGAATTCGCCGCCGATAAACGGAACGAGGCAGAGCGTCGCGGCAAAAATCAAAACCGCAATCAACAGCGTGAGGTGGCGATGGTCAAGACACCAGTCAAGCTGGCGCGTATAAATTTTCTTGATCCAATCAAACGCGCGGTTCTTTGGCTCCTTTACGCCCTTGGTGAACATATAAGAAGCCAGCACCGGCACCAGAGTTAGAGTAAGAATCAACGCGCCGATCAAGGCGAATGACATGGTGTCCGCCATTGGATGAAACAGCTTGCCGGAAGGGCCGCTCAGAGCATAAATAGGAAGGTAACCCGCGATGATGACCGCGACGGAATAAAAGATTGGACGATCAACGTCCTTCGCCGCCGCCAGGATAACTTCGTTGAGCTTATACGGCTGGCCTTCCCGCAGTGACAGTTCTCGGTAGATGTTCTCCACCATTACCACTGTGCCGTCAATGATGATGCCGAAATCTATGGCGCCAATGGAGAGCAGGTTTGCGGAAACGTCATGCGCGTGCAGCACGATAAAGGCGAACAGCAGTCCAAGGGGAATGGTGAGCGCCACAATAATCGCGGCGCGCCAGCTGACCAGGAAAAATAGCAGCACCAAAAGAACAAGGACCATTCCGCGGAAAAGATTCCCTTCGACCGTCCGCGTGGTGACCTGCACCAGATCAGTACGGTCATAAAACGGCTTTACCTTTACGTCACGCGGCAGGATGGAGTTATTTAATTCTTCCGTCTTCTTCTGGACGGCCTTCAGCACGGTCTGCGTCTGCTCATCGCGACGCATGAGTATTACGCCTTCGACAGCATCGTCATGATTCTCACTGTGGGTTTGAAACCCAAAGCTCCCCAGACGCGGGGCGTTTCCAATCGTCACATCACCAACGTCGCGGACACGGATGGGCGTGCCCTTGTTGCTGGCGATTACGATGTTGCCGATATCACTGGTGTTCTGCACCAAGCCCAGCCCGCGGACGTAATAGAACTGCCCGCCCTGCGAGTAAAAGCCGCCGCCGGCATTCGAGTTATTGACTGAAAGCGCCTGGACCACCTGCGGGACAGTGAGGTGGTAAGCATAGAGCCGCGAGGGGTCAAGCAGCACCTGATACTGCATGACTGTGCCACCCAGGCCTGAGTCGTCGGCCACCCCGGGAACAGCTTTGTAAGCGCGCTGGACGACCCAATCTTCAATGGTCTTCAGCTCCTGCGGAGTGCGATCGGGGCTCTCCAGCACATAGCGATAGACGAGGCCGCTGGGACTGAACAGTGGGGCCATGCTGGGGGTTATGCCGGAAGGCAACTCGGCATCGGCGATTCTCTGGAAAATCTGTTGCCGTGCGAAGTAATTGTCAGTTCCTTCATCGAAGGTCAGCCGGATATCAGAGAGGCCGTAGAGCGAGATGGAGCGCATTACCACCATCTGGGGCGCGCCGGACATTTCCACTTCCAGCGGAAGAGTGATGAGACGCTCGACTTCTTCCGCGGCGTGTCCTGGCCACTGGGTGATGAGTTCAACCGTGGGCGGAGCAAGGTCAGGGTATGCGTCCACCGGCATGCGCTTAAAAGAAATCACGCCGGCGATGATCAGCAGCACGGTGAGCATCAGCACCAGAAAGCGCTGCCGCAATGCAACTTGGACTAATCGATGGATCATTATTGTGAACTCGCAAATTGCAGGAACAAGCTGCCATCGCCCGCGACGTGCTCTCCGGGTTGCAGACCAGCGACGATTTGCGTTTTGCCATCACTGCTCTGGCCCAGCTTCACCGGTCGTCGCGCGAACTGGTCCTGAGCGACAGCCACATAAACAAATGGCTCATTCTCCGCATCGCGGAGCACTGCCGCATCCGGCACCAGCAACGCGTTATCGATCTTGCCCGCGACCACTGTGGCCGTTACGTACATGTCTTTCTTCAAACGGCCTTCAGGATTCTTGGTGTCGATTCGAGCTTGCAATGTCCGCGAAGTGGGGTCCAGAGCCGCACCCATAAAAGAGATCCGTCCGTGAAACACGTCGGGATACGCGTCTGTCTTGATCGTTACCGGGTCGCCGACGTGGACGTAGGCCAGTTGATTTTCATAAACATTGGCCAGCACCCAAACCGTTGACATGTTGGAGATGGTGAAGCACTGCGTTTGTCCGGCTTGAAGCACCTGCCCCACCGATACCAAACGCTCAACTGCCTCTCCTGGAATCGGCGCCAGCACCGGGACTTCAGGCGAAGTTGGATTTTCTATCAACGTGTCCGGGCGCGGGATGCCGAGAATTTTCAACGATTGCTCCGCCGCCTGCTGGTCGGCTTGGGCCTGTATCTCCGCCGACTCTGCCGCCTGCAAATCACGTTCAGCGATCGCGTGATGAGCGTACAGGTCTTGAGCGCGCAGATAATTCTTGTGTGCCAGCGAATGAGCGTCGCGCGCCTTCAAGTAATTCGCGCGAAGCTGGGAGTAGTCCGGACTGCTGACATATAAAATCGGCTGGCCTTTTTTCACCTGCTGTCCGGGGGAAACCAGAATCCGGCTTACCGGCCCGCTCACCTGCGAAATCACAGGCGTGGTAAGGAAGCTGTTATAAGCAACCGTGCCGTTCAGTCGCAGAACGCGCGGCCATGAGGTGGGCTGGACCGTAACAATCTGGATGTGCGAAACCTGCTCTTTAGGCACGGTGAATAGCTGGGTCTTGTTGGCGTCCGTTGCGCCTTTTTCGCTGGCCTTGCTGGGATCGCCGCCCGAACAGGCGCACAACATCATTGCCAGCGTGAGGGCCGCGACGATCGCAGCATGACTACTGTGTGGAGCACGGCGGAGTTGGTGGTAAATGTATCTCATGGCAAACTCCTGGTCCCGATGGCCTGGCGCAATTGCTCCAGGCTGAGCATGTACGCGGCCAGCGCCTGCCGGTAAGCGAGTTGTGTGGAGCGGTAACTCCGCTCGGCATCGAGAAAATCAAGCAAAGTGGCTGCGCCTGCCTTATAGGCGTACTGGCTGATATCGCGTGAATCCTGCGCCTCTTTGAGGTAGCCGGAAACATATAGTTTCACTACGTCCTGGTTGGAAGTTGCAGACTCATAGGCGTTCGTCACGTCGGTCATGACGGTATCCTCAGCGGCTTTGGCGGTAAGTTCCGCACCTGTGAGCGCGAACTTGGTGCGCGCAATTTCACCCTGATTGCGATTGAAGATGGGCAACGGCAGGTTGAAGAAGAGTGACGTCGAACTTGCGCCGGATACATGCGAGTAGCTGGCGGAAGCATTCACATCCACTTTGGCGTCGGCCCTGGCCAGTGAAATCTGGCTGTTGGCGGCCTTCACTCCTTTTTGTGCCGCCAGCAGGTCAGGACGCGTAGCGAGAGCCTTTACCTGCAAATCCGGCAGGGCGGCGGTAAGAGGCTTGTATTCCAAGTCGCCCACGACATCAAAATCATGCGGCAGTGATGCGTATCCCACGAGTTGCCGCAAACTTCCCAGGGCCTGGACCTTGGCCACGCGGGCGGAACTTACGTCTGTCTGGAATTGCAGCAGTTGCAACTTGATCTTGAGGAAGTCGCCTTCACTGATGTCTCCGGCTTTGTAACGCTGATCGCTAATCCTGACGGTGTCCTGGAAGCTGTTCAAGTTTTCCAGAGCAAATTGCAATGTGGAATTTGCCAGCAGAACATTGATGAACTGCTGAGCCACGTTGAAAACCAGCGTCCGCTCGGTATCGGCGACCTGAGCTGCTGTGACAGCAGTTGCATCGCGAGCGGCTTGCAGGCGGTTCTGGCGTTTGTGCCCGCGCTCAAAGAGATAGCCCACGCCGATATCAAATTGCTGCAGGTTGTTTAACGCGTCGGTAGAGAAGTCTCCGCTAAACACGGGAATAAATTGCGAGTCCCATGAGAGTGTCGGGTTGGGACGCAGATTGGCCGTAGTTTCCTGCGCCTGGCTTTGCTGGATCTGGGTACGCGCCGCTTTGATGCTGGGGCTGTTGGCCAGCGCCAGCGTGATTGCCTGTTCCAAAGTGATCTGGGTGGCTGCTGGGCGATCACGCGTTGGCGTAGGAGTGGCTGCCGGCGGCGCAGACTGCCCACTTTGCGCCGATTGGCTTTGACCTGCGGCGGTAGAGCTAAGCGGAATTGTCGTCTGCCCCGGCAAAAGCGGGGGCAGCATACAGCATGAAAGCAAGAGGGACACCCGAAACATCGTTCCCCTCCAAAAAAATTCTGGATTCTATGGAGCTAACCTGGATTGAATGGCCTGGATCAGGCAGCGGGAGGCGGACGGATGAAAAGGCTCAGCTCGGAAATGGCGCTCTTGCCCTGGATTTCATACGGAACGGTAAATGCTTCCACGGAATGAAAAACCAGCAGCAGGTAAACCGTTACCGTGGGCGCATTGGCATGAACGGAAAGGCAAATGACACAAGGCGAAGAGTTCTGCGTGACTTTGGCATCGGAATGGCTATGCGTTGCTTCCAATCCGGCCACGAACAAAGCAAGTACAATGCAGAGCAGCGCGATCAGACGCGTCAGCTTCTTGGTCTCGAGTTGAAAGGTTCCGGCTTGCATAGTCGGCTGCGGTGGGTAACACCGCGCGTTGCAGGTTTCAGCTTACAGCAATTTCCACAGCCTTGCCAATGTCTCTTATCCGTATGGGATGCAGGGTGTTCCGTCTTAGGCACTCACGAAAGTATTTAGACTTGTAGGGTGGCCGCCCGGAAGCACCCTTTACAAAACTAGGTTTCGTCGCTGGCGAGAACGTCTGCCGGAAATTGCATGACCAGAGCTGCTGTGCTAGCGTTGGAGTGTATTGAGAGGCGTTTTGCGAACCATTCCTTCAGGGCTGGACCGAAAGGAAGCTGAACTCTACAGCCAGCTAGATCCTCACCAGTTCCCAAAGCATGTCGCGATTATCATGGACGGCAATGGCCGCTGGGCCAAACGTCGCCACTTGCCGCGTATTGCCGGCCATCGCAGGGGTGTCGATTCCGTCCGCAACGTGGTTACTACTGCCTCCAATATTGGCTTGTCCGCGCTGACGCTGTATGCATTTTCAGCGGAGAATTTCACCCGGCGTCCGGCAACAGAAATCTCCTTTTTGATGAAGCTGCTCCATCGCTACCTGAAGAATGAATTGCCGCTGATGCACCGCAACAATGTCCGGCTGTCATTTATCGGGCGCAGCCACATGCTGCCGCAGGAAGTGCAGGAGCGCATGGCCTGGGCCAAGGAGCAAACCGCCCACCACACCGGCATGGTGATGACGCTGGCGCTGAATTATGGATCGCGCTCAGAGATTGTGGACGCCTGCAAATCCATGGTTAACGCCGCAGCGAATAATGGCGGGCTTGACCATCTTAAGATCGATGAAGAGAGCCTAAATCGCCACATGTACACCAGTAATCTCCCGGAGTTGGACTTGATCATCCGCACCAGCGGCGAAATGCGCTTGAGCAATTTCCTGCTGTGGCAGGCCGCATACGCGGAAATCTATGTAACAAAAACGCTGTGGCCTGACTTCAGCGGCCTGCACCTGCTTGAGGCGATCAAGGAATTTCAATCTCGCGAGCGGCGCTATGGCGGCCTGAACGAACCTCCTCCAGGCAGTTCCAACTAGATGAAGAGAGTCCTTACCGCTGCTGTGCTGGTGCCGGTGGTGCTGCTGATCGTGTTTAAGGCTCCGAACTGGCTTTATAGCGCGTTTATTGGGCTCATCGCGGTGCTTGCAGTCCATGAATATTTCGGCATCGCGTTTCGTTATCAGCAAAGATTGCATGCCTACGTGACTGAAGTCGCGATTGGCCTTTATTTCCTGGGTCAATGCCTCTATGGAATCAGCGCGTTTGGCGTAGAAGATTTTGGCAGAGCGTTTGAACGATGGGCGACCGACGCAACGGGTGTCCGGGTGCTGCCTCTGGTGCTGGTGGTTCTTGGGATGTTGCTGTGGCAAGTGCGAGAGGTTTTGCCAGCGGCGGCATATTCTTATTTTGGATTCATCTATTTGGCCTATACCTTGGCTGTAATCTCCACCATAGGGCATTTTGAAAATGGCCGCGTTACGGTATTTGTCTTTCTTCTGGTGGTATGGTCCGGCGACATTTTCGCTTACTACATTGGGCGCGCCTTCGGAAAACATAAGCTGGCGGAGACCATCAGCCCAAAAAAGACATGGGAAGGAGCCATTGCCTCAACGGCAGGAGCGGTTCTGGTTTCAGTTGTCCTCTTTCATTACATACATTCCCTTGGAACGCTATTGATAAAGCTTCATGCGCTTCCCTCACAGAGCCTGCTTTTCACCGATATACGGCTTTACGCGCCTGACTGGCGGCTTGCAGCCGTGTTTGGTTTGCTGGTCAACATTGCTGCTCAGCTAGGTGACTTGGCGGAATCGGCTTTCAAACGCGGTGCCGACATTAAAGATTCCGGAACGCTGCTACCGGGCCATGGCGGCTTGCTGGACCGGATTGATGCGATGCTATTCGCGGCTCCGGTATTATGGTTTTTCTATCCGGCTTTATATATGGCGCTCAGGCACCAACCATGAAACGCATCGCCATCCTCGGTTCCACCGGCTCCATTGGACGCAGCACGCTCAACGTGATTGAAAACAATCCTGAGCGCTTCCAACTGCTAACGATGGCGGCAGGATCGAATATTGAAGCTGCGCTGAAGGATGCGCGCCGATGGAAGCCAAAAGTTCTCTCGCTTGCTTCAGAACAGGATGCGGAAAAAGTTCGCAAGCAGTTGAAGTCTGAAGGGCTGGGCGAAATTGAAATTGTCCATGGACAGGCCGGGACAGTGCGGGTGGCAACGCATCCTGAAGTTGATTTCGTGGTGAGCGCCATTGTGGGCGTTGCGGGATTGAAAGCGACGTATGAAGCCGTGCGCGCGGGCAAGGCAGTTGGCCTGGCCAATAAGGAATGCCTTGTTGCGGCGGGAGAGTTGATTACCGCTGAAGCGCGTAGGGAAGGCAAGCCGCTGCTGCCTATCGATAGCGAACATAACGCTGTGCATCAGTGCATGCGCGGCGGCAGGATGAATGAAGTCGAACGCGTTTGGCTTACCGCCAGCGGCGGACCATTCCTGAACACGCAGAAATCCGAGTTCGAAAAAATTACAGTGGAGCAAGCGCTGAACCATCCCACGTGGAAGATGGGCCAGCGCATCACCATTGACTCAGCCACGCTGATGAACAAGGGATTCGAAGTCATCGAAGCCTGCCGGTTGTTTGATATGCCGCCGGAGCGCGTTAAGGTCATCGTCCATCCGCAGTCGACGATTCACTCGCTGGTTGAGTTCAATGACGGCAGCATTCTGGCGCAGCTCTCTGTGACCGACATGCGCCTGCCCATTCTTTATGCGCTGACTTATCCGGAACGCATTGAGTCTGATCTGCGCTTCAACGTGCTGGACCTAAAGCGACTCGACTTTGCGCCGCCCGATCCCGGCAAATTTCCCTGCCTGCGTCTGGCTTATGAAGCTGCGGCCGCAGGAGGATCAAAGACGATTGCCCTGAATGCGGCCGATGAAATCGCCGTAGCAGCTTTCCTGAAACGGGAAATTGGTTTTACCGATATTTCTAAGGTAGTTGAGCGCACAATGAATGAAACGCCAGACCGCCATCCTGAATCTATAGAAGAGGTACTTGCCATTGACGCCCAGGCCCGCAGCCTGGCGCAGGAGCAATTGCCGCGTCATGTAGCCCGGTAGCGGCTACGTCACTTTAAGTTACAATAGCGAATCACCTTCATTATGCAGTTTTTATCTCTTAGCGTCGTTGCGTTTATCTTTGTTTTGGGCATTCTGGTATTTGTCCATGAGTTCGGCCATTATGCCGTAGCCAAGCTGTTCAAGGTCCGGGTAGAAGTCTTTAGCCTGGGTTTTGGTAAACGGCTGTTCGGGTTCAAGCGTGGCGAAACCGATTACCGCATCAGCCTTCTGCCTTTGGGCGGCTATGTGAAGATGGCCGGCGAAAATCCCATGGAAGCACGGACGGGCGACCCCGGGGAATTCATGAGCCACCCGCGCTGGCAGCGCTTTCTTGTAGCAATAGCCGGCCCGGCAATGAACATTATCCTGGCTTTTGTGGTGCTCTCAGTCCTTTATACGTTCCATCATGAGTATTTCGCCTTTGCCAAAGCCCCCGTGGATGTGGTGTTCGTTTCGCCCAATTCTCCGGCAGAAAAAGCCGGATTGCGGGTAGGGGACAGGATCGTCAACGTACAGGGCATCGACAATCCAACATGGGAACAGTTTCTGATTCGGGTGAGCATCAACCCGAACCAGCAGGTCCCGATCAAAGTGCAACGTGGGGACCAAGTCATGGACCTTACGCTGGTGCCGGAATCCGTTGGCAAGGACCATGAAGGCGACGTCGGCCTGGACCCTCCTGACGTGGTTGGGATGATTGAGCCGGGACTGCCCGCCGATAAAGGCCACATCCAGAGTGGCGACGTGCTGGTTTCTGTAAATGGCAAACCCATTCATTCCGTGGAAGACCTGCTGGGAGCGTTGCAGGAAGCCAAAGGAAGTCCGGTGCAACTGACTATCCTGCGTGACCGCAAGAACGTTACGTTGGCCATTCCCGGTGAACTTGTTGGCTCTCCGGACTCCGCGGAAAAAAAATACCGGATCGGTGTAAGCCTGGAGCAGGTGGAAAAGCTTCCCTTCCCCGTAGCGGTGCAAACTTCATACGAAGAATGCAAGAGCAATTCCCTGCTGATCTTTGAATTGCTGGGCAAGCTCATCCAGCATAAGAATTCGATTCAGCAGATGAGCGGCCCGATCGGGATCATGCGCTATTCAGGACAAGCAGCCAGAATGGGCATGCCCTCACTTTTAAAGTTCATGGCGCTGATCAGCCTGAATCTGGCAATCTTCAATTTGCTGCCGATTCCGATTCTGGATGGCGGCCTGATGCTGATGCTGTTGGTGGAAGCAGTCATGCGCCGGGACATCAAGCAGGAAGTGAAGGAACGCGTGTATCAGGCGGCGTTTGTTTTTCTGGTCTTGTTTGCCGCAGTCGTGATCTTCAACGATGTGGCCAAGACGATTCCCAGCCGCACGCCAAGCACCCAGAACAGATAGAAAAATTGCCAAATCGCCCGGAACTAACTGCGTGCTAGCAGCATCTTCTTCTCATTATCCCAGCGCCACTTCGGCTCGCCGGTCAGGTGCACGCCGCCCAGCCAGCGATCGACGCCGCCTTGGAGTTTGATCCAGTCCGCTTTACCTTCCAGCAACTGGCGGCCTTCGTCAGTGATGGCGAATTCATTCTTCGGGCGATTCAATGAGCGCGGGATTAGGTCCCGTGGTGAGCCACGCGAGACGCAAATAGACTGACGCATCGCCCCACGGCACATCCTCCTGCTTACGTGATTCCATGTAAATTTCTGCCTTCTTGCGCTTGCCTGTCGCGGCCGCCTGCAGCACTTGCCGCTCAGTGCGGGAAAGCCCATCTCTTGTCCCGGGATAGTCTTCAAGAAAACGCACGAGCGCTGCAGCAAGAAACGGCATTTCATCGCATTTTTGTTGCGAGATCGCCGCCAGATCGGTGGGATCTTCAGCACGGAAGGCGCGCCATGCTTCCGTGGCAATGCTGCGTTGCGCATGCGTCACACGTTTGCGCATGGGAAACAGCCGCGCAAGTTGCGGCCCGCTCAACTGTCCGAGGCCATGAAATGGCCGCACACCAGGGTAAGAGTTGATTTGGACGAGATCAAGATTAATTCCTTCAAGGTCCTGCTGCTCAAACCAATCCAGCAACTGGAGAAGCTGCAACTGGTCATAAAGATCATGCTCAAACCAGAGCACCACGTCCTGATGCTTGCGGAAATTCTGGAGCGTGCGGTCGCGGTTGGCAAAGTCGGTGCGAAGTTTTTCAAGATTGCCCCAGCCAAAACCGGCGAGCGCTTGTGCGCGAACGTCAGACAGTTCGCTCAGAGTGCGAGTTTGCGGCACGGGCCCATCATGCAACACGTCATTCCACGCGAGATATGTTCCCGGAAATCTGACTTGCCGGAAGGTGCCGGTGACGGACTCGCCGTTGGTAATGTGAAGCATGAGGAAAGGCTAACACGCAGGCATATCGGTTTTGTCTGCGAAGCGTTTGGGAACTGGGAAAATTTTCAGCTTCTTTAAGCACGGCTGAAGATGGTGTTAATTCGCAGAAGCGCATCCTTTGAAAGGAGAATTGATCATGGGAAATTGCGGCGGTTGCTAGTAGCTAGATCTTGCTAGAGCTAGCCGATCGCCTTCGTCCTCGACAATTACGATTTATTTTCACGGCATGACGTCAGGAGCACAGCAAATCCTAAAAGAACTGACCCAAGATCAGACGACGGTTTACGTGCGGCAGTAAATTTTCAAAGAGCCTTCTGAAAAACCCCACCTTCGCAAAAAGCGCGAAGGATGGGGTTCCGGTCTGTTCACAACGAAAGTAGATTGCCCATCTAGAACACTGCGGAGCAGAATCCCTTGAACAGCGAAGTTTTCGTCCCCTGCATGGCTTCTGCCATCACATTGTCAAATTTATTTACAGCGTCAATTCCTGTGCTCTGAAGACCTGGCACATCAATCTTCGTGTATCTTCCCTGGTCAAAGGAAAATCCATGTTGCAGGCCGTCGGTGGTAGAAACATACGTCCCCACTACGTCACCGGCATTGCTGATCTTCGTCGGCTGCGAGTGGCCGCCGCCGTCTGGAGGATTCAAGTTGCTGAACACGCCATTTTTCCACATAAAGCCGTGGGCAGGATCTTCCGAGTTAAGAAAATAAGACCCAACGATTACACCTTGGTTATTGATACTCCTCGGCGATGTCCCTCCCGCTGCTCCGGGAAAAGAAAGAATAGTAAGTTTGCCGCTACGCAGGAGATAACCAGACGCTGTGCCATTGGAATTGAACTGGCCCACAACGTCCCCATTGTCATTTACGCCGTTCGCTGTCACATCGGCGTTGGGGAAGCCGGGAAGCGTGATTTGCTTGAAGCCGCCGGAGTGGACCATAAAGGCGTGCCCGGAACCACCCTGAATATAGTCGCCAACGATCGTTCCCGTCGTGTTCACGTCGCGGGGCTCAGTATCCGTGGAACCGGGAAACATAAATGTGGTGAGCTTGCCCTGAAACAGCAGGAACCCATGGCTCCGGAAATCACTGGCTAGGTATTGTCCCACAATGCCTCCTACATCGTTGAGCGCCCTGGCCACGGGTAAGTTATTGGCCGGCGCGGGGATGTTCACTGTTTGAAACGAGCATTTCCCGGTCGATGACCCATCCTGGGCGAATGCAATGGTTGAGGTGGCGGCGATGAAACAAGCGGACATCAGCAGACAGAGGGTTTTCAATGTGGCGTTTCATAAAAATGAATGCTTCTCCTTGGGTGTTCCTGGGGGAACGTTGGCAAATGAGATGAGTACCTGCTGGATCTGGGTGGCCAGCTCTGTTTACCAATTAGTACTTAGTCCGTCGGCCTTTCGCCATGGAGCATGAAAGAGCGGCCCGATCACGACCGCGTACGCCGGTTTAAAAAGCAGGGGCTTGCTTCAAGCCCCTGCGCCTGTCATATCTAGAACGCTGCTGCGCAGAATCCCTTGAATAGAAGGTTATTGACGCCTTGCTGAGTATTTTGCTCAACTTGTACGAGGACGTTGTCAAATTTATTCACAGCCAGGATGAATGTTTCCTGAAGAAAACCTGGCGCATCAATTTTGGTAAAGGTTCCGTTTTCAAAGGCGAATCCATGAGTGGCATCGATGGCCTGAAAGCTTCCCACCACCACACCTGAGTTGCTAACTTTGTTAGCGTTCACAAAACCGAAGCTGCCTGGAGGAACAAGATTGGTGAACACCCCGTTTTTCCACATAAAGGCTGGGTTTTCGTTCACAAGTTCAGCCAAAGATCCTCCCACAACCACGCCCTGATCGTTGATGCTGGTGGGCAGCGTTATATCCGATCCAGGAACCAAAAGGAGGGTTATTTTCCCGTTGTGCAGCACATAGCCATTGACAGGGAGGGTGTCGGAATTGATGGTCCCAACAATATCGCCATTCGCATTCACTCCGGTGACGGTGAAATCT
Organism: Terriglobia bacterium; assembly: GCA_963831465.1. Lineage (GTDB taxonomy): Bacteria > Acidobacteriota > Terriglobia > Terriglobales > Acidobacteriaceae > Angelobacter. The sequence goes on along the minus strand of CAWHQH010000009.1, from coordinate 100,084 downwards.
GCATTGGGATGGCCGGGAAGAGTGATCTCATGAAAACCTCCCGCATGGACCATGTAATGATGCACCCTCGGGTCGCCGGCAACGGTAAAGTCGCCAACAATGATTCCATTCCGGCTCATGTCTGTGACACTTGTACCCGAGGAGCCAGGAAACCTAAACGTGGTGAGCCTGCCTTGATACAGCAGGAATCCGTGGCTCAGGTTTTTGCTGTCACCGAAAGTTCCCGCAATGCCTCCCAAATCATTCAGTGCGACAGGATTAGCGTTCGTGGCCGGCGGCGGGAAACTCAGTTTTTGAAATGCGCATTTCCCAGTCGTGGCTCCAGCATCCTGGGCGAATGCAGCAGTGGCGGTGGCGGCTATCAAACAAGCGGACATCAGCAGACACAAAACTTTTCCGTGGCTTTTCATTATCAGGTTCTCCTTGCATGTTCCTCAGGAACAAATGTTCCGGGTGAACGATTGCAAATGAGATGAGCTGCTGGATGCATCAGGTGGGCCATCTGTGCTGCTGAATTCATACCTAGATATTTTTAGGAATTTCTGATCATAGGATGTCATCTTGTGCCAATTCGGTAATTCGCTCTCTTAGATCAGCCGCTCACCATATGATCGGATCACCCGATGACCGGCTCACCCGATCATTGCCCCTCCCCCCTCCTATACCCATCCCAGATTGGCGTGTACTTCAGAGAGGTCATCCCAAGTTCATCCCATATTGGCGTAGCGTTCAGCGACGATGCCTCAATTGGCGTGGGCTTCAGAGGCTCTGGGGTTGCGTTTGGGCTTAGCTAAGAGCTAATGGCTAAGAGCTAAAAGCTGCATTCTTCTACATAGCCCCACCCGGGGGGTAAGACTTTTGTTGCAAACAAAGCCAATGCGCCATTCGACCGAACGGTCACCGAACGGTCGAAGTCCCTTTTCCTTCATTTTCTGGTTCGAATCGGCTCGTATTTGCTGGCTCCGGCTAAAGGCTAAGAGCTAATGCCTAGCTGCTAGTTCCTACCTGCCGTTTCCATTTGCTAGTTGCCTATTGTCAAAGATCAATCACTGCCTCGCTCCTTGGAGCTGCCCTACTCTAGCGCAATCCATCACAACAATCACGCGCGAACTTGGTCATCTATATAGGTCATGTCTTTTGCGACCCACTGCTGTCACCAGGTACATGCCCAAAAGGCCAACTGAAATTGATTGCTCTTCCCGCACTCCAGCCCCACAGCCGCCGGGCGAATGAAACTAGCCCGGTGCGTGTCTCAGGCGCGCAACGTACGCTGAACCCTAACTGCCGTGAAAGGAGGGGAAAGAGAGAAATCTTTCCTTGCTGCCGCAGGCACGCGCGCAGCGTAGCCTAATCCCTTCCTTCGCAAAGCCCGCGAAGGATGGGCGCCCCTGCAAAGGATGAAGCCACACTTTATCGCGTGGCTGGAAAAGCCGCCCCAAAACCATGATCGGCAATTAGCAAAACTTAATTTAGATAAGTGTTGCTTTACGCGAATCGTTGTAGAATCGTTCTGCATCCCCGCACATAAAGACGTTTGTCACGGAGGTAATGGAATGAAAGCTGCTATAGCTTCACGTTTCATACTAATGGCGATCCTCGGCGCATTAATGCTGCCCGTTTGCGCGCAGGCAAAGCCGAAGAAAAAAACCTATAACAATTCCAGTGACCAGTTGTTCGCTGCGGCGCTACGCACGGCACGGGAGCGGCACGTCGTGACCTATGTCAGCGAGAAAGAGCTGATGTTTACCTTTGAGACTGGACGCTCTTTTACCTCTGAGGGCTTTGTCGCGAATGCGTCCATTGAACCGGAGGGGGAAAACAAAGCCACGCTTATCATCAACGTGCAGAGCAAAAAAGGCGTCTCATGGGGCGCGGGTGACCGCATGGCAGACAAGTTTTACGAGCAGGTTACAGAGGAGTTGAGCGGGGAAACGAAACAGGCATCCTCTGGTGAAAGCGCCACAAGGAGCGGTTACCGTGCCCGATCCAAAAGCGGTTCCAGCCGAACCATCCATGACCAAATCGCTTGCCGCCAGCCCATCTGCGCCGGCAACGCAGGACGATAAAGGCAGAATTATGGTGACATCCGTGCCGGAGGGAGCAGAGGTTTACGTTGACGAAGACCTTGTGGGCAATGCTCCGGCCACGCTCAAACTTTCTGCCGGGAAGCATACGGTAAAAGTATCGCAACCAGGATTTAAAGCTTGGACCAAACAGATCGCAGTCTATGCAGGCTCAGAGGCCAACCTGAAGGCATCTTTGGAAAAGGAATAGGCAGTAGAGAGAAGGAGTGATCGTCTCTAATCGCTCCTTCTGAAGCTCCTGAGGCGGCCAGATGAACCGATCATCATCTTTGCCGAAAGCCCGTGCGTCCACCGGCAACACAAGTGTCAGGGCACGGATTATCCGTGCCGTTAAACGCGTTAAACAATCCTTCCTTACGCCGTAGGCCCGCGCGCAGCAAAGAGAGCGCACAAAAAAGCGCGGCACCACCGTGGTAACCGCGATACCATCTTCTTCTGGTGAAGCCATGAAATACGATCAGGACAAAATCGATGAGGTCGTCCTTGCTCTGCTTTATCTCACTCTGCATGACGAGGTCCGCGCCTGGAAGGGCCACGACTGGGACACGCTGGACAATCTTCACGCCAAAGGCTACATCTCCAATCCGGCAACCTCGGCCAAGTCGGTAGTATCCACGGAAGAGGGCCTGGACCGCGCACGGCAACTGTTCGAAAAGCATTTCGGCAAAAAGCGATAGTTCTCGCATTCAGCAAAGCGAAAAAGCAAGTCACGCAGGGACGAAATTATTGAGCCCAGACCGTAAGGTGTGGGAAAAAGATTAAGAAAGGTCACGAGCCCCGCAGGGGCGGCATAGTGCTTCCACTCTGCCGAAGCCATGGCATCCACCGGTGAGATAAGTGTCAGGGCACGGATTTATCCGTGCCGTTAAACGCGTTAAACAATCCTTCCTTACGCCGTAGGCCCGCGCGCAGCAGAGCGAAGCGCGGTTTTCTGATAGGCTGCCGAAAAGCCACTCGACCCCAGAAACATGGATGGCTCACAGCAAATTCGACCAGAAGTTTCTCAAGATAATAGATGAACACGGCTGGACGTTATATGTGTCCAAGGCTGAGAACTCAAGTCACGCGCGGTCTCAGTATCTGGCCAGTTAGCTTGCGGGAAGCAACGGATATTCCACGGCGGCTAGAGTAGATCGTTAAGAGCTCTGAAAAGCGATTCGAATCTTAGGACAGTTGCGCCGGAAAGATCGGGCACGAGTTCCTTAGAGTTTTCAATGAGAAATCTCGCGGGCCTATAATGATTGAAGTGTTCGCCTTTTGGAAGAGACTCTTTCAAGAAATATTCTTCTATGGCAACCGTGATCCTGCGCCCCTCGAGTTTTAGATCTGTTTCGGTAAGTGGTTTCCGAAGTGACTTGTGGTATTCGCCATTAACTATCTTGAGATAGAATTCTGGATCAAACATATCTTCAATATCTGCTTCTGGTTTTCCGGCAAATTCAGCAAATGTGAAAACATTTTTTTTCTTCAAGAGCTTGGATTTGTAAAGGTTCTCAATCTTTTGACGGTCTTTGTGCTGCACATCGATTAAGGTGGCAATGTTCAGGCCTTTTTGCGCTCCAAGAAGAGCCACAAACGTTGGCACCTTATCTGCGCCTCCTACGGGCGTAATCGTCCATTGCTCTTTTAAACCTGTTTTACCCTGCTTCTGAAGCACGGACGTTAACAGCTGTAGATAAAGGAGATCTGAGGGGCCCTCTACGACGAGACAGTTAGACCCGATAAAGAGGGTTTGAGCTATCTGGTATCCCAATGCCCCCTGCAGGGGAAAAAGACTTCCCTGTTCGACTGACAGCACGTCCGTCTCAACTTTCGTTCCTCGTGATTCTGGTGGAAGCTCTTCTTCTGCGTCCATGCTTTTATCTTCGACGATCCGAACGCGATCAAATCTTGTGGCATCTACCATAAATGGAGAATGAGTCGTATAAATTACTTGGTGGAATGGCTGCAGCTCGTCTTCGATATACCGAAGGAGATCATTTTGAGCAGTACCATGCAGAACTAGCCCTGGCTCATCTAACAAAAGGATCAAAGGTTGGTTTCGCTTCTTCTGTTGAGAGAACCATGCGAGAAATGAGAAGAACCAAACAAAACCTCTAGATCGAGTTCCTAGGGGTGTGCTTACAAGATGGACAGAGTCATAAACACGTCCCAACAGATTCGTTCCTGTTTCCATTCCCCTAGGATCCCCCGGTCGACCGGGACGAACATCAAAACGAACGGTAAGATGGCGGTTTTGAGACCAATATTTCAGTACTTGCTTCGACAGATGGTTCGATGCACCTTCTAACTTGCTAATTAACGCTTCGGTTCGCTTGGGTGAAACGAGTTCATCAAGGTTCAAGCGTGCAAGCTCAATTAGCCCAAGCATTGGACGGTCAGAATCTAAAAGTTGCTTATTGGCCTGTCGTGCTTTAAGTTGCTCAATATTGACATGCCCCTCCATTTGGTAATATTCATCAAAATAAAGAAACACGGGAAGGGTTGGCTTAATCGTATTATCCCAAATGTGCAAAGCCAGCCCTCGTTTTAGAATAGCTGCCACTTTTGTGCGCATTTGCTTGGAAGCATTGGACTCGGCTAGGAGTTGAGCGGCCGCTGTAGCTTTTGCTTTCTCATCAGGGTCAGCAATATCAGTTAGCTTTGCCTTAGCTTGATTAAATTGCTCGGATCTCTCGGCGGCAGATTTCGCTAAGAGTTCCGACAGCGATTGCAGATCATGCCACTTCTGCGCGCCAAACTCCTCATATAACCCAGCGGCTTTCAGAAGAGTTACACCAGCAATTTTTTCATTTACTGGAAGATCAACAATTCTCTTATTATCGTATTTCTTGGACAACGTGAACTGGCCGCTCGTTAATACGGAGGTTCCAAACTCAGCCTCAATCGTTTTTATCTCCGCATCTTCGAGAGTGAATGTTGCCCTTATTACGATAGCGGGGTCAGCTTTGCTATTCTCAAGAGTTTGTCTATAATCCTCTACATCAGCGCGCGGATAGTCGTCAGTGATGTCGTAAACACCATCTTCTTCCACCACCGGGTTCAATCGATAGAGTGCCTGCAGTAACGCGGTTTTACCTGATTCATTTTTCCCTACTAGGCAAGTGACATCCGCGATCTCAAAGACGTTTGAGTCGCGAATGGAGCGAAAATCAGTCACCCGAGCAGAACTAAGTTTCATTTGCTAATCTCCATTCACGCCACGCCATTAAATCAATTACTCTCCCAGTCTCTAATGCGGCTGCACCCCCATCTAACATTCTTTTGGGCTTTCAATTACGAGCACCCACTCGTGCTCCCGCAGCTCATACACCTGTAGCAACTCCCATTCCTGGTCATGATGGCGCCGCACACATGGCAGCTTGGCGCGTCGCCCAGGTCGACAAACTCTTTCAGGGCGTCAGCGGAGTGATACAGACCGCGATCGACAAGAGAAGGGCTTTTGGGGGTCTCAGCCGAGGGCGGCTGAGGTCCACGCTGTGCTCCAAGTCCTCCCTGCGGAGGCGTTGTCTCACCGCTGGCGGGGCTGAATGCTGAGTGCTGACTGCTGAGTGCTTCCGCTTCTGGCTGCTGGCTGCTGAGAGCGCCGGCGCCCATCGGAGGCAGAACCATATCTTTGAACAGCGGATACTGCCGGCCGGTGACGAACCGCAGTTCCAGCCAGCGGAAGATGTAGTCCATGATGCTCTTGGCGATGGGGATTTCCGGGTTGCCGGTGAAGCCTGAAGGCTCAAAGCGCGTGTGGCTGAATTTGTCACACAGCAGCTTGATAGGCACGCCGTGTTGCAGCGCCAGTGAAACCGCGGTGGCGAATGAGTCCATGAGGCCGGAGACGGTTGAGCCTTCTTTGGCCATGCGGATGAACAGCTCGCCCGGGGTGCCGTCTTTATACAGGCCCACGGTGATGTAGCCTTCATGTCCGGCGATGCCGAATTTGTGCGTGATAGACGCACGCTCCGCCGGCAGCCGATGGCGCACCGCGCGCGGCGGCGCCGTCTCCTGCTCATGCATGGTCAGCGGACGCACGGCGGCCAGCGCCATGGTCTGCTGCTCCGGCGAGAGCTTTTGGAATTCCAGCTCCGCGCCGCTCAGCGGACGCTGCGTTTCTCCGCGGGTGCCGCGCTTGGCGGCTTCATCGCGTGAGCTGGCAGCCATGAGCGGTTGCGCTTTCTTGGATCCGTCACGGTAGATGGCCACCGCCTTCAGCCCCAGCTTCCATGACTGAAGATATGCCTCGGTGATGTCTTCAACCGTCGCTGCTTCCGGCAGGTTCACCGTCTTGGAAATTGCGCCGCTGATGAACGGCTGCGTTGCCGCCATCATCATCACGTGGCCCATGTAATGGATGCTGCGCGTGCCCTTGGAAGGCTTAAAGCTGCAGTCGAAAACAGGAAGGTGCTCGTCCTTGATCCCCGGCGCGCCTTCAATGGTCCCCGTGGAATCAATGTAGCTCACGATGGAGTTCACCTGGTCCGGCGTGTAGCCCAGCTTCCACAGCGCGGAAGGCACGGTCTGGTTCACGATCTTGATCATGCCGCCGCCAACAAGTTTTTTGTATTTCACCAGCGCCAGATCGGGCTCAACGCCGGTGGTGTCGCAGTCCATCATGAAGCCGATGGTTCCCGTGGGCGCCAGCACCGTGACTTGCGCATTGCGATATCCGTTGCGCTCTCCCAGTGCCAGAGCTTCGTCCCAGGATTGGCGGCTGCCTTCCAGCACCGCTGCAGGAACGTTCTCCTTATTGATCTTGTTCACCGATGCCCGGTGCATGCGGATCACGTTGAGGAATGGCTCGCGATTGATATACCAGCCGGGACAGGCCCCGCCGGTAACATCCTGCGGAGAAACGCGCGAGCTGGCCGGCGCAAGCTGTGGGCACTGTCCGGCAATGCGCGCCGACTGCAGATACGCTTCACCGCACATGATTGCCGTGACGCAAGCGGCGTAGTCGCGTCCGGCGTCAGAGTCATACGGCAGGCCGCTGGCCATCAGCAGCGCACCCAGGTTGGCATAGCCCAACCCAAGCGGACGATAGTCATGCGAGTTGCGCGAGATCGACTCCGTCGGGTAGCCAGCGTTGTCCACCAGAATTTCCTGTGCCGTGATCATCACGTCCACGGCGTGGCGATACGCAGGCACATCAAACTCGCCATTCGATTTCAAGAACTTCATCAGGTTGAGCGACGCCAGATTGCAGGCCGAATCGTCCAGGAACATGTATTCACTGCACGGGTTGCTGGCGTTGATGCGGTCCGTGTTTTTCGACGTATGCCACTTGTTGATCGTCGTGTCATACTGCATGCCCGGATCGCCGCACCACCACGTGGCTTCAGCAATCTTGTTCATCAACTGGCGGGCTTTGTAAGTCTTCATTACCTCATGGCCTTTTACTGAGCGCGTGGAGAAATCACCATCGCGCTCCACGGCGGACATAAACTCATCCGTCACGCGCACGGAATTGTTGGCGTTCTGGAAAAAGATGGAGCTGTAAGCGTCAGAGTCGGGCGACGATCCGTCATAGCCCATCTCAATCAGCGCCCACGCCTTCTTCTCCTCTTTCATTTTGCAGTCGATGAAGTCCTCAATGTCAGGATGTTCGACATTCAAGATCACCATCTTGGCTGCGCGACGCGTCTTGCCCCCCGACTTGATCACGCCGGCAAATGCGTCAAAGCCCTTCATAAAGCTCAGCGGGCCGCTGGCCGATCCGCCGCCGGAAAGCTCTTCCGTCGAGCCACGCAACGCGGAAAGATTTGTTCCCGTTCCGCTGCCCCACTTGAACAACATGCCTTCAGTCTTGGCCAAGGTCAAAATGGAATCCAGCGAATCCTTCACCGAATTGATAAAGCATGCCGAGCACTGCGGCGCTTTGTAGCCGGTCGTTGAAAATTCGACAGTACCCTGCTCGCGGTTCCAGTGCCAGTTCTGCGCGTCACTAAGCGGCTCCAGCCGATCGCAACCAACGTTGAACCATACCGGCGAATTGAACGCCGCTTTCTGCTGGACAAGAATGTGCACCAGCTCGTCGTGGAACGTGTCGCGGTCTTCCGCGCTGGCAAAGTAGCCCTGCTGCCAGCCCCAGTCGCGGATCGTCTCTGCCACGCGCTGAATCAATTGGCGAACGCCGGTTTCACGCTGCGGCGTACCCAGTGTGCCGTGAAGATACTTGCTGGCCACAATGTTGATGGCGGTCATGGACCAGTCTTTGGGCGACTCCACATCCTTCTGCTCAAAAATACTGTTTCCCTTGGCGTCCGTAATGCTGGCCGTGCGCAGTTCCCATTCCACTTCGTCATAGGCTGAAACGCCGGCGCGCGTGAAATAGCGCGGAAATTTCAGTCCGGGGGCCGCTTCTCCCGCTGGTCCGGATGTTGGCTGCTGTGTTTGTACTCTTGTGTTTTCCTTCATAACCTTCACGCCTGTTTCCGCCATCTTTATTTTCTCCGATTCCGCCTGATGTCCGCGATGTTGCATGTTACATGCCGCATGGCGCGAGCCTGCCTGCTCGCTTTCCTGTTGCCTGTTTATGTCTAGGATCCTGCTGAAGCTGCTTTGCTCAACTTGATGCCGTGGGTCACGCGATCCACCGCGCGCTCCGCCACGGTCTTCATTTCAAGGGCCCCGCTACGCTCCGCTGCGCCGCTCTCATGCGGCATCCGCGCGGCACGCCGCTCCACGCGCACTTCGCCTGCTCCGCCGAATGGTCCAGCGGTCGATTCCGGCCTTTGCTCAAACGTTTTTTGTTCAAATATCTGTGACGCTACTTCTTTCTGCGTGCTCAGCCAATTCTTCAGCGCCGCGGCTGCTGCCCTTCGATCAGCAATGCTGGGCGCAATGGCGTAGCGCACATAGACTTTGGCATCAGCCATCTTCTCCCGCCACGGACTGCCTGCGGCAAACAGCCGGCTCATGGCGCGTGAAAGGTCGTCAGCTTCAGCAACCTCAAATACCGCCAGCATCCGGCGTGACTGCGCTCCCACCGATTGAACAACTTCTTCCCCCAACGCAAACACTCCGGGCTGGCTGGGAACCAACAGCAAGCCAAAGCTCGATTCACAATGGAACCAACGTGACCAATTCATTTCCATACGCCTATCTCCCCAAAGCACGGTTAAGCAGCACCGGCTGGGCCGGTGACGCACACAAAAGTATTCAAGTTCACCGCAGTTATTGTTTCCGGCGGCACCTCTGACGCCGGGTAGTCTTCAGGCTGTCTGTGACCCGTTCCTGACTTGCCGCGGGTCCGGCCAGAACAACCGTAGTGTTGGAAACTTACGCCTGTATATTGTGCGTGTCAAGAGGCTTATACAATCTATTGTACCTTAGCCGACCACTCGAGGCCAGTTGACCCAAGTAGTTTGTTTGCCATCCTTTACCGCAAAGCGCCGAATTTCGGGATGGTTTTACCCCTGGTACATCAAGAATTTTATCCACAGAAAATCTCGCTCTGGCTCTGAGCGACCATCGAGTGGAATTGTTGGCTGGTGAAACTCTGAACAAAGCGGCCCGCAACTGGTCTTCCGAATCTACCTGCCGCCGCGACTCAGAGCAATGCCGAAGAATGGTGCAGCGCTGTGGATATAGGTGGAAAAGAAGGCTTTATAAAATCTCGAGCCAGGGAGCGATCCCTGCCGTCACGTCGATTCACACTTTTGTGAACCGCTGGCCTTTTCTCGATTCAGTGGCACTCTCTTGCAAGAGTAGACATGCGTGCCGTTCCAAGCTAGAAGCGATTTGGCATCCTTTGCGCGGAATCTACACCAGCGTCTGGCGAAAGTAGATGGCCGCCGGAATGTTGCATGGTATGGGGGGGTAGCGCCGCTTGTCTTCAGCTGTGCGCCAAAATTAAAAATCTTGTTATCCAACAGGTTAGTCGGAATGAAGCCATAGTACGGGGGCATTAATTCTCTTCTATATGGCTACTGCATGGAATATAATCCCCCGCACAAATCCAGAGTAGGTGGATTTCCCATGCGTACCCGACTCTTTCTCTCCGTTTTCTTCTTCTTCTTTTGCTTGAACGTTTTGTCTTACGCCCAAATCGCGGCGGTTGGCGATCTCAATGGCGATGGCAAGCCCGATGTCGTAGCAGGCAATGTAAGCCCGAACACTGTCACAATTTTCATCAATGATGGCGCCGGTACGCTCACGGCAACGCGCTTTCTTGCCGTGAGCCACCAGGTCTTTACAGTGACCTTGGCGGATTTCAATAATGATGGCCACCTGGACATTCTTGTTAGCGAGATTTCGGCCCCGGGTTTGACGTTCGAAATCCTTTTTGGCGATGGCGCCGGCAATTTTTCAGCGGCCACGCCCGTATCTCTCGGCAGCATTGAGATTGACCAGACGCCTGTTGCTGTAGCTGACTTCAACGGTGACGGTTTGCCAGACATCGCTTTCGCCTCAGGAGAAGCTATTGCCATCCTGTTGGGAGATGGACATGGAGGCTTTCTGCCGCCCCGCCTGTTTACTATTGGTCTGGAAGGCGCAACCTTCGGACACCTTTATGTCACTGACGCAAATCTGGATGGCAAACCGGACCTGCTTGCTGTGGGGGGCAACGTCAGGCTTGGCGGAGCTGTTTGCTACGTTGCTCTGAACAATATGCCCGCTGGGTTTATCACAGGAAAACTTGGAAACGGCCAGGGTTGTACGTTATCCCCAGACCTGAACGGCGATTCCATCCCTGACTATCCCAGCCAGTTTACTACCTTCTTTGGAGACGGCCAGGGCGGCACACTGTATACGCAGCTCAGGATCAACAGTATCAAGCTGGCTGATGGAATCCCGGTGGATTTTGACCATAACGGAACTACGGATTTTGTGCAGGCGGAGGGGCTGGCGCCCGGGATCCGCTACTATCCCAACAATGGACATGGCGGTTTCGGCGACCCCATTACCATCTCAACTTCGACCTTTGGTATCCTCGCCATAGCCGATCTAAACGGTGACGGCTTCCCCGACCTGGTGCTGCAAGATCCGCTGAACACGGCGAATGTTTCTGTATTCCTCAATCCTGGAACTACTCCCGTAAGCATTGCTACCGCTAGCCAGACGCAGATCACCGCTTCCGCAGCCACGGCCAGCACAGCCGCGCCAGTCACGCTGATCGCCAATGTAAGCTCACTGAATGCCGGAAGCCCAAACGGTGTTGGCACCGTTACATTCACTGAAGGCCCCACAACGCTGGGAACTGCCACAGTGGATACTTATGGCAATGCCGCGCTCGACTTTACCTTTACCGCGGGCTTGCACAATGTGAACGCCAGCTTTGCCGGAGTACTTGATCCTTCAACCAATACTCTCTTTGCGCCGAGCGCATCCCTTTCATCAGTTGCCGTGGCGGTAAATCCTGGCCCGCCCGCCGGTGCCGCTCCGAATGTTACGGTGACGACATCCCTTACGCCGGCTCGACAATTGAATCCAGTTACATTCACTGCCAATGTCACGCCCAGCGCGCCTTCAGCCAGTTCTCCGAGCGGCAGCATCGTATTCAAGGCCGATGGAGATGTCCTCGGCTCCGCTCCTCTGCTGGGAACAACAGCGCGGCTGCCTGTTGACGCTCTTTCACAGGTTGTCTTTCCCACCGCGGGTCTTCACAACATCACGGCCACCTATGGCGGAGACGCAACGTTTCCCCCTGCCACCTCCGCCACTTTGGTTGAGGACATACGCTCTCTTACCGCGGCACGGACAGCCAGCTCCGTTCACTTGACAGCCACCCCCTTTCCCAACGCCCCGGGTCAAACCTTCGTGCTGAACGCAACCGTAGTCGGAGTCAGCAATCCTCCCTCAAAGCTCATTTATCGCGTGAATGGCGCGTTCCTGGCGTCGGCGACTCAGAACTCGCCGAACCCTGTATTCTTCACACCGCAATCTCAGGGCTCATACACTCTCAGCGCGGAATATCCCGGTGACGCGGTTCTAGGTCCCAGCACCGGAACAACAACTCTGGTCGTGGGCAGTGCCAATGGAGATTTCACCATGGACGCTTCTCCCGCCAGTGCAACTATTAAAGCGGGCCAAGCTGCCACGTTTACCATTACCATCAGCCCGGTCAATGGCATGAATTCGCCGGTAACATTCGCCTGCGGTGGGTTGCCGGCTGCATCGAGCTGTGCATTCTCTCCTGCCAGCGTTACTCCCAACGGTTCGCCGGTTTCCACAACGCTCACCGTCAGCACCACAGCAGCAAGTTCTGCTGCCGTTCCTTTTGCCGGCTTGCGTCCCTGGAGTTTTATGTCGTGGTCGCTTGGAATTGTGTTTGGATTTATCGTAATGGGAGTTGGCGCCCGCGGCAAAAATGCCAGGCGCTATTCGGTAGTTTTCGGCTGCATCGCACTGCTGCTCTGCCTTGTAAGCTGCGGCGGAGGCAATGGCCCACAACAGAATCCAACCACTGGTACTCCTTCCGGCGCTTCAAACATCACTGTGACGGCGACTTCCGGCAGCAGCCATTCAGCGGCTTTGAACATCACGGTGACACCATAAAAAATATTGCCGCCTGGGCTCTGAATTGCGGACGATTTTAAATATCTTGCTCAAGCACTTCCTGAGCGCTGCATCCGCTGAACGGTGGAGCAGGTTTATGCCTCCGTTGCAGCGCGATACACCGCCCGGCTTTAGCCGCTGCGGTAAAACCCTGTGCGATACAACCATGAAGTACGTAGTCCAGATTTCCTGGAAGTGCCGCGTTAAGAAGCTATCGAAATTCCGGCTTGAGTCCTGGATAAAAGAATGTCGGAGTGTTACCGAGTGCGTTGCTTTCACAATCCACACAATTTTTGCATGTATTTTTTTCGTAATTTTTGCTGCGAACAAAAAGAAATTTCGCGCCCAAAAACAATTAATTTTTCTTTTTTCAGTCGGGCTGCGGTAACGGACTCGACTGTCCGGGCATCTATACAAATAGACATGAGACAAATAGAGAGAAAAGAAAAGCTGCGGCAGGTATCGCGGCTCAACAGACTTGTTTTGGGTGTGGCCGTTTTATGGCTGGTCACGTCTGTTCTTCTGTTGGTGATTTCCGGACTCGGATCCGCACGATCCAATCACAATCAGCCCAACAGTGATCGCACCCGCAAGGATGTTCAGCAACAGCTGTACGCACGGATAGAGAACCCTGCCACGGCCCGCGCTTCGTCTGTATCCTGATCCTTGCTCTTCTGAGCAGATCTTTCCTGAGCAATGAATCTGAGCAGATCTTTCCTGAGCAATGAAATGGATGGCTGGCGACCGGTGCAAATTTGTCTCCTCCAACGATTAGGCAATTACCAATTACTAAAACCTAATTACCAACAGCTCCCTTGCTAATATGTTTCCATGTCCAACAAACGAATTGCCGTCGTTCCCGGTGACGGTATTGGCAAAGAGGTTATTCCCGCAGCGCTGAAAGTCATCGAAGCCACTGGAGCAGCCGTTGAGTTCACCTCCTTTGACTGGTCTGCCGACCGCTACCTTAAAGACGGCACCACGATCCCCGCCGGCGGCTTCGCTATGCTCGAGCGCGACTTTGACGCAATCTTTGTCGGCGCGTTGGGCGATCCGCGCGTGCCTACCAATATTCATGCCAAAGAAATCCTGCTCGGCATGCGCTTCAAGATGGATCTCTACGCTAACGTGCGTCCGGTCAAGCTGCTCGATGAAGCTCTCTGTCCGCTCAAAGGCGTAAAGCCGGAACACGTGGATTTTGTCGTGATTCGTGAAAACACTGAAGGCCCTTATGTGGATGCCGGCGGCGTGCTCAAGCAAGGCACCGCCGATGAGATCGCCACGCAGGAAGATTTCAATACGCGCAAAGGCGTGGAGCGAGTGATCCGATTTGCCTTTGAACTGGCGCGCAAGCAGGGCCGCAAAAAAGTCCTGATGTCAGACAAGTCCAACGTCATGACCTTTGCCGGCGGTCTCTGGCAGCGGGTCTTCAAGATCGTCGCCGCCGAATATCCCGAGATTCAGACGCAGCACATGTACGTAGATGCGCTCTGCATGCACATGGCGCGTGACCCGAAGCAGTTTGACGTGATCGTGACGAACAACATGTTTGGCGACATCATTACCGATCTTGCTGCGGCCTTGCAGGGCGGACTGGGCATGGCCGCCAGCGGCAACATTCATCCCGGCAAGACCTCAATGTTTGAACCGGTGCACGGCTCCGCGCCGCCCTTCGCGGGAAAGAACATCGCCAACCCTATCGGCGCAATCTCCACCGCCGCCATGATGCTGGAGCATCTCGGCTTTGCCAATGAATCAGAGCGGATCAATAAAGCCGTGCTTGCCGCTGTCCAGCAGAAGAAGACCACTTCCGACATCGGCGGAAGCATGGGGACAAAAGAGGCGGCGGAGTGGATTGCCAATTTTACATCCCGACCCTGAGCTTGTTGAAGAAGAGGGAACCCTATCGCGAGAACGCTCTTAGGGATTCATTTTGGATCGTTTCCCGAGCCCTTTCAGGGCACAACAACACCCACAAGTTTCACCCGCAAGAAATCCAGGTACTCACGTTCATCTATTTGGCATAGAATCTCTTTTCACTTCCCCCGATTCGGCCGCCCATGATTCACCCATAAAGGACGTGCACCTATGCGGGTATATATGCTTTTTCTGTTTCTCCTGGCCAGCGCCGCTACCGGGCTGACCCAAAAATCTCAAAATCCTGATGCCCTATCCAGCGCCGCTCATGACGACGCTGCGGCCCTAACCATCTATAACCAGTCGTTTGCCGTCGTCCGGCAAACGCTGCCGCTAGAGTTGAAAAGCGGCACAAACCAGGTGGAAATCACCGACATCACGGCGCACCTTGAGCCGGATTCAGTCATCTTGCGCGACCTTAAGAGCGGCCGTGATCTGCGCATCCTGGAGCAAAACTACCGCAGTGACGTGGCTTCGCAAGGTCGGCTGCTGGCTCTGTATGAAGGCAAGACCATTGAATTTCTGGTACCGGACAAAGACGGCAATCGCAAGCTGATGCCGGGAAAAATTATCCGAAGCGGCTACACGCCGCACTCCCAAGCATACAGCGCTTACGATCAGCAGTATTACCAGCAGCAACAGGCCTACGCGAATGCAGGCAATGGCGAGCCGATCATTGAAATCGACGGCAAATTGCAGTTTGGCTTGCCCGGACAGCCTATCTTTCCCGCGCTAAGCAACGACACTATTTTGAAGCCGACCCTCTCATGGCTTCTGCAAAGCGATCACTCCGGAACATCCAATGCAGAATTCAGTTATGTTACCGGCGGCATGAGCTGGCACGCTGATTACAACGTAGTAGCGCCGGTCAGCGGCAACCTGCTGGATATCGTCGGCTGGGTCACGCTGGACAACCAGACCGGAAAGACATTTTCCAATGCTCACATCAAGCTGATGGCGGGCGACGTGAATAAGCTAGTGCAGCCTGGAATGGGAGGGCCCGTTTCCGAAGCATTCGGCATGGCAGCTAAAAATGATGCTTTGGTGCCAGTCGTTACCGAGCGCAACTTTGACGAGTACCACCTTTACACGCTTGAACGCCAGTCCACTCTTTACGACCGTGAAACCAAGCAGGTGGAGTTCGTGCGTGCCTCCGGAGTGCCGTCACAGCGGCTCTATGTTTACGATGGCCTCAAGCTAGACCAGAACTACCGCGGCTATCAAATGGAGCAGATTCGTGACATGGAGAACTTCGGCGTCCAGTCCAATCCCAAGGTCTGGGCGATGATCGAATTCAAGAACAGCAAGGAAAACCATCTTGGCATGCCGCTACCCAAAGGCCGCGTGCGCTTCTATCGTCGCGATACTGACGGCCAGCTTGAATTCACCGGCGAGAACCTGATTGACCACACGCCCAGCGACGAAACCATCCGCCTGTACACCGGCAACGTGTTTGATGCCGTGGGTGAGCGCAAACGTACCGCGTTCAACATTGACCGCCGTGCCCGCACCGTGGACGAAAGCTTTGAGATCAAGCTGCGCAACCACAAAAAAGAGCCTATGGAAATTCGCGTGGTTGAGCACCTTTATCGCTGGACGAACTGGGATATTCAAAAAACCTCAGATCCGTTCAACAAGCTGGACAGCAAGACCGTGGAATTTCGTGTAAATGTGCCCCCCGACGGAGAAAAAGTGCTGACCTATATCGCGCATTACAGCTGGTAGTCAGTAGGATGTTGCTGTCTGCGAAGCACGTTCATCGGCGAAGCAGCAATTCAATTTTCAGCAATTCACTCGCAATATTTTTCATTTCGCAGATTATTTTCTGCAATTCAGTACTTTCTGTATTCACGCGCAAGCTATAGTTTGCTATCTTGTCTATGCGTAGGAGTAACGCCCAAATGAAATGCACTATCTACATCTCGGTGCGGAGGCTGACAGAACCCGTCGTGGGTCCTGACAGTCTGTGGGCGTTTGAACATTTCTCCAGCTAACCTCAAGCGCGTCAGTCCTACGCAAACCGATTCATACTTGAGCAACGCTGCAAGCTATTGAGGCTGCGAGCCTAACCTTTGTATTCAATAAAACTAGCTATCCAGCCTGGGTGGTGAAGGTCGCGGTTACTTCAACTTGGTAAATCGACAAACACCGCAACCGCCTATTCCCCAGCTTTAGGGCGTCAGCATACGTGAGCGTCAGCGGGAGTCCGCTGCTGCCGAAATCCTGAGTGAAGCGAAGGACATGCTTCGCCGTGGCTGTGGGTCAACTAGTTATGTTGTTTTCTTAGCCAGGGCCATGCGCCTTGCTCATACATTTTGGTCAGTGGTGTAGATTGCGGTTACTTCAACGGGACATGAGGCGGTTCGAATCCGCCAACCGTAGTCGCTGGTTCCCTGACCCATATTTTCAGTCGCGCCGTTTTCCGGGCTGAAGAAGTTCACCAAAGACGGGAGCGGAATTGGTTGCAACGTCCGCTCCCTAGCAGCAGTTCATACGTTGGAACAGGTTTCATCGGTGGTGAAGACCAGGGTTACATCGCCTGTCCGTAGGTGCGGGCCCGGCCACCCATTGCGTGCAAGTTGGCGCGATGGTGATTTGGCCAAATCCCGCCGGCATCTCGAGTGCCGTAGTTTCAAACCTAGAACGACGGACCATTACACCCAGGTCGATTGTTCCCCGTGTGGAACCTTGTTTCCAGCGTTAACTGCTTACAAAAAAACTTACTTAGCGGCGAGGCCGACTCGCGCCCCGAGCCGCCTGCAACGGGTGCAAGAGGATATTAGTTGTCGAAATGGCTGCGTAGCGGGTTGGAGCGCAGCGACACAAATGAAGCCTTGCCGGTGGTGAAGACATGGGTTACTTTGACTGTTAATCGGGAGGTCGCGGGTTCGAATCCCGCCGCTGCTGCAAAGCGATGTGTGTAGCTCAGTGGCAGAGCACCACCACCCGGTCGCTGGTTCCCCGGCAAAGAATTGGGTGCGGGCCGTTCGCCCGCGAACGAGCCCCGGCGGCGCGCCGGTTAGAAAAAGGAATATGTTTCAGGTTCTCAAAAGCGTGTTGACCGGCCACAACGAGTTCGCCTCGGGTGGGCTGCTGCTTATGATCATCGGCGGCGTGAGCGTCTGGTTGAGAGCGGTGCCGGAAACCATCTGGCGCTGGATCGTCGGCCAGACCACGATGATGATCACGGTGAAGGATGATGACGCAGCCTTCATTTGGGTAAAGGAATGGTTTCTGGAGCAGAAGTTTCTGAAACGAATCCGGCACGTGGACCTGGACACAACGCTGCGCAATGAGCGGATCGCGATGATTCCCGCGCCGGGAAAGCACTGGTTCTGGTACGGCGACAGGCCGTTCGAGGTCTGGTTCTCTCGTACCGACCAGACTCGCGAAAGGGGAGGGAGGCGCATTGAATCGCTTACTTTCCGGACCGTAGGCAGGAAGCGAGCTTTTCTGCAGACCTTCGTCGATGATGTGGCGCGATGCCACGTCAGGCGACAAGGCGTGCAGTCGTACTTGTACGTGTACGACGATGGATGGGATTACGTTCAAGGCTATTCGCCGCGTGTGCTGGACTCGGTGGTTTTAGAGCCGGGAGAAAAAGAACATTTGATAGAGGACATTGCGCAATTCCGGAGGTCGAAGCGACGCTACGAGCGCCTGGGAGTTCCGTATCACCGTGGCTATTTATTTTACGGGCCGCCTGGAACAGGAAAAACTTCCCTGGTGTCGGCGCTGGCTGCGCACTTTGGGTTGTCGATCTATGCAATGAACCTGTCGGATTTCACCGACCGTAGTTTGATGAATGCGGTCAACCAGGTACCGGCGAACTCGATATTGCTGTTTGAGGACATTGATTGCATGAGGGGCAGTCAATCTCGCGAGAACACTAATTTAGACGGCATACAGGATGCAGTTGCGAAGCCCAGCAAAACGGAGAACCAGGCTGTCACGAACACAGTTACGCTCTCTGGAGTGTTGAATGTACTCGACGGGTTTCATGCTCCTACCGGCGTTCTGTTTGTGATGACGACGAACCATGTCGAGAAGCTGGATCAGGCACTGCTTCGGCCTGGAAGAATTGACTACAGACTTTATCTGGGGAAAGCGAGCGATCTTCAGAAGCTGGAGCTGGTCCGCAGATTTTTTCCGGAATCGCAAGAAGCCGAGGCCCGGGAATTTGTTGAGGCTTCCCGGTCCGCAGAAACAATGGCCGAATTCCAGGGCCTTTTGTTGGCTTTGGAACAAGGCAACGGAGGCCTGGACGTAGTGGCGGCATGTCAGGAAATCGAGGCGTAAGAACTCGCCGGTGGTGAAGATGAGAGTTACATCGGAGCTTGGTAATGCAGGTATTGAATCCTGCCCTCGCGTTTGCGCCGTCGTCTAAGACAGGACGCCAAGCCTAAAAAACTGTCATCGCTCTGTTCCCTGGCGAGAACTTGTCCGGTAGAGACATAGCATGCTACGCCTCTTAAGATCGCAGCGAATGCTGCATTGGAATATTAGATATGGACTTACGAAAAGTTTACGGCGGCACACCGGTAGGGCAGGCATCGCGCTGCGATTCCTGCGTCTATGCGCGTATCATCCGTGGCTACGCCCAGAGCGAGAAGATCACGATATGCGACCGCTTATTCGAGCCGATCCGCATTCCATTCCCGGTCAGCGAATGCACGGATTATCTCGACAAACGCTTGCCGTGCATCGAGGACCTGGAGCAAATGGCGTGGGAACTCAGAAGCAAGAGCGCAGGCAAGCGGGCTGGATTCGTCTTCGTTCGTCCTTCACAAGATCAGGACGAACCTGAAAGCGAAGAGCAGCCGGAAGAAATTCCTGCTGCCTCAGAAACCAAATAAATTTTCCGTTGCATCCTTTGCGCCCGTCGCGGTGAAAGACGCGACGCGCAAGCAAGAAAGGAGAAAAACAATGGCCCGCATGAACATACTCAACCTGAGCGGACTACCCTGGATGAAGGCGAAGCAGACGCACGAGGGCGCTCCGGCCAAGCACATCTCTGCGGAGCAGGAGCTGCGCCGGTCTGTGCTGGCCTGCATGCTGTGGGAGAGCCAGTTTTATGAGGATGGCGTCGCAATCGCCGGACGCATTCGCGAACTGGTGCCCAAGGTCGCCGCAGAGAAAGTTGCTGCGCTGGCCGTGGAGGCCCGCGAGAAGATGAAGCTGCGTCACACGCCACTGTTGCTGGTGCGTGAGATGGCGCGTCTGGCAACGCATCGCCAGTTGGTCGCAGAGACGCTGCTGCGCGTAATCCAGCGTGCAGACGAGCTTAGCGAGTTCGTAGCGCTCTACTGGAGCGATGGCAAGCAGCCGCTGTCGGCGCAGGTAAAGAAGGGGTTGGCTGCGGCCTTCACAAAGTTTGACGAGTACGCGCTGGCCAAGTATGACCGCGCGTCTCCGGTCAAGCTGCGTGACGTGCTCTTTCTCTCGCACGCCAAGCCGGTGGATGCTGCGCAGGCTGAGCTTTGGAAGCGCCTTGTCGCCGGTGAACTTGCCACGCCCGATACCTGGGAGGTGGCGCTCTCCGCAGGTGCCGATAAGCGCGAGGCGTGGGAGCGTCTACTCAGGAGAACAAGCTGGGCGCGCTGGCGCTGTTGCGTAACCTGCGCAACATGGCGGAGGCCAAGGTGGATGAGCAGTTGTTACGCGCTGGTCTGGGCCGCATGAAGACTGAGCGCGTGCTGCCGTTCCGCTTCATCGCTGCCGCGCGTTATGCGCCGCAGTGGGAGCCGGAGTTGGAGAAGGCAATGCTACGGGCTTTAGACAGCAAAACCAGTGACGGCCAGCCCAAGCTGCCGGGTAAGACCGTGTTGCTGGTGGACGTCTCCGGCTCCATGGACGCGCCGCTTTCTCGCCGTGCGGAGATGCGCCGCAATGACGCTGCCTACGGGCTAGCGGTGTTGCTGCGCGAGATCGCAGAACAGGTAAGCATCTATACCTTCTCTGACAAGCTGGTGCGCGTGCCGCCGCGTCAGGGCTTTGCCTTGCGCGACGCCATGAACGCCAGCCAGCCTCACGGCGGAACGTACCTGGGGCGCGCTCTGGGTGAGATCGACGAGAAGTATGACCGCTTGATCGTGATCACTGACGAGCAGTCGCACGACGCTGTCCCGAACCCCAAGGCGCGAGGCTACGTGATCAACGTCGCCAGCTTCCAGAACGGCGTGGGCTATGGCAAGTGGGTGCACATCGATGGCTGGAGCGATTCAGTGATCGAGTACATCCGCGCCGCCGAGCCGGTACTGGAATAACACTCGCACACTATGGGCGATCTTTCGGAAACGAAGGTCGCCCTTTTTCCGCACCCACCGACGAACACTTTTGAAACGCAGAGGAACAGAGGAAGCGGAGGAGTTGCATTCTGGATAGAATCCGCACTCCTCGGGTCCTCCTTTCCTCAGTGTTCAAGGTTTTCCTTTGGTTGTAGGGATCACGGAGGTACACGTCTCTATTTATTGTTACCATTGAAGACCGGAGCCGCTGTTACCCCTCACAATGAGAAAGCCTTCTTTCAAATCACTGTTGGCAGGTTTGGTCTTCTTTCTGCCGTTCGGTTTTGCCCAAACCACACAGCCAACGCGGCAACCTACTGCGCCTCCACCCGCCGCGTCACCGCAACAGCCCTCGGCAACTTCTTCGCCATCGCCGCAAGCCTCGCCCACTCCGCAGTCGGCACCCGCGCAGCCTTCTCCCACCCCTTCGCATCGCCTGGAAATCGAACCGGTTGAAAAAGATCACATCATCACTCCGGCTGAAGCGAAAGAGCTTTTCCGGTCGGTCGATGAGATTCTGCGCTTCGCCAGCAAAGATACAGGCTTCCCGATCAAGAAAAAGGTCAAGCGTACCATCGTGAGCCGTCCGCAGGTGGAAAAATATATTGGCGACAAGTTCAAGGATGATGCCGACCGCATCCGCTTTGAGCGCTCTGAACTGGTAGAAAAAAAATTCGGTCTGCTGCCGCGCACATTTGACCTGCACAGCTTTCTCATCAAGCTGCTTTCTGAACAGGTTGCCGGCTACTACGACGAAAAAACGCGCACCATGAACCTGCTGGATTGGAATGAGCCGGAGATGCAGCGTCCCGTGATGGCCCATGAGCTTACTCACGCGCTGCAGGACCAGAGCTTTAATCTGGAAAAAATGAGCAAGCATGATGAAGAGATCGAAAAGCACGGGCTTGACGATCTGGATGAGTTGGTCCGCACTGACGAGGATTCAACCTGCCGCAGTGCCGTGCTGGAAGGCCAGGCCATGATCGTGCTGCTGGATTATGTGATGGCGCCGCAAGGCCAGAGCGTGGAAAAAATGCCGCAAGTGGTAGAGCTGATGCAGGATTCCATGGACAAGAGCCGCGGCAGCCCGGTTTTTGACAGTGCGCCATTGCTCCTGCAGGAAGAGTTGGCGTTTCCCTATCGGCAGGGCATGAAGTTCATTAAAGACCTGTTAGTCGCGGGCGGAAAGCAACTTGCTTTTACCGGCGTGCTGGAGCGCATGCCCCAGACCACGCGTGAGATCATGGAGCCAAAAGAATATCTCGCTGGACATCGCGTGACGCCTCTGCTGCTGCCCGACTTGAGTTTTCTAAAAAAAGACTATGAGCCATATGACGCGGGAGCGGTCGGCCAGCTGGATGTAAGTATCCTACTGCGCGTTTATGCCGATGAAGCGCTGGATAAGCGCCTGAGCCCAGAGTGGCGTGGCGGAGCTTATTACGCCGCAGGCCGCCGAGGAGCAAAACCGCCGGACCGCAACTCTTCCGCGCACATTGGTCTGTTCTATGCTTCCAAGTGGGCAACTGAAGCCGCAGCACAGGAGTTCGCCAGGACATACGCAGCATCATTGCCGAAACGCTACAACGGTTTGCGCCTCGCTCCGACCGGCCCGGCCGTTCCCGGGCTGGTCAGATATGCGAGCGCAGATGGCCCAATTTACATCCAGCAGGCTGGGAACGTTGTGGTTTCAGTGGAGAGCTTCGATGAGGATGCGGCAAAGAAGCTGCTTGAGATGGGAGTGAAGCAGGCGGAAGAAAATGCGAGCCGGTGATCAACTCAGATCTTGCCAAGAACGCCAAATTCGAACGTTTTGTAGGACTGGGATCGCGGCGGGGTGTATAGATCGTCCTTTGCGCCAGACGGCGAGAGAGGCAAGCCCTGCACCTCAATGGCAGAAGCTACACATAAAGATGTACCTTAATCCTATCCTTTTGGGCAACTGGCGTACTTAGGTATGGTATCGAACTAAAGTAAGGGGCAATGTCGTGGGGACCAAAAGTATAGTTGTTTCGTCCGAGGCTTTCGGGGGAAATCAGCAGAAGGGAAATCGGCCTCCTCCGGCGGAAAATGGGAACGGAATCTCATCGCTGGCGCATGAGATCAACAACCCGCTTGAATCTCTTCACCAACTCCACTATTTAATTGAAAAAGAAGGAACTCTGGCAGAAAAAGGCCGCCAATATCTGGCTTTGGCCCGCGAAGAAGTTCAGCGAATTTCTCGAATTCTGCATGCGGCCATGGCATTGCGGGACTCTGGCGATCCTGAAGACACGGATTTACCTGAATTATTGGGCTCCGTGCTCAACTTTTATAAATCGCGTCTTGATTCGCAGGGTATCTCTGTGAATGCCCGCTGCCGCGGTAAAGCACGCATTTCGGGCTACCCTCACCAACTTCGGCAGATGTGC
The DNA here is from genome assembly GCA_963831465.1 of Terriglobia bacterium. GTDB lineage: Bacteria > Acidobacteriota > Terriglobia > Terriglobales > Acidobacteriaceae > Angelobacter. Next base: position 76,897 of record CAWHQH010000009.1, on the reverse strand, counting down.
GCCAATCTTCTTCTGAATGCCGCTGATGCCATGCCGAGCGGCGGGAAAATATATGCTAGACTCGCACCGTCCCGCGAATGGAAAGATCAGAGACGCGGATTGCGGGTCACATTCGCGGACACGGGAACCGGAATTCCCGCAAAACATATGTCCCGGATTTGGGACCCGTTCTTTACCACAAAAGGAGCTGCCGGCAACGGCATTGGTCTTTCACTGGTTAAGAACACTGTGCAGAAACACCATGGCGTGCTGCTGGTTCGCAGCAGCACCAAGGCAGGTCGCAGCGGGACCGTGTTTAGCATTTTCCTGCCGTGTGCTTGATCGACAATTTTCCACTGGCGGTCCGACGCTATTTATATTCGCCAAGTCGTCCCAATATTATTGCCTTCACGCGCTCTGGCGTAATCCCGTGATGAAACTCCTTTGAAAGAGGATGATCAGCCAATTCCAATTCAAAAATGGGGCGCTGCCCGGGCTCCTGCTGGCGAGCATACATTTTCAGGTTCAACGTATCCGGGTACTCAGAGATCTGAGTGCTTAGCCAGGAAAACATGGATGGCAGGTCAACCCGCTTCGGGTCCTCATTCGTCTCCATCAGCTTTTCAAAATTATCGCGGCTCAGGTGAGCCCCACACTCCCCAGCAAAGGCTCTCTGCCGACCCAAACGATAGGCAGATGAATAAGACCACGCACGAAGAAATTCTCATCATCGATGGCACAGTAATCTTCGTCCAGAAATGTCTTTTTGCGCTTTCTGCCCCAGTCGGGCAAGAGACGGGCGCGGGTGTTTATCTTTTCGTGTTCTTCAAGCCAATAGTAAGGCGAGTCATACCCAAAATCTAGGCACGGCCCCGTTTGGACAATCTTGCCGATCTGCGATGGAAATGCGGTTCTTGCGATGACTGGCATAACGGAAGGGCGCGTATTGCGGATGCGGGTACGTTCGTAGCAGCCCGCGCACAGTAGTGAGATTTCGGCCAGCTTCTCCGATTCCTCATCCCAACCATCATGAGCGGCGCGTATGATCTCACAGTTGTCGCACCACGCGTCGGGGAAAGGATTCTCCTCGTCGGGTTCGTTGCGATTGAAACCTAGTCCGACGTCCTCTCCCAAGAGATGCGTGCAAACAAATGTCTGCAAAGACTCGCCGTGGGTATTGCATTGGATCTTGTCAGCCATTGCACCGCTATCCTGATGGAACACCGAGAGTGTGTCAATCGAGAATCGGTAAGACTCAACTGCAATTCTATAGTTCTGCTTTTCGTTATAATCAACAATTACCCCAATCAAGGAGACTCTCTCTTGCAGCAAGCTGAAATCGGCATTATGGGCGGCAGCGGTTTGTATTCCATGCCCGGCCTCACAGACATTCGTGAAGTTACAGTGCAAACCCCGTTCGGTGAACCATCGGACGCTTACGTGCTTGGCACGCTGGAAGGGCGCAAGGTGGCCTTTCTGGCCCGTCATGGCCGCGGACACCGCATCCTGCCTTCTGAGATTAACTTCCGCGCCAATATTTACGGCATGAAGGATTTGGGTGTGGAGCGCATCCTGTCGCTCTCTGCCGTCGGCTCGCTCAAGGAAGAACACAAACCCACCGACTTTGTGATCCCTGACCAGTTCATTGATCGCACGATTCACCGCATTTCCACGTTCTTTGGCCACGGCATTGTGGCCCACGTATCGTTTGGCGATCCCATCTGCCCTGAAGCCGCCGAGGCATTTATGCAATCCTGCAAAGATATCGGCGTGGTCGGCAAAAAGGGCGGGACGTATATCTGCATGGAAGGGCCGCAGTTTTCTACGCGCGCGGAATCGAATCTCTACCGCAGCTGGGGCGCTGACGTGATAGGCATGACTAACCTGCAGGAAGCCAAGCTCTGCCGCGAAGCTGAGATTTGTTACTCCACCTGTGCCATGGTGACCGACTATGACTGCTGGCGCGCTGGACATGAAGACGTAACCGTGGAACAGGTATTGAAAGTGGTACACGCCAACGCAGAGAACGCAGCCAAGGTGGTAAAGCATGCTGTCGGTATCATGCCGAAAGAACGCAAATGCGCGTGCGGTTCAGCAATGAAGTACGCTATCCAAACTGATAAAGACAAGATTCCGGCGGCCACTCGCCAGAAGCTGGCGCTCCTGCTGGATAAATACCTGGGCAAGGGCCAGGAGGCAAAAGCGTAGTTAGAAATTGGCAATTGAGTAATCTGGTAATTTGGTAATTTTTGATTTGATTCGCAACTTCGCCGTGGTTCGTGCCGAATCTTCTTTGGCCGGTTTCGGGTTGATGGTTGCTTCGAGCTAGCGAATCAACAAGGAGCAGCAGTGATCGAATGAACGCCGCGGCGCGTCGTGATTATCTTCTGCTCACGGCAATTTCTGCCGCACTTTCAGTTGGCGCACTGATCGTTTATTTCCATCAGGGCGCCATCCTTCTTTATGGCGACGCCGTTGCGCACATCCACATTGCGCGCCGGGTTTTTGATTCGCGGACGCCCGGGCTTTTTCAGCTTGGCACCGTTTGGCTCCCGTTGGCGCATCTGCTCGATATTCCATTCATCGTGAACGACCGCTTGTGGCAGACGGGGCTTGGCGCTTCGATTCCGTCGATGATCGCCTACATCGCGGGAACGTTGGGCGTATTTCGGCTGGTTTCTGGCTTGGCTTCTCGCCCAGCGGCTTGGATCGCCGCGTTGATCTACGCGCTGAATCCCAATCTTCTATATATGCAGTCAACCGCGATGGGCGAATCGCTCTATCTGGCTTTGTTTGTCTGGTCGGCGGTGTATTTCGCCGACTTTGTGCGAGAGGCATGCGATAGCGCTGAGCCAGCAGGCAAGTCGCTGAAAAAAAATGGCCTCACGGTTTCAGCGGCGATGCTGGTGCGTTACGACGGCTGGTTTCTTGCCGCAGTGATCGGCATGTGCGCTGCGATTCTATTGTGGAGAATGCGGCCCAATGCTCTTCCGCCGCTCCGGCGCGGGCTCCGCAATTTTCTTCTGCTCACCGGCTCTACCGCCACGCTCTTTCTTCTTTATAACCAAATCGCTTTTGACAATGCGCTGGAGTTCGCCAATGGCCCATACTCAGCGCGGGCAATTCAGCAGCGCAGCAAGACCCCCACAATGCCCAGCTATCCGGGAGAGGATTCTCCGCGCGACGCGACGCTGCAATTCCTTAAAGTCTCCCGGCTCAATCTAGCGCAAGGCCCTACGGAATTTCTGCTGTTCAATGGCGCATTTATCGCGCTGCTGGCTTCGCTCTATTTTGCACGTCGCTATTTGAGCTGGGCGGTGCTGTGGGCGCCGCTACCTTTTTATGTGCTCTGCATCGCCTGGGGCAGCGTCCCGATCTATCATCCAGAATGGTGGCCGTTTTCTTATTACAACGTTCGTTATGGACTGCAATTGTTGCCCGCCGTGGCGGTGTTTGCAGCGCTGGGATGCAAATTCCTATCTAACTTTTTCCCAACCAGATATGTAGTCGCTGCGGCGGCTTTGGTAATCGCCGCAAGCTATTATTCCGTCCGGCATGCCATGCCAATCTGCCTGCGGGAAGCGCAGGTAAATGGCAAAGATCGAATGGCATTCGACCGTGAGCTGGCAGAAAAGCTCAAAACTTTTCCGCCCTCGGCAACTTTCTTGATGAATTGCGGGGCGCATCCGGGCGCCACGCAGATGGCGGCCATCCCGCTGCGCCGCGTGCTATGTGAAAGCAGCAATCGCCTATGGAAGGCCGCTTTGAAGCAGCCGGCACGGTCGGCGGACTACATCATTGCTTTCCCCGGCGATGAAGTGGCGCGCGCGGTGCATGATTTTCCCCAGGAACTGGAAACCATTGCTACAATTGGCACTCCGTCACAGCCAAAAGCTTTGATCTATCGCTCAACCCGAAGATAATTGTTCAACTGTTGATTATCAATTTCATCGGATCGGGCACGGTGGCCAATGAACATACTCGCTCTCGCATTCCCACATCTGACCATGGAAGACGTGCTATCGAAGACCCTGGTCCGGCTCACGCTGGCGGCAGTGCTGGGAGGAGTCATCGGTCTGGAGCGCGAGCTCAAGCGCAAGCCGGCTGGGTTGCGCACCAATATATTTATATGCTTCGGCTCGGCTATGTTCACCATTCTCTCCACTGAGCTGGCAAAAGACTTCGGCATTGGCGACCACACGCGCATAGCAGCGCAGATCATTCCCGGAATCGGATTCATAGGCGCGGGCTCCATCCTGCATGACAAAGGCGGAGTAAGCGGAATTACCACGGCAGCCACGATCTTTGTAGTTGCATCCATTGGTATGGCGGCAGGCGGCGGGCTCTACGTGCCGGCGATTTTTGCCACCATGCTGATCTATCTTGCGCTGCATCTGCTTGGCATTCTGGAGCGAAATTTGAACTTGAAGCCGCTGACGATGAATTACACAATCGTTTCTGAAAAAGCTGCAGATAGCCTGGTGGCCGAGGTAAATTCGATTATGGAAGATCAGGGCAAGGAGATGCAGTCAATGCATCTAAGCCGGTCTGGAGATAAGGAAAAACTGGTGTTCCGCGTAGACGGCACACGCCACGAACATAAGCTGCTCATGGACCAACTACGCCAATCGTCTGACATCAGCAATCTTGAAACCACTCCAGGGCCGGACAGAGACTAAATGAAGGTCCCCTTTACCAAAGCTTCTGCCTGCGGAAATGATTTCCTGATTATGGACGGAGCAAATGCTCCGGGCGAGCTGCATGAGTTCAGCAAGCGCATCTGCGATCGCCACAACGGAGTGGGAGCCGATGGTGTGGAGTGGTTGTTTCCCGCCACAGACGCCGACATTCGCGCGCGCCTGATCAATGCCGACGGCAGTGAAGCAGAAATTTCCGGCAATGGAACACGGTGCGTCGCCGCTTACATGGTCAGCCGGGGCCACTCCGGCAAGATGGCTATCAGTACTGGCGCAGGAGTGAAGCATTGTGAGCTGGTATCGCGTGAAGAACATAGCTTTGAGTTTGAGATGGATATGGGCGAGCCCCAGGTGGGCAGTGAGTTTTCCATGACGGTGGGCTTTGCGCCCACGCATGGCACGCCGGTTTCCATGGGCAATCCGCATTACGTCGTGTTTGTGATGGATTTCTCGCCCGTATGGCAGAAGGAAGGCGCGGAGATTGCCCGCCATCAGGATTTCACGCACGGAGTGAACGTCGAGTTTGTGCGCGTGAAAAGCGAGCACGAGATTGAGGTCCGGTTTTATGAGCGTGGCGTGGGCGAGACCCAGTCGTCGGGGACGGGATCGTGCGCATCTGCCGTGGCGTCAATCGCCGCAGGATATGTAAAGTCTCCAGTGAAAGTGCATGCGCCCGGAGGCACGCAAGTAGTGCGCTGGACTGATGGCAAGGTTTTTCTGCGCGGTCCGGCGCAACTGATCTGCCAGGGAGAATTCCTTGGCTGACGCAAAGATCATCACACCAGCAAAGATCATTCGACCAGCCGCTTTGCGGCGCGGCGACAAGATCGGGCTGATAGCTCCGGCCAGCAGCTTCAACCGCGAGCGTTTTCAGGCGGGTTGCGAGCGCCTGCGCCAGATGGGCTACGATCCTGTCTTCTCGCAAGACATTTTTGATCGCGATCTTTACTTTGCCGGAAGCGTTGCGCGGCGCACGCAGGAGTTCCAGGAGTTCTGGCGGCGTGATGACATTGCGGCCCTCATCTGCGTGCGTGGCGGCTATGGCAGCAATTACCTGCTGGAACAACTAGATTACGGCATGATTGCCACTCATCCGAAGATTCTGCTGGGATGCAGTGACATTATTTCCCTGCTCACGGCAATCCATGATCGAACAGGATTGATCGGATTTCATGGGCCTATGGTGGCTAAGGATATCGCCGACGAAACTTTCGATGAAGCGAGTTGGAACAACTCGCTTACCGGAATTGCTGAGTGGGATGTGCCAGCAAATGGCCTTGAGATTCTGCAGCCCGGAACAGCGCGAGGAAAGCTTTATGGCGGATGCCTCTCAATGCTGGTGGCGTCTTTAGGAACTCCGTATGAGATCCAGACCGACGACTGCGTGCTTTTTATAGAGGATATCGCCGAGAAGCCGTTTCGCATTGATCGCATGCTGATGCAGTTGCGGCTCGCCGGCAAACTGGAAGGCGTGCGTGGATTCGTTTTCGGCGAAATGCTGGATTGTCTCCGCCGAAAGGCGAGACGTATACGTTGCAGCAGGTCATCATGCGCGTTTTGGCGCCTTACAACGTGCCGATTGTCTACGGTCTCAAGTCCGGGCATGTGACCAGCAGAAATATCACGCTGCCGATCGGCGTGCAGGCGGAGTTGAGGGCGGAGGGTGCGAGCAGCGAGGATTTTGAAGCGGCAACACTCTAGCATCAGCAAAACCTTTACCGCAAAGGACGCGAGGCAGGATTTTCTCACTGGTACAAGGTACGCTGTTATGCGGTCAAGCCAGGCCAAATCAGTACTAAAACCAAGTTCTCTGCGCCTTTGCAGTTAATGAGCTTTGCTGATTGCTGAATGCTGATTTCCGTTAATCTAAAATCGTGGAACAACAGCACGTACACATCATTGGAATTTGCGGGACGGCCATGGCGTCGCTCGCGGGATTGCTCAAACAGCGCGGATTTAAGGTCACGGGCTCAGATGCGGCGGCCTATCCGCCAATGTCAGACTTTCTGGCGTCTATTGCCATCCCGATCCTGCAACCGTACTCTGAAACAAACCTGAAGCCCCGGCCAGACATGGTGATTGTTGGCAATGCGATTTCGCGCGGCAATCCTGAACTGGAATATGTTCTGGACGAGCGCATCTTCTTTCGCTCCATGCCGGACATTCTTTTTGACCTGTTTCTGCGCACGCGTCAGCCGCTGGTCGTCGCAGGTACGCACGGCAAGACCACGACAACGTCCATGCTGGCATGGATATTCAGGTCAGCCGGAAAAGATCCGTCGTTTCTTGTTGGCGGCATTGCAGAAAACTTTGGCAGCAGCTTCGCCCTGAAACAGGGCAAGCACTTCATTATTGAGGGCGACGAGTACGACACCGCGTTTTTCGATAAAGGGCCCAAGTTCCTGCACTATTTTCCTGAGTCGGTCATTCTTACGTCAGTTGAATTTGACCACGCCGATATTTATGCCGACCTTGACGCGGTAAAGCTGGCGTTCAAGCGGCTGGTGAACCTTGTCCCGCGCAAAGGCAGGATTATTGCCCATGACGCGAATGAAAACGTGGATGAGTGCGTGGCCAGGGCGCTTTGTCCGGTGGAAAGATACGGCATGAAAGAAGATTCGTTCTGGCGCATCACCAACCTTCAGTTCGAGCCAGAGCGAACCACGTGGACTGTCCTGCGCGACGGAAAAGAGCCTGTGAATTTTGAATTTGCTCTGGCGGGCGAGTACAACGTGCTGAACGCAACAGCTGCCGCAGCCATGGCGGCAAATTATGGAATTGATCCGCCGCAGATTGTCGAGGCGCTGAAGAGTTTTAAAAGCGTGAAGCGCCGGCTGGAAATTAAAGCAGAAATTGACGGCATCACCATCATCGACGATTTCGCGCACCATCCCACCGCCATCGCAGCCACACTGGGCGCGCTACGGGTGCGCTATCCGCAGGCGCGGTTGTGGGCGATCTTTGAGCCGCGATCAAACACGCTACGCAGACGAGTGCTGCAAAAAGAGTTGGTCAACAGCTTGGCGATGGCGGACCAGATCATAATTACGCCCATCTTCAAGCCGGAAGCAGTGCCGGAGGATGAGCGGCTCACGACCTCGTCGGTGGTCAATGGCATCAAGAGGCTCGGCAAATCGGCTCGTGAAATGGCTGACGCTGACGCGATTGTTGCAGCCGTAGCGCCTGAGCTGCGTAGCGGCGATGTGGTGGCCATCCTCTCTAACGGCGGTTTTGGCGGCATCTATGAGAAGTTGCCGAAGCGGGTGGAAGAACTGCGCGGCGTACAACGGGCATGATGAGCCGCGCGGTGGCGTTCGCCCGAACATTGTTGGCGCTGATTTTCTGGATTATTTTTATTCCACCTGCGGCTTTGATCGCGTTTCCCTGGACCTTGATCACCGGCAAAGTTGATTTTCTTTATTGGCTAGGCATGTGGCTGGCTTTCACAGCGCCCAGAGTCGCCGGCGTAAAGGTGAAGCTGGTTGGCCTGGACAAGATCGATCCGGCGGGCACTTACATCTTTATGTCGAACCATGTTTCCAACCTGGATCCGCCGATCCTTGTGCCGCTGATTCCCGGACGCACGTCTGTGCTGGCGAAGAAAGAGGTCTGGAAGATCCCAATCGTAAACAAAGCGCTCGATTTGGCGGAGATCGTGCCTGTGGAGCGCAGCAACCGCGATTCTGCAATCAGCAGCATCCGCCGCGCGGGCGAGGTGATGAAACACCACATCAACATGACCATCTTTCCCGAAGGTACGCGATCAGCAGATGGACGACTGATGCCGTTCAAGAAAGGCCCGTTTCATCTGGCGGCTGAGACCGGATTTCCGATTGTGCCGGTCACGATCTTAGGAACGTACGAACTGATGCCGAAAGGGACCTCATTGATAAAAGGCGGCACAGCAACGCTGGTCTTTCATCCGCCTATTGATCCAAAGCAGTTTGCTTCGCGGGAAGAGTTGGTCCAGGCGACTTGGAACGCAATCAATAGCGCGTTGCCGCCGGAACGCCAATGACATTATCACGGCAAGTTGACATTGGCCTTCGCCTTATCCTGTGTGAACCTGATCTCAATACTGCCTTCTTGGTTCTTATGCAGCATTGGGCCGGTGTAAGCATGGTTGCCGCCATTTGCATCTGTGAACTGCACTTTCAGTTGGCCATCATCCGTAAGTTTTACCGGCGAGCTGAAGGTTTCGCCTGGAGCCAGCTTGTCCTTGCCAAACGTTGCGCTGGGATAATCCACGATAATGGTGGACAGTGGGCCGGCGCTGGTATTGACCAGCTTGATCGTCACCATATGAGCGCGGCATCCAGCGAGGAAGGCAAACAGCAATAGGGCAAAACAAACTCTCGCGGTCCTCATTTCTTCTCGATCACGCGCGCGGCCAGCACAGCGCCGTTGCGGTTGTCATGCAGCTTGAGCGGAAAGACGAGGATGTTCCAGTTCCAACGGCTTTTCTTCTTAGGCAGATGAGGCAGGCAGCGGAAGCTGCGGTCTACATACGTTTCACGCGTATCGGCCACCGTGCGGATAATGTCTTTCCACTCGGCACTGAGCTCGGGAAATTCGTCAAAACGGTTTTTGCCGGAAAACCAGGTGCGCTTGCGCTCATAAAGACGGGCGAAGAATTCATTTACGTATTGCCAGACGCCGTCGCGGTCCAGAATTTCCAGAACAATGTCATCGCCCATGGCCATGGCGATACGGGAGTAGAAAAAATCTCGTGCATCCACCACTACGGGTTTGCCGCGACGCTTGGCCTCAAAGGAACGCAGTGCTCCCAGCAGGTCATCCACTGAGCTGTAGCCTTTGAGCAGGTGCATGTCTTCCACGCCGCCGAATTTTCTTTCCAGCGTGGCAGAAAGAATAATGATAGGAACCTCCGGGCGTTTGTCGCGCAGCGACTGCGCCACTTCCGTACCGAATTTGCCTGCGCCAAGGTGATAGTCGAGCACCGCGATATCGATTTTGTCGAGATACGTTTCAGCCTCTTCAACGGAGGCCGAACTGATGGCCTCATAACCGTTGCTGCGCAAAATGGCGGAGCGCAGGATCAGGTTGTCATGCCGGTCATCCAGCAGGAGCACCTTGATCGGTTTTTTTTCTGGTCTATCGGCCGTCATTATTCCTTTGTACCCTTGCCGCGAATGGCCCGCGCCATTTCCGGGAGCTTCATAAATGCCGTAACGCTACGCAGCCATTGCTTGTGATCAAACGCGGGGGTGCCGCTAAACACGGATCCGGCAGGAATATCGCCGTGCGTACCGCTCTGCGCTGTGATAATAACGCCGTCGCCGATTTTGCAGTGGCCGGCCACCCCAACCTGCCCGGCAAGAATCACATTTTTGCCAATCTCGGTTGATCCGGCAAGACCCACCTGGGCGCACAACATGGAATTTTCCGCGATAACGCAGTTGTGCGCCACCTGGGAGAGATTGTCGATCTTGGTGTTGCGGCCGATGCGCGTTTCACCCAGGCTAGCTCTATCAACGCAGGAATTGGCTTGAATTTCAACGTTGTCTTCAATCACTACGCGTCCGGTTTGCGGAATCTTGTACCAATTGCCGCTGTCGTCCTTGGCAAAGCCGAAGCCGTCTGACCCGATAATCACACCGTTATGCAGCAGCACATTGTCGCCGATCTCACAGTTTTCGCGGATGGAAACATGAGAATGAGCGAAAAAGTTTTTACCGATCTTGACGCCGCTGTAGATCACCACTTGAGGCATGAGCGTGCAGTTTTCGCCAATTTCAACATCCGCTCCGATCACCACGCAAGCGGCAATAGAAGCATTCGCGCCGATGCGCGCTGAAGGATCGACTACCGCCGTGGGATGAATGCCGCATTTTTCCTGCGGCAAGACATGAAGAAGTTCCACAGCGCGCGCGTAAGCATATTGCGGGTTCCGGGTCCGCAGAGTTGGCTTTTCCAGAGCAGGAAATTTTTCATCGACAATAAGAGCAGACGCTTTGCTGGCCATAGCCAGCGGCACAAATTTGGCGCTGACGGCGAATGTAATTTGTCCGGGAACAGCGGACTCAATGGATCCGACGCTGCTGATTTCAGCGTCCGCATCCGGCGGATCAAGCCTGGCGCCCAGCTTGTCCGCGAGTTCTTTGAGCTTCATAACCAATGGGTCCTGAGGAAACTTTGCCTAAAGGCGTGATTGTAATGGGAAGAGCGGAAAGGACAGAGCAAAATCGTAATTGCCTGTCGTTAAGATTCCATGAACAACTTCTCCTGCCGAGCATCTTCCGCGCTTTTCTTGTGCGCTTCCGGTCGGCCAATCACCGCCAGCACATTCAATTCCTGTAGCGCTGTCCGGGGAACGAAGACCCGCTGCGTGTTGCCGCGCGTATCAGGCGGCGTGATGAAAAATCCTTCGGCGCTGATCTGAGTAAGATCATTAGCCATCAGGCCCTCCAGAACGTCATTATCAGTGAATTTGAGCCGCACCCAAAGTCCGTCGGTGCGGGGACGAGTGGTGAAGGTCTTGCGTCCCAGGGCAGCTGTATCAGTGAAATCGCGGACAAAATCCACGCTTTTTACTTCACCCAGGTCAATCAACACGACTTTGCCGGAAGGATTCAGCAGCTCCAGCTTGCCTTCCACCACGAAATTGGCGGGTAAAACGTATCCGCTAATGGAATCGCGCCCCATTTTGCGCACGATCACCTTTTTGTGGCTGGAGGCCATAATCCATTGATTCTCGCACTGTTTTCGGGGGCATCAAAGACGCCATCCCGTGTTTCCGTGGCATGGGGTAGCCAAAAGGTAACCTTTGTGATAATGTTTCGAGTTTGTTCGAGTCCCTGCAGTAGCCGTCTAACTCTTGTATAAAGTGCAACTTACGAAAAATCGAGGAGAAGCGTTAGCCCACCGGCTGTGGCCCGGAAGGGCAATTGTGTGTTCCTTTAACTGATGGCTGACTTTATCTACCTAATGGAAACCCGGCTTTCGCCGGACCAGCAGCGTGCAGTCGCGCTGGTGACCGATGTTGCCCGTGCCCATGAAATGAACATTTACCTGACCGGGGGCGCGGTCCGCGATATTATCAGCGGCTTTATTATTCGCGATCTCGATTTCTCCGTGCAGGGCAATGCGCTGAAGCTGCAAAAGGATTTTGAAAAAGCCGGCGCAGTGCTGGAAGCCACCGACGAAGGCACGCGCACGCTGATGCTGCTGCTGCCGGGCAACGTTCGCGCAGAAGTTACAAGCGCCCGCTCAGAGCGATATGACAAGCCCGGAAAACCTATCGAGGTTACGCTGGGAACAATCTATGACGACATGCGCCGCAGGGACTTCACCGTCAACGCCATGGCGCTGTCTCTCAATCCGGGTTCGCGCGGCCTGCTTACAGATCCTTTCAATGGCGTGGCCGATATTGAAGCCAAGGTGCTGCGCGTCCTGCACAATTATGCTTTTTATGAAGAGCCTTCACGGCTGATCCGCGCAACTCGCCTGGCCTGCCGCTTCCACTGGACGCTGGAAGAGCGCACACAGGCACGTTATGACGCGGCCAAAGAAAACAACTATATCGAGAATATTTCTGATCGCGCCGTGGGACATGAGATTGAACAGCTGGCGCATGAAGATAATCCGATTGAAGTCCTGAAAGCGCTTGAGAAAGAAGGCTGGCTCAAGGTGCTGGTGCCGCACTTCTCGGTGGCCAAGGTGGATTCAGCGGGACTGAACCAGGTTTTCAAGGTCAAGCAGCAGTTGCAGGAAGTAGGCGTGAACCCGGATGCCAGCCCAATTGTGATGCACTTCCTCACGCGCAAACTGGCCGATAAAGATATCTCTGCGATGCAGAAGCAGATCGTCAACAAAGGGTTTGTGGAGCGCTGGAAGCATCTGGAAGATGACGCCAAGGACTTTGCCAAGAAGCTGATGGCAAAAGAGTTGGCTCTGCCGTCCCAGACATGGAAATTCCTGACGACGAACCGTCCGGACGCCCTGCTGTTTAACGCGATCACGCCGCGGGCTTCTGCCGTCGAGCAGAAGATCAAAAATTTTTTGACAAAGTGGCCGCTGGTGCGACAGAAACTGCCTTTCCCGGAAATGGCGGAGATGCGCATTACACCGGAGCATCCGGAGTACAAGAAAATACTGGATGAAGCATTCTTGATGTTACTGGACGGCAAGCTGCGGTCGCACACGGAAATCGTGAAGTTCCTGGAACCGTACTCTCCGCCGGAACCGCCGCCACCACCCCCGCCAGTGCGTCGCGGAAGAGCAAAGAAGGAAACCGCGCCCGGCGCTCCCGGAGAACAGGCGCCCAAAAAGCGTGGACGTAAGCCGAAAAACGCAGTGGAAGGCGCACCTTCACCGGTACCTGCTCCGCCTGTTGCTCAAGCTGCCAGCACTCCAGCACCTGCTCCGGCGAAGCATGGAGCTCCAGCTAAGCAGACTGGGCCAGCGGCCAAGCAGAAGGCTGCTCCTGCACCTCCTGCTGCGGCTGCGAAGAAAGCTACGCCGGCTAAATCAATTTCAACAAAAGCTCCTGCAAAGACGTCAGCAAAGCCCGCGGCCAAGAAGCCCGCGTCAAAGAAAGCCGCTACGAAAAAGCCCGCTCCGGCAAAGAAGAAGAGCAAGAAAAAGTAACGGTCAGGCTTGCGCATAAACCCAAAACCTCACCACAGATAACACTAATTACACGTGCGGTGCTTTCTTGACGTGGTTGGCGCAATGAGCGGCGAAGGCATCTAAAAATCCATGGCTCAGAATGGACATAGGTTAGGCTTTTTGATCATTGAAACAGAGAGAATCGACGGGCTTTCCACGCGCAAACTGCTGCTCGAATCGGCCAAGCACAATGTGGTGACTGCCTATTCCGGCAAGGAAGGCGTGGAGATGTTCAAGCGTTTTCCCCACGTCGATGCCGTCTGTATTGAAGCTGAGCTGAAAGACCTGAAAGGCGCAAGTGTGGCCGCCAGCATAAGAAAAATCAATCCAAAGATTCGCATCATTGGCCTTTCGCCGCGACTGGCCGCTCACTACGAGTGGGCAGATAAGACTATCGACTCCCACGATCCTACTGCGTTGCTGGAATTCCTGGAAGAGATGGGCGGCCGCACCGATATCTGATTTATCTCCTGGATGGTCACACAGACGCATCCGGTTCGCTGTTACCACAACAAAGGTCCTCTTACTTTCGTTACCTTTCGCCTCATTGCCTTCAGCGCAACAATATGCCGATGGCAAGCGCGACTACATACGAATTGCAATCCAGCACGATTCACGCCATTGCTCCTGGGCGTGTCCGTTTTGTTGAACATCAGGGCAGGCGCGTCCTTTTTATCGATTACTCGCATTGTGACGTGGCCATGCTAAAAGCGGTGGCGGAAGAAGGCCATCGTGTGATTGCGCAGGAGCCGCCGAATACCGTGCTCACACTGAATGACGTGACCGGAACCAGCTTTGACAAGGAATCCGTAGCGGTGCTGCAAGCCAAAGTTGCTGCCAACGCGCCCTACGTCAGAAAGGCCGCCGTGATTGGCATTAGCGGACTGCAACGGCTGATCTATGAAGCTGTGCAGACATTTTCCAAGCGGCGTTTGCCAACCTTTGAAACACGCCGCGAAGCCCTTGCGTGGCTGGCGCAGGAATAACTCCACGCCAAAGAATGTTGTGATTAAGTATTCAAAGTAGTTGTCTGCATTGAGTTCTCCTGCTAAAGTTTGAGCGCTGCAACCCCCTTGAAAAAGTTGTGTCTTCCAGGAGCGTAACCATGTCGCGAACGATCCGCTTGATCTTCACGCTAGTTCTTTTGGCTGTTACCGGCGCTGCCCAGACTTCGGGCAAAAAGCGCGTTGCCGTGCTCGATTTTGACTATGGCACGGTGCAGTCTTATGTGTCCTCTATTTATGGCAGCAACCAGGACGTGGGCAAGGGCATTACGGACATGCTGGTGGAAAAGCTGGTAAAAGACGGCAAATATTCCGTGATCGAGCGCAAGGCCCTGGACAAGATCCTGGCGGAGCAAAATTTCTCAAATAGCGATCGCGCCAACCCGGCGACTGCGGCCAAGATCGGCCAAATCCTGGGCGTTGACGCCATCATTATGGGCTCCATCACCAAATTTGGCCGCGACGACAAGAGCAAGGCAATTGGCGGAGCAGGGTTGTCGTCCCATGGCTTTGGCATTGGCGGAATCAAGCGCAATGAAGCAAAGGCGGTGTGCGCCATTAGCGCGCGCCTCGTCGATACCAACACAGGCGAAATCCTGGCAGCGGTGACTGGTGAAGGCGAGAGCAAACGTTCCGGAACGTCTCTGCTGGGCGCGGGTGGCGGCGGTGGCGGAGCCGGTGGCGGCGCTTTTGATACGCATGCTTCCAATTTTGGCCAGACGCTACTGGGTGAAGCCGTAACGCAGGCCGTAACCCAGGTTGGCAGCGAGCTGGGCACTTCCGCCACGAGCGTTCCCACGCGCAAGGTTGACGTTTCCGGCGTGGTCGCCGACGTGAGTGGCAATACCCTGATCATCAATGTAGGCAGCAAGACCGGGCTAAAAGTTGGCGACGTGCTGGAAATCAGCCATGCTGGCCGCCAGATCAAAGACCCCACCACGGGAAAAGTTTTGAAGACCATTACCACCAAAATTGGCGAAGGCACCGTGACTGAAATCGATGCCGACTCCGCAACGCTCAACTTCACCGGCAGCGGCGCCAAGGTTGGCGACGTGGCAAAGACGCCGTAAACCCCGCATCCATTCCAACTCTGGGCTCGTTCATTTTCCAACGGACGGGCCCAAATTGTTTGTGGCGCATGCCGTCTCACTTTGCCGATCACCGGATGACCAGATCACCAGATCACCAGATCTTGATACCCCTCCCCTATCCCTCAACTAGGATTCCAAAGGGCTTATACTGTGCATCCCAAGGTCATCCCAGTCGGCCTTTTCCCGATCACTGGATCACCGGATCAACGGATCACCAGATCTCCAAGGGGGTACCCCTCCCCCCCGTTTCGACCCCATTCGACCCCACACGACCCCATTCGACCCGATGCCGGGGCCCCCAGACAGCGCCGGTTCTGCGCTGGTTGGGGTGGAATGCTGAGCGCATCGGCAGAGGGTTGCAAACCCGGTTTAGCTAAGAGCTAAAGGCTAAAGCCGATTTTGGTTTCGCTTAAGAGCTAATGGCCAAGAACCAAAGGCTGTTTTCTCTCTTGTCAAAGATCACAGATTTCACTACTTTTCCGCTCTGGAGCGAATCCCTAAATTTACCATTTGTTCGCCTTCGAGTCAAGAGAAATCGCATAAGATCTGAAGGGGGGGTGCTGGAATTGCCGGAGGTGATGGACTTAAACAGGGGACGCAAGGGGAGATAATCCGTGGCTCCTGATAATACCGACTAATCCCCAGCGGATCGCCGATCTTAACAACTACAATTTCTTGGGAGTCCTGAGATGGATGCTGTTAAGCAGTTGTACGGGAAGCATTGGAGCAAACGCGAGTACGTTATCGCATTACATTATTATTTTCGGAATCGACGTTCGCCATGCCACGTTGATGCAGCATATGTACAGGAAGCGGCAAATCTTCTTGGTCGTACTCCGGCCTCAATTGCGATGCGAATGGAAAATTTTGCCAACTTGGATACTGAAGGAAGACCGTCGCACAAGGGGCTGAGTAAGGGTGGTCCACTCTGCCGCGAAGTGTTTTTTCAGTGGAAAAATCAAACAGATGTTCTTGCTCAATGTGCGGACGTGTACATCGAAGAGCTAAAAGAACCGCAAGCATTGAGTCTGTTCGAGCCTGAACGTGTAACGATGCCGAAAGCATTTGACAAATATGAACTGCTGGATCCGATTGGAGAAGGTGGGTTTGCGACCGTGTTCTCCTGTATTCATGCGGATTCTGGACAGCCATTTGCCTTGAAAATTCTCCGCGCCCCGCATCGCTGGAATGAAGAGGCTCTTCACAGATTCATCCGCGAGATGAGAATTTTGCGCAGTGTGCGACACGAACATGTCATTCGAGTCCATGAAGACAACTTAGAAAAGGAAAAATCATTCCCAGGTTTCGTGATGGATCTGGCCGACTGCTCGCTCGCACAATATCTCGAAACGACCAAGCAGGAATCAAATCGCGACAAGCCGTATCTGTTGCCAGAAGAGGCCGTGCACATTTTACAGAGTGTTATCTCGGCTATTTCTGCGCTTCATGGTCATTCTCCAAGAAAAGTTATCCATCGCGACATAAATCCAAACAACATTCTCTTGCTGCAGGACAAACGCTGGGTGCTTGCTGATTTCGGACTCGCAAAATTTGGCCCAAGTCCAGCATCTGCATCCAGTTTCGCTAGTAGAACCAATAGGGGGTGGGGCACAACATACTATGCACCGCCCGAACAATATGCCAACTTCACCATGACAGATGAACGCACTGATATTTATGCACTTGGAATACTGATTTGGGAACTGTTCACGACGGCGGCAGGGTGGCCACAAATGTCAGATCCACAATTGCCGGAAACAATGCGCACAATCTTCACCCGTTGCACCGCCGCTCCTGAAAAAAGATACCAAAGTGTTCGAGAGCTTGAAGGTGCTCTGGACGAAGCGATAACGACAACATGGCCGAACATGAACAGGTCAGCGGCGATGGGCAAGATTTGAGTCCTAAAACATAAAATGAATCAGAGCATGCCGCAACTGTGACCCTCCGAAAGGCTAAACAATTTCGTGAGTAATCGTTTCAGGCACTCTTCAGGCTTTCGTTCAATTTTGCATTCCCATAGAGTTATCACCGACCAACCCAATTGACCAAGAAGACGCTTTGCGTGCACGTCTCGTTTTCTTGTGCCCTCGATTTTTTTACGCCAGAAGTGTTTTCGTGTCTTCGGGAATACCGCGTTTCTGCAATTATGATGATGATGCCAAAAGCAGCCGTGCACAAGAATCACGGTCTTAAATTTGGGGAGGACAATGTCGGGATTTCCAGGCAAGCGTCTTACATGCAATCGGAATCTGAACCCGTGTCGATGCAGGAATGAACGGACCGCTTTTTCGGGCCCTGTATTCTTGCCCCGTATGCGGCTCATAACCCAACTGCGTTTCTCGCTTGTGAACACATCGACCATAAATGATCCTTAAGATAGATCCGGACTGCCAATCCGACTAAAAAAGTTTCCGAGGCGTTCAACGAGAGATGGCAAGAACTCAGACGTAATACTCGCAAAACGATAACGATGGAGTTCTAAGAGAGAGGCACTGGTCTTTTCCACAGACCGTATGGAATCGAAACGTACAAACCACGGTCCTTTTTTTTGATCCTCAATGATCATTTGCGGAATAAAGTGAAGGACAGCTTTCTTTTTATGCTGCTTACAATCCTTAATTTCAGCTTTGGCCTTGTTTGCCTTGGTTGTATCTTGCAGGTCTTTCTGCATTTGTTCCCAAGCTGCTGATGCATCTTCGCATTCTGCCAATTGGATCGTTTTCGATTTATCGGAATGAGCAATGTCGCACCGTGGTGTTATAACAACCTCAATCTTTCCATCCGGCCAATGAATGAGATCGCCGGTGGCAACAGACTGCGACTCAATCGGAGGCACGAAATACCACTCCTCAGGATGAACTCCAGAGGTAGCACCAAGCAAAGACGCATACAGGTGCGATACAAGGTGCCTTGTTAGAGCGGTATCCAACAAAGCCTCATTTTGCTCAGCAAGCGTGAGCCAATATTTCCAGCGGGGCCAGATTGAACGATGGAACAACATCGCCATATCTGTTTGAATTTTATTGCTGGCCCTCTGTATCTTAAAAATCAGCTTGCTCTCTGCCTTGAGCCAATCAATAACAGAATCAAGCCCTTCGCCCTTCTCAATGAGACGGATTTTTGGTGAAGATTCAGGCAATACCGCCTCGCCTGGCTGACCTGTATAAACTGCTACGGCAGCAACTTCTGTGGTAGCCAAAAGATCAACAACGGCATTGCCCTGGGCATTGTGCTCGCCGCGCGCAGTACCGATCCTCAGGCGCAGATCCACAACGGCAGCGTCAAATTTACGAGAAGGAAGTAGATCCCGCACTTGGTCCAAAGAATCCGCATATGCAGCAGAAATTTCAAATCGGGACTCTGTATCAGCATTATATAATTCTAATCTGTTACGCCAGTCTGTTATAGCCTGTGCTTCATCTTCAACAACTAACAGATTTAGAGTGTCAGGCACAAATGCCTCCTTGCGACCTCATGACAATGGCATTTGTACGAGAAAAGTTGTGTTTGGGGCGTTCTCGTCATAGATGATATTGCCTTTGCTTCTCCGGACGGCTTCCCGAGCGATTGCCAATCCTAGGCCGGTACCTCCCGTTTTCAAAGTAAAACCAGCATCAAAAAGCCGAGGAATATAAGCCTCATCAATGATTGGGCCATTGTTAGCAATGGAAACTTCAACGACATTTCTCTTAGCTGCGCATATTATCGTTAGTTCCTTTTTACCTTGTTTTGTTGAGAGCCAATGAATTGCATTATCTATGATGTTCATCACAGCGGCTTGTAAGTCGTCCTCATAGCCGTGAGCATTGGCCTGCTCAGCACAGTCCGAATAAACTCGTATTCCAGTATTTACAATTTGCTCCTTGAAGAGATCCAAACACCTGTCAATAACTTCCGCAACTAAAAAGTCTCTAGGCTTCCCTCTTTTTCGCCCTGAAATCGGATCGAGTTTCTTAAACAAACGTCCAAGATCTCTCAGATTTATATAAATGACTTCGACATAGCCCGGAAACTGCCGACGAAAAATCATACCTCGCTTCGATTCCTCAAGAATCCAGTCTTTGCTGTCCCATAGTGTCTTTGCCGAAGTAGCTGCAGGATTTAGCAACCTTCGTCCTTCGTGAAGTACTTCTGCAACCACCAAACCTAATGCAGCTCTGGATTCAAGGGCTTGCTGGTATTCATCAATTTCACGAATTTCGCTCACGAGCGCCGCGGAATCCTTCTGTACTGCAATTTCAACTCGGCGGCGGTACTTAGAAGGGAGTGTCTTGGCGACAGTGACAATTCGTTTAAGAGAAGCGGATTCCCGGACTTTGTTAAGATCGCCCTTGACTCTCCGACTTAGACCTGCTTTCTCGCGAAATTGAAATCTGCGCTCTTCCACATGCAGCAAAACGTTTTGCATAAGGCTCTTGAGGCGTTCGTAAGCTGCATTGTGTTCCAGTCCTTCACGACTGCTTCGTTCAACCAGTTCGGATTCTTCTTCATCTGCAATCGTTACTGCACCAGAAACTTGCGATAAACCAAGTTTTTTTGACGGATCTTGTACTCGTTGACGTTCCAGTTCTAACCAATCATTATCGGGTTCTCCATATGGGCGAATACGAAAGCCTTTGCGGAAGATGGAGATTCCAGCATTTTCAGTCAGAATTCGTCGCGCGTTTCAGAATCCCTATCCGATTTAGGTCAATTCCCATACGGCCAAAAAGTGCCTCTATGGCTTCACGTTCCCTGTCATAAACATTTATTTGGATTTGAAAGGCTCCACAAGGTGCCTCCTCCGGGACAAGGGCAGGAGGAGAAACTTGGAGATACTGCTTTATTTTGTCTCCTCTATAGATCGTAAAGGAGCCGTCAAAATGACCTTTACTATCGAATTTCCCTTTCAAAATATAATCAGCAGCTTTTTGTAACCCAAAAGGGCGAACTAAAAAAGGATCGCTTTCTGTATCCTCATCATCTGCATCCCTTGTTAGATTAAGTTCGGCAAGAAGCTCCTGGCCTTCGAAGCCCCTAGTCTCTTTAGTAAACGCAGTGATATCTAACCGTATCCTAAAAGAGTTTTGCAAAGTCTCCGCCGGGGACGCTAACCGCCGAAGCTCCCGTATGAGAATTTCCAAACGGCGCTTCGTCCATTCGTCCCTAAGCTGCCAGATTGTGAGTTCCACGCCTGAATGGCGAGAGGAATTGGTGGAAAGCTTTTGCTCATAGACAGGGATATCTACTTGGTCAAGGTATTTGGCTGAATCAAACCATTCCCAATCCACTGTTACTGTGGTTAGCTGCTTTGCTCCATTATGCTCATAAACCGTTTCTAGTTTTGTATGTCTACCGAGTCTTGACGCTGCGAAGCGTCCAATACCTTTTGCGCCTAGCATTACTCGTCCGCCGGGGCTGATTCTTCTTTTCGCCTTCTCGTCCGTGGCAGGCTCTAACCAGTTATTCAGGATGTGATGTGACGACATTCCATGCCCCAGATCGATTACTGAGATAGTACCGCCTTCATTTTTGGGTAAAGCAGGGGCCATCCTAATTAACACAGAAGGCGAGTCGGCATCGTAAGCATTTTTCACTAGTTCAATGAGCGCTGCTTCGGGACCACTGATGAGTTGATCACCAATGGTTCGGATTATTCGTGCGCGTGGTCGTAGCTTAGCCAAAAATTCGCACCTCTTTGTGTCTGCCGAACAGGTCGTATTCGCGACGGCTAAACATCTCCTGTAAGTCGCACAATGATATCTCTCATGACTGGGGGACAAACTGCATTTCCCAGCAGTTTAACTTTTTCTCTTCGTGTACCTCTTTCCAGTTTGTGAGTATCTGGAAATCCCATTGCCGCCCTGATCTCTGGGACTTGAAGCATGCGCATTTCATGCCCTCGCTTCTTTGGTCGTACATACGCAAAGCGGTCAACTGTCGTCAAAGTTCGCAATGGGCGGCGAGTGTGCTGCCAACCGCCTGCTGCATCCGAACCATAGTAGACGAGAAGAAACGGTTTTTTCTTGCCCAGTTCTCTGATTGCTCGATTTGCCCGTGTAAGGGTTGCTTGAGCCCGATTTTTGTTCCGAAGCGGCGTGAAGGGAAAATGCCCATTGGGATCAATCATAGAAGCCGCAGATTTGCGATTGATGGTGGTGGGGGTAACTTCAGGTGGCTTCTGTTCAAGGTCACAGAGTATAAACAATCGGCGGCGCGATTGCGGGACTCCATGGTCAGCTGCGTTGATAACCTGCTCTGTCACCTCATAGCCGAGCTTCCGGATGGATCCTACCCATGAGTCGTACTTTTTCCAGCTCTTCATGTGTACAACATTTTCGATTACGATCCATCGGGGCTTAAATGCTTTGGCAAACCGCACCACCTGAAAAGCAGTCTTTCGGCTTTTCTCAGACCGAGGGGCGTTACCTTTTGCGCAGGTATGACTTGTACATTCGGGAGAGGCCAAAATGAGATCAATTTCGCCGATCTGCTTTTTCAGCTCGGCGAGCCTTACATTCTCACATTTTCTTTTTAGGAATCGGACCTGAGGAAAGTTATCTTGATACGTCTTTTTTGCTAAACCCCATAAATCTATGGCAGCTGCAATCTGAACACCCGCAGCAACTGCTCCCCTGGAACTTCCGCCCACGCCAGCAAATAAATCTATTGCTTTCAAAGGCTTACGCTTACCCATCTACTTACTTCCCTTTTTCCCGTTGCTGGCTTCTGCTGCTTTGGCGGCAGCCTGCTGGGCAAGCGCGTGGTCCACGACGCGCTGCATGTCGAGAATTGGAGCAGGCTTGCCGGTCCAGATTTCAAACTGGCGTGCGCCCTGCTGGACAAACATTTCTGCGCCGGTAATTACGTGCATGCCGCGGGCGCGGGCCATCTTGATCATTTTGGTTTCCGCCGGGGTATAGACCATTTCAAAGAAATACTTCGCTTTCATCTCCGGCTCGGTGAGCGGCAGCGGATCTTTGTTGCCTTCCATGCCCGCCGGGGTGGCATTGATGATCACGTCAAACTCCAGCTTCTTCAGCATCGTGCGATTGATGGCCTTGGCTTTGGCCTGCTTGGCCAGCTTTTGTGCCGCTGCGGAGTTACGGCTTAGGATGGCAACTTCAGCGCCGCGCTCTTTCAATCCAAACACGGCTGCGCGGGCCGCGCCTCCTGAGCCCAGCACCAGAATTTTTGCCCCTTGCAGGCGGATGCGCATCTCCAGCGGACGCACCACGCCATTCACGTCAGTATTGAAGCCGTATAGTTTTCCATCCTGGCCGCGCACAAGCGTGTTGCAGGCGCCCACCTTGGTTGTCCAGGGATCGCACTTATCCAGGTGCTTCACGATCGGCTCTTTGTACGGCATGGTGATGCTGAGGCCGGCGATGGGAATCTTCTGCACGCAGGCGAGAAGGTCTTCTACGGTTTTGGCGTGCAGCGCCAGATAAACGGCGTTCACGTTTTCCCGGCGAAAAGCAGTGTTCAACATCGCGGGTGAAAGCGAATGGGCCACGGGATCGCCAGCCACGCCATAAACGCGTGTGGCGGCGTCAACCTGGTCAATTCGATAAACATCGCGGAACGCGCGGGCCGCTAATTGTCCCGGCCCGGTTTCTTCTCCGGGATTGGCGGCGGCAAAGGTGAACTGGCTGCCAGCTCGGACGCAGAGCACCCGGCTGATCACGCCCTGCTCACCCATACACAGCCCGATCAGGGAATGAGCGTGGCTGTACTTTTCCAGGAACTTCATCATCACCACGTTGTCATACAGAGAATTTGCCGTGGTGACGATCTTGAAGAAGTCGCAGGGATGCTGCTGCATCTTGGCAAAAGTTTCTTCCAGCTTTTTTGTGCCGCGAAAATCATGGTACGAGAGGATCAAATGGGCGGAGCGGCGCAGGCGATTGAAGTCGTTTGGCTTAAGTTGCGCGGCCGTTTCCAGCTCGATATCCACCAGATGGCAGCCCAGGCTGGCCGCTTTTACCAGAACATCAACCTGCTGGGCGATGGTTCCCTTGAATTTACCTCCGTTGGCGGCGCGGCGGCAGGTAGCGACGATCAGCGCTTCAGGATGAAATTCAATAAAGGTCTTGAGCTTGGGCAGGCCCAGCGCAGGGTTGGGGAGGTAGTCTAACCTGAACTCAACAAAGGGGTTATCGCGGACTGCGAGGTCCGCCTTTTGCACCATTTCCGCCGGATTTAAGGCAGCAATAGCCACACATACCCGGGGCAGCCGGGCAGGCAGGAACCTTGGCGCGTAACTGGATGACGTTCCATTCATTACATTTACAAACGGCTGGCCATCATACGTGAGGGAAAATCACAGATTCAAGCACCGAATGCAAGAACGTAATTGAACTTCTGTAATTAAGCGTATCTCCTTAGTAAATAAGAGTTTAGTTGAAGTCGAAGGAAAGGCGGTGATATGTTCCACCCGGGACATTGCGCGTCCCGTGGGAGAGACTTGCTCTCCTGCAGAGGCGTACCGGGAGGAAGTATGAAGAATTTCAAGCTGGCGCCGCTGGTGTTGGCGGGGATGGTTTTTTCAAATTTAAGCTTTGCACAACAGCCCCAAGCTGCTCAGCCGCAACCTGCTCAGACACAGCCTGCTCAACCGCAAGCCATACAGCCGGCACAAAAACCGCTGGACGAAGCCGGCACTCGCGAGGCAGGGAATACGCCTACGCGCAGTGACATGTATTGCTCGGGTTTTCTGACCTCAGAAAAGGTCCCGGATAAGTTGTTTGTGGCGGCCGGACACAACAGTCCGGACCAGACGCGATTTGCCGGCGCATCCGACACGATTTTTATTCATGGCCAGGGGATGAAGGAAGGCGATCGCTACCAGATTGTCCGTCCCGTAAAAGACACGAACCACTACGAAGTTTATCCCGGACAGCGGGCCACGCTGCGTGCTCTGGGAACACCCTATCTTGAGCTTGCCATCGTAAAGGTGACTGAAGTCCAGAAAAACACGGGGATAGCTAAGTTTGAATTGAGCTGCTCAGATGTAATGCCCGGTGACTATGCCGTACCGCTGACAGAGCGCGAAGCGCCAACGTTTCGTAAGGTGTCTCTCGATCGCTATACGCCGCCCACAGGGAAGCAGCAAGGCAAAATTGTGCTGGCCAAGGAGTTCGATTCCTTTCTGGGATCCAAATACAAGGCCTACGTGAATATTGGCGCGGACAAGGGCCTTAAGCCCGGAGATTATCTGCGCGCTACCCGCACCTATTCTGCTTCATATCACGATCCTGTAACCAGTCTTTCACTCAAAGCCACTGAATACGACGACACGCAAAAGGCCCCGGCACGGCTTCCAAAGGGCGATGTTTCCAGCTTGCCGCGCCGGACTGTAGGAGACGCGATTGTTCTTCAAGTGCATCCCAAGACTGCCACAATCATGGTCTTGACGGCATTGGAGGAGGTACAGGTCGGCGATGTCGTTGAAGTGATGGATGTAAGCGATGCGCCGATTTTGCCGCCGATCAGCCCATCTTTTACCAATGCGCCGCAGCCTGAAGCGGCCAGCGCAAGCACCACGCCGCCGAGGATTAATTGTTCCGCTTCTCCCACCAGCCTGCGTGCCGGTGAGAGCGCTTCAATCACCTGCGAAGCCGTAAGCCCAGATAACAGGCCGGTAAACATCACGTACGTTGCCAATGGCGGCAAGCTCTCTTCGAATCGCAATCAAGCCACGCTGGATACAACGGATACTGGCGCGGGGCCGATCGCAGTCCGCGCGACAGCATTTGATGATCGCCAGTTGAGCGCGTCGACCGTGGTTAACGTGAACGTGGAAGCCGCGGCGCCTGCCGTGCCCACAGCCCAGAAGCTGATGGAGCTTGATTACAAACCAAACAGCGGCTACGTGGATAATCGGTCCAAGGCCGTGCTGGACGATGTAGCTTTGAAGTTGCAGCAGGACCCAAACCTGAACGTTGTACTCTCCGGCTCCGCCGATTCCGGCGAGCCCCACAGCATGGGATTGCAGCGCGCGCAGAACGCTATGGCGTACTTGACTAAAGCCAAAGGAATTGATCAGCAGCGAATCCAGACCAAAGCAGCAACAGATCCGGGACGCAAAGTGGAAGTCTGGACCTTGCCCGCCGGAGCGAGCTTGCCCGGAACAGCGCCTGCGCAGCCGACACAAGCCCCAGGGCAGCAGGAGCAACCGGCAGCTACGCAGCCAACGCCAGCGGAACAGCCTTCGGCATCGCAACCGCCAGCAACAGCGCCGTCTGCCGATCAGCAGCCGACTCCGGTTCCACAGTCTACTCCGCCTGCTGACCAGCCAGCAGCAACACCGCAACCTACTCCGCCGCCGCAAGCGTAACTTGCTAGAAAAGATTTCGGCACAGCTGGAGATCGGCTGTGCCTTTTTGTTTGCCTGAAGGCAGAACGCACTCCGCAGCTCTTTCTTTCTTCCGGATAATTCATTTACCCTGCACGACATGAGATTTCCTCCTCTTCGCACGTCACTGTGCTGGATTACCTTGTTCGTGGCCTGCGCTGTGGCCTTCCCTCAACCAAGCATGGAAGCTGCCGGACCGGACATTGTGATCCATGGCGGCCGCATCATCGATGGCACGGGCAATCCCTGGTATGCGGGCGATATTGCCATCACGGATGGCCGCATTGTCGCCATAGGAAAAATTCCTGGCGGAATCGCCAAGCGAGTAATTGAAGCGGACGGTTTAGTGGTCGCGCCGGGATTTATTGACATGCTGGGCCAGTCAGAGACGGCGCTGCTCATCGATAATCGGTCGGTCAGCAAGTTGGCGCAGGGCATTACTTCTGAAATCACGGGTGAAGGCGGCTCCATCGCGCCACAAAACGCGCTGACGATTGCGGCAGCACAGCCCTCGCTCGATCCTTATCACCTGAAGATTGACTGGAGCACGCTGGACCAGTATTGGCAGCGCCTGGCAAAGAAAGGCACGCCCATCAATATTGGGACGTATGTGGGCGCTGCGCAGGTTCGTGAAGCGGTGCTGGGCGATGTGAATCGCGCTCCGACTGCGGAAGAGCTGGAAAAGATGAAGGCGCTGGTCGAACAGGCCATGCAGCAAGGTGCGCTGGGCATTTCCACCGCATTGATTTATCCGCCGGGGCATTACGCCAAGACAGAAGAGCTGATTGAGCTAGCCAAAGTGGCGGCACGCCATGGCGGCATTTATGCCACACACATGCGCAGTGAAGGGCAAAACGAAGTGGCTGCGGTCCAGGAGGCATTGCGCATCGGCCAGGAAGCGCATATACCGGTCGAGATATTCCATTTGAAAGTCAGCGGAAAGTCGCGGGCTGGCAAGATGATTGATATGGTGCGCATGATCCAGCAGGCGCGTGATCGCGGCCAGGACGTGACCGCCGATATGTATCCATATCTGGCCGGCGCAACTGCTCTAGTTTCCAGCCTGCCGCCGTGGGTAGCCGATGGCGGCATGGACAAGCTGCTTGCGCGTTTGCGCGATCCGGCGGTGCGCCAGCGGATAAAGACAGAGATGTCTGCCACCGGCGAGCGCACATGGGAGAACCTTTATCTCGATTCGGGCGGAGCGCCAGGCGTGATGGTTGCGTCCGTGGTGAATCCGGAGCTGAAGCAATTTACGGGCAAGACGGTAGCAGAGATCGCGCAGGCACAGAAGAAAGACCCTTTGGATGCGCTGATGGATTTTGTTCTGGCCGATAAAGGCCTGTCCGGCGCGCTCTACTTCATTGCCAGTGAAGAAGACCTGCAAACCGGTCTGCGCCAGCCCTGGACCAGCATCGGCCTGGATGCGAATGAGCTCTCACTCGATGGCCCTTTGTTTGAGCCGCACACTCATCCCCGCGCCTTCGGCAGCATGCCGCGTTTTCTCGGGCATTACGTTCGCGATCTGCAACTGATTCCGCTGGAGCAGGCAATCCGCAAGATCACTTCCCTGCCTGCACAACGCGAGCATTTGGTCGGTCGCGGCCTGATCAAAGAAGGCTTCTTCGCCGACATCACTATTTTTGATCCTGGCACGATCATCGATAAAGCCACCTACACCCAGCCGGCCCAGTTAGCGGAAGGAGTGAAGTACGTGATTGTGAACGGGCAAGTGGCATTCGAAAATGGAAAGGCCACAGGAGCGATGGCAGGAAAGCCGCTGAAGGGTCAGGGAGTGAAGTGAATAGACAAAACTAGGACGGCAGCAAAACCAATCACTGTTTGAATATGTCGTCGAATAACGCTGCTAAAGAAAGTGAAAAAGTGAAGCCGGCAAAAATTTTCGAATCCTTAATGGATTCCGGTTCAGAGATGCGCCGGGCACCGGTGGCATTGTGTATCTCAACCAGTCGCAACGCGGGATAAACCAACCAGACCGCCTGGCTGCCCGCGGCAAGATACTGCCGGACTTTTTTGGCCGTATCCTGGGCAAGATTGCTTGGCGAGATGACCTCTATGGCCAAAGCGGGCGCACCCTCAACCGGCGAAGCATACGGGTCGACGTTCCGCAAATGATCTGCCGTAATGAATGCCACATCTGGATTTCTGACGGTGTCGGTGTCCAGGCGGAAGTCCATCTCCTCAGCCACGATGCCGAGAGTATGCGAACGCACAAATTGCGTTAAGTGGCTGGCAATCCTTTGGCGGATCAGATTGTGATTGAGCGCAGGCGAGGGCTCCATCAGAAGCGTTCCTTCATCGAGTTCATAGCGGACACCCTCCTTTTCCGGGAGCTTCTCGTATTCCGCAAATGTCAGCCGGGTTGTGGTACCCATATGCTACCCTTGGCAAACAGCATTGATGAGCCGTTTCCTTTCCAAACTTTAACATGGAATCTTGCCAATCCCGATATGGTCCTATGATGGGCAGACTTGCAGCTTCGCTGTTAGCACCCTAGGTCTTTTTAACAATTATTTACAAAATCTAGTGTTGTAACCCTCTGATTTAACGTCAAATAGGATAGCTGGTGCAGTGAGCTCCGAGATCGGCACATTCCTAGCGGTTCCGGCCCCCGCCGGCAACCGGCAATTGCTGAAAAATAGAAGTCTGTTAGGATTTCAGATTTCCAAGATCCTGCCCTGAGAGGACAGATGTCAAAACTTTTACGCCACAAATTAACCGCCCGAGTGCTGATATGTGCATGCTTCGCATTGATTCTAAGCGGCTGCGGCCATACCAGCGCCGACTCCAAACAAAAAGGCGGCGGAGGCAAAGGCGGCCATGGCGGCAACGGTCAAATGACCATTCCTGTGGCGGTGGCCAAGGCTGAAGTCCGCGATCTACCCATTCTGCTGAATGGATTGGGATCGGTGGAAGCTTACAACACGGTCGCGGTAAAGAGCCGTATTGACGGCCAGCTTGTTAAGGTGAATTTCAAAGAAGGGCAGGAGGTTAAGGAAGGCGAGTTGCTGGCGGAGATTGATCCCCGCCCCTATGAAGTGCAGCTGAGCCAGGCCCAGGCTACTCTCTTTAAAGACCAGTCCGCATTGAAAGATGCACGGCTGAACCTTGAGCGATTTCAGCAGCTTTATAAAGATGGCGTAATTCCCAAACAGCAGCTCGATACGCAGGGATCGCTCGAAGGCCAGCTTGATGGCGCGGTGCGGGCCGATCAGGCACAGGTCGATACGGTAAAGCTGAACCTGACGTACACGCGCATTACCGCTCCGGTGAGCGGACGAATTGGCCTGCGCCAAATTGACGTAGGCAACATCGTCCATGCCTCTGATCCCAATGGCCTGCTGGTGATTACGCAGTTGCAGCCCATCGCGGTAATCTTCAGCCTGCCGCAGGACAATTTGCAGGCAGTTTCGCAGCACATGAATAAAGGCAGGCTGGCCGTGGACGCCTACAGCCGCGACGACCAGACAAAGATTGCCACGGGCTTCTTAACAACCATCGACAACCAGATTGATACCACTACGGGAACTGGAAAGCTGAAAGCGGTGTTTGAAAACCGCGATCGCTCGCTCTGGCCCAATGAATTCGTGAACGTCCATTTGCTGCTTGAGGTGCGGAAGAACAATATTGTGGTGCCTTCGGCGGCAATTCAGCGCGGGCCGCAGGGCACATATGTGTTCACGGTAAAGCCTGACAAGACGGCGGAGATGCGTAATGTTGCGGCATCCATCAGCCAGGGAAATTTGACGGCGATCTCACAAGGCTTGCAACCCGGCGACGTCGTCGTAACTGACGGACAGGACAAGTTGCAGCCCGGCACGAAAGTTGAGATTCGCGGAGAGCCCGGACAGAATGGCGATTCCGCACAAAATGGTAATCCCGGACAAAATGGCGGTTCTGGGCGAAATGGCAATTCTGGACGCGGGAATGGCGGTCATGCAAACAATGGGCAGGCAAACAGCGCCCAACCGCAATAAAGGGCGCGTTAATGGCTTATGCATCGAGTAAGCCGTCCAATGCAATTTGAAAATTTTACGTCCATAACGAAACGGCCTGTATCAGTGTTAGAAAAATGTTTTAGACGGATTTTTGAAGTTGCTTCGTATCAGGGCACGCGTTTACGCGTGCCGTACAGCAAAGAAAAGGACGAGGGCTTTAGCTCCTGTTTTATGGCCAAACCCGCGGCGCAATTCGAGCCCGGCCAATATTCTGAGCGCTTCACGTACCTTCTTCGTGACGTCAAAAACGATGTCTGGCGCTTGTTTATTGCAAACAGAACGCAATGCGGGGCCTTCTGATCGACGTAATGCGTTGTTATGTTGCTGAAGAACAATTCAAGATTCATGATTTTGTGGTGATGCCAAATCATTTTCATTTATTGATGACAGTCAGCGGACAAATAAGTATCGAGAAAGCGGTAGGGATGATTAAGGGTAGGTTTTCTTATCGTCTAAAGAAGGAAGTTGGATATCTCGAAGGGATTTGGCAGCGCGGCTTTTCAGAAGTGCGTGTGGACAACAGAGAGAGCTTCCTGGCACATCGCGATTACATAGAGCAGAATCCCGTGAAGGCGGGGCTGGTGACGAGTGCAGAGGATTTTCCGTTCAGCTCAATTTTTCTGCGGCGTCAAAAAGCCGCAGAGGCTAAAGCCTGTTGACAGCAACTTTAACGGCACGCGTAAACGCGTGCCTTGATACAAAGCGACAGAAAACAACGTGGTTTTAGTGATCTCGTCGCGTCAGGAAATACGGATGCGGCCAGCACTTGCAAAAAGTATGGTGAGACGTTGATAAGAAGGTTTATCGAGGCTCAACATTCAGAATGAAGAAGTCGAAATGTTAACGCACATCGAACTGAGGCAAATCAATATTAACGCAGATTATGAACAGGTCCCAGGAAAGGTCTTCGACGTAAAACATCATGCCTAACGGCGGTCCATCAAAATTATTCATCCTGCGTCCGGTAGCTACGTCGCTGCTGATGGTTGGAGTGTTGCTGGTAGGCGCAGTCGCGTATCTGCAACTTCCTGTCTCTGCACTGCCTCAGGTGGACTACCCCACCATTCAGGTCATCACCTTCTATCCGGGCGCTGGGCCGGAGGTAATGGCTTCATCTGTAACGGCCCCGCATGGAACGGCAGTTTGGCCAGGTCCCCGGACTCAGCCAGATGACCTCCACCAGTTCCTTTGGCAGTTCAGTCATCACGCTGCAATTCAGCCTGGAACAAAGCATCGACATTGCCGAGCAGGAAGTGCAGGCCGCCATCAACGCCGCGACAACATTCCTGCCACGCGACCTGCCTAACCCGCCGATCTATAGCAAGGTCAACCCGGCGGATGCCCCAATCCTTACGCTCGCCCTCACTTCAGACAGCTTGCCGCTCTCCAAAGTTGAAGACCTGGCTGACACTACGCTGGCGCAGAAAATTTCCCAGCTCACCGGTGTGGGTATGGTCTCGATCAGCGGCGGGCAGAAGCCTGCGGTACGTATTCAGGCCAACCCCACAGCGCTGGCTTCCAATGGCTTGAGCCTTGAGGACCTGCGCACGGTGCTGGGACAGGCAAACGTGGACCAGGCCAAAGGCATTCTGGAAAATCAGCGGCAGGCATTCACCATCGCCACCAATGATCAGTTGCTTTCCGGCGACGAATATAAAGACGTAATCATTGCCTATCGTAACGGGGCTCCTGTCCGCCTGCGCGACGTAGCTACGGTCATTGATGGCACAGAGAATGCAAAGCAAGCTGCGTGGATGGGAACATCACAAAACGGCCAGACAGCGCTCTCGCCGGCAGTCATCGTAAACATCCAGCGCCAGCCCGGGGCCAACATTATTAGCGTGGTGGACCGCATCAAGAAAGTCTTGCCGCAGCTTCAGGGCGGCCTGCCGAGTTCCGTGAAGGTTGCCATTCTCACGGACCGGACAGAAACCATTCGTGCGTCAGTGAAAGACGTTGAATTTGAAATGATGCTCACCATTTGCCTGGTGGTAATGGTGATCTTCCTCTTTTTGAGAAATCTTGCAGCCACCATTATTCCAGCAGTGGCGGTACCGCTTTCCATTGTCGGCACGTTTGCGGTGATGTACCTGCTGGGCTACAGCCTGGATAACCTGTCTCTGATGGCGCTTACGATCTCCACCGGCTTTGTGGTGGACGACGCCATTGTCATGATCGAAAACATTGATCGCTTCCTGGAAGAAGGCCATTCGCCGATGGAAGCCGCGCTCCAGGGTGCCGGGCAAATCGGCTTTACCATCATCTCTCTGACGGTTTCACTGATCGCTGTTTTGATTCCTCTGCTGTTCATGGGCGATATCGTTGGCAGGCTCTTCCGCGAGTTTGCGGTGACGCTGGCGGTGACAATCGTAATTTCTGCGCTCGTCTCCCTCTCTCTCACGCCGATGATGTCAGCGCGGCTGCTGAAGAATCCTAAAGAGGCGAAGCATGGCCGCGTTTACCAGGCCTCGGAACGCGCCTATGAGCGCGTGATTGAATGGTACGGAACCACCTTGAGATGGGTGCTGAAACACCAGACCATCACGCTGCTGGCTACAGTCGGGGCGCTGGCTTTGACTGTGTACCTATATTTCATCGTGCCCAAAGGATTTTTTCCGGTGCAGGATACGGGCGTGATTCTGGGCATATCAGAAGGACCGGAAAATGTGTCGTTCGCTTCCATGTCTGAACGGCAGCAGAAGCTGGCCAAGGTGATCTTGCAGGATCCTGCTGTCGCCAGCTTGTCATCGTTTATCGGCATTGATGGAACCAACACCACGCAGAACAGCGGGCGCATACAGATTAATTTAAAGCCGCATGAAGACCGCAGTGACACCGCGTCGGATATTATTCGCCGCCTGCAACCGGAAGTCGCCCAGGTTGAGGGCATTACCTTATACATGCAACCGGTGCAGGACCTTACGGTGGAAGATCGCGTGAGCCGCACGCAGTTCCAGTATTCGCTGGAAGATGCCGACGCCAATGAACTGAATGATTGGTCAAACCGCATCTTGGCCAAGCTGCGCACGCTGCCGGAGCTGCGCGATGTGGCCAGCGACCAGCAAAATGGTGGCCTGAAAGCTGATTTGGTAATCGATCGCGACACCGCGGCGCGCTTCGGCATATTGCCGCAAAACATTGACGATACGCTGTATGACGCCTTCGGTCAGCGCCAGGTCTCTACGATTTTTACGCAACTCAATCAATACCATGTGGTGCTTGAGGTGGGGCAGCAATTCCAGAATGACCCCAGCGACTTAAGCAGCATTTACGTGAAATCATCGACCGGGCAACAGGTGCCGCTCTCTACTTTTAGCCACTTCGTTACCTCGCCGGCGCCGCTCGCCATCAATCATCAGGGACAGTTCCCTGTTGTGACCATCTCATTCAATCTTGCGCCGGGCGAATCGCTGGGCAGAGCAACCAAGGCAATCTCACAGGCAGAGCAGGAAATGGGCATGCCGGTGAGCATCCATCCAAGCTTCCAGGGAACAGCGGCGGCATTCCAGAATTCGCTGGCGTCAGAGCCATTGCTGATTCTTGCTGCGCTGGTCACTGTTTACATTGTGCTGGGCGTGCTGTACGAAAGCTACATTCATCCTCTGACGATTCTTTCCACCCTGCCCTCAGCCGGCGTAGGCGCAATTCTGGCCATGATCATCACACGCAATGACCTGACGGTGGTGGCGCTCATAGGAATAATTCTGTTGATCGGCATTGTGAAAAAGAACGCCATTATGATGATCGATTTTGCGCTGGACGCGGAGCGCAATCAGGGTAAGCCGCCGGAAGAAGCCATTTATCAGGCCAGCCTGCTGCGCTTCCGCCCGATTATGATGACGACCATGGCCGCGCTGCTGGGCGCTGTGCCTCTGGCGTTTGGGCGCGGCACCGGATCAGAGCTGCGGCATCCTCTGGGCATCACCATCATCGGCGGACTGCTGCTGAGCCAGGCTTTCACGCTCTACACTACGCCGGTGATCTATATCTGGTTTGACAAACTGGCGAGCCGGTTCTCAAAGTTCCAACTGGGAAATGAGATTGTGCCGGAGAGCAGTGGAGACTGATGATGATTGCCAAAATCGCCGGAATTGCCCAAATCGCCGAAGTTGTTCTTTCTTCGCATAGAAGGTCGTTTCGTGCGATTTTCAATTTTGGCAATTACCCGATTTTGGCAATTTTGGCAATCCGCATTGATCTAACCCTCTTGAGTGCTGTGAAATGAACATTTCCGCACCATTTATTCGGCGGCCAGTAGCCACGTCATTATTGGCGATGGGGCTGTTGATTGCTGGCATTTTGGCGTATTTCCGCCTGCCGGTGGCGCCGATTCCTCAGGTTGAATATCCCGTTATCAGCGTGAATGCCGGATTGCCGGGCGCGAGCCCGGAGACAATGGCATCGTCTGTGGCGACCCCTCTGGAGCGGCAATTCGGACGCATTTCCGGGGTCAACCAGATGACTTCCACGAGCCAGCTCGGCTCCACGAGCATCACCATGCAGTTCGATCTCTCGCGCAACATTGACGCAGCCGCGCGAGACGTGCAGGCAGCCATCAATGCAGCGCTGGGACAGCTGCCGGCCAATCTCCCCACCCGCCCCAACTGGCGCAAGGTGAATCCGGCGGACGCGCCCATCATGATTCTCTCGCTAACTTCAGAGACCATCACCAAGCCGCGGATGTATGACATCGCGGATTCAGTACTGGCGCAAAAGCTCTCCCAGGTGCCCGGCATTGGACAGGTATTCGTTGGCGGCGGAGCCAGGCCGGCAGTGCGAGCCGAGGTGAATCCTACGCTATTAAACAAGCTGGGCGTGGGCGTTGAGCAGGTGCGCGCGGCGCTGGGTGCGGCCAATGCAAATCGCCCCAAAGGAGAATTCACAGGCCCGATAAACGCGTGGCAGATCACAGACAATGACCAGCTTTTCACTGCTGACGAATATAAAAATATTATCGTTGCCAAAAATACCACGGGCGGCGTGGTGCGATTGCAGGATGTAGCCGACGTGCAAGACTCAGTCGAAGACATCCGCAATATGGGCGTGGCAAATGGCAAGCCGGCTGTCTTGATGATTGTTTTCCGCCAGCCGGGAGCCAACATCATTGAAGCCGTGGACCGCGTGAAAGCTCTTTTACCAGAGTTACAGGCTTCAATCCCTGCTGGAATCAAACTGGACGTAGCGCTGGACCGCACTATTACGATTCGCGCGTCAGTGTCTGATATCCAGATCACACTGCTCATTTCCATTGTGCTGGTGGTGCTGGTGGTTTTTGTTTTTCTGCGCAATTTGCGCGCCACGTTTATTCCCAGCGTGGCGGTACCGCTCTCGCTCATCGGCACGTTTGGCGTGATGTACCTGCTGGATTACAGCGTGGACAATCTGTCGCTCATGGCTTTAGCTATCTCCACCGGCTTTGTGGTGGATGACGCCATCGTGGTGCTGGAAGACATCACGCGCTACATGGAACAGGGTATGAAGCCGGTGCAGGCGGCATTCCGCGGGGCGCGCGAAATCGGCTTCACCGTGCTTTCCATGAGCACTTCTCTGGTGGCGGTCTTTATTCCCATCCTGCTGATGCAGGGGCTGGTGGGACGCCTCTTCCGTGAGTTTGCCGTCGTGCTGAGTACGGCCATCGCCGTTTCACTGGTGATATCGCTCACCGTAACGCCGATGTTGTGCGCGAAATTCTTGCGGCCAGAAACGAAAAAGCACGGCAGAATCTATCGCTTCAGCGAACGCGCCTTTAACGGAATGCTCAAGCTCTACCGCGTGAGCCTGGGCGTGGTTTTACGTCATCAATTTCTTACATTATTAGTCACAATCGGCACCGCGGCCCTCAGTATTTATCTCTACGTGATCGCGCCCAAGGGTTTCTTCCCCCAGCAGGATACAGGCAGGCTGAGCGGCGGGGTCCAGGCGTCACAAGACATTTCTTTTCCTGCAATGCAGGAGAAAATGAAGCAATATGTTCAGATTGTGCTGAAGGATCCGGCGGTAAACAATCTCGTGGCCTTCTCCGGCGGCCAGGGCAGTGCCAATACCGGACGCATGTTTGTGGTGCTAAAGCCCCCCAGCGAGCGCAAGGTCACGGCGGACCAGATCATCAACCGCCTGCGTCCCAAGCTTGCCGTAGTTCCGGGTGCAACGCTCTTCCTTACCGCCACGCAAGACCTCAACATTGGTGGGCGGCAAACCAATGCGCAGTTCCAGTACACCATCCAATCAGAGGATTTACAGGATCTGAATAATTGGACGCCGAGAATTCTGGCCAAGCTGAAATCGCTGCCGGAATTGCGCGACGTGAACTCTGACCAGCAGGACAAAGGTCTGGCAGCCGATGTAGTTGTCGATCGCGACACGGCTTCACGCCTGGGCATCACCCCGGCGCAGGTGGACGCGGCGCTCTATGCTTCTTTCGGGCAGGCGCAGGTTTCAACCATGTATAAGGCGCTCAACCAGTATCACGTAGTAATGGAAGTTGATCCCAAGCTGCTGCCCGGCACTGACGCGCTCAAAAATACTTACGTCAAATCTTCAACGGGAGTTGAGGTGCCGCTCTCATCGTTCACACGTTACCAGCCTTCGAACACGGCGCTGCAGGTGAACCATCAGGGCTTTTATCCGGCGGTGACTCTTTCTTTTAACTTGGCGCCAAACGTGCCTTTGGGCAATGCCGCAAAAGTTGTTGAAGGCGCCATGCGCGACCTGGGCGTTCCGGCCAGCGTACACGGCGGCTTTCAAGGGACGGCTGCGGCGTTTAAAGACTCAGCGCAGAGCCAGCCATTGCTGATCCTGACCGCATTGATCACCGTCTATATTGTGCTGGGCATGCTGTATGAAAGCGTGATCCACCCAATTACGATTCTCTCCACGCTGCCCTCAGCTGGCGTCGGTGCAATTCTGGCAATCATGCTGACCGGCAATGACCTGAACGTGATTGCGTTGATCGGGATCATTTTGCTCATAGGGATCGTGAAGAAAAATGCCATTTTGATGATCGATTTTGCCGTGAACGCTACGCGCGTGGACAACAAGACTCCGGAAGAGGCGATCTACCAGGCATGTCTCTTGCGTTTCCGTCCCATCATGATGACCACCATGGCAGCGCTGCTGGGCGGGTTGCCGTTGGCCCTGGGCGGCGGCACAGGATCAGAACTGCGACGTCCCCTCGGCATTGCCATTGTGGGCGGGTTGATCGTCAGCCAGGCGCTCACGCTCTTTACCACTCCCGTGGTTTATCTCTATATGGATCGCATACGGCTGCGCGTAGCCAGATGGCGTGGGACGCATCGCAAAGCCGAGCCGATTTTGGGTCCCGCGGGGGATTAGTCCCAGAGTGATGGCCTCGGCGTCATTTACTGAGGCTGCGATTTTCGCAGATGCCCTACGTTAAGAATTAGCGGCGAATGAACGCGCCAATCACGATCGTCATGGAACCAGAGGATTTTGGTCAGACAGCATTTCTGCGCCAGGCATTCTTAGGGAACTCGGGCTTAGGGAACTCGGGTCGGGTGGGCGCAAAAGCGACGGCATGCAAAACTAAAAGGGGCACGGCTTCCGGGTCCATGCCCCTTTAATTTATGACGGATGAACTTGCCTCGTTAACTAAAAGAGTCAACCGCAGCCTGAAAAATATAGCTTGATTTGAAAAAACCTCTTGATTCCCTTTGTTTCTCACGGAAACGCCCGTCTTACAATAAGTTGCAGCCAAAAAAGGAACCATCATAAGCCACAGATCCAGGCTAGAAGTTCATCGGTTCCAGCGTTCTAAATCGCTATAATCAAACAAATGGTTCGTGACGGTATCTATTACGCCCTGGGGATGGCTGTGGTTGCCGCCGCGATTGGCTGGCTAACGCATTCACTTGCCTTTGCTGCTTTGCCTATCCTGCTTGGGGCTTTCTTCCTCTGGTTTTTCCGGGATCCTGAGCGCGCCATCCCCGCCGGCGACGGCCTGATTGTTTCTCCCGCCGATGGAAAAGTGACTTCCGTGGAAGCCACGCAGCTGAATGGCGTGCCCTGCACGCGCATCAGCATTTTCTTGAATGTATTTGATGTCCACGTAAACCGCTCGCCGATCACCGGCCTGATTAAGAGTGCCGTGTATAAAAAAGGCCAGTTTGGCAATGCCATGGCTCCGACTTCATCGGACGACAACGAGCAGAACACCGTCACCCTGGAAGGCGACGGCATGACCGT
Source organism: Terriglobia bacterium (assembly GCA_963831465.1). Classification (GTDB taxonomy): domain Bacteria; phylum Acidobacteriota; class Terriglobia; order Terriglobales; family Acidobacteriaceae; genus Angelobacter. The sequence continues at coordinate 38,935 of CAWHQH010000009.1, read as the reverse complement.
GGTATTCAAGCAGATTGCCGGTTTGCTGGCGAGGCGCATTGTGTTCAATCACAAGTCTGGGGAAAAGCTTCTACGCGGGCAGCGTGTGGGGCTGATCAAATTTGGCTCGCGTACAGACGTAATTTTCCCCCAGCCGGCGGAAATCAGTGTGAAGCTGGGCGATCGAGTAAAGGGTGGTGAAAGCATTTTGGCGAAAGTAACAGTACGCAAATCGCCGACTACACCCAAGCGGGAGAATACTGGGGCCTTCCGATGAAAATGCCCTTGCCCAGACGGCGATGGGAAGATCACCTTCCGCAGGCGGGAAAAAACCGCATGCGCAAAGGCATGTACATTCTGCCTTCGCTCTTTACGGCCGCCAACATCGGCGCAGGCTATTACGCGCTAAGCCAAACGTTGCAGGGCACGGCGCAGGAGTTCTGGCACTTTGATCACGCTGCGCTGGCGATTGGCGTTGCCGTGGTGGCCGATGGCCTTGACGGCCGCATTGCGCGCATGACCAACACCACCAGCGACTTTGGGCGCGAATTTGATTCCCTGGCGGACGTAATTACGTTTGGCGTGGCTCCGGCGCTGCTCGCCTGGATGTGGGGATTCGGCCTGTTGCCTGACCGGGGCTTCCCCGCGGTCCATGACAAGATGGTGCAGTTGGGGCTGATCGCGACATTCATTTTTCTGGTAGCAGGCGCAAGCCGGTTGGCGCGATTCAATATTCAGATCAATCCGCAACCATCTAATCCTGGGCGGCCTGGAAGAAAGTATTTTGTCGGGCTTCCGATTCCTGCCGGCGCCGGCGTGGTTGCTGCGACCATCCACTTAGTACGGGGATATCCAATTCTCTGGCCGCAACTTGCGCCAATATGGTTTGCTTTGCTGATTGCGGTGGGCTTCCTGATGGTGAGTACCTGGCGCTTTTACAGCTTTAAGGACCTCAACCTGCGCAATCGGCATCCGTTCCAGATCTTTATTCTTATCTGCGGATTCCTTGCGCTGCTGGTGGCTTTCCATCATTACATGCTATTCATCATTGCAATTTCTTATGCCATGAGCGGGGTCATCACGCGGCTTTCTTACATTTTCAAGCGCAAGCCGCCGGAGCCAAAGCACGGATATAATGAAGCTCCAGAGCCCAGATGAAAACAGAGACACAGAACCTCTTCCGCGTAGCCATTGTTGGCGCTGCTTCACTCAAAGGCAAAGAACTTAAGGACGTGCTGGAAGAACGCAACTTCCCTGCGGCGGAAATCAAACTGCTGGATGACGATGAGTCATTAGGCCAGTTGGAGCGCGTGCAGGATGAAGTAGCCGTGGTGCAGCCTGTGGGCCGCGACGAGCTGGCGCAAATGGACTTTACGTTTTTCGCTTCCGATGAAGACTTCACCCGCAAAAAGTGGACGCTGGCGCGTGAAGCCGGCAGCGCGATTGTGGATATGTCATATGCGCTGGAAAATGAGCCGGGCGTCCCCGTAAGCGCGCCGTGGATTGAGCGCGAGTTGGGCGAGCTCACGCAGTTTACGCTGGAATCGAGCTCGATAGTGATGGCGCATCCTGCGGCAGTGGCATTGGCGCTGGTGCTGCTGCGCGCACGCAAAGCTGGGGCAGTTCGCAATACCATTGCAACGATCTTTGAGCCGGTATCGGAACGCGGACGCCCGGGCATGGACGAACTTCACGAGCAAACGGTAAATCTTCTTTCATTTCAGCAACTGCCCACAGGCGTTTTTGATTCGCAAGTTGCGTTCAACATGCTGGACCGTTATGGCCGCGCTTCGAGTCGACCGCTGGAGGCAACGGAACGCCGCATCGCGGCGCACTTACGCAAGCTGTTGGGCGTGCATGCACCGATGCCTGCCATGACTCTGGTGCAAGCGCCGGTCTTTCATGCGCATACTTTTTCCATCTACATTGAGATGGCAGCACCGATGGCCATTGGTGATTTCGCCCGCAGCCTTGTAGGCGAGCATGTGCAGATTGCGCGCTCGCCAGAAGATTCCCCCAGCAATGTAAACGTCGCGGGCAAAGACGAGATTATGGTCGCCGTGCGGCGTGATGTGGTGCATGAAAACGGCTTCTGGCTTTGGGCCGCCGTGGACAATCTTCGTTTGGCCGCGCTTACCGCAGCCGATTGCGCCACTGCGCTGGCCGCTGTCCGGCCGCATGGAAAAGTTCAGTGAAGTTCGCGCGCCACATTTTTTTGCTGGCGGCCATAGTTACGCTTGGCTGCGGCTACCACACCGCCGGACACGCCACCCGCATCCCTGCCAGCGTGCGCACCATCGCTGTGCCGGTATTTGTGAACCAGACGCAAACGTACCGCATTGAGCAGATTCTTACGCGCGATGTTGTCCGCGAATTTCTGGCGCGCACGCATTATCAGATTGCCAATGATGGTGGACAATCCGCTGACGCTGTGCTGAAAGGCACGGTCGTCTCCGCGCAGGCCGCGCCGCTCACCTATGACGCGCAGACCGGACGCATCTCCAGCGCTGTCGTTACTGTTTCGATGAAAGTTTCGCTCGTCGATCACAGCGGCCACACTTTTTTTGAGAACCAGAATTACACGTTCCGGCAGCAGTACCAAGTGTCGCGTGAAGTCACCAGCTTTTTTGAGGAAGAAACGCCTGCGCTGCAGCGCATGTCGCAAGATTTTGCCCGCACTTTAGTAGGCGACGTTCTGGAGGCCTTTTGATGCCGGGTCCCGGAAGAAGTTTTGCTCCGGCAGAAAAGTTCGCGTCTGAAGTTGCAGGCCGCAAGCTTCGCGCTGCCTATGTGTTGATCGGCGATGAAGTTTTCTTTCGCGACCAATGCCGCCAGGCGCTGTTGCAGCACCTTGTCCCTGCCGATATGCGTGACTTCAGCTTGCACGATCTTGATCTCGCGCAGGTAAGCATTGCGGAAGTGCTGGACCGCGCGCGCACGCCGTCGCTCATGGCGCCCTTTCAGGTTTTCTTTGTGCGCGGCGTTAAAGAGCTTTACGGGCGCGGCTCGCATGCTGACGAGTTCGCCGCCATTGAAGCCTACATGAAAGATCCCAACCCGGACGCCGTGATCATCTTTGTCGCAGACCATATCAGCATTCCCGCCGACGTTCGCCGCATGGAGATGCAGGATAAAGATCGCTATGAGCGCATCCGTGAAACGCTGGGCGAATACTGCGGCATTGTGGAGCTGGCGCGCGTTGAAGAAGCCGACGGCATACGCTGGATCATCGACCAGGCGCAGAAAGAAAACGTAAAAGTGGATCAGGACGCAGCCCGCGAATTAATTGACGCGCTGGGCGCGGACATGATGCTCGTGAGCCATGAACTGGAAAAACTGATTCTCTATGTCGCCGAGAAAAAGCATATTACGCTGGGCGACGTGGAGACCATGGTCCTGGCCGCCAAGCAGCGTTCCTTATATGAACTTACTGACGCTATCTCTGCCCGCGACAAAACCCGCGCGCTTAGCGTGCTGGATGCGTTGCTCTCCACCAGTGAAGGCGATGACGCCGCCATCGGCCACCTTTATATGCTGGCCCGCACCTTCCGCCAGATGCTGGTGATCCTGGAAAAGAACGTCCGCGACTCACGCGCCATCTGGCAGGCGCTGTGGCAGGGCTTCCGTCTGCCTCCATTCGCCGCCGAGGATGTGATTCGCCAGGCCCGCCGCTATAAATCCCGCCGCGATCTCACGCGCGCACTCAAGTTGATCGCCCGCGCCGACCTGGCTCTGCGGTCAAATGCTCCCAGCAAGCGGCTTGTGCTGGAGAACCTGGTGATCCAACTCTGCGAAGAGCCCAAAGTGGTGGCAACGGAGTGGCAGCAGGAAGAGCTGCTCTCTTCCTAATCCGAGGGTTGCCGTAATTCAACGCGAATCTGAGGAATGGCTAGGAAGGCGTCAGGGTCGCTCAGCGGATTAGGATTTCTGGGCTGCGTCTGGATCCATGAGCCGTTTCAGGGCGTCGCGCAGTTGCTGGGGATCGCCGGATTTCACCAGAAAATCCTTAGCTCCAAGGTAGTTGCTGAACACTTTTGAAAGTTCGTCACTATGTTTCGTCCATACCAGGATGGGGACCTGCTGCAACCGCGGCTCAGCATGGCATTTGCGCAAGAGAGTAAAACCGCTATCCAGGCCAAGGCCGAGATCCAGGACGATGGCTGCGGGCGCTTCAGTCAGGTTCGAGACGATATCGTCCAAATGGTTCTCAGCTTCCTGTACACGGGTGATAAGCTGCACGCCGTCATAACCCAGCTCATGCAGGGCCCTGGTGCAAGTGTCAGAAAAGGCGGGCTGGTCCTCAATGAGCAGGATGACCTTGCGGAAAGCGCGCATCTGCTGGTTGAGTTGCGCCAGCGATGCCTGGGTAACGTCACCAGTTTTGTAATTTACGATCTTTACCAGCGGCTGGGGCAGCAATTGATGATTGCGCTCACTGGCGGTCAACTCGGGTTTTGTTATGCCCGGCTTCTGGCGCGTATCCTTGGTGAGCGCCGCAGCATCTTCAGGACGGATTGCATTTTCGGGTTCACGCTTATTGGTCATTGGATTGGCTCCTTATTGAGGAGAAAAGAACCGGTTAAACCAATAGACCGGAGCTACTCGCGAAAATTTACTTTTTTACCGCGGCCACGCGGGCGCTGAGGCGGGATTTATAGCGCGAGCCGGTGTTCTTGTGGATGACGCCCTTTTTCACAGCTTTATCGATCATGGAGACAGTGGCGCCGAAAGCTTCATTGGCCGCCTTGGAGTCGCCGGTAGCCATGGTCTCACGCAGCTTGCGCAGCGCGGTGCGCAGACGGGAGGTGTTGGAGCGGTTGTCTTCCGTGCGTTTGGTGGTTTGGCGCGCGCGCTTGAGCGCAGAAAAATGATTTGCCATTGTGACTGTATGGTTCCTATCAAAAAGAGTTTTTTCGGAGGGTCAAGCCGAAGATGCTATTTTACTTGGGTTTAAGGGCCTTGGTCAATGGCAGGAGCAGGGAAGAGCCGCCGCGGATTAGACAAAGGGCGAGGCAGAATTTGCCGCAGGTTAGGCAGATGGGCGCAGATCAGGAAGAAAGTAGTCTAGATCATCTTTAGTTAGAGACATCGGCTGAAACGATGTCATCGGCAGCAAAAGTGTATGCTGAGGCAGGATCATAGGGTTGAGAGCGCGAGCTTTCCTGGACGTCAACGATGATGTCGTCATATTCTTCACTAATCCAGAGCACGCGAACTTTCGCAACTTCGCCATCAGTCAATCGCAGTGTTACGGCCTTGTCGACAAACAGCTTAAGATCGGCGATTTTCATTATCGCGGGCTCTCAAAACTGCCACAAGCTACTTTAATTGAAGAGATCGGAAATGGGAAAGAGGCGGAGGCGGTGGATGCTTAATCCTGCTGCCGGAAGCGGCTGTCGCGCATCTAATGTTAATGCGGGATTAAAGCTGCAGGAACTTTGTTGACTTGGGCAAATAACGGCGGTACTCTCAGGCCAATGGTATTACCTCCGCGTTCCGGTGGGCCAACGATCCTGCGTTTCCATGCACAAAACAATCTTATGCTCTCTGTGCGCAAGCACGGAGTTCGGCGATCCATGCGCCATGAGAGGGTGAACCCCAAAAACTGAATGAAGAAAAATATAGAAATCGTCCCTAATATCCAGAAGCTGTTTGGTATCCGCGATGAGAATCTCCAACTCATGGAGAGCGGCCTGAACGTAACGATTGACCTGAAATCTGATTCCGTCCAACTGGAAGGCGCCGCCCGGGACGTGGCTCGCGCTGAGCAGATCTTTACCGACTTTGATCACCTCGGCAGTACAGGCCAGGAATTTACTGACGCTGACCTGAGTGCGATGCTGCGCGTTGTAGTGGCCGACTCAACCGCAACGCTGCGCGGCATGGCTGAAGCTGGAAAGCAGCGGTCATTTGGCAAGCGGCAGGTGCAGCCCAAGAGCATGAATCAGCGCCGCTATATTGACGCGATTGAAAAATATGACATGGTGTTTGGCGTCGGGCCGGCAGGAACGGGCAAGACGTATCTGGCTGTGGCGATGGCAGTGTCGGCGCTGAACGCCAAGAGGGTAAGCAGGATTATTCTGGCGCGGCCGGCGGTGGAAGCTGGAGAGCGTCTGGGATTTCTGCCGGGAACGCTGCAGGAGAAAGTAGATCCGTACTTGCGTCCGCTGTATGACGCTTTGTATGACCTCATGGACCAGGAGCGCGTGGATCGCTTTTTGGAAAAGAACGTTATCGAGATTGCGCCGATCGCTTTTATGCGCGGCCGCACTCTGAATGATTCTTTTATCATTCTCGACGAAGCCCAGAACACGACACCGGAACAAATGAAAATGTTTGTGACGCGCATGGGCTTTAATTCAAAGATGGTAGTTACGGGTGACATCACTCAGATTGACCTGCCAAACGCTCGCCGCAGCGGTCTGTTGGAAGCAATTGACGTGCTCAAGCCGGTGGATGGCATTTTCTTTAACTTCTTCTCTGAGGAGGACGTAGTCCGCCACAATCTCGTGCAGCGCATCGTCCGCGCTTACGACGAAAGATCACGCAGCCAGCAAATGTCGCTGGAACTGCCGCGCGAGGTGCAGCCGGAGCAGGAGCCCAACGAGCCCCCTCTGCAACAGTAGCAATTTAGTAGAATATTGGCGGGAGGGCAGTCATGGCCCTCCCGCTTTGTTTAACCCACGCGCGGTTTTAGCTTGGGGTTCCGATAACAGTCCGACCATGGTAATTTTCGATTCACCTATCTCCGGCGTTTCCACCCGCAGCGTAAGCGCTGCGCAGCTGCAGCGCTTTGCTCGACGCGCACAAATGCTGGCCCGCGTAAAAGGTGACGTAGATATCCTGATCGCCACCAACAAGCGGCTTCGCGATCTCAACCGTCGCTTTCGTCGCAAAAACAAGCCCACTGACGTGCTCTCCTTCCCTCTACCCTCCGGCGGTGACATCGCCATCTCTGCCCAAATCGCCCGTGAGAACGCTCTGCGTTACGGCCACAGCCTGGCCGCCGAGCTAGGAATTCTCGTGCTGCATGGCATGCTGCATCTTGCCGGCTATGATCATGAGTCTGACAATGGACGTATGGCGCGCGTCGAGGCCAGCCTGCGCTCTCAGCTCAAATTGCCTGCTTCGCTGATCGACCGCATGCATTCCAGCGCCAAATTGCCTAAAGCAAAGCCAACCGCCGCGCGATCAGCAAAAGCTACAAAGAACCATCCCAAAGCAACCGCCGCAAAAGCCGACAAAAGTAACCGCGAGCCCGCAACCGCGAAGGGCAGAGCCAGGAGCAAGCCATGACCCTGGTCGCCTTATACACGGTCATTCTGCTCCTTTGCGCACTTCTGGTCCTCGTCTCCTATGTAGAACGTCTGTACACGGAGAGCGGAAAATTCCTAAGCCGTGAGTTTCAGGAGAACATTGAGGCCTTTGAAAATCTCGTCGAGCCTCGTCTGCTTCGCTCCAGCCAGCGCGCTGCTCTTACTTTTTCTGTCCTCACGCAGCTCTGCACGGCTTCCGTCGCATTCATCATCGGCTATCTTGTCTTTCGAGACACGCATTGGACCTGGCCTGAAACAGTGCAGGCGATCATCGGCATCATTCTGGTCATTATTGTTTGCAACCGGCTTCTGCCTTACATGCTGTTCACGCGGACGCGCGGGGTGTGGCTGGTTAAATTCATTCCGCTGTTGCAGGTCCTCATCTATCTCATGCTGCCCATCACGGTCGCTCTGGGTTTCGGGCTGTCCGTTGCCGCGCTGGCGGAGCCGCATGAACCGGAAGAGCCGGAGCATCCTTCAGAAGCCGTGGACGCCCTGATTGAAGCTGCGGAAGAAGAAGGCATTTTGGAAGAAAGTGACCGTCAACTCATCCAGTCTGTAGTTGAATTTGGAGACAAGACGGTACGTGACGTGATGACGCCTCGTCCAAACATCTTTGCCGTGTCGTCCACCACCACCATTGAACAATTTACCTCGCTGCTGCGTGATAAACCGCATACCCGCGTCCCCGTCTATTCCACCAGCATCGATCAAATTGAAGGCATGGTGCTGGCGCATGATCTCATCCAGCTTCCTGAAGCCGACGCCCGCACCACCACTGTCGCCAAGCTGGTGCGGCCGGTGCTGTTCGTGCCGGAAACAAAAATGACCTCACAGCTCCTTCGTGAAATGCAGAAAGACAATATCCACATGGCCATCGTCATTGATGAATATGGCTCAGTCGCCGGCCTGGTCACGCTGGAGGATCTGGTAGAAGAGATCGTTGGTGAAATTCGCGATGAGCATGAGCTCTCGCATGACATCGTTCGTGAAGGCGATCAAGCATATGTCATGCAGGGCACGGTTGACGTGGGCCGCCTTCAAGATCTTTTTGATATGCGCCTTGACCAGCGTGACACTACCACCGTTGGTGGCCTGGTGAGCGCGATAGCGGGCCGAATTCCGCAACCCGGCGAAGTGGTTGAAGATGAAGGCTTGCGTTTTGAAATCCTCGAATCCACAGATCGCAAAATAGAAAAGGTCAGGGTTTGCCGGTCACAGCCAGAGCAGGCTGATTCTTCTCCACGGAAGGCAGAGGCATAATGGCGCAGCCGCATTCAGGTTTTGTATCCATCATCGGCCGCCCCAATGCCGGCAAGAGCACGCTGCTCAACGCCTTGGTTGGTGAAAAAATCGCCATCGTCACGGAAAAGCCGCAGACCACGCGCATGAACATCCAGGGCATTCTGAACGTCAAGCCAAAAGGTAAGCGCCCCGGAGGCCAGATCGTTTTCATTGACACGCCGGGAGTCCACAAACCGGATAGCCGCCTCAATCGCAAAATGATGCAGGAAATTCACGCAGCTCTTGAAAGCCGCGATCTCATTCTGCTGCTGGTTGACGCCACAGATCGCTTCGGTCCTGCCGATGAACAAGTCCTTGAACTGGTCAAACATTCCGGCGCAACCGTCATTCTGCTGCTGAATAAAGTTGATCGACTTCACAAAGAGCGTCTGCTGCCCGTCATCGAACGTTATCGCAAGCTGCATGCGTTCCAGGAAGTCATTCCGATCTCGGCCTTAAGAGGTGAAGGGCTTGAAGTGCTGCTCGATAAAATCATTCGCGTGCTGCCACAGAGCCCGCCGTATTTTCCTGAAGACCAGCTCACTGACCAGCCTGAGCGCTTTCTGGCATCAGAAATCATCCGCGAAAAAGTTCTGCTCCAGACCGGCAAAGAAGTTCCTTACGCCACAGCCGTCATCGTTGAACGCTTTGAAGATAAGCCCAAACTGCTGCGCATTGCCGCCGCTATCTTTTGCGAACGCGATAGCCAAAAAGCCATCCTCATCGGCAAAGGCGGCCAGAAGCTGAAGCAGATGGGCACCTCCGCCCGCATGGAACTGGAAAAGCGCTTCGGCAAAAAGGTCTACTTGGAATTGTTCGTGAAAGTAAAAGCCGGCTGGCGCCAGTCAGAGGCGTTTGTGGAAGAACTGGATTGGCGTCGCCAACTGGAAAACCTCGCTGGAAGAGTGCCTGCCTCAGAAGAGTAGCTGTTTTATTTCTGGGCCCAACTGTCAAGGGGCTATCCAAATGACAGCAGCTTGGACACAATAGCTAAGGACCAATGGCCAAGAGCTAATGGCCAAGAGCTAATGGCTGCGGTGCCTCCACTTATATATGCACTCTTTCCCGCCTTCTCGGGACATGTTTTTCGATATTTATTTTCACCCCCACCTCATCCGATGGAGTCTACCAATGGGCATATCGAACAACTCGCATCATTCATTAACCGAGCGCGACGGCGAGGGATCGGCTCCGTTGCTGCAGAGGGAACGTGCTGAACTGACCAATTTCCGCCTTTTAGGGGTAGTCAAGACTGACCAGGTAGCCATAGACTTCCCTCACTTTCGCTCGGGATAAAAACCCTACTCCGCCCTTAGCGCCTCCATCGGTGAAACCCTCGCAGCGCGTCGCGCAGGGACATACGCCGCTACCAGCGCAACCGCCACAAACACCGCAGGCGCGGCGACAAATGTCAAAGGATCGCGCGGACCAATCCCAAACAGTAGGCTCTTCATCAATCCAGAAAGTGCGAGGGCAGCAGCGAGTCCAGCAGCCGCTCCAATCATGACCATACGCGCTCCGCTAGCCACAACCATGCGCGTAATCGTCAACGGCTCCGCTCCCAGCGCGATTCGCACACCAATCTCCCGCGTGCGTTGCGTGACCGAATAAGCCAGCACGCCATAGACGCCAATCACTGCCAGCAACAGTGACGCCAGTGAAAATCCTCCCAGCAGTACGGCGCTGAATTGCTGGCTGGCAAATGTCTGCCGCACTACTGTCTCCATGGTGCGCACTTGCGAGACAGGCAGTTCTGGGTCCATCCCCTGGATCACCTTGCGGGCCGGCTCAGCCAACGCCAGCGCGTCGTTCTCCGCCCGCAGCACAAACACCATTTCCCCATAAGAAAGATGAGAATGGATGTAATAGACGGTCGGCGGCAATTCACTATCCAGTGTCTTATCGCTCACGTCCCCCACTACACCCACAATCTCGCCAAATGGATTCTCTTTCTCCATCTCCACGCTGATCTGTTTGCCCAAAGGCTCTTCACCAGGCAGATACTTGCGCACAAACGCCTCACTTACGATGAAACGATGCGGCGTGGATTCCACGTCGTCGGCAGCGTTGAAGTCGCGGCCGCGTTTCAGCGGAATGCCCATGGTACGGAAGTATCCAGGAAGAACTGTGCGAATGGTCGCCCCAAGTTCTTCTCCTGGTTTGGCCGGTGGCTGTCCCAGTATCTTCAGGCCGGTTCCGGCCCCAACGCCGGACAAAGGCACATAACTGGCAGCGCTGGCTGAGCGCACACCCGGCAATTGGTTTAATTTTTCTGCCGCCTGCTGAAAAAAATCTATTTTCTTCTGGGCCTCTTTATACCGCTGATTCGGCAGCGTCACCCGGAAGGTGAGAACGTTATGGGCGTCCAGTCCGGGATCCACATTCTGCAATCCCACTAAAGTGCGGAACAGCAGCCCTGCACCGGCCATCAGCGCCACAGAGCACGCAATTTCCAGCGCGACGAGCCAGCTCCGCATTCTGGTTCCCCCGCCGGTGCTGGTGCGGCTTTCTTCATGCAGCCCTTGATTCAGGTCGTTCTTTGAAGCCACCAGTGATGGAGCCAGCCCAAAGACAATGCTTGTCACCAGTGATAACAGAAAAGCAAACACTACGATGCGCAGATCAAACGTAATCTGCACGGAGCGGGTCAGATCGCGTGGCGCAAGCGCAACCAAACCTGCAACAGCAAAATATGCCAGCAGAATCCCCGCAATTCCGCCTGCCAGGCCAAGAATTACGCTTTCCGTAAGCAGTTGGCGAATGAGCCGGCCACGCGCCGCGCCCAGCGCACCCCGCACCGCCATCTCACGACGGCGGGTGCTGTAACGCGCAAGCAGCAGGTTGGCCACATTGGCGCACGCCACGCACAGCAGCAGCGTCACTGCGCCCAGCAGGATCATGAGCGAGGTTTTGGCCTGACCGACAAAAGAATCCCGCAATGGCACAACATCAACACCCCAACCTTTATCGAATTCCGGATAAGCAATCTCCAACCGTTGCCCGATGCCAGTCATTTCCGCGCGCGCCTGGCTGAGCGATACACCAGGCTTGAGCCGTGCGACGGCCCACATCCAGCGCCCCTGGGTCTTGCGCAGATTGTCAGCCGGATTCAGGCTCAGCGTCAGCCATACGTCACTGGTGCGCGTGTTGAAATAAAAATCGGGTGGCAGCACGCCGATCACGGTAAACGGACGTGAGTTTACTTGAACCTGACGGCCGATCACGCTTTCATCGCCACCGAACCATTCCTGCCATAGCCGATAACTGATTACGGCAACATGCGCATCGTCTTTGTCTTCCTGCATGGTGAAGAGACGGCCGCGAATCGGTTTTACCTGTAGCGCAGGCAGCACCTCACCGCTCACCGCCTGTGCGTCCTTTTCTTCGGTTCGCTTGCCGTCTCCCATAATTACGTGAAAATCAAAGAACCCGCCAATGGCGCTGAAAGATGAGCTTTGCGCCTTCCAGTCAAAATAATTTCCGGGCGAGATCACGTTGTGCGCAAAGCCGTGATGAGGGTTCGTTTCATACAACATCACAAGCTGTTTGGCGTCAGGATAAGGCAGAGGACGCAGCAACAGATTGTCCGCCACGGTATAAATCGCCACGCTCGCGCCGATTCCCAGAGTCAGTGAGAGTATCGCAGTCGTGGCAAAACCGGGATTTAGGCGCAGTCCACGCAGCGCGTACCGCACATCGCGCAGTGCTGTATCAATCCACATCAACCGTGAAGTCTCCCGCACGGATTCCTTTGCCGCTTCCATGCCGCCAAACTTGACCAGCGCTTCACGGCGCGCCTGCTCCAGATTCATTCCGGCCCGGACGTTATCGTCTATGTGCATCTGCAGATGCGACTCAAATTCCTGCGCCATTTCGCGGTCTCGCCTGTTCTTATGAAACAGTCCGATCACCCGCGCCCACATTCGCAACAATGGCTTCATAAAGATTCCTTCGCCGCCAAGAACCGCGCCACAATCGCGGACGCTTCCTGCCAGTCTGCGGTCTCCTGCTTGAGTTGTTTGCGGCCCGCCGCAGTCAGCCGGTAATACTTGGCTTTGCGATTGTTCTCTGAGGTGCCCCACTCAGAGACGATTGCGCGCTCCTGCTCCAGTCGCAGCAAAGCAGGGTAGATGCTCCCGTAGTTCAAAGACAGGCGGTTGCCGCTGATCTGCTCAATGCGCCGCGCGATTCCGTATCCGTGCAGCGGCCCCATGGCTTCCAGCGTTTTCAGCACCATCAACGCCATAGTTCCCTGCCAAACATCACTCTTTCGATTTTGATCGGTCATATAGGTAAGCTATACGACCATTAGACTCCTATAATCTGGCAATAGGAAGCAGGATAGAAAGAATTATTTTTGGGCTCAAACTTGTCAGGAAGAAATCGACCTGGCTACGGAGCAGGGGATCTCTGCTGGATCCTTGAACTGCGGCAAGTGTCCGATTCGTGTTCTTTCGCGTTAATTCGAGCCAATCTTCTTCTGTTACTGCGGCGAAAAATCCCGCAAGTTCGCCACGGTCTTTGCATCCAGCTTCTGCAGCACGGCCACCAGCAGGTCCACCATTTTGTCGAAGTCGCCGCGGTTCATAATTCCGTTGTGCGAGTGCGTATAGCGCACCGGGACGACCATGTTCACAGTCGGCGCGCCGCCATTGCTCTTCTGCATCTCTGAGGAATCGTCGCCGTAGCCTTGAATGAGATCACTTTGCACCGGGATAGTTTTCTCTTTTGCTGTCTGCTTGATCAGCGAGACCAATTTCAGGTTCGGCAGCGCGCTGGAGTCATACAGAAAAATCGCCGGGCCGCCGCCCAGTAATTCCTGCGCCTCCTCCGGATGCACTCCGGGTGCATCGCGGGTGACGCCGCCTTCAATGGCAATGCCAATTTCCGGCTTCACAATTTCGCTGGATGTGTGCGCCCCGCGCACGCCGATTTCTTCCTGCACTGTTGCCACCCAGAAAATCTGGTTGGGATGTGCCGCGTGCGCCAGCTTCTTCATCGCCTCAATTACTACGGCGCATCCAACGCGGTCGTCCCAGCCCTTGCCCAGATAGTTTTGGTTCTGATAAGTTTGGGCCCCGTTCATCACTGCAAACGGCGCGTCCGGGACCACAGGATCGCCCGGTTCCAGCCCCAGTGCCGCCACTTCCGCCGCGTTTTTCGCGCCCACATCCAGAAAGATCGATTCGCGCGGATAGACTTTCGCGCGCTCTTCCGGCGGCACAATGTGAATATCGCGAATGCCGGTAATCGCTCGCACCGGCCCTTTCGATCCGAGAATGGTCCAGCGTTGATCGACCAATGCCTGGTCCAGCCAGCCACCCAGCATTTGCATGGTGAGATAGCCGTCATTGCTCACGCGCCGCACCATGCCGCCAAGCTCGTCCATATGCGCATCCACCATGATGCGAGGACCGCTTGAGCCCTGCACGGCGATCACAGATCCCAGACCGTCATAGCTGAGCTTCTCCGAGAGCGGCTTCATGCGCTCTACCATGATTTTCCGTACCGGCTCCTCAAAGCCTGAGGGCCCAGGAGCATCGGCCAGGGATTGCAATAGCTGTTGTGTCTCATCGCCGGAGACGGCTGTGGGGCGGGACTGGGCAGAGCACGTGGCGCTAAGCAGGCAAATCAGTAATAAAAATTTCATAGTTTGAGCATGGTACACAGGAGCGATGCTTGGTGCCAAGAAAATTGCCCGTCAAAAAATTTAGACCAGGATTTGGAAGCTGCTGGAATGGCATAATAACAACAATTTCTAACTCGCCACTCCGGTACGCAGAGGTGTCATTTTGGCAGACCACGCTCAAGTTGCCCCCATCATTCCAGTTCAGGCTGCGGAATCCATAACAGTTTCGGAACCAGTGTCTACCCCGCAAGAACACTGGAGCCTTGCTCTCCGCGTTGCTTTTCGATTCTGTGTCGCCTACTTCACGTTGTTCGGCTTGAGCAACCAGATCCTTGGCGGACTATTTCAGGTCCCCAAAGTGGATATTCCAGAGCTGTCTGGTCACTGGCCTTTGCGCCAGATCACGTTCTGGACTGCCGCTCACATATTTCGCATTAAGCATGATCTTGTTTACACAAACAGCGGCAGCGGTGACAAAACGTTCGACTGGGTGCTCGCCTTTTGTCTGCTGATCATCGCCGCGTTGATCACCTGTGTATGGTCCATCCTTGACCGCCGCCGCGAAAACTATATCGTGTTCCACAAGTGGTTTCGGCTGGCCATGCGCTTCATGCTGGCCTCAGAAATGTTTCTTTACGGCCTTGTTAAAATTATCCCGTTGCAAATGCCCTTCCCGTATCTTGCGCGACTTCTGGAGTTATACGGCAATTTCTCTCCCATGGGGGTGCTTTGGTCGTCGATTGGAGCTTCTCAATCTTATGAGATTTTTGCTGGGGCCGCTGAAACTCTGGGTGGCATTCTGCTTCTTGCTCCGCGCACCGTAACTCTGGGCGCGCTGGTATGCCTGGCAGACATGACTCAGGTTTTTATGTTGAACATGACCTATGACGTGCCGGTCAAACTCTTCTCTTTTCATCTGATATTGTTTTCGCTCTTCCTGCTGGCTCCGGAAGCAAATAGGCTGCTCGCCTTTTTCTTCTCGGAAGGTGCCATTGGTCCTTCCAGGCAAGCTCCCCTCTTCTGTTCTGCGCGCGCAAACCGTGTGGCCGTCGCGATTCAAGTTGCATTCGGCTTATATCTGGTAGGAATGGGCATCTATTCAGGCATGGATGCATGGAAAACTTATGGAGGCGCACGCCCTAAGTCCGCGCTCTATGGCATCTGGAATGTCGATGAAATGTCTGTGGATGGCCAGCTTCGCCCGGCATTGTTCACCGATCATGACCGCTGGCGCCGCGTGGTCTTTGACTTCGCCACTTCCACATCTTTCCAGCGCCCCGATGATACCTTTACCGGCTTTAGCTCTACCATCGGTGAAAAAGACAGCACACTCACGTTGACCAAGCCCGCAGACAAGAACTGGAAGGCGAGCTTTCATTACTCCCGCCCAGCGCCAGACCAGCTCGTCCTGAATGGCTCTATGGATGGCCATCAGGTGCAGATGAAGTTGAAGCTTTTGGACCGCGATAAATTTACGCTGGTCAATCGCGGCTTCCACTGGATCAACGAATACCCGTTCCAGCGCTGAAAGTGAGAGTCTTAGGAAATCTGGTCTGGATCATCTCCTGCATCGTCGTGCTCGCTGCGTTTGCGATCCTGTTCTTGGATGACATGGCGATGCGCGGGATCAACCAGCATTTGCAGCTTTGACGTTGAGATGCCCATCCTGCCCAAGATCCCGCCACCCGCTCTGCCTTCGTAAATGCCTTTCCGCATCAGCCTGTCGAGGAAAAAGTAGCCGCCAATCACCAGCGCGGCAATCATCACAATCCAGGTCCAGCCGGTGGCATCCAGAAGAAAATTTATGCTGATCAAAATTGCTTCTCCGAATCCAGCAGGATTGTTACCGGCCCGCTGTTAGTGAGTTCAACTTCCATCATTGCCTGAAATTGTCCCGTCTCGCAGCGCAGCCCAGCACCGCGGATTTTCCCGGCAAAATATTCGTAAAGCTTCTTCGCCTCTTCAGGACGCGCCGCTGCGTCAAACGACGGCCTTTTACCTCGGCGCACGTCGCCATAGAGCGTGAACTGCGAAACCACCAGCACCGCGCCGCCAGCATCCTGCACAGAGAGATTCATCTTCCCTTCCGCATCTTCAAAGATTCGCAAGCCAATAATCTTTTCGATAAGGTAATCCGCTGCGGCTTCAGTATCGCCCTTGCTAACCCCGAGCAAAACAAGAAGACCGGCCTCAATCTCTCCAACAACCTCACCGTCGACCGTCACACAGCAACGGCTCACTCTCTGAACTACGGCTCGCATGCGGATACTTTAGCATTCAGCAATCAGCATTCAGCCCCAAGCAACTTGCAATTAGCCAAAAAGACCAGCCCGCGAATTAACACGAAACACGCGAATCATCTCATTTAGTTCTTAATTCGTGTTTATTCGCGAAATTCGCGACTAATTCTTCTTGATCTGCCGTCATCAGCGAAATCTGCGGCGATATTCTTCTGCCTCCCACTGAATGCGTTCCTGGGACGAAATGCACATATCGTATTACGAGTTGCCAATTGCAAGCTGCTCCCATAGAATCGCCGGTTCGTTCATCCATCCCTCGGAGTTCAAACCTATGCCGCATCGCCTTCATCTGTACCGCGCGATGCTGCTGTCATTGTGTTGGGTGCTGAGCAGTTTTGCCATTGCGCAGCAGCCCCAGACCACGCAGCAGCCCTCGCCCGCCTCGCAGAATCCTGCTAGTCCGGAGCAAGCCACTCCCGGAACTGAATCCAAAGCCAACCCCGCCACTGAGAATGCCACGCCCAACAAGAAGCCTGCGCCGGAAATGCCCGCCATCCATAATGACGTGGTCATTAAAGGCGGGACCATTCTTACGGTGACGCATGGCAAGATAGAGAACGGCAGTATCTATATCCACAACGGAAAGATCGCCGCCGTGGGCCAGAGCTTGAATGCGCCGTCTGGAGCTACCGTGATCGATGCCACCGGAAAGTTCGTGATGCCCGGCATTATCGATTCGCATTCGCACATTGCGCTTGATGACGACGTGAACGAGGCCACCAGCCCAATCACGCCGCAGATGATGATGCGCGACGCATTTGACTACAACGACAAGGCAATCTATCGTGCGCTGGCCGGCGGTGTTACCACGTCACTGCTGCTACATGGCTCGGCTAACATGATTGGCGGCCAGGCCGTCGTGATCAAGCACAAGTACGGTCTGGGTCGCGACGAGATGATTTTCCCCGGCGCACCGCAGTCCATCAAGTTTGCCAGCGGTGAAAACCCTAAGCGCGTCTATGGCAGCAGAAACCAGCTTCCTTCCACCCGCATGGGCAACTTTGAAGTGATGCGCGCCGCTTTTATTGAAGCCCGCGAGTACATGCGCACCTGGGACGACTACGACGCCAAAGTAAAAAAGGGCGAGAAGGACGCTACGCCGCCCAAAAAAGACCTGAAGCTGGAAGCCCTGGCTGACATTCTGCGCGGCAAAGTGCTGGTGCAGATTCATATCTATCGAGCCGACGAATTCCTCACTGAAATGGAAATGGCCAAGGAATTTGGCTATAAGATCCGCGCGTTCCATCACGCGCTGGAAGCGTATAAGGTCGCGGACAAGATTGCCGCCAACGGCATAGCCATCGCCACCTGGCCTGACTGGTGGGGCTTTAAGTATGAAGCCTGGGACGGCATCCCCTGGAACGCCGCCATTTCCGCGCACAAAGGCGTGCGCGTTGCGCTCAAGAGCGATTCAGAAGACGTGACCCGCCGCCTGAATCAGGAAGCGGGCAAGGCCATTCACTATGGTCTTACCGAAGAAGAAGCGTTGAAAGCGATTACACTGAATCCAGCATGGATCATTGGCGTGGATGATCGCGTCGGCTCCATTGATGTGGGCAAAGACGCCGATATTTCAATCTGGAACAGCTATCCTCTTTCTTCTTTCGCGCTGGTCGATAAAGTCCTGATCGATGGCGATCTTTACTTTGACCGGTCGCTTCCCGGACTCGGTCTTACCCACTACAAGGAGGTCCAGTAACCATGCTGAAAAAATTGATTGTCGTAATCGCCCTTGTAGCGAGCGTCGGTGCCCAAAGCACTGGTGCACAGAGCAAGAAAAAAACGAAATCCGCGCCTGCAAGCGCACAAGCAACCCACTCAAGTTCGCCGGCTGCCACATCCAATGAAACCGTTGCGCTGAAAGGCGGCAAGCTGTTGACTATCACGCACGGTGTAATCGAAAACGGTGTCATTGTGATGCACAACGGACGGATCACCGCCGTCGGCGGCCCCGGAACGGCGATTCCTTCAGGCGCAAAAGTGATTGATGCAACCGGTATGACGGTCTATCCCGGGCTGATCGACTCTGAAACGCATCTTGGCCTGACTGAAATTTCCGCCGAGCGCATGACGAATGACGAAATCGAGATGAGCGACGAAATCATGCCGCACATGCATGTCTATGACGCATTTCACGCCGAGACCGCGCTCATCCCGGTCACGCGAATCAATGGCATCACAAACGCCATCGTCGCGCCCGCTAGCGGAGACACGCTTCCCGGACAGGATTCTTTCATCCAACTGGCCGGCGCTTCCGCCACGGAGATGTTGACCGTGCGCGATATCGCCATGCCGCTCAACTTTACCGGCGCGCAACGCCGCAACCAGAGTTTTGAACAGGCCAAATTCCCTTTTACCCGTATGGGCATGGCCACGCAACTGCGCCAAGCTTTCATTGACGCGTTGGATTACGACCAGAAAATGGCGGCCTATGACAAAAAGAAAAACAGCTCAGATGCCAAAGAGAAGGACAAGGCCGGAAATCCGCCCAAGCGTGATTTGAAGCTTGAAGCGCTGCTTCCATATCTGCACGGCAAAAAGCCTGTGGTTCTGGCCGCCGAGCAGCCTAACGATCTGCTCACCGCGCTGGAACTGGCCAATGAGTTTCATCTCAAGGTAATCCTCAACCATGTGACGCACTCGGCCAGCCTGCTGGATAAGATTGCCTCCACCGGATTGCCCGTGATTGTAGGTCCTATTTACGAGCAGCCCAAAGAGTCTGAGCGGTATGACGCGGTGTTTAGCATGCCGGCGCAGTTGGCCAAGCGCGGCGTCAAGATTGCGTTTGCTTCTTATGACGCTCATCAGGCCCGCAATCTGCCTTATGCGGCTGGATACGCCGTGGCCTTCGGCCTGCCTGCGGATGAAGCGCTCAAAGCCATGACCATTAACCCCGCCCAGATGTGGGGCGTTGACAAAGACCTGGGCTCGCTGGAAGTGGGCAAAATGGCCAATATCGCAGTCGCCAACGGTGATCCGCTGGACGTGAAGACAGACGTGAAGCACGTCTTCATTCAAGGACAGGAAATTCCGCTGGTCAGCAAGCAGACCGAGTTGCGCGACCAATACTGGAAGTAACCAAATGCTGTGTAAGCCGCGAATGGCGCGAATGAACACGAATCAGCAATTCAGAATTTGATTCGGGTTTTCGCGTTGATTCGCGGCTACATTTTTCTCCGCTCACCCAATTAAAATAACTATTTAAAATGTAACTATGGCTGGCCTGGCAAGGCGCTGCTGGTTGTGGGCGGAATGATTTTTTCTGGTTGTCGCCTCAGTGGCAGATTTTTCGTCTGCCCACAAAATTACTTTGTCGATGAATCATTCTCTAACCAGCAGCCGCATGACCGCATCTATCGCCGCCAGCGCTTTGCTCGCTGGCTGATTGTGGTCATTGCAGAAAATTGAAAACACAAATCTCTTGCCTGTCTGCGTCTGCCCGTAGCCGGAAAGCGCATTCACATGGCTCAACGATCCTGTCTTGGCATGGATCAGTCCCACGGCTTGTGTCTTCTGGAATCGGTCAGATAACGACCCATCTACTCCGCTCACTGGCAGCGACTCTTCAAACGCCGGTCCCCAGGGCTGGCGCGCGGCGTAGATCAGCAACTGCACCGTAGCGGCGGGTGTGACCAGGTCGCGTCGCGAGAGACCTGAGCCATCCAGGAAAGTAAACTCGTCTTCTTTAAGTCCGGCCTGCAAGAGAAATTGTTTTACCGCGGCAACGCCACCTTCAAATGATCCGCCATATCCGCGCAGCTTGCCCGCCAGACGGAGCGCAAGCTCGGCATGCAGGTTCTCGCTCACTTTGTTGGTCACGCGAATATCATCCAGCAGCGGCCCGGAAAAATGTTCAGCCAGAACCTTGTTGGAAGATGCTGCATTGAGATCGGGGGACTCCTGGGGAGATTGTGTGCCGGGAGATATCTGAGAATTAACCACTGGAGGCGCAATTGCGGCTGGCACTGGGTGTGCAATTTGCTGATCAAAGAACTGCGCATCATCTCCATGCCGTGCCCGCGTCTTGCCGCGAATGGTAATTCCGCGCCGTTCCAGCATTGTGCGCAACAGTTGCGCCACAAACTCTGCCGGGTCTTCAATCGACATTGGCTCTTTCATCCCGGCATCGCCCAGCGGCAGCGATCCCCAAAGCACAATCTTTTTCGATCCGGGATCGCGATGCATTCCCACACGCTTCGGCACTCCGGCGGACGAGGTCACCACGCGGTTATCCAACTCGTAGTAGTTGGTTTCCGGCTCGACCGTCACCACAGCTTTGTCACCGGGATGCTCGCCCGGCAGAACGTTGACGAACACCACATTGTCATTGAAGCTGAGCGCGGAAACCGGCGCGCCATCGATCCATTGCAGATCGTCCCATGCCCAGCCTTCAGCGTACCGCTCAAACGCATAAAACGTGTCGTCGCCGATGAGGTCGCCATCCACAATCTTCAAGCCGTTGCGCGCCACCTGGTCTGCCATCTCTTCGAGAATTTGCGTGTGCGGAGGTACTCGCTGCGTCTTGAGCGCATAGGGCAACACACGTCCGGAAATATTGGGATCGCCTCGGCCCACGATTACGAGATCACCCAGCAACCTTCCGTTGTCGTCAACTTTTCCTTCTGCTTCCACCGTGGTGCGAAAGCGATAATCCGGCCCGGCGGTGGCCAGCGCGGCAGCCGTAGTAAAAAGCTTGGCGTTTGAAGCTGGAAGAAAAAGTTGGTCAGAATTTTCCGAATAGAGCGCCTTGCCTGTATCCAGGTCGACCACATCAATTCCCCAATGCGCGCGATTGAGCGGCGTCGGGCTGATCACGGCGGCAATCTCTTTGCTTAAATCTCTTTTGGGCGCGGGCTTTTTTTCTCCGCCGGCGGAGAGTTGGAGCGACAGGACTAGTGCCAGCGCACACAGGACTCTTGCTGAACGATGCAGCATGGGACTGCCAAAAATTATACAATCGCGACGATGCAGAGACCTCGCTTTCAATGGCGCGTGCGCACACGCACGCTGGAACTTGGGGAGCGCACGCTGGTGATGGGCATCCTGAACGTTACGCCGGATTCATTTTCAGACGGCGGTAAATTCCTGGCCCGCGACCACGCCGTGGCGCATGCGCTCAAGATGCTGGATGAGGGTGCTGATCTGCTGGATCTCGGTGGCGAGTCCACTCGTCCGGGCACGCCGGTAGCTGAAAGCGGTATTCCCGCCGCGGAAGAGCTGCGACGCATCCTGCCCGTGATTGAAGATGTGCTGCGCGAGCGGCCTGACGCAATTCTTTCCGTGGATACTTACAAGGCCGAGGTCGCGCGTGCCGCCGTGAACGCCGGATGCGAAATTGTGAATGACGTAAGCGCCATGCGCTGGGACGAGCAGATGGCGGCAGCCGCGATCGATATGAAATGCGGCGTGATTCTCATGCATACGCGCGGGCGTCCGCAGGAGTGGCGCAACCTTGCGCCCTCTGCCGATATAGTTGCCGAAGTGAAAAATGATTTGCGCGACTATGCCCAGGCCGCGCTGGCCCATGGCATCCCTGGAGACCACATCATGCTCGACGTGGGCATTGGCTTTGGCAAAAAATTTGGACAAAACTATCCGCTGCTGGCTGGTCTGGACCAATTGCAGGACCTTGGCTTTCCGCTGCTGGTTGGGACTTCCAGAAAGTCTTTCATAGGGCGCACACTTGCCGTTGATGGCAAAGACGCGCCGTCCGACCAGCGTCTCAACGGCTCGCTGGCCGCCGCTACATCATCAATCCTGAAAGGCGCACACATGGTGCGCGTCCATGACGTGAAGCCAGCCGTGGAAGCGGTGAAGATCGCGGATGAGATTTTGCGGTTTAGCAATTGATGATTTTTGCTGGAAGAGCATCGATGCGCTTTATCAAAGAGGATCGTCATCCCGAGATCCCGTCCATGAGGGCGCGCTGTCTTCAGCGCCCGAATAGGGGCGAGGGACCTTTTGTTTCGGCCGGCACACACGAAATCTCACAGGGCTACTCGCCCGGTGACGAAAACGCGGGGCTCGCTTACGCCCTTCGAGATGACGTTTGTAAATGGTTTGAATAAACGAAAAATCAAACGGTACCGCTATTCCGCTCCAGTTCCTTACATAGATAGATGATTTGCCCGGTGTGATGGGAGAGATGCGCAGCGCAACGCAGGATAGCGGTGAACCGGTCGCCGCAATCTTCAAAGCCTTTGGCCGCGTATTCGGCGGCCCAGTCTCGTTCGGACTGCTTTCTTAACACTGCCACAACCGTGGCGATTGCTGCATCAAACTTCCCCAGCAGCTCCGCTTTCGGCGCGTGCGACGTATCCGCAAATTCCAGAGGACGGTTGCGCACATATCCAGTGCTGCCCATCTCCGCGCCAATGTAATAGCTGAGGTTGCCGGTCAAATGCAGCAGTAGATGTCCAATGCTGTTGCCGTAAGGATAAGGCCGGGTCCATATCTGCGCGTCAGTCAATGGCTCAACCAGCACACGTATCTTCTGCGCTGCTTCCCGGTAATTGCGCTCAAAGTCGCGGACAAGAGTAGCGTTTAGATCGCTCACGGACGAGATTCTAACAAAGTCCCACACGCGCCGTTTAGGATAGAATTTTCTATTGGCCACCAATCATTTGGCTACCAACCCCAAACCCGCGCAGAAGGGCCGTGTCTTTCTCATGGACTCGATGTCCTTCATCTTTCGCGCTTACCATGCCATGGCGCGGCAGCGCCCCATGTCCACTAAAAAGGGCGTGCCCACAGCCGCGACGTATGTATTCGTAAACATGCTGCGCAAGCTTCGCGCGGACTTCAATCCGGAATATCTGGCCGCAGTGTTCGATGTGGCCGGCCCCACGTTCCGCGACGAGCAGGCCAAAGCCGTCACCTCCGTCCGCAAGTTCGATATTAAAACGCAGACTTTCAAAGATGTGGACTACCTCGGCTACAAGGCGCAACGTGCGGAGATGCCGCATGATCTCGCGCAGCAGGTGCCTTACATCCGGCGCGCGCTAGAGGCCTACCGTATTCCCATTCTTGAATCGCGGGGCTTTGAGGCTGACGACGTGATTGGCACCCTTGGCCGCAAGGCTGCCGCGGAGGGCTATCAGGTCTTTGTCGTCTCCAGTGACAAGGACATGCTTCAACTGGTGAATGATAAAGTTTGCGTGCTGAATCCGCCGAAAGACAACTTGATCTGCGACGCCACAAAAGTTGAGGAAATTCTGGGCGTGCGTCCGGAGCAGGTGATTGACGTGATGGCCCTGCGCGGCGACTCCATTGATAACATTCCCGGCGCGCCCGGCATCGGCGACAAAGGTTCAGTCGAGATCATCAAGCGCTTCGGAACGCTGGAAAACGCGCTGGACCATGCCGAAGAAGTGGAGCGCAAGACCTATCGCGAATCGCTGCTGAACAATAAAGACACTATCCTCTGGAGCAAACAGCTCGTTACCATTGACCAGAACGTAGACATTGCTCTGGATCTGGACAAGATGATTGCCGGCGAGCCGGACCTTGATGCACTACGCTCGCTTTTCAGTGAACTTGAATTCACCACCTTGCTCAAAGAGCTTGTGCCGGTGATGGAGGTCCGCGAAACCGAATATCGTGAACTACAATCGGTGAAAGAGCTGATGGCGCTGGCCAAAGCAAAAGTCCCGCTGGCGATAGCTTTCGAATTCACAGCCGCTCCCAAGCCGAAGATTGAAGAAGACCCAGAAGAAGGCGACCAGAAATCCGGCGATCTGCTCTTTGATGGCCCGCCGACACCGGAAGCCAATGCTCTTGCTCCGCTCAAGCTGGCGCTCTCCGCGGAACCGGGTAAGGCATTCAGCTTTGTCATCGGCAATGATGAAATATCTAATGATTTAAAAAAACTGCTCAGCGATCCCAAAATTCCCAAAGCCGTCCACGACTATAAATCCGCGCTGCGTCAACTGGAAGCGCATGGCGTGGAGCTTGCCGGAGTTCTCGACGAGCCGATGCTGTATTCCTACATCATCAATCCCACGTACACGAACCACGCCCTGGCGGAAATTGCTGTGCGCAGCTTCAACCTCAAGTTGTCTTTGGCCGTGCCGGAAGCCGCGGATGTGACGGGGCGCATCGCTCCGGTTCTGCGCAAAGAAGTTGAGAGCGCCGGGCAGATGCGTCTCTATGAAGACATCGATTTGCAGCTTGTCCCGGTGCTGGTGCGGATGGAGCAGGCCGGTGTAAAGATCGACCGCCAGATGCTGGGCACGCTCTCCGTCGACCTGGAAGCGCAGTGCACTGCCAAGGCGAGTGAGATCCATGCGAAGGCCGGCGTCACGTTCAATATCAATTCGCCCAAGCAGCTGGGTGACGTGCTTTTCAACCAGCTCAATCTGCCCAAGCCGGTGAAATATGGCAAGGGCAAAATGATTTCGACCGCAGTCGATGTGCTGGAAGAGCTTTCAGAAACACATGAAGTACCGCGGCTGGTACTGGATTATCGCCAGCTCTCCAAACTGAAGAGCACGTATGTTGACGCGCTGCCCGTGCTCATCGATTCAAAGACCGGGCGTGTGCACACCACTTTTAACCAGACCGGCACCACCACGGGACGCCTCTCTTCGACGAACCCGAACCTGCAAAACATTCCTATCCGCACAGAGTTGGGCCGGGAAATTCGCGCCGCGTTTATTGCCGAACCGGGTTACTCGTTGCTTTCGGCGGATTACTCGCAGATTGAGCTACGGCTGCTGGCGCACTTCTCTGAAGATCCACTGCTTGTGGAGGCGTTCCGCAACGGCGATGACATTCATCGGCTCACTGCTTCGCAGGTTTTCGGTGTGCCGCCCATGCTGATTGACGCCGAACATCGCCGTCGCGCAAAAGCCGTAAATTTCGGGATTGTCTACGGTCTTTCAGCTTTTGGTCTCTCGCAGCAGCTCGGCATTGACCAGCGCGAGGCGAAGAAATTTATTGACGCGTACTTTGAGAAGTACGCTGGCGTGCGACGTTACATTGACCGCACGCTGGAGCAAACTCGCAACGAGCAAAGCGTAAAAACTCTCTTCGGGCGCACGCGCCCCATCCCGGACATCAACAGCAAAAACGCCAATATGCGCGGCTTTGCCGAGCGTACCGCCGTGAACACGCCCCTGCAAGGCACGGCTGCCGATCTGATCAAGCTGGCTATGATCCAGATTGATGAAGAGCTGCGCTCACGCAAGCTGAAATCGCGCATGTTGCTCCAGGTGCATGACGATCTTCTGTTTGAAGTGCCGGAAAATGAAATCGACCTCATGCGTGGGCTGGTGCGCGAAAAAATGGAAAGCGTGCAGAAACTCAGCGTCCCGCTGCTGGTAGAACTTGGCGTGGGGCCTAACTGGCGCGACGTAAAGTAGTTTTCACTTTTGTGGTCCCTTACGCCGGCTACGCTGGATCACATCTTTCATATAGCGCGCATTGCGGATGCGATTGATGTGCCATACGCGCAGATACGGACGCAGAAAGACCGAGTAGGCAAATCGCATGAGCGCGTAAAACATGAGCGGCAGCATGACCACCGCAAAGAGGTAAGCCAAAACGTAAACGATGCCGGCGGCAATTCCCACTCCGGCGGCCAACGCCGAACGAAGCATGGGGACGAAGGCAAATGCCGCCAGCAGAATAAGCGGAAGAATCACTGCCCAGCGTGAAAGCCGCTTCTTTGGCGGAGGCGCTAGCTCAATGGGCAGAGGACACTCCAAGTCCTATGGCAGCTTCAAGGGCCGCCGCAATTTGGCCGGCAAGACGCTGGACTGTTTCTTCGGTTTCCGCTTCCACCATCACTCGCGCCAGTGATTCCGTGCCGGAATAGCGCACGTTCACGCGGCCATTCCCTTTCAGCTCTCGCTCCGCGTCTTCAATGGCTGACATTACCTGGGTGAGCTCGTCAAGCGGGCGCTTTTCTTTCACGCGAACATTTTTGATGGTCTGAGGAAAGACCTTCATCCCCACGGTGAGCTCTGCCAGCGGGCGGGCGCTTGCGGCAACAATTCCCAGAACGCGGATAGCGGTAAGTAGACCATCACCCGTGGTGGCCTCGCGGGAAAGAATGATGTGTCCGGACTGCTCGCCTCCCAGAACGGCGCCGGTCTTCCGCATCTCTTCCAGGACGTATTTATCGCCCACAGGAGCGCGCAGCATCTTAATGCCGGATTCGCGCAGGGCCGCTTCCAGGCCCATGTTTGACATGGTTGTGGCGACGACGGTGTCATTGGTCAGCTCGCCGCGTTGCTTTAGGTCGCGCGCCAGTAGAAGCATTACGGCATCGCCATTCACCACGTGGCCGTTGCTGTCGGCAAAGAGTGCGCGATCGGCATCGCCATCAAAGCAGATGCCCAGATCGGCCGTGCGGGCCAAAACTTCGCGCGCCACAATTTCAGGATGCAGCGCCCCGCAGTTTTCGTTGATGTTGCGTCCGTCCGGCGTGCGATGCGTGAACTCCGCATGAGCGCCGGAGCGCTTAAATATCTCCGGAGCCACCGTGCTGGCCGCGCCATTGGCGCAATCCACAACAATGTGCAGGCGTTCTGCTCCGGCGATGGTACGTGCCAGCCAGTTCAGATAGTCAGTTCGCAGTGCTGTATCGCCATTGAGCGAAGGCCCTGTATTGCTGCTTTGACTCAGCGGTGCGTCTTCTTCCAGAAGCGCGAAGATTTCGGTTTCAATTTCCAGCTCAACTTCGTCCGGCAGCTTGTAGCCGTCTGGGCCAAAAACCTTGATGCCGTTATCGCGCCATGGATTATGGGAAGCGGAAATTACCACGCCGGCGGAAAAGCTGTGGGTATGGGTAAGATAAGCGACTGTGGGCGTGGGAACCACGCCCGCGCTGGCTGTCTCAACTTTTGAAGCTCGTAGCCCCGCAGCGAGCGTGTCCGCCATCCATCCGCTTGATTCGCGTGTGTCCTGCCCAATTATGGCGCGCCGCGGTCCGGCAGGAAGATGGTCGCCCAGGGCGCGGCCAACTGCGTAGACCGTTTTTTTATCCAGTGGATATTCACCGGCAACGCCGCGGATTCCGTCAGTACCGAAAAGCTTTCTCATCATTCAGTAGTTAGTACTTGGTATTTAGTATTTAGCAATTGCTCGCAGGTTGCAAACGTGCCCTCATAGGAAGCTCGCTCAATCCGTAGATGTTTTCTTCACTTCAGCGGTGAACCTGCCTCGCGCCACCTGGGCGGAAACTTCTGAGCCTGCCTTCAGCTGCGAGACATCCTTGACCAGCGCGCCATTCTCATCAAAAACCAGAGCGTAGCCGCGTTCAAGGATTTTTACCGGCGAGAGCGCATTGAGGTGAGCGGTTAGCCGCTCTGCCTGAGAGCGCCGCGCGGCAAGAGACGATTGGAAAACGTGGATCATCGCTTCCGTGCCGGAGTCGATCTGGCCTCGCACCACAGCCAGCGAGCGGCGAAAATCAAAGTGTCGCACGCGCGATGAAGCTATATCGAGCCGGCGATGATAGTCATGCAGCAGCGTGCGATAGTTAGAGGCCAGACGATAGGAAAGTTCGTCCAGCCGCTGCGATCGCCGCACCATCAGGTCCTCTATGCGGGCAAAAGCGCCGTGTTGTGAAAGTTCCTGCAAACGGTTGCGTGCCATAAGCAGGCGATAGCGCGTGGCGCGGCCAAGTCGCTGATGCAGATGCGCCAGATGCTCCGCCAGGCGATGCTTCGACTCAATCACCAACTCAGCCGCCGCGGAAGGAGTGGGGGCGCGCAGATCGGCAACAAAGTCGGCGATGGTGAAGTCAGTTTCATGGCCAATGGCGGTAATCACGGGCAGCGTGGAAGCAAATATGGTGCGGGCCAGCGCTTCATCGTTGAACGCTGCCAGGTCTTCAATGGAGCCGCCGCCACGGGCAATGATGATCACGTCCACGGTCTTGGCACGATTGAAATACTTGATGCCTGCTGCAACTTCCCCCGCTGCGGTTTCACCCTGCACCTGTGCGGGATAAATCTGTATGCCTACATTTTCGTGGCGGCGGGCAAGAATATTGAGCATGTCTTGCAAGGCCGCGCCGCGCGGAGAAGTTACAAGGCCGATTCGTCGGGGCAATGGCGGAATGGGCTTGCGTCGGGTGGCGTCAAACAAACCTTCCTGGGCCAATCGAGCTTTGAGTTGTTCAAATGCCACTTGTAGCGCGCCGGCGCCAACGGGCTCCAGAAATTCGGCAGAGAGCTGCAGTTCGCCGCGGGCGTCATAGATAGTCACGCGGCCGCGCGCGATTACCTGCATGCCGGCTTCAGGACGAAAACGCAGCAATCGGGCCTGGCTGCGGAACATTACGATGCGCAACTGCGCGTCTCCATCTTTCAGGGTGAAGTAAAGATGACCGGATTCCGATGGACGGAAATTGGAGATCTCGCCTTCCACCCAGACATCGGTATAGGTGCGCTCCACCGTGGTGCGCACAGCGCTTACCAGATCGGTAACGCGCCAGATGCGGCGAGTCGGGGCCTGTTCAAAGGTAAAACCAAGCTGGTCTGCGAAGGACATGGTTGGAGTTTAGCAGAGCCAGTTTTTGGCCGGGGCCGCAGCCAATCAACCAGAAGATCAGCGAAAGTAGTCCGCTGACACAATGCACGTCGCAAGGGGGAAGTAGTTGATTTAAAATCCCGCGATGCCAAGTAAGCTGCCTTTAGCGGGAATTCGGGTGATTGATTTTGGCCGGTTCATCGCCGGGCCGTATTGCGCCATGCTGCTGGCGGATATGGGCGCGGACGTGATCCGCGTTGACCGCCGCCACGGGAGTGAAGACCGGTACATTGCGGCCATCACCGAAAGCGGCGAGGGCGGCGGATTTCTCTCCCTCAATCGCAACAAGCGCAGCCTGACGCTGGATACGTCAAAGCCTGAATCGGCGGAGGTCATCCGGCGGCTGGTGAAAGGCGCGGACGTGGTGGTGGCGAACCTGCCTAACAATGTGCTGAAGAGCATGCGACTGGATTACGACTCGCTGAAGGCCACAAAGCCAGACATTATTCTTGCTCGGATTTCTACCTTTGGTTCCGATGGGCCGTATGCCAATCGCGTTGGCTTCGACACAGTGGTGCAGGCCATGTCCGGCGCCATGAGTCTTACAGGATTTCCCGGAACGTCCACCCCAGAACACGCAGAAGCGGCGCATTCCGGGGGCCCCGGGACGCCGGTGCGCGACATTGTCCCATTTGAAGATTACGGCACGGCGCTGCACACGGCCTTTGGGGTGATGGTGGCGCTTTACCATCGCGCACAAACCGGTGAAGGGCAGATTGTGGACGGGTCTCTTTTAGCAACTGGCATCACGTATGTGCAGGGCTTGCTGGCGGAGCGGTCTGTGCTGGGTATTGAACGGCAGCAGCCAGGCAATACCAGCTTTTATGCTGCTCCCTCTGATTGCTACCAGACCGAAAACGGCTGGATTGTGGTTTCTGCCGTAGGAAACGACATGTTTGCCCGCTGGGCGCGGCTGGTGGGACGCGGGGATTTCATCGGCGATCCACGTTTTGCCAGCGACCAGCTTCGCGCCGACAATCGCGATGCCATTACTGAAGCGATGAATGCGTGGCTGGCGACTCGCACAACAGAGCAGGCCATTGCCGAGCTGGAAAAAGCCCGTGTCCCTGCCGGGCCGGTGCTGGACTTGCAGCAGGTGCTGGATGATCCGCAGGTGGGGGCGCGAGAGTTGCTGAAGTATGTTGATCATCCTGAAGCGGCAAAGCCAGTACCGCTGGCGGATACGGCGGTGCGACTGTCGGCGACGCCGGGCGGCATTCGAACCCGCGCAGCGAAGTTGGGTGAGCACACGGATGAACTGCTACGAGAGCTTGGGTACACCGATGCAGAGATCGCGAACCTTCGCGAATCGCAGGTGGTCTAGGTTCGGCTGAGAAAGTTATAGAGTATCCATAATGACAGTTACTAACTCCGAGCAGGCGCCCTGGGTTGAAGTATCTACGGCTAACCGAAGAAAAAAGTGACGGTACCTGTTTCTGAACAGGTATCCTGAGTCGAGATATACGTTCCGTTGAAGTTAGAGCCAATAACTCCAGATGCAAGATCGCCCTGAATGATTGTCTTTCCTGTGGTCCCAGGCTGAGCGTTATCGAAGATTAGGGTACTTCCAGTACCAACGATGACAGAGGCTGGATCCACAGTAGCGTTGGAGAAACACGTTCCGCCTGTGATGGTGGCTGTTCCCGTGGCCGAGAAAAATCCGTGCGCGTCCGGCCCTGTTTGAGTAAGCGTCATATTAGTCACCTGGGAAACGACGCCTCCGCTGGAATTAAAATGTCCCATCCACGATCCGCCGATACTCAACGACTCGCCGACAACATTCCCTTGGTCAGGCACTGCACATCCGGCGCCATCAAGCAAATAAGTACCGGAAATGAAGCTAAAGTGACCGAACGGATGTATGGTGTTCAGCGATAAAGTTTGGCCGCTGGGCAATGAAAACACAAGGTTGACGGTAAAATTTCCTGTGTTATCTATTCCGAGTAAGCCCCTGACAGGGATATCAGTATTAAAAGAAAAACAAGATAACCCACTGGCGTGCATAACCCCAGAGAGATTGTTCCCCGACTGCAACAGGCTTCCCTGGAGAGTAAAGTTTGTCCCGGGATTGACGGCTGAGGCGTTATTGATCTCATACAAACCGGAGAAGAAAGTAATAGGCGTTGGACTTGGCCCCGGCATCGGCCTGCTACTGCTGCTGCCGCCGCCGCATCCTGACAGAAGGATACCTAATATTGCCAGCAAGAAAATTTGTACAGCTGCCACACGGTTCATAGGAACAATAGCTCTTTCGTACGGATTGGCCGGACATCTACTGCGAATACTTAGTGACCAATGCCGAGACTAGGGTAACGCTAGGTTCGCCGGAATTTCAAGTAGTTTAAGCGCATCCGGAAACTATTTGCTCATGATTCATAAAGCAAAACGGCCAGTTCATTCGCGCGGGTTTGTCAGCCACACAGATAAGCTTAGCGCTTTTCCCTATTGATCGCAGTGCAGCGCAGCGTTCCATTCTGGTTGGCGATGTCGCCATTGCACTTGTTGGCATCGCGCATGGAGGCGCTGCGCCAGTGGTCTTTGCCATCATTGCAGGTGGCAGAGAGAACCGATCCTTGCAGTTTCACGTCCTTGCAGGTGGCGATGTACGACCCCGGCGGCAGAACGCCGCTGGCTTCACAGTTCAAAATGCCGTTGATATTGGCTACGCCCTCAGCGCAACGGTTAGCGTCCTTAAGTGTGGTCGGCATCTCACGGCCATCAAGACTTTTGCAGACAGCATGCAGCGTTGTGCCTTTCATCTGGATGTTTCTACAGCTATCGGTATACGAACCGGCCGGCTGTGAAGACGCGGCGGCATGGCTTTGGCCAGCGCATTCGAGTTTGCCATTGTTGTTGGCAATTTCTGAGCACCCTTGATAGTGCGAAAGTTTGGCGGAATGGGATTTGCCTTGCGTGTCCTGGCACTTGGCGTAGAGAGTTCCTCTTTGGACGGAAACATCGCTGCACGTCTGCTGGTAGGATCCTGCGGGATTTGCTTCCTGCGCGAGGCCAAGGCTGGCTGGGCAAGCCAGAAGAATGGTCATCATCGAAAAACCAGCCAAAAAATTACGAGTGCTGCTGAGACGCATGTGTTGTCCCTCATTTGTAGTGCTCTAAGGCTCAGTATAGTGGAGGTTCCAAGTGCCGCTCAGCGAATAATTTCGCCCACGGGATGTGGCGTTCTCATTTATAAACAAGATTGGATGGGACGAACACAAGCGTGACAGCTTCTACCAGGACGGAAGGTTCGCCCGCTCCAGCGGCACATCCCGGAGTGGGAAGGCACGCTTTTCTAGTGGCGGCGGGAATCTTCCTGAGCCGAATTGCCGGGCTGGTGCGCGATCGCATCTTTGCTCACTATTTCGGCATTACCTACGTTGCGGACGCATTCAAAGCCGCGCTGCGCATTCCCAACACGCTGCAAAATCTTTTTGGGGAAGGGGTGCTGTCGGCGTCGTTTATCCCTGTCTATGCCAAACTGCTGGCCCAGAAAAACCGCGAAGAAGCTGGACGAGTGGCGGGCGCGGTGTTTTCTCTACTGGCGCTGATCACGTCTGTACTAGTGCTGGTGGGCGTGCTGGCAACGCCTTACATCATTGATGTGATCGCCTTCGGGTTTAAAGGTGAGACCCGCCGGCTGGCTATTCAACTGGTGCGGATCTTGTTCCCCGGCGTCGGCCTGCTGGTGATGTCGGCATGGTGCCTGGGAATCCTGAACAGTCACGGCAAATTCTTTTTGTCTTACGTTTCCCCGGTGTTGTGGAACGCGGCGTTCATTGCCGCCATGGTGGCTTTCCGGGAAAACGATATGTCGCATCTGGCGGTTTACACCGCTTGGGGATCGGTGGTGGGGAGCGGACTGCAATTTCTGGCGCAGATTCCTATGGTGTTGCGATTGGCGCCGGAGCTGCGCATCTTTTTCCGTTCGCTTACTGAGAACGTGCGCGTGGTAATCAGGAATTTTATTCCTGTGTTCTTCAGCCGCGGCGTGTTGCAGCTAAGCGCCTATATTGATGGATTGCTGGCCAGCCTGCTGCCTGTGGGGGAGTCTCCTCGCTGGCGAATGCCCAGACGCTTTACACGCTGCCGGTAAGTTTGTTTGGCATGTCAATCTCAGCGGCTGAACTGCCAGCAATGTCAAGCACGCTGGGAACAGACGAGCAGATAGCAACCACCCTGCGGCAAAGGATCGCCGCGAGCACCAAGCGAGTGGGCTTTTTTGTGGTGCCCTCTGCCGTGGGGTTTATTGCGCTGGGCGACGTGATCACGGCAATGATCTACCAGACAGGAAAATTTTCTCACGCCGATGCGGTGAAGGTATGGACGATTCTGGCCGGCTCTGGTGTGGGACTGGTGGCGTCGACCGTTGGCCGGCTTTATTCGTCTGCCTATTACGCGCTACGCGATACCCGAACACCTCTCCGCTTTGCCATTGTGCGCGTGATTTTGACGACGGCCTTGGGATATTTCTGTTCGCGGCCATTGCCGAAGTTGCTGGGCGTAGATCCGTTCTGGGGCGCTGCCGGGCTAACTGCTTCCGCCGGATTTGCCGCGTGGGTAGAGTTTGTCTTGCTGCGGCGCGGGATGAACCTGAAGATCGGACGCAGTGAGTTCCCTGCTTCTTACTTTGCTCGGCTCTGGGCTGCTGCGATCGTTGGCGCAGCCGTGGCCTGGGGAGTGAAGCTGGGATTGCATCCGCAAAGGCCGGTTATCGGCGGCTTGCTGATTCTGGTTCCTTACGGCGCGGTATACCTGGGATGCACTTCACTGATGGGAATCGAACAGGCGGGTGCGCTGGTGAGGCGAGTGTTGCGACGAAGTTAAACCCCAAAACATTTGCCGCAGATTACGCGGATAAACGCAGATAAGCTAAAACAAAAAAGAAATATTCGTCAAAGCTTTGGATGGTCGCGAATGAAAACTCTGCATGCGGCAAAAGAAAGAACAAATCAGCGTCAATCTGCGCTGATCTGTGGCGAGAAAATTTCTTACTCGATCACCCGCATATTCGCCCAGTCATACTGGAACTTGTGTCCGCAGTCCAGGCAGACGACGTAGTGTTCGCCGGCAGGAGTGGGGACGTCCCAGTCTGAATTGACGGCGCGGCGTTTGGCTGCGGCTGCGGCAAAAGGCTGGGAAATCTTTTTGTGCGAACAGCGAATCGAGAGCAATTGAAGAATTTTATTGACCATGGACTTCTTTTCTACCAAACCCATTCCCGAGTGCTTCCCGCAGGAAGCACCCGGAAGCGGGCAAATGGGACTGCCTTCCCAAAAAAAATTACGCAGTGGCCGTTGTCATCCGCGGCGAATCAGTGATTGATGTGGTTTCCTTCGCAGCGCCATTCATTTCCTTTGCGCCGGGCTTGCGGATGTCAATCGAGCCCTTGAACCATGCGCCATCTTCGATTGAAATTCTCTGGCAAACTACGTCGCCACCCAGTGACCCCTCGTTCCTTATATCGACCCGGTCGCTGGCCGTGACGTTGCCTTTTACCTTGCCCAGGACCACGACTTCCTTGGCATTGATGTTGGCCTGAACCTGGCCATTGCGGCCAACCGTCACGCGGTTGCCGGGCAGGTTGACGGACCCTTCTACGCGGCCGTCGATGTAAAGCGATTCAGAGCCGGTCACTTCGCCCTTAATGACGAGTGATTTCCCGATGGTGGCTTGCTCTGTGTTGTTAAGAACGGCATTGCGAGGCGCCGCTACCGGCGTCGGCTCGCTAGGCTGAGTGGGGGTAGTGCTCATAACTGGTTTCTCCGGTTCCGCTGCGGGCTTTTGATTCGGATTCGTCGGCGTTGCAGTGCTAGCAGGCTTCCACATTAGTTTCTACATCCTTTCGATTCTATGGTGATGCGCAGCCAGCTTCTTTTTCGCCCGCTGCTATAAAATACATGTTGGCTGATGGGGGACAACCAAGTAAGGCGATGGCACGTTAATAACCAAACCACCCGGTTATTCCGCCAACTCCAGAAACTCTGATTTGGCGATGCCTTCACGCAGTGCCCTTGCACATCCATCTCCCCGGACACTGCTTGACTGGTGTAAATATTCCTCCGTTGTTGGCATTTCTTATATCGGGCAAGCCCCTTAGAAGGAAAATCCTTTTCGCGCTAGGATAGGGTTAAGAGGAATTCGCCAGTTTCGTAACCTCACGTCAACCTCTGCTGGCCGATTCCCCGATTTGCGGTTACCAATTTACCATTAACCAAATTGATAATGCCATGCTTTTAACCAATTCTTGCACTTAATCATTTGAATGCTCACCGAACAACAGATCCTCCATTACGTCTCCAAGCAGCCTAAACACATGGCCGGCTTCAAACAGCTCATCCATGACATGGGCCTCAAGGGCAAGGACCGCCGCACCCTGCAACAGCTCCTTCGCGACATGACGCGCCGTCGCAAGCTCATCGCCATTGGCAAAGAACGCTGGGGATTGCCGACCTCCGCCTCCAATCAAGATCTGATTGTGGGCAGGTTACGTATGCATCGCGACGGCTTTGGCTTTGTCATCCCCGAACCCGGCTCCCTCCCGGCGCGCGTCCAGGGCAAGCTGCAGGGCGACATCTTTATTCCTCCGCCAGTTGTCGGCAACGCCATGCATGGTGACCAGGTGCTGGTGGAAATGGGCCGCCTCCGGCATGACGGCAAGGCTGAAGGCCGGATCGTCCGCGTAATGGAGCGCGAACAGGAAACCGTGGTCGGCATCTTCCACTATGGCAGCGGCCGTAACTTCGTCTCGCCGATCGACGAAAAGCTGGCCCTGGAAATCATCATCCCACCCGGTATGGAGTACCCGCAGGCGGGCGATGAAGAGGGTGGACCGTCTGAAGACGACCGCGACCTGCGAACTCACAACACTGCGGGTGCCCCATCCGCGGGTGCCCCATCCGCGGGTGCCCCATCCTTTGCGGCCCACAATCCCGCAGATGCAACGAGTCTTCATCGGCCGCAAAGGGTGGGTTCAAAGGCCCCAACACAGAAACACCCCAGCCGCCAAAGTCCCTCATCGGGTGTTAGGTGCAGAAGCCCAACGCAAATCCTGGGACGACCTGGAAAACGTTGTTGTCGAAGTAGAAATCATTCAATGGCCATCCGCCACGCAGAGCCCGCGCGGACGCGTCACCGAAATCCTCGGCTATGAGGACGATTTCGGCGTTGACGTGGAAATGATCATCCGCAAGCACCATATCCCGCACATCTTTCCCGCGGAGGTGCTGGAAGAAGCGCAGGAGATTAGTCCTGTCATCCCGCAAAAAGAAATCGCCGCGCGCCGCGACTTCCGCCATCTGCCCATCGTCACCATTGACGGTGAAACTGCCCGCGACTTTGACGATGCCGTGCTGGTCACGCGCCTCGATAACGGCAATTACGAGCTTCAAGTCCACATTGCTGACGTGGCCCAGTACGTGGACGACGGCTCAGCCATCGATGAAGAAGCGCGCAAGCGCGGCACGTCCGTTTATTTCCCTGACCGCGCCGTGCCCATGCTGCCGCTGGAACTTTCCACTGACATTTGCAGCCTGCGTCCCGATCTTGAACGCCTGGTGTTGAGCTGCATCATGGAAATTGAACCCAACGGCGAGGTCGCATATTACGAGCTGGCGGAGGGCGTGATCCGCTCCGCCCAGCGCATGACCTATACCGACGTGAACGCCATCATCGAAGCACGTCCTGGAGCGCCAGATCACCCAATGGCTTCCCCGTCGAACAAAGCCATTCGCGAGAAATATGCCGCGTTGGCCGAAAATTTTGACCTGATGTACGACCTGGCTCAGATCCTGAACCGCAAGCGCGTCAAGCGCGGATCTATCGACTTCGACCTGCCTGAGCCCATCATTGAATTTGACGAGCATGGCCTCATGAAGAGCGTTGCCGCTTCAGAGCGCAACTGGGCGCATCGCCTGATTGAAGAATTCATGCTGGCCGCGAATGAAACCGTCGCGTCGCACCTGGAGCAGCGCGGCGTGCCCAGCCTTTATCGCATCCATGAAAAGCCTGACGCCAAGCGCATATATGAGTTTGAAACCCTTGCCGCCAGCTTTGGCTATTCGCTCGGCGTGGGCACGCTGCCCATCAAGCGCGTGCAGACCAGAGGTGACAAGCGCCATTACCAGGGGTCAGGCCGCAAAGCCCCGACCGTCGAGCTGCCGGAAGAAGTCCACGTAACGCCGCGCATGTACCAGAAACTGGTCCAGAAGATCGCGGGAAAGCCCGAGGAGCGGGTGCTTTCCTTCCTGATGCTGCGCTCGCTCAAGCAGGCCCGCTATTCAGAAGTCAATGAAGGCCATTTCGCTTTGGCCGCCAATGCTTATACGCACTTCACCTCGCCCATCCGCCGCTATCCTGACCTCATCATCCATCGCATTCTCAAATGGGTGCTGCGCTCCGATGTTTCTGCGGGCTCATCGTCCCTTGCAGGACAACGTGCAGGTAATCACGAGGATGTGGGTGCCCCATCCGCGGGTGCCCCATCCTTTGCGCGTTCTTTGCGCAAAGGGTGGGGTGAGGAAGCTCGCGATCACAAAGCACATTCGGGCCAAGACAAGGTCGTTAGGAGCTCTGATCACCAGATCACCGGATCACCCGATCGCCCGATCTCAGCAACTCACTCCCCCTCAGAAAGCGGCGTCCCTCTCCGCTTCCGCGCCGAGCAGTCGCACGAAGCACACTCTCCCTGGTCCAAGCGCGCGGAAAAAGGTTCCTCCGCCCGCCGACGCCTCTCATCCACCCCTCTAGGCGGCCCCATCTCCGAGCTTGAACTGCATGAGATTGCTGAAAGCTCCAGCCAGTCTGAGCGCGCCGCCGCTGAGGCCGAGCGCGAACTGCTGGAATGGAAGAAGCTCAAGTTCATGGAGCAGCGCGTGGGCGAGGACTTTGACGGCCTGATCGTCAGCGTCACCAAGTTCGGCTTCTTCGTGGAGCTGACCGAGCTGTTTATCGAAGGTCTGGTGCCGCTCACCTCCCTGGCAGACGACAATTACACCTATCACGAAAACACGCGCCAGATCATTGGCGCCCGATCAAAGAAGACCTACTCCATCGGCGACAAAGTTCGCGTGATCGTTGACCGTATCGACCACATGCAGCGGAAAGTCCAGTTCGCCGTGATGGAAGACAAGCCCAAAAGACCCACAAGCGCCACCGAAAACGCCAATGAAATTCAAGGGCGAAGATCCGGAAACGTCAGAAACGCGGCTGAAAGTACCAAACCGTCAGCCACCACAATGAGTAACAGGACATGACTTTCGATCATGCTCACAACCACTTAAATGAATAGGGCTTAGTCCCGGAAGTACCTTGGTAAGACTCTGGTATTCACTCTTTATTGCTGTTTTCCCAATTGCGGGGCATGTCTCTTCCGTTTGAATACGATTTGCGGCGTACCGTATTCGGTACAGATTAAACATTTCAAATCATCGTGCTCTATGTCATTCAGATCGCCGAGTTTACTGGTCCATTTACCGTTCGGCAATTGTCTTGCAAAGTGCTGGGGAGTACCCGCCTCATCCATATAAGAAAACTCAAGCTCTCGTACTCCTCTTCGAGATCGTAGCTATCACAAATCACATATCCGTGGTTTTCAAGTATTTTACGGATCGCCTTGAGGCTCCATTCTCTCTCAACGCAGGGAAGCCCAATAGCCGGCACAATGAGGTTCCGGATCGTAACGAGCCCAATCAATTCCCAGTGCCCACGCGAGGCAGTTGTATTCAATGGTTGCATCGCTCGTGTCTTTATATCCTTTTCCCCCTTTGAGAGAGACAAAAGTACTCTCAATGATTTCAATGGATGTGAGCTGATCGTTTTGCTCTGGAGAGTCGCTCATCTTACAGAAGACGCTGCTGTTTACCCCATTACTCTAGCCATGCGCGTCTCGC
>CAWHQH010000008.1:0-72138 GCA_963831465.1 Terriglobia bacterium | reverse complement strand
CTTTGCAATTTCTGTTGGCGCTGCCAAAAAAATCTCATTCGTTTCTTCGCAGTTCCCTTTCCATCCGCACCGGATTGTGGCTCTACCATCGCTGGGCCGGCGGCAAGCGCGAGTGCTGCGGCGACCTGAGCGCATTTGAACGCCAGCTCGACAGAGGCAATGAGTGGTCGATCTACGCGTATGAAGATGCGCAATGCGAATTTCCCGAACGCCTGGTAGCGGAATGGCTGGCGGAGAGCATGGCCGCCGGAGCCGTGGTCTGCAATCACACCAAGCTGCTGGAAA
This sequence comes from Terriglobia bacterium, assembly GCA_963831465.1. GTDB lineage: Bacteria > Acidobacteriota > Terriglobia > Terriglobales > Acidobacteriaceae > Angelobacter. Next base: position 71,853 of record CAWHQH010000008.1, on the reverse strand, counting down.
TTTCCCGCGAAGGCGGCTCCCAGAAAACCGGTCGCGTCACCGGAGCGCGGCTGCGTGACCTGATTTCCGGCCAGGAATATTTTGTCCGCGCCAAAAATGTTGTGAATGCCACTGGCCCGTGGGCGGACGCGGTGATTGGCGCTTCCGGAATTGCAACGCCTCGAATGATCGGCGGCGTACGCGGATCGCATCTGGTGCTGCCCAAGTTTGCCGGCGCGCCGCCGCAAGCCGTCTTTAGTCAAGCGATCTATAGTGAAGCCATCGACGGCCGCCCAATTTTTGTTATTCCGTGGAATGATCAACTCCTTGTTGGCACCAGTGAAGTCGCCGATTCGAGCGTTCCAGATAATCCGCAGCCCAGCGCGCAGGAGCGTGATTATCTTTTTCAAAGTTTTGTGCGGCTCTTTCCTCACTCCGGCCTTACGCCCGCAGATATTCGTTACAGCTTTGCCGGAATCCGCCCTCTGCCGTTTGCGCCGGGCAAAGCGTCATCGGCCATCACGCGCAAGCATCTTCTCCATGACCACACTGAAGAAGGCGCTGCCGGACTGATATCCGTTATCGGCGGCAAGCTCACCACGGCAGCCAGCCTTGCACGCGACGTAGTGCGCAAACTCGGCGTTGACATACCGGAACCAGTGAACGTCTTTGCCTCACCCGCCGGTGAAGAGGACGTTGAAGCTACCGTGCGACAATGGGCGCATGCGGTGGCCTGCAAAGCCAAAATTCCTGAAGGCTGCGCGCAAGCGATTGCGGAGTGGCATGGCCGGCACGCTCTGGCCATTGCTCACGCTGCGTCACTCGACGAACGCCTGCGCGAACCGCTCTGCCAGCACAGTTGCCACCTCGTGGCGGAAGCGGTTGAAGCGGTGGCGCATGAAGCCGCCGTCACTCTGGGCGATATCCTTCTGCGTCGCGTGCCCGTGGCGCTGGGAGCATGCTGGTCAGAAGATTGCAGCCGTGAAGCCGCCACAAAAATCGGTAGCGCGCTGGGCTGGGACCAGACCCGCGTCCATCTTGAGCTCTTACGACTAGAAGAAGAACGCGTTCAATTCCTCCATCCGAGCCCTGGCAGCCCTGTTAATTCTCCACAGAGCTGCGTTGGCAGGCCTCTGCCATTGCATACGACGACACAAGATTCTTAAGACGGCGCCCCGTGTTTTTTTCTAGATCACCAATTTTGCCGCGAGCGTGGCAGCATCGCTGATGCCTAAGCGGGCCAGTTCGTCACATAAAGGCCGAAGTCGAGGGTGCTTTGGAATAAGATCAACAAGCTCTGCCACAGCTTTATAAAGTTGATCCAGATCGTAAACAGGCCGATTCTTTTCTCCTGCTGCCAAGAAATAAAGAAGTTCAGCAAACGCATCCGGATATTCTTTCAGTAATTCTGATTTGACAAGCCCGTAGTAAGCCATCGACCGATCAAAACCAGGATATGGGCTTTTGCAGATGAGCTCGACAACGTCTGGGAATACTGGACCGAGTTCAATGGCCCATTCGACCATTTCGGCGGTTTCTTCTGCCGACAGCGGCAGAGGGCGGCCTTCTAGCCTCTCCTGCCAATAAATCTTCAGCCATCGTTGCCAGAGGTTGGCCTTTGCATCATTATCGAGTCCGCCAATCAGGGGTCGCATTTCACCTGCCCACAATGCCCGGGTCTTGGGCTTAACTTTAGATAAAAATTTAAACAGCCACCCATGCTGCAATGGATTAAACGATGAATAAACTGCGATGTTGGCGAGATGGCGGCAAAATGCGAGTTGCATCTCTTCGTCTTCGTTCTCTATTAATGCAAACATACTTTCGTACGAATGCAGCATCTTGGCCAGCATTGAGTCGTTCGATCGCCCCCAGTAAAGATATCCATGCCAGCATTGCTTAGCCCCTTCTTTATCCAAATGAGCATCCAAAAGCGGCAGTACATTTTGCTCCGTCCACTCTAGATCGAAATTGAATAAGAAATAAGCCTGGGAAGCCAAGAGAATACGCGCAAGTTGCGCCGCGAGGGAGTCTTCGGTAATAACCGCACCAAACGTTTGTTTATAAGAATCCTTGAGATGCTCTGTCAGAAGCTTTGCTCGTTCAAGTCTCGATAAGCTGTGTATGTAAAATTCAAATAATTGCCCGGCCGGATGATTGATTGCCGTCAAAAGCCAATTCCGCTGATCTGTCAGTTCTGCGGATTCGATCTTTTCGATATAAACCCAAAGGCGATCTGCTATATCTTTCGCCCGCTCAATTAAGGTGTCTGGTATTGCAGCGGTGTTGTGTTGAATGCCGTGGTAAAAAAAAGAAATTAGAGACTGCATTGCGGCTTCATATATATCGGGCGAGGCCTCTAAGACGTTGAGAATGCTTTCCCATTCGTTGTCAGAGAGGTCTGTAGCCCTCCAGGCTCCAAGCAAGGCCTGCCAGAGTTCGGGCGTCCAGTTGGACTGCCGTTGTGCGGCCTGCGCAACTTTGATGCCCCATTCATGTGATTTTTGAGCACACAGCTCAATTTCATGCATCAGTTCATTTTTTGATCGGAATTCTAAATGCCCACTTTGTGAGTCTGTCTGAATTGTGGTTACAAGTTGGTCTATGTTACATGCAAGCAAGGCAATGGAGGCTTCAGGGCTTGTTGCTGCCCGATAAGTAACTGGACCAATCCATGAATCCATATCGGGATTTTCCCGCTCCCCAAATATCGGGTTCTTCTCTTTCAGTTCTGAGAGGAGCTTCGATGCAAATGTACAAGCCGGGTTGTTTTTTGCAAGCCAAAGAACTACGTTGAATAATTCATAATCGCCTGTTTCTCGATCTTCTTCGTCCGGTTTAAATTGGCGTACAACTTCTTCAAGAAATGCTGACCTTGCATCGGGAGAAGCATGAGGATATGCCTTTTGCATCAACAGAAAGTTCTCATGTTTAAATCCATACGTGTAGAGCAGCCGTTTTTTTGCAAACCAGCGGAGTTTTTCATCGGCGTTGACGTGTGTGGAAATGGCCAAGCCGAAAATTGCAAGCCGACGAAGCAAGGGGCTTTCTGAAAGAAACCAGTCGCTTATCAGCGCATCTGCCCAATTGAAATCATGTTCGCAGGCCCATCGTATGACAACAGCTCCGGCATCAATCAGCATTGAGAAGCCGTTACGGAGATGATCTTGCACTCTGGATTCAATCATCCCGCGCGAATGATTTAAAGGATCCCAGGTTTCAGTGACTTTGCCAAAACTTGCCAGCAAGCGACGTGCAGTGATCAGGTGGGAGCTCACTATCGGAGACAGTTGCCTTACTAGCACATCCAGATTGGGAGCAAATATTCCATCCCACCCAATCCTTAGCCAATAATCCGAATCAACGCAGTCGATCTCCACATCGGTTTCTTTATGCGGCTCTTCTCCACCTAACGTGAAATGAAACGATTTCTTTAGACGCAGCTTGGGACGAGTCAAATATTCAAATAAAAGGAGCGGCGTAATCTGATCATCAGGGTAAATGCAAGTCGAAAAGATGTACTCCAGAATGTCATCGCTGTTGTTGGGAGGAGCCGCATCCAGGAGCAGAGAAATCCAGGAAGAGAGAGTTTCTCCATGTATTTTGTTTCTCCAGAGGAAAAATAATATTTCTTGCCAAAGGAGAGGAGACAGCGTACCTCGGTTCCTTTGCAACACTCCAAGGGCTTCATCTTGGTGCTGGGTTGCAAACTGATTTGCAAACCACGATGCAAGTTCTCGGTCAGTTGCCAAATATTCGGGAAGAATTGTAAAAATGCGTTGAAAAATCGGCTGGGGCTCGATCCAGCGTAGCCATTCGAGCCCGCGAGCATGACGCGTAAAAAACTGCAAGGTTGAAATTTCTGACAGTGCATCTTTTAGAAAATCGTCATCTTCCGGCGTAAGCGGGCCGCTACTTGAGACAATATTGCGAATTCGTTCCTCTACAGCCAAAGCACCAGCCTGAGATTGTATTGCCCATGCAGTGAGTGCAATTTGCAATTGAGAATGGGGCAATTCTGGAGGCGCCGATAAGGGATAGTGAATTGGTGAAATACCCAGATTTTCCCATCTTGCGTCATCGTTTGGTGGTGTCAACGCAAAGCGGCCAGGACCAGGAGAGCCGGCGGTCAGGCCGCGCGCAAGATAGCTGAGCAGCATATCTTGATGGCTGTACCCGACAAACAGGACGACAAAATGGGAGAATAGACGCTCAAGGAATCTCGTAGCCCACCCTTCTGTAATATAAGCACGTCCAAAATCGGAGTCAGTGAGAATAAGGCGATTAGGCTGCTTTTCAACGCTGCCATGTAAGTAAATAATGCCGGTGAATTCACTGCCAATGGGCAAGGCGGGAGCACAAAATACTTCTGGCATTGCCGCCCCAAAGCGATGCAGGGCTGTCGTCGTGAAATGCTGATCAAAGTTCGTTGTTACTATCCGGAAGTCTGCAGGGTGTTTGGAGATATTAATTAAAGCTTTATGAGTCAGGTTTGGCCGTGAATCGGGTCTTGATAAAATTCCGCGGACCTGTTCATGAACGGTTACGCCTGCAGCGCTAAGTCGACCGAGATATCGGTCAATTGCTTCATCACTTTCACGGGAATGTAAATTACCGCCAACTTGCGCGGCCAACGCATCGAAATCAGGATAATTCGCGGGCGCATCCATTGATACGCCAGCGCCGGCGAAGATTACAAGACGACCTGATCTTTGTGCGTCCAGCACCGCAGCGGGAAAATCAACCTGTCGAATTCTCATCGCTTTTTACAAAGTATATGCTGTCCCAGGTGACGCGGCGGCATGGATATTGAGGGTGTGGCTGCACAAGCAATCAGCAGATATCAAGCCACGGGCAGTTAAAGCACGGCGCGAAAACTTAATTGTTCTGCGGGGTAGCTTTGTCAAGATGTCCTTTTTCCTCATTGAATTTGGATCAGTATTCGGCTATCTTCTGGCAGCGCTGAGTGCGCACGATATTTGACAACTGAATAAACGGTTCTTAGCTTTTGGCTTGTTGGCTCTTGGCTAAGACCCAAATCACTCAACCATACGCCAATCAAGCCTAGTCGCTGAAGTCTACGCCAATCTGGGATGACTTGGGATGACCTTACTGAAACCTACGCCAATCTGGGATGGGTATAGGAGGGGGGAGGGAAAGGGACCAAAAACCCTTTCACCACAGAGGACACAAAGGAACACAGAAGAAAACCCCTGAGCCTTCGCCAAATGACACTCATTGCTGAAGTTTACGCCAATCTGGGATGACTTGGGATGGCACGGTGTAAGCCCTTTAGGATTCTAGTTGAGGGATAGGGGGAGGGGGTGCCTAACCCTTTGGAACTTCGGCAATCCATCCGCCGCCGATGACCAGATCGTCCTGGTAAAACACTACTGCCTGGCCGGGAGTGATGGCGCGCTGCGGCTCGTCGAACGTTACGCGGACTTCGCCGTTAGGAGCGTTCTCCAGCACGGCGGGCGCAGGCTCATGGCGATGGCGAATCTTAGCTGCCACCCGCATCGGCGTGTTGGCGTTAGGACCAGAATCATGCAGGCCATCAACGGCGATCCAGTTCAGGTCGCGGGCAATCAGCGTGCGGGAGAGCAGATCATCATTTCCGCCAACCGTCACCTTGCCCTCAGCACCGTTGATGTTGATGACGTAAAGCGGCGAGCCCGTGGCCACGCCCAGTCCCTTGCGCTGACCCACGGTAAAGTTGTGGATGCCCTCATGATGTCCCAGCACCTTCCCGTCAGTAGTGACGAGTTCGCCGGAAGTATCGGGCAGTTGCTCGCCCTGCTCGTTCAAATAAGCGTCGATAAAGCGCTTGTAATCGCCGCCGGGAACAAAGCATATCTCCTGCGAATCGGGCTTTTCCGCCAGCGCCAGGTGATGCTCACGCGCCAGTTCGCGTACCTGTGGCTTGTTCATGTGTCCCAGCGGAAACAGCGTGCGGCTGAGCTGCTCCTGCGTGAGTCCGAAGAGAAAATATGTTTGGTCCTTGGCCGGATCGGCAGCGCGGCGCAGCAGCCAGCGATTGCGCTCGGCGTCAAACTCGCAGCGTGCATAATGCCCTGTGGCCAGCATGTCCGCGCCAATCTGCCGCGCGGTAATCAGCAACTGGTCAAACTTAAGATGGTTGTTGCACAGGCTGCAAGGAATCGGCGTGCGTCCGGAAAGATACTCATCAATAAACGGACGCACCACGTCACGCTCAAAGCGATCTTCATGGTTCACAACGTAATACGGAATGCAAAGGTCCTCGGCCACGCGACGTGCGTCATAAACATCGTCGATCGAGCAGCAGCGTCCCTGCACTTGCTCCGGCATTCCTTCGTGTCCGGCAAGGCGGCGCTGGTTCCACAGCTGCATCGTCAGGCCGACGACATTGTGCCCCTCAGCACGCAGCATGGCCGCAACGGTGGAGGAATCCACACCGCCGGACATGGCTACCGCGATGGTCTGAGTGCTCATAACTGGCCTGTTTCAATTATAGATGCTCGCAGGAAGAGCTCAGGCGCAATCAGTCTTGAGAGGATGCAGCCTTGGCCATCGTCTGTTCGCCGTCTTGGTGATCTGTGCTCCGCCTACCCCAGCGTTCCGCTGAAGGCGCTTTGTCCGCAATCTCAGCGTAGAGTGCCGTGGCTCGGGTGAGCGCATCAGTGACGTTAGCGCAGATATTTTCCGGGCCTACATGCTGTTCAAACTCCGACTGCCGCATTAATCGCTGGGGCTGTTCACGCGCACCACACAGGATCAGTCCGCGTCCGCTGGCTTTCACGCGGTCAGCCAATTCTTCCAGGGCGCGTATGCCGGTGGCGTCGATGGCAGTCATGTTGCGCAGGCGCAGAATCACAATCGGCGGAAGCGCGGCTATCTGCTCCACCAGTTCATCGATCTTGTCCGCTGCGCCGAAAAGAAAAGGCCCGTGAATGCGGAACACCGTAGCATACGGAGGAATTTCCTTGTCTTGCAGAACGTGCAGCTTGCTCTCTTCCAGATATTTCGGCGTCACGCGTGAAATTGTTGTCGTCGCCGTAACTTTGCGGATAAAAACCAATGCAGCCAGAATCATTCCTGCTTCCACGGCAACCGTCAGGTCGGCGAACACGGTCAACACAAACGTAGCTGACCAGCACGCCACCTCCAACCGTGAGAGCTTGAGCAACTCCGGAATCTCGGCCCACTCGCCCATGTTGTAAGAAACCACCAGCAGGATTGCCGCCAGCACCGCCAGTGGAATGAACTTGGCAACAGGCGTGGCAAACATCAGGATCGCCAGCAGCGTGAGCGCGTGAATCATCCCCGCAACCGGGCTTCGCGCTCCCGATCGTATATTGGTCGCCGTGCGGGCAATCGCACCTGTGGCGGGCAGGCCACCCATCAGCGGAGAAATAAAATTTGCGACGCCCTGCGCGATCAACTCCACGTTGGGGTTGTGTTTTTCTCCCTTCCCAAACATTCGATCGGCCACCACGGCAGACATGAGCGACTCAATCGCGCCCAGCATAGCCACCGTAATCGCCGGCGCAATCAGAGGGCGAATCAGGTCCAGACGAAACTGCGGAATCTTCAGCGCGGGCAGGCCGGAAGGAATGCCGCCAAAGCGCGTGCCAATGGTCTCCACCGGCAGATGGAAAATCCACACCAGCGCCGTCCCCACGAACAGCGCCACAATGTAGCCGGGAATTTTAGGAACATACTTGCGGAAGACCAGGATCAGCACCAGCGCCAGCACCGCCAGTCCAGTCTCTTCGAAAGAAATGGTGCGGAAGTTCTGCGCGACGACTTCCATGCGGCCGAGGAAATTCCCTGGAACGTGCTCAATCTTGAGTCCAAAAAAGTCTTTGAGCTGTGTGCTGGCTATCACCACCGCAATGCCGTTGGTGAACCCCACCACCACGGGCCGCGGAATATATTTCACCGCGCTGCCCAGCCCAGTGACTCCCAGAAAAATCAGGAATACGCCGGCAATTCCCGTGCACATGAACAGGCCATCAATGCCGTACCGTGCAACAATTCCGGCCACCACCACCACAAATGCCCCGGTCGGTCCGCCAATCTGCACGCGTGATCCGCCCAGCGCCGAAATCAGGAAGCCAGCGATTATCGCGGTGTAAAGCCCGGCCTGGGGCGGAACGCCCGAGGCAATCGCAAACGCCATTGCCAGTGGCAGCGCCACCAACCCCACAGTCGCACCTGCGATCAAGTCAGAGACAAAGTCGCGCCGCGAATAATTCTTCAGGGCCAGTACGGATTTTGGGACCCACTTGGTACTCATTCTATTTTTTTGCGGAGGATCGCTTAGATCAGTGTAGCTGAATCGGCAGCAGCTTCAATCGGCGGAAGAACCTACTTTGGTGGCAGCACTTCCGCGTTAGTCGCCAGAATGGCAACAAGAATGGATGTTTTTGGAAGTGCTCAGCCGGCGTGCTGCTTCTGCTTTTGCTGATTGAAGACCGGCGAAATCTCGCGCAGGCGCGCCACCGTCTCCGGTATGACTTTGATGGCAAAATCGATATCGTCGTTGGCCGTTTGCTTGCCCAGGCTGACACGGATGCTCGCTCGCGCCCTCTGATGCGGCAATCCCATGGCCAGCAGCACGTGTGAAGGCTCAATGGCTCCGGACGAGCACGCAGCCCCGCTGGAAACGGCCAGTCCTTTCAGGTCAAGCGCAATTACCAGCGCTTCGCCTTCAATGTGGTCGAACCACAAGTTGGTCGTGTTCGGCACCCGTGACGCTTCCAGGCCATTCACGCCCACATCTTCCATCGCGCTCAGAACCGCATCCTGCAGCCGGTCGCGCATCGCGGCCATCTCCGCCGGCCCGCCGCTATCGAGCCAATTCTTCGAAATCTCCGCCGCCTTCCCAATGCCAACAATCCCCGGCAGATTTTCCGTTCCCGCGCGACGCTGCCGCTCATGGCTGCCGCCATAAATTTGCGGCTGGATCAGTGTTCCCTTCTTGATGTAAAGCGCTCCCGTTCCTTGCGGCGCATGGATCTTGTGCCCTGAAATGGAGAGAGCGTCGCAGGCAATTTTCTGCACATCAATCGGGACTTTTCCGGCAGCCTGTACTGCATCAGTATGAAAAAAAACGTCCGCCTCTTGCGCTATCTTGCCGATCTCTTCCACCGGCTGAATCACTCCGGTTTCATTGTTCGCCATCATCACGCTGATCAACCGCGTGTTCGGACGCAATGCCATTTCCACGTTGCCGGGATAGATCTCTCCCTGCGCCCCGACCGGAACATAAGTCACCTCGCATCCCATCTGCTCCAGACGCTTGCAGCTGTTAGTGACCGCGCTGTGCTCAATGCTCGACGTAATTACGTGATCGCCGCGCTGCACCAGCCCAAATACCCCCAAATTGTCGGCCTCAGTGCCGCCGCTGGTAAAAACAATTTCCGCCGGACGCGCATTCACCAGCGCCGCTACCGATGCTCGCGCCTTTTCCACTGCCGCCCGCGCGTGCTGCCCATAATGGTGGATCGACGACGCATTGCCGAACTGCTCCAGATAAAACGGCCGCATCGCCTCAAACACTTCCGGCAGAACGGGCGTGGTGGCGTTGTTGTCGAGGTAAACGCGGCGCATGAGTTTATTTTACCGCTTAAACCACAAGGACACGAAGGCTCACGAAGAAGAGGGCGGCTGACCAACCTTCGTGTTTCTTTGTGTCCTTTGTGGTTCTCAGTTCCTAGCGCTGTGAGATCGGTATGTACTTGTTCGGATATGCCGGCCCAATATAATCCGCCCGTGGACGAATCAACCGGTTATCGTCGAGCTGCTCAATCACGTGCGCTGCCCAGCCACTGATGCGCGACACGGCAAACACTGGCGTAAACAGATCGACGTCCAGGCCAAGCGTGGTGTAAGTGGAAGCAGAATAAAAATCCACGTTCGCGTTGAGATGCTTGTCGTTCTTAATGTACTGCTCAATCTTGGCGGACATTTCATACCACTTGGGATTGGCCGAACGGCCCAGGTCGCGCGACATCTGGCGCAGGTGCGTGGCCCGCGGGTCTTCCGTGTGATAGACGCGATGGCCAAAGCCGGACACTTTTTTCTTGTTGGCCAGCATGTTCTTCACATGCTCCACCGGGTCCTCGCCTTTTTTGTCGATCTCAAACAGCATGCGCATTACCGCCTCATTCGCGCCGCCGTGCAGCGGGCCTTTCAGAGCGCCAATCGCACTGGTGATCGCGGAATGCATGTCAGAAAGCGTTGCAGCGGTCACTCGGGCGGCAAATGTTGAAGCATTCAATTCGTGGTCCGCGTGCAGGATCAGGGCAACGTCCAGCGCTTTTTCGGCGGTCGGAGAAGGCTTTTCGCCATTCAGTTGCAGCAGGAAATTCGCTGCGTGTGAAATCGTTGGGTCAGGGTCAACAACGTTCTTGCCTTTGCGGATGCGATCATATCCGGCCACGATCATGGCAATTTGCGAGGTCAGGCGGATGGACTTCCGCACATTCGCGTCGTGGTCGATCTTCTCTGCTTCCGGATCATAAAAAGAAAGCGCGGAAACGGCTGTCCGCAATACTTCCATGGGCGTGGCCGTCTTGGGGACGCGGCGCATCATGTCGTAAATGGCGGGATCAATTTTTCGCTCAGCGCCCAGTTTCTGCTTCAAATCGGCCAACTCAGCCGCTTTGGGCAGCCGGCCAAACCACAGCAGATAGCACGTTTCTTCAAACGCGGATTTTTCCGCGAGTTCGTGAATATCAATACCGCGATATGCGAGCACTCCGGCGTCGCCATCGATGTAGCAGACCCCCGAACTGGCCGCAACTACGCCTTCTAGACCCTTTGTAATTGTGCTGGTTGACATGGTTTTCCCGTCGCTGATTTCTGGCTTCTCTAGTGTTGGAAGCGGCTCTGTGCGCAACATTTCTTTATACTCCAAATCATTTAGAGTTGCCAACCGCGCGGAAAGTTACCCGTAACGCTTCGGACGAGTAGTGCGCGCCGGACGGCGCTTTTTACCTGTTACGAAAGTTTATTTTTTCCTCTCACAAAAGCGTGTTTGTGAGAGAGATCACATTTATCGGGTTTTGGCCCAGCGGCGTCAAGGGGGATTAAGAACGGATAGAAACTCTGCTCATTGTGCTCGGGTGCCATGAGCAGCAGGGCCAAAATATCGGTAGTGGCCGATGATCTTCCAATCAAAAAGGACATCTTCCAACTTCGGCCCTGCGCCAATGTTGTGCACGATCATATAGCGGCGACTGAACAGCGTTTTCTTGTCTACTACCATGCCAATGTGAGTCAGTCCGCCGCCCAGGTCCCATGTCACCAGATCGCCCGGAACATAATCTTCGGCGCGATCGGTAATTGGTAGGCTCTCGCCTTTTCGGCTGAAGAATACCATCAGATTGGGCACACGGCGATGGTCGATATTTGGGTCGGGCTCGCGTCGTCCCCATTTTCTGGGATACGCGCTAAAATTCGCCGCCATGTCCTCATGCACTTCTTTTTGCAAATCGATTCCCACGGCGCGATACGCGCGAATCACTTCATCGGTGCAAACACCGGTATCGGCGGGCACGTCTCCGCCGGGATAAGCGAGTCGAACATAAGCTGGATCATAGCGAACGGTGTGTTGCGTGCGGGCTAGCGCCGCAGCGGCAAACTGCCGTAGGAAAGCCTGCCGTGCCTCCGCAGTCCTTGGAAAAGGCCGAAGCTGCGCCGCAAGCGCACCCGCGACAAGCAGTATGACCAGCGCAAAATGATGGCTTCTTTTCCAGCAACGCTGCATTCACAGGGGATTGACACCGGATCGTGTTTCAGAGTTCCCGGTAGCATATAAAATCCACAACTCAAGCGACAAAAATTAATCTCTCTTGCCTTCGTGCCCCTTTGTGTCCTTTGTGGTTAAAGCACTTTGCAATCGGGATGCCAAGGGATTACCCTTTTCGCGCAAGCCCTGAGGACACTCTTCCATGTCTATGAGAACCGCTGTAGCGCTTGTATTTATCTTTCTGGCCGCCACTGTTCGCGCGCAAATCGCAGATCCCCAGTTGCTGGCCGAAATCAACAAGATCAAAGCCATTGACAACCATTCGCACCCGCCAAAGTTAGTGGCTCCCGGCGAAAAAGATGACGATTTTGACGCCCTGCCCTGCGATCCTCTGGAGCCGAGTGATCCCACCACCATCACCCGCCCGGAGCAACCCGCAATATATCGCAGCATGGAAGGCGCTCTACAACTATCCTTACAACGATCGCAGCCCGGAGCATGTGAAGGAACTGCTTCAGACCAAGCAAAAAGTCATGCAGGAACAAGGAGACAATTTTCCCAACTGGGTGCTGGACCAGCTTGGCATTGAAACCGAACTGGCCAACCGCGTTGCCATGGGACGCGGCCTGCAACCGCCGCGCTTCCGCTGGGTGCCATTTGATGACGCGCTGATGTATCCCTTGAAAAATTCCGCCCTGGCCAGCGAATCCCCAGACCGCAAATTCTTCTTTCAGCGTGAATCCATGCTGCTCCGCAGCTATCTCAAGGACGTAGGCCGTGACCTGCCTCCGGCAACGCTTCAGGAATACGTTTCAAGAGTCGTCACGCCGGTGCTGGAAATGCAGAAGAAAAATGGCGCTGTGGCTATCAAGTTTGAAGCTGCTTACCTGCGCTCGCTCGATTTTGGTGCGGCTGAGCCGATGCAATCGGTACAGCAGGTGTATGCGCACTTCATCAAAGGCGATGTTCCATCCCACACGACTACACTCGGCTGCAGAACTTTCTTTTCCGCTACATTGCGCGTGAAGCCGGGCGCCTCGGCATGCCGGTACACATCCATACCGGCGGCGGCTGCGGCACCTATTTCATGCTGATGGGATCAAATCCGGCTCTGCTGGAATCGGTCCTCAACGATCCTTCGCTGCGCAAGACCAACTTCGTTCTGCTGCACGGCGGCGCGGGCCCGTTCACAAAATACGTCAACTATCTGCTGATGAAACCCAATGTGTATGCCGACTTCTCCGAGCAAACCTGGTTGATCTCTACCCGCAGGCTGAGTGACAGCATTCGTGACCTGCTGGAGTGGTATCCGGAAAAAGCCATGTTTGGGACGGATCTCTACCCAACACTCCGGAAATTAACTGGGAAGAAATAGGCTGGCAAACCACGCAATCCGCCCGCGAGGCACTGGCCATCGCTCTGACCGGAATGATGCAGGACGGTGAAATCACCCGTGAACAGGCACTGGAACTCGCCCATATGGTCCTGCATGACAATGCCGCCAAGCTATATGGATGGTCGGAATCTTCAAAGTAAATTACCAGCCCGACCCGCCAAAAACGTGCGCTTGTAGGAAAATTTTTACACACTTTTCCGTCTCAAAATAAGACACTTTGGAATCGTTGATTTTAATGTCTTTTCGGCAACTTACCCCTTGACTTAGACATAAGACGCTGCAAAACTCAGCATGTTCATACGACCGTTCCCCTCAATACTCTTATGTCATAGCGGTCTGGGTTTTATAAAAACTTGTCTCTTAAGATTTTGTTGTAAACACGGCGTGAGCCGCGTGGGCCGAACCCGACGGGTAGGGATTCACTTCTGGGAACTTCCATTGAGTCACGAGTGTGCTCTGATCGGATTCCTGGCGTGAATGCAGGAAAAGGGGGCACTCTCAAATGGACTTCCAGGACAAAGTTCTCAAGTGTGTAGATTGCGGCGCCGACTTTGTTTTCACCGCTGGCGAACAACTCTTCTTCCACGATAAACAATTTAAAAACGAACCTAAACGCTGCAAAAACTGCAAGGGTAAACGCGCCCAGGCGCTGGGACTGCCGCAGAACGGCGGTAACTATCAAAGAGTGGAAACCAAGGCCGTCTGCTCCGGCTGCCAGCGGGAAACTACCGTCCCGTTCAAGCCAACGCAGGGCCGTCCGGTATTTTGCCGCGAATGCTTCCAGCAGCGCAAAACAACCGCCGCCACAGCCTAAACAATTTCTCTGGAACTCAGGCCCTTTGACCTAAAAGGCCGTAGTGTGTCAGTAAAGACGTGCATTTCCTGCGGTATCTTAAATGGGCGCTTTTACGCGGGCTTCTTGGCCGCCGCTTGTGTGGCTTTTGCCTTGGGGCCGGTTTTTGTGGCTTTTTGCTGCTTCTGGTCCTCATGCTGGATCAGTAGCACCTCAATGCGGCGCAGCAGATCGTCCGTATTCATCGGTTTTACCAGCATGGAATTAGCGCCCTGGGTTTTCCAATCGCCGCCGAGCAACGGATAAGCCGTTAAGATCGCGACCGCAGGGTTGTACTCCGTCTTCTTGGCCGCGCGAATCACGTCATACCCGGCCTTTTCATGCTCCATCTTCATATCGGTGATGACCATGTGATACGTGTTGGCCTTTAGCTTGGCAACTGCCTCCTTGGCTGAAATTGCCGTTTCCACCTCAAAATGGTGTATTTCCAGGATGGTCTTGAGGGTCAGCAGGATTGCCAGTTCGTCATCAACCAAAAGGATACGGCGCTTCATGTGAACTCCAGGGGATTCTGAAATCGCTTTATCGCGGTAATTAAGATGCAGCCACCAGTTGCAATGGTTGTGAGCTGCTGCTCGCAAGCTGCTTCGGAAAGTCCAATTATAATACTTTTCGTGCCTCAGGTTTTTTGTGCAAAATTTCGGATGCCGCGCCACTCAGGCGGATGGAGCCGCCTTGGAACGCCAACTTACGACGCAAGGCTTGGCACAGGCTGGTTCTCCCCCTGAAGCCGACGTGGTAGTGCTGAATACCTGCACAGTTACCGCCGCCGCTGACCAGGATGCCCGCGCCTCGATCCGCCGTATCCATCGTGAAAATCCGAACGCCAAAATCATGGTTACCGGCTGCTATGCCCAGCGCGCCCCGCAGGAAATCGCCGCTCTTCCCGGCGTGACCTGGGTCGTCGGTAATTCGCACAAGCATCGCGTCGCGGAGATTGCCGCCACCAACAAGTTCACGTCAGATGTTCAAGCTCGAGCCCTCAAGGATTACAATGGAGAGCCCGGGATTAGCGCCTACAAATTTCAAGAACATTTGCCGCAGAATTTTATCCCGCTGGAAACCGTTTCACTCTCTACCCCGGCGTTCACTCTGGTTGGCGATATCTTCGCTCATACCGAGCTGATCGCCGCTCCAGTGTTTACCGGCGATACCATTGCGGAAAAAACGCGCCCCAATCTCAAAGTTCAGGATGGATGCGACAACCGCTGCTCCTTCTGCATCATTCCCAGCGTCCGGGGGCAAAGCCGCTCGATGCGCCTTGACCGAGTGATTGAAGAAGCCAATGCGCTGGTGGCGGCGGGCTATCGTGAAATTGTGCTCAGCGGTATTAATCTGGGGCGCTGGGGACGCGACTTTCAGCCCCAACAAAAGTTCGAGCCGCTTGTCCGCGCGCTGCTGGAGCATACCGCTATCGAAAAGATTCGCATCAGCTCCGTTGAACCCATGGACTGGAGCGATGATCTGATCGCTCTCGTCGCCGGTTCGCCACGCATTGCCAAGCATGCGCATGTTCCGTTGCAATCTGGCAGTGACCGGATTCTTCGCCGTATGCATCGCAAGTACCGGCCATGGCATTACGCGGAGAGATCAGAAAGATCCGTGAAGCCATGCCGGATGCGGCGATTGGCGCGGACGTAATGGTCGGCTTCCCCGGTGAAAGCGATGAACTGTTCGAAGAAAGCCGCAGCTTCATTGAGCACCTGCCATTCACCTATCTGCATGCATTCACCTATTCGTCGCGACCGGGTACGCCTTCGGCGGCCATGCCGGATCAGGTGCCAGTACACACCGCACGCGAACGGAACCGAGTGTTGCGTGAGCTGGCGGCGCAGAAGAACCGGGGATTCAGACAAAGCTTTGTTGGCAAGACGCTGGAAGTAATTACGCTTCAGGCTGGTGGCGATGGCTGGACAGAAGCCCTGAGCGATAATTACTTAAAGGTAAAGCTGCGTGGTGGGCACGCGCCAAATCAGATATTGCGCCCCCAAATGACCGCAGCAAGCGATGATGCGCTCATCGCTGCGCGATAATTGGGAATCTGGATACATTGCGTCAAAGACAATTGTGAGATTGGCTTACACCCTCGCGCTGAGAGCTAAATTACATCCCCATCTAAAAAAAATTCCTAAATTGCAGGTTGAAAACAACATTTCCCTTGCGGTCGCCTGGCTGGCTGTTGATGGAGCGTGCATATCCCACCTGCAGAGCAAAGTTAACTATCATGAATTCAATGCCACCACCCGCCGACTCCAGATGCCTGCTAACGTTTCCTGTAGTCAGCTCAGCGATATCAAAAAGCGCGAATGGTTTTAAAGAATAGATGTTTGCTCGGTCAGAAATGTAATTGACCGGTGGGGCTATTTCACGATCCACAAGGGCTTGCGCTTGCTTCTGGGCCTCCGCAGCCGGAATCCCCTGCTGGACCAATGCTGCCTGAATAAAACTGACAGCTGATCTCGTACCTGCCGTCTTGAGCATCTTCTTAAGCGTCGTGTTCGTGCTGTCATCAATAACAACATCAGGAATCAACGGGCGAGAAAGCATCGGAATCGGGACCGTTAAGGTGGTGCTTGCATTCCAAAATGAAAAACCACCCAAATTCAAAGTGTTGGTTACGCCTGCTTCAGTCTTGCCAAAACTCCTTATCATTGGCGGTGGTGGACCGGACTGCAGAAGCGTGTCTGGGGCTTGATAAAGAAAATTACTTGCGTTATTCCCAGCGAAGAACTGCGCGTATTGCGCCGGACTACCCCAGGTGTGACCATATCCACTCATCACTTGCAATCCAAAGCTTTGGTTGGGTGCAACCAGAAAATCTTTGTAAAGCGCCGTGAAAAAAGCCAGTTGTTCGTAGCTCGCCTGGTTGTTGGGGTTTGCGCCTGTGAACCATAGTCCGGCGCGGGCTGTGGTTTGGGCTACGCTGCCGTCAAATAAAACCGCCGCAGAACCTGCGGCTTCAGAAGTATTCACCACTGGCCCGGCAGCTTGCGGGACCGTATGGCGGGATGCCGTGCCGCCCGCCCAAAAATAGCCGTCATGCAGATAGTTATTCTGAAAATGAACGTTGGCTTTGAGACCAGCGGTTTCCTGGGATGTTGAATCACTGGTTGTACCCAACGGTTGCTTCTCATTGTGCTGCTCAAGATGCAATGCCAGGCTTCTTACCGTGGATGTCGGCCAGGTCCTTTTCAGGTCCATAACTTCGGCTGCGTTATAAAAGTTGTGATCAATGGAGCGCGAGAGATCGGCTGAGGCAATTGCTTCCAGTGCATGCTTATCTGAATCTTGGCGCTTCAAGATATTCCCAATGTCCAAGAGATTGGTCTTGAGACTGACTGAAGGAGTTGTTCCTGTACGGTTATCGTGGTCTACACTCGCCGTTGGATTCAGAATTAATAATGGCTTAGGCACATTGGAAAAATAGGTTGAAACTGGGCTGCGCGGCACCGGGAGAATAAGACCCGCATCATTGAAACGGACAACACGTATTTCATGGCTGGCAAACGTGACATCCGCGCATTTACTTTTCTGCAAATCTTTCATGCAAATGGCAGGATCAACAATGCGGACACAGGAATCAATCAGACGGGCAGACACAAACCCCAGATTGGCAAACTCGCGCACCACATTTTTGTTGTCGTCCTGAGACATCTTTTGCGCGATGATCCCCTGAGCGGCAGAACCGGCCTCTGGAGTAAAGATCGTATTGGTTTTTAGCGGTATCTCTGGTGGATCAAAATATCGGATATCGAACTTTACGGCATGCACCCACACCTGGGCATCTGCCGTCAGATTTTCTCGACACTCTTGTGCGAAAGAAGCTCGCGGCAGCAGCATGACCGCCGCGAGCACACATAGGCCCAATACTGAAACAAATCCATGCCTCTGCAAGAGAACACCCCTGCGCTGCTTAAACGTCGACCGATGTAACAGCTTGGCTCATCGCCTGATGCAAAGCCTGTTTCTGTTGATCTGTGGGATTTTGCACTCCATCAAGAGCTTTGGCCGCCGGGTAAACCTGGGTAGTAATTGCATCGGCCTGGCCGCTGGAGACCCCCTGCGTGACCATGGATTGAATCCCCTGCTGCTCTGCAGTAGTCCCGGAGGTGAAAGAAACGTGGACGATCTGGTCAAAGTCCGATCCTGTGGCTTGTCTTTTATAAAGGTCAAAAACAAGCTTCCAGATTGGGTCATTGCTCGCAGAACAATCTTTCTCTACCATAACCTCAAATTTGAAACCGGATTCAGGGCTAAAAACCATTACCTGAAGCACGAAAGGCTTGCATTTCTTAGCCCCAACAGGAACAACACTGATTGACGAACTCGCCACTTGAATACCTCCTTAATTGCTTTCTGAACAAATTTAGCGGTAAACTCCCTTGTACTCCGCCATTCCGATGACATTATTTTTTATAAGATATTGTTTCATCAAGCTAGTGGGGCGTGAGCTGATCAATGCCCATCCGCGACGACTGGCGAACCAGCAGATTACATCCCATGCCCTGCATCCGTGGTGGGGCTGGACCCATGTTATAATCTCCAAGTCTTGCCGCATGTGTGCGGCGCCCCCGCAATTCCACTAAAAGCGTGAGTTTGCCGGCAGGGTTCAGGAGGATCGCATAGATAAACGCTTTATTAAGATGAATGAGCGGATCCGCGCACGGGAAGTTCGCGTGATTGGCGCGGATGGCGAGCAGCTTGGCATTATGACGCCGCAAGATGCGACACGAAAGGCCCGGGAACAGGCTCTTGATCTGGTAGAGATTTCTGCCACCGCGCAGCCACCGGTTTGCCGCATCATGGACTACGGTAAGTTCCTCTACGAGCAGGAAAAGAAGGAACGGGCGGCCAAAAAGAACCAGAAACAGATCGTCCTGAAGGAAGTAAAATTCAGCGTCAACGTGGATGAGCACGATTACGTGACCAAAAGAAACCATGTTTTGCGGTTTCTTGGTGAAGGCGACAAGGTAAAAGCCAGCCTGCGCTTCCGCGGACGCGAAATGGCCCACCAGAATCTGGGAAGGAAAGTTCTGGAGCGGCTGGTAACTGAAGTCGGCGATAAAGGGATTGTGGAATTCAGGCCGCGCATGGAAGGCAATACCGTGCACGTGATCCTGGCTCCTCCTAAACAGGTGCCTGGCGGCGCAAAAAAGCAGGACAAACCGCCCCAGCAACCTCCAGCACAAAGCGGCCAGGTCAGCAAATAGCAACTGGCAATTAGCCGTTAGCCAGTGCGATTGCGGATGCGGCGAACCTTTTGGGCTTGCTTTATCGGTTGCGTCGTGACGTCCTTTAATTTGCTAAGTGCTAACTGCTATTTGCTAATTGCTATTACCGAGGCCGCATGGCCGAGAGATTTTTATGCCTAAACTAAAAACACACAAAGGCGCAGCCAAACGCTTTAAAAAGACCGCGACCGGCAAGATCAAGCGCGGTAAAGCGTTCAAGCGCCATATTCTTACCTCAAAAGATACCAAGCGCAAACGCCACCTCGATACCGATACTCTGGTGAGTGCGGCCGATGCGCCAAAGGTCAAGAGGATGATCCCGTACTAGGTTGAGCTGTTTTGCGGGCGTGAGTAAGGCGCAGGCCGAACGGAAGCTCGCAAGCGAAATCCCGAACGCAAGTGAGGGAGCTCAATTTAAAAATCGGGACAGAGTTCGGCCCGCCTGATGAAAATCAGCGCTGAGGCCGGACCTGAAAAAGCGAGCGACGTCAGAAATCGCTCAACGCGAGTGAACAGGGACTTAAAACCTTCCCTGCAGCCGCGATAGCCGCCGGGAATCCGGCAACGAAAAAGGAGCAACACATGCCTCGCGTAAAACGTGGTACTAAACGCCGCCAGCGCCGAAAAAAAATACTTGAGCGCGCGAGCGGATATTTTCTAACAAAATCAAAACTCCATCGCGCCGCCAAACAAGCGGTGGAGCGCGGCCTCAAGTTCGCGTACTCCGGCCGCAAGCAGAAGAAGCGCCAATACCGCTCCATCTGGATCGTGCGCATCGGCGCAGCGTCGCGCGCCCAGGGCATCAGCTATAACCAATTCATCAGCGGCCTTAAAAAAGCTGGCGTGGAGCTGGACCGCAAGATCCTGGCTGACATTGCGACGAACGACTCGGCGGGTTTTGTGGCGTTGTGCGAAACCGCCAAGCGCGCAAACACCAAAGCGGCGTAAGCAAAGCTTAACCGCAAAGGACACAAAGGTTCACGAAGGAGTTGCAGCTTCAAAGAAAGCTACATCTTTGTGTTCCTTCGTGTCCTTTGTGGTTTCCAGTTGTCCTTTGTGGTTAATTTTTTCTGCGGCCCAGAGTACAATCCCTGCCATGCTTTCCCGCAGATCCTTTTTCAAAACCGCTGGACTTGGCGCCGCTGTGGCCGCCACAGCAAGCCTTCCTACTGAACTGCTGAGTTGGGCTGAGCCTCAGCGCACGCCCCAGCCGGGCGGGCCTATCCTGCTCAACAGCAATGAGAATGCATACGGGCCGTTTCCCAGCGTGCTGGCCATGAAGAACCCGTTTCAGGACGCCAACCGCTATCCTGACCGTGGCTATGACCAGTTGATTGAGCGCATTGCCGCAATGCACAACGTGAAATCGGATCAGGTTACCCTGGGCTGCGGATCGACTGAAGTTCTCAAGATGGCCGCCAGCGCATTCACCGGCCCGGGTAAAAAGCTGGTGATGGCCTCGCCCACGTTTGAGGCAATTGAATTTTATGCCAAAGCTGCGAACGCTGAAGTCGTCAAAATTCCGCTGGCGGCTACCTATTCTCACCAACTGGGCCAGATGGCCGAAGCTGTGGGAAAAGATGGCGGGCTGATCTACGTCTGCAACCCCAACAATCCCACAGCCAGCGTCACGCCCCGACGCAGCCTGGAATTGTTTATCCGCAATCTTCCGCCCAATACTTACGTGCTGATGGATGAGGCTTATCACGACTTCGTGCCCGTGGCCGCAGACTACATCTCTTTCTTGGCAACTCCCATTGATCCGGATCGCACTATCGTGGCTCGTACATTCTCCAAGATCTACGGCATGGCCGGACTCAGGCTGGGATATGCCGTTACGTCGGCCAAAAACAGCAAAGCCATGGCGGCGCACAAGCTTGAGGACAGCACCAACATCCTGGCCCTGCGCGCCGGCCTTACTTCGCTTGAGCATGACGATGAACGCAAGACAGCCGAGATGCGGAACGGCTTTGATCGCGACGAATTTCAGCGCCAGGCAAAGTTGCGCAAGTTGCAGGTAATTCCCTCCTGGACAAATTTTGTGATGTTCAACACGCAGCGCCCCATACGTACCGTGATCGACCATTTCAAGAAAGACAACATCAGAATTGGCCGTCCCTTCCCTCCCATGGACACATACGCCCGCATCTCTCTGGGACAGCCAAATGAGATGAAGGCTTTCTGGCAGTCCTGGGATAAATTGGCGGCGACGAAGTAAGTTGAACATCAGGGCTAGTCAATTCATTGGCGAATGCCGAGTTGCTGCGGCTAGCAGAAGGCATCATCCGTAGAGACGTAGCATCGCTACGTCTCTCCTTTGAGACTACGTCCTTCCTGCAACTCATTAAAGAAACACATTATTCGGAGATCCTTCGGGAAAGAGGTTGGTTTCTCGCCCTCGGAGACAACTTCTGCAAGGCATGTTCCATCTTTCTAAATAACTCCCCAAGGAGAAAAAACATGCCACTACTCGATCAAGCCGCCAAATGGACCACCAACAAAATGCCCAAGGTAATTACGCCGAAAGCTCATGCAATCATCGACTACGCAATGGCAGCTTCTTTTTTTGGCATGGCCGCATTTTTTTGGCGGCGGAACAAACGCGCCGCGGTAAGCGCCCTGGTTTGTGGCGCAGCGGAAACCATCACCGCTCTCTGCACGGACTATCCCGGCGGCGTGGTGAAAGAAATCAGCTATGAAACTCATGGCACGATTGATTTTGGCTTGAGCGGCATGGTGGCCAGCCTTCCTGACATGCTCCGGTTCGCCGACGACCCAGAATCGCGCTTCTTCAGGATGCAGGGCCTCGGCCTGGCCACCGTCACCGGCCTTACTGACTTCACCGGCACCGGCGAAGCGGATCAACTGGAAGAGTTGGATAAACGGTCGGCGTGATTTAGCAATCAGCACTCAGCCAAGACGGATTCACCGCAAAGGGCGCGAAGTTCCGCTAAGTAAGCCATTGTGCCGTGTAAAGTCACCAAATGGTTTATTGACTGAGGAGATCATGTTCCAAGTCTTTGTCTTCTTCTCTTCGTTCCGTTCTTTGCGTCCTCTGCGTCCTTTGCGGTAAACGGGTTTGGCTGACTGCTAAGTGCTATTCTCTTTCTTCCTCCTTATCCACAACCCAGTGCGTTATACTCCGCAAAGGACATCATCCCCCCGAGGTGTCGTTTACCTATGTCATTGAAACTTGCTCGTGAAATGGAAACTGAGACGGAACCAAGAACCTTCAACGACGATTTTCCCGCGCTGGAAGAAAAAATCTATAAAGCCATTGAGCTGCTGAAATCGGCGCGTGAAGGCAAGGCTGCCGCGGAGCGCGATGCTGGTCGCCTTCGGGAGCAACTGGAAACGCGCGAAGAAGAGTTGGATGTGCTACGCGGCGAGATGATCGCACTGAAAAAAGAGCGCGAGGAAGTCCGCGGCCGCGTGGAAAAGATGCTCAAACAGATTGATGCTCTGGTCGCCGAAGGCTGACAATGCCCATCGTCCCGCATAACATGACCACCACGCAGTTTGAGCTGCATGGTTATGAAGTGGTGCAGACACTGGGCATGGTGCGCGGAATTATCGTGCGCTCCCGTTCCATCTTCGGCACTATTGGAGCCAGCTTACAAACGCTGGTCGGCGGCAATATCACGCTGCTGACTGATCTATGCGAAAAGACGCGCCAGGAAGCGCTCGACCTGATGTTGCAGCATGCTGGTCAAATTGGCGCCAATGCCGTAGTCGGCGTTCGGTATGACGCCACGGAGATCATGCAGGGCGTCACGGAAGTTCTGGCTTACGGGACAGCGGTCGTGGTCCAGCCAAAGCGCAGTTGAGCCAGGGGTAGCCGCAAGCCCGATCACGCGGCGAGCGGGTCGCATCAGGAGCCAATTAAGGTTCGAGTCGAGAAGGGCTCTCCAGCGGGTTGGAGCGCAGCGACAAAAATAAAGACTTGACCGTACGCCAACTCGAAGGATAATCAATCCATAAAAGTTTTCCGAAGGAGAATCGCTTGGTGACTCAACCGACAGCAGCGCCGCCCGTCCGAGTAGAAATTTACGACCAGGTTTATAACCTCCGTGGCGTGGATGCGGAATACATCACCAAGTTGGCGGAGTTTGTTGATGGCAAGATGCGTAACGTGGCCGAGCAGACCAGCACCATTGATTCACTGCGCCTGGCCGTGCTGGCCGCGCTAAATATCGCCGACGAATACCACATCCTTAAAAAGAAATATGACCTGCTGGCCGGCGAGTTCAATCGCCGTGCCGGACAGTTGGCTGGCGCGCTGGATGAAGCGCTGCAGGATGAGCGCCGCGCAGGATAGTTTTTCAACAATATTTCGGTCGCCGATTCATTTTTATCGATGCTTTCAAGATTGAGACGTAGGAGTGCTACGTCTCTACGCCGTGACTCTTCTTCCGGCAAGCTGCTTCGTAAATCGGCCTTCTCATATCCGGGAATCGAGATGTTAAAAAGGGCCATCAGGGCACTTGCCATCTACCCTGCTTTTCTTTAGCATCAACCCTGATAACCGGCCTGCAACGCAGGTGAGAACGGTAACCGTTCATGAACCAACATTCAATGAACAGGGGGCCTGACTCGTTTAATAATGGCTCGGTGTGCAAGGTTCCGCCAGTACGGAAATGCCTAAAGAGCCGCGGCGGGTTCCCACCGTCTTAGGACGGGTTCAGAACGGCCCGGTCGCACGGCCAAGTGGGTCGGTTGTTTTTCCATCTAGTAAATGTGTAATTTGGTAATTGTGTAATTGCGAGCCTCGCTCATGCCATACGCCGCCAAATAGATCAAATTACCGTTTACCAAATTACTCAATTATCAAATTCTCTTCCGCTACAATCCCTGCGTGGCAGAAACGTCTTCAGCAAAGACCCTCCCGGTTCCACCTGAGGCCGCCGGCACGCGTTTGGACCAATGGCTGGTGCCCCAGCTTCCTGATGTAAGCCGCGTCCGCATTCAGCAACTCATCGAGCAGAAAAAGATCCTGGTCAATGGAAAATCGCCCAAGCCTTCCATGAAGCTGCGCGGTGGAGAAGAAATCGTCATCACCGGCGCGGTCGAACTGCCGCCGCTGAAGGCATTTGCAGAAGATATTCCGCTCGAAGTGGTTTACGAAGATGAAAGCATCGCCGTCATCAACAAGCCTGCCGGGATGAGCGTGCATGCCGGTTCAGGCAAAGGCGAGGCTGGCAATCGTGGAACCATGGTCAATGCCCTGCTTCATCGCTTCAACCAGCTTTCAGAAATCGGTGGAGAACTCAGGCCCGGAATCGTCCATCGTCTGGACAAAGAGACGAGCGGCTTGGTGTTGGTGGCCAAATCAGATCTCGCTCACAGAAAGCTGGCAGAACAATTTGCGCGTCGCGAGGTCAAGAAAACATATATTGCCCTGGTTCACGGCTGGCCCAAGATGACGAAAGGAACCATCAATGCGGCAATCAGCAGAGATATGGTCCGTCGCGCACGCATGACCACACGCGGCTCCCAGAGCAGGCCGGGACGAGATGCCATCACGCATTGGCAGGTAACTAAAAAGATTGAAGGCCCTTACGGCAAGTTTGCCCTGATGGAAGTGAAGATTGAGACAGGACGGACGCACCAGATCCGGGTACATCTCTCGTCGATTGGTCACCCGGTGGCCGGTGACACACTATATGGCGCGCCATCTCGCGTACCCATGTTGCAGAGTTACGGAGGTACAGCGACAGAGGTTGCATCTCTGAAAAGGAACTTTCTGCATGCTTTCGCGATACAATTCCGGCATCCAATAAGTGAGAGGCCGCTTTCGTTCCAGCAGCCATTACCGGCTGAGCTAAGTGATTTTCTCCGTCGAATCGGAGATTGAGGATTGTTTTTCACAGACTATAATGTCCGAGAGAAGCCCTGACATGTACCTGAAAAAGACATTTGCGCTGTTGTTCGCGCTCACTCTGGTTTGTAGCGCTGCTTTGGCGCAAACCACGCCGCCAGCCGCGCAGTCGCCAGCCGCCGGACAAGCTCCGTCATCTACAGCGAGTGCCGTTGCATCCGGATCGGCGACCTCGGCTTCAGATGATCTGCCAGTACAGACGTTTCACAGCCGCTCCGACGAAGTAAATGTGATCTTCACGGTTACGGACAAGCACAACAAGTTCATCAAGGACCTGAAAGAAAACCAGTTCAAATTCCTGGACAACAACAAGCCGCCCAAGCAGATCATGAATTTTTCTGCAGAGACGGACCTGCCGTTGCGCGTGGGTTTGTTGATTGACGCCAGCAATTCCATCCGCGACCGCTTTCTCTTTGAGCAGGATGCGGCCATTGAGTTCCTGCACCAGATTATTCGTCCCAAGACAGACAAAGCATTTGTGCTGGCCTTTGATGAAGTTTGGGACCTCACGCAGGATTTCACTGGCGACCTGGACAAACTGACGAAAGGCGTAAAGGTGATCCGTCCGGGCGGCGGCACTGCTCTGTGGGACGCTGTGTTTTATGCCTGCCGCGACAAGTTAATGAAGGAAAAAGAGACTGGCCCAGTGCGTAGGGCGATCATCCTGGTATCTGATGGCGACGACAACCAGAGCCGCGTTCTGAGGCAGGAAGCCATTGAGATGGCCCAACGCGCCGGAGTGATCGTTTACACCATCAGCACCAACCTGAGCAATAATCCTGACGAAGGCGACCGCAGCCTGAAGATGCTGGCGGAAACCACGGGCGGCCAGGCCTTCTTCCCTTTCAAGCTTCAGGATGTGGCGAATGCGTTCCACGACATCCATGAAGAACTGCGCAGCCAGTATTCCGTGTTTTATAAGCCTGAAGGATTTGAAGCCAACGGGCAGTTTCGGCCGATTCAGATCGTCGCTGAAAACAAAAAGTTCAAGGTCCGGGCAAAAAAAGGATATTACGTGCCGCGCCAGTGATTCGCATAGCATTTGGCATCAAGAAGCCCGGCGCTGACCGGGCTTTTCTATTTGCGCCGTTTCCTCTGCACTTGGTCCGCAATAGATTGCATGGCGATTGCAACTATAATGAGTAAATCGACCACATTTCCTATGATTTTGAAAAAGTACCTATTTCTTTTAACTTCCATGGCGATTGCCTGGAGTGTCGCCGCAGCGCAGTCTGCTCCTGCTCCCGCCGCATCGCCAGCGACTGGTAACCAGCAGCAGCCCGACAATTCCAGTAACGATTCCAAGACTCAGAACATCCCCACCGTCCGCATTCGGTCAGACGAAGTCAATGTGGTTTTCACCGTAGTGGATAAAGACGGCAAGTTTGTGCGCGATCTTAAGCAGGACCAGTTCAGGATTCGTGACAACAAAATGCCGCCGAGGCAGGTGATGAACTTTGCCGCGCAAACCAACCTGCCGTTGCAGGTGGGCCTGCTGATCGACGCCAGCAACTCCATTCGCGACCGCTTTCAGTTTGAAAAAGATGCCGCATCAGAATTCTTGTCCGAGATTATTCGCCCTAAGACTGACCGGGCTTTTGTGCTCGCTTTTGATGAGCAATGGGACGTTACACAGGACTTTACCGGCGACATCGATAAGCTTCGCACCGGCGTAAGAGGTATCAAGGCCGGTGGCGGCACGGCAATGTGGGACTCGGTCTATTACGCCTGCCGCGACAAGCTGATGAAAGAGCCCTCGAGCGGCGCCGTTCGCCGGGCAATCATCCTGATTTCCGACGGCGAGGACAACTTGAGCCGTGTGTATCGCAGTGAAGCCATCGATATGGCGCAACGCGCGGAAGTAATCATTTACACGATCAGCACTTCTTTGGTTGAAAGACACTCCAAAGGCGATGACGATTTGAGGGCCCTAGCCGAAGCCACGGGCGGCCGCTCCTTTTTTCCGGAAAAACTCGATGATGTGGTGACTGCCTTTTCTGATATCCAGCAAGAGTTGCGCAGCCAGTATTCCATCTCATACCGGCCAGATCAGTTTGTACCGAATGGCCAGTTCCGGCCCATCCAGATCACCACCGACAGTAAGAAGTATAAGGTGCGGGCGAAGAAGGGATATTACGTTCCGAAACAACAGTAATCGGCGCTAAGTCTTACCGGCTTGCCGCTGTGTCGTTCGGCGGATAGTACCCTTTACGCGCCTGGACCTTGTATCCATCTTTAGCTTTCACTTCGATCCGGCGGAATTTGCCGTCATTGACGGTATCGGTAGGACTAAAACCAAGCAGATATTGGCTGCGGAGTTCGGCAGCAATCTCAGAAAACGCTTTATCCAGTTTGTCCGGACGGCTCACTGTAATAATGCGTCCGCCCGTCTGCTCCGCCAGTTTGCTCATGTCGCCGTAATTTGAGGGATACATGGGATCTGTAATCAGCAGCACATAGGCCACAGTGTCAGCCCTTAGCGCAGCTTCAATCGAATCCTTTAACCGCAGTTTGCTGCCAACATCATCACCATCGGTCAGGACGATCATGGCTTTCCGTCCGACTTGTTTGCTCAAAACCTCATCCGCAGCAAGGTAAACGGCGTCAAACAGCAGCGTGCCTTTATTCTGGCCGGCCCCTGTGGGCACCGGGCCTGGATTTCCCATGGGCGCAATGCCTGCAGTATTGGTGTTGATTCGCGCCTTATCAAGGCCAGTACGGAGAGAATGCATGTCACCGGTGAGGTCCTGGAGCAGGTCAACACTGATATCAAAGCTGATCACAAAAGCCAGGTCCTTATTGGTGAGGACTTTTTGCAGAAATCCGGCTGCAACTACTTTTTCCTCCGGCAGGGTGCGCTCCATGCTTTTGCTGCTGTCGATCAGCAATCCCAGCGTAATCGGTACGTCATTCTGCGTGGAGAAATATTTGATCGTCTGCGGCTTGCCTTCTTCAAAAAGCTGAAAATCATCTTTAGTAAGGTTCGGGATCAAAGCGCCGTGCTTGTCTTTTACCGTGCAGAGGACGTTCACCACGGTCACGTTCTTGCGAAAGACTGGAACCTTGCCCTGGTCTTTATCAGGGACTTGCTCCTGGCCGGAAGCCCTACCGGCATCTTGCGGCACCACAGGGGGAGCGGCTTCCTGCTGGGCGAACAATGAAGCAGGAATCAATGCAATAGCGAAAACGAAAAGTAGAGTCCGCATAAAGGCCTTTGGGCATAGCCTTTCTAATGAAATGGATTGTGATCTATTGTATAAGATGCAGCCGAGTTGCCTCAGACCAGCCTGCAAAGCCTTACAATGGTGTGGGAGAGGCGTTCCTGCTGAAAAATCGCAACATTCCGGCCCCGAAAACATTCTAAGTAGTAGGAGGAACTGATGCTTAGGTTGACCCTTGGGAAGAAAGGGCTGATTTGCGCCCTGGCAGTGGTGAGTTTGCCCGTTTTAAGTCAACAGACTCTTCCCGATGGGCCCAAGCCAAAGGACGCGCAGTCTTCTCCCCAGAACGTTCCAGACGCTCCTCAACCCAAGCCACAGTTCCCTGACAATGCTCCTCCAGCGCCGATTAATACGCATCCAAGCCAGCCGGAAGCCAGGCCCACTCCTACACCCCAAGCGACGCGTCCCACGCCGGGACAAGGCGGAGTGGTAAATGCCCGCGACGACCTTTACAAGATGAGCGTTGCCGTAAACTTTGTGCAGGTCCCAGTGCGCGTAAAAGACGCGTCTGGCAAGCTGGTTTCAGGGCTCACTTCCAACGACTTTAAGGTTTATGAAGATGGGGTTCTGCAGCAGCTCAAGTTTTTTACTGCCGATGCCTTTCCGCTTTCGGCAGCCATCGTGATAGACACCGACTTGCCTTCCTCAACCATGAAAAAGGTGGATGAATCGCTGCCAGCGCTGATTGGCGCTTTTAGTGAGGTGGATGAAGTCGCGCTTTATCGATACGGCCACACCGTCCAGCAGATTTCAGGATTTGCCGGTGCTGCGAGCGTCTCCACCGCCAGCGTGAATCGCATTAAACGCCCTGGACGCCAGGGTGGTCCACCTATGACGGGAGGACCTTTCGGCGGCGGGCCAAGCATCAACGGTCATTCGGTAAATGATCCGAACGCCAACGGCGGCAAGGCAGGAGACGTGCAAACTCCTCCACGTGAATATTACGTGTTGAACGACGCGATCTTAAGAGCTGCTCAGGATCTGAGCAAACGTGATAAGACCCGCCGGCGCATCATTTTTGTCATTAGTGACGGGCGCGAACAAGGCAGCAACGCCGGATATGATGAGGTTAAGCGAATTCTTCTCGCCAATGACATCAGCGTTTACGGCGTTGGCGTGGATACCGCCGCAATTCCCATTTATGACAAGGCCAACCGCATCCGCGTCCCGGGGTTTGGCACCGGGAACATACTTCCCCGCTATGTTTCTGATACCGCAGGTGACATGATGGCCGAGTTTGACCGCCAAGGCATCGAACAGGCATATGCCAAGATCTCCGATACAGCGCGCAACCAGTACACGCTGGGATATAC
Source organism: Terriglobia bacterium (assembly GCA_963831465.1). GTDB lineage: Bacteria > Acidobacteriota > Terriglobia > Terriglobales > Acidobacteriaceae > Angelobacter. Next base: position 42,242 of record CAWHQH010000008.1, on the reverse strand, counting down.
GACACAGGCCACAAAATCGAGCGCCTTCCGGTCCATTGATGTCCGTGTGCTCCGTCCGAACCTGAACGTCGTCGCCAAAGAAGGATATTATCCGCTGCCGCCACAGCCCCGACAGGCCCCATAAGCCCTAGGTTACTTTTGAGTATTGTGGCAGGAGTTTACAGGATTGGGTACTCCGGCAAAGAGGGTACAATTAGACGCCGACTCCGCTTCTCGTCCGTTATGATATAAAAAAGTCTTTCAGCTTCATGGCCGTTCGGAACCGCAACGGAGTTTGCGCCCACCGAGTGCTAGGAGAGTCTTGAGCTTTATTAACTTTGCCGCACGCGAAATTAACTGCAAGATCGTCTACTACGGCGCCGGTTTGGGCGGTAAGACAACGAACCTGCAGCATATTTTCGATAAGACGGTCGACAAACAGAAGAGCAAGATGATCTCCCTGGCCACGGAGACGGACCGGACGCTCTTCTTTGACTTTCTGCCGCTTGATCTGGGGACTGTCCGCGGCTTCCGCACACGATTCCATCTCTACACCGTTCCCGGCCAGGTTTTTTACGATGCCAGCAGAAAGCTTATCCTGCGCGGGGTGGATGGGGTGGTCTTTGTGGCCGACTCGCAGGAAGAGCGCATGGACGCAAACATTGAAGCGCTGGAAAATTTGCAAGAGAACCTGAAAGAACACGGCTACGATTTCAAGAAAATCCCTTACGTCCTGCAATTCAACAAACGAGACCTGCCCAGCGCTATGGCAGTAGAAGAGCTGAAGCGCGAACTAGCCAAGAAAGATGAGCCTACCTTTGAAGCAGTGGCCTTCCAGGGCAAAGGCGTTTTTGAAACGCTCAAAGAAGTCGCCCGACTGGTGCTGATTGAATTAAAGAAGGGGTAGCCAGAACCGACCACGCCAGCTATTCTGGATTGCGTTCACCATCTCCTGAAAGTCCTTTTACACACATTTACCAACTTAAAAATTCTCTCAAAGCTGACCTGTTTACGGAATTGTTGGTGGCTGGAGAGCAGGGTTTTGAAATGCTGGCACGTCTTCTATTTAAAGGACACCGATCCTATTTTCCGTTTAAGAAATCAGACGAACAGCTGAGGCCTGATATAGGATTACTCAACAATTTAGAAAGGAAGTCTATATGGCGACTAAAAAAATGGTACCAATACAAGACAGTAAGAAGGTTCCCTTTAGAGACGCCACTGTGCTGGGACCTGCTCCAGCGGATGAGCGCCTGGAAGTCACAGTAAGATTGCGCCCAAGAACTCCGTTGCCCACCGCGCAAAGTATGTTGCAACCCTCTTACGTTCCTCAGCAGTATTCGCATGAGGAACTGGAAGCAAAACATGGAGCTGATCCTGCAGATATCGAAAAAGTGCGCGCGTTTGCCGCGGAGAACAATCTTACAGTAGTGCGCGCCGATGCAGCCCGCCGCAGCGTGATGCTGTCAGGCGTCGTGACTGATTTCAACAAGGCATTTTCCCAGAACTTAAAGACGTATGCCTATGACTCGGGGACCTATCGTGGACGCACCGGAAAAATTCAAATTCCGGCAGAGCTGGAAGGTGTGATAGAAGGGGTCTTTGGGCTGGACAATCGCCCGGTGGCCAGGAGACGCAGTACAGCTCGTAAGAAGAGCACCAGCAGCAGCAAACCGCGCCCTTTTTCACCTCCTGAACTCGCCAAGTTGTACAACTTCCCCACAGGTGCCGATGGAACAGGCGAAACTATTGCCATTCTGGAATTGGGTGGTGGTTTCCGTCCCCAGGACCTTCAGGAATATTTCAGTGGCCTGGGGCTTCCTGTACCGAAAGTCATTCCTGTTTCCGTAGACGGGGCAAGCAACTCTCCTACCACTCCAGACAGCGCTGACGGAGAAGTGGTGTTGGACATTGAAGTGGCGGCTGCAGTGGCTCCCGCAGCCACGATCGTGGTTTATTTTGCTCCGAATGAAGGTACCTCAAACGGTTTTCTGGATGCTCTGACAAAAGCCGTTCATGATACTGAAAACAACCCTTCCGTAATCTCAATCAGTTGGGGCGGCCCGGAAGACACATCCAACACCGGATTCCAGAAGCAATTCGATCAGGTACTGCAGGAGGCTGCGCTGCTGGGAATTACCGTTTGCATCGCCTCCGGCGACGATGGCGCGGCTGATATGGGCCCGCGCGTCTGGGACGGACTTGCGCATGCAGATTTTCCCGCTTCGAGCCCGTTCGCATTGGGTTGCAGCGGCACTCGCGTGCTGGCGAACAAGGGCGCCATCACCAGCGAATCCGTCTGGAACCAGAACAAAGCTGATCTGTCAACAAATGCAGGACCAGACGGTTCCTTTGGCTCCGGCGGTGGCGGCGTAAGTGAAGTATTTTTACTGCCTGCGTACCAGAATAGTTCGAAAGTACCCAAATCCGTGAACGCTTCAGCTTTCGCCGGACGAGGTGTGCCCGATGTTTCAGGAAATGCCGACCCCACCACCGGATACAACATCCAGGTGGACGGTCAAACGTTTCCAGCGGGCGGCACCAGCGCTGTGGCCCCGCTCTGGGCAGGCTTGATCGCGCTCATCAATCAGAAGTTGAAAGGCCGCGTCGGTTTCATCAATCCACAGCTGTATTCGTTGCCGGATAATTCGGGTGCTTTCCAGGATGTGGTGGCCGGAAACAATCGCGTCAGTTTCAAAAAATTCAAAAAGGTCGGCTACGACGCACAAAAAGGTGGGACGCATGCAGCGGACTTGGCAGTGTTGACGGCGCCAAACTGGCAGGACTGCTTAAGACCGGCAACACGCCACCTAAACACGCAGCTGCCGCGTCGTAGGGAGAAAGGTAATTCAGAAAAAGGAAGCTGGGGAAAATCCCCAGCTTTCTTTGTCTCGTCTCGGAGCCTTCTTTTGCGAATCTCTCGCGCCGCTCCGGGGCGCACTTTCCCAATTCGGGAAACCAGCTCTCATTAAGTCATTGAATAACCAAACTTTGTTCTATTAATCTTCTAATCTTTTCTTACGATGTTGTGCTCTTCTGGCGATTGATTTCTTCAGGGTATTTGGAGAAGAACACAAAATTGGAAAGGAGAAATCCATGTCGAACAACAATGAAAATCGGGTGCTCACCCGCAGAGGCGCTCGTCAACTGACGCCGGAAGAACTGGAACAGATCACCGGGGCCGGTGGCCCGTTTACCCGCGCAAGCCATACCGGGACCAACACAATCAACAACCCTGATACAGACTTTGATTCGTAGCTCCCACAGCGGACCTCACAAGGATGACTCGACACATCAATCCTGCCCCCAAAAATAGGGAGAAGAAATCAGGTTTGAGAAAGGAAAAGTACATGTCGAATAATACAGACAACAATCGGGTACTCACCCGCATCGGCGCCCGCCAACTCGCTCAAGAGGAACTGGACGGAGTGTCAGGCGGGCTGATTCCAACGCGTCTGAGCGTGCTGGTGACTGGATCGTCCAGCAATCCCGACCACAGTTTTGACACATAACTTTGGTAGTGCTTTTTGGCAGATTGAGGCTCCGGCCGGAGAAGGCTGAAAAGGAGACCACATGTCGAATGATAATCACCGGGTGCTCATCCGTAAGGGTGCTCGCCAACTCACCCAGAACGAGGTAGAACAGATCACAGGGAGTGCGGCTACGGTTGCCACCGCTCTTCCAACCAGCCCAATCAACCATCCAGACACTATGTTTGACCAATAGCTGCGGGCTGCTTTTAACCCAGAAGTCCAACTGCGGAAGCGCGGCTGCAGGCGGCGCTTCCGTTTTCGCCAGGACAGGCAATGAAAATCATCGTGCTTGCGCATCCGAAAGACGACCATGCGGCTCCTGTTTGCTGGGCCCTGGAACAGGCTGGCTACCAGGCTTCATGCTGGAGCGGCGTTTCATGGACCGAGCCGGAGCGGGCATCGCTGCTTCTGGATGAATTTCCTAGCATTCAACTGGGAGCGCATCGGCTGGAGCAAGGTGACGTTCTCTGGCTCCGCCAATCGCAGCATCAGGCTTCCGACCATCAGGCTTCCGACCATCAGGTTTCCGACCATCAGGTTTCAGACCATCCAACAATGGAACAGGAAAAGGATGGTCAGCCGTCTCCTTCTTTTTTCGACGAGCTGGCTTACATGTTTGAAAGCCTGCCGGTCCGCTGTGTCAATCCATATTCAGCCGTGCGCATGGTCCAGAACAAGGCCGTTCAATTGCGGCTGGCCCGGAAGTCAGGATTGAAAGTTCCAGAAACGCTCTTTTCGAATTCGGCGGCGGCAGTGCGGAAGTTTTTTGATCGCCACCCCACCGATGCCATCTGCAAAGCGTTTGCCGCGCATGTATGGCAGCAGCAGGGCTCGACTGATATTTCTGTAACAGAGACTTTTTGCCTGAACCGCGAGGAGCTACCCGCGGACGATGAAGTCTTTACCTATGCTCCCGCCATCTACCAGGAAAAGGTGAGTAAGCAATTTGACGTCCGTATGGTGCTGATAGGAGAGCGCGTTTTTTCATTTGCCGTGCGCACCCCTGCGAATTCTCTCGATTGGCGACACGACGCGGCATTGAGGAACGTGGTCGTTGAATGCGTCGATACGCCGCCGGACGTTGAGCGCGGCATAATTGATTTTGCCCGTCAGACCGGTGTCTGCACCGGCTCGCTGGATCTGGCCGTGGACCACAAGGGGGACTGGTGGTTCCTTGAAATCAATGAGCAAGGGCAATTTCTGTGGCTCGACTATCTCTGCCCGCAAGCCCGGTTGCTCGAGAAATTTTGCGCATTTCTTAGCGCGCCGCAAGGCTCCAAGCAGACGCTGGAGGAGCGTCAGGGGCTGTTCCCCTCGACCGGCGAATATCAGCGGTCCCACCAGCAAGAAGAAGCCCTGAACATCGCCACTGTCTCGGCGGATGCATCATTCAAGTCCATGGAGCCATGATTAGCACTCGGCCGTCAGCATTCAGCCAAACCTCTTCGCCGCAGATTTCGCTGATAAGCGCAGATCAAAAAATGCGGCCGCGAATTTCGCGAACGAACACGAATCAAATAGGGATTGGTAAATGGGTAAATGGGTAATTTGGTAATTGAATGATTTAAGAATTCAGCACCCACCGTCAGCATTCAACAAACGTTTATCACCGCAAAGGCCGCAAAGGAAAAAGGAAATTCAATCTCTGAATTTCCTTTGCGTTCTTTGCGGTATAGCTTTTTATATCTGACCGTTGAATGCTACTTATGATCGAGAAGCGGAGCGATCCCGCCAAAGTCCCGCGGAGATTTGCCGCTGCCCCGTCCCGCCTTGGCAGCTAAGGGCGATCCCGGATTGAGTTCTCCATATTTCTCCAACAGAACCGGCACCAGCGCGCCTTCCGCCTCCTTGGTGAAGGTCATCTGGGTCTCTTTCCGATCAATGCGGACGAAGTCGCCCAGCTTGATCTGGCCAGTAGCAACCAAGTTAGCCAAAGGGAAAACCACATTCTTTTCAATGGCCCGCTTCAGATGCCGTGCGCCGTATTTGGGATCAGTGCCTTCCTGTAACAGGAAGCCTTTGACCGGGGCCGTGCAGGAAAACACGAACTGGCTATTGCCGGTGGCCTGGAGGATGCGCTGTTGCACCATTCCCAGTTCAATTTCCAGTATCTGCTCAAGATGTTCCGGCTTCAGGGTCTTGAACACTACAACCTTGTCAATGCGGTTCATGAACTCTGGCGAGAACTTGCGCCGAGCCGCATCCTGCGCCGTCCGAGTGATCTTGTCGTCCAGCGCGGCGTCCATGTGGTTGGCGTGCTTAGTATTGCCAAAACCGAGGCCGCCGGTCATGAGCTCGTCCATCTCGTGAGCACCCAGGTTTGAGGTCATCACAATCAGACACTGGGAAAGATCAACGCGGCGATTGTCGCCCAGAGTAAGGGTGGCTTTATCCAGGATGCCGAGCAGAAGCTGCCAAAGAGCGTCACTGGCTTTTTCAATCTCATCAAACAGCAGCAGCGTGAGCTTGAGCTTTTCTGTATGCCATTGGTTAAGCGCCTCCTGGGTCAGCAGAGGGTGCGTCTCGCGATGTCCCAGATAGCCGGGCGGCGAGCCGATCAACTTGGCGATTTCATGGCTGTGCTGAAATTCCGCGCAGTCAATCTTGATGATCGCACGGGGATCGCCGAAGAGCGATTCCGCAACGGCTTCCACCACGCGCGTTTTGCCTGAGCCGGTAGGCCCGAGAAAGAGCAGGTTTCCCACGGGACGTCCGGGAGCGTTCAACCCCGCAAGAAACATCTGGTAAATTTCCACGACTTTTTCGACGGCCGGGTCCTGGCCAACGATTTTCCGTCGCAAAGCGGTTTCAAAGTCCTGCGCATCTGAGCTGCGCCGGGTAGGATCAAGAGCAGTATTAAAGCCGGTCCTCATAAAATTCCCCGCCTCTTTTGCCGAGGACTCCTCCCAGTTTCGGAGGTGTGAATGTGAGATGGAGATGTAAGCTGCAGAGTTGTCATTACTAATCCGTCAACATTCATCTACATGCATCAAACATTTAGATGCGCAGTGAGTGACAAAAGGCCAGACACTCACGCCATTTTGATCAGAGTACCCGGACGCATGGTAAGATGCCTGCAAGACCCCGGGAAAGAGCCTAAATGTTACCCAAAAAGTTTCGTTTCATCTCCTCCGCGGCCCTGGTTGTACTTGGGCTGATCATTGCGGTTGCCGCTTTTACGCGACACGGCCAGATTAAAGCTTCCGCTGCTGAGAAACCCGGTGTGCCGGCGCAGAACCCGGCGCCCGCCACTGCTGCGCAACCACAAGAACTGCCTCCGGGAACAGTCGCCGTGACGGCAAAAGCCGTAACTACGGCCCAATTCCTGGCTCGTGGCCATCTCACAGAGTCGCAATACATGACGGTAGCGGAGTATGTGGATGCCATCGCCAAGGCGAATGGCGGCAAGACCACATTCAAGAAGGGCGACAATATTTTGGTTCCCGGCATTGAGCCGCAACCTATCGTGGAAAAGAGCCGGCCCTTTCCCAAAGAGACTGAAGTCCGCGCCATTTATATGACGGGTGGGACTGCGGGCAGCGCCCACGGTATCGATTTGGTTAAGCGGTGGAAGCAGGCAGGCGGAAATGCCGTGGTCTTTGATATTAAGGACAGCGACGGCTCCATCAACATTCCTTTTGATCATCCGCTGGCGAAGAAGGTGACCCACCATCCGATCACCAATTTGCCCAAGTACGTACGCTTCCTGCACTCGCTGGATATGCACGTGATTGCACGGCAGGCGCTCTTCCGGGATGACAATATCGCCCAGAACCATAGCCAATTGGCGGTGCAGTCCAGAAGCATGCACCAGCCGTGGCGGGAAAATGGCAAGCTGGTCTGGTCAGACAGCTCTAATAAGGAAGTGCAGGATTACAACATCGCACTGGCCAAGTATGTGGCCACCTCCGGCGTGGACGAAATCCAGTTTGACTATGTCCGCTTCCCTGCCGAAGGCAACCAGGCCGACGCGCAGTTTGCCTTCCAAAAAGATCCCGAACATGCACCGCGATGACGTGATCGCCAATTTTCTGGATCGCGCCTATTCGCAGTTGCACCCCATGGGGGTGCTGGTTTCACTTGATGTTTTTGGCATTATGGCGTGGCAGCGACAGGTGGACCTGAGCCATACCGGCCAAGACATCACGAAAATGGCCAAACACTGTGACGTGCTTTCACCCATGATCTATCCCGTCGCACTTCTTTGGCATGGACGGCATCGCGGCCCCAGGCGACGCTCCTGAGCATTTCATCAGCGTTTCCATGGACCGGTTTGAGAAAGTTACGGCCGGCACCGGCGTAGTGTTGCGTCCCTGGTTGCAGGCTTTCCACTGGCGAACCAAGACTTACTCGCCTGAATACATTTTGAAACAGGTCAGTTCGTCCCACGCGCACCACGGAGACGGGTTCCTGTTTTGGAACGCCGCCAACGATTACTCCAAGCCTTTTGCCGCCATGCCCACAATGATGGCGAACCCGCAAACCTATCTTTACACCCCTCAAACAGCGGTGGCCCAGAGCAGTCCGGCTCCTGCTGCTGCTGAAAAAACAAGCCAAACTGAGGCCGCGACGCAACCTAGACAGTAGAAATCGCTTCCCCGGCAAACATTTGTAATCGATGCGGTGAGAATCCAGCCGTATCTAATGTTAGCCGGGGAAATTTCCGTCAGATATAATGTCCCGTTCGCCCGAATTTTCTATCTAATTAGTGGTAGAGTGCATTTGGACCGTCCTGAAGTCCGGGGCGTAATCCGAATGGCGTTCAGGCAAGCAGGAAAACCCCTCTGAAGGAGCCTCCCCCATGGCGATTCAAGCGACGGAAAAGATCTGGCATAACGGGAAACTCATTCCCTGGAAGGACGCCCAGATTCATGTGATGGCCCACGTGGTCAACTACGGTTCCTCTGTTTTTGAAGGCATCCGTTGCTATGCGCCACAAGGCAAACCTGCCATCTTCCGGCTTCGCGAGCACATGCAGAGGCTCATTGACTCGGCCAAGATCTATCGCATTGATATTGATTACAACCTTGACCAGCTGTGCGCCGCCGCCCTGGAACTGGTTTCAAATAACGGTGTTTGGCCGTGCTACCTGCGCCCGATCGTGATGCGCGGTTACGGCGAAGCAGGCGTGAATCCTTTCAACTCGCCCACTGAGATTTATATGACCAATTATCCGTGGGGCAAGTATCTGGGACACGGCAATGTCAGCGATGGCGTAGATGTGTGTGTATCTTCGTGGGCGCGCATTGCGCCGAACACCATGCCTGCCATGTCCAAGGCCGGCGCCAATTACATGAATTCCCAGCTGATCAAGATGGAAGCCATTGTGAATGGCTACGTGGAAGGCATCGCATTGGACGTGAATGGCTTTGTTAGCGAGGCCTCAGGGGCCAACATTTTTATTGTCCGCAAAGGCAAGCTGCTAACGCCGCCGCTTGGCAATTCTGTGCTACCGGGCATTACGCGTGAGAGCATTATTGCGCTGGGCGAGGACATCGGTATGCCCGTGGTTGAGCAGATGATCCCCCGCGAAATGCTTTACCTGGCTGACGAAGTCTTTTTCTGCGGCACTGCTTCAGAAATCACTCCGATCCGTTCCATCGACAAGATCAACATCAATAACGGGACCACAGGACCGGTCACTCTGGCTCTACAGCGCGAATTTTTTGGTATCGTGAACGGCACGGCCCCTGATCGCCACAACTGGTTTACGCCTGTGCCGGTGGGTGATCGATCAAAGCAGCCGGTAGGGGTATAGCTAGCAATTAGGCCTTGGCAATCAGCGAAACGAATTTGCAATGATGCAAAGTTCGCGTTCGTATGCGTGGTTTTTAGGCGGCCAAGTTGCCGAGCTTTACCAGCAAATCGCTTGGATGTACAGGCTTAGCCAAAATCTCACCTTTATACCCTGATTGCCGCGCCGCTTTAAGCAAGTCAGCAGCAGCCGCATTGCCCGAAAAAAGAAGTGTCTTGCACTGCGGGAGCCTTGCTTTGACGGCGGCAGCGACTTCAATTCCATTTTTGTCCGGCATCATCACGTCTGAAATAAGGAGATCAGGCTCAATCCGGAGCGCCAGTTCTATTGCCCGATCACCGGAATAGGCGACGTACACATCGAACCCGTTCAGCTGCAGGATCGCTGCGAGCGTGTCCGCGATGGAATGTTCGTCATCGACAATAAGAATTTTTCGGTTTGCGATCATAAATAGCTCCGATCCGAGACAAAATACGCAGGGTATGAGGGGTCGATAGCCCAATTCTAAGTCTTGAGGATAGGGACCAGTGCGCCAACTTATGACAAGAGAATTCGTAAGCAAGCTCTAATCGTCTTTACAGCGATTGCCTTCTTTGCGGCGATTGCCAAGCGCACTGGCACAATGCTGTTTGCGATTGCTGCGCGAGATCATCGCAACGCGTGCCCATTCCAATTTGAACCGTATGAATGCAGATCGACGCTCCCGAGAATCAGTTAATGCGGAAGCAGGCTTTGGATTGCGTCACGCACGCGCTCTCCCCCACCGGCGGTCAATGACCAGGGACTTGGTTGACGGACGATGTGCAGCTTTTCGCGCTGGTCAAGTATCTCGTAGTCCGTGTCGCCGGTTGCTTTCCGAAAAAAACGGAGACTCACGCTCGCTGGTCCGATGCGCATGTTATGCAGGCTGATCTCGGGCAGCCACTCCGGCAAATGAGGATCCACTAGGAGAGTATTCAGCGGCGCGTATGGATAGATGCCCAGCATTGCTTGCAGATGGGTAAAAGGTGCAGACGCCGACCATGCCTGGGGCCAATTCGCTTTTGGATATATAGCCGGGAAAGGATGCTCCTGGTCCCGTTGATGCCCGGCAAAGACTTCCGGCAGGCGATAGTAGTCGAAGATCCCGGCGGTCTCAAATTGCGCTGCGCACAACCTGTGCATGAGTTTGTGGAGGCCGTAGCGCGCGAATGCCAGGGCAAAAACTGCGTTCTCCACAGGCCACACAGTCCCACGATGGTACGCATAAGGATTGAAAGACGGATGCCGGGCCGACAATGTGCGAACGCCCCAACCGGAGAACAGGTCCTCTTGCATCAGGCGCTGCGCCACTTTTTCAGCCATGCTCGGATCTACAATTCCGCTGGCCAGGCAGTGTCCGGGATCAGACGTGACCGATTTGATCTGCCGCTTTTGCGCGTCAAGGCCAAGCGCTATGTAGTTTTCATCGTCCATCCAAAACGCTTCATTAAAGCGCTTTTTCAATTCTTCTGCCTGAAAAGTTTTGCGGCTAGATCGACTTCTTCCAGCCACCACAGTACTTCAGACAAATGCAATTTGGAGGCGTAGATATATGCCTGCATCTCGCACGTGCCCAGAGGGTCCGTCACTTGTTTTCCATCTTCATAAACAATTGCGTCGCCGGAATCCTTCCAGCCCTGGTTTTTTTCACCTTGGTCAGAGCGCGTGAGATATTCGCAGAAGCCATCACCATCAATATCACCGTACTGGTCAGCCCATTGGAGACCTTTCAGCGCTGTTTGGGCCAGCGGACGAACCAGTGCTTTGTCGCCTGTCCAATGCCACAGTCCTGCAACTACTACTCCGAAATAAATTGCGCCGGTTACGCCGCCGTAATAACAGCCGTGAGGATCGAAATTGAGGACTGAAAGCGGGTTCGTGTGCAGTTCGTGAACAATCTTGCCCGGCTGCTCATCGCGCCAATCGTTGACTTTAGCGGCTTGTGATTTCGCGAGTCTCGTCGTCGCACCAATGGTCATCTCCGGAGTTAGCATCAATGCCTGCCATGAAGCTGTTAAAGCGTCGCGACTATAGAACCCTACATACGCGGGAAGTCCCGCTGCCGCTGTCCAGCCCTGATAATGCCGACCATTGCCATTGCTTTGGCCGAGGTCCTCATCAAGGTCATACAGCCTGAGCGCGGCAAGATCGTGCTTTGACTGTTCGAGAGCGCCCACCACTATGCCTGTCAAGTCCCCGCTTTGAGGGCTGGTGAAAGCCGTAGCCTCATCAAGAAATTTCACGCGCTTACGGTTCCAGTGGCTCGAGCCGGAGAAATTGCAGCCAGTCTCAATCTTCTTTTCCACATTTTCAATCTGCGGCTGCCACTTCAGACATGCGTGCCAGCTTTCACCGGGATCTAAATGCAGGTTGAAACGAATTTTCTTGTTCTTGTACTGCGGCCTGGAACCTGCGCAACCGAGCAGTAAATGAATGCGTCGATGCAGCCGCGCTGTCCCTCGATTTCCCTGATGATCGTATTTATGCACGGCGCGGTAGTCGAACGTCAATTCGGCTGCGCCGCCAGTGGAGTTGCGCCAACTGGTACGAAGCCGGCCCTTCTGTTTGCGCCTGCCGTTGGCTTCAGCGGGATCGGCGAAGTCGCTCTCCACTTCAAGTTCCAGGCGAACGGATGTGGAGAATCGACTGAAGTTTGTCACGTCAACATCTTCATGCAGACCAGGGCCGAGCTGGCGCGAAAGGCGCAGTTCGATCGTCTGTTGCGCCGGATTTTTTTCATCAAGCCCCGTGTCTTTAGCGTTCGCCGGGGAAGCAATGTAATAACCGAGCCACGAGTATTGATGGAGATTGGAATTTGCGGTCATGATGGGCGGCTTGCCATTCACCAGCCAACGATAGCGAGAGAGCATCCGGGCCTGATACACCCACAGGCCGTGCTCCTTGTGTTTAAAGACAAAACCGTCCGGGCTGGTCGCCATTACGCTCCGGCCCTGACTGGCGTAGACAGTGGAATCCCTTGGTCGAAGGCGGACAAGCCAACTGCCCGGGGAATGAAATGTGGCCGCCTGAAAGATTTCGCGCTTGTCAGCAACTGGACTGGCGAGCGGGTGATAAGCGAGTGTGCGTCTCATCTTTTACTTGGAAAGATGACTATTTGATACGGAACGGATGTCTCGGTTCCCTGCTGCCCAAAAGATCGGCTAACTTTCCCTGTGATTCTTTACAGTGTTCGTTTGCGACGATCAGTGGCTGATGGGCAGGCTTCGCACGTTTGGCTCATCTCTGGCCGCTTAGGCCGACGCTGCCAATTCCAGTTCGCGCGGAAGCCACGTCTTCAATCGTTCCTGGAATTTTTTCATCTCGGGAGTTGCTGCGCGGTCAAACGCAACTCCGGCCCGTCCATTGCTGTGTGACCAGACTACGTGGCCGCTGGCATGCAATGAGGCCGGGGTTTCAGGCAACATCAAACTCATGCGGATGGAAGCTCCGTGGGGCAGGGGCTCCGCGGCATTCAGGCAAAGGCCGGTCTGGCTTACATTGAGAACACTTACCTGCTGCAGCGTCCGCTGCCAGCCCCGATGAGCAAGCGTTCCGGAAACTAATTTCACCGGCAAGCTATGGCGATAAGCGGCAATTCTTTGCTGCGCCATGTTGGTATAAGAAGCTTTAAGGCTCCGCGTCAGCATATCAGCGCTGAGCGGTTTGGGAATCCGGATTTGAATTCGCTTACGGCTGGATTGATCAAGCCGGGCTGTGGGCATGAGGCCGATGGATAATCCACGCCAGCGGGACGAAAGCTGCAGCACGCTGAGATCGGCAGCGCAAGGCATTTCAAAGTCGCAAACGGCAAGATCGAGCCTGGAATTATGCAAAATTCTTTCCCCATCCAGCACGCTGGAAGCGGCAAAAACACTCATGCCAAAGCTTTCCATAACTTTTCTGGCCGTGCTGAGCGACGACTCATCAGAAAGCAGAAGCAAAGCTGAAAAGACGTTCCAGGGAGAAAAGTGCCGATTACTGCTGGACGTGATATTGCGCGCTAAACTATCTGAACTCATGCAAGGTCCCGGAGTTTGGATTCAGGTTGAGAGTCAATGGTGAAGCAGCGTAGGTTTTGAAGCGGCGAGCGGAGCCATATACCCCGCTGAAACCGTTTCCTTTGCAATCAGAATCGCACGGATGGTGTAGTCAGCTCTACGGATTTTTCACTTAAGGCGAATCAAAATTTGCACTAGAGTAAGTTCCACGGCCCGTAGACTTGAGCGTCGATGGCTCAGAGGCAAATCTCGAGGAAGGACCCTCTACGCTGTACAGTGTTTCGCTTACTGAAACGTGTTACACGCCGCGATGGTTCCCTGATCCATGCCGCGACTGAACCATTGCGTGCGCTGGGCGGAGCTGCCATGGGTGAATGTTTCCGGGCTCACTCTGCCCGTTGACATCTTCTGCAAACGGTCATCCCCAACGGCGGCAGCAGCGTTCATTGCGCTTTCCGCATCGCCCTTTTCCAGAAGTTTGCGCTGATCTGTGGAGTGCGCCCACACCCCGGCCAGGCAGTCGGCCTGCAACTCCATTTTGACCGAGAGTTCATTACGTTCGCTGGGCTCACTGCGCATCAGCGAGCTTACCTTCTGCTCAACTCCGATCAGCTTCTGCACGTGATGCCCGAGTTCATGGGCCAATACGTATGCCTGGGCAAAGTCTCCGGGCGCGCCAAAGCGCTGCTTCAGCTCGTCATAAAAGCCAAGATCGATGTAAACCTTTTCGTCGGCTGGGCAATAGAACGGGCCGGTGGCGGAGCGCGCCGATCCGCAGCCGGAAGTTGTGGCGTTGCGAAACAGCACCAGCTTGGCGTGGCGGTAAGGAATGCCCTGCTGCTCGAGAATCCCTGCCCACGTTTGCTGGGCATCATCCAAAACAAAGGATACAAACTTTACCGTGGGCTCTTCCTGGGCATCACGGGCGCGATCAGGCTCGTGAAGGGCTGAGCTTGCGCCACCGCCGCCACTCAGCAGGGTAAAAAAATTCCGCTTGAAGACAAAGCTAAGAATCAGCAGGATAAGCATGCCGCCAATGCCGATATGCATCCCGCCAAAACCGAACCCGCCGCCTCCGCCGCCATCGTCCCGGCGATCTTCAATGTCCCCGCTCGTGCCGCCTGGTGTCCAACGCATGTTGCCCCTCCGTCTGTGACTTGGATGCAATACAGCATTCAGTGGTCAGCAATCAGCATTCAGTCAAACCTTATTACCGCAAAGGACGCGAAGGACGCAAAGGAAAAGTAAAATTTAATTCTCTGAAGTTTCCTTTGCTCTCTTTTTCGGCTCGTCATCATGCTTATGTTTAGAGGAATGCTTTCGCCTTGAGCGAGGCCAACTGGAGCGATATCTCATGAAATAAAGTGCACCGAAAATGACAAAGACAAAAAGCAATCCGAACTGTTTGAGAAACTCCACCGCATCCTGGTCTGGTTTTAAATGCACGTGCTCCTCCGGATGTCCTTTAATTCAAGTATCTAAAGCAGTTTTGTAAGCAGCGTGAACTTAAAAAGCAAGCACAAGGTCCCTCCGTCCTACTCGCGGCGCTGGTAAAAGCGCGCGCTCGCTTAACGACCGTCGGGATGACGATTTGTAAAATGTTTACGTTAACTAAACCCCTCTAATTGTCATTTTTGGCACGGCTGAACCATGAGAATACCTCTTCTTTGCCTGTTTGAAACAAAAAGACGAGGGCGTGATCGCCCTCGTCTTTTTTTATCCCAACAATGTCGTTTAGAACGCCACCCGCAGGCCGAACTGCACCTGGCGAGGCACGTCCGCCTGCGAGAAGAACAACGGATCGGTAAGCTGGCTGGCGCTGGTTGGCTTCAATCCCTTCAAGCCGGTAAACGGTCCGGTGATCAGGTTCAAGGGGCCCCTTGCGGTTTGAACGATTCCGTTTGCGGGAATGCCGTTGATATCAAACGCATCATTCACATGGTTGAAATTGATGTGGTTGAGGATGTTGACCGCCTGTGCGATTAGATTTAAACGCACGTTGTGCTCGCGATTGACATAGATCGCTTTCTGAAAATTCATGTCCCAGGTATAGAAAGGCGCCCCCCGGTTATCGTCGCGCGATGAAAGGAACGGAATGGCATAGTTGCTGTCGAGCGTCTGGTCGTTGATCTTGTTGGTGCTGTTCGGTATGCGGACGGAGAATGGCAGCCCGCTGCGCAGAGTCACGATTGGCGAGATGGTGATGTCGCCAAGAATGGCGGAGAGCGCCCCCTGCCCCGGCTTAAACGGCGTCACGTACACAGCGTTCGCGGTGAAGATATGGGGGACATCGAAAACCGAGACTGCCCGGAAGGAGCTGAGCATATCCGGGCGGAACCAGTTCTGGAAGCTGGCGAAATCAATGGTGTCATCAATCGTCTTACTCCATGTATAGTTCGCCTGGAACTGGAGACCATGGGTGAAGCGCTTAGTGAGTGACGCGGTAAGGCCGTGGTAAATGGAGCTGCCGTTCGAAGCGTATGTTGTGTGCTGGAATTGACTGCCCGTGGGCGCATAGAGCGGCCCACCGGTTTGATCTGTGCATGTTGGGAAGACAGCAAGAACGGCTGCGGGGCATGCTCCTGCGGGGATTCGCGTATAGCCGGTTTCCACCGGCATCTGCAGGTGGACGGCGTGGTACATGTTGTATCCCAGTTCCAGCGAGAAGTCTTTGCCAAGCTGCTGGGCGATCCCGGTGCTGGCCTGGAAGCTATAAGGATTCTTGTAGTTGGGGGCCACGCTGTATCCGACGGAAGCGCCCGGTGTAGTGGTATTGATGCCCACGGCAGCGAAGTCCGCGGGAGTCAAATGACCGAATGGAAGCTTGCCGGTCGCGATGCCCGTTTGCCAGAGACCCGCGACGCTGGGGTCGGTCGGGCTAAGAATTTGCAGCACTTCATTGATATAGCGACCGCTGCCATCCAGCAACGAACCATAGGACGGAATCAAGACATCAACCGGCGCATAATAAATGCCGGCCCCGGCGCGAATGATGGTCTTGTGGCTGCCGAACGGGTCCCAGGCAAAACCCAGTCTTGGCGACGCGTAGAAGCTGGCGCCTATCGGCGAAGGCTCGCCATCGACATCAAAGCGGATGCCGCCATTGACCGTGAGCCGCTGCGACATCTTCCAGCTATCCTGAACATAGCTGCCAAAATAATGTCCCCAGCCGTGCCAGACGGGATTATTGAATCCAGCCACAACATCCACGGGAAGGCCAAACGCAAAGGACTGTCCTGCGCTTAGGTTTGTGCTTTGCGGCCCGGTGGCGGGAAGCCCGTTGGCCAGGTTGAAGCCTACAAGGTGTTGCTGCACGGTGGGTGATAGAGCCGCAAGCTGGATCAGCGGCAACAAGCCATCTTTGAAATCAAATTCATTGTTGAACCAAAGATCGTCTTCCACCGTGTAATTCGCCGGACGGTACGATGCACCAAACTTAAACGTGTGCGCTCCCTTGCTCCAGGTAATGTCATCTTCAAACTGATAGCGCTGCTGGTGCGCTTTGTATGGGATCAACGCCGGCTCACCAAAGGTGGAAGTACCGCCCAGACCCGGCGCTCCCAGATTGCCCAGGCTGAAATTGATGCCGTTATCGGCATTCGGCAACGCCTGTGAACTATTGCGAGGCACCACCTGGATCAGCACCTGATTGAGCAGGTTTGCATTGATCGTCCGTGTCCAGGTGCCCAAAATGCTGAAGTCGCGGACGAAAAGACCGCTGCCGTCTGGCGTGGAATTGGTAATGCCGCCGATGGCTGAATGGAAATTGTTATGAACATAGCCGGCGCGCAACGTGAACGAATCATGGTCGCTCTTTAGATAGTCAAAACGCATGATTACGTTATGCAACCGGTCTGGAGCGTTGAAGACGCCATTGTCGCGATTGAGGATTGTGGCAAGCTGAGGATCATTGGTTGGCGTGAGGCCAGGAGTAATTCCGTTGGCAAAACCTGCCAGGAATGGATCTCCGCTGGCTTTGAGAGCATTGACGTAACACAGCTGATCGGGTGATCCGCTGGCGAACTGTCCAGCGCAGTTGCTGCCCAGCCCTGGCGCGCTGATTCCCTGCGCTTCAGGCGAGTTGAGGATGCTGTTGAAAAAGGGCGTATCGACCCGCTGAAACTCATAGGCAGTAAAAAAGAAGAGCTTCTCCTTTACTACAGGACCGCCCAGAGATCCGCCCATGTACACGTTCTGGCTGAATGCCTTGGGGAAGCCTTCCAGTCCATTGAAGAAATTGGTGGCTTCTGTGTGCTGATCGCGGAAATAGCCGAAAGCGTCACCATGCCACTTTTGGCCGCCGCTCTTGGTCACAATGTTGATGGCGCTGCCGTCAGTAAACCCGAACTCGGCGGTAAAAGCGTTGCGGTTCACCTGATATTCCTGAATAGCATCGACGGGAAGATTGGTGACGCGATACTGGCCAGTTCCGTATTCATTCTCACCGCCATCGATGGTGGAAAGATTGTTGCGGCCGTTGCTGCCGCCGATGGAGAAGCCAGTTGTCAGGTACCCAGTAAAGCCGGGATTCTGAGCGCGCGTGGAGTCTGAGTTGCTCACGCCGGGAAGCGTGTAAACGTCATTGGTAAAGGTCCGATTCAGGTTCGGCAGTTCCTGCACCTGCAGAGAGTTAATGGTGTTGGCTTGCTGCGACTGGTCAGTTTGGATCAGCGGTATGTTTTCGCCTGTAACCTCCACCACCTCACTTGTTACGCCCACCTTTAAATGCACGTCATAGTTCGCGCTCTGGCCCACAGTGAGTTCCAGGGCTTTAAAGACTTCCTTGGAAAAGCCCGTAGCGACAGTGGTGACCTGATAGTGCCCGGGCTGCAAGGCCGACAGGCGATATGCACCGTCTGACCCGGTTTTGACCACTTTGGAGATGCCGGTGCTTGTATTGGTTGCCGTAATTGTGGCCCCGGCGACCACGGCGCCAGCCTGATCCATCACGGTTCCACGCAACGTCGCGGTGGAATAATCCACCTGGCTGAAGAGCGTTGGCGTAATAAGAAGAGCAAATACAAGCAGGGCAAGAATGAAGTTTCTGGACTTCATTGGGGAATCTCCTTGAGGCGTGAATGTGCGGCCCATGCACAAAATGAATGGCCAATCATTCATCGCTCAGAAATTGGGGCTTAAATCCTCGCAAGGGAGTGAACCACTATTCGGCGGCAGAGTCAAACATTTATTGGGTTCACGATCCGGAGTATGGCAGGGTTAGGCTCAGCCCGTGGCTTCTCCCCGGAACGGAGGACCATGGAGGATTTGGAGATCACCTTTTAGGGTTGCTCCTTAGTTAGGATGGAGTTAGCGCCGGATTTCCGTCGACGCCACTCTTCCGCCGTGATCTCCCAAACTTCAGAAGGCAAGCGGCCAGAAACGTAGTCGCGATCTTCTGTGGCGATCACGCGCATGCCTTGTTTTTCCGATATGCGGCGCGAACCGGCATTGGCAATGGGCTTGGGGACGCGCAGCACCGGAAATTTGAGCACTTCAAACCAATAGTCGGTCACCGCGTCACAAGCCTCGGTCATCAGGCCTTGGCGTTGCCACGGCAATCCCAGCCAGAAACCGCGATTGTCAGTTTCACTGCGAAACAGGCTGATAGCGCCGATCAGTTGGTCAGGAGCGGATTTCAAACGGATAGTCCAGGCCCATTCGTCTCCGCGTGCGACGGCGGGCAACGTAACATCGCGGTAAAACTTGTAAGCGCCATCGGGCGGATAAGGCCAAGGCACGGCGTTTCTGATATAGCGGACGATCTCCCAATGCGGAAATAAGACCTGAGTCTGCTCGGCATCGGAGAGTTCCAGCGGGCGCAAGATGAGGCGCGAGGTTTGGAGGGTGGAAGTCATTGAGACGTTAAATCTAAAATTTCAAATTTGAAATTTCAAATCTATCCTGCCTTGGCTTTTGGCTTCTCTATTTGCTCTCTTTCGCCGGGATCGGTAATCAATCGAGCGCTGTGGTTGTAAGTCAGATATGCCCAGGCCCATTCGCTCATCACAAAAAGACGATTGCGGAAGCCGACCAGAAACAGCAAGTGAATGAACAGCCATGACAACCAGGCAAAATATCCTGAGATATGCAGCTTGCCGAAATCGGCAACAGCGCGTGAGCGCCCGATCGTGGCCAGACTGCCTTTATCCCAATATTCAAACTTCTCGCGCGGCTTGCCTGCCACCGATCGTTTGATCTGGCGGGCGGCAAACTTGCCCATCTGGATTGCCGCAGGAGCAACGCCCGGAACCGGCTGGCCATTGTGACGCTTGGCTGACGCAAGATCGCCGGTAACAAAAACTTCAGGATGTCCCGGCACGGTGAGATCAGGCTGAACAATCACGCGGCCGGCTCTATCGACGGGAACGCCCAGCATTTTGCCCAGAGACGAAGCAGCGACGCCAGCGCCCCAGAGAATGACCGAAGCTGGAATTTTTTCCTTGCCGACGGAAACCACTCCCGCCTCAATATTGGTTACCATGGCATTGGTGCGGACTTCCACACCCATTTCTTTTAGCTGGCGCTCAGCGCTGGCGGAAAGATCTTCTGGATAACTCGGCAAAACGCGCGGGCCGCCTTCCAGCAAAATGATGCGCGACTTCCGAGGATCAATCGAGCGAAATTCCTTCGTCAGATGATGTGCGGCAATGTCAGAGATCGCACCTGCCAACTCCACGCCTGTGGGGCCCGCTCCGACTACAACGAAATTTAGCGGCGGCGGAGTGCGGCCGGCAAACAGCTCGCGCTCAGCTGTCTCAAAGGCCATCAGGATACGCCGTCGAATCTCGGTCGCATCTTCCACGGTCTTTAGTCCGGGGGCAAATTCCTCCCATTCCGGATGGCCGAAATAAGCGTGGGTGGCTCCGGCGGCAACAACCAGGTAATCGTAAGGCAAGTCCAGATCGCCCAGCCGGACAAGCCGATTTTGCAGGTCAAAGCCGGTAACCTCGCCAAGCAAAACCTCAGTATTGGCGGCCCGGCGCAGCACGGTACGCACGGGAGAGGCAATTTCAGCGGGTGAAAGCACGGCCAGCGCCACCTGATAAAGCAGCGGCTGGAAGGTATGGTGGTTTTTGCGGTCCACCACGGTTACGTCCACAGGGGCATTGGACAGGGCTTTGGCCGCGTTCAGCCCGGCAAAACCCGCCCCAATGACCACCACCCGGGGTCTAGTAACGTGCTGTGTCATCGGTAACATTGTAGCCAGCCATAACCCAACGTACACTGCTGAAGGTAAAAGCTTTATTGGCGTAAGAGCCAGAGTGCAAGGAAATCAACCAGTCGGAAAACAGCATTTTCTAGGCTTGCTTCCCGATTGTCTTCCGTGTTGCTCCGTGCTACTTTGCAGCCAATCAGCAGCGCAACATATTATAGAGCACTGCGATGAGGCCCAGGATTCCTTAGTACGAGTGAAATATGCATATTGATGATCTGCTCAGAATTGCGATGGAGCGTAAAGCCTCCGATCTTCATTTGAAAGTTGGCAACTATCCGCACGTGCGCGTGGATGGCGAACTGGTGCCGCTGACCGAGCAACCGCGCGTTTCCGCGGAAGACATGTTGAACATGGCTTTCAGCATGATGTCCAACCGGCAAAAACAAAAGTTCAAAGAAGTGGCAGAACTCGATATGGCCTACGGCGTCGCCGGCCTGGGACGCTTCCGTGTCAACGTCTTTCAGCAACGCGGCAACGTCGGACTGGTACTGCGCGTGATCCCAACCAAGATTCGCGCACTTGAAGAACTATATCTTCCTAAAGTTGTTGAGCACATTTGCGAAGAGGCCCGCGGACTGGTGCTGGTAACCGGCGTGACCGGTTCAGGTAAATCAACCACACTGGCCGCCATGCTTGATCGTATCAACTCGAGCCGTTCTGAACACATTATTACGATTGAAGACCCTATCGAATTCCTTCATCGTGATAAGAAAGGTTTTGTCAACCAGCGTGAAGTGGAGGTGGACACTCCCTCGTTCGGGTCAGCCTTGCGAGCTAGTTTACGTCAGGACCCGGACGTGATCCTGGTGGGCGAAATGCGCGATCTGGAGACGATTTCCACCGCGCTGCACGCCGCCGAAACCGGCCACCTAGTTTTCTCAACACTGCATACATTGGATGCAGTTGAAACCATCAACCGAATCATCGCTGTATTTCCTCCACCGGAGCAGAAGCAAGTGCGTATGCAGTTAGGCGCCACATTGCGGGCCGTCGTCAGCCAGAGACTTGTTAAGCGCGCTGACGGTGCAGGCCGCGTCCCAGCCACTGAGGTCCTGATCTCTACCGCGTTTGTCCGCGAGTGCATCATGACCCCGGAAAAGACGCGCCTGATTCATGAGGCCATTGGCGCCGGCACCTCCCAGTACGGTATGCAGACGTTCGACCAGTCCCTCTACGATTTGTACTCGCAAGGCCTGGTCAGCTATGAAACCGCCTTGGAGAACGCCAGCAATCCGGACGACTTCAAGCTCAAAGTGCAGGGCATCCATTCAACTGCCGACGCTGCGCGTGAGCAAATGGAGCAAGCCGGATTTAGCGCCGGAAGAGCGTAACAAGCTCATTTAGAACAACCACCAAACGAAATACCCAAGGAGACGCGAAAAGGCGTCTCCTTTATTTTGGGGGGCCTTGTAGAAACCGATCAAGCCTCGCTCATAGCTCGATTTCTGGTACGATTCGTGTGTATTTCCAATGACTCAGCCGTATGTAGCGCTAACTGACTACGCGTTAACGATCGAGTGTTTAACGTTTCTAGTCCTTTTGGTTCGCCTGCGATCCGTGCCTCGGTTGCACTTCTGGTTTCTGGCCTTCTTTTTGTCTATAGCGGTGTCATCCTTTATTGGCGGCACAGTTCACGGGTTCTTTTTGGATCCGTCCTTCGTCGGAGAACGAATACTCTGGCCGTTGACCATGATTGGGATCGGAGTAACTGCCTTATCTGGAATCCAGATAGCCAGGTCCATACTGTGGTCTGACGGCAAATCTGCGCCTGCCGACGCGGCTGCTTACGGCGCCTTTTGTATCTATTGCGGAATCGTTCTTTTCGTCAACGCAAGCTTTCTTACCGCCATTTTGGGATATCTTCCCGCGATACTTTTTCTGGCTTGGGCACTGATAAAGAATTATCTTCACAGGCATCAAGGGAGCTTCCTGACAGGGTTCCTGGGCCTCGTGGTGATGCTGATTGCCTCAGTCATTCAACAAACAAAGATTCTCGACTCATCACACTATTTCAACTGTAACGTGCTATACCACATCTTGCAGGGCATCGGCCTGTTCATGGTTTTTGTGACCGCGCGGTCCCTGACAGGTAAGGAAAAGGACGAACTAATCTATGCCAACAAGGCGTGAATTTCTAACCGGCGCAATCGCGATGGGTATAGGGGCCCAGCTTGAGCCACTGTGGGCCGATGAATCTCGTTTCGTTAACGATATCCACTCTGGATTGAACCGTACCCGGGTATCCAAAATCGTTACTCCGAAAAGCGCAGTGGAAGTCCAGGAAATCGTTCGTCAGGCTAAAACAAAACGGATGGCGATTTCGATCGCTGGCGGACGCCACGCCATGGGTAGTCAACAGTTTGGGACTGACACCATTCTGGTGGACATGACTGGGCTGAATGGCCTTACCGCATTTGACACTGAGCGCCACTTAATTGAAGTGAGCGGAGGAGCATTCTGGCCGGCAATCATGGATGAATATCTGCGCCGCCAGTCGGGTCAGGCACAGCAATGGGGAATAGCTCAGAAACAAACGGGAGCCGACAAGATCAGCATCGCCGGCACCCTTGCGGCAAATGCTCATGGACGAGGGCTTACGATGAAGCCTTTTGTCAGCAACATCGAAGCATTCACACTGATCAATGCTGATGGCGAATTGGTGAAGTGCAGCCGAGAAGAGAATGCTGATCTGTTTAAGCTCGCTATTGGAGGATACGGACTCTTTGGGATCGTCTCTTCAGTCACTCTCCGTCTCATTCCCCGGCAGAAAATTCAGCGAGTGGTTGAAATACGCACTACCGAAGGGCTGATGGATGGGTTTGACCGGAGGATCAAGAGCGGGTTCCTGTACGGCGATTTTCAGTTTTCCATTGACCGGAACTCAGACGATTTTCTACATAAGGGAGTATTTTTCCTGTTACAAGCCGGTGGACCAGGCGACGGTAATGCCGGAGCACGAGAAACAACTTTCAGACGAGAGTTGGCGCACTCTGCTTTATCTAGCCCATGAAAACAAGAGTGAGGCATTCAAGCGCTATGCTGACTATTACATGTCAACCAATGGACAGCTGTACTGGTCAGACATGCACCAACTCAGCTTCTATCCGGAACATTACCACCGGCTGATTGATCAAAAAATGCATGCCACGCACCCGGGCAGTGAAATGATCACTGAGATCAATGTGCCGCGTGCTGAATTAACTGACTTCCTGGCGGAGGTCCGCGAAGATTTCAGAAAGAACAACGTTGAGCTGATTTACGGTACTGTCCGTTTAATTGAGAAGGATGAAGAAACGTTTCTGCCATGGGCAAAGCAGCCATACGCCTGCACAATATTTAATCTTCACTCATCACACACGCCGAGCGCTCTCCACGACTCTGCCGAGGCCTTCCGGCGGCTGATCGACATTGCCTTGCGACGCAAGGGGACGTATTACTTGACTTACCACACTTACGCTCGCAAAGACCAGATTGTAGCCTGCTATCCTAATTTTCCTGATTTCCTGGCGTTGAAAAGAAAATTCGATCCACAAGAACGCTTTCAAAGTAACTGGTACAGACGATACAAGAAAATGTTCGCGGTTAGTGCATGAGCGAAAGCAATCCGATTTCACGACGATATTTTTGGTCACTCCTCATTTTGTTTTTTCTGTTTTGCCTGAGGGTGCTTGGTCAAATGCTGGTTGCATTTCTTCATGTCTCATTTCTTCCGCCGATGAAGGAGTGGTTTTCCGGACTGTTGCCTTACCCTGAACTCCTGGTGAGCCAGTTCTTAATCATCATCTTGTTCACTAAGATTTGCGTCGATTTTTACCGTGGCCGCGGGTATTTCGTTCAACCGAGCGCGAGATTGGGCAGGAATCTGAAGATATTCGGGTGCATCTATTTTGGCGGAATGGTTCTTCGCTACGTGCTGCGCATGAGTTTTTATCCCGATCAGCGCTGGTTCGGAGGCACGATCCCAATCATCTTCCATTGCGTGCTTGCCACATTCATACTTGTGTTGGCGAACTTTCATGTCAACAAGGCCAGGCACGGTACTCACCCACCACCTTTTTAAAGGTGAGGCCACGAACATGGCGGTTTCAGCAGTTACAAATTTGCCGAACCCGGACCCGTGAGACTATGGGTCTAGTATGCCCACCCTTTGCTCTGAGCGCAAAAAAAAAACGCGCCCATCGCAAAGGATGGGGCACCCACTTTGTAGTGAGGATTAGAATCAGGTGCCCAAAGGATGGGCCACCCGCCAGACCGAAGACGTGAAAGAAGGAATTGCGGCATGGATGGAGAAGCGGAAACCGGAGTGGGAAGGCAAGTAGTTTTGCCGCAGATTGGCGCAGATGAACGCTGCTAATTCAAATTCAGCTTGGTAAGTCAGAATCCACAATGACATTTTCCTCTCCAATGGATGCAAAGAAGTTTCTGGCTAATAAGATTGTTTTCGAGGCCAAGATTCAGGGAACACCTTTGTCTGACGGCGAAGCCAAGCTGCTTTTGTTCAGCGAACAGGACCCGGAATCGCCAACAGATATTCCTGACGAACTGCTGGAAGGAACGGACTATGAGTTCGAGAAGAAAATTACCAGCCTGCTAAAGGCAGCCTACGAGCGGGACCGACTCAATCCTCAAGAGCTAGAGCAATATCAAGGCGCAATGCAAAAATTAAAAGGCAGCGACCACTACATCCTGGTGATGGCTGAGCCGGCATTGGCAGAAAAGAATTCAGCGCGTGATATGGCGATTTACATTGCGATAGGGTTGGCAGTCGTGGGCGCGGCCATAGCATTTGCTTTGTGGAGATGGTAGAGATCCCTCGCTGCGCTCGGGATTTCAGAAAAAGCTTTTATGGAAAGTACTTCAAAGATGGCGATGTTGCGGACCTGGTCAGTGGAATCAGAGTTCTGAAAGATATTGAGCTTGCGCGGCGCGGTAGTGACGACGGTAAACACCTGAATAGACACATTGCCTTCTGCCAGGCGCGGGATATCGATATGGCGCGAGGCGCCTGCGGCGCTGGATAATGTGCCAGATCGGCGGTGTCCATACCTGCGTAGAAAGCTGACGTTTCGGCAGAGGGTCACAGATTTTTTTGTTGCGATGGGGTAAAGAGATGCTAGAGTGAAATTGATCGCAGGCAAGGGCGCCTGCGGTCCACAAGTTTTTAACACCCGGCTTTTCAAAGCCGGGTGTTTGCGTTTTGAGGTTGTGACCCTCTGCCGATGTTCTCAGCATGGGGTCATATGGGGTCGAGTGGGGTGGAATGGGGCGAAACCGGGGGAGGGGTGGCCGGCGAAGCCGGCCACATCGGGTGATCGGAAAACCAAACATTTGCCGCAGATTACGCGGATAAGCGCAGATCAGGAATCAATGCGGTAGCGGCAATGAAGCAATAGGAGGTACGAATGAGTGCAAATGGTAGTACAAACCTCAGCGGAAATGGAGCTGACCAGGTACCAATCGGGCAGCGGGAGATTAAGCCGAGAGACCCGAATGATCCACTAGCGACGACGATGCACAAGGGGCAGTTCTATTCGCGGGAGGAGGCTAACGAGCTGATCCAGCGGGAGGGCCACGCTAAGGCGGTCGAGTACAACCGGAGATCATGGGAGCAGTCGGAGGCAGGGCGGCTATGCATTGCGTTTTATGACGCATTCCGGGCGTATGAAAAATACCTGCAGGAATTTCCGCACGCGGTCTTCAACCACTTTGGAAAGCGGCTGGACTTTAAGGAGCACCTGGCTTTTGAACAATCGCTGAAGTTCATGGAACAGGACCGTCGCGAGCGCCAAGAGAAAGACCGCAGGAACCTGGAGAAGGCGCAGCGGGCGGCGAGGTGCCGGCACGTACACGCGAATGGCGACCAGTGCGGCGCGCCGAGAGTGCGAGGCAAGAAGCTGTGCCACATGCATGACCGCATGGAGCAAACCAAGGCGGAAAGGCTGGATCTTGGGCCGATGGAAGATCCAGACAGCATTCAAATGGGAATACAGAAGCTGCAAGCGGCGATTATCGACGGCAAGCTGGATGCGAAGCAGGTTGGGCAATTGGCATACACGATCCAACTGGCGGCGTGGAATGTGATGAGGACAAGCATGGTAGCGAGGGAGACCTGAGGAATTGCAAAAATCGAAAGCACCACTGATTTCCACTGATGACACTGATAAGGAATCTAGGTTCATTTCGGGCTCAGCCGAATCGGCATCATCCGTGTTCATCAGTGGTGAAGGTTCCCTCTTTCGCATCGACCGCGATTGGGTTCAACCGCATCCCAAAACTGAGGACTTATTTCATGCGAGCGTTTCATATACCCATTTTGGCTTTAGCAGCATTGCTGCCGATGGTCTCTTACGCGCAAGCCGGCTCGAGCAAAGACAATCCCATCAGCGGCGCTGCTGCTTATGCTGACTGGGCACAGCAGAAGCCGGGCACCTTCCGCAAAATTACGGCTGCTGACATGCCCAAGCCGCATGCCACCAGCTCGGTTGAGAACGACGCGGACGTGGTCGCGCAACCGAAAGACGCCATGCCGCAAACGCCTGCCGGATTCAAGGTTGAGATTTATGCTGAAGGGCTCGACTATCCGCGCGAAATCCGCACCGCTCCCAATGGCGACATCTTTCTGGCGGAAAGCCACAAAGGCGAGATTAAAGTTTTCCGCGGCGTGAACAAAGATGGCAAAGCCACGCAGGTTGAAACATTTGCCACCGGACTCTCGCAGCCTTTCGGCATTGCGTTTTATCCTCCGGGGCCGAACCCGGAATGGGTCTACGTGGGCAACACCGGCTCAGTGGTCCGCTTTCCGTATCACTCCGGCGATCTGAAATCGAGCGGCGCAGCACAGAAAATTGCAGATCTGCCTGGCGGCGGACGGCTGCACGGCGGCGGCCACTGGACGCGCGACATCGCATTTTCAAAAGATGGCAAAAAAATGTTTGTCTCCGTGGGATCGCACTCAAATAACGACGACACGGATACGCATCCGGAAGAGAAAGAGCGGGCCGACGTGCTAGAGATGAATCCTGACGGCAGCGGCCGGCGGATTTATGCATACGGTATCCGCAACGCCGTAGGTATTGCTGTGTGCCCTGAGACCGGCGCGCTCTGGGGCTCTGTGAATGAACGCGACGAACTTGGCGACACGCTTCCGCCTGACTACATCACGCATATAGAAGATGGCGGATTCTATGGCTGGCCTTGGTATTACATTGGAGCAAACTGGGACCCGAAACATCAGGGCAAGCATCCTGAGTTGAAAAGCAAAGTGCTGGTGCCGGACGTGCTGGTGCAACCGCACTTTGCCTCGCTGGAAATGGTTTTTTATGAAGGCAAGCAGTTCCCGCAGGAATACCATGGAGACATTTTTGCCGCACAGCATGGCTCATGGAACCGCAGCCGCCGCACGGGTTATGAAGTCATCCGCGTGCCGATGAAAAATGGCAAGGCTCTGGGCGATTACGAAGATTTTTTATCTGGCTTTGTCACTGCCGATGGCAAGGTCTGGGGACGTCCCGTGGGTGTAGCCGTGGGCAATGACGGATCACTCTTTGTCAGCGACGACGGATCAAAAACCATCTGGAGAGTGAGCTACACGGGAAAATAATTTTTGCAGGAGTGACTCGCGTTGATTTACGGCTGCTCACCTTTGTGTCTTGGATTGCGATAGCCCTACGCGATCGCAAGAACTACGCAGGCACCGGTTGGGCCAAGCTTTTTCTAACCCTGTGGTTGCATCCAAGTATAAGCAGCACGATTGCTGTATGATCTTGTGTTTCATTGAGGGTCAATTTGAATGGCTAAAACACAGAGCATGCGCCTGGCGACGGGAATCACTGGTCTGGATGACATTTTGCAAGGGGGCCTTCCGGCGGGGCACGTCTACCTGATCGAAGGCGATCCCGGATCGGGCAAGACCACGCTGGGACTGCAATTTCTTCTGCAAGGCACAGCCAACAAAGAGCCCACGCTTTATGTGACGCTGGCGGAATCGCGGGAGGAACTGGAGATCGTCGCCGAATCGCACGGGTTTGACCTGGCGAAAGTGGAGATCTTTGAGGTAAAACCGCCGGAGCTGGACCAAACCGGCTCTGATCAATACACGGTCTTTCATCCCTCAGAGGTTGAGCTGGTGGACGTGATGCAGAACATCCTCACGAAGATGGAGAAGGCTCAGGCAGGAAGGATAGTTTTCGACTCCATGTCGGAAATTCGCATGCTGGCGCGTGACCCGCTGCGGTACCGGCGGCAAATTCTCTCACTCAAGCAGTTCTTTATGGGAAGAAAATGTACGGTGCTGCTGCTGGACGATCGCACGGGCGACCGACAGGACACCCAACTGCAAAGCATATGCCACGGCGCAATCCGGATGGAGGCGCAACCGCGTGAGTACGGCCCGCAGCGCCGGCAAATTCAGGTGCTAAAACTGCGCGCATCACACTTCCGGGAAGGGCAGCACGACTACAAAATAGAGAAAGGCGGGCTGCGGGTGTATCCGCGCCTGATCTCAGCCGAGCACAAACCGCTGAATGTTGACCGCAGCGAACTGCCCAGCGGGCTGGCGGAGCTTGATCAGCTTTTTGGCGGCGGAGTTTCGCGCGGATCGACATCGTTATTCATGGGGCCGGCGGGCTGCGGAAAATCGACCATCGCGACGAAATTCCTGACATCGGCAGCCGACCGGGGTGAACGCGGCCTGATGTTTACCACGGACGAAACGGTTGAGACGGTCATGACTCGCTGCCGCGGGCTGGGTATCCCGCTGGAACCGTACTTGAAAAAGAAATTGATCGAGGTACAGAGGCTTGATCCCTCAGAGCTCTCGCCGGGTGAGTTCATCGCCCGAATCCGTGAAGATGTTGAAAAGAAGGATTGCCGGGTGGTGATTATTGACAGCCTGAACGGCCTGCTTAACGCCATGCAGGAACGGGCCATGCTGGTGCAACTCCATGAACTATTCTCTTATCTGAATCATATGGGTGTTACCACGTTCGTGGTGATGGCACAGTTTGGAGTCCTGGGAGCGCAGATGGGATCGCCTGTAGACGTCTCCTACCTTGCAGACAACGTATTGCTGTTCCGTTACTTTGAGTTGCTGGGCGCCGTGAAACAAGCCATCTCTGTGGTGAAGCGGCGCAGCGGGCCGCACGAGCGCAGCATCCGCGAATTGCGGCTTTCACCCAACCGGATTGAGATTGGTCCACCGCTGGAGCAGTTTGAAGGAGTGCTGACAGGCGTGCCAAAATTCCGTGGAGACACAAAGCCAGCATCGTAATGGCAGAAGACCTCAGTCTCCGGGTACTGGTGCTTGCGCAGTTGGGCAGGGACGGCGAGCTGTTGCATAGTTTTCTGCAAAGGCACGGCTTCCCCAGCCAGATCGTCGCGAACCGAGAGGAATTTTTCAATGAGTTGGATCGCGGCGCAGCCACGGCGCTCATCACTGAGGAATCGCTCAAGTCTCCTATAGAACAGTGGAGCAAGCGGCTGGAAATGCAGCCGACGTGGTCCGATTTTCCCCTGATCGTTCTGATAAGTCCAGCCAGGGGCGAACCAACGTCGCCTGCCGGCCTGAGCGCGCTTCGGCTGCTGGGAAACGTGACCCTGGTGGAGCGGCCTATCCGGTTTGAAACCCTGTTAAGCGCCGTTGAGGCCGCCATGCGGGCGCGGACGCGGCAGTATGAAGTGCGAGACTTCATGCGCAGCCAGGCAAAGTCAGAAGAGGCGTTGCGCAAAACAGAAAAGCTGGCCGTGGCTGGGCGTTTGGCGGCCAGCCTTGCCCATGAGATCAACAACCCGCTAACCTCGGTTACCAATCTTCTTTTCCTGGTGCGGAGCGCGCACGACGTGCAGGAAGCGCAGCATTGGGCCCGCCTGGCTGAAGACGAATTACGCCGCGTTACGGAAATCTCCAACCACACGTTGCGCTTTCATCGTTCCACCCGAGGGCCGGAAGAAGTAGAGGTGCGTACCCTGCTCGATTTAGCCGTGGTGCTGTTCCGGGCGAAGCTGCGGAACCAGAACATACAAGCGAGCGTGGTCTGCGATAAGAATGTGCAGGTGGTATGCAGTCTGGGTGAAATCCGTCAGGTATTAGTAAATCTTATCGCCAACGCCGTGGATGCAATGCCAGATGGAGGCAAGTTATTTTTGCGAGGCGTCAAGGCCCCACACCCGAAGACCTCGGTCAGCGGAGTACGGATTTCCGTGGTGGACCATGGAACGGGTATCTCCAGAGCTACGCTACGCAGAATGTTTGAGCCATTTTTCACCACCAAGGGAGACACCGGCACGGGACTGGGATTGTGGCTTACCAAGGACATCATGGACCGGCATCAGGGGCTCATACAGGTGCGCAACCATCACCGTCCAAAGGGCTCGGTATTCTCAATCTGGATTCCGGAAAAGCCGACGAAAACAAATGTAGAGCAATTGCAGAAAAGTTAGCGGCTCGCCAGATACGGCTGGAGCAGGCGTTTAAGATCGCAGAGCTTCATTGAGCGTTCAAGAAATCTTCATTTAAGAAAATTTTCCAGGACTTCGATGTACCTGTCCGGTTCCTCATAGGCAGGCAGATGGCCGCTTTGCTCAAAAAAGACGAGCTTTGCGCCGGGAATTGCACGCGCCAATCGCCACGCCGTGAGCGGAGCGACATTCATGTCATAGCGTCCGGTGATCACCAGCGTGGGAAATTTAAATCCGGAGAGCTTGGGCGTGAGATCAAGATCGGCGGTGGCCTTGGAGATGGCTTCTCCAACAGCAGGCTCAAAACCGAGGTCGCCCATGCGGCTCATGTATGCGTCGCGCTTCTGCGGTGAATAAAAGATCATGCGGAAATGATTGCGCAAGCTGGCTCGCGTAGCTGCTTCTGTCTCAGGGCCAAGTTTTTGTGCTTCCTGCTTGTTCTCTTCTTCAATATCGGGAAAAACATCGGGCAGCACGTGAACAATATCGTGCCATGAAGGGCCGGGAGAGTCGGAGAGTATCAACTTGGCGACGTGCTCAGGATGCGCGGCGGCATAAGCCATGGCGACGAGTCCGCCGTAGGAGTCGCCGAGCAGCGCAAATTTTGTGAGACCGAGAGTCTGACGTATGGCGTCGAGGTCAGCAACTTGCGAATCCATTGATTGTGAGACCCCAGTTTGCATGCGCTTTGATCCGCCGGTGCCGCGCTGATCGTATAAAACGACAAAGCGGTTTCGTCCAATGCGCTCCCACAGATCGTTCTGCATCATGTAGGCATGCGAAAGTCCTGGGCCGCCGTTGACGGCGATGATTGGAAGCGCCGTTCCTTTTGCGCCAAACGTTTCATACGCAAGGTCAACCTGCTCAGTGTGCGCGATGCCAGTGGCGTGAGGGACGGTCTGGGCCGGGAGCGTGGAGCAGAGAAGCAATAAGGCGATTATCAGGTTTCTCAATTAGCGGCCTCGCGTGGAGATTGGGAGAACGTAGCAGGTTAGCACGGAGCAGGATGCAAGCAGAACATCTCACCGCGGAGACGCGGAGGCGCGGAGAAGAAGAAAACCATTTGCCGCAGATTTATGCGGATGAACGCGGATCAGGAGGGAGATTGCCAAGATTTGAAAACCAAAATCATTGAAACACAGAGGAATGGAGGAAGCGGAGGAAAACGGATTCCCTTCAGGTATAGAACCTATGTAACTGTGTCTCCTTTTTGTTATTGGCTATGCTTTGGCAATGATCCGACAGAGCTCAATATTGTTCTTTGGCCTGATTTTATCGACGTCTTTAGCGACTGCTCAGGAAACCCAGTCTCTGGGAGATATCGCCCGAAACATCAAGGCACAAAAGCAGGCGGCGCGGAACGCGACCGGGACTTCTCCCGCTTCCAAGCCGACAGCCACACCGGCGGCGAACACCGGAGCCGCAGCGCCACAAACTGCGCCGGTCGCCGCAACAAGCACTGAAGCGGAGATCGTTCCGGACCTGAATCCGAACGTTGCCACCGACATTCACGGGATTGAGAAGTACGAGGCAGCCATCCGGCAACTATTCCAGCAAGAGAAATTCGCTGAGATTGACCGGATTGCCGCTGAAGCAAGAACAACAAAGGCCCGGTTCGCCGGAGGCTATTGGAAGGTGCACACTATCTATCTGGCGCTGGAACATCCTGGAACAAAAACCAGCGCCGGCGAAGCCGAGTGGACCCAGCATCTTGCCCGCCTGGAAAAATGGAAAGAGCAATTTCCTAATTCAATTACAGCGCGAATTGCCCTGGCCGAAGCGTACAACTCCTATGGGTGGAAGGCGCGGCGGAACCCACTACGCGGCCCAGGTGACGGATGAAGGATGGCATCTGCTGGCAGAACGTGCGCACAAAGGACAGGTAATACTGGAAGAGGCGGAGGCACTGCCGGAGAAGTGTCCGGAGTGGTATGCGGCGATGATAGAGATCGCCCGCAGCGAGGAATGGGAGCAGGACCAGTTGCAGGCATTATTCCGGAAGGCAGCCGCATTTGAACCGGAATACTATTACTACTATCGCATGCTGGCCGACTCACTGTTGCCCAAGTGGGGCGGAGAAGAAGGTGACGCTGCACGCTTTGCCGCTGCCGTGGCTGACGGCATCGGCGGCAAGAAAGGCGACCTGATCTACTTTGAGATCGCCACCACCCTGGTCTGCGCCTGCGGCAATGTACAGGGGCAGGGCCTTAACGGGCTCTCCTGGCCGCGGATCAAGGCTGGTTATTCGGCGCTGCGGGAACTCTACGGCACATCCGTCTCACACATCAACGAGATGGCCCTGATCGCATTCAGGGCCGCGGACTTTGACTATGCCGCGATCGCATTTAACGAGATTAGGGACAACTGGGACAAGGCCGTTTGGCACACCCTTGACTCGTTCTACAACGCCAGAGACCAGTCTGCGATCCCACACATCAACAACTCACTGGCGGCAGCAACGGAAAACGTGAAGACGCCGGAAGGGCAACTCTTCAGCTATGCTCTTGGCGCGGAGATGGACAGAAGATATCACCAGCCGTTCCTTGATTGCGTGAAGGCCAGCCCCGGTTACACGCAACCATGGATTGGGCTGCTGGTGGAGCTTACAAAAGAGGGCTCCGTTCGCGATGTGCTCTTTTCCGGCGCTGATGCTCCGTCAGCATGCATTCGTCCGCTTCTGGAAAAAGCTATCCTGCCTACCCCGCCCAAAGCGGATTACTGGGTCATGGTACAGATGGACGTGAATAGGTGATCGGACACCGGAATTGCCAAAGATTGAAAATTTGAAAACCAAAATCTTTGAAACGCGGAGGAATGGAGGAAGCGCGGGAGAACAGCTTCACCAAAAATACGCTGAGGCGCGGAAAAGCTTCTAAATTTTTATGTTGTGTCGCTCCGCTGGCGCTGCGCGCAAGCCTGCGGCGCAAGGAAAAGATTTCTTCCATGCTCTTACGGCACGGCTGAAGCCGTGCCCTGACACTTGTCTGTTGTGTGGATGCGAAATCTAATGACAATTGGATGGGTAGCGCGGATAGAATCCAACCCACCCTTTCGCAAAAACCACGAAAGGATGGGGCACCCACCGCATGGTTAGGGATGGACGGGGCACCCGGCGGGCTTTCCCATGCGCTGGCTTGCGGATATATCCAGGATTAGCAGAGTTGGAGACGCGGCGTGCCGCGTCTCTACGTTAGGATTGTTTACTGACCAAAACTTTTTTGCCACAGAGGGCACAGAGGATCACGGAGAAAAACCAAGTCCTGCCACTAATGACACTGACTTTCGGGAAATAGGTATTTTGTGCCGAGTTTACAGTCCACTCGTGTTATCGGACATATATTTTGGCCCAGTATTACAGCCCACTCGCGGTAACGGACCGATAATTCGCCACGTAGTTTACAGGCCCGCGCGTTATCAGACTTATGTACAAAATTTGTCTATTGACAAGCCTTCTTTTTGTATGCGATATTGAAGCTGGATCTGACGGGAGCGGCGCCGGCGGATCAGCAGCTGGGCAAGAAAAGCCTGGTTGGTGGGGGAACCCGAAACGGCCTGCACCCCTGTGGTCAGTGGCCTACCGTTTGGGCCACAAGTTACCGCGGCCTCCGATGAACTAGAGTGTGTCCTTAAAAAAGGTGCATTCTTGCGCAACACATCGTCATCGGATAGGTGGCGGGAGTGTGGGAAAACCAGCCTTTAGCTCTTGGCCTTTAGCTTTTAGCTTTGTGTTTAAGCTTGTCGTCAATCGTACCGTTCCCACTGCAAGGTGAAAAATCCATAGTCGAAAATCTCACCGGCAAGAGTGCCGGTGCCACAAAAGCCTAAGCGCAGGCGAGGGCGCCTGCGGTCCACAATTCTCTTTAAACCAAAACTTTGAATTCAAGCCACCTAACGGGTGGCTTTTTTATTGGGCGTAGAAAACCAGCCTTTAGCACTTAGCAATTAGCCTTTAGCCAACCGAGAAAATCCAGCCACGCCCCCCCAAACCCAGAAGGCCTGTGACACAAAACCTGAAGAATGGAGCAGGACATGAGCACGCACAATGTTGACAACCCAAGCGCAACCCTAACCGAAGATCTCACCGAAAAGACAAACTACGACACAACGGGAAGCACAGCCGTGCTTCAAGACGTAGTTCCTGAAGCCACAGTTCCTGAAAACGTAGTTCCTGAAAACAGAATCCCGGAAAGCAGGCCGGAAACCACTCACCAAGATTCTGCCGACTTCCCTGCTGCATATCAGACGAACCGGTCCAACAAGAAGCCGGCGGGGCGCAAAAGTTTTTTAAAGATGACCAAAGAGCAGTTGATGGCGGCGATTGGAGAAGTCGCGGAGAAACTGGGGCATGTGCCGAGCCATGCCGAGCTGATGCGATCAGGGAAGGTGAGCGGACGGCAGATTGTGAAGCACTTTGGCACGTACACGCGAGCGCTACGAGCGTGCAACCTGGAGCCCAGCGCGGGCGGAAAGAAGCTTCCGCTGGAGAAATTGTTTCAAGACTGGGCACGGGTGGTGCGGGAGCTGAAGAAGATTCCCAGCAAGGCAGAATTCGCCCATTTGGGCAAGCACAGCGACACGCCGCTGAAGACACGGTTTGGGAGTTGGGGACAGGTACCTCGCTATTTAAGGCGCTACATGGAAGAGCAAGGCCTGACGGAAGAATGGAAAGACGTGATGGAATTGATCCGCGAGTACGAACAGGGACAGGACGGGATGGAGATGGCGGCAACCCCGGAGTGTGAACAGAAAAAACCCCGAGTGATGACGGACCGCCCCGTGTATGGTCCCCTGATACGGCCGTATCCGATGATTCACGGCCCCATTAACGAAAACGGGGTTCTTTACCTTTTTGGAACGGTATCTCAAAGGCTGGGCTTTGTGGTGACGCTCATCCAGGGCGCGTTTCCCGATTGCTATGCGATGAGGCTGGTGGATGTAGACAGGTGGCAGCCGGTGCGGATTGAGTTTGAATACGAAAGCCGCAACTTTTTGCGGCATCTGCATGACCCGAGCGGATGCGACATTATTGTGTGCTGGAAGCATAACTGGCCGGAGTGTCCGCTGGAGGTGATTGAACTGAGCAAGATTGTGGGGGAGCAAAACCTTACCGCTGATTAACGCTGATGACACTGATCGGAAAAAACCTTACCACGGATTTGCACTGATGACACTGATCAACGGGATTGCCAAAATCGCCGGAGTGCCAAAATTGAAAAGCAAAACCAGTGTGTGGGAGAGAACTCCCTGACGCAGCGATTTGAAGGAAACGGTGCAGGGATCCTTCGGCACGCTCTCAACTCCTTACGTCGTTTCGAGCGGCTCAGGATGACAGGTTTTGGCTGATTTCAATGAGGAAGCATTGCAGAGAGTGACGGAGCGAGATCGAAAGCCTCCGCTGCATTTGCGCCTCAACCCTCTTTCCTGTAAACCTTGTCACTTACAGAAATTGATCTGAATGCTCGCGGCCTTGGATCCGGGACGATTGAACCAAAGCACGGTCAGCTACGTATCCTTTCGACGGGGAGACTGCTTGGAAGAGCAACAAACAGGGGCACTTGTTCGCCGATGCCTGACAGGCGATGCCGCGGCATGGGAAGAGATTGTGCGCCTGCATAACAGGCGGATCTACAACTTGTGCTATCGGTTCACGAACTCCCCGGACGACGCCCAGGACCTGACGCAGGAGGTTTTTATCCGGGTGTACAAGTCGATGGGCAGCTATCACGTTGAAAAAGGGGCATTTACCACGTGGCTGACCACCCTGACGCGGAACCTGCTGGTGGACCACTTCCGGAAGAGCAAGCAGAACCGGGTAACGGATTCAATAGACGCCGGGTTGCGGGAAGAAGACGATTCCCTTTCCCTGGGTGACCGGCTGGAGGACCCGAGGCCGAACCCGGACGATCGGCTGGCCAGCAAGGAGACCCAGAAAATGGTGCAATTGGCGCTGGCAAGGATCAGTCCAGACCTGCGGGAAGCGGTGATTCTAAGGGACTTACAGGATATGGACTACAAAGAAATTGCCCAGGTTTTGCGGGTGCCGGAGGGAACGGTGAAGTCGCGAATAAACAGAGGAAGAATGGAACTTGCGCGATTACTTTCTCGTAATAAAAGGCAGGTAAGTAATGAATAACGAACCAAAACACGGTATGGCATGCAGCGAGTTCGAGGTCCTGCTGGCTGAGGCGCTTGATAACGCTCTAGCCGCCGACTCGCGGCAGGCCTTTGACGAGCATGGCCGGGGCTGCACTGTCTGCGGGCCAATGCTGGCTGAAGCCCTGGAAGGCATGGTGATGGTCCGGGGGCTGGCTGAGCTGGAGCCGCCGAAAAACCTTGTCCATAACATTCTGGCGGCGACGAGCAGAAAAGAAGCTACAGCAGAGCAGATCGCGGAAGAAGCGAAACTGGGATGGATGGAGCGTCTGCGGCGCAGCGTGAGCCCCGGAGTCGGCGGGCTGCTGCATTCGCGCTTTGCCATGTCGTTTGCCATGGCCTTCTTTTCACTTAGCATCACGCTGACGCTGGCCGGAGTGAAAATTACTGACGTGAAAAATATGGTCGAGCACCCGACGTTGCTGCGCAAGAGCGTTGTGCTGGGATATACCAGCGTCGAGGCCAGGGTGACTAGCTATTACGAAAATCTGCGGCTCGTCTACCAGGTGCAAGCCAAAGTCAGAGAGCTGAAGAAGAATACCGCGCCCGTGAGTGGGCCGGGAGAGAATCGGCAACAGAATAGGAAGTCTGCGCCGGATGGACGCGAAAAACTGAATGAAGACTACAGCATGGAGCGCGATGGTGGTTTGATCGCCCAAACTTTTACTTGGTATGAAGGAGCCCGGATATGAACTGCGCCGTACACAATCAGAGTCAGGCAGTAGCGTACTGCCGTACGTGCGGCAAAGCGCTTTGCGAAGAATGCAAACGCGACGTCATGGGCGCCATCTATTGCGAACCGTGCATCGCCGCCAGACTGCAGGGAGCATCTGCAACGACGACTGGCGCTGTGCCACCGCCGGCGGCTGCAATCAGCGTGCCAGGCGCGCCTAACCCAACTATTGCTGGATTATTAGGCTTCATTCCCGGCGTGGGGGCCATGTATAACGGCCAATTTGTCAAAGCCTTTGCGCACGTTTTGATCTTTGTCATGCTCATCATCGCTGCGGACAACGTTTCGGGAGTTTTCGGCGTGTTGATCGGCTTCTTTGTGATTTACATGGCTTTTGAAGCCTACAAGACCGCTGAAGCAAAGCGACATGGCCTGCCTGCTCCTGATCCTCTGGGCCTGGATAAAATGTTTGGCCTGCAGGAAACTAATATCCATTCCACCGGCGTTCCGCCCATGGTCAACACAGGCGCGGCATATCCGCCGGTGCCGCCGCAAGCGTCACAGACGACTACGCCTTTTCAGGTTGAGCCGCCTCCTTCGCCCCAAGACAACGCTCCTATCGGCGCGATCGTGCTGATTGGTCTTGGAGTCTTGTTTCTTCTACAGAATCTGGGCATTTTCCGCATTCATAACTTGTGGCCGCTGTTCCTGATCGGCGTAGGCCTCTGGCTTGCCTATAAGCGCACTGTTCGGCCCACCGTCGGAGGCCCGCAATGATTCCTTACATCCAAAATAGAAACTGCCAGTGCACGCGCTGCCGCGCACACGGACTCATGGGCGCCGCAGTCCTCATCACGCTTGGCGTGCTCTTCTTGATGAATAGCTACGACGTCCTTCGATTTGAGCAGGGCTTACCCGCGCTGTTCCTCGTAATCGGCTGCGTGCTGCTCGTCTCGCGCACCGGTTCTACTGAAGGACACATCCAACCCGGCTGGACACAACCTCCAATTGCTCAACCGACCGCTCAACCGTGGCCGACAACCACAACTGCTGTACCACCACCGCCGCCACCTCAGGAATGGACTTCCGGCGCGGAGAATCCGCCATCATCAGGCCAGAATGACTCGCAGGTGAAACCATGAGTGCGCCTCCACAAGTTCCTTACTATCGTCCGCGACCGCGTTCCATCGTTGGTCCACTCGTCCTTATCACCATTGGCGTTCTCTTCCTGCTGCGCAGCACCGGCGTCATTTCTTTCCAGGCATTTCGCAACTGGATGGTCCATTATTGGCCGCTATTGCTCATCTTCTGGGGCGTCGCCAAGCTTCTGGAACACGTCTGGGCCCGCCAGCACGGCGAGCCGACCCCGCGCTTGGGCGGAGGCGCCATTGTGCTCGTGATTTTCATAATCCTGTTTGGTACAGGGATTACACGGACCGCAGACTGGAACTGGGGCGCCCTTGGCAATCAAATTGATGCCGATTCCGACTGGGAAAACATGTTCGGAAACCACTATGACTTTACAGACAACTTCGCGCAGCCTTTGGCTGGCGGTACTGAGATAAAAATTCTCTCCTCTCAAGGCGATATCACCGTTACGCCTAGTGAAGACAATCAGGTCCATGCCGTGGTGCGTAAGTCCATCCGCACTGACTCGCAGGAAAACGCGAACCAACTGAATGACTCCACTCATCCCAAGTTTATCCAGCAAGGGAGCCTCTGGCTGCTTGACCTGACCAGCGGCGATTTTGAAAAGGCTCGTTTTGATCTTGACTTGCAATTGCCGAAGCAGCTTGCACTCTCCATGGCTACGCGTCGCGGAAACCTGAGCGTCTCGCAGCGCGAAGGCAACATTGACCTAAGCACGGATCGCGGCAATCTGAGCGCTGAAAACGTCACGGGCGCCACCTCTCTGCACGTACATCACGGATCAGTCAATGTAAAAACCGTTACCGGCAATGTTCAGGTTGATGGGGAAGTCGAAGACGGAAGCGTTTCCGACGTGACTGGCACTCTGGAATTCGATGCCGGATATAACGGCACCGTGCAGCTTGCCCACATCAGCCAGCGAATCCATCTCAAGTCAGTCCGCACGGATCTGCAGCTCGCCAAGCTCGATGGAGAAATCTCCATGGGCCACGGAGATATCCGGGCCACTGAGCTTGCCGGCCCCGTCAAGCTCAACACTCGCTCCAATGAAGTGCATTTTGAAGATGTGAGCGGTGAAGTTGACGTGGAAAACCGCAACGGCTTGGTTTCAATTCGCCCTAAAGCACCGCTCGGAAATATCGATATCAACAACGTGCGTGGCGGAATTGAGCTTGAATTGCCCCCAGCCGCGGGCTTCCGGCTCGACGCGGAAAGCAAAGACGGCACAATTGATGTGAGCGATTTCAGCGTCAACGTCGATAATCAGAGTCGCGACGCCACCGCCCGTGCAACGGTCGGCAAAGGTGGTCCGGATGTCCGCTTGCGTAGCGACCGCGGCACTATTCAGATTCGCAAGCAGTAAGTTTGTTTATCTCTGCCCTTTTGAGGGAGCTTGCGACCCGGGCCCCCCGGCGCGCTGGTCGCGTGCTGGGGTGGGACCGAGGACGAGCCGAAGTTGAGCCGTTATGAGGGCGTTTGAGCCTGCAAACGAAATCCCAAGGCGTAGCCAAGGGAGCTCCGAAGGATTCCGAGGATTTTCTGCCATCCATGCTGCATCAAGGAGTTCTCGCGATAATCCGCTTGGCGTAGCTTTTTAATCTCAGCCTTTGCTTTGCTCCAAAGCTAGTTCTGAGACACCATCCTAGTGGATGAAAGCCTCGCATCAATCACTTCAACCGCGTGCGCCACCACTTGGTCAAGCGTCAGATACGTTGAATCGATGAGCACGGCATCCGGCGCAGGTACCAGCGGTGAATTGGCTCGTGTACGGTCCCGTTGGTCTCGTGCCTGCAACTCAGCAACTACAGACGCTTCATGCGCCACCGCTGCGGGATTCTGCTGAAACCGCCGCGTGCCCCTGATCTCCGGAGCAGCATCAAGAAAGATCTTCACTTCAGCGTCGGGAAAGACTTTCGTTCCAATGTCGCGGCCTTCCATCACTATGCCGCCGCCCGCGCCCATCTTGCGTTGCGCGGCTACCATCCATTCCCGCACGGCCGGATGCACTGAAACCCTTGACGCTGCATCCGTCACCTCCTGGCTGCGCAAGCGCTCCGTCACATCCTCTCCGTCAAGCAGTACGCGATTGCCTTCCGGGTTCGCCACCAACTCAATACGTGACTTGTCCGCCATCTCCGCCAATTTCTTTTCACCATCCAGCGACACGCCTTCCCCAATGGCCTTAAACGCAAGTGCGCGATACATGGCGCCGGTTTCAATGTTGGTGTAGTTATACCGTCGCGCCAGCAGCGCGGCCAGCGTGCTCTTGCCGGAGCCGGCAGGCCCATCAATTGCGATTACCAGGTTTCTGTCTCTGGACTTCTCTCCGCCCACGCTGTCATCACGCATTGCGTCTCCGTTGCGTGTCCGGCGGCGGCGTCAATCGAATCAGGCTCTTGGTACCGATCGTCACCAAGCTTAGCTCTCGTGCCTGCAAGAGAGCGCCCAGCGCCTCGCGCACCTTCGATCGCGAGGTCATATGCGAAAAGAACTGTTCAATGTCGTCCTGCTCCAAGGCAATGGCGGTCTCAAGATATTTGCTCACCAGCGCTGTCACAGCTTCCGGCACGGAAATGTTGATGCCTTCTTTCACCGGCGCCGGGGCCCAACGATAGAGTACGTCCCACGAGGCGCCTGTGCCCGTGCTGTAATCCACGCGCGTAATCTTTAGAATCGACCATAGCTCCGTGAGCGAGCGGTCCAGAGCTGCCTGGCTGGTTTCGCGGCCAACATGCTCCTGCAACTGACTCTTGCTGAGCGGCCCGTGCTGCTGCAGCGCCTCAAAAACCTTTGCGGAAAGCTCGGAGACAGCCGCTCCCTGTGCTTTCTTTTGCGGCAGGGCCTTCGGCGTGCGATCGCCCACCAGCCCGTAGAAGAAAGGAAACGCGGCCGCGGAGACAATCAGCGTGTTTTCGCCAGGCGCAATCATTTCAAACGCTGAGCGTTCCCGCAGCAGACGCACCATCAGGTCCGTTGCCTGTTGCGCCCGTGGATCTGCAAAAGCATTCTTTGCCGTCGGCAATCCTGCGCCAGTGCCGGCAAACGCTCCCATAAAACTTGGCACTCTCGGCAGCGTACGGTCCGGATACATCAGGCAAAAGCCCACAGCCTCAACAAAATTTCGCGCTTCTTCCACCGTGTGGACGGCATTGCCGTCAATCCGCCAGTTCGCCGCCCGTTGCTGCTCAAGTTCTTGTTCAGTCATGATAGGTTGAAGCCTTGCATTCACTCGCCTGTCGCCGGCCAGCGTTGCGCTCCGTGCAACAATCTTACGATCTCAACCGAATTTTCCGTTACACGATACACCACA
>CAWHQH010000007.1:0-176781 GCA_963831465.1 Terriglobia bacterium | reverse complement strand
GCGCACCAGATGCGGCGACTGCGTCAGAAGGCGTTCGCGTTCGCGCAGCGATTCACGCACCAGCCCGATCTCTGCATGCTCAAGGTAGCGCAGGCCGCCGTGAATGATTCGAGTAGAGCGACTGGTAGTGCCGGAGGAAAAATCGTTTTGCTCAACCAGCAGCGTGCGCTTGCTCCATTGCGCACACTCGCGCGCAATGGCAACGCCGTTAATGCCGCCGCCAATCACCAGAACGTCAAAGCTCTGGTCTTTGGGTTCGATTGAGCTACTCACGTTCATCTCTATTTAGATGCTTTTTCAAGGAAAGAACAACATTACTTCCGAATACACATTAGTGGAATCTAAAGGCAACAGGAAAATGAGCTTTCTAAAGGACTTACGGACGCACCTGCGAAAGTACGGCATGCGAGGCGCCCCACAATTCGGGATCAATCTCCGGAAAGACGGAGTCGCGCAGCTCAATGGCTTCCAGTTCTTTCAGTTTTTCCGCGGAAATTTGGCGCGTCCCTTCAAAGCGCCGCCACGTGTCCAGCAGTGCGCGGAACTGTTCCAAATGAGTATTGAAGCGCTTTTCCGCGTAGTCGCGGGCGGCTTTGGTAGTGATCAAAAACTGCCAGTCAGAAGATTCCAGCAACAGCTGTTCGCGGCAAATCTGTTTTACCAGCCGCGTAGCCGTTTCATCGCCGCGCCACACTTCGCTGCGGATCATCTGCTGTACTGCCAACTCGGCGGCATAAATATGCTTCCACGTCCATGCTGTGTCGTCATTGAGCCAGACGCTGTTATTGCTCTCCGCGCCCCACGATCCTTCCGGCAGGGCCACATACGCGGTTGGCGGAAATTGATCAAGATAGTCAGTGCAGGAAATCAGCTTCACTCGCGATTCCGGCTTGCCGAATTCCAGCGCTACGTTCTTGAGCCATTCCGGACCTTCAAACCACCAGTGCCCAAAAAGCTCTGCATCAAACGGCGCAGTCAGGATGGAAGCAGCAGCGCCATTTTTGCCGTAACGCTCCAGCGTTTCTGTGGTGATCCGGACAAAATGTTTGGCGTGCTCGCGCGTACGCTCCAGCGCAATTGCAGGATCGTATGGCTGCTTCAGGCCCAAATCGGTTTTTGCGCCGGTAATCCTCCAGTAGCGATTCCCGCCGGGCCAGCGCTTTTTGTGGAACTCCAGATAATTTGCATCGCCGGGATATCCCTGGTCGCCGCTCCACACCTGCACGCTGGTGCGCGGATCGCGAGTGAAAAATGCTACTTGCGCCTCGCGGTCCGGACCATCCGCATAATACGGGCGGTAAAAATTTTTATGCGGAGGCTCTTCCACGAACTCCAGGGCTCGGGGAATTCCGCCCGCCAGCAATTGATACGGCGTAAAACGCGTGGAGCTATCCACCAGGTGCGTATCGACGTAAAAGAATTGAATTCCGTGCTCAGCCAAGATCTGCTCAACGCCTTCGCGATAAAACGGTTTAGGCGGACGCGAAGAGCCGTCCGGCGGAACGGGAAACTGCCACATTCCTGCCGGTCGATAGCCGCATTCCGGCAGCCATATGCCGCGCGGCTTGCGGCCAAAAAATCGTTCATGCGTCTCTACGCCGGTCTTTACCTGCGCATGGATGGAAGAATCTGTTCCCAGCAGCGGAAAATAACCATGCGTAGCGCCGCAGGTAATAATTTCAATTGCGCCGGAATCATAAAAATGCTGGAACCCGCGGATGATATTCGAGCCAAGCTCATCGAATTGGCGCAGTGCCTGCTCATAAAAATGCCGCCAGAAATGCGCGACGTTCACCATATGAGGATCGTTTTGCAGCGTGAAATCGTCAGCGTCTTTGTGTGCGGCTTTGATCTTTCGCAGCAGGTATTTCGGAAATTCGTCCTTGAATTCCGGGTGCGAGAGCTGCTCCAGCAGAATGGGAGAGAGATTCACGTTCGCCTGCAGCGCCAGCCCTTGCTGCTCAAGCTC
This sequence comes from Terriglobia bacterium, assembly GCA_963831465.1. GTDB lineage: Bacteria > Acidobacteriota > Terriglobia > Terriglobales > Acidobacteriaceae > Angelobacter. Next base: position 174,812 of record CAWHQH010000007.1, on the reverse strand, counting down.
ACCAAAGACCCGCAACAGCGGCAGATACGTTTCAGCCGCCGCTTCATGCAGCCATTCCATGCCATGCGGCCATGTTCCGTGGTTGACCACATAAGGAAGATGGGAATGCAATGCAAACGTCACATAGCCCAGCGATTTGTTATCGGCAACTTTTGGAGTCATGAGGGAATCGGCGGCCCAAATCAAAGGATTACCAGAGCGCACGCCTCTCTAAGTGAGATGCAGAACAGAAACCTAAGTTTCAAGTTTACTACAAGTAGTCTGAGTGAGCTGTTCTGCACACTTCAGGTTGGGGGCAGTTCGCGGCAGCGCTCATGGGCTGAGCGCAGAACGGGAAGTATTGATTCCAGAGGGCTTTCAGGCCCTTACGTCTGTGCGATCTTAAAGGTAAGCGGCGCTGGCGGCGCTTCCTTCTCCTGCTTTTCTGATGCCAGCAGATTGGTGACAGAATCGCTCAGGCTTACGCAGTTGCAGCCACGGCGCTTGGATTCATACAGTGCTTCATCCGCATAGCGCAGCAAGATTTCTGGAGTAAGCACGCCATCCTGGGAGAAAGAGATGCCGAATGACGCAGTTACTTTGCCAAGAGAGTGTCCTGCATGTTGCAGGTCCAGCTTGGCGATGGCATCGCGTACCTGTTCCGCGCGATCGTTCACGCTTTCAAGGGAAGTGTCTGGCAATACCACCAGGAACTCTTCTCCACCGTAGCGGCAGACAATATCTTCCGTACGCACAGAGCGGCGAAGCATGGCAGCCACTTCTTTTAATACAATGTCGCCTGCCGTGTGGCCAAAGCTGTCATTGAACATCTTGAATTTGTCGATATCCGCCATGATCACGCCAAGACCGGTGTGATGGCGTCCGGAGCGATGCAGTTCCTGCTCCAACGTAGCTTCCAGAAAACGGCGATTGTAAAGACCAGTAAGCGGATCACGGATTGACTGATCGTGCAGTTTTTCCCGCAGGCGAAGATTGGCCAGGCGCAACGCCGCATATTCACCCGCTTGCTGGATCATCGCCAGTCGCGAAGCGGAAAGCTGGTCAGAACTTTCAGTGCTGATGTGCAGAATTCCCAGAGTTTCACCCAGCGCGGCCAATGGCAGGCAAACATATGCTTCGGGAATGCTCCCGCTGAAGTGCCGGCAGGTAAGTCCACGTGAAGTTTCTACCTGAAGATGCAACCGACCGCCGCGGATCGCGCAGCAATCTTCTGGTGAAAGGATGCGCTGGGTTGGGCTGAGAGAATCGCCCCAGCTCGACATTACTCCCATCAAATTGCGCGAACTGTCAATGGCGAACACGGCGCCGGCGCTGCCCGGGATGAATTTCTGTGCATAGCCGCCCAAAACTCCATAGGCCTCGGGCGCGTCTACGCAAATCTGCAGGTTTGCCTGCAATTCGTTCAGCAGCTTGCCGCTCTCAGTTTCAATCTGGAGCTGCTGGAGCGAGCCTTCCAGCCGCGTTTGTGAATGCAAGGCCAATTGCTCGGCGATGCGGAGCTTTTTGGATTCCCTGAGGACCAGCACGAACACAAACGCCATCAGCGCGCTGAAAACGAGAACGCGGACTGAGACGCTGCGTTCCACTTCCTCGGCGCGCGCCTGGGTCGCCAGATTGCGCTCGCGCAAAAGAGTTTCCTGCTCATCCTTAAATTTTTGCACCGCGTTGCGCACGCGGTCCTGCTTAAAGTCGGTGGCGGGGCTGTGATAGATCAGCAGCGTCTTGTTCGTGCGCAGGTTGTCGCTCAGCTGCTTCAATTCGTCCGTGATCATTACCTGAAGCAGCCTGACGCGCTCCGCCTGCGCGGGATCGTCGCGAGTAAGATCTTCAACTCGTGCAACTCGTTTCCATATTTGCTTCGACGATTCAGCAAACGTGTCCAGGTCCTGTTGTTCTGGCGTCAGGATGTAGTGGAGCCAGGCTTCGCGTGCGTCTCCCAATCCGTCTTGAATCGCGTCCATTTCATAGAGTACCTGGTGCGTGTGCTCAACGTATGCCTGCGAGCTTAGTAACTCGCGCGTGCGAGAGAAGCTATCCCAGGCCATCGCCACAAGAAATGCAACGATCAGGACAAAGGCAAATGGTAGCAGTCTGCGGGCGTCTAGTACGCTTTGCAGCACGTTCTTGCCGCTATTTTTTGATATAAAACGCATGGGCTTTTAGCCCCCGGAAGTGTGAATTATTGGGGAAATCGCCGCAATGATAGCATTAGTTTCATGACAACGGGCGCGAAATTTGAACGTGCTAAGGCAATTATGGCTAGGTTACGGGCGCCCGGCGGCTGCCCCTGGGACCGTGAGCAAACTTTTGACACCATTAAGAGGTATACCTTAGAAGAAACCTACGAAGTTCTGGAAGCTATTGATAACAGAGACTGGAAAGAGCTTACCGGCGAACTGGGTGACTTGTTGTTGCAAGTGCTTTTTTACGCGGAAATGGCGGAAGAGCAAGGCTCTTTCACGATCGATGATGTGCTTGACGCCCTCAGCAACAAGCTGGTTTATCGGCATCCGCACGTGTTTGGCGACACAAAAGCAGATGATTCTGCCCAGGTTCTTAAGAATTGGGAACTGTTGAAGGCTGAAGAAAAGCGCAAAAATTTGCCGAATAACGGCGAAAATTTGCAGACCAGCCCGGCACTGCTTCTGGAGGGTGTTTCTTCCAGGATGCCTGCCCTGCAGGAAGCCCATAAAATCAGCTCCAAGGCTGCGCACGTTGGATTTGACTGGCCAGAGGTGCAAGGGCTGTTTGAAAAACTTACTGAAGAAACGCGAGAACTCCAGGAACTTCTTGCAGATTTGCCGTCCCACGGTTTGCGTTCCTCTTCCAAACCTGAAATTCCCGCCTCGTTGCGTGAGCATGTGGAAGGTGAAGTGGGTGATCTTTTTTTTGTGCTCGTGAATATTGCCCGCTATCTTTCCGTCGATCCGGAATCCGCTCTGCGCAAGACCAACAGAAAATTCCGTCGCCGCTTTGGCTGGATGGAACAGCAGTTACGTGAGCAGGGTCGAACATTGGAACAAGCTACGCTGGAAGAAATGGAAAGCCTATGGCAGCAGGCCAAGACGCTGGAGGTAGAGAAGCCTTGAGTGTCGCCGAGCGCGGGACCGAACAAATCACAATCCGCAAATGCGTGGGCATCGATGAACTCAATGCCTGCGTTGCTCTCCAAAAAGAGGTCTGGAATTTCAGTGACCTGGATTTAATTCCCCTGCGCATGTTCGTGGTCAGCCAGAAAATTGGAGGCCAGACCATTGGGGCTTTTCAGGGCTACGATCTGGTGGGTTTCGCCTTCTCCATTCCCGGCAGCCGCGCCGGACACGCGTACCTGCACTCGCACATGCTGGCGGTGCGCGACTCCTTTCGCAATCATGGGCTCGGCCGCAAACTGAAACTCGCGCAGCGCGATGACGCCATTCAGCAAGGCTTTGAACTGCTGGAGTGGACTTTCGATCCGCTGGAAATCAAGAATGCGCATTTGAATCTGTCTCGACTGGGAGCGATCGCGCGGCGTTACAGCGTGAACCATTACGGGCATTCGTCATCGCCGCTGCAAGGCGGCCTGCCTACTGATCGATTGGTCGCGGAGTGGTGGCTTAAGTCAAAACGTGTGATCAATCTTTTGGATAAGAAACAGCCGCCGCAATTCAGGGTTCAGAAAAAAATTGAAGTTCCGGCGCAGGTGTATGCCTGGAAAGCTTCTCCCGAGCAGCGGCCCAAGGCGGCCGAGGTACAAAAGCGCAACCGCGAACAGTTCCTGTCCGCCTTCTCTCAGGGCCTGGCCGCATTAGGCTATGAGCGTGACGCGCAGGAGAACGGCGCGTTCCTGCTGGGACATTGGGATGAGGACCGGTCGTATGCATCGAGGGAAGAAGAATAAAATCTGGCAATAGCAGCCGGATTTTCTACAATCCCGAACCCGCAGCGCGAATAGCCGTTGTGTTTTTCAAAATCTGAGGAGCGGGTGAGGGAACTTATAGTGGCCATGATGCTGGGAAATCGGGTGAAACGAAAAGAATTCGCGTGTTTCGCGTGCATTCGCGGCCAAGTTCCTGATCTGCGCTGATCTGCGAGAATCTGCGGCAAAAGATTTTGCAATTGCTAGTTGCTCACAAGGAGTTCCGTTGAAAGTCGAAGCCATCACCTTGCGTGAAATTCACATGCCGCTGGTCCATTTTTTTGAGACCAGCTTTGGCCGCACTACGGAACGCCGCATCCTTCTGCTGACCATTCATACTGACGGGCCGGAAGGTTGGGGAGAATGCGTTGCGGGCGAAGACCCCTTCTATAGTGAAGAGTCGATTGATACCGCATGGTATGCCACCGAGCGATATCTGGCTCCGGCGCTCTTGGGAAAAACCATTGACCGGGCGAGCGATGCGGTGGCGCTGTTCGGCAAAGTCCGCGGGCATCGTATGGCCAAAGGCGCGGTAGAAAATGCACTGTGGGACGCCGAAGCTCAGGCGCGCAACGTCCCGCTGTGGCAACTGCTGGGCGGAACGCAAAAAGAGATCCCCTGCGGCGTCTCCATTGGGATTCAAAACTCGCATGAACAACTGCTGGAAAAAATTGAAACTGAACTGAACGCTGGATATCGCCGTATCAAGGTTAAGTGCAAGCCGGGCTGGGACGTTGAGGTCTTCGAGAAAATCCGGGCCCGCTGGCCGCAAATCGTTCTCAGTTGTGACGCCAACTCAGCTTACACGCTCGACCAAATCGACCACCTAAAGAGGTTTGATGCCTTCAATCTGCTGATGATCGAGCAGCCGCTCTGGCATGATGATTTTTACTTTCATGCTCGCTTGCAAAAACAATTGAAATCCAGCATCTGCCTGGATGAGGCCATTCACGGCTGGCGCGACGCGCAAGCCGCCCTAGAACTGGGCGCGTGCAAGATCATTAACATCAAAGTGGGGCGCGTGGGCGGGTTCAGCGAAACAGTCGCCGTTCACAACGTGGCCCATCGCGGAGGCGTTCCGGTATGGTGCGGCGGCATGCTGGAAACTGGCATCGGTCGCTCGCACAACATCGCGCTCTCCACGCTGCCAAACTTCACGCTGCCGGGCGATGTTTCAGCTTCAAAGCGCTACTGGAAAGAAGACATTATCGAGCCCGCAGTAGAAGTGTCACCGCAAGGCTTCATCAAAGTTCCGGAGACCCCGGGGCGAGGCTTCAGCATCAAGACCGATCTTGTTGAAAAGTTGACGGTGCGAAAGCAGACTATAAAAAGCTAAAGCATTCTCAGCGTGAATGTGGGCCAAAACCGGGTGGAGCAGGCATTTATGCTGCGGTATTCTGCAATAAGCTGTCGGGCTTCAGCCCCTGAGGCTTTCTCGCCGAGTGAACTCCGAAGCTGCTTTAAACTCGCCGCAGATTTCCGACGAGCACAGATAAGAAAGATCCTAGCCGCGAAAGAACGCGAATTAGCACGATAAAAAATAATTCGCGCGTATTCGCGTAAATTCGCGGCTAATTCTTCTTCGCTAGCTTCCTCGTAAAGCTTCGTTCGGATCTACCTCCGTGGCCCTCCGCGCAGGCAGGTAGCTGGCCACAAGCGCAATCAACAGGAACACCACCGGAGTTAGAACAAACGTAGTGAGATCACGCGCGCTTACTTTGTAGAGCAAGTCGGAGAGCGTGCTGGCCATCACCCAGCTCAGGGCCAGTGATACCACCAGACCCATGGCAATTCCAATGACGGCGAGTTTCAGGCCATAGCCCACGACCATGCGCAGAATGTCAGCCTTCTCCGCGCCTAAAGCAAGGCGGATTCCCAGTTCCTGGCGGCGTTGCGCCACGGAATACGCCAGCACGCCATAAATTCCGATGATCGCCAGCACCAGCGCCGCTGCTGAAAGGACTCCCAGCAATGTTAAAAACAATCGCGGATCAGCACGCGAGCTGTCCATCAGCTCATTTACGGTTTGGATATTTGTAACCGGCTGATCAGAATCAACAGCAGATACTTGCGCCCGGACAGCGGAAATCATGCCATTCGGCTCGCTCGCTGTACGCACCAGCAGGTTCATGTTTCCCCACGGAAGTTGGGAGAATGGAAAATAAAGCTGCACTGCGGGATCAACGGCGAGACCGCGATTGTTAACATCGGCAGCCACGCCCACCACTTCAGAAGCGGGCTGTCGTCCCATGATGATGTGCTTGCCAATAGGATTCTGGTTGGGCCAGTAACGGCGTGCCAGCGCTTGGTTCACAATCACTACGTTGGGAGCACCAGCCTTGTCAGCCTCGGTGAATTCTCTCCCGGCCAGCAAGGGGACGCGCATGGTCTTGAACCATGCCGGACTGATGGCTTCAATAATGATGAAAGGACGCTCGGCCAGTGGAACTTCTGGCTGGCCTTCCGGCAGCACCGGCGTAATGCGCTTGGGAACCAGCGGCAACGCAGCTGAAATCGCGGTGGAGCGCACTCCCGGCAGCGCGGACACGCGGCGCAGAAGATCGTCAAAGAACGCGACTTGCTTCTGCGCGTCAGAGTATTTCACCGTCGGCAGAGAAATATTCATCGTCAAAACGTTCTGCGGATCAAAGCCCGGATCAACGTGCAGCAGCCTGGAGAAGCTCCGTATGAGCAGGCCCGCCGCAATCAGCAGAACCAGCGAGAGCGTTACCTGTCCCACTACCAGAAGGCCCCGAAGCTGCATGCTGCTGTGGCCTCCGGTGGAACCGCGACCTTCATCGCGCAAAGTTTGGTTTACGTTTGTCTTTGACAGATGCAGCGCGGGAAAGATGCCGAAGAGAATCCCGGTAAGCACTGAGATCGCCACCATAAAGAGGAGCACGCGTGCATCCATGCCAATAGGGATTCCACGCGGCAGTGCATTATCAGCCAGGGTCGTAAAGTATTGCGTGGCCGCCCAACTCAAACCCAATCCCAGCAGACCTCCCACAAAAGCCAGCAGGACACTCTCAGTCAGCAATTGACCAATCAGGACGCTGCGTTTTGCCCCCAGCGCCGCTCGAATGGCAATTTCTTTTCTCCGCGAAAGTGCGCGCGAGAGCAGCAGGCTGGCAACGTTCGCGCAGGCGATCAGCAACACCACGCCAACTGCGATCGACAATATCAACAGCTTGCCACGGATGTTGGCGACAACTGAATCCTGCAAATCTGTTACAACCATTGAGAACCCGGGCTTGGCATCAGGAGCGCCCGGATTATCTTTTTGAAATTGCTGATCGAGTACAGTTAATTCCGCCGCAGCGCGCTCCCGTGAAATACCGGGGCGCAAGCGCGCAATGATGCTGAGATACCCAACGCCCTGGCGCAGCCTTTGCGTGGTAAAAAGCGAGTGCTCAAAATATCGCGGGCTCCAAATATCGGCCGGTGCAAGGAAAGGGAATTGAACGTTGGCGGGCAACACTCCAATGATGTTGTAGGGATTGCCGTCCAGTGCCACAGTCTGAGTCAGGATGTTGGGATCGCCGCCGAACCGTGTATGCCAGAGAGAGTCACTGATTACGATGACAGGTTTGCCGGAAGACTGTCCTTCATCCGGGCGGAAGAAGCGGCCTAGCTGCGGCTTGACTCCCAGAACATCAAAAAAATTTGCTGAGACCCTTGCCGATGGCACTTGCAGCGGCTCGCCCTGCCCTGTGAGATTGAAATTGTCATTGGCTGCCGCTACCACGCCAGAGAATGACTGGCTGTGATCATGGATACTGTCAAACCGGTTCAAGCTACAGCAGTGCGACTGGCCATCCTTGCTCTGTACGTCCACTGAGATGAGTTGCTGTGGTGATTCATAGGGCAGCGCCTTCAGCAGCACAGAACTGGTAATGGTAAAAATCGCGGTGTTGCCCCCAATGCCCAGTGCCAGAGTAAAGATTGCAGCAATTGCAAAGCCCGGATTCTTGCGCAGCATACGCATGCCAAAGCGGAGATTTTGCAAGAATGATTGCATAGAGTTTCCATTATAGGACGTCTGATTACGGCAAAAGTAATCGCCTGGATCGCTGCTTTGCTCTTCTTAACACCATGACGCTTACTTCGGCGGCTGCCCATTGTTAGGTACAGGCATTGGCGGATGGAGATCTTTGCGCACAAACATCACCAGCGTATTGCCGGGACGAAGGTCATGTGTACTGTACTCGCGATACTCTTTCCCCAGTTGGCGCTCCACCTCGGGAACCTGCGGTTTTAAGGCGATCACAATGGGCTCTGAGGTATCCACAATATGTCCCCAATACCCCACATGGGTGTATTCGCGCAGATACCACGGAAGCGGCCAATGTTCCGGCGATACTACGGTGATCCCAATGTCCTTCTTCGCCGGATTCGCCGCTGCAATCGCATCAATTCCATTTACCAGCCCAAGGAAATCTCGTTTTGTGTGGGCGTATATGTAGGCGTAAGAGTCATTGTCGTAATTAACAAAACTGATGTCGATTGCCTGGTAGAGAGAAAACAAAATTGCCGCTCCGGCAATGATCACCGTAATGGCGCGAGTGCCCGGCTGGTAGGCTTGGCCGACCAGGTCTCCTGCCATTATTGCGAGGGGCAGAATAATACTTAGCGCCAGCCACGGCGTTTTATAGGGGACAAGAGAGTACGCCGCAAAAATTCCTATCGACCAGAAAGCACAAAAAACCGTGAGATAGCTGCGCGCGCGGATGAGGGCCACCACGGTTCCAAGCGATCCCAGCAACAGGACCGGGGCTTCTTCCTGCCACAGCCAGGAGAAATATGTTGACCACTCACGGTTATAGATCCCCGTTCGTCCTGTTTTGGTCCAATAGGTAAACGTCAGCACCGAATCCAGAATGCCTCTGGGGTTGGTGAAGAAAGACGAGTAGAGCAGGATGGCTATGGCAGCGAAAAGCGCAGCAGCCAGTAGGTAAAGTTTTCTGGTGCTATAGGTCGTATCCGGGACACGCTCCGGCAGCCAAGGCGATATTTCATCTGCACGATTTCGCAACCGCAGAAAGATCGTTGTGCACGGAATCGCAATCACCCAGACCGCCGCCGTGATGATCCAGGTTTCTTTGGTAGCGAACAGCATTGCCGCGGAAGCGGAAGCCAGCATTAGGTAACGCGCCTTGCCCGTATCTTGATACCACAGCCACGCCACGATCACGCCCAAAGAGAAAAACACAAACAGGATTTCATGGATGAAATACCGCGAGAAGAAAACAAAGCCGGGTGAGACAGTAGCAAATGCAGCGGCGGCAAGTGAAGCCGCAGGTCCTAAAGATCGACGGAGGCAGAGCATAAGCCATACCACACCCACGCCAAAAGAAGCTGTTACAAACCGGATAACAAACGTGCTGAGCCCGTGTCCCCAGTGAAACACATTGTTGATGGCGGTTGGAATTATCGCCAAATAATAGAGCGATGGGCCATGATAGTTGCTGGGATCGTAGTGGTAATAGCCGGTGCGGAACAGGTTGACCAGAAAAAGGCCGTTCACGCCTTCGTCGTGATGCAGGGGTTTTTGCGTCAGGAAAACCAGCCGCAGCAAAGAAGCCGCCAGCAGAATGGCCAAGCTGCCCCACCACCAGATATCTCGCGAAGCCCCCACCCATTCTTGCAAGACCACAGGAGTATTCGCTCGCGTTCGCGACCTGCGCTTGCGGGCCTTGGCGGAAAGCTGTGTCATCCGTGCGGTCATTCTAAACGCGGATCGTCGAAATCAGGAATTGGGAAACTCAGGAACTGGAAACCTCTTCAGAATGCTGTTCCCGCAAGCTTTCCGCAACGTCAATGAACTCCTGGCTTACGTAACGCGTTTTGGACACGGCGTCAGCAATAGGCACGGAACTGATGTCATTCCCCTTGAGCGCCACCATGCGTCCAAACTTGCCTTGATGCACCAGATCAATGGCTCCGATTCCATAACGCGTCGCCAGCATCCGATCAAAAGCCGTTGGCGATCCGCCGCGTTGGATATGGCCAAGCACCACGGCGCGCGTTTCAAAACCAGTGCGCGCCTCAATCTCCGCCGCCAGCGTGTTGCCGATGCCGCCCAGACGCACATGCCCAAACTCATCCGTCTTTCTGCGCTCGTTATCGGGAGTGCGAGTGGCAAGCTTTGCTCCTTCCGCCACCACAATAATGCTGAAGTAGCGTCCGCGGTCGTGGCGGTTCTTGATGGTCTCAGCAATTTCCTGGATATCAAACGGCTGCTCGGGAATCAGGATTACGTCGGCTCCTCCGGCGACTCCGCTGTAAATGGCGATCCATCCAGCTTCGCGCCCCATTACTTCCACCACAATCACGCGATTGTGCGCTTCCGCCGTTGTGTGGACGCGATCAATGGCTTCCGTAGCAATGCTCACAGCCGTATCAAAGCCAAAACAGAGGTCGGTGCCCGTAAGATCGTTGTCAATCGTCTTGGGGACGGCCACCACTTTCACGCCGCGATCGTAAAGCTTCAATGAAACTGACTGCGTGTCGTCGCCACCCAGCGCGATCAACGCTTCAACGCCATTCTTCCTTAGATTTTCAATGCACCGCTCCATGCCATTCTCTTTCTTGGATGGATTAGTACGTGATGTGCGTAGAATCGTGCCGCCCTGCGGCAGAATTCCTTTCACTGCTTCCAGGTCGAGCGGGCGCGTTATATTTTCCAGCACGCCGCGCCAGCCTTCCATAAAGCCAACGAACTGGTCCTGATGATGAAAAATTCCCTTGCGAACAATAGCGCGGATAACCGCGTTCAGCCCCGGACAATCACCGCCTCCGGTAAGAATGCCAATCTTCATTTTTCTACCTCACTTACTTATGATCCCCAATTTGATACACGCGATACGCGCCTGTCTGCGTCAGCGTCTTGTACCTTGACCAGAATTGCTCATTTATCTTGAACGACGCAAGTTCCATCGGTCCGACAAGCACGTAATTCACGTTGTACTTCCGCAACAGCGCTTCTGCTCCAGGCGCTCCTGAATAGATGCGTTGAATATCAGCGCTACGTTCAGAATAATCCAGTCCGCGCGACCACATCCAACCCGGATAGCCAAGCAGAGAACGCCTACCAGTTAAGAATACCGGAGAATTGTAGGTTGGTGCATGCAACACCAAAGCGCGAGGAGAAGTCTGGGCGGAAATCACATTGGCCGCAGCAATTCCCTGAGCATCAAATTCCCGGTATTCAGATGCTTCAGAGACCACCCGCAGTACGTCGAGAGCGCCTGCCAGAAGCAGAGTGGCCAATACGAGCGGAGCGAACCATCTGACAAAGGAACGCTGCTGCCACCATCGCGCCAGCAGCCATGCAACGAGCGGGGCGGAAGCAACATACCACAGGAAAAGCACTTTGATGTTGTCCCACACCCAGGGCGCTACTTTGATCAGGTTGGGGATGAAGAAACAAAATATAAAAGGGATGTAAAACTTAAGCACCCGTTGCGGCAGCCTGAGGGTGCCGCGACGCCATGCCAGAGAGACGACCAGCAAGGGAATGAATAAGCCAGTATTTACAAACCAGAACCAGGTCACGTTGTGCTCGCCGTGGTCCCATCCCGGCTGCCAGCCCAGATAGCTGCGAGTGTTCACGCCGCCGGTATTCGCGAGCCACAAAATCTCAGGCGCGGAGACAACAAGGGCAACCACGAAAAAATAAAGCCAGCTTTTCCATGCGGAGTGGAAGATTACAAGAAGGCAAGCGGCGACAGCCATCACGACCAGAAAAGTGTGTGCATGAATAAGAGGCAGGAGTCCGGCGCAGAGCCCGGCGGCGAGCATCCGTCGAAGATAAAAGTTTGGCGGCTCAGGCTGCGGATGTGCCGCGCCTTTTCGTAACGCTTTACGGCGAGATTTCGAAGGCTTAGCACTAATAGTGGTTTTTTGTTCAAGCGCCGATGTGGCAGTTGGCTCCGCGTCTGAAGGTGCTGCGTCCTCCTGCTGCGATATGGCGAGCCACCACTGGCAGAAGATTGTAATCGCCAACGGCATGCCAAAAAGGATGCTGCGCTGCGGAACGAACAACGTAGTCAGAGAATTTCCCCAGCGCAAAATACTATTCGGAACAATCGTGTAGTCGTGCTGGAGATTGCTCAGCGTGGCAAGGAAGCCATCGCTGCTGCTTTCAGAGAAAAGCAGCCACCATCCCAAGCCTCCGCTGAAAAGTACAAGTAATGGCGCAATCACTCCCGCCAGCCGGTTGCGCGTAAGCAGGATGGTCCAGTAGTGCAGCAGACCAACCAATGCGAGCGCAATGACCATGTTCTGCAGCCACATAGCAAAGATCACTCCAGCGCCGGCGCGCACCAGCATGGCGGCCAGAAAATCGACCAGGAATGGATAGGCAAAACGCACCCCGGCAAAGGTAGGATCTTCCGGCGGCAGATTATGGCCCTGAGCAAAGCTGTTGATGATCTGCAGATGCAGCGGCAGGTCGCCCAGATTGTTCATCACGCCGGTATAAATACCGTCAGGCCGCTCAAAAACAGCGCGGTTGAAAACCATGGCGAGCAGAATGGCGATGGCGAGATAGAAAGCCAGATGACCGATACCGGCAATGCTGGATTTCCGTGCAGCCGAAGCCGGAGAGAATAGCGCGTTCACAATGAGAGCACGGCGCTCACGCTTCACCAGCAACAGGAGCGGCAGCAGCAGTATGACTGCACTGAGAATGATAGTGGCGGTGCCCAAGCCTAGGACTAATGCCAGCAGAAAGCCGACCGTCGCCATGAGGGCCATTCCAATGGTTGCGCCCATGCAGAGCCGTGCACCACGAGGCACATTACGATCGAAAAGAAATGTGAGAATCGTACCGCCCAGAATCGCGATGACAAGGAGAAGGCAGGCGGCAAACATTCTCAGGATTGGCTTTCGTCGCGCGGAAATTGACCAACAGACTGCAAAGAGAAGCTGCCTCCGGTTTGAATGCAGATTGATTCTAAATTATGCCTGAGAGTGTGGCGCAGGGTCCGTGTTATATATAGGCGTGATGCCCAAAGCCCAGGCCTTTGCGATGATGCTTGTGTTCAGTGCTACGCTCGTTAGCGCCCAACAACCCACGAGCCCACAACAGCCCGTGGGCGCACAACAGCCAACGAACTCCCAACAGGCGGCGCCCGGCCTTAAACTGCATGACCTGAAAGGCGCACCGCACTCGCTGGAAGAGTATCGTGGCAAGCCCGTGCTGCTGAACTTCTGGGCCACATGGTGCGTGCCATGCGCCGCCGAGATGCCCTTGCTCAACGAGATGCAGAAGCAATATCAGGGAAAGGTGACGTTCATCGCCGCTTCGATTGACGATGAAGACGTGAAGCCGCAGGTTGAAGCCTTCACTAAAAAAAACCAGGGTGAAGCGCTGACCGTGATGATGGGCGCTACGCTCGACAGTCTGGATGATTTCGGCGTGAACCAGGGAATGCCGGGAACGGTCTTCATTGACGCCGAAGGGAAAATAGTTGACAGGCGAACCGGTGCGCTGAAGCGGGCAGACCTGGAACAACTGCTGCGAAAGCTGGCGGGAGAATCGGAAGCAGCGCCAACTCCCACACCTAAGGCAGATGCCGAAAAGAAAAAAGCCATCAGATCAACCATAAAGAAAGTTATCCCGCCGCCGCAAAAAGGGTTCAGTCTTGCATTCTAGAGTTGCGACAGGCCCGGGCAGCGCAGACCAGCGATGAAAAAATATATCGTTCCCACTGTTGTTTTAGTGTTTGTAGCGGCTGCGATCTTCATCCGGTATGAAATCATGGCATCGGCCCGGGATGCGGCGGGCGATCTTGAGGCAATTAACAATATTACTGTGGGAAAGACGACGGAGGCTGAACTGCTTGGTCGCCCGGCGTTCCAGAAGATGGGCCTACAGTGCTCTATGGGATCTTGCTTTTATTACACTGTGAGGGCGAACCAGTTCCTGAGAAACTTGGGCCTTGCGCCCAACACTTTCTTCGGCACAAGGGTCGGGGTCCGTGATGGACTGGTGACGCAGGTCTCAGTCTACATAAGCAATGGCAAGCGGCCAGCACTTTCTTGGTCGCAAAAAATGCCGCTGCCGGAGGGGTGCTCTTCGAGCCCATGCGTAAAGCCAGCAATACTGCCAACAAAGACCATAGCCAGCATCATGGTGACGTTCAATAACCAATCGGAACTCAGGAACCGCATGCCGGAAACCATTCAAACCGCGTGCCTTTCTCGCTTGCACGGATGTCCGACATACGATGAACTCACGGTCTTCGCCAGAGAACTGAACCTAAACGCAGTAGCCGCGCTCAAGTAAACAAGAATTCTTTCGTCCGCAAATCGCGGACGGTGTCGCGCAGCTTGGCTGCTTTTTCAAATTCAAATTTCTTAGCAGCCTCGCGCATATCGGCTTCCATGCCGGCGATGTAAAAATCAAGCTCTTCCTGCGACTTGAAGTCCGGCAGTCCGTCAGCCGCCTGAGTGACATCAACATAATCTGATTCGGCAATTCCAGCCAGTGACATGGAAAGTGGACGGATGATCGACTCCGGCGTGATGCCGTGTTCCTGGTTGTAAGCCACCTGGATGGCACGCCGACGGTCGGTTTCGTCGATAGCGCGCTTCATGGAGTCAGTCATTTTGTCTGCGTAAAGGATTGCACGTCCTTCCAGGTTACGGGCACAGCGGCCAATCGTCTGGATCAGCGAGCCGCTGGAACGCAGAAAACCTTCTTTGTCGGCGTCGAGAATAGCCACCAGCGAAACCTCAGGCAGGTCCAAGCCTTCACGCAGCAGGTTGATGCCAATTAGGACGTCATACTCGCCTTTGCGGAGATCGCGCAGCAGCTTGATTCGCTCCAGCGTCTCGATTTCAGAGTGCATGTAGCGGCAGCGCACGCCCACTTCAGCGTAATACTCAGCGAGGTCTTCCGACATGCGCTTGGTCAGCGTGGTCACCAGCACGCGCTCGCCCTTGTTTACGCGGTCGCGAATCTCGTGCAGCAGATCGTCAATCTGACCTTTGACCGGGCGAATCTCCACCGGAGGATCAACCAAACCTGTAGGACGAATGATTTGCTCCACCACCACGCCGGCAGATTTCGTCAGTTCATAAGGCCCGGGCGTGGCCGAAACATAGATGATCTGATTGCTGCGCTCTTCAAATTCTTCAAACTTGAGTGGACGATTATCCAGCGCCGAAGGCAGGCGGAAACCATACTGCACCAGGTTTTCCTTGCGTGATCGGTCGCCGTGCCACATGCCATGCAACTGCGGGACGGTCTGGTGCGATTCGTCGATAAACATAATGAAGTCACGAGGCACGTAGTCCAGCAGCGTTGGCGGCGGCTCACCCGGTTTGCGTCCGCTAAAGTGGCGTGAGTAATTCTCAATGCCGTGGCAGTAGCCCACGGACTTCATCATTTCCAGATCAAAGCGCGTGCGCTGATGTATGCGCTGTGATTCCACCAGGCGGCCTTCTTTCAGCAGCACGTCTTCCCACCAGGCCAACTCTTCCAGAATTGTTCCAATGGCATGGTTCTTGGTGGTGTTTGACATCACATAGTGGCTCTTGGGATAAATCGGCAGGCGCGTGTATTTCTGTTTTACCGTGCCGAACAGCGGATCAATCTGCGAAAGCGAATCAACTTCGTCGCCAAATAGCTCGATTCGATAGGCATTGTCGTCATAGGTGGGGAAGACTTCGATCACGTCACCCCGGACGCGGAACGTCCCGCGCTTGAAATCCACATCATTTCGTTCGTAGAGAATTTCCACCAGCTTACTAAAGATGTCCTGGCGCTTGATCTTCTGGCCTTTTTCCAGAAACAGCAGCATGCCGTAATACGCTTCCGGCGATCCCAGGCCGTAAATGCAGCTTACAGATGCCACGATGACGCAGTCGCGGCGCTCAAAAAGAGACCGTGTGGCTGAGAGCCGCAGCTTGTCCAGTTCATCATTGATCGTTGCTTCTTTTTCGATATAGACATCGCCGGCAGGAATGTAGGCTTCCGGCTGGTAGTAGTCGTAATAAGAGACGAAATATTCCACGGCGTTTGCCGGAAAAAACTGCTTGAATTCGTGGTAGAGCTGCGCAGCCAGCGTCTTGTTGTGCGCCAGCACCAGCGCCGGACGATTGAGCTGCTCAATCACCTTGGCCATGGTGTAGGTCTTGCCCGAACCGGTTACGCCCAGCAGCACCTGGTGCTTTTCTCCGGCGTAAATGCCGCGAGTAAGCTCTTCAATAGCGTTGGGCTGGTCGCCTTTGGGCTTGTAGTCTGAAGCTAGACGAAAATCCATTTTTCCTGTCGCTACGCTCCAAACCGCCGGAGCGCATTGTTCGGGCCGTTGCAGTTGTCGGCGCTTTTAGCAGCGCCGCGCGCCGCGTGATCGGGCTCGCGGCTTACATCCATTTTCACCGCGGAGTTGCGGAGAAATTCCGTCGGATGCCTCTCTAGTTGCAATTTTGACGAGAGGAAATCTCTCTATCGTGACATGGAAGGGCGCCTTCGAGCAAATGCCACTTGTGAAGGTTTTTCCCGATCAGTGGCATCAGTGTTGATCAGGGTGGGTTATGCCCTTAGCTAATTGCTGATCGCCATCTGCTTGTCCTCAGGTTGATCCTTCATCTTCGGGACCACCTTGACGACAGGATTCGAAAACTCCAGCGCTTCACCGTCGACGCGCGTCCATTTCAGGCTGACCGTGTCGCGAAAATAGTTCTGATAAACGCGCCACGGCTTCTTCTGTCCCTGCTTGGGCCAGCTCGCCAGCGCGCGCTGGATGTAGCCTGACGAGAAATTTTCAACAAAAGGCGCGACAGCGCTCTCGCCCAGCGGATTGGGAGTTACCTGACGCAGACCGTTACGGTCCATGAAGTTCAAGAGTCGGCAGACATAGTTGCAGATCAGATCAGCCTTGAGCGTCCATGACGCATTGATGTAACCGAAGACGGAAGCAAAGTTCGGCACGCCGGACATCATTACGCCCTTGTATGCCAGCACCTGCCCCGGATCCACGCGTTGTTTATCTACCGTGAGCTCCATTCCGCCAAAGGCCTGCATCGCCAACCCGGTGGCAGTAACGATGATGTCAGCCTCAAGCTCTTTGCCTGACTTGAGCAGGATGCCTTTTTCCGTGAATGTCTCAATATGGTCAGTGACCACGCTGGCTCGGCGCGATTTGATGGCCTCAAACATGTCTGCATCAGGAATCAGGCACATCCGCTGTTCCCATGGGCGATAATGCGGAGTGAAATGCGTGTCCACGTCAAAGTCCGTGCCCAGTTGCTTGCTCGCTTTCTTGATGATGCCGCGCTTCACAAAGTTAGGAAAGCATTGCGAGAGCTGGTAGATGTACGTCATAAAGCCGACATTCTTCCATCGACTGAGCCGGTAAGCCCACATTGCCGGCATGATGTGGCGCAGGAAGTTGGCGATGCGGTCTTTTTCCGGCGCAGAAATCACATAGGTCGGCGACCGCTGCAGCATGGTCACATGAGCGGCAGTTTTGGCCATGGCCGGAACCAGCGTCACCGCCGTAGCTCCGCTGCCGATGACGACCACGCGCTTTCCGGCGTAATCAAGATTATCAGGCCACGCTTGAGGATGAATCATGCACCCTTTGAACCGGTTGCTGTTGGGAAACTCTGGCAGGTGGCCCGCAGAATAGCGGTAGTAACCCGCGCAGCACAACAGGAAGTTGCAGGTCAGGGTTACGGGCTCTTCTTTTATTTCAACCCTGCCAGAGCTCGTCTCTCCTGCCGTATTGCTGCCTGCGCCCGAGGATGATGACTGCTTTAGGGCCTCCACAGTCCACTTCGCTTCTTCTGACGACCACTCCGCTCGCTTGATTTGGTGGCGGAAGCGGATGTTGCGGTCAATGCCTTCGTCGCGGGCGGTCGCCGTGATGTACTCACGAATGTCCTCTCCCGGCGAAATCGCTTTGGGGTGCGTCCACGGGCGGAAAGCGTAGCCCATGGTCAGCATGTCAGAGTCAGACCGGATTCCGGGATAGCGGAACAGGTCCCAGGTGCCGCCGATGCGCTCCCGCTGCTCTAGGATCACGTAGCTCTTTTTGGGGCAGAATTTCTGCAAATGGTAAGCGGCATCAATGCCGGAGAGGCCCGCGCCAATGATCAGGACGTCAAAATGTTCCGGGGTGCTAGACAAAGCTGCTCCAATGCCGTGGATGGAATGAACATACCACATAGAAGGGAACCCCCTTACCGCTGATTCCTGATGGCACTGATCAGCGCTGTTGATTGGGCAATTCGACTGATGTGCACTTTAAAAAATACAGCGTCGCCGTCGAATTTCGCGTAGATTGGCTTTATAAAATTAAGCTAATTCCAATCACTACCAATAATATATAAAAATATTTCCGATTTCTCTATTGATTTCGTCTATTGTTTGCTTTATAAGCTCAACAAGCAGGCTGCGCCGGTGCGTTAACACCGAACGCAGCCCTGACCAAATCGCCTTTCACTTAAAGGAGCAGGCAACATGGCTACATTCGACGTTAACAAAAAACTTGAGATTTATCACACTCTCTACCGGCTGAACCGTTCCTTTGCCGCTATTGTTGCGCAATGCCAGGTGCTGGAAGCAATCAGGTTTTTCCCTTCCAGGTCCCTGCGCAATTTCCAGGGATTTACTCAAGAGTTGCAAGCGGAAATGAACCAGGAGTTGTTGGAAATCCTGCATGGCATTGAGTTGGAAGACTGGAACCGCTATGGCAAGATCCGTCAGGCACGGGAGAAGGAACTGAGCGATCCTGATGACGTGTTTATCCACGCTGAAGAGCGCAGAAAAGAGCTGGCCAAGCGGAAGAAGAAGGTCAGCCGTTCTGAAGAAAAACAGAACCCAAAATCTCGCCGCTGATTACTTTGATGACACTGATCAGAACGGGTTTATCGACTTGGGCGGGCCGGTCGCGGCGGAGGGCGATTTGTATCAAGCCAGGCTAGTCGGCTTGAATTCCAGTCGGCATTGCTCACGCGATCCCAGCACCAACGCCAGTTCGTGCGGGTTGTCGATCAGTACATCGGGCGGCGCGTCTTGCAATGTGTGCGGCGCCAGGCCATAGGTCACGCCGACGGAATAAATCCCAGCATTGCGGGCTGTAAGCACGTCAATGTCTGAGTCGCCGATAATTACTGTTTCTTCCGCGGCTGCGCTGGCTTCTTCAAGCAGAGCTTGCACGCCGGTGGGATCGGGCTTTTTGGTATGGAAGCTGTTGCCGCCGTAGATCTGAAAGAAATATTGTCCAAGACCAAGAGCTTCCACAATCGCCCGTGTAGGGCCGACCGGCTTATTGCTGAGAACTGCCATTTTTAGCGGCTGGGTTCCCTGGGCAAAAGCCCCATCACGGCTTTTCTGGATCGCATTGAGCGCTTCCTTTACACCCTCATAGACATAAGTGTTGTCAAGCTTATGCTCGCGATACCAAGCCAAAAAATAAAGCATGGCATCCTGAACAAAGCTCTCGTCGTCAGGATCGCCCAGGGCCCGCCGGACTAGCATGGGAGCGCCATCGCCAATGTAGCTGGCAATGACCTCATGAGGCAGCTCTTTTTTGCCAAAGTGAATCAACATGGCATTGATGGAATTGGCCAGGTCTTCACGGGAGTCAATCAGTGTTCCGTCCAGATCAAAAATTAGCAGTTTGGCCGTATGGCCCGGGATGGGGCGATTTTTGCGAATCATCCATTTTCAGTATATCCCGGTAAACACCTTAGGATTTAAAATGAAAGGTACACCTAAGTTCGCCCCAAAACCCCACCCGTGTCTTTTTAGAGGAGACCCATGGCTGTGACCAAGATTGAGTCCAAAAAGAATGCTTCCGCAGTGGCGGAGATGCCGGCAAAATCCGACAAGAACTATGAAGGGCTCACACGCCAGCAACTGGTGGAGATTTACCGGCTTATGTACCTTTCGCGTCGGCTCGACGACAAGGAAAAGGTACTGAAAAATCAGCAGAAGATTTTCTTCCAGATCTCAAGCGCTGGACATGAAGCCCTGACCGTGGCGGCGGCCCTGAATCTAAAGCCGGGTTATGACTGGTTTTACCCGTATTATCGTGACCGCGCTCTCTGTTTGGCGCTGGGCATGACTCCCTACGAGCAGTTCCTGGAAGGAGTGGGTGCGGCCGATGATCCTGCTTCAGGCGGCAGGCAGATGCCTTCGCATTGGGGACATAAGAAGCTGAACATTGTGAGCCAGTCCTCGCCCACGGGCACCCAGTTCCTGCAAGCCGTGGGTTGCGCTGAAGCAGGCCGCTATTTTGGCAGGCATCCAGAAGCGGCAAAGAAGCATGATGGCGACTACCGCCAATTCAAGGATGTAACGTTCCAGGGCGACGAAGTGGTTTACGTCTCCGCCGGTGAGGGCACCACCAGCGAAGGCGAGTTCTGGGAAGCCATGAACTCCGCCTGCAATCTTAAGCTGCCCGTCCTCTTCCTGATTGAAGACAACGGCTATGCAATCTCCGTTCCGGTGGAAGTGCAGACAGCGGGTGGAAGCATTTCCAGATTAGTCAGCAATTTTCCCAATTTGCATTTGGAAGAATGTGACGGCACTGACGTGGTTGCCTCGTACGCGGCATGCAAGCGGGCTGTGGAGTACATCCGGGCTGGAAAAGGGCCGGCAATGGTCCACGGGCATGTCACGCGACCGTATTCGCACTCGCTGTCCGATGACGAGAGGCTCTACCGTCCTGACACGGAGCGGGAAAAAGACGCAAAGCGCGATCCGGTAACTCGTCTGCAGATGTTTCTGATTCGCGAGAATATTCTGGACGAAGCGGGCGTAAACAAGCTGGAAAAGTCTGTAGATCAGGATGTGGAAACCGCAACCGGCCAGGCTTTAAAAGCCGCGTTGCCCACTACGGATTCGATCTACATGCATGTTTATTCTGAAGATCTTGATCCGCGCAAAATGGCCACTGAGCCTCAGCCACAAGGCGGCGACAAAACCATGGCTGACCTGATTAATGCTTGTTTAAAAGATGAAATGCGCCGCGATGATCGGGTTGTTGTGTTTGGTGAAGATGTAGCCGATTGCAGCCGCGAAGAATATCTCAAAGAGAAGCAGATTAAAGGCAAGGGAGGCGTGTTCAAGTTGACCTCCGGCTTGCAGATGGAATTTGGCGGTGACCGCGTATTCAACTCACCCCTTGCGGAGGCCAACATTGTAGGCCGAGCCATTGGCATGGCTACTCGCGGGCTGAAGCCGGTTGTCGAGATACAGTTCTTTGATTACATCTGGCCTGCGTATCAGCAGATTCGCAATGAGCTGTCTGTAATGCGCTGGCGCGCGAATGGAAATTTCTCCTGCCCGGCGGTGATTCGCGTGGCCATTGGGGGATACCTCACCGGCGGCGCAATTTATCACTCACAATGTGGCGAAAGCCTGTTCACGCACAATCCAGGATTGAGAGTGTGTTTTCCGTCGAATGCATTAGACGCCAACGGGCTGCTGCGCACCGCAATTCGATGCGACGATCCTGTCATCTTTCTGGAACACAAACGTCTCTACCGTGAAACTTTTGGCCGCGCACCTTATCCCGGTGCCGATTACATGATCCCGTTTGGCAAAGCGAGGATGGTAAAAGAAGGAAATGATCTCACTGTGATTACCTACGGTGCTACGGTCCCTCGAGCGTTGCAGGCAGCGCAGAAGATGGAACGCGAACAGAATGTCAGCGTCGAGTTGATTGACCTGCGCACGCTCAACCCATATGACTGGGAAGCAATTGCTACGTCTGTACGCAAGACCAGCCGCGCGCTGGTGGTGTATGAAGACACGCGGAGTTGGGGATATGGAGCAGAAATCGCCGCTCGTATTGCCGACGAATTGTTTGAAGATCTGGACGCTCCAGTAAAACGCGTCGCAGCTACGGATACATTCGTGGCATATCAGCCGATGCTGGAAGACGTGATCCTGCCGCAGTCGGAAGATTTGTTTAAGGCGATGGAGAGTCTGGCAAAGTTTTAAAAAGCTTTTATCACAAAGGGCGCGAAGGAACACGAAGATCCCAGGAGAATACGAGCCTTCGTGATCCTGTGTGCTCTTTGTGGTTAAGTTTTGTTCCCGACCCGCTCCAACACAAATCGGTCCAACGCCAGCAACAGTTCCTCTCGATTCGAATACGGCCCTGGCTGATAGCCCAGGGAACTGATTCCTTGCTGCGCCAGGTCTGAGAGCCCCCAATCCTGTTTGTTGGTAATGTCCCAAAATTCCACAGCGTCATGCGGATTGAAACTCGGTTTGCGGATTTCATCAGGATGGAAGTGCCATTCGCAAATGATCTCCGTCTGGTCCACTGCTTTGGGCCACATGGTGAACGTGAGCATGTAGTCGGGATGCAGATTGAGAAAGAAGTTGGGTAGGAGGCAATAGTAGTAGACGTGGCGCTGGTCGTCTGCGTTCAGGCCGGGAAGGGAACAGCGCTTGGTTGTGCCGTCCATCGTGAGCGTCTGGACACCATCGCGCAGGTCCATGCGTCCGCCAAGATATGTTGGCTGCGGCGGCTCATTGTCGCCGCTCATGTAATGCGATTGCTTCTGCAGCAACGGATGCACGATGGGACAGTGCAGGCACTCAGAATAGTTCTGGATAATTAACTTCCAGTTCGCTTTAAGATGGTAAACGCGGCGTTCCACCATCTGAAGCTCTGCCATGCGCCAGGGTGCGAACTTCTTGTCGAGTCCGGCCAGATGCTGCTCAAATGGAGTTGGGCGCGCTGAAAGATTGATGAAGATGTGGCCGTCCCAAACGGCGGCGGCGACTGCCTTCAGCGGATAGTCAGCTTCGCAGAAGCCCTGCACTTTTTCCATGTGCGGCGCGTTGGCCAGAGTGCCGTCGAGTTTGTAAGTCCATGCGTGATACTGGCACTGAATGCGCCCCGCGAATTTGCCTTCTTCCTGCTGGTAAAGCATGGTGCCGCGATGGCGGCAGACATTATGAAACGCCCGAATGTTTCCTTGTTCATCGCGCGTGATGATCACGCTGGCATTGGCGAATTGTCGCAGAAAATAATCCCCGGCCTTCGGAATCTGGCTGGCGCGCCCGGCACAGAGCCACATGTCAAAGTGGATCGCCTCCATCTCGCGCTGGAACCATGCAGGATCAGTATAGTAACGCTGGGGAAGCGTCATCGCTTCAGACACTGCAAGAGTCGGGCGGGTGTTGGAATAGGACGAAGGCATCTGTGAACTCTTTACATTTTCCTATAACCTTCCGAGATCTGCTCAGAAATCTTTTGAAAGAGCCATCCGCTCGCAATTCCGAGAACAAGCATCAGGAACACATCAGCAATCAGTCCACTCCAGACCAAGCCCCCTCCGCCGCCAAATCCACCTTCGCGGTAAACGGTGAATGGCACGCCGTAAGGAAAGAAGCAATCGGCGCAATGCTGAGGTCGATGAAAGTTCCTATAATTGATGATCGCAAATGCACACGCTGATATCAGCACGCCAACAACATAAGGAAAAATATGTCGATTGCGCATCTCTTCGATCTTCGCCTCACCCGATCATTTATCGCCGCAGCTCTTTCAATATCTCTCGCGCCGCATTCACGCCTGATCCGCCGGTCAGCCCCGCCCCTGGATGCGTGCCGGAGCCGCATAAATAAAGGTTCTGTATCGGTGTGTTATAGCGCGCCCAATCGAGCAGGGGACGCATGGTGAAAAACTGGTCCAATGCGAGTTCGCCGTGGAAGATGTGTCCGCCGGTGAGGCCATATGTCGATTCCAGATCTTTGGGCGTAATGATTTGGCCGTCTTCCACCAGCGATGGCAAATTCGGCGCATACTCTGCTAGCGTCTTCACAACCGTCTCACCCAGCGCGCTACGCTGGCGGTCCCAATCAGCGTTTTTAAGCTTGAACGGCGCATACTGCATGTAAACGGACATCACATGCTTGCCGCTCGGTGCCAAAGAGGGATCAGTAAGAGACGGAACCGTGATTTCCAGATATGGATGCGGCGAGAAGTTGCCGTATTTCGATTCGTCAAACGCACGCTCCAGGTAATCGATCTCCGGCCCAATTTGAATGCGCCCGCGTAGCGCGTCTTCTTTGCCGTTCAATGCAGTGAACGTGGGCAGAGCAGACAAAGCGAGATTTATCTTTGCAACGGTGCCCGGCATACGGATGTTTTGCAGCTTCATCACGAAGTCGGGCGTGAGGTGTGTAGGATCGACAAGAGTAAGCAAAGTGCGCCGGGGATCTGCATTGGAGATCACAGCTTTGGCAGAAATTTCTTCTCCGTTACTAAGAATCACTCCAGTGGCCGCACCGTCTTTTATGCGGACTTCGTTTACCTCCGCTGACGTACGAATTTCTGCGCCCGCTTCTTTGGCCGCTGCAGACATTGCTTGTGTGATTGCCCCCGTTCCGCCCATTGCGAAGCAAGATGAACCTGCCGGATGTGAATCGCCCGCCGCGCGTATGAGCAATACCAGACTGCTGCCCGCCGACCACGGCCCCATGGCGGTTCCAAAGATTCCGCGTGCGGCAATCGTGGCGCGCAAAAGCTCAGTTTCGAAAAATTCGGCAACCAGGTCAGCGACAGCCATCGGTCCCCAGCGCAGCAGCCGGTACATATCTTTCTTGCCCAGCTTGCGCAAAGCCCGTCCGGTTTGGAGCATGGCCCAGAGATCACCGCGGCTGGGATCGTCAATGTTGGGCGGCGTGAGCCTCAACGCGTCGCCAATAACGCGGCAAATTTTTTCCAACGATTGCTGAAACACAGGGTATCGTTCCGCATCTTTCTCGGAGAACTTGCTAATCTCTTGCGCCGCTCGCACAGCGTCGTTATAAAGAACCAGAGCGTGGCCTTCGGGTGAGAGCGCTGTGACAGCGACTTCCGGCGTCACCAGTTTCAATCCATGCCGCGCCAGTTGCATGTCGCTCACGATTTCCGGCAGCAGCGGCCCGGCTGAATGGGCGAGCGTAGAGCAGCGGAACCCCTTGGAAAATTGTTCAGTAATAGCGGCTCCGCCGGTTTGGGCGCAACGTTCCAGAACGAGCGGTTTGAAACCAGCTTTCGCCAGGTAAAAAGCAGTCACCAGCCCGTTGTGGCCGCCGCCAATGATGATAACGTCGCGAGTCTCAGCCATGGGCTAGCTGGCTCCGTCTTTCAGAATCTCCAGCGCGGCCAAGCGACCCGGCGCGCCCATAATGCCTCCGCCAGGATGGGTGGCTGAGCCGCACATATAGAGATTCTTGATTGGCGTGCGGAATTGCGCGTAACCGGGCACCGGACGCAGGAAGAAAAGCTGCTCAAGCGAAAGCTCGCCTTGAAAAATATTGCCTTCGCTCAACCCGAACTCGCGCTCCAGGTCAAGCGGAGTAAGCACCTGCTTGTTGAGGATGATGCTCTTTAAATTCGGCGCATACTCGGAGATGGTATCAATGACTGTGTTGCCGAAAGCTTCGCGCTGATCGTCCCAGTTCAATCCCGGACGCAGCTTGTACGGTGCGTACTGCACAAAGCATGACATCACATGCTTTCCAGGCGGCGCGACAGAGGGATCGGTGAGCGATGGAATCACCATGTCAACATAAGGGCGGCGCGAGAAGTTGCCGTACTTGGCGTCGTCATAAGCGCGTTCCATGTATTCCACGCTGGGCGAAATGGAAATAGCGCCACGCAGATGCGCGCCCGGCCCGGGCAGGCATTTGAAGTCAGGTAACGCGTCCAGCGCGATGTTTACTTTGCCGGACGAGCCACGGAACTTGTATCGCAGCACGTCTTCCAGAAATTCACCAGGCAGCTGGTTCTCTTCAATGAACTTGATAAACGTAAGCCGTGGATCAACGCTGGAAGAAATCACATCGCCATAGATTTCATCGCCATTTTGCAGGACCACGCCTTGCGCGCGGTTGTTCTTCACGATAATCTTCGCAATCGGCGCTTCGGTCCTTATTTCAGCCCCCACTTCACGCGCCGCGTCAGCAATGGCGTTGGAAATAGCGCCGGTGCCGCCGCGAGAGAATCCCCAGGAACGAAAAGCGCCATCGATTTCTCCCATATAGTGGTGCAGCAGCACGTATGCGGTTCCGGGCGAGCGCACGCCAAGAAACGTGCCAATGATTCCTGAAGCTGACATCGTCGCTTTGAGCACGTCGGTCTCAAACCACTGGTCCAGAAAGTCGATGGCGCTCATGGTCATCAACTGAACCTGGTTATATTTGTCCTCGCTGCTCATGCCCTGGAAGCGCTTGCCTAGAAACAGCATTTTCATCAGCTCACGCGGATTCAGCGTGGAGGGATCGGGCGGCACCATGCTCAGGATCGGCTTTACAAAGCGGCACATGGCCTGCATGGCCCTGCCGAATTCTTCGTAGGCCTCGGCATCAACCTTGGAGTGGCGGGCAATTTCACGGCGCGACTTGCCGTGGTCGTTGACGCGCCAGAGATAGTCTCCATTCAGCATCGGCGTGAACGTGCCATCCAGGGGCAGAATTTCCAGTCCGTGGCGCGGTAAATCGAGATCGCGAATGATCTCCGGCCTCAAGAGCGACACCACATATGAACAGACGGAGAACTTAAAGCCAGGAAAAACTTCTTCCGTCACGGCTGCGCCACCGAGGACATGGCGGCGCTCCAGCACCAGCACTTTTTTGCCGGCGCGAGCGAGATAGGCGGCGTTGGTAAGGCCGTTGTGGCCTCCGCCGATGACAATTACGTCGTATTTGGAACTAGAGCCGTTGAAAGTATGCATACTTGGGTGAAACCGTTCGTCAACGACCTGGAAGAAGTGACCTCACATTTTAGCGGAAGGACGACGATCCTGTCTGTCGTTGTAAAGCCCTTGTTGCCCTGAGCCTGTCCGATACATTACCGGCTTTTCTGTGCGATCTCCGCAAAGGTAGGCGTGAATCCTACAAATCGAAGACGAGCCTGAGTCCGCCATCCACTTGTGCCATCAATCTTCCGGGCAGCTTGCCCACTTCGTCCGTAAGGAACGAACGATCAAGGGTGAGAAGCTGAGAAATGTTGACAACCGAATCGCGAGGCAATCCAGTAGTTGAAGCAGGGAGCAGGACATTGCCAGGCGCTTCTGCCAGCCGCAGGTTCCTTGTAAGGACCGCTACAATGACGGTCCGGATTCTACTCTGATTGAAAGAATTCGCCTGAAGCACGAGAACTGGCCGGCGGCGGTATCCGGGTTCCGAGCCACGCGGCTCAGGCAGGTCAGCCCACCAAATCTCGCCGCGCGTCACAGAGGCTACCAGTCCTCTCTTTCAAAAGACCGAAGCTGCGCGGACTGCAAAGCCGGATCTAAGTCCGAGCTTTCCCTGGAATAGATTTTATTG
Source organism: Terriglobia bacterium (assembly GCA_963831465.1). Classification (GTDB taxonomy): domain Bacteria; phylum Acidobacteriota; class Terriglobia; order Terriglobales; family Acidobacteriaceae; genus Angelobacter. The sequence continues at coordinate 147,612 of CAWHQH010000007.1, read as the reverse complement.
AGGCGAGCTGTGATGTTGCTGGTCTTACGACGCTGCAGGTACTCCGCCAGCGCCGTGGCATACAACTGGCTGCGCGACATCTTGAGCTTGCGGGCGGTAGCTTCCGCCAGACGAAAGAGATCTTCCGGAAGCGAAATTGCTGTCTTCATGGATTGAGTATAACATGAGTTATACCATGTTTATACTCGGCGAGATACGTGATTACCGTAGGACTGGCCGACCGGGTGCGCCTGTCCTCCCCAGATCTGATGAGGTTTTCGTATAATCGACCGTCAGCCACTTTGCCGTGAGGTTTTTCCGTTGCCCGTCGGTACCGCTTTTCATGATCGCACTTTCGCTCTTTGCACCAGCCTGAATTATCGCGAGTGGTCGGGCTTTTACACGGTCAGCAGCTATGAAGTGCATCATGAGCATGAGTACAACGCCATCCGCAATGCCGCTGCGCTGATCGATATCACGCCGTTGTACAAGTACATCGTGGAAGGCCGTGACGCTACTAAGCTGGTGAACCGCGTGATTACTCGCGAGATCAACAAGGTCAAGCCGGGCCAGGTGATCTACTGCTGCTGGTGCGATGAGCAGGGAAAAGTCATTGATGATGGCACGATTACCCGGCTGGCCGAAAATAAATATCGCTGGACTGCTGCTGACCCGAGCCTCCGCTGGTTCCGCCAGAACGGTCTCAATATGGATGTCCAGATCCAGGACGTCTCAGAACAACTTGCGGCCCTGGCGTTGCAAGGCCCGACGTCCGGTAAGCTGCTCAAGAGCATTGCGGAAGCCGATGTCGCAAATCTGAAATATTTCCGCATGATTAGCGGCAAGATTGCCGGCGTGCCGGTGGATATTTCTCGCACAGGATACACAGGCGACCTCGGCTACGAAATATGGGTGCCGCTCAACGACAGCCGCGATCCCGTGAAAGTCTGGGACGCTCTCATGGACGCAGGCCGGCGCTTTGATATTCATCCCGCTGGCATGCTGGCGCTTGACGTTGCGCGCATTGAGGCTGGATTGTTGCTGATTGAGGTGGATTACATCAGCAGCAAGAAAGCCTTGATCCCGGAACAAAAGTACTCACCTTATGAACTCGGCTTTGGCAAGATGGTGCATCTGGATAAAGCAAATTTCGTCGGCAAAGCAGCGTTGGCGCAACATCAGAAAGGCGGCGTTGCGAGGCAGCTGGTCGGGCTGGAAATGGATTGGGTGGAGATTGAAGAACGCTATGAAAAGTTCGGGCTTACACCGGCCGCTCCTGCACAGGCCTCGCGCGTCCACGTGCCCGTTTATTTGGGAGGCAAGCAGGTAGGCAAAGCCACTTCAACCACGTGGTCACCACTGCTCAAAAAGATGATCGCGCTGGCCAGTGTTGAGACGGCGCATTCACGGACGGGAACCAAGTTGCAGATGGAGATCACCATTGAAGCCGTCCGGCAAAAGGTAACTGCCAAAGTGGCGAAGTTGCCATTTTTCAATCCTGAGCGGAAAACAAAAACACCGGTGTAGTACCTCGCTTACGCGGGAGATTATCCAAATTTTATTTTGGGGCGGGTTCTAATTGCTTGAGCTTTTGCTGGGTGCTGTCTCTGATTGCGTTTCGGCCATCCTCAGGATCTGTTGTATCGGATGGCAGTAAATCGAGCGCCTTCTTCGCATTTTCTCGCGCTAAATCTTTTTCCCCTGTTGCGACATAAACATCGGAAAGACTGTCATAAACATTCGGTGAATTGGGGAAGGCAGCCGCATTAAGCTTCAAGATTGCTAATGCTCCGCTTGCATCGCCGGCTTGAAGATGTTCATAACCCATGAAATTCACTGTAGCCTCATCGAACAAGACAGCTTTAGGATCATGCTTGCGTGCATCTTCCAACTTGTGAGCTACCTTGTCTGGCCCATCCGGTAGCTCAATGAGGTTAAGAATCTCTGCGGACCGCGGCGCTGTCCATGCCGGCTTGGCTGCGGGGGCCTTTCCTGGTGATTTGATCAGAGTTGTTACGTACCAATCCACAATCTTCCCGCGCAGTTCGGGATGGAGTCGAAACATGTCTGCTCCGTGGCCTCCATTTGTATAGTGTACAAACTGCTTGCCCGGGTTCGATGAGAGACTGAAGAGCCATTGCATGATTTCCACAATAGTGGGAAATTCATCATCGTCAGCTACGGCTGCGAAAACAGGAAGCGAACTTGCTTCGCGTAGGAACCGTCGTCCAGCAAAATCTGTGCCACCGGAAAGCAGCACTAATGACTTCACTTGGCTTGAGTGCCGGCGAGCAGTCTGAATGGAATTGTCTACCCCGCAGCTTGCTCCCCCAACGCCAATCACATCACGTTTAACTCCAGGCTGGGAAATCAGGTACTGGAATGCAACGTCGATATCGGCGGGCCACTTCTGGCCTTGTGCCTGCGCTTCCTGCGGAGTCAGCTTGTCCACCGCTGTGCCGCCGCTCTCGCCGAAGCCCCGCAAGTCCAGGGTAAGAACATTGATGCCGGCGTCTGCTAACTGCCGGCCCAGTTCATCCCACACCTTGCGTTGCCGGTTGCATTGATGCAGCAAAAGGACGCCAGGGCCCGCTTTAGCTGCGGGAAAGAAAGTTGCCTTAAGATTCACGCCGTCATGGGCTTTCAGGTCAACTAGGCGAGCGGCAGAATTTTGCTGAGCTGAACAAGTAATGACTAGCAATAAAGAAGCCAGCGAAGAAACGACAAGGAACGGTCGGATCACAGGTCCACCTCGCGATTAGTCTGCGCTTGCGCAGCTGAAAAGGTCAACTGACATCACTAAGTGAGGACCACTTACCACTTCTTAAAAATAAAAAACGCCGCCACTACGATAAAGAAAAACCCTACCGCGTAATTCCACTTGATGTCCTGCTTCAGGTACCAGACAGAAAATCCGGAAAACACCACCAGCGTGATAATTTCCTGAATCGTCTTGAGCTGTGCGGCGTTGAAGGTATGGCTGCCAATGCGGTTGGCAGGTACCTGGAAGGTGTATTCAAAGAAAGCGATTCCCCAGCTAATAAGCGTGACTTTCCACAACGGCACGTTCTGGTATTTGAGATGTCCGTACCAGGCAAAGGTCATGAAAATGTTAGAAATCAGCAGCAGAGCAATAGTTATCATCTTGGATTTATTCCTTATCCCATACCCAGGTCAGATGAGGATTCCAGCGGCGTTCCACAGACACGGCAGATGACGGCGGAGCAATCGCCGCAGGTAAGAGGATCGGTGATTTCGCGGGCGCAGTTAGGGCAATAAAGCGCGTCGTTGGATTGTTTTGTGGATTGCTGTGGATTTGCTGGCTCGGCCATTTCGCCCGTCCATTGAGTGAGTGAAACATTTCAATGTAGCATAGCAACATGGATAGCAAAGTCGACCTTCAATCTTCCGCGGCTGATCAGAAACTGCAGCAGGAATTTAACGAGTGGGCTGCCGCTGGCCGTGGCGACGAAATGGAAAGCCACCACTCTGACATTACAGAACAAACGCTGGCACTGATGGACATCCAGCATGGGGACCGCATTCTTGATCTGGGTTGCGGCACGGGATGGGCTTCGCGCCGCATGGCGCGCATTGCAACATCGGGAGAAGTTGTGGGGCTGGATGTAGCGGACGAAATGTTGCGCCGAGCTGAGCAGTCGTCATCTGCATTCAGGAACGTGCGTTACGCCTGGGGATCGGCGGAAAAAATTCCCGAGGCCGACAATGCCTTCAACAAAGTGCTTTCCGTGGAATCTTTTTATTACTATGCCGATCAAGGCAAGGCGCTGGAAGAACTGCGCCGCGTAATGATGTCCGGAGCAAAGCTGTTCATCCTGATCAATCTCTATAAAGACAATCACTATTCGTTGCGCTGGGTAACGGAACTCAAGGTTCCGGTGAAGGCGCTCTCAGAAGCGGAATACAAAGCGCTGCTGGAAAAGCACGGCTTCAAAAACGTCGAAGCGCGCCGTATTCCGGACAACAGTCCCACGCCAGAAACATATTCCGGCAAGTGGTTCAAGAATGCTGAGGAGTTGCGGGATTTCAAGAAAATCGGAGCACTGCTGCTGATAGCAGAAAAGACGCATTGAAAATTTAACTGTGGTACGCTCAAACTCTGCGTGATTTCCCTTGGATAGCCCCGCACAAGCTAAACCTGCATCTGCCGCTGCGGCAGCGACCTTGACTGGTGCAAACGCCGTGCGCCGGACATTGGCGGCCTTTCGATACCGTGATTTCCGGATTCTCTGGCTTGGGTCATGTACGTCCAGCATCGGCACGTGGATGCAGAACGTTGCCGAGAACTGGCTCGTCCTTTCTTTGACCGGTTCGGCGTTTTACCTTGGGCTCGATGCCTTCCTGCAGCAGTTACCCATCATGCTCTTCTCCCTTATTGGGGGTGTGTTGGCTGACCGGTTTGACCGTCGCCGGACGCTGCTGGTGTCACAGTACATCCAAATGTCGACGGCATTCACGCTGGCCGGTCTGGTTTTGTTTGGATTAAACCATGTCTGGCCCATTATGGTGCTCTCGTTTATTACCGGCTCGGCCCAGGCTTTCGGCGGCCCAGCGTCCCAGGCTTTGATTCCTACGTTGGTCGAGAAGAATGATCTGCCTAACGCCATCGCGCTTAACTCCATCCAATTCAACCTGGCCCGCGTTGTGGGACCGCTGTTGGCTGGCGGCGCGCTGGCACTCTTTGGAATGGCTTCCTGTTTTTCCCTTAACGGATTGTCGTTTGTGGTGGTGATTATCGCGTTGATGATGTTGCACGTAAAACACACGCCACCGGTGGCCCCGCGACGGATTCATGAAGAGTTGCGCGGCGGATTGTCATACGTTCGGCACCAGGGCAGTTTGCTGGCGCTTACCATCCTTGCTTTCACCACAACCTTTCTTGCGTTCGCCGTATTGACCTTTTTGCCGCTGTTTGCAAAAGAGGTATTTCATCAAGGCGTGGGTGAATACACCCGACTAATGGCGTTTTCAGGGTCGGGCTCAGTGGTCGGCGCAATTGTTGTGGCCTGGATGGGAAAGTATAAGCGGATGGGGCGCACCGCGTTGATTGTTCAGGCTCTATGCGGTCTGTCAATTGCTATGTTCGCACTCTCTCGCGTCCTGTGGCTGAGCGATGTTCTTCTGTTCTTTACCGGAGTCGCGTTGATTATCGTATTCTCCACCGTAACGTCGCTGGTGCAGTTGGTTGTACCCAATGAGTTGCGTGGGCGTGTCATGAGCATATACATACTGGCGTTCCGTGGCGGCATGCCTCTAGGGAGTCTGGTGAGCGGATATTTTGCCAGCAAAATTGGCGCGTCGGTGGTACTCGTTTGCAACGGTATTCTGCTGATCGGGGTGGCAACATATTTCCTGCTCCGCAGCCACGGGGTGCGGGAGCTCTAGCCCGCCAGCCTTTCCGTTTTACAACGCAGGTTCACTAAACTGGATAAATGCCCACAAGCGCAATCGGTATTGATTTTGGGACTACCAATAGCTCCATTGCCCATGCTTCCACTTCCGGCGATGTAGAGCTTGCGCACTTCCCGCAAATGGGCGGCGTCACCGATGCTTATCGCTCCCTCCTATATCTTGAGCAGGAACGAGAAAGGGGCGCCAAGGTCACTAAGTCCTGGACTGGGCCTGAAGGTATTGAGCGATACCTGGCGGCAGAAACCAAGGGGCGGCTGATTCAGTCGCTTAAGTCTTTCCTCAGCAGCCGAACCCTTCAGGGTACTGAAGTTTTTGGGCGTCGCGTGACGCTGGAAGACCTGATCGCGCGCATTTTGCGCGATCTCCGCGAAAAAGCCGAACTTCAGTTTGGCACGCCGATTCGATCGGCCGTGGTTGGCCGGCCCGTGCATTTTGTTGGAGCGGAAAAAGAAGCTGATGACATTTATGCCGAGGATCGTCTCAAGTTAGCGTTTGAACTCGCTGGATACGAATCGGTAAAGTTCGAACTGGAGCCCGTTGCCGCCGCTCACTATTATGAATCCACGCTCGATCATGACGAGCTGATTCTCATTGGCGACTTCGGCGGTGGCACCAGCGATTTTTCGTTGGTCCGCGTTGGTCCCTCCATTCGCAAGAGGGGCAGAAGCCCCGCGGACCTGCTGGGCAATGCAGGTCTGGGGCTGGCAGGTGACGCTTTTGATGCCAAGATCATCAAGCATCTGGTCTCGCCCGCTCTGGGCGCCGGAAGCAGCATACGGTCCATGCACAAGATTTTGCCGGTTCCGGGCTGGGTGTATGCAAAGCTGGAGCGCTGGCATCATTTGTCATTGCTCAGGACCAAGGACGTAATGGACATGCTGAAAAGCACTCATGCTCAGGCACTTGAGCCAGAAAAGATTGCGGCGCTGATGCATTTGATCCGAGAAGACCTTGGATACCAGTTGCATCGCTCTGTGCAAAAGACCAAGTCGGATTTGTCAGCCAACGACGTGACCACATTTCGCTTTTCAGACGGATTCATTGATCTTGACGCAACCGTAAAGCGAGCTTCCTTTGAACGCTGGATTTCCGAAGAGCTTGAGCTGATTGCAGGCTGCGTGGATTCTCTGCTTGATTCGTCGGCAGTGAAACCGAAGGACGTAGATATGGTTTTTCTTACCGGCGGATCATCGTTTGTTCCGGCCGTCAGGAAAATCTTTGAAACACGTTTCGGTGCAGAGCGTATTCGAGCAGGAAACGAGTTCACATCGGTTGCTCGGGGATTGGCGTTGAAGGCGTTTGATGGCGGGTGAATTTTGGTGCGCCCGGAGAGATTCGAACTCCCGGCCTGTTGCTTCGGAGGCATAAAAGCGTGAGCAGCCGAAAGTAGTTGCTCGTCAAATCAAATCAAACACTTACCCCCAACTTACGCTCGCACGGAAGGTATTGCCAAGGTTGCAGAAGTAGCTGGAAGTTGACAGCCAGTTGTCGCCGTACGGCACATTTACGGCACATTCCAAGTTGCCGTGTGCCTCGATGCCAGATGGGCTGCTATTCTCTTTGGCAATGGGTAACGGCACTTCCGCAACGTGTCGTGCACCTGCCGTGACGATGCCAGGTTTTAAGCAATGGCTGAATCTCAATTCTCGGACAATCGTGGACGTATCTCGCCGGATTGGAACCAAAAAATCAACAAAATGGCCAGAGCAGTTCCTCCAATCATTCCCCAACAATCACACATACTCGGGATCAACTCGTACCTTGGCGAGTGGACCAACTCCGGCCGCATCCCAGTTATGCACGACTCGGAATCAGAGTTCCCGCTTCAAGGTTGAATGCCCTGATGATTTTGGAACCGATATCCTGCAAGGGGGGGCGTCCTCAGGGTAAGCCGCCATTCATCGTTAGCGAGAATTCGGTTGCTATGTTTTACAGTAAGAATATTCGTAAAGCTGTTACTCTCTTCCGCTCAAGATACGAAGTAATTCTAGATTTGCGCTGTCGTGGCTGAGCTCCCAGAACATCACGCCGCCTAGATGATGATGTTTGATATATGCCATTTTCTTGTGGAGCGCCTGTGGGCAGTCATAGCTCCAAAAAACCGCATTGCTCAAGACAGTGCACGTCACCGCTTTGGACGAGTATTTCCGATCGGCTTCCGGCGGCAGGTCTTTCAATTCGCGATAGCTGCCGCCGGTCTGGGCGGGCGCGGCTGCGGGCTGATACAGTCCGTGATTGATATCTTTTGTCACTCCTTGCCAGCCTTTGCCGTAGAAAGGCACTCCAAAAACGATCTTTGTTGCCGGCACGCCGGCTTGCAAAAAGCCACGCACGGCATAATCTCCATAGCGCTTGTCAAGCGGGGGCTTAGACGGGTCCGCTGGATCATGGAACAGAGCGCTATGAAAGTTTGTCGTCGGCTCGCTGTTCCAGTGGAGATCGTAAGCCATGATTGAAATGTAATCCAGGTATCTGCTGATTTGCTTCAGTTCAAAATTCTTGTAGTACTCCTCTTCGGCCGGCAGGGCTGCAGTAAGAAGATATCCGGGTCTTAACTCATCCAGTTGTCGCCGGAATTCCGCCGCCAAGGCAGTGAAGTTTGCCTTGTCCTCAGGACGTCCCTGATGAACGCCGCCTTCCACCGGATACTCCCAATCAATATCGATGCCGTCAAAGATACCAGCTCCTTCGATCCCCTCAGCGAAGTGGCCGGCAATGAAAGTTTGCACGCAAGAACGAACGAAATCGCGTAGATGATCTGGCGCAGCCGCGCTGGTAAAGCCCTCTGATTGTCCCCAGCCTCCGAATGAGATGAGGATCTTCAGATTCGGATAAAAACGCTTCAGTTCTTGAAGCTGATGAAAAGTACCTCGCAGTTGGTTCGGGCCGTGCGGGTCGACGCTGCCGTCTACACTGGAAGCAGCATTGTACTCATGCTCCAGAGCCACTTCACGATTCGCGATCTGACACTGATTATCTGCTACGTGTCCAAATGCATAATCCAGTTGCGTGAGCAGACCCGCTGCCCCGCTTGTCACAATATTTTTTACCGGATACTTGCCAAAGGCCGCCCCGGACTCAGTGAAGTAGCCAACCACTTGACCTTGATGGCGTTTGCTTTTCGCGAGGAGCACGGGACAGATGGCAATCAATACGCCCAGCACCAATAACAATCGTTGAGATCGACTACCAGCGTTTTCAGCAGAAATTATCAATTCGCCATCTCCCCGCCAATGATCGTATGGACGACGTTTCCTTCTGGCGTAAGCACAACCAAATCGGCACGCCTTCCCGTCGCTAGCAGTCCTCGTTGATCTGAAATACCCAGACGCTGTGCGGGATTGTATGTAGCCAATTTGATGGCCTGCTGCAGTTGCCATCCCGCAAAACTCATCACGTTGCGGATTGCCCGATCAAGTGTCAGGACACTGCCTGCGAGTTTGCCCTGGTACTCGCAACGGCCATTACTTACCAGCACTTCCAGACCGCCGAGGCTGTAAATTCCGTCCGGCATCCCCGTTGCACTGATCGCGTCAGTAATAAGTATGGCGCGGTCAGCGCCTTTGGCGCGCAGGAACAATTTCAAGATGCTTGGGTGGACGTGAATGCCGTCGGCAATGATGTCCGCAGTTAAATCGTCATTCTCCAGAACCGCGCCCAGAATGCCCGGCTCGCGATGATCGAGAGCGCGCATAGCATTGAAGGTGTGCGTTGCATGATCAGCGCCGGCCGAAATGCCCGATTGCGCCTCCTGATACGTAGCATTTGAGTGTCCCAGGCTGGAGTGCACACCCAGAGTCTTAGCGTACTGAATTGTTTCCGTCGCGCCCGGAAGCTCCGGCGCAATCGTCATCATTCGAATGTTTCCTGCGGAAGCCTGCCAGAAACGATCAAGTGCCTGCGGAGAGGACGGTAGAAGATTCTCCGGAGGATGAACCCCCCGTTTTTCATGGCTGATGAAAGGACCTTCAAGGTGAATGCCAAGAGGGGCCGCGCGCCGATCATTCTTATTTGCCGTGGTGATCGATTTGCCCAAGCCCTTTAAAGCTTTGAGGATTTTTTCCTGGGGCGCTGTAACAGTTGTCGGCAGATACGCTGTAACGCCATGTTTAACCAGTTGGCGCTCAATCTGCTCCAGTGCGGACTCATCCGCTTCCATGGCATCTCTGCCGGCGCCGCCGTGTATGTGGATATCGATGAATCCGGGCGCTAATATCAGATCCGGAAAATTCATAACCGGGCCTGCGGGGATTTCCCCATCGCTGCGAGAACGCAAAGCGGTGATGCTTCCATCGTCTACAACTACGACCGGCGCTTCAATCCACTCAACGGGAGTAACGAGCCGCGCGGCGGTAATAATTGTGGGCATGAAGGTGTCAGCAGTCCTGTTTACACGTTCTCCTCTGTCGGTGCAAGCCCGAAGCCAAGCGTGAGTTCCGCACCAGCTTTTATCCAGGCGCAGATGCAGGGAGACACCCAACTGCTCCATAAGATTGCCTGTTCCGTGTTCCCGCTTTGGAACAGTCTATTAAACCGATTTGTTGAATTTTATTGAATCGTTTCATCAAAAAGTGTACTGTGTTGAGGTTTTTTGGCGCGTGCCCCCTGTCAAGCGCTGCGCACAACCGCAACCCGTCGAGGCAGCAACCGACCGGATCCGGCAGATTCTTTGCCGGAAACACGACCATGGCAATGCATCCTGTCCAGCGGGTTGAAGGCTGGAAGAAAGAATTAGGAGCTCCGCCAATGAAAAAGCTTTATAGCGGCATCCTGGGTGTGGCATTGGTTCTGTGCCTGACATCCGCCAAATCGTATTCTCAAACTATCCCCAACTGGGCGCCCAACACCGCTTATGCAGTAGGCGCGCTGGTCATGTATCAAAATGTTGAATATAAGTGCATTCAGGCCCACACTTCCCAGGTTGGTTGGGAGCCGCCTAATGTTCCGGCTCTCTGGAGCCCAGTTAGTGGAAGCCCTACGCCCACGCCAACTCCGGCCGCGACGCCTACACCAACTCCAACGGCGACGCCCACTCCCACGCCGCCACCCGGCGGTGGCGGTACATGCGCTGCGGCATGGAATTCCACTCTTGCTTATTGCAATACTTCCACCACCACTTGCAATGGCGGAAACAAGGCCAGTAAGAATGGCTTGAACTTTACTGCACAATTCTGGAACCAGGGTCAAGACCCGACGATTGCCGGTCATGCAGGCCCGGCAGGCTCAGGCGATCCATGGTTTACGGGTGTTGCCTGTACCACCGGCGCGCCTACGCCTACGCCAACTCCCACTCCTACACCCAAAGCCACGCCTACGCCAACTCCGCCTCCACCGGGCAGCGTGATCTTTGCGGCATATAAAGATGTCACACTCAACGCCAACTTCAATACCGGACTGCAGCAATCTGCCGTAACGGGAACGGTCCAGCCCGTGACCAGCGCCATGCCGAACTCGACGCTGATCTGGTCTTTTGCCACCGGCACCTGCGATGCAGAATCTTGGGCAGGAATCACACCTGCGCAGGAGGCGACGAACGTTCAAGCCTTTGTCAATGCCGGTAAGAAGTACATCATCAGCACTGGCGGCGCCAACGGCTCGTTTGATTGTTCCAGTGGTCAGGGGTTGATCAACTTCATCAATCGTTACAACTCGGCCAATCTGGTCGGCATTGATTTCGACATCGAGCTAGGCCAGGGGCAGGCAATCATCGATGATCTGATCAACGCGACTAAGACGGCAATGGGTACATTCCCCAACCTGCAATTCAGCTTTACCATTCAGTCGCTCGGCTCCGGATCGGCCAATCCCATTACTGGTGGAAGCGCCGGCACAACGGTGGTGAATGAAATCAAGCGCTTGGGGCTCACAGGGAACTATGTGGTCAACCTCATGACGTTTGACTACGGTTCCACCACTACCAGCAACTGCGTGGTGGTAAACAATGCGTGCGATATGGGCCAGTCCGCAATCGCTGCTGCGCAGGCGCTTAACGCCCAATCCGGCATACCTTTCACTCACATAGGAATCACAATGATGATCGGGAAGGCTGATACCCAGGACGAGATCACAAGCCTGCAGAACATCGATACAGTGAATGCTTTCGTGATCTCCAACCACCTGCCAACGTCGCGCTATTGGGCGTTCGATCGTGACACCCCCGGGGCCGGCGGCAGCAGTAGTAGCGGCACCACGAATCCAGCGCTGGCCTACACACATGAATACATGAATAGCCTTGGCGTGCCGTAATAAACAATAACGAACCAGTTGGCGTCCGCGCAGATCAGCCGCGGACGCCAGCTTTTATGCTCATGGCACAATAAGCACTGTGAATTTTTCAAATGGCCGCCAACACGCTTCACCTGCAAGATGGGTCCCCACTCTCTACTTTGCCGAGGGGCTGCCCTTCTACACCGTAAGCCTGATGGCACTGATTTTTTACCAGCGCGTCGGCGTCAGCAATGAAACAATTGCGCTGACTACCAGCCTATTGGGCCTTCCGTGGTCGCTCAAGCCCTTATGGAGCCCATTCCTGGAGATGTATAAGACCAGGAAATTCTTTGTAGTGTGCTTTGAGTTTATCGGTGGGATCAGCCTGGGATTGCTGGCGCTTTGCTTGCCTCTACCAGGCTACTTTCGCTACTCGATTGCATTATTGTCGATCGTAGGCTTCTGCTCGTCTTCCCATGACATTGTGGCGGACGGCCTCTACATCGCAAGTCTCAGTCCGAAACAGCAATCAGCTTATGCGGGTTGGCAAGGCGGCTTCTTTAACGTGGCGCGCTTCTTCTCGCAAGGCGGACTCATTATCCTTGCCGGATTTCTTGAAGCGCGGATGCCGATCTTCCGCGCATGGATGATTATTTTCGGCAGCCTTGGCGTGATCCTTGTCTTGCTTGGCCTATATCACGCGCGCACGCTGCCTATCGGCGGGGAAAGCCGGCGATCCGGCAGCATAAAGGAAGTAGCAATGACCTACTGGGACGTTGTTGCGCGCTTTTTCCAGAAGCCCAACATAATTCTGTTGCTGATCTTCATTTTTCTATATCGCGCGGGTGAAGGACAACTGGTGAAGATCGGCCCTTTATTTCTCAAAGCGGCGCGCGCAGATCACGGCCTGGGATTGAGCACGGCGCAGTTCGGGACTATTTATGGCACGCTTGGGACCGCGGCATTTATCGGCGGTACGGTGCTGGGCGGCTATTTCACTTCATGGCTTGGACTGAAAAACGCGATCATCCCTCTGATCATTATTATGAATCTGCCGAATGCCGTGTATGTCTATCTGAGCATGGCTCTGCCCAACAATTCTGCGCTGGTTGCCACGGCGCTTAGCGTGGAAATGTTCGGCTACGGGTTTGGATTTGTAGGTGTGATTCTGCTCATGATGCAGGAAATTGCACCGGGAAAATATCAGGCTGCGCATTATGCGTTCGCGAATTCACTCATGAATCTGGGCCTCATCGTGCCCGGCGCAGCGAGCGGCTATATCCAGAAATGGATTGGCTACCAGAAATTTTTTGTCTGGGTGCTGATTGCGGCCATTCCCGCCTTGGTGATGGCTCGCTTTATCCCGATTGGCGCAAGCGCAGAACAAACACCAACCCAGGCAAAAGCCTTGGCGGGAGAGTCATAGGAGCCATCCCTCGATGCAACGTGCAACCTCAAAAAATTCTATGACGCTGGAACAGGCAGTGGGACAGCAATTTCTGCTGACGTTTGAGGGTAACGAAGCATTGCCTACCCAATTTCTTGAGATCCTGGGGCGCCAGCACGTCGGCGGTGTGATCCTGTTCCGCCACAAGAACATGGGCAGTCTGGCTGAGCTGCGTCGATTGACTCATGTTCTGCAGCGCGCCGCAGCCGAATCAGGTCAGCCTCCTCTGTTGATTGCCGCGGACCAGGAAGGCGGCCAACTCATCGCTGTGGACTATACCACGCCATTTCCCGGCAACATGGCGCTGGGGGCCGCAGGCTCAGACAAACTCGCTTACAAGGTGGGACGTGCTATCGGGAAAGAGCTTTCTGCCGTGGGCATCAACGTTGATTTTGCGCCGGTGTGCGACGTCAACAACAATCCCCTAAATCCCGTCATTGGCACGCGCTCTTTTGGTGAGGATCCGGAGTTGGTGGCGCGCATGAGTGCCGCTCTGATTCGCGGCCTGCAAAGTTCCGGAGTCGCTGCGACAGCCAAGCACTTTCCGGGACATGGCGATACTTCCAGCGATTCGCATCGCGGCGCTCCCATCGTGAGGCACAACGCCAAGCGGATTCGCTCAGTCGAGTTGCTTCCCTTTCGTGCTGCGGTGGATAGGGGAGTTCGGCTGGTCATGACGGCTCATATCGTGATGCCTGCACTGAATGGCGATTCGAACGAATTGCCCGCTACCCTCTCGCCGAAAATCCTGCGCGATCTACTTCGCAGGAAAATGCGCTTCAATGGCGTGATTGTCTCGGACGCTCTTGATATGCACGCCATGGAGCAAGGATCAGGTTACGTGGCTGAAACGGTGGCTGCCGTTGGGGCTGGAATCGACCTGCTCCTCTTCAATCACGATCTTTCCCGCGTTGAGCCGGCATGGAGCAATCTGGTGCAAGCCGCGCGTAGAGGGCTGCTTTCCGCTGATGAGATTTATGCTTCAGCGCGGCGCATCATGGCTCTGAAGAACTGGATCAAACGGCAGCGGCAGGAACCTTTAGCTGTGATCGGGTGCAAGGAGCATCTGCAACTTGCCCAGGAGGTAGCGCGCAAATCGGTCACTCTGGTGCGGGATACTGCGCAACTACTGCCGTTGCGGGTCGCGCCCGATGAGAGAATTGCGGTTGCAATTCCGCGCCCGGAAGATCTGACCCCAGCCGATACCTCGTCTTATGTGAAGCCGGTGCTCGCAGATGCGCTCCGGCAATATCATCCGCGAGTCGATGAGTTTTCTTTTGGCATGAGCCCAGGAAGCGAGGAGATTGGAGGGCTAGCGGAGCGGTTAGCAAAATACGATGTCGTGATCATGGGAACAATCAACGCTACTGCCCATCCTGGCCAGGCGGAGTTGGTAAGAAAGCTCATCAATCAGGGCACGCGCGTGGTTACTGTCGCGCTGCGTATGCCTTATGATCTTGCGGTATATCCAGCAGCATCCACTTACGTCTGCACATACAGCATCCTGCCGCCTTCAATGGACGCCCTGGCCGAAGCGCTTTTCGGGCGTATCCCTTTTACCGGTAGCTTGCCAGTGAGCATTCCCCAAAAAATCCATTAAGGAATAAGTCAAACGCGCTGACGACCAATCAGGGCACAGCTTGCGTCGATTCACGGATTACCAGTTCCGCAGGGAGCTTGCGATGAATGGCCGACCCGCTGCGGTTCTCGGCTGCGGCGCTGATGCCTTCAAGCAGAATGCTGACCGCGCTCGCTCCCATGGCTTCCATCGGCTGGCGTACCGTCGTCAATGAAGGCACAAAGAGCTGCGATGGATTGATGTCATCAAAGCCGATGAGTGAACATTCCTGCGGTACCTTGATGCCCGCTTTGGCCAGGGCGCGGAGTGCGCCAAAGGCCGTCATATCGTCATAGGCCATCAGCGCGCTAAAGGTGCGCTTTTGCTTTAACAGGTCTTCGGTGATACGGAAAGCATCATCCACTCCGGCGGTCAAGTTCACCTGGTCCGGCAAATCCACAACCAGTTTGGGATCAAGTTCAAGCCGAGTATCCTTGGCGAAGCGTTGTACGCCGCGCCAACGTGCCTTACTGCTGGCGAGCGCCCGTGGCCCGCGGACAAAGGCAATCTTGCGATGTCCCAGAGAATAAAGGTGCGATAGAGCGGCATACGCTCCGCCCTCGTCATCAACCGTCACTGAACTGGTGGCATTTGAATCCAATTCTCGGCCGATTATGACGGTAGGGATTTTGCCGCGTTCAAGATCGGCCAGGAGATTGATGTCCAGGTACAGCCAATTAGCCAGCACCAGCAGACCTTCCACACGGCGCTCCAGCATCATCTCCAGATATCGTTCAAACCGCGCGCGTTCATTGTGTGCGTCTGCAAGGATGGAGAGATACGATTCCTGGTACAACGATTTTTCGATTCCGCGCAGGATCAGCGTGCAATAGGGGTCGGTGATATCGAACAAGATTACGCCAACGGTGTGATTTCTTTTGCTGCGCAGCGACTTGGCAAAGATATTCGGGTGGTAGCCGAGTTTCTTTGCCGCCTTGTGAATGCGCGCTTTGGTAGCGGGGGGAATGTAACGGGCCAGCGGCGCATTGTTGAGAACAATGGAAACTGTGCTGGCGGCGAAGCCGCTCTCCCGTGCTACATCACGGATGGTGACAGACGCTTTCCGTAAGCCCTGCCTTTTCATTTTTTTGTTTTCCTTAGGGTGATAGCCGTCGTGAGATTCACTGAGCCTATTCTCGCATTGATTTCCCATTGATGTTCAATAAAATTCAGATACACAAAAGCTGTTTTCCAATTGTTTTATTGAAACGATTCGTTATAATTACGTCCCGGGTCTGCTTTTTCGCAGGAGGGCGGTATGGCGGCATTCTCCATAGGGGTTGATCTGGGAGGCACCAACCTGCGCATTGCCGCTGTGGAAGAGAGCGGCATACAGCTTGAGGGCGTAAGCGTGCTCACGGAAATAAGCCGGGGGCGCGAGAAGGTGGTAGATGGGATCGTTGAGTCCGCCCGCTTCCTGACCAACAAGTATTCCCCTTCCCACAAATTCCTCGGGGTGGGAATTGGGATTCCCGGAATTATCGATCTGCAGAACGGTACTGTTCATTCAGCTTCAAACCTTCCTGACTGGAGCGGCTATCCGGTGCGCGAAGATCTGGAAATGCGGCTGGGTACTGCCGTGATCCTGGAAAATGATGCGAACTGCGCCGCCGTGGGTGAAAAATGGCTCGGGGCGGGGAAGCATGTGGAAGATCTTTGCATGATTACGCTGGGCACTGGCGTGGGCGGCGGGTTTGTTGTGAATGGGCAGCCGTGGCATGGAGTTCTGGGAATGGCTGGCGAACTCGGCCACATGACCGTGATTCCGGAAGGGCGGCCATGCGCATGTGGCAATCACGGTTGTCTTGAGCAATATGCTTCTGCTACAGCACTTCGTCGATCCGCGATTGAAGCCGCGAACTCAGGCGAATCACCCTGTTTGGTTGCGGCCAAGGAGAAAGATCCGGCTTTGACGGCGCGGACGGTATACACGTGCGCGCAAACTGGAGATCCGGCCGCGCGTCGCATATTTGCTGATGCCGGCACGGCTTTGGGAATCGCTCTGGCCAATTTGATCAATGCTTTCAACCTTCCCATGTACGTAATCGGCGGTGGCGTGTCCCGAGCCTGGGACCAGTTTTCCCCGGCCATGTTTCAGGAATTGACAGAGCGCTCAATCGTCTTCCGCGCCGGGGAGCAGCAGAAGCAGAGCCATCGCGCAACAGAGGTCAAGCCTGCGCAACTGCAGGACCGCGCAGGATTGATCGGAGCCGCGCGTCTTCCCATGATCATGCAGCCTGGGCATTGCTGCCCGATGGCAGTCTAGCTCCTCGACTAGATCGGTATCCCAGCCAGGACGCATGCAATTCGTCCCCTCCGCCAGAACGACAGTTGCTAAAGTCGTTAACCACGCAAGTCAGCCAACAAAAAAAGTTACCCAACCTATTGACACGCACGCCTGCATTTGTGAAAATCTCGCCCGTGTTTATGAAATCGTTTCAATAAACACGCAACAAGTTCAATAAAAGGCCAAAGTGCTCTCAGGGTGTTCAAGCCCCTGGACTTTCGGAGGTCACATGCCGCGTTTGATGATTTCACAATCAGGTCTCTACTCCAACGGCTGTCGAGTAGCAGGTGTTGGGCGAACCAACTTCCACAGGGCGCTTACCGGAAGCGTTCTCATATTGCTGGCATGCGCCTTGGTGCTCATGGTGAATTTCCCGGTTTCCGCGCAGGAAGTCACTGGATCGATTGTGGGCACCGCGCTTGATCCAAGTGGCGCCGCCATCGCAGGGGTGAATGTCACCGCGAGAGACGTTGATCGGGGAACGGTCCTTAACGCGACCACGGACGATTCCGGATCATTCCGGATCGCGCGGGTGCCGGTTGGCCGCTACGAGGTGAAGGCTGAGATGAAGGGCTTCCAAACCGCCCTCAAGCCCGCATTTGATCTTGTGCTCAACCAGACCGCCCGTCTGACGTTCGACATGAAGGTGGGGCAGGCAACTGAGACCGTTGAGGTCAATACCCTGCCACCGCTCTTGAAGACGGACTCCACTGAGATCAGCACGCACATAGATTCGGTCGCCACAGAGAACCTGCCGCTGATCACCAGGAACTATAACGAGCTGACATTGCTCACGCCTGGCGCGGTTAGCACCAACCCAGGGGCTTTCGTCTCTGGCCAGTCAACATTCCAGGTGGGAAGGCCTTATATCAACGGGAATCGCGAGCAAACAAGCAATTACATCCTCGACGGAATGGATAACAACCAAAACGACAACAATGAAGTTGCTTATGCGCCTAACGTCGATGCTATTCAGGAATTCAATCTCATCACACAAAACCCTTCCGCCGAATTCGGCAATTTCCTGGGTGGAATCGTCAATACGACATTGAAATCCGGAACAAATTCTTACCACGGCACCGTCTTCGAATTCCTACGCAATGACATCTTCAACGCCAATGAGTGGAGCAACAACCTTTTTGGCAATGATCCCCAGGGACACGAGAAGGTGCCGCGGCCAAAGCTCCGCTACAACCAGTTTGGAGCCACCTTTGGCGGCCCCATCATCAAAGACAAGCTCTTTTTCTTTATCGATTATCAGGGTCAGAGGATGGTTACGCCATCAACCCAATCGGCGAGTGTGCTAAGCGCGGCCGAGCGCGCAGGTGATTTTGGAGCGATAGGAGTTCAGCTTCATTTTCCAGGGACCAACACGCCGATACCAGGAAACAATCTCGCTGCAGCTGGTTTGTCGTTGAGCCCTGCGGCGCTTGCGATTGTGAATTCGCCCTTTTATCCGTTGCCGAACAATGGAACCAACGGTCTTCTCTATACCCAACGCACGGAAAATAACGCGAATCAAGGGGACATCAAAATCGATTGGATTCCATCTTCAAAAGATCACCTCTTTGGACGCTACTCTCAGCAGGATGTAGAAAACCCGACCACTGAAACATTTGTGTTCGCATCTAACGGCATTACCAGCTTCAGTTATCCTCTCAAGAACGCTGTTGCTGACTGGACGCGAACAGTTAGTCCCAATCTGCTTAATGATCTTAGAATCGGAGTGAGCTATTTTCCAGTTTTCCAAGGCTTTTCCAATCCCACAGGACAGAACCTGCCTCAAGCCTTCGGTATTCCAGGTTCGCCGAGCACGTTCCTGCCCTCGATCGGTGGGTTCCAGGATGGCACAAGTTCCTTCGGCAACAACCTGGCGCAAACCAACGTGTTTGCAGATACCATGATTCAAATCGGTGATTCAGTTCTGCTCACACGTGGAAATCATGAGTTCCACACAGGATTTCAGTTCAACCGCTACCGTGACAATTTCCTGTATCCCGGGAATGAGGGATTAGCAGGCCAGTTCAGCTTTAACGGCCAGTACACAGGTTCCGGATCAGCCGATTTCCTGCTGGGGCTGCCTAACAGTCTGGGAATCGGTCAAGGAGTTGGTAATCGCCATGTGAATAACAGCCTCTACTCTGCATTCGTCCAAGACAACTGGCGCATAAGGCGTAGCCTGACGTTGAACCTGGGCCTCCGCTGGGAACTTAATACCCCACGTGTTGCCGAGGATGGAAACGCTGTGAATTACGCTTTGTTTGGCGGACAACTGATATTGCCTTCCAACAACAACGGCCTGGGAGATGCCCTGTATCACCAATACAACGGCATTGCTAACTTTCAGCCGCGCATCGGCCTGGCATGGCAGCCGGACTTTGTGAAAAACACCGTCATTCGCGCCGCCTACGGTATCTCGAACTTCACAGAAAGCAACGGTGTCAACAACCTGCTGACTCAAAACCCGCCCTTTGAGACATCTCACAATGTAACGTTCCCCACAACGCAGCCTCTGCCCAGCAGCACGCTCGACCAGGGATTTACAGGATTCCCGACGGGCTGTACGCTGGCATTGGCTCAGGCGTTCTCGCCTACATGTTTTAACAGTGTCGCAATCCACGCGTTTGACGTGAATCTCCGCCCAACCGTTCACTACGCCTGGAACTTGAATATTGAACACCAGTTCGGCCCGGCCACTACAGTCCAGGTTGGCTATGTTGGCCAGGCAAACCAGCACCTTTCCAACATCATCATGCTGCAACAAAAGCAATTGAATCCCGACGGTAGCGTATCGCCCAGCCCATTCCTGAATCCCACGCTCTTGGCCGCGCTAGTTGGCCCAAATGGCCCGGGACAAGCCCGGTTCACGCTCTCCAATGGCATCTCCAATTACCACGCCTTGCAGACGGTTTTACAGGAAAGATTCAAGAATGGACTTCAGGCCCAGGTTAACTACACGTGGTCTAAATGCCTGAGCGATACTCCGGGGTTCTTCGGCCAGTTTGGCGACAACGTAAGCACTCAGTCGCAAACGATTGGTGGCTGGGCTTTCCCCCAGGATCCATATAATCAACGTGGAGACTATGGACGCTGCCCCCAGGACGTAGCATCTCTTTTTAACGGCTACGTCGTTTACGACCTGCCTTTTGGCCATGGACGCCACTTCGGTAATGACGTGAACAAGGCAGTGGACGCGGTGGCCGGCGGATGGCGAGTCAGTTCCGATTTCACCTTTCACACAGGCTTTGCGCAAACTGTCTTTGCCGGCCAGGACCTCTCAGGAACTGGAGGTTTTTCCACGCGTCCCAACTGCGTTCCAGGAGTGCCCCAAACCCTTCCTTTCGGGCCTGACCCGGCTTCGGTAGCAGCGGGCACACCACACTTCAATTTTCTCAATCCGGCAGCCGTTTCCCAACCAGGACCGGGCACCTTCGGCAATTGCCCTGTAGGCGCGTTCCGCGGTCCCGGCTACAAGGCGGTCAACTTGAGCCTGGGAAAGGGATTTTCTGTTACCGAAAGACAAAGCCTGGAGTTCCGTGTGGATGCGGTTAACGTATTCAACACGCCAATCTTCAATTTTGGCGAGGAGTTCAGCGGCCAACACACGCAGGGAGCATCGAATTTTGGTCAGATTGATAGCTCCCAGGGAGCGCGCAACTTGCAATTAGGATTGAAATTCCGCTTTTGAATTTCGGCCGTCAATGTCTCCTGCAACTCACGATGCGGAGCTGCTAATGAAGGTGGCTCCGCGATTTTTAGCCCTCGTCCAGCATCGGGATCCGGTGTCTTTTTGATAGCAGAACCGGGAGGTGCTGCAAACTGAGACTCGACACGCACTGATTGCCTTCTTGTCATAAGTTCCTTAACGCATGCAAAACCAAGGGTCGATTGTGCCGACAAATTCTTCCAAAGCGAGAGGGCCTTTTCCCCATTTCATGCTCAAAGAGATTTATGAGCAGCCCGACGCTGTTCGCCGGGTGCTCAAGGACCATACAAACGACCACGGCACGATCCATCTAGCTGAGCTGCCTTTTACCCGGGATCAGATTCGTTCTTTCTCCAAAATCACAATTGCCGCCAGTGGTTCCAGCCGACATGCTGGAATGGTGGGCGAATTCATGTTTGAGCGTATGGCGGCCATCGACGTAGAAGTCGATTTCGCCAGCCAATATTGTTATCGCGACCCGGTAGTTGCGCCTGAAGAACTCACGGTTTTTCTATCTCAGTCTGGGACCACCATTGACACGATTACCGCATTGCAGGTCGCCAGGCGCAAGCATGCCAGGTCACTGGCTATCTGCAATGTTCCTGAAACTCCTTTGACCCAGCTTGCAGATGCGACTTTCCTGACCCACGCCGGCGAGGAGGTGGCTATTGCCGCGACCAAGAGCTTCACCACGCAGTTGACGGCACTTTTCCTGTTGGCTGCATATTTTGGGCAAGAGCGTGGAACGCTGAACGCTCCCGCGCGCCTGGCGCTGGAGGAGCTAAAAAATCTTCCGGACCGGATGGAAGAAGCTCTCCAGACTGACGAGCGCAGCCGCGAGTACGCCAAACAGCTCTACCGGTTCAAGGATTTCATCTTTATCGGACGGGACATCGACTATCCCATTGCACTGGAGGGCGCGCTTAAGCTCAAAGAAGTTTCATATATCCATGCCGAGGGATATCCCACCGGCGAACTCAAGCATGGTCCCACAGCGCTGGTCAACGAGCAGCTCCCGATTGTTGTTTTGGCGGCCCACGATTCGCGAGATCCAGATTCAACACTGCGTTATCGTCGCAGCGTCTCCAATATCCGCGAATTCATCGAACGTGAAATTCCCTTGCTCTCGATCGTGCCCCAGTCTGATCGGGAAATTGAGAAGATCGCTCCCTGCGTGTTGCGCGTCCCAGACGTGCCCCTGCTGCTACAGCCGATTCTGGAAGTGATACCGTTGCAGCTGCTGGCATATCACATAGCCGTTCTGTGCGGGCGCAACGTCGATCGCCCGCGCCATCTCTCTAAGTCGGTTGTTGTGGAATAGCTTAAAAGGCCTAATAGAGGATCGTTTCAAAACATTGTGGTTGAGAAACAGCGAGATCATCACTCTAGGCCTCGAAAATCAATGGCTTTGCAATTCACACTAAGTGGAGGTTTTTGGAACAGGCTAGATTTCCCACCCAGTTTGAGGTCATCAGCGCTCCAGGCCGAGGGGCAATGTCTTGCGCACGTACTCATTCTCTGCATGTGCGATTTCAGTGAGGTATTGGTACGGCCCCTTGCAATTGCTGCGAGGTCTTACAGGTAAGATGCTGGATCCCGCATGGTTCAATGTGGACAAATCGGCTGGAGAGGCACACGTCGGTTTGGCGTCGCTTCCAACGGTCGAGTTCTCCGAAATTCGCGAGGAGTTTCAAGCATCAGAAGTGAAACAAAGTACGGTCCATAGTGATTCGCTGCCCGTTAAACAAGACTCGACCAATGAACCACCTCTCGAAATTAACCATCCAACCGCGTCGCCACCAAGCCTTGTCTTAGTGGCTGCACAAAGGGAAGCGGATCAGGCACGCGAAAGAATACGGCACTTCGAAGCAAAGATAACCGCGATTGAAACGAAAATTACTGCCTTCCAGCAATCACTTGCGCAAGCAATCGTGCAAGGCACATCCACGTTCCGGCCTAGAGACATAGATAAGGCAATTGACAGGTTGCACAACAACCAAAAGGAACTCGAATTTAGAAGGGGCGACTGGCAACTGAATTTGACCACTGCTTTGAGCCGTCTGGCAACCGTCACTCAGCAGGAAGTTCCTCCAAAATCTGTCATCAGTGAGAGTCACGGGCTTATGGTCGCACAGAAAATTCATGAAGCACAAATTTCCCGTGACGTAACTGCGACCAATCCTACCCCGAGTTCGTCATCAGTAACCCCCTCCGGTGAGACGACGATTGATAGAAGTGAAATCCAGTCCAGTCGCACAATCAAGCAAAACTGCAGGCTAAGACGGCCGTTTATCCAAGTACATCGACGGAGCGGCACTCACGGACCGGCAGCGCGAGTGTTTTTCCCTCAAATTTGAATACGGGCTAAGGGTGAGTGCAATTGTTAAGCGCCTGGGGCTAAGTCGCAAGACAGTTGATGAACATATTGCAGCAGCTAAGCGAAGAATCGGATGGTCTCAAGTAAATGAGAAACGAAAAGCAAATAGTGCCCGACTCACTCCTAACGAGTGATACAACCCTCATTTCTGATCTCCACCCCTCATTTCTTGATGTGCCACCCCTCATTTTGGCTAACCCAATAAACGGGTCAGAAAAGATATTTGCCATGAATTCAATGTTTTAGCACCCTGCAGCGTCGTGGAACTCTTTAAGAGGAAGAACTCAAAATGCTGGTGGTACGCTTTGCCGTTCGCGGAGAGCGGTATCGCGGATCAACCAAAGAAACCAAAAAAACTGCCGCCCAGGCCAAAGCGGCACGATTATTAACCGACATCGCTGAAAGCAGGAACCTTCATTGTGGCAAGAAGGCACCAGTGCTTTCAGACTTTGCTGATCGCTTCCTGGTTTATCTGGTGAACACTAAATTGGCAGATAACTCCAAGAGGTATTTGCAATGCGGCTGGAAGCTGCTGGAGCAAACGAGAATCATCGGAATGCGTATGAGCAACATACGGACGGAGGACATTGACGCACTGACGTTCCAGGTTCAGTATACAACGTTAACTGTGCGCTCAAGACCTTGCGACGTATGTTGAATCTGGCTCATGAATGGGGGCTGATCGGTGGAGTGCCACGAATCAGATTGATGAAAGAGCTCGGTCGTTCAATACGTTTGGACGAAGAGGCGCAGCGCAAACTCCTGGCGTATGCTCGCCAGCCGCTGCGGGACGTGATCATTCTGATGCGGGACACTGGCATGCGTAACCGGAAAGAGATGTTTCGGATGCGCATAGAGAACCTGGACTGGAACACCCGTACGATATTCGTTCCAGATAGCAAGACCCCCACCGGAAGGCGTTACATTCCCATGAGTGATCGCGTTCTGGATGTGCTCATGATCCGCTGCGGTGAGCGGCGCGAGGGATGGGTATTTCCAGCGAACTCCGCGGCAGGGCACCTCACTACACTGGACAAGCAATTTCGAGCAGCGCGGAAAGCAGCGGGGCTTCCGAAGAATCTCGTGCTCTATTCTGCTCGGCATGATTTCGGAACCCGCGTCTTGCAGAAGACAGGGAACCTCGCGGCAGTTATGAGGGTCATGGGGCATTCCGATCCCCGGATTGCAATGCATTATTCGCATCCTGACCTGGAACTCACCAGGCAGGGGTTGAATCTAGGGAGTAGTAGTGACGCCAGACTGCAGTAAGAGCTTTAGGGCAAATTTTGCGGCACAGTAACAGAAGAGTAACTAAACTTTAACGCGGTAAATGATTGATTTGATGGTGCGCCCGGAGAGATTCGAACTCCCGGCCTGTTGCTTCGGAGGCAACGAGACCCAAAATCCAGCCGACCAGCTTAGAATCAATAACTTAAAAGCAATTTCCAGCGGGCCTTTTGGCGAGGCATCCGCTCATTATTAGACGTTTTTCCTTCTACTCCGGTTTCAAAATATGTTATCTTTTAGCACTTTTTCAAGTTCATGCGTGCCACACTTCAGCCTTCGGTACAAAAAGCTCATTGGGCAAGAAAATATTCCCAAGAGATAGCTATCGGGTTTTTTTTCCTCGCCCTTTTATTTATAGGAATTGCAATTTATTGGGCTTTCTCTCAAACGCCTACCACTTCGACAGGCGTTACCATTCAGTCGCCACCTGCACCACTGGCCAGCTCACCCCCGAAACATGACAGGACTCTTCCGACCCCAGAGGTTTCACAAACTCCTCAGCCGATTCTATATCCGTTACTTGTCCCTGAAGCAACCCCAGCGCCAAGGCGAATAATTGCGCAGCCAGTCGTTAGTGAAGTTCCGGTTCTTTCCAGCACCTTTGCATATGCTGACGGCATAAAAGCCACGGTTACACGGATACGCACCATAAATGGATTTACTGCTGTCACTTTTAAGGTGGATGGCTCAGGAAATAGCAGGAGTGATTTGTTTGTTGTTCAGGTAAAGGGAGGTTCTGATGATTTTCGAACAGAACATACCTACCTCATCGACAACAATGGCCGCCGTTATCGTCTTGTCAATGAAAAACCCGAAGTGCCTGAACAAATCCCGTCTTACGATAACAACGGTTTTTACATGCTCGCTCCACATGAGGTCGTCTTCGTTACTTATCTTTTTGACAAAGTTGATGATTCTGTAAGGAACTTGGAAGTCCACTTTTCAAATTTTGTTTGGGATATGGGCAAGGTCGATGGCATTCCTCCAATCCGGGTGGTGCTCCAATGACCCTCTTACTGATAGCCCTGGCACTCTTATGTCTCGTCGCAGGTATCATTTTCATGTTTTATATTCGGCCGGCACCTAAGCAATCGAAGCCTGTCAGCGAAAGAGTTGAAAGTTTCTCCCAAGTTGACCCCGATATGGGTCCGCTTGAAGGGATGGCCCAACGTCGAAAAGCCGAGCGAGTCAATTCGGTTGCGGACGTGAATCTTAAAGCCGCTCAAAACCTTTCAGAGTTACAGAAGCAATACGAAGAAGCCGTGATATCCGAAGCAACTGCCGAACCTAAACTTAAGCAGGCACTTCTCACTCTGGAAAATCAAAATTACATTTTGGAAAGAGCGACAGCCATAGGTGTTCCGGTTCAAGATTATACAAAGTACATAATCAAGGTGTTGGAATCGCAAACGGCGTTAATGACCGAGGCAATGTCTATACGGTTAACAATTGAAATTGCAATTGCGACTTCGGAAAGGCACTTTGCAAAAATGAATCAGCTACGACAGCAAATCCGTGACTATCGGGTAGAGTTATTCAATCTTAAAAATAACAAGCAGCTCCCAGAACCCGTTAAGGAAATAGAGATTTTCTCGCTAGAAGCCCAAATTAAAACATTCGAGGCAAGGCTTAGTGACCACCTTAAACAAACAGGTGTTTCGGAAGCTCACGGGTAAGAAACTTGAAGACCTTCAGCCGCCGACCCTCAAAGACATTCGTAATCGTCTTGATAAAGAACTCTCGTCACGTTTCCCCGTTCGCGCTTTAGGCCAAACCCAAGACGGCCAGCAATTCTTAACGGAAGAAGACCGTGAATCCCACATCCACATTTTAGGAAGCCCAGGCGAGGGCAAATCCAAGTTCCTTGAACACTTAATTAGACAAGACATCGACCGAGGCTATGGAGCATGTCTTCTTGACCCCTCAGATAATGGCGATACCTGTTACAAAATTCTGAAATATTGCGCAAAGATAGGGTATGAGAAGGTCTGCTTGATAGACCCGCATCACCGCTACGGTAAATACAGAGAAAATCCAGTAACGAAAGAAATGGAAGGCTGTGTTCCCTGTATCAATCCCTTGCACGAAGGCGCCCCGCCATCAGCTGTGATTGGCGACATGATGGACACGGTTAGAACTCTTTGGGGAAATAAGGATTTTGCCGAGACCGCCCGAATTCAGAAATATTTGTCGGCAGTTATCTATGCTCTTCAGAAGTCCGGTTGTACTCTGCATGAGAGCCTATATTTCACCGACCATGCCAATAATTATTACCGCCAAATACGGGAAAAGATTTTAGACAACCTCCATTTTGCAGACCGCTACCGAATCACCCTCGAAGAAGTTTTTAGAACCCGCACTTTCTATTTAAACGAATTTGCTTCAACCATCAGGCGAGTGGAGCCCTTCCTCGAAGACACCATGCAACTGATTTTTGGCGGGAAGACAGCGATAAATTTTCAAAGAATGATAACGGAGGGCTGGCTAATTCTCTTGAACCTTGACCCGCAGGGAATCTTCGGCCAGGAACACCAGCGTTTAATTGGAACAGTAATCATTAACGAAATCACTTATGCAATTCATCGGCTCAGGGAGCACGGATGGAGAGGAGTTTATTATTTGTACATTGACGAGGTTGGAGACTATGCGACTCCAAAGCTCGCTTACCTCTTGGACAAAAAAAGAAAGTCCGGCCTCAGGGTTACGCTCGCTCATCAGGGGTTTGACCAAATCGGGGATTCTCAAGTCCTCAGTTCTATTTATCGCTCCACCAAAACGAAAGTCCTCTTCAACACGAAGAACCCCGAAGACCAGATGAGGATGGCGCGCATGATGTATTCCGGTGAACTCTCAGGCGAGAAATCAGACCCGCGCTCATGCAGCTCAAAAAGCAACACGCGATTATCAAAGTTGATAAGGGAGACCCCGCAGTAACCCGCGTCCCAGATGTCCCAGACATCAATATGAGCCAGGACGTTTTGAACAATTTCATTAGTAAGCTGTACCGCCAAGAGTGGTATCACCACCCCAAAACGGTACTCGAAGAAATAAATGCTCGATTCAAACCTCAACAATCTAAGCGGAGTGGAATTGACTCAGACAAAATCAATCCTCCTGAGAGCCTTAAAACTGAACGGCCCGATGACGGCCATTCAAATGTCAAAGTTGATTCCCCAAAACCGCCAAGGCGAGGTTCCGGTATACCAGCCAAACCAAAAGCGGCAAATATTCCTACTTCGTTCGTACATGACCGTCCACAAGATGCTAAAAAGCCATGAGAATGAATCGGGCTTTTGGAAGGTCTTAAAGGGCAGGAATAACGACTCGGATGTTTGGGTTGATATTGAACTTCGTAAACGCCAAATTAAACCCAATGAGAGCGAAAGCAGGATTGCCAATCTCGCTCATGAGTTAGCTGTTGCCGATGTCTACTGCGCCCTATTCCCACACAAATATTCAGACGGAAAATCGCTCTTGGAGTATTGGGACCGGGACAAGGGAAACGAGGTTCATCAGCTCGTAAAATATGATGCTCGACTTCGGATTTTTGGCCGTGAAATGTTCTTGGAAGTTGAGCGCGGCAACCACCCAATTCTGACCGCCGAGCAAGTCAAAAAAGCAGGCAAATCTTATTACGAAGATTCCCTAAATTTCAAAATTGAGCGTTACCTAAAATACTTCAAGGAAACGGACTACAAGCCTTTTAACGTGCTGATTACGGTCGAGGACTGGCGCATGGGAACTTACGACCCCGAAGGGACGGAAGAACTGTTTGAAAAGTACGCCCAATGCCTTGCCCAATTCAATACCCACCATCACGAGAAAGTGACGTTCTTATTGGCACGGCACAGAGACGTTGTCGGAGATAAAGACCACACCCCAGGCGAAATTCATAATGAGGTTATGGGCGACCCGCTCGGCCCGGTCTGGTTAGACCCCTCACAAAACACTTACGTGTCCCTCAAAGACTTATAAACGCCGTTCTAAACAGACTTCTAAATTCCTTATAAAAGGTTTATAGACAACGCCTTACGGCGAAGGCTGGGCTTTTGGCTTTGACAAGCCAAACTTGCTATTGTCCCGGCTGCTTTAACAAGCAAAGCCACCCTCCCGATATCCTGCACATTCGCTTGGACTTGCGCCCCCTGGACGGGGGTATCGGGAGGGTGGCTTTGCTTACGCGCGCGGGGCAATCTCGCTCACTCCGTGCCTAGCCGCACTCCGTTTGCTCTCGCTAAATTCTTCTGGCTCTTGCAATGCTCTGGCGGGATTGAGGGCGTGCGCTTCGCAGGGAACTTGCCTTCGGCTGGTTATTGCGAACAACTCGGCCTTGCGGCCTCGTTATCTGGTTCTTTGTTTATTGTGAAACAGGGAGGCTGTTTCTGTAGGTTTGGGTTTTCGCTTGGACGCTTTTTGATTATGGATTATGGGGTTATGACAAAGTACCGAAAGGCTATTTTCGCGGGTTAGTTTTTTTCCTTTTCCGCTTCCGCTATCCGCTTCTTTTCCACGCCTCAAACTGACCTCAAAACCAGAACAAGAACATTGGGGGTTACGCACCCCCAAACCCCTGCGCGCCGCCTTCGGCGTCACGGCTTTTAAATTCATTAGAGAGATTGGATTACCCCATTGGTCAGTCCATCACACTCCTCAAATGAACTCTTAAAAAGCAGACCAGAGAAGAGCAGGGGCACAGCAGGGAATACGAGTAGGGTTTAGCCCCGATTTCGTGTTTGTCGTTTCCAAGGAGACCTCAGCTTGAGAGGTTTACAATCCGCGCTTGAGGCGTTTACAAATCCACAATATTGGAATGTGGACAACTTTTTACTTGACCGCTTATTTAAGCCATTTTCATGCACTTGCACGAATATATGGAATTGCCATAATGCAGAGGGGGAGAAACAAAAAAGTTTATGAACATCGACCTATCAAGTTTTGTCCTTGGAGCCGCCGTCACAATGATATTTGCCCTGGCAATGAGGACACCGAAGCCAAAGAAGAAATGGATACCACATCACGAATATTGGAGACAGAGAGCAAGATAATTAAGCAACAAATATACGAAATTAGATTTAGTAACCCAAAAGCAAGACGAGTATTACACGCCCGAATATGCAATTCACCCGCTTCTGAAATATATTCCAACATCAGCAATCGTCTGGTGCCCATTCGATACCGAAGAAAGCAATTTTGTGAAGTTGCTGACCAAACGGGGAAATAAGGTCATTGCTACGCACCAACAGACTGGACAGGATTTTTTCCTCTACGAACCGAACGAGCCCTACGATTACATAATCAGTAATCCGCCGTACTCCCTAAAAACTGAAGTTTTCCAAAGATTGTTTGCCTTGAACCGTAAGTTTGCGATGTTGGTCGGCGTCGTAGGCTTATTTGAAAGCCAAAGCAGGTTTAATCTGTTCAAAGAACACGATTTTGAAATTATGTATTTCAATAAACGCGTTGCCTTTTTCAAAGACTATGCCGAGCCGACGCCCTCCCTCAACCCTCCGTTCAGTAGCGTCTACATCACCCACGGAATCCTCCCTAAACAGATTGTGTTTGAGGAACTCCACAAAACACTTCAAAGCCCCGCGCTCTTCTGAGCCGAGGGCTTTTTCTTGCGTCAAATTCCTTGCACCAAACTGAATACTTGACCTTATCTTTGCGTGACCACGGACTATTGGAATACGAATGATAATTACCTACACAACTCGCTTGACAACAGCTATCACACACTGCATATTGGTTTTGGTCTTCTCAGTTGATTGATTTAAGGAGTATTGTCTTGAGAAGACCACGCAGCAAGCTGACCCTCCGCAGGCTTCACATCCTCGTCGTTGATACTGTTCTTTTGGCAATCGCCCTCATCGAAGGCGTCAAATATGTCCTATTTCTGATTAAGCAGTGATTGAATTGCAATTATTAGAATTTCTAATGAGATTCCAAGGTGTATACACAGCAACGAGTTTATAGGTGTTAACACAGCGTAAGTTATTGAAACTGCGTTCCGGCCCGGGGGCGGCCCCTCATTCGCGCCAGGGTGGGCTTGACACGCTTTTTCTTTTTGGACGATAGTTGCTTTGGGTTTGCTTTTAAGAATTTAAGGAGCAAACCGAAATGAAATGGCTGCTTCGCATCGTAGAGGTACACCTTTTCCTTTTTGCCATTATTGCTGTATTAGCCACCCTCATCGAGGGAATCAAGTACCTCATATTCCTGATTAAACATTGAACGGGCCGAAAGGCGCGGACAGGGAATTGCTACACTTTAGAGGTACGAGTGCTTGCCCACCAACTTTAAAGGCAAGGTTAATGCTTCAATGGTTTGGACAGCCAGTCCGAGTAAGGTCGCCGATAAACTCGGTTTGACGTGGAAATTTGGGGCGGCATCCCTGAATGGCGGGATTTGTGCTGTGATGCCTCACGGCGCTTATTCTTCGTAAGCCTCGTGCAAGCCTACCCACTTGTAACCGATTTCCTGGACTGCTACGCTTCCGATATAAGCTAAGCCAATTTAAAACAAACACTTGGAAGTCAAAGATTTCGTCTCTGAGGACGAAGGCGACTATGCAATTTACCTGATAGATGGTGAAATTCGCAGAAGTCCGACCTCAGAACTCTCCTACTCTTGGGGAATTGACAAAAATCAAATCCGAACGCAATACGTTGAGCCGGGAACCCGCGCGGTTATCCGCGAAGTAAAGCGTAGGGCGGCCGCGAACGAAAAGCCTTTATCGCAAGAGGAAGCAATTCAAGTCGCTCTGGCCGGCATCAAGGCCCATAAAGACCAATACACCGGCTTTGGCCGCGAAATGCACGAAGCGTTTAAAGCCTTTGATTTGGCTCAGCCTCTAAATCTACCGACCCCAAAGCACGAAGCGTACTTTCAGGGGTTTTTATATTTCAGACGACAGCACCCAAACGCAAAACCGATTCTGGACAGGGAAACTGGCGAACCTTTTATTGAAAAATTCATTTCTTGCCCGCATTGTGAACTCTCAACACAGATTGATAATTTTTCGGAAGTGGACGGTTTAAACACAATTATTGATTACAAGACTGGACGCACAATCGGATATGCCGCTTACCAACTTGGAATTTACAAACACGTTTTAGAACATCTCGGTTATCGGGTTGACCGCACCTGGGCTGTCCACGTTCAGTCGCTTTTCGCCTTTCCAATCGAAACAAATAAGTCCTGGGAAGAAGTGGAGCTGAGACTCAAGAACGCGGAGATGAAGCGCAAGGAATTGAACCCAAAGACGTATATTAGGGATTTTTCGGGAGAGAAGACTGCTGCTACCGCAGAAAAAAAAGAAGCCGTCATAAAAACTGGTTATATCGGGAAAATTGTTGGATATGACCCACCAACTGCAAAACGCTATTTTGAAGACGAGCAAAAAAAAGAAGCCTCAGCCGAAGCTAAGACTTCAAGAGAGCAAGAATTTGCTCACGAGACAAATTCTCAGGGTCATCAATCCCTTCTGGAAGAACTGGGGCTTTCAGCCACAGACTCTGACTCAATGCCTGAAGCGTTGCTGCGATTTGCGAATACTTGTCCCGGTCCGGTAGATAAATCACTCCCCGGAATATCTGACTTATTACCTCCAACTGAATTTCCGACACAAAAGCGCCGAAGGGGGAGACCGCGCAAAATCCCATGTGCCAATACTTCATTGCACAAAGTGGACTCTCTACAACGAACCCGACCCGAAGCGGCAGAGGGCACGATTGTTTTATCTGCCAAGAACCGAAAAGTTCGAGCTGTTTATGGAAGTTCTTAGGGAAAATGTACTTTGGGTCAGTCGAATTCTCTTCAATCGTTCTGGCAAGATAGCCGGTTTTTACACCGTCCTTGAAACGCAGAATGGGAAAGAGAATCTTGTTACTGTACAGGCTCTTGCGGGAGGGGTTGAAATACTGCCCGACACCAAAGAGCTTGAGCGTTTCTTCCGTTAGACCGCGATTCTTTAACCAATCGCTTTTCACATAATATTTTTCGTATGTCCCAGAGAAAGGCTTATTTTCTACAACTGTTTCAGTCTTTATTGATTCGTCTTTACAACCGCCATTTGATTTCGATTCGTTTTGGGATGTACTTATCGCGGCTCCTCCATTCAATAGAGAAACGGCTTCAGTAAACCCAATCTTCTTGAGCCTCATTACTAGGTCAATTGAACCGGAACCACCCTCGCCGCAACTAAAACAATTGAAGCGTCGGTCGTCAAACGAGAACGAAGTTTTGTTTTTCTTGGCATCATGGAACGGGCATTTCCCGTAATGTTCCTTTTTCCCAGGCCGCTTTTTAAAGCCTGTGAAGCCCAATTGGGCAAGCACAGACCCGAGCGGAATACTGCGGACACCCTGATATTTGTCCATTGGCCCTCCTTTGGCTTCTGAACTCATCACGATAACCCCTGTGCCACAGAAAGGGTCCATAACCAGTTCACAAGCTCACTTTTCCGGGAGCACTGACTTTTGGGGCACCTCAGACTTCTCAGATACCGCAGATTTCGCAAATCTGTAAGCGTGTACGACTCCGGCAAAAGCAATCGCCAGAAGCCCAGCCACTACCGGAATCCCCAATACGATTTCAATGACGAGCTTCATTCAAACACCTCTTCTCCGATTTCTCTAATCCCTTTCAATATTGTTAAACCCGATATTTCTAACTTGTTCGTTCGTATTGATGCTCGAAACAATTATGAGATGTTTTCAACGTAGTGTGCTATTCAACATTGCTATTCAACATTGCTATTAAACATTCAAATTCAAACGTGCTATTTGATAACTACATTCAATTCAATTACTTAACAAAATCTCTCGTTAAATGGACGAATGTGCTATCGGAGATTCATTCGATAACACTCTTCGTATCGTTTTATCTCTTAATCGTGTTTTGTAATGTTGCGGTTGTTTGTTAGATGGATTTACTACTATTTTCGTCTATATGCGATTAAACAATCTAATATCTGGCGCTCAGAAGCGCACGGATGCGCAAAGTCTTTCTCCATTCCCCCAAAAAGTCAAGTCAAACATGTCATTTTTTGAATGGGTCTCCCCACTCTTAGATTTTTACAGATTTGAAGCAGAAATTTTCACCGATTACATCCGGCCCAACAAGCACGGCACTTTCAGCGTGAGAAACGCGCCCGAAGCCCAGGCGAGGCTCAAGGTTTCAGCGAGGTATCTGTACAAAGTGCGGAGTCGCGTAGAGTGCTTGGCAAGATTGTATGAGGCATTAGTCGAGAATGGAGTTATTGATTAAAGCGACCCCAAGAGGTTTTTCGCGTACACCGATTCAGGGTAGTGCTCACAGATTGCCGCTTGCAGCCAGGGAATAATTTCATCAGTCTTTCTGACCGTAGTTTTTCCCACAAAACCGCTTAATTCATTGCCGAGCGCCACATCAATTCCACCATCCCAGAGCCAGCCAATTTGCACGTTGATTTCGCTGTCGTAAATCTTTTGGAGTTCTTCCATATTTACAAGGTTATCAGGGAGAGCGGTATCATTGAATGATTCATATGGAACGGGAAAACGCACCAGAAATCACAATTGAGCTCAACAGAGTGTTGCATTCAGACGGTCAAGACCTCATCGACAGTCTGGAAGCAGAAGATGGAATAACTCTCGATACCCGTTATACGACGCATGACGGAGGATTAACCGAAGGGTATCATTTTCGAAATTTCGTTGCGTCCTACAAAATCATTGTTCATTATTTGCCGCACGCCATACCGACCGCTCTTGCTGCTGCAAAATTATATGAGACAGTGAGTAAACACGTGCGCGCATGGAAAGCCAGCCGAGAGCCTAAGGACCCAGAACCGTCAATTCTATTTGACGAACACGGACGGCGCATTACGATTGAGAAACCGAAGAAGAAATAAGCTTATTTTCCAGCAAATAAATCAGCATTTTAGCCCTGGCATTAGCTTCGGTATTGGCTTCTACCCAGGCACGTTCATTCATTACGCCTGCGTACCAGTCTGTTTTGCCATCTAAAATTCCTTTCCAATTAAAGATTTTCTTTTCACCAACTTTGTCTGGCAACATCTCTCCCAACTCGGCGACTGTGAAGGCGGAAAGCACACTTGGTCGTCCGACACTATCTAAATAAGCTCTTACCGGCTTACCTTTCCTTGGTTCTTTTTCTGATACATTCCACCACGCAAGGCCGTCTTGCTCTATCGCTGTGGCCCAGTGGTAAAACAAACTTTCCTGTTTCACTCCCAATTCTTTGAGCCGTTTGGCAAGGTCGAGGGATGCGACCTGATTTTCTAATTTCATTGTTATGCCACATAATCGAGCTCGTCATCGCGGTAAATCGATTCCGAACCGTCATACTCGTTAATTGAAAATTTCGTTCCTTTCGGCAGCCAAACGATTTCCAAATCGTTTACCCCTCCGCAATAAGCATCGACACCTAAATTGTTCTTGCACCATTCGTCGGTTATTTCATTTTGTCTCTTTTTCTGAATCATTCCGATTATTTTTGGCTCAAATGGTGATATTTCTCTATTCCATGTTGTCCAACCAGCTCCAAAGCCAGGAGAGATTGCAACCGCCACCCGACCTTTGCGGATGACCTTTGTTTCTTTTTTCATTGTTGCGGAAAAATTTAATGATGAATGTTAATGTGAAGATGTAAGGCTTTTAAGTAGCTTTGACGAACCACACGGTTTACGCCTTACCCCGCGCTCACGCGCTAACCCGCACCTTTCATTTAGCCAGCATATTGATGATTCCAAGCCACTTCATAATGGTCAAGTGTCCTTTGACGCTATCGCCCTCGAATTTATATTTTTTGTGAATCTTTTTGACCAGCTTTTCAGGGGCATTAAGAATCATCACCTCGACGGTATTGCTCTCCATAAACGTTTGGTAAGCCTTTATAAAGTCATCTCCGAACATATCATCGGCGTGATAATTATCAGTATATGTACCATTTCCCCACGTTGTGCTGATTGCGTTGCCGTTCGGGAAGGTCAGATGGATTGCATTATGCTTCCAATTGTTGAACGCTTTTTCTTTCACTTTCGTTGTTTTTAATGATTACCCGGCCCACAAGACCAAGAACAATGAGGAAGACCAGGATGCCGGCCACGAAGAGCAGATGAAATTTCAGCCGTTTTACAGATTTCTCGCGCTGGATTTGAGAGTAGGGCTTTTGATATTTCATTTCTTTTTTGTTTCCTCCGCACTTGCGGACTCGTTAAGTGTTAATTCCTCCAGATACCTAGCCCTTTGAATTTTGCCCCGGTAAAGAGGTAATCGAAGCTTGGCCCTCGCGGTTATGAGCTTCCAACCTGGCTCACTGAAACGGAGGGTATGAGATTGACGGACGATTTTCATGCCGCCGCCTTTCCCAACAGCTCCGGATTCTCGTAAATGTTGCCCATGATTTCATAAAAACCTCCGCTATCCTTATTCTCTAAAAGAGCCCCTGTTAATCGTATTGCTTCGGTTTTTCCGACGACAGTCAGCCAAAACCCAGTTCGTGAGACACCCCAATCAACGACACTCAGA
Organism: Terriglobia bacterium; assembly: GCA_963831465.1. Taxonomy (GTDB): domain Bacteria; phylum Acidobacteriota; class Terriglobia; order Terriglobales; family Acidobacteriaceae; genus Angelobacter. Next base: position 111,740 of record CAWHQH010000007.1, on the reverse strand, counting down.
GGATTTGGTATTACTTTGTTTTTAGCTGTATATCTGAGAATATCCCCCTCATAAATCTCTTTTCCGTTTTTATCCTTGAGGCCGGTGAATTGTCTCTGAGGTGTCAACAGGTCAACTGGTGGAATAAATTCCCAAGTTGAGTCATTTTTCTGAAATATCCCCCAGCGATGCATTGCTCCACCGTAAAAGGTCTGATATTTGATTTCCCTCATACGCCCCTCCCAGCATCGAAGACAGCTTGCTTATCATCATCAGCGCGTTCAGCAAAGGCAAAGTCCTCTGCATCCGGTAAATCTTCTAGCGGTTCCATTTCTTCGGGAGCCTGTACGTTAAAAACATAAGACATACTTTTTTCTTTAATTATTTGGTTGGGTCAGTTTAGTCAGCGGGTTTCGGCTCTCCCCCACCGAAGGAAGCAGATAACTTACTTGCGCTCTATCCCTGACCCATCTGTATTCTGACAAATCCTCAGATTGACGCAAGTGCGTGAAAAGGGCTTAAATAAGCCACCGCAGAGAAAGTTGTCCACAGGAGAGCGCCAATGCCGGACGAGAAAGACCTGTCAGATAAGGCAAAAGAGACCCTTGCAAATATGCAAGTTGTGGATATGCGACAAGAATACGCTGAGCAACAGGAACAGAAGCGTTTAGATTTTGAAAGCGCTCAAGAGAAGAAGCGACAGGACTTCGAAGCAAAACTAGAGGCACAGAAGGCGCGACGCGAGGTGATGATGCTCATCATCACCTTCGCCGCAGTCGCCGCTGCATATTGGACTGGGTGGGAAGCACGACACGCGAGAATGGAAGCAACTCAGGCGGCGAAAGATTCTCTTAAGGCTCAACAGCAATCAGTTGATGCGCAGGTTCAAGCGATGCAATATGAACAACGTCCATACATACGCGCGAGTCTAGGCCCAATAAAACGTGAAGAGGGGGACTTTCGAGTGAAACTGTATACTTTCCCGATAAGTTTTCAAGTATCGGGAAAAACGCCCGCATTAGATGTAACAGTATTTAGCGGAAGATACGATGCCAGTCCAGCCCAATTCAAGCAGAAGGATTATGAAAGGTTACTCCAGAACGTAACACCCGATGACCTTTCTCATCAGTCGCTGGCTTATTCTGGCAGTGTGTTTGACATTTCGGCAGAATTTAAACGAGACCAAAACTTCTTCACTATCTTTGGTTATGTCCAATACAAAGATTTATTTCAAGTGACACATCGAACTGAATTCTGTTATGTAATGTTCGGCGGCAGAATGGGAGAGGACCTTATGCGCGTACAATCTAACCTTTACAGAGCCGTGCCTTGTTTAGATTTTACCCCAAAGATTACATAGATAACCCACGGCGGTACACGACCTCGTCTCAAAGGCAAAAAGCCCCGGCCTAAGACCGAGGCTCTATCCAGACGATTATGTCTGAGGGATTACTGCATTATATTTTTACAGAGTTCATAAATCGCTTGAATCGCTCCTGCTGTCGCACGAACCACTCTCACGACTTCTGAAACCCTACGCGTGTTTCTCGATTTACGTTCTTTCATGAGAACCAGCTTCTACGGACGGGGAGGGATATGAAGGGTAAAAGCCCGACCGCACTCTCATTGAACCACATTTCAGCAACTTTGGTTGCATTGATTAATTGATTTTTTCCTTAAATGCCAAATGGCGGTAAACGCCCAGGAGCCGGGCGTCCTAAAGGCACATTTGCCTCACATACCCTCGAAGCACAAGAGTTTAGAAAACGCCTGATTGAACGCGCCCTGCCAAAATGGGACGCAATTATTGATTCCCTCATCACGCTTGCTCTACACGGCGAAATCTACGCCATCCGCGAATTGAACGACCGCATTATGGGCAAAGCCGCCCAGCCTCTCGCCGGCATTGACGAAAAGGGAAATATGAAGCCGATACCAATTCTTGCCAACCTCAATGTTTCAACTGACAACAGCAACCAGGAGAATAGCGCAGCTTAAAAAGCGCATCAGGGTTATTCAGGGCGGGACATCAGCCAGCAAGACAATCTCAATTCTGCTTTTGCTGATTGACGCGGCACAAAGAGACACAACACCAACCCTTACCAGCGTCGTCTCTGAATCCTTTCCCCATTTAAAGCGCGGTGCGATGCGCGACTTCTTGCAGATAATGCAGACTCACCAGTATTTCAAAGAAGCGCAATGGAACAAGACCGATTGCATTTATACATTTGAGAGCGGAAGCAAGATTGAGTTTTTCTCAGCCGACCAGCCGACGAAAGTCCGAGGCCCCCGCAGAGACCGCCTTTTTATAAACGAAGCAAACAACGTTCCTTATGAAACCTTTGAACAACTTGAAGTCCGTACCAAAGAGTTCATTTACCTTGATTTCAACCCAACCACAGAGTTTTGGTTCTTCACTGAAGTCCTTGCCCGGCGTGACGACGTTGACCACATCATCATTACGTACAAAGACAATGAAGCGCTGGACCCTGCAATCGTCCGTTCCATTGAACAGCGCAAGCCGAATAAAAACTGGTGGCGCGTCTACGGGGAAGGGCAGCTCGGGGAAATCGAAACCAGAATTTACACGGGTTGGAAAATCCTCGATGAAATTCCGCATGAAGCACGATTAGAACGCTACGGCCTCGACTTCGGATATTCAAATGACCCGACGGCCATCGTTGCAATTTACTACTACAACGGCGGCTACATCTGGGATGAAATCGCTTACCAAAAAGGCTTACTGAATAAACAGATTGCAGACATTCTTCTGAATCAGCCGAAAGCAATCGTAATTGCTGATAGTGCCGAGCCGAAGAGCATTGATGAAATTTACCAGTATGGCGTAACGATTCTTCCGTCCAACAAAGGCCCAGGCTCAGTTCTTCAGGGCATTCAGTATGTTCAATCACAGCAAATCTCACTCACCAAACGCTCTGTCAATCTCATCAAGGAATACCGCAATTACGTTTGGATAACCGATAAAGACGGCAAGATTATCAACGAGCCAATTGGCATTTGGGACCACGGACTCTCCGGCGGCCGATATGCAATGGAAAGTCTAAAACCAAAAGAGCCAACCAAACCTTATCAACAACCGCAAAATGAACCAGCCTCAATCTATGGCGGATAAAACCCCGCCGAGCAAAACAGTAGACGAACGCGACCTGATTTCAAAACAAGCCCGCGCTGAATATGAAGCCGGTCTGAAATACCGCCATGACCGCGAGAAGGCTTGGCAACTCATTGAAGATTTTTATTTCAACCGCGTCAAGAAATCGCTCAAGAGCCGCTTCAATGTGCCAGTCCCGATTCTGCCTGGATTCGTTGACACTTGGCAGGCAAAGATGGCGAAGCATGCTGCGCTTAAATTTGAACACGACAGCAACGAGGCTGAATATTTAGCAACGGTAAAAACCACAGCGTTTTATGTCAAAGTCAAGAATAAGGATGATTACGACTGGGACATGGCTGACACAGATGGCAAGAAGCTTGCCGCTCTCTCCGGTCGCTCCATTTTTGAGAAATATTCCAGCTCTGATAACGGCTTCAAGGATGTTTTAGAACCTGTTGACCATTACGACTTCATCACTGACCCAATGGGCGGCGGGCATTTGGAACGTCACAGATTTTTAGGGCAAGATAACGTTTTTCGTTCCCGAGAGGAATTGAAGGCGGGCGCACAGAAGGGTGTTTATGACACGAATCAGGTCAACAAGCTCATCAACGCCACCACAACCGACAAAATCGTCAACAATGACAATGTTTTTCTAAGCAAGCAGAACCGCTTTGTTGCGCTTGGTTTGAACGGTCTTATTTACAACTATGCCGGCCAGGACCTTTACAAATTTATCAAGATGGGAACGACTTGGAAGGGCAAGCGCTATTACATCGTTTTCAATTATGAAACAGGTATTTGGATTCGCTGCCAGCCCTTGAACGAAGTGTTCAAATCCAATCTCTGGCCTTGGACTTCTTGGGCTACCCACCGCGACACATTCAACTTCTGGAGCAAAGGGCCATGCGATGACATGGTTCCAATGGCGGAAATGATTCGCATTCTTGTCAATCAGGAACTCGACAATCGCAACAAGAAAAACTACGGGATGCGTGCTTACGACCCAGACATTTTCCCGAATCCAGCGCAACTCGAATGGCGACCGGATGGCCTCGTAGATGTGAAAGCTGGGCTTGGCGCAAAGAAAATTGCAGACGGAATTTATGAGTTCCAGACCCCAGAACTTCAGGGCACCATCAACCTCGTTCAATGGATTGACACAATGCTCAAGGAAAAAACAGGCGTCAATTCCGAAACTCAAGGACAGTCAGACACGAATAAAGTCGGTATCGCTTACCTAAACGTTCAGCAGTCTTCAGAGCGAACCGCGCTTACCTACGAATCTTATGTGAAATGTTGGCAATCAATTGGCCGCAGATTCTTGTGGGGTTTGAAAGAGCACATGCGTTCTCCAATGGCAGTAAAAATTATTGGGGAGAGCGGCGCAGAGTGGGATGAGCTCGCGAGAAACGAAATCAATCCTGATTGGGACATTCGCGTCGAAGGCGGACAGGAAGCCGACCAACAAGATGCGATTAAGAAGAAGATGCTCACCGACATGTTTGCTTCTCTTCTGCCCGATGAAATATCTGTAACTTCGCCGAAATGGCGCATGAAAATGAAATTGCAAATAGCAGGCGTTGACGACGATGACATCAGAATGGCATTTGATTTAGAAGGCGACCAGAACAAAGAAGTTCTTGCCCGCGCCTCTCAAATGATTCAAGACTGTCTGGAAGGGAAGCCATACAAACCATATCGCGGAGCTACTACGGCATTCGTTCAAAAGATTGTGGATTATGCGACCGAGGAAGAGTTGCCGCTGCCTGAGTACCAGAAGCTCATGAAAATCGCTGAACAGCATTTGCAAATCGCGCAGGAAAACGCTGTGCGTAAGGCCGTTCAGATTCAAGCGGCAAAGGGTATGGCTCCAGGTCAAATCCAGACCGCACCAACTCCAAAGCCGGCAATGCCAGCTCCTAGCCCTCAGACTCCTGCCGGCCAGACTCAGGCTCAGTCACAAGCCGTTACGCAGTCAGCTCCGCAACCACCTCAAATTAGCCAATAAGTTTTAACAACAATATGCAAAAACAAATTAAGAAAACTGGCACATCCCACGGAAAGGGCAACGCACTCGGCCACGGTGGTAGAGCCGCCCAGCTCAAGGCCCGAGGTGTTCCAAGTGGAGTTATCGGGATGCTCGCTCGCAAGGCCCAAGCAGCACCCGGCCAAAAGAATTATCACGGCCCAAAGAAAGGCGTTAAACGCTACACATAAATGGAAGAAATCGAACAACTCAAAAAACTCGTACTTGAAAACGGCTGGGACGAGGAAAGCAAGCAGTACGTTCAAAAACTTGAGTCTAACCTCCACGAGCTCTCTGTCCGAGAAAAACTCGCTGACTCAGCAGCAATCAAACCCTTTATCGATTATCTAACAGCAGAAATCGACCGCGCAGAACAGCTCTTGAGAACCGACGAATCCCTCACAGACAAGCAGCGCACCGAGCTCTTCGCAATCATGAAGCACGCAAAACGATTCACTTTTGTATTTAACGGTAAGGAACGCCAAGCGACCGAAACCGAAATTAAACGCCTCCTCGATGTTGTCAAAACTAATGCGGCTGCTCTCAACTCTTAGGACTAAAGTTCAGCAAACTCCAATCAACATTTTCACTACACGCGAAAACGTGATGATTATCCAGCTCTACCCGAAGAAGGGCGTGCTGTCAGTCTCGTACAAAGGCAAGGTAAAGACCGGAAAATTTAGCGACAACACAATTCGGCGCATGCTCAAAGGCGGAAATCATTTTCAAAAAGATACATTCAGCGTTTTCGGCGCTGTTGTCCAACTCATTGAACAAATAATTAATGCAAACAAGTAATGCCAAAAGCAAAAAAGCAAGTAGAAGAGACAATCCCTCATATCGTCACTGAAGAGGACCTGGTCAATAACCCAGACCTCGTGACGGAAGGAATTAAAGTCGGTGATGAAATTCAGATTCCAAAACCATCAGCAACCGACACCCAGGAAATCGACCACACCGACATCTACGACGATGCCGACCAGTTCGTCCGCCAGTATTCACGGGAAGTCCACGGCGACAACTTTGCCGAACTCGCAGAGTCCTATCTCATCGGGCACCCGACGTGCCATAAAGCTTAAATCCACTTGTTAGCGCACAACCCAAAAACGCACAGGCTGACTGCTTGCCTCAAAAGCTTTCTTGCCGGGATTACGGCAACCCAAATAATTAAATCCACATTACATGACGCAAGTCACTATGGAAGACGGCTCTGTTATCGAGACTAGCCTTCCTGCTGAAGCTGTTTCAGACCTAGAACAGCCGGCCGCTCCAGCCGCGGAACCTGCAAAGGAACCGACTAAAGAGACAGAGCAACCTGAAAAGCCCGCCGAACAGCCAAAGGCGGAGGAACCGAAACCCGAAGTTGAAAAGCCTCAGGAATCGGAACCGCAACCGGTCCCAAGCCGGAAGGCAAAGCCCATTGCAAATCTTTTAGCCAAGAATCACGAGCTCGAACAGCAACTTGAAGCAGAGAGGAAAGCAAAAGCCGACCTCGAAACTAAGATTACTCAGCTCTCGAATCAGCCCGCAAGCTCTCAGGCGACCGCCGATGTAAAGGCGCTTGCTGAGAAGTACGGTATGGATGAAAACATTCTCGCCGATATCGTTGCTGCTGCTCGTAATGGCATCAAGCCCGAACTTCCGAAAGAGGTTCAAGACCTGATTGCTAAACAGCAAGAGCAAAGCTTCATTGATGCTGAGATGGCAGGATTCGACCAGGACCTTGGACGCCTTCAAAAGACGTTTAAGGATGACACGGCTCTATCTGACCCGAAAGTCAAAGACCGCCTGCTCGAACTCGCCTACTCAACAGAGAAAGCGCCGGACGGTGAACCGTATCACCAAAAGCCGCTCCATGAGCTCTATTTCAACTTCGTAAAGCCGGAAATTGAACCTGGCAAACCATCTGCCGAACCGTCTCAAAGCGGGTCACAACAGCAAACAAAGGTGCTGGATTTCCAAGACATCTTTGACCGCGACGACCCGAAAGAGATTGAGGACATGGATGTCCAGACTTTCCGCGCTTACAGCAAATGGCTAAATGAGAGGCAGGGCGATGTGCCAATCAGGCACCAACGCTAATCACTAATCACTCACCTAAATGTCATTATCCGCTTCCTTCAAGACCGTATGGTCTAGAGAAATGCAAGAGGTGTTTTGGCCAGAGACCGTTTGGACTCCTCAGGCTAATTTCAGACTCGAAGCTGAATTGAAAGACGGCGACACAGTTAAAAGACTGATTCCGTCCAAAATGGTCCCGCAGAGCTATACCCGTTACAACAACCTGAATTTCCAGAACGGCACAACATCCGCTGAGCAACTTCAAGTCAACACCACTCCCACCATTCCATTCATCATTTCTGACCTTGATGAATTGCAGTCCACACCAAAAGCTCGCCAGAAGTTCACCGAAATGGCTTCTGAACAGCTCAACACCATAATCAACGGCTACTTTACTGCCGAGGTCACAAACGCCAAATCTGTAATCGATGCTGCTGATTTTGGCGGCACCTCAGGAAACGGCGCTACAGTTTCCCCAGCAAACGTTGCAAAAATGTTTGCCTTAGCGCAAAAGAAAGTTGGCCGTTTGAACGTCATGAAGTTCGGCGCCGGTCAAGCACCGTTTGCGGCAAACCTCACCCCAGACGTTTACCAAGCGTTAATTGAATACTTGGCAGGCAAGGAATCTATTCTTGGCGACAAAACCGGAGAGAATGGCCACGCTGGACAGTACTTTGGCTTTGACCTGTACGTCCATAATGGCGGTTACTTCACGGGTACGCTCAAGCTTGCAACCAACCCAACTGCCAACGACACCGTCACTTTCAAAGTCGCTGACCAGACAATTACCCTGACATTCGTTTCCGCAATCGGAAGCACAGCAGGAAACGTCTTAATTGGCGCAAGCGCAGATGCCACAAGAACAAACTTGGCGGCTCTGTTGAATGCTCCTGGTACAACCACATCGACCGGGGTAGCACTTTCAACCGACCAGCAAGCCGTTTTATATGGTTCAACCTGGACCAATGACGGCGCAAACAATGTGACCGTCACTTGGCGCGGTGTAGGCGCACCAGTCACTTCCTCATCTCTGACCGCCGCAACTGACGGCTTTGTATCTGGAAAGAATATTTCGCACCTCTTGTTTACCAAGAAAGGCGCAATTGACTTCGTCATTCAGCGTTACCCGAAGATTCAGGTAGACTCTGCTGAAGACCGCATCGAAGAATTCAAAATCAAGCCTTACACTTTGTTCGGCGTGAAGACCTTCTCTGATGGCGCAAAGAAGATGATTGACATTAAAGTCGACACCACTTCTTACACCTAATCTCTGATTAGCCCTCTGGCGGGCAGGGAAACGCCCGCCTCCTAATAATTGAGTCGTGTAAAGGACTAATTATGTCTGTACATATCGAAAATCGTAAATTCGTTGCTCGTAACGGCCTCCGCGTTGAACATCCGGTAGACGGAACCAATTGCGCTGATTTGGAAATCAATGTCAGCACCAATGGAACAATCGCCGTAAACGTCTTTGGTCCGAATGGTGCCCCGTTCGCAGGGACCATCACCAATTTCGAAACCACCGCGCTTGATACAACCGCCGGAAACATCACCTTGAAAATCAACGGCAATACCGTTGGCACGATTGCCAAAGGTACTGTTGCAGGTGGCATCACTGGGCTCAGCTCGGCCTTGACCACCAAGAATTTCAACCCAGGCGATTCGGTAACACTTGTTTCCTCTTCAGCAGGAAATTCACTCTGCTGGATTGCATACAACCGCTCCGCAAGCTAAGTCGATTTTTCACTCTGCTCCCATTAAGTGGGGGCAGGACTGAACAATTAACAAATCTTTCATGGACATTTACCAATACGCGCATATCGGCAGCGCCAATGCGAACTCGACCGTTACCATTCAGACTAACGATTGCGTTCTCAGCAAAATAACCATCAACACCACAAGTGCGCAGGCACTCACGGTGAAGGACGGACTTGGCAATACCGTTGCAACTCTCAAAGCATCAGTTGTAGAAAACTCCTATTTCTACGAAGTCGCTTGCCCAAAAGGACTCACAATCACCGTTCCAGCCAGCTACACAGGCGACGCAACAATCGCTTTCCGCTAGTAATTCTTAATTCCCCTCGTTCGTGACGAACCAAGAAATACTCACACAATTTGAATCGCTTGTCGGCGACAAACTCGACCAGACTCTTGAAATTCAGCTTGCCAACAACGCGAAGAATAAGCTCGAAACTGAACTCCAGCTGGAAATCCTGAAAAAGCTTGACACCAGCAACACTTCAGCAGTCGGAGGCACATATACAACTCCTTACAACTTGCCGGCTGACTTTTTCATGCCGCTGGACCGGATTTACGTCGGAAGCACACCACGCAAGCAAATTTCCCTCGACCGCAGAGAGCTGTACAAAGACTCTTCGCTGTTTTTCTATATTGATTTCGCCAACAGCAAGTTTTACTTAACCGGCTCGATTGCAGTTCCCGAGACAATCACTTTCCCATACACCTATGCGACAACGGACATAACTTCGGCAACGCTTGACAATACAACAATCGTTTGGCCTTCCCGTTTCCATTCTCTTATCGCTTATGAGATGGCGTTTATGTGGTTTGCAATTGACCAGGGTGAGAAATTCCGCAGTTTCAGCCAAGAGTGGCAGGCCGCATATCAAGACCTCAAGAATGCCTTCATTGCTTGGGACCAGCGTTTGAAATTGAGCGCTTTAGCAAGTGCCACTCCCTACGGACAGACAGCGCACATACCTGAAGAAAATCGCATTAACTTTGAAGACTGACGCTAATGGCCCTGCTTGCAACAAGTGGACGTAGCAGATACGTTCCACTCAGAACCGAAGCAATCACACTTTTTCCATTCGGAACAATTGACACCGTTCAGGACTTAAAAATTCCCTCAGGTGCCGCTTCCGCATCTTCTGATTGGCTGAGCAAGGGCGACCGCATTGAGCTACGCGGAGGTCAAAACATAATTGGCAGCGAATCAATCAGCAGCGGAGAAATCCAAAATCAAGCAGTAGCAGAACGAGCCGATGGAACTCAAATCCTTTATCGCAAGAACTCCCGCAAGCTGGAATATTTCAACACCGCAAATTCGACCTGGACCGAAGTTGGCACAAACTTTTTCCAACCGCCGCAGTAAACGATTACGCCTCTTTTGCAAATTACGCTTCTTTAGCGGGCAATCAGCTTTTCGTCTGTTCCCCCAATGCCGGCCCTTTTAAAATAATGACCGCCAACCCAGGCGATTACACTGACCTCACAGACAGCGCACACAATTTTCAAGGCTACATAAAAATCAAACAGAACAGAATGTTTCTCTGGGCTCGCCTCAAAGATAAAACTGGCGTGTACGGCTCTTACATCGATGCTGCCGCGTACACCACCGTTTCAGCCGAGAGCAGAAATAGCGGAGATGGCAGCACCAAGACTTTTACGGGTACGCTTTCATTTAAAGCTGGAGGCTCTGTCCGCACCTGTTTTGCAGTTTCCTTTACAGACGGAACAGAAGCTTTTACAGATGATTACAACGGCAATTTAACAGGCTCTCTTGGCGGTACGGGCACAATCAATTACACAACTGGCGCTTATTCCGTAACTTTCAACACGGCTCCCATCGCTGGCACCAACAACATCACCGCGACATATCAATGGGAAAATTCCAATAACACCGGAATTACCGACTTTACAAAATCATCACCCCGCGTTGCAGGCCAGGGATTTGTTTTCCGGCAAGACGATGGCGGAGGAGCACTCATGAATGTGCTCACTTACGGCGATACTGAATACTGCATGCACGAAACTAAGACGTGGGCGCTTACCCTGACTTCCAATGACACAAACGCAACCAACCTCATTTACCGCGACCGCGTAGGTATTCCAAACTGGCAAGCCGCTTGCGAAACAGGCCAAGGAATTTATTACATCGACAACACCGATGAAACTGACCCGCAAATTCGCTTGCTCACTCTGAACCGCTTGGGAACCGATGTTATTCCCGTTTCAGTATCCAAGGGCAGGAAACTGGACGATACGCTTGTCGGAATGGACCTAAGCAGCTTCACATTTGACAAAGCCGTTGTGCGCGAGTTCGGTGACTTGATTGCTTTTGCTCTTAAAAGCCAAGGCGCTACCAAGAATGACACCCTCATCACTTACGACAAAATCAATGGGGGTCTCGACAAACACAAACTCTCTGCATCCTCTTTAGCCGTTTACAACGGTACGCTCGTGTGCGGAGATTCCATTTCTCCTAACAGCTTCACCCTCTTTTCGGGGTACGATGACGACAATTACCTCATCCAAACAAACTCTTGGGAAAGCCCCCTCTCAGACTTGGGAACCGATTACATCAAGAAAGTTAGGAAACTTGTCCTGCAAGGCAAAATCCAACCAAGCCAATCGTTCGACGTTTACATAGCCGTTGATAATGGCTCTTACGCTCTCGCTGGCTCAATTTCAGGAATGGGCAGCTATGTTGACTTCATGAATCCGTATCTCGTTGGAACGGGTCTCATCGGCTCACATGTTGTGGGCGATGGTGGAGCAAGCTACATTTCTTACAATTACGAACACAGCATCAGTATCACAACTGACAAATTCCAGCGGATTAAATTGAAATTTGTCGCCACAGGCTTAGGCTATCTCTCCATCGCGATGTACAAGTGGTTCGACATCCGCATTTATTCCAAAAAAGAATTAACCAAATATCGCTAATGTCAGCAATTCCAAAAACGTCGGCGCATTTCTCGACAACTCTATCCGCCGCGATTTCCTCAACAGACACAACGATGGTGCTCGTCTCAGCAGCCGACAGGGCAGGGAATGCTCTCTCTGGCCTTTATGGTTTTGTGCTGGACCGTGGCTCTGCTTCTGAAGAATTCGTACTCGGAACAGTCTCGGGAACAACCGTGACGATTTCAACTCGCGGTCTTGACCCACAGGACGGCAAAACCCAACGCTCTTCGTTACAACAACCTCACCGACGCGGAGCAACCGTAGAGCTAACAGATTATCCGCTCTTAGCAATTCTTGCCCGACTGTTAAATGGTGACGAAACAATTCCAAATAAATTGTCGTACGCTTCTCATCCGTCTGTTACGAGTGCACAAGACATTCCAGATAAACAGTACGTTGATACTCTGGGGACCGGACACGCGACATACGACCAAAACATCATTTCAGGAACCGCCGGAGAAACTCTTGCGGCAGGAAATGTAGTTTATTTGAAATTATCTGATGCCCGCTGGTATCTTGCCACGCAGGCCACCGCTTCCACGTGTATCGGGGTAAGACTTGGAATTGCACAAGGTGCAGCCACCGTTGGAACTGCCGTCACTATTCTCATTGGCGGGAGAGACGCAAACCAATCCGCTTTAACTCCTGGCTCTGATTATTACCTGTCCTCATCTGGCACAATTTCCACTTCAGCGGGCGCAACGAACGAGGTATTTGTTGGCCGCGCAGATGCCCCCACCACTTTGATTTTTGACCCGGAATTCAGCAAAGCATTACTTGGCAATAATACCGACATCCCTGTCGGCTCTGGCAACAAACTCGTTACTCAAACCGGATTTCAAAAGCAAGCTGAGTCATACGCGGCCAGTTCAGGCTCATCAACCAACACAATTGCAGGAAACCCGACAATCACAATTGCAAGTCCTGCCGTAATTACGCTCTCAGCCCATGGCTTGCATGTTGGCGACGCTGTTCAATTCACAACCACCGGCGCACTTCCAACCGGCATCACCGCTTCAACCACATATTACGTAATTTCCGCAGGACTGACTGCCAATGCTTTTGAAATCGCTGCCACTCCTGGGGGAACGGCGATTAACACTAGCGGTACACAATCAGGCACACACACCGCTGCAAGGCCAGCGAACAATTACACAGTCACTCTTGCTCCTGTCCCAATTTCCTACGCTGCTGGAATGCCTATCAGATTCAAGGCCAATTTCGCAAACACTGGTGATGCGATGGTTAACGTTAATGGACTTGGCTCGGTATCAATTCGCAAAAATGACGGCGCGACCGCTCTGGCTGCCAACGACATTAAAAACGGACAACTCTTTGCAGGCATATACGACGGTACGAACATACAGATGGTATCGCAACTCGGCAATGCCGCTACCGGAGCGACTTACAAAAATGGAGTGACCAGTAGAAGCAGCGCAACGGCTTCAGGTTCCCAAACAATCGCTCACGGGCTGGGCACCACTCCCAAATACGTACGCCTTACGGCTCGCCTCGTAGTCGGAAGCGGAACTTTAACGGCTCTTGCAATATCTGACGGAACTTATAATGGTTCTACTACCGCAACCGTTTATTCCTTGATAGTGGAAAACAACACTAATGATTCAACCTCAGATACCACTAACGGCATATTCCTCGGGACAGACAATACCAGAACAAATACTCAAGCCGCGGTTGTAACGTTCGATGCCACTAATATCACTTTAACGTGGACTAAATCCGGAACTCCCGCATCCGGAACCATATTTATCATGTGGGAGGCAATCGCCTAAAAAATATGCCCTTAACAGATTTTCAACAAAATAACGGTGGTGCCTCAGCTTTCCAATTCATGGACGGCTCTGGTTTCAATTCAGCCGGCCAACTGATTCCATCCAGATACAGCACACCACCCGCTTCCCCATCCCCCGCACCCACCGCTACACCAACAGTCGCGACTCCCCAAACAGCACAGCCCGCACAACCAGCAATCACCGCACCAACACTCGAACCTGTAGATGAAGACGCGGTTCGCGAGAAGGTGCGTAGCAATATGCAAGCGCAAATCGACGCCATTAACGCTCAATACACCAATCTGATTAGCCAAGAGCAGCAAAATGGACAAGAACGTTCAGGTGAAACCAGAGCTATAAATGCTCGTTCCGGCATTACCGATAGCGATTTCGGCGCGGCTCAAGACATCAAAACTCAACAATTCAATCAGCAACAAGTAAAAGCACTTCAGGATGAGCAAGCCGCTAAGATTTCTGCTGTTCAAGCCAACATCGAAGACCGCGCGAGTGCTGAAATTGAAAACGAGCGAAAGAACAACCTTGACCAGTACAACGTACAAGAAGCCGCTTATCAGAAGGCACAAGAGCAGGCCGTTAACGACCTCAAGACTCTTGCGGGTGCAGGAGTAAAACTTGACTCCCTCGACCCAAATCAAAAAGCCGCTCTGCTTAAACAAGCTGGATATTCAGACCCAGCAATGGGCGAAGTGGTTTACAACGCCATGTTACCGAAAGCCGCACAGATTGATTACAAATCTGAGAATCTTGGTAACGGCCAGGTCCTCTTTTATGGATTAGACCCAACAACCGGCCAATTAAAAACACAAAAAGTCAGCGTCGATATGCCACCGGACGCAAGCCTTACGATTGCACCAGATGGAACGCCGATTATTTTTGACAAAACGACTGGTGAGGCCAAGATTGCACCAGGATTTTCTCAGGGACAATTTGCCAAAGCCACAGCTACCGCCTCAACCTCTGGTTATGTCGCAGGAGCTAATCCCGCCGTTGATGGCTGGGTTCAAAACATTGGCAGTGGTGCTGCTAAATTCAGCGATGTTCCAGCAGCTCTAAAGACCGCTGTTTCAAACGGCCTTGCCGCAACTCATGGCAGCGCTGATGACATTCTCGCTACAACAAAGCAATCTCTCGCAGAGCTTCAAGACATGGTAAACAATGACAAAGGCTTCACCGCAGCAGTAGGAGCTAAAGGTATTTCCAGTCTCTTCGGCTTGAAAGGTTCACCATTTGCCGGCACAGCCGCAGCCAATTTTGATGCTAAGTTAAAGCAGGTCACAAATGACGTTGTTCTTCCAAACCTTAAAATCTTACATGGCCTTGGCCGCGTTACCGACCGCGAGTTTCAGGCATTACAGAGCGCCGTCACGTCTCTCGGAACGAATCTGTCAGAGTCCCAATTCAAAAAAGAGCTCGAAGACATTACAAATCAGATTAATGCAGCAGCAACCCAACCCCAGACTACATCTGACTCTTCGAACATAGATTTAAGCCAATTTGAAAAATAATGCCATTTGACGTACAGGGCGCAAAACAAGCCGGAGCATCTGACGACCAAATTCTCCAACATCTCACCTCTACCCGGAACTTTGATGTTCAAGGCGCTTTAAAAGCGGGTGCGAACAAACAGGACATCATCAATTACCTTGCGAACACCCCAGCAAAGAAACCAGGTGCCGACCATTTCTTGAATCCGAACAACCCGAACACGCCAAAGCAAAATGCCGAACTCGATTCGGTTAAAACTAGTCCGACTGCTGATTTTCTCGCAGCTCTTCCCGGCGCGGCTGCTGATACTGTTCTTAAAAGTCCTGCCAAACTTGCCACATCGGCCGGCGAAGGTTTCGTTCAGACCCTCAAAACAGGCGGACGTCAGAATGCGAGCGGCAAAACCTATAACATTCCCGGATTAGCACCTTTCAAGAGTTTCCAAAGCGATGCAGCGGACCGAGCCGCCGCTGGACAAGGCCCTGTTAAAAACGCAGCGGAAGCAGCTCTTGGAATTGGAGGAGCAACCCTTGACACCCTTGCCTTAGGAGAAGGAGCCAGTGAAATCCCAGATGCCGCTGACCGTGTTATTACCGGAGCAAAAAATGCTGCCTCCGCTACCATAGACGCTCTGAAATCTCGCGGCTCACAAAAAGCACTAGACGAAGCCCTTGATGTTACAAAACCTCTCCTCGATAAAAAAGCCTCCATCACCGCTTTAGAAAATGCCGGAAAGCCAGGAGGTACAGGAGCAAATCTCCAGATTACAAACAGCCCTCACGACGTGGAAGTCGCAAAAAGCGTTCAGGGACTCGTTAAAAAAGGCGCATCCGCAGCAGAAAACAATACAGCTATAAATAAAGAAATCTCCCGGGTTTCCGAACAGGAGATTACACCCTTTCTTGAGAAGAATCAGGCACCATTCAACCAAAAAACCTTTTCTGCGTACCTCGACAAAACTGTTCAACCAGCAAACTTCATAAAAGCTGACCCAGTTCTTCAGAGCACTTATGACCTCACCAAACAAGCGTTGATGGACGAAGTTGCAAAATACCCGAAGACCACCAAGGGCCTTTGGGACGCGAGAATTTCCTTCGACAAAGTCGCTGAAAATCAGGTTGGCAAACTAGACCCGCAATCAGAGAAAGTCTCTGCCATTAAACAGGCAGTCCTCGACGTTCGCAAGGCTGCAAATAAATTCATCGTTGACCGAACTCCAAATGGTGAGCAAATGTTTGGCGGGCAAATGAAACGTCTGACCAACATGTACGAAGCACGAAGCAATATTGCTGAAAACAACTACAAACTCGTCAATAAAGGCTTTTTCAGCCGATTCAAAGTCCAGCACCCTACAGCAACAAAAGTCCTCAAAGGCGCGGCGAAACTAGCAGGCTTAGGAGCTGCAGTAAAAGAGGGCTCGAATCTGCTTCACTGAAACAGCCAATCCACGAATTTCCACCACCCATAAAGGGCGAACGCTAGAATCACTACCATACCTGCATATTGCCATAATCATTAATTCCGTCAAGAGACGGACAAACCAATGTCTGACCAAGAAATAAAAGATGAACAAGACATGAAAGAGCTACTCGAAGCCTACCGCAGTTTCAAAAATCTCGGAAAAGGCGCTGTTTGGCTTTTTTCCTTTGTGCTTGTCATCCTCAGCATCCTTCTCGCCATTAAAAAACTGAAACAATGACCACGGACTACTCCGCATTTGTTCCCGCTTTTGATAACCAATCCTGGCCCGGCCACACCGACGCTGATGATTGTGTTTCGCAAAGCGCAGTACATTGCATTGAGATAATGGAATATTTCCTTACGGGGAAGCGTGTTCGCTATTCCCCAAGAGCCCTGGGCAAGCTTTCAGGGACTACCCCGCAAGGAAATTCAATTCAAAACGTCTTTGCAGCTATCCAGAAATACGGACTCATTCCGTATGACCTCTGGCCTGATTTAGAGACGTTTACTTGGGACGAATATTACGCACCCATCCCGCAACACATTATAGACAGCGGCAAGGATTTTCTCTCTCGTTGGAATGTCCAATTAGCCGATACCACTAACCTCTCAGCGGGTCCGGTCTGGATTGGCATGAATTTGGGAGCCACTAATCACTTTGTTACCCAAATAAACGCCACGCAGTATTTTGATTCTTACCAGCTGCCGATAAAGACAATTGATTTCCCAATCATCTCAAGACATCAAATAATCATTAGCCCAAAGGAGATTATGAACCAAGCAAAGCTGGTGAAGTCCAAGACCTCACCGACCATTTACGTTTGTTATCCAATCCCCTCAGAAAGCTATCTGAGAGAAAAGGGCAGCATGGAAGGCTTCAATGTCCCGGCTGACTTGACCACAATCCCCGATTCAGACAGCCTCACATAGACCTGGGGATAACTTGTTTGCAACGTGTGGAGGGAATTGCTACGCTTAAAAAGGCAAAGGGCCAGAGAGGAACGCTCTCCAGCCCTAAGCAAGGGCTTTTTCAGGTAACCCGAGCAACACTCGCTAACCCTTCACGGCGACCGCTCAAGCATCCCGCTTGAACATCAGACCTTTACCCCCTCTAAGTGGGCGATTTCATCCCGAAATCGGGTCACCGACGACGACGCTTTGCCACTAGATTCCCGATGAACAGCCAATGCCTCACGGAACAGTTTATTCATGAACCTCGAATGTTCACGTCTAAACTAGCGATGAACAGCCATTGCTTCACGGAGATGTCAGGATTCGAGTTCCTGCCACAGAAATCCTTCACTGCTAATTCCTAACGTCGTCCAGGATATACATCTGTCCTGTTGGATTTCTAAACTAACGGCACCAGGACTGTCTCACTAAGAAGCTAATAAGCTTTTTCACATTTCGCCTCCAAGCCCGCAGTCCGGGTTAACTCAATTATCCCGCAGCTCACAAATAAAAACAAACACATTTTTAACCGCTGGAAATCCTTGTGTGAGAATCGCCGGAGGGCTTGCAAACAAGACTACAAGCGGATGGGAATTATGTGAGATTAAATCTCTTATCGTGGCTCATCTGGGCCGTGTTCCCCCTCACTTTAATCATCGGAACATACGACCACGCCGTTAATGCAATCGCACAGCAGAACGCGCAAAATGCTCAGGCGATAAAACAGATAAAGCACGATTTTCGAGTAACCGCTATTGCGGAGTTCGAAGCCACGCATCATTTTGTATCCAATGACAACATCCAAGAAATCATCAAAGCCGCAGATAGGTGTGACATTAATCCCGCCTTACTCGTTGCAATTGACTTGCAAGAATCCAGCGGAGGCCGGCACTACATACGAAGCACTCATAACGAATGGGGCTGGGCTTCGGATACCCGTTCCTTTGAATCCGAAAGAGCCGCTATTGATTACATTTCGGACCAGCTCTGTAATGGAAGACCCTACCGAGGTAAATCCCTTGAAGGAAAAATCCACTCCTACAACCCTTCATCCAGCTACGAGCCAGCAATAATGCGTTATCTAAATCAAATTCAAAATAATCTTAATCAAATCAAATGACAAATCTCAAAACAGCCTTCCAGCACGGCATCTCTGTTGCTGGACACATCTTCTTTGCCGCAATCGTTGTCGGCTTAGGAGTCCTAATTAATAACAACCCGACCATCACACAGCAGTTCTCTTCGTTTCTGCTTCAGTTCGGTATTCCGACCGCAATCGTCAACATCATCGTTGCCGCAGTTGTGAAGTTCATCGAAACCAAAGCCGCAGACCAAAATGCGCCAACCACTCCGTCAGCCCCGACCGTTTAAGTGTTCTATCTGTTACGCGCGATTTTCCTCACATCAATCTCTCAAAGAACACATGAAAGAACACCAGCCGCCAAAGCGCTGTAAGTTCTGTGGTGGGAAGATGCCCGCTTCCGGTTTCTGTTACCACATCGCATAAGAGTTTCCTTGCTACCTCGAACCCTCAGCAGTGCTGGGGGATTGGGGCTAGGCCATAAACATTTGTGACCTAACTCCATTCCATCAAGGAGGTAAACATGTGTGTCAACACTCCGGTTTTCATCCTGTCCGTGGTTGCGTCGAGCGACTCAACTACAAACAAAAACAGATAGACACCGACTTTCAAGAGTTACGCACGAGATTTGCCAAAGGCTATCCCGCATCCGGTCCCATTCCTGCCCTCTCACCTGCTTACCTCGAAGGATTGCTGGCCGTCATCATTGAGGAGGCTCCCAAGCAGCTCCTCGAATTCCGACAACAACTCGCAGATTGTCTTCATTGGGAATTACAGCGTCACGGTGAACACATTTGCGCAGGTTATGAAGTCTCAGACCGCACGATTCGCGCGTTGTACACCCAAATAAATCATCAGGAGGAACCAATGTGCCACACCCACGCCGCTATCGCGTGAAAGCTACGCATCAAGTTCAACAGGTTTCTATTTTCATTCCTTGTATGAATGATTGCGGAAAACAAATTGAAATCACTCCCGCACTCGCCGAAAGAATTCTAATCTCTCGCAATCCCATAGTAGTAGACCCAACTTACCACGTCACCTGCTGCGAATGCGCTTTTGGCCTCGCAAGCGACCAACTCTTACAGGAGAACTGAATATGGAAGGTCTCATCGTCCACGCTGGCGCTTCGAAGTTAGGGCGCCAGGACTTGCTTGCACTCCCAACACCCGAAGGAACAACAACCCATCGGCCTATCCCTCATGCCAAAGTGATTGAAGGTCTGCTTGAGTCACTTTCTTTCCGCCGACTCAATGTTGTGCGAGACGAATATGCGGTGACCAAAGACGCAATGAGAATGTTTGGTTTTCTTGAACTCGAAATCGAGGAATCAGGCATTCGCATCTCTTTGGGAGTCAGGAACTCCCACGACAAATCGTTCTCGCTTGGCCTTACGGTCGGCTTCAGGGTCTTGGTATGCGACAACCTTTCGTTCTGGGGCGATTATTCTCCGGTCATGCGAAAGCACACCAAAAACCTTGTACTCGATGAAGTTATCGGCGGCGCGCTCGAAAAGATGCAGCGGAATTTTAAGCCGCTCATTCAACAAGTCGATGTTTGGAAGAATCACAGCCTCTCGGATAACGATGCGCGTCTGCTCATTTACCGTGCGTTTGTGGAAGAGCAAACCAGCCTTCCCAAGCACCTCTTGAAAGACGTGCATCACCATTACTTTGAGCCAGAGTACGAAGACTTCAAGCCCCGCAATCTGTGGAGTTTGCAAAACGGATTTACTTCCGCAATAAAAAAACTGGAACCAGTCCCACAGTTCCAGGCCGCAACGGAAGTTGCCACATATTTCAACAGTCTCAACTGAGACATCTTGACCACCCGAAAGGGCGGTCTTTTTTTGCATCCAAATGTTCAGGGGGAACAAAATGAAGAAATGGGAATATTTATCTTTTACCAGCAGCGAAGATATGGTTAAAACCGGTGATGGTCGCATACCCGAACAACAATACCTATACCACCGTGGCGATGAAGGCTGGGAACTTGTTTCTGTTTTTCCCGAGGGGGAAACACTTACTTTTTACATGAAAAGACCAAGGAAATAAGTTTGCGACCGTTTCCGACCTAGTTCTGAATAGAGAAGAAATATTGTTAATAAAAAAGCGTTCCCAGATTCCTCTGTAACGCTTAAATTTGACCTGTATTGCACGCTTCGGGGTCTAACCGCCCCTTTGGTCGTCTTTCTCTTGTGGCTCACGAATTTGCAGCTTGCCGTCCAGTGGAAAGTAATTCAGCACGACATTCAGGCTGCCATCACGATTTTCAAAGGCCGCTCCGATGCGGGTCCAAAAATCTTTGCCTTTGTGCTGGTTAATTCCGTAAACGGCCAGAGTTTTGCCGGCCATTCATAAATCCTCCTCCAGGCATCTACTTTCTTGACGCTCTGGGGAGTGCTGGCCTGCTTCTTGCGTGTGTACTTATGCATCAGCCACGCCCCGCCCTGCACCTGTGAGGATTTGCAACTCCTCACGTGATTCTGCTTGCGGGCATCGTACAGAATCGGTTTACCAGCACAACTCAAAGAACCAAATTTGCTTCGCTGAAGAGTGCTGGCGGGCTTAGGAACGTTGTCGTCACGGTTCCATAAAGGACGACTCCAGATAACACCAGCACAACTCAAAGAACCAAACTAAGTAGAAATTCTATGAATGAGACACTCTGTATCTATGCTTAAATCTGACAATGCTTATCACGGGCTTTTACAACAACGGCGCACCATTCTTATGGGGAGTTGTAATTGGGGTACTGTCGAGTTTTGTTTTAGGTACACTCACCCACAGAGCGAATGTTAAAGCAATCTCAACCTTAGCGGCGTTTATCGCTGGCTCTCTTTCCGCGAAATACTTTTTCAAGGACCCCACCAATGCAACGATTTTCTGGTTCCTCTCGGGACTTGCATTGATGTGGCTCTTTTATTGGGCGCTTCATAATGACCTGGATGTTCAAGCGAGAAAAAAGAAACTTACAAAATGCCCTCATTGCACTAAGGAGATTCACGTCTAAAGTCCTCAGGGCCACGAACGGGTTGAAAAGTCTGGGTCGATTCAGACCAATTCCACTATTCGCAGCCCTCAAGACGCCAAGGTATTCACAATCCGAAACCGCTCTTCTTCATACACTTCTTCTGCCTTGCCCCGAATGCTCCACCAGCGGTTTGCAAGCTTCATGCCCTTTTCCTCGCCGCATTTTTTAATTAGTGCGGCTTTCAAATACTCGAAGTACGTCGATTGATGCCTAGAGGTTGCTTGCCCTGGACTGTTGTGAGTTTTGGTTTTCATTTTGTTTTTTGGCTTTTTCTAACTGCTTCAACATTTCCGCTGCCTTACCCTTTATTGGCCTATCGTCAATCAGATTTCCTGTAACCATCGCATCTGCCAAGATTGCTCCGTTCGCCATCGCATGACCCAGATGGTGTACTCCGCTGTCGGGAGCTATTTCTTCACCGTCCCACCATGCCATCAAGTGCCGATACATTGCGTCGACATAAATCGAGGCGATGACTTTATTTTTCCGCCAGTTGTAAGGACCGTATTTCTCGGAACCGTTCTGCATCGCCGTCGCCAAAAAAACAATCGCTGTCGGAGGAACTTTGCTTATGGAGACCTTTTTGCTGCCAAGCCGGTCTTTGGGGTTGTTGCCGAATTTCATTTTTGTTTCTTAAATTCTGTCTCCAACCCCCAACGCAAGCGTTAGGAGTACGTTCAGTGCAACCACCTTTCGGTGGGAGTCGGAGAGGCAATCACAGGATGTATATATCCGAGTCCCCGAAGGAACTCATACTGCCTTATTTATTATTGGGGCAGCATCCCACGATTGCCAGGACAGTTAGGAAGGAATTCCAGCGGTCCTTGAGGGTGTACCTTTTTCAGCAAGGATATTGGCTAGTGCAGCCTCAACACTTGGCTCTTTCGCAAGAGCGTCAAGAGCCTCTGCTGGAACATCGGTATTGGTTCGCGCAGCTAAGACCTCATATTCGGCACTTTTGGTGCCAGCATTTTTGGTCTTGATGTTTACATCGTATGGCATTGGCATATCCTGAAATCCATACTGAGCGTCCATTTGAAACTCTGCAAGTTTCTTTGCAACAGTCTTTGCCAAGTACGCCAGCTTTAATGAATTTGAGGAATACTCCCAAACGTAACACAAGAATTTGGTGCTCTTTCCACCGTCGTCATATTGGAATTCATGAGCGACAGTGTTCGTCAGGACGCGAAGGTTATTATCCCCTTCCTGAAATTTAAGAGTGTTGCTATCACCCCCGGCGGCAGCTACCGCCTCAGCAAAATTTGCTTTCATTTGTTTTGATGTTTAATTCTTCTGCTTAAGTATGGCATTTCGAATGAGACTGTCAAATTGACCAAAAGCCCAGTAAAATCAGAGTATCTGATAGGAGATATCCACAAAATGAAGGTCGATATTGAAATTGTTTTTGGACGTGTACAGGTTCTTGGAACCGCAAAAACACTAACGCTTCTAAATAAAAGCGTTATAGACCCTGGAAGCCAGCAAGAATTGATGGTATTGAGCAATGTAACGGGATTCCTTGTAAAGAATAGCACCGTGAATTCGACCTCAGACCAAGCCGAACTTGTAAACAAGGCCAGTAAACGGTATGAAGAACTCTGGAAACAAGGATTTTACAAACTCCAATCGAAAGAAATTGATTTCACACCGGACGATTGGGAAGTCTCGCGAGTCGAAGTTAACGCCCAAGCTTCTGTTTACCCCGCTGGCACGCACCCATTCCCGCCCGATATTACGGTCCTCGTGGAAAATAAGTAGTGCTTAGAAGCCGATTATGCCCTGCAACGAATACAAAGACTTAGACCTTCACCTGCAATCTGCCAAGCGGCGATATTCGCAATTTGCTTACGAAGCCAACAGGCATTTGTGGGGTGTTTCGGAGCGTGAACGCAAGCGCATCGTCAAGGAAGAACAAGACAACATGTCGAAATATAACCATGAGATGTTCCAACATCGCAGAACATGCGATGAGTGCAAAAAGGACAACTCCTAATGTCATCCAACGATTGCCCAACATATAAACGATTTGAAAATGAGCTTACAGACCTTGAATTTGCCGCCAGTCAGCAGGTAAGGAACGCCAAGCAATTTGCCGGGAAAAAACGAGCAGAGCAGAGTGCCGTGCCGCAACAACAAAGAATAATTGACCACAAGCGACGCATGGAACAGCACCGCCTCATTTGTTTGGCTTGCAAGAGGGTTTCGTGATGGCTGACATTTCATCTGCTGCTTGGTTTCCAGTTATGACGCTGGTAACTGGTTACGTCATGAAAGCTATCTCTGACCGGCTTGACCACACCCGCGCAGTCCAACGCGAACGTGAAAGCCGCCGCGAATCCCGCAGAATTCAAATCGCCGAACGCCGCGCAGATTTTCAACGCAAGAATCTACTTGACCTTCAAGAGGCGATTCAGGACCTTGCCCGCGCTTCAGGTGGAATAATTCACGCTGACACAATGAAATTTCGCGAGACGCAAAAATGGAGACGCCAACTACTTCCTGAAGACCTAAACCAAGAACAACTTGAGGCAACTCGAAAATGTATTCTGCTGATTGTTCGAATACGTAATCGTGAGATTAGGGAGATTGCTCAAAAATTTCGTCTTGCGGCTCTGGATGCCTCAGACAGCCCAGATGAAGCAACGGCCCAAAAGAGAATGAACGCTGCCGTAGAAGATTTAAAAAAAGTCCATGAGCTTATCGGCGTAGAATTAAGAAAGCTAGACGACGATGAAGAAGCTAAGGACTCTTAGCGGGCTGCTTCACTGAGCCTTTTTATGAACAGATTCCAGCTCTCGCCGGATTCGCGCCGCTTTTCTTTCAGCTTTTCCCACACTTCATCGCTCATGCGAATGTGCCGCGTTTTATATTCTTTATGTTCTTGTTTTGGTTTCATGTTTGTGGGTGCAATTGTGGGTGCGTTTCTTTCCCTAACACACGGAACCCTTCACGGATAGCTCTCCTCTCCCGAAGCAAGAGTCAGGCATAAAGCAGTTTTGGCTTTAACTTGTCCTTGAGTCTTTCAGAACCGCAAAATTCGCGGCTTGCTTTCGGTATGAGTATGAGAATCGTTCGGGCCGTTGTCCTTCTCAAGCCAGGAGGCTGAACGCTACAACGGCAGCGCATCTGAAAGAAGCATAGCAAATTGCTTTTGGTTTATTCCACCTATTGAAGCTGGATTCTTGTGGATAAGCTCTGTACGGCCTGATTTATTGCGGCGAAAACATCCTCGGCTTCCATGTCTGGTTTCCGTTCAATTGTCACAAAGTGTTCTTTCAGTTGTTCCACTTCGCTCGCAAATTCCTTTTCGTACAGCACAACAACGGTGTCATTATCATGAGCAGCCCACTCCTCAACCTCGCGTGCCGACTGTACGAACGAGACATAGTCGTCAAATTCGCGTAAGAAGTCCGCAAAATCACTGGCCTCAACATTCAGTTCAGTCATGTACAGAATTGTCATAAGGGTGTGGATAACTGTTCAAGAGATTTCAATATCTTCCCTTTTTTGAGGGCTTGTCAAGCACTATTCTGACCGCTATGCTTAGTACAGAGATTCTCTCCTCTCTCAAACGCGCAGGATTTCCCCTCGCTCGCGTTGAAGACATTTTTGAAAAACTCAACATCTTAATTGACGAGAGCAGATTCCCCGAACTCTTCCCAAATTCATATCAAATCGCCGGCCACTGGTATTTACTGCCTTCCATTGAACAGCTGCTTATGGCTTTAGGTGACCAGTTCAGACTCCTCGAACGCACTGGTAAAGACCCTGTCAGTTGGACAGCCATGAACCGAACCAAAGTCGGTCGCGGCCACACTCCGCTTGAAGCCCTGGCAAACCTTTTCTTGGAGATTCAGAAATGAGCAAAACCACGATAAAGCAAGCCCTCAAAACCGTCGGGCACAAACCGAAAAACTGGAAAAAGTTCATCGCCGACCCCAAGAACTTCCACGTCATCTTTTCCCACGAATTCGCAATTGCTCTTTGGGGCCACAGGCCCGCTTGCAACTGCGCCATCCAACCCGAAGACCGCTGTGAGTTTTGGGACTATGAAGCTTGGCAGTACCACTTGAGCAAGATGGTCCTCGAAGACCCGCCTTACCTTTATTTACTCGAAAAATGGAACAAGAAACCAAAAACATTTCACATGAGGAGTACGAAAAACTCCTAAAGAAAATCCAAGAAGCAAATCCTCAATTACAACGCAATGAGCTGGTAGATATTGGTGAATATGTAATTGAGCGTGACAAACCTCGTGACATTCGCCTTGCTGATGTTTTGCTGGCGATAAGCAAAATGCAGGACTACCACCAGCTCATGGTTGATTGGGAAGGACAATTCCGTTGGTTTGGCGAATCATGCTCCCGTTATGACGATAATGGCTACCTAATGCCTAAATGGAACCTCGCCCACGACTCCCTTGCCTGGCACAAAGAAAACCAGCCTGAGACGGTGGAGTTTTTAATTAAGCTGCTCGTGAAATGAAAACTGCTATTTATGGCTATAGAACAGAATTAAAAAATGGCAGATATGACGAAGGCCATGTAATATTTCGCAAACGTGTTTTCCAGTCTTGGTCAGACGCTTTGGATAATTCTCTGGCGCTTTTAACACAAGAATTTCAGTTCGCCAAACGCCCAATCGTAACGTGGTTTCAAAAGTTATAACTCACCATAAATGTTTGCAACACAACCCCACAACCAGACCGGCACACCCAATTTCGTTCCTGATTTAGCAGACGGCAAAGTCTGTGAAAATCTCTTAGTCGATAAACTACGGAGCTTGGGTTTCAACCCCCAAGTCAACCCCTGGCGGCTCTCTTAATCAACTCCGCAAATATGACGTAATCGCCA
Source organism: Terriglobia bacterium (assembly GCA_963831465.1). Classification (GTDB taxonomy): domain Bacteria; phylum Acidobacteriota; class Terriglobia; order Terriglobales; family Acidobacteriaceae; genus Angelobacter. Next base: position 85,171 of record CAWHQH010000007.1, on the reverse strand, counting down.
CACTCCCGGTCACAGGCGTTCAGGTCACTTACGAATGCAAACGGGACCGGATGGCACACAAAACAGGCAATACAGCCGTAGAACACAAAGCACTCCTCCACTCCCAGGCGGACTTCATTGTTTACATGATTGACGGACGCAACGAGCTTTTCCAGATAGGCCGCGAAACCCTGCTTCGCTTGCTAAATGAAAATTGGGCTGGTGAGAGGCGCTGGCGGGTCGTACGGGGCGGGGAGTTCCGGGACTACATGACGCTGATTCCGGTGGGGGAGTTTATAGGGATGTGTAATGTGATTTGAGAAAAAATAAACTATTGACTTTCAAGGGTTTAAGTCTCTGAAGTGGTTGAGAGTGGTATTCGTTAGATTTTTTTTAAAAAGGGGTGGCGATTTTTGCCCTGTTTTTTCTCCAGAAGTATCCGAATAAGGCTGAGAGCAGCAGCCGCAGTCGTCATAACTGCTGAAAAGAAGGTTACGTAACTCGGGTCAGGCAAGTGCATATTCGACTTACTTTAGACCACATCCTACGCCTAACTAACAGTTTGTCAACTCAACTGAGTTTTTTTGAAGGCCCGCTAGGACAAACAGTTCGGTTTTACCGCTTCCTGGTGTACCCAAAATCAGCACATGAGACCGCTTTTTTTGAAAGAGCATTTGCTTCAACCGTTGTGCAACAGAAGGCTTTTTAAAAAACGCAACTGGAGTGTGTGTCAAGCGGTTTCCCGCTCTCCCAAGCTCTAACCATCTGTCCGTTTTTTTTGAATCCTTCGTTTCGTTCTTATCGCCCGTATCGTTCTTGGAATGGTTTTTTTTCTCAAGAATGAGCCGAATAACAGCGGTAATAGCGATTGCCAGATTCACAATCGCAGTTCCAAACGTGAACTTACTCGGGTCCGGCAGGTGCATAAAAGCCAATTTTAATCCTACAAACAATTAATAAACAACAAAAATGTTCGGAAAAAAGAACCGCTGTTCCAGCGACACAGCAAAATCAGTCGCAAACCAACTCTCAGCTGTGACTCCTTCTCTCATTAATGAATTTCACGCAAAGCAGATTGAAGACCTCACTCAAAGACTCGATGCCGTGTGTAAACATTTGGGTATTTATCTGAGATACCAAGAGGGATATAAAAGTGAATCATTAGGAGGTCCGCTCGGTGCACCGCAATCCGCCGGCGGTCAACTTTCACCAATGCCGCCAAAGCGGAAGTAAGAACCTACACATCTGAGAATCCACATCACCCGCCTGGACAAAATCTTTAGCCAGGTCATCCGTGCCCGCGACGGCAAGTGCCTCGTTTGCGGCACGACCAAGACCCTTCAATGCGCTCACATCTTTTCCCGCAGGAATAAATCCGTCCGCTGGGATTTGGACAACGCCGTAACTCTCTGCTACCGACATCACCTGTTCTGGGCGCACAGTGAGCCAATTCAATTCACAGAATGGGTGAAGAAGTGGCTGGGTTTAAAGAGATTCCGGGAATTGAGACGCCGAGCGATGACCCCGAAGATATGGACCCCGGCAGAATTGATTGAAAAAGAAGAGGATTTAAAATTACTTCTTACCTGATAAGCGTAAGGGTTCACTCGCTCTTTTCTTCCAACCCCCCGAGAAGACAATTTTGAACCGAGCGCGTTCGTCATAGATTGTAAAGCCATCCAAATTTGTGAATTCTTTCGTCATAAATTGCGCCACACGAGTTTTGAAATCATGGCTCTCGTCAGGGCTGGCATTTAAATCCTCACGCTCTGGATAGGGATATGCGAGGTGAACGGCATAACGTACTCTTCCATGTGCCGGAACAAACAGCGGTAAATCGCTTCGGACGTACCCATCATTATTTACGCTAAAACTATTCTGCCGTTCTAGCTGGGCACCAATCTTCATTTCCGTGGTATCAGAAATCGTGTAGTCGAAGTCCGTCTTATTCTCAAGCGTGTAAAAAACAACCAAAGTGTTCTTCTCGCCCTCCACTTCGGCATCCGCGTAATCAAATTCAGCCTTTATTGCTTGGTCGTTCCACGGCTTCGGCGGCTTCGGACGGTTCCAGTACCAGATGCCCACGCCGGCCAGGACGGCAAGCATCAACGCAAATCCTGCACCGAATCCCGCAGCTTTGATGAACAGCCGCTTCCAGTTAAATTCCTTCTTAGGCGCTTCCGGTGCAATAGCAGGTGTACTCATGACCCGCAAAATTTATCACTAAAATGAAAATGAAACCAAACAAAATCTACAAGATTGAGGAAGAACCCCACCTGCTCTCAGCTCTACAATCAGACCTCTCAGACATCCTGGCCGAATCTGTAACCGCCACAAAGGTTCTACGCCGTATAAACGACCGGGCTTTTGACCTAATGAGAAAAATAATCACAATTAAGAAATCAAATGACAATAAAGTCACAATTGGCGAAACTGAAACGCCAAATTCACCGTAAAGAAAAAGAATTACAGGCGGAGGCGGAGGCATTTCAGCGCATCATCAGCGAACGTGCCGAAGAACTCCAGCAGATGAAAGACGATTACAAGCGTTTCAAGAAGGAATGGAAATAAAAAGGGCGGCTCAGCGCCGCCCAAGGTAGAGGAATAAGGTTTAACGCATTCTAGCGTTTACTCGACAGCAGTGACAAACCTTGATGAGCTTGTACCAAATCATCCGTCGTCAATTGGCAGTACCGCCGCGTCATATCGAGCGTTGAATGGCCTAGAATCTTTTGCAGGTGGAAAACAGACCCGCCACGCCTCAGGTAATTCAGCGCAAAAGTGTGTCTGAAAGCGTGGAGCAAACGCTCAGGAACCTTGGCCCCAATCCGTACAAGAAATTCTTTAACATCCCGCAGGACGTTCCGATGCTTTAGTTTTCGGCCATCACGCGTCGAAAATAGCAGCCCTTTCTTGTCAGCCCTGTACCGGAACAGCAGTTTTCTCATTTCAAAAGAAAACGGGATGAATCGCTCTTTTGACCCTTTGCCCATGACCCTGATAAGCAGGTTATCGAAGTCAATCTTGCCGACTTCAATTGAGAGCGCCTCGTCAATCCTCATTCCGGTATCAACCAGCAAGAGGCAGAGAGTTTGCGCCCGACCCTTGCACTTTGCCTTTACGATTTTCTCAATATCAGATTCACCGTAAGTCGCAATGACCTTTTCAGCCTGTTTCAGTTTAGGAAGGACCGGAAGCCCAGCCCAGCGGAAATAGCCGTTTAAAGCCCGCAGGTAGCAGTTTAGGGTTGCAGCAGAGACACCGTCTTGCCTTGCATTGATGACGAAATCAGGTTGATATTTTTCCCAGGCTTTCCATGAACACCAGTACCAGCGCACAGTATTTTCTGAGACGTTCGTGATGTATCGCCGCTCTTTTACAAATTGCTCAAAAGTACGAAGCATAAGCTCAAATTCCTTTAGAGAGAATTTGGAAATGCTTGTAAGCCTTTGATTTCTTTAGAACTGGTGCGCCCGGAGAGATTCGAACTCCCGGCCTGTTGCTTCGGAGGCAACCGCTCTATCCAGCTGAGCTACGGGCGCACGAGTGATGCAGACCTAGATAGGGTATCATTTCCGCCTGTCAAGGCGAAGCGCTCCACATTCGACGGAGTCGAGCAAGGTGGGGATAGGCGCAATTTCCAACCCATTTGCTTGTACGGCTTGCCTCTTTGGCGGCAGAGTTTTACACTCGCCTGTTTGCTTATGAACTAATGTTCGATGCCAACTATGCTGCCAATTCAAACCATCGCAGAAAAGCTGAATCTCCCGGAAGAATATTTTGAGCCCATTGGACGCCACGGCGCCAAGCTGAAGCTAGATATCCTTACAGATCCGGCGTTCCCGCGCCGAGGCAAGCTCATCCTGGTGACGGCCACCACGCCCACGGCTTCCGGTGAAGGTAAAACGGTTACTTCCATCGGGCTCACGCAAGGGCTGTCCCGGATTGGCAAAAAGACTATTATCACTTCGCGCGAGCCTTCTCTGGGGCCGGTGTTCGGCATGAAGGGCGGCGCTGCCGGTGGAGGAAAGTCGCAGATTGAGCCCAGCCAGAAAATCAACCTGCATTTTCATGGCGATTTCCATGCCATTACCACAGCGCACAACCTGCTTGCCGCGTTGATTGATGCGCACGTGTTTCATGGGAACGAGCTTGACCTGGACATCAACCAGATCACATGGCCGCGTGCCATGGATATGAACGACCGCGCACTGCGCCGCATCACGCTCGATATCGGCGAGAAAAGAGGGGCGGTCACTCGCAACAGCGGATTTGTGATTACCGCCGCTTCAGAGGTCATGGCCATCATGGCACTGGCCAGCAGCTTTGAAGACCTGCGTCGGCGGCTGGATTCGATTGTGATCGGAGTAACCCGCGCGGGCAAGCCGGTGCGCGCGGGGGATCTTGGTGCTACCGGCGCGATGATGGCGCTGCTGACTGAAGCCATCATGCCGAACCTGGTGCAGACCACGGAAGGCACTCCAGCGATGGTGCACACCGGGCCCTTTGGCAACATCGCGCACGGGACCAGCAGCGTGATTTCTCACAACATGGGAATCCGGCTGGCGGATTATGTTGTAAATGAAGCTGGTTTCGCCGCCGATCTTGGCGCGGAAAAATATTTTGATATCGTGATGCGTTCGTCGGGGATTGCTCCTGCCTGCGCCGTACTGGTTACCACCGTCCAAAGTTTGCGCAACCAGGGCGCAGGCGATCTGGATCGCGGCGCACCGAACCTGGTCCGGCACATTCAAAATCTCAAGCAATTTGGCGCTCCGATTGTTGTGGCCATCAACCGGTTCCCAACAGATACCGAGGCTGATCTAAGCCGGTTGGCAGACTATTGCGCGCAGCAGGGCGCGGTCAGCGCCTTAAGTGAAGCTTTTACCAAAGGCGGCGACGGCGCGGCGGCTCTGGCGGAAAAAGTGGTTGACACCATTGAGAAGAACCCCAGCCCTAACGTACAGCCGATTTACGGCCTTGATATTTCGCTGGAGAAAAAGATTGAAAGCGTAGCGACGAAGATTTACGGCGCTGCGGGCGCTACCTTTAGTGACAAAGCCCGGGCCAAGCTGCAGCAGTTTAGCGACTGGGGATTTGCCGCGCTGCCTGTGTGCATCGCCAAGACACAATACTCATTTTCCGATAATCCCAAGCTCCTTGGCGCACCGACTGGATGGACGCTGAATATCACCGATGCATCCCTTTCGGCCGGGGCAGGTTTTGTTGTGGCCATCGCCGGCAACATGATGCTGATGCCAGGTTTGCCGAAAGTTTCACGCGCCGCAAGCGTTGACGTGAACTCAAAAGGCGAGATTCTGGGGATTTAGCCTGCGGTGGAAGCTCCCGCGGGAAGCTGATGAAGAAGGAACTGGACCGTGAGCAGTTTCGTATAACTCCTTAGAGGATGATTATGTTCAGCTTTCTGCTTTGGTGCATCTTGCTGATACTGTGCTGGCCACTGGCGCTCCTGGCCCTGGTGCTTTATCCCCTGGTATGGCTAGTGCTGCTGCCGTTCCGGATCGTCGGCTTTGCAGTGGGTGGAGCGCTGGAATTAGTGAAAGCTATTATTTTCCTGCCGGCACGGGTGTTGCGCGGAAGAGTTCGCGCTTAAATCGCAACAGGGCGCGAAATTAGTAAGAAGTTTCTGTCTGGGAAACTATTTTTAGCGGGCGGCTACCCATAGCGGCGTCAATGGCGTCACAGCTGTAAGTGATCTTAAACGCGGCTCCTGCATTGCTGGTGGTTAACGTCAATAGGCTCCCCGCCTGCAGCATCAACGCTCCATTAATGGATCCTGTGGCACCTGAGTTAATGAGGAACGTTCCCGAAGGTGAGGATACTGATGAACGCACCATTACAATTCCAGTCCATTGCAAGCTGGAGCTTATTTCAAAGTCGTTGGGGACTTGCAGGATGCCGAACCCGGTCAAGGTGGTAGTCAGCAATTTCAGGCTGCTATCGGTGATAACCACTACAGCAGGCTGGGCTTGAGAGCCGTATGTAGAGGCCAGACTTGTTGACGTCACCTCGAAGTAATTTGTGCCAGACGCCTTTCGGGCGGCAATATAGTCAAGAACCGCTTGGTTCTCATTTGCAACAATGTTGGCCGTCTGCGATTGATAAACTGCCGGATCGCCTGAGTTTCCAGGATTACCCACAAACAGCGGAGTGGCATTGAGCATCGGTGACGACAGGTCAAGATTTGTGTAGCAACTCTGGGACGCTGTGCTGCAGTCGGCTGTAGGCGTTGGTGCCGGTGTGGGCGTTGCCGTTGGAGTGGGTGTCGGTGTAGGCGTTGGGGTAGGGTTGTGATCGTCGTGACCATGTCCACTATTGTCACTGCCGCTATTGCTGGTGTTGAAAGGAGTGGGAGAGGGAGCAGGAGTAGGCATAGGAGTGGGGGTTGGAGAGGGCGATTGCGGTGCCGAAACCGGGGTTGTGGTGAATTGAGGGAGCACGCCTGTTCCTCGCACCCAGGCAAATGCTGGCGTGCAGGTCGAAACCGGATTTCCATATTGATCGCAGGAACTATTGGCCGCGTTCACAATGGCCATGCGAAGGCTGTTCAATCCATTCTGTAAAGAAGTTGTTCCCTGAGATGTATTGCTCGCCAAGGCAGCCACAGGGGAACAAGCAGCGGGAGTTACGCCGTTCACAGGGTGCGGCCGGCCATCAATCGTGGTCGACGGAATCACAGTGGCGTTTGTAGCGCCCGGTACGGCGAAAGTTGCAGTAACAGGACTAGTGCTGGTGGAACCGCCAACTTCCATGGTGATGACGCCGGGCGGCCGAATGGACGGGCCTACCACTTCAGCGCGTAACAAGTTTCGCGTGCCCTGGGCCATAGCCAAAGACGTGAGCATATAAACCGGCAGCATGCCGTTGGCATCGCAAGCCGGGTTGGCGCCCCCGGGCGAGAGCTGTTCAGTCTTGCCGTCCCAGCAGACGCGGGTATCCAGTGTTGCAGGGGAGCCTTGCTGGTCGACGAAATAAGGCGCAGCGATCCGGTTTGTCTTCATGTTGATGCGCACCCATTTGTAGCCGAGAGGAACGGCCGTAGGGGCGGTGCTGGGTGCCGCATTTTGCGTTGCCATCCAGTTGGCTGTCGCCGGAACTGCGGTGCACCTGGAGTCTCGAATGCTTACGCCGGAGTTGTAATCGTGGCAAAGCTGGTCGTCGAAATATGGGCTAGTCAGATCTGTGGGATCAACCGTCTCTCCGCCCTCAGGGTTCAGCACATACAACACACCCCCGGGATTGCCCGCAATATCCGTGGGGAGAAGGTTAGCCAGTCCCGTGGGTGAAGCAGCGGACTTGGAATAGCTGATCCTGTCGCGCACTTCCTCAAGGCCGGAGTGGGCTGAGTAATAGGAGCGGAGGCCGCCGCCATAATTAGCGTCAATCCGCGTTTCAGTGGTCGACGCCAGCACCATGCACAAACCAATACCAGAAAGCAGCAACAGCGAGAACAATGCCACCAATAGGGCCATTCCCTGCTCGTCCCGCTTTGCGATTCTGGAAATGATCTTTGCCATTTAGTAATTCAACCTCGAACTTGCAGACATTGACGTATGGACGAAATTGCCGGTTACCGGATCACGCTGATTTGTAAGCAGAGTAAGATTGATTTTTACGGTCTTGATCTGTGCCAAGTTTCCAGAGCCTTGCAGTGTTGATATGTCGCTGCCTTTGGTCAGGTCCACCGGATTTCCGTTCTGGTCATAATACTCAAACAGGTCTTCACCAGATTGGCCTGGCTGCGTACCGGGAGGAAATACCTGCTGAGTTTCGGTATATAAAAGATTTTTAGGCTGGTTAAATGAGTCCGCGTTGATTTTTGCCTGTGCGCTTCTGCGTATGCATGGGCAATTGGGATCATTGGGATCATTTGCAACGTAAGCAATATCGACGCTTTCAACAGCGCCATCATTGTTGACATCACCTTCCAACAGAATTTCCGTGGAAGATACCCTGACAAGCCGGTTTGCCACCATTGAGGGACGTGCCAGCGGATCCACCGAATACATGCTGGCGGTGGGGTACCCTGCCATATGCAAATCACGTACCGTCTGGCTTATAAAATCCCTGGCCTGCTGATTCAAGTCGAGATTCACGGCTTCAGAAGCTGATTTTTTCTGCATTGAGTTAATCTGCTCAAAGACTGCACCAGTTACAGTAACCAGAATCGCCAGGCTGACCAGGACTTCTATCAGCGTAAAACCTGTAGTGGCCTTCCTTTTCGCGTTAGTCCTGACATTCAGATGGGGGAAGCGCTTCATATTCAGAAGTTCCCCCTTAGCTGATGAAGCGTGTAAGGCAACGTAAACTGCGCCGCGCCGGCTGAAACAAGCGGCCTGGCGCTCACAGTCACTAGCTGTGTGGCAGGCGTTGGCCCCGGATCAATTCTCCAGCGGACGTCATAATTCACACTTGTCGTCGCCGTGCCGCAGGTGGTGTAAGCCATGGCGTAGTTGGCTACAACAGGTTTTGAGAAATCCACCGATCCAGCAAAAGCCCCAGAGGAAATTAGGTCAGAGCCCCCTGTGCCGCCTGGTGCAGCTGTCTCAATCGTGAACGAATTCCCGGTGCAGTCTGTCATTGTGGTTTCAGCGCCTGTACCTACGGCATTTGCGGGGATTGCGACAATCTTTTCCATCGTACTTTGTGCCAAGGTCACGGCAGTGGAATGCAACTTTGACCGGCCATTATTCGCGCTGGCTACCCCGATCACTACGATACCGCCGAGCAGCCCAACAGCAAGCACCGCCATGGCAATCATTAGTTCGATAAGGCTGAATCCACGCGACATTGTTGCCGTTCTAGCTCCCCGAATTTCGCGATTCGTAATCATATAGTGTCTTAAAGCCAGCTACCGTTTCCGTTTCCTGAAGAAATAAATGTCCAGGTTTTGATTCTGCCAGTCGGGCTTACGGTGACGGCCGCATACATCACATCGCCATTCGCGCGTAAAAGCTGCAGGTGCTGCACCCATCCCACGGCAGTGCATGGGGCTATGGGTGAAGCACGCTGGCAAGGCAATCCCATGGCATTCCACGTCAAGTTGTTGTTTGGTCCGCCCGGCTCTTCCGTGACTATAGTGGGAAAGGGAAGCTGATTTCCCAGAGGAACCGGCACCCCAAGATTGCTTACTTTTACCTGCGTCGGGAATGTGGTCACCGGATCGCCGGCGCTGCAGGTCCCATCGCCATCCAGATCTATGCAGATCTGCGCAGGCAAAATTCCTGGTGGTGAAATGAGCACCAGATAGGAAGTATCTTTCTGGGTAGCGCGGAGACGCGCATCCTGATAGGCCGATGCCAGTGTTTGCGCTGCTCCTTTGATGCGGTAGGTATCAATTGCCCTTGTGAGATTTGGAATGGATAGGCCGGTGACGACCAGAATGATCGTGACCACCACAATTAGCTCCGTCAGCGTGAAGCCTGATTGCGGATCGAGATTTGCCTGCGATTTAGACATTGACTTCGCGAATTCGCGGAACCCTTCCGTTCACAACTCTTTACGCAAAAACTTCACCCAGGATCGTTCCTACTTTGAGTCTCAATCAGCACATGCAGCGTCCGCGAACTCTGGCGCAGCGTGCCCAAAATTACGGGAGAAAAGTGACTTGTGTGAGTGAACTTTTGTACCGGCAATATACTATCCCAACCGGGAACTCGGCTTAGGGGAAATCTCTATAAAACAATGAATCTAAAGGAATTATTTTTATTTTCATCGATCCAGAAAAGCTGCATAAGTTCTTGCTTTTTGGACAATTCCAAATATGGTTTTGGTGCTGTGAACTAATGGCCATTGTCCCTTAGGACACTGGCCTGATTGAGAAGCAGGGAAAATAGCCACGCATGGGAATGAGTGTCCATTTATTGGAACTTTCGCCTTCTCTTTAAAGATGTGCCCTTTCGTAGGCGCTGCTTTTGGTTCCTTAGTTCCATTTTGGAACTCAAATTTTCTCAAAAAGAGCCGGTGCATCTTTTGTACAAAGCTGTCTAGTCACTTGCAGAAGGAGGCGTGGACTGATGAGGAGTCGCCCTCCATCCAGGACAGGAACAGCGGGACGTATTGTTACAATTAGCTTGAACCTAGTTTTAATTTGCTTGGGAGTTGTGTAATGGTATCCCGCATTCTTAGCGCTTTAGGTATAGTGCTGTTTTTTTCCAGCCTTGTTCCAGCTCAACAGTCCGCGTGCAAAGCGGATATTCCGGTTGGCGTCATTGGCATTAACGGCGATACTTTTCGGGGCCTGGCTGCTGAAGACTTTGTTGGGCAAATTCAAAAAAAACTAGTCGCCGTAAAAAGCGTGGCTTTTGATGATGGACCGCGCCGCGTGCTGATTGTGGCAGACGTTAGCAAGAAACTCTCTGCCGATTCACGCAAAGCGGAAGATGAAATGATCAAAACTCTTCTGGGCAGCGCGCGGCCTGGGGATACCTTTGCCATCATGCCTGCACACGGCCCCGGCCAGGACGTAAAGTTCACTGAAGACCGCACGGCTATTCATGAAGCGTTGAGCCAGCCCGGCGAGGGCAAGCGCGGGAAAGATCCCGGGGTGCTTGATACCGTGATGGTGGGAATTGAATGGTTTGGTCAGCCGCAACCGGGCGATTCCATTGTGGTGATTGCTGCTGATATGCAAGGCAGCCGCAAGGCAAATCCCAAAATGCTTGCGAAAGCCCTGCATGACAATCACATTCGTATGTTCGGCCTGGCATTAGGACCTGTGCAGACAAAAAGCACTGTTGCCGGCGGATTTACTACATCAGCCAGTTCACAAGGACTCGCGCAGTCAGAGCCCCTGGTGGGAGAGCTTGTTTACGAAACAGGGGATGAAAACTTTTTTCCTTTAACTACAAACAGCGGAGGTCTGGTGCTGAGCGCCATGAATGGCGATGGGCGGCGGACTTACAGTATGGCCGACCCCAAATTGGTCCAATCGGTCCGGCAGAAAGCGCATTCCGTTGCCAGCATGATTTCCGCTTATTATCGGATGCAGGTTGAGCCGCCTCCACTTGGGCGTCCCGAGGACTGGAGCCTGACGATCAATCAGGAAATCCAGAAACATGCGCGACCCATGTTTGTCCTCTATCCGCACGAACTCGGCCCCTGCTAGAGCAATCGTTACTAGCTTGCGATTACAACAGACGTTTTAAATTGAAGATGACCAGCCTCGGCAAGATGTATCTTTGCCGAGGTTTTGTTTGTGCGCAACACATCCAACGCACGAAAGTTGCTGCGACATGACTGTGATTCGGAAAAATATCTCACTGCAACTAATGTGACGCGCCGTGTTCATACCCGAAGAGCAACTTACCTTGGAAGGGTTTAAAAGGAGCAGCTTTTATGATTCGACGAAACGTCATACAGTTAATTGCTTTGGTTATATTCGGTTTAACCGCCGGAATGTGGGCGCAAAATGCCCCCAACACTGACGTGCAGAGTGATCGCAAGGACCTACGTAATGATCGCCGCGATTTGAACAAAGACGGCAAAGACATCCGCTCAGACCAGCGCGACGTGAATAAGGATCGCGCCGACCGCAACAAAGACGCGCGCGACATTACCAAGGACCAGAAAGACGTGAACAAAGATCGCCGTGAGCGTAATCAAGACCTGAAAAAAGGCGATACCGTCGGTGCAGCCAAAGAGCAGAAAGACATCAACCACGATAAGCGCGATCTGAACCGCAATCGGCGTGATTTGCGGGCTGATAATCGCGATATTTCCAAAGATAAAAAAGACCTGCACGCGGACCGCAAAGACGCTCGCAAGGACAGAAAAGACATCCGCCACGACCGACGCGATGTCCGTCGTGACAGGAAAGGCATGTAGTTACTATTTCATAGCGAGAAAAAGCCCCGGATTGGGGCTTTTTCTTCGCAACAACGGCGATCTGTGTTCTGCTGGACTAATAATCTCCAACCATCTACCTGCCGCTCCGCTATGTCTACTTTTCACGTTGAGCAGATCTATTCCTGTAAAGCTGACAAACTGCAATCGTGTGAGCCGTCATCATTCCAAATGCTGCCATCGGAAAAAGTAACTTTGAAGAGGGAGGCGTTGAGTATCGGAAACAGGAACTCCAGCGTATCCGCGGATGGGAATGCCGCCACTTTGGTTGTGCCTGCTGCGATGCGTTCATTGCGCAACAGAGGAAACGGGAAATTGTGCGGCTTGCCGAAAACGTCAACGAACGACACGTCAAACTCGTATGATTTGATGTCCCGCGAAGTGGTGTTTCTGAACGAAATGAACATACTCTCCTGGATGTTGCGGACCTGGGTGATCTGAACAGGACAACTCGCTTCTTGAGCAAAGCAGATTCCACTCAGCATGATCAGAATCGAAAGACAGTAAATCGATCTCATATCAGAAACTCGTAATGTTCAGCGTTGTAGTTGCTCCCGATGTCACCGTGGCGCTTCGGGTCTGAGTTGTGTGGCCTGTCATGCTTATAGTCACGGTATAGCTGCCAACCGGTATCCAACTGCTGGAATATGAGCCTGTGGAACTGCTGGTTACAGTTTTATTCGTTGCCACAACACCGCCCTTGAAAGTAATGCTTGCCCCGCTGACGGCTGCTCCGCTGGCGTTCTTCACCGTTCCGCTAATTTTTCCTGAGGTGGCGATTGCGAAATTTAGCGTTGTGGTTGTGCCGCCGCTGACCGTTGCACTTTTACTTTGGCTGAGCCAGCCGCTCTTAGATGCTGTCACTGTGTACGTTCCTGTCGCCAAGCCGGTAAGCGTGTAATGCCCGGTACTGCTTGAGACTGCAGATGCCGCGCCGCCGGCCACTGTCACGCCGGAAACCACAGATCCATTGGAGGCATTCGTCACGGTGCCGGAGATCGCTCCTGTTGCGGCAGGAGTTGGCGTCGGGACTGGAGTGGGAGTCGGAGTAGGCGTCGGGGTTGGCGTCGGACTCGGAGTTGGAGTGGGGGTTGGAATGGGAGTTGGTGTCGGAGTGGGAGATGGGCTGGGACTGGGAGATGCGTCGGCGCCCAATGCAAAATTCAGGGTGGCTGTTTGTCCCGCATTGATCGTCGCACTTTGTGAAACGGTCGTGTACCCCCCAGCGGAAGCTGAAACAGGCTGTGTTCCGGCCGGAACGTTCGCAAGCGTGTATGCACCCGAAGCATCGGTGCTGGCACTGAGACCGGCAGAGGCTACAGTCGCGCCGCTAATCGGTGTTCCGCTTGCGGCATCGCTGATTATGCCAGTCAGGGTCCCAGAGCCAGCAGGAGTTGGGCTTGGTGTGGGTGTAGGAGTTGCAGTTGGACTGGGACTCGGCGTTGGTGTTGGAGAAGGAGTTGGAGTCGGTGTTGGCGTGGGACTCGCAGTGGTGGTAAGGAAAAATTGAACGCTATTGGTGAGGCCCGAACCAACCGGAACATTCTTGACCATCTGCGGGAAACCAGAAGCTGAAACCGTGACAGAGTGTAAACCGGCAGGAACGTTGGTCAGCGTAAACTTGCCATTGCTGTCCGTTGTTGTGGACCCGCCTGCATACGAAACTTTTGCGCCGGAGACCGCACTACATGACGGCTTTTTCACCCGGCCGCTAATCGAGCCGCTGCCAGTGGTGGATACCGTGTGCCAGGGAACTGTGAACGCATTCGCAGAATCCGTCATGTAAGTTTTCAGCGTGGTTGAATATGTGCTTACCTGGATAGTGTTCCGCGAGGGGCTGAACTTCAGAATCCGTAAATAGCCATTTCCGCCATTGGCCATGGCCTGATAATCCGCCATCATTTCATTTACGGTATTGCCGTAGGTTCCTGCCTGGGTTTCATGTCCGGCCGACATCTGTCCCGCCGCTTTGACGATGTGCCCGCTTAAGACCATGCTGACATTGGGGTATTTGCTGGCGAGATTTGTCCATATCTCCTCGCCATCATTGTCTTTGCCCATGTTGTAGTACTCGGCGTCATAATTTTCACACTGAGCAACACGCAGGTTGTCGTAAAACTCGTAACCATGCATGGCAAGGATGACTTCGGCGTCTGGGTTCGCCTGAATGATGCCCTCGGCCCATTGCAAAGCAGAAGTGCGGGGATAAAACTCGAGCAAGACAATGACATAGCGCTTCCCATTGACAGTCACCGAGCCATAGAAATTTTCATTGCTGCCGGCGGGATAACTGCCCAGCCATCCACTATATGAATTCGTGTAACGGGCAGGGCCAAAGTAGTGATTGAAGTTGGTGGTAGAGGCAGTGCGATTCGGCGGATCGTCTTTATCGTAATCATGGTTGCCGATGGCCATGAAATAAGGAACTTTGCCTTCAAGCTTGCTGACGGAGTTGCTCGCAGCCTGCCACTGAGAAGCTACGCCGCCGCCGTTCACAATATCGCCAACGCCGATCACAGCTTTGATATTCAAAGCGGAAATGTTATTAACGATCCATTGCGTCTGGGAATCGAAGGTCTGGGGATAGCTCTGGGCGTAATACTGCGTATCCGGCAGCACGATGATCGAAAAGTCAGGAGCGGTGGTCTGCGCAGCGCATGTGAACCCTAGAAAAAGGCATGCTCCAGCAACCAAGCAAAAGGAGCGCACATGCCTGAATGTGCAGCCGAAGAAGCAGCGGAAGGAAGAGATGGCGCGGTGCATCGGGCGAACACTGATTACCTTTGATCATATAGCGCCGCGTAGTGCACCGCTCATCTCAAAATCAGCTTCACTGAAAAACGAATTTTGTTTGTTGCTTGAAGCAGCAGCTTTTAACAAAAGCTTTCAGTCTCTCTCAGCCGGTACAAACAAAATTAAGGAACCTTCAGCGTGAAGGTATTCTTAAACACCACTCCGGTTGAATCCCAGGCCTGTATGTCAATTGAGTGTGTCCCGGCTGCGAGTGCGATGGAAGTATCCAGCGAGCTAGCGTCTACGCTGAATTTAGAAACGCTGTCTACATAAATGCGCATGGCGGTAATGGGATGGTTGGATTTGGCTGACGCAACAAAATGTACAGGAGACGCCACGGTGCTTCCCGGCGCAGGCGAGCACACAGTTACGCCAGTTACGGTTGCCGTGCATCCGCCAGGCTTAGGCGGCGGAGGAGCAGAGCCAAATAGATCGCTCATATCGGCAGAGCTGCCGCCAACCCCAGGATAACTATGAACGCCCAGCGCATCCAGCGTGGTTCGCAAAACATTTTGGTGCTGATAAAGCGTTGTCGACTTGAAGCCTTTCCGGACTCCAGGTCCCACGACCACTGCCGCTACGTGCCCGCCGCCGTGCGCAGTATCAGTATCGAAGCCTTCGTCAAAAACAATAATCAGAATGCCGTCTTTTTGGAAAGCGGGATTGTTCAACAAAGGGGCAATATTGTTTTTAAGCCATGCGTCCGCCGTGGCGAGCTTGGCTGCGTTGGTGCATCCCGTGGGCGCTGTGGGGCAATCATGCGCATCGTGGTTCTCGTTAGGGACCACGAATGAATAATTCGGCAGGGCATTGTTGCTTAAATCTGCGGCGAAGTGTGTGAACGGAACCAGGTTCAGACGTTGCACGCTGCTATCAGCTACATCAGAAAAATAAGATAGAGGGTTATGGTGCCGTACATAAGGATATTGGTCGCTGCCAATGTAGCCCACTGAAGGCAGGCTCTCCGCGTAGCTTTTCCAGGTTTTGCCCGCGCTCAACAAGTGCCGGACGATATTATCGACGTTGACTGTTGAATTTAATGAGTCGTTGTTGGTAATGATCTGCCCCGCCGTCAGCATAAAGTAGTTGCCGATGGAAGGATGCGTGTTGGCGTAATACTGCGTGGCCAGCGCATTTTGTGACGCCAGGCTGTTCAGGTAAGGCATGGACGAGCTGCCAATAACAGCCGAATAGCTTTCGTTTTCCTCCAGCACTACAACAACGTGGTTTGAATTTGGGACTTGCGCGGTCAGCAGCGCGGGCACGAAAGTAGCGATCAACAACAGAACTAGTTTTCTCAAACGGGACTCCCGAAGATTTGATTTTGTACAAATCGACGAAAGTGGCGGGTACTGCTTTGGCCGATGAAACCGGCGAGTACGGCTCTTGCTTTAGGTAGAAGCTCTGAAGCGAGCAGGGGATGGCATGGGTTGCAGAAAAAGGATTCAAGTCAAAACATCTTAATCCTACGCATCAGCAAAACCGTTGTGAAAGCTCAGCCGCATTTACCTAACACGCTTAACTCTTAAAAGAAAATAAAAGAGAACATCGAAAAAGGTCGGCTAATTCCCCGGCGCGATCTTTTATTTGCATGCGGGTGCGCGAGTCAACCCGCGCGAAGAGTTCAATCTCGATCTCAAGAATTTTGCGGGACAGCTTATAACTCCACACTCCGGCGATCTCTCCGTTGATCAGCACCACCGGCGATATCCAGCCTTGATTCCGGTAAACGCGTTTATAGAACTGGGGTTTCAGGAAGTGGTCTTTGAAGCGATGGGCCAGCAGGTAAACATCGAAATAGGGAAGCAGATGAACGGAGTTCATTTCCGGTGAAGTCGATTGCAGGATTTTCATGTCTTCACGCAAAAGTAGCAGGCCATTGTGTTCTGTGATCTCCGAATCCAGCAGCGGGCGCAAGGCCCGCACTTCCGCCATGGAGATCAGTGACCAGTGGGCGAAATCATGAAGCGTTGCGGGACCGTAAGCGCGCAGGTATTTGCGGAACAATTCTTTTTGCGCCTGCACTGCATCGACCTTCGCTTCATCGACCCTGGCCTGCGCAGGCAGCCAGTGCTCGGTGCGGATAAATGTTGCCTGGTTGCCTTCGCCGGGGCCATAGCAGACCTGCCCTTCGATCACTGGCAGCCGCACAATGCTCCACACCTTGTCCATCCACACGCGCAGCCGCTTGCTGACTTTAGGTCGGACTGCCGCGGTAATTGCGGCACGCGGCGCAGGGCCGTCTTTGAGTTCTTCCAGAATCAAGGCGCTCAGCGCATCCGCTTCGTCCCGCGTGATCTTGCACCTTACCATGATTGAGAGCACGGCTTTTGCGCGCGCGCTCTTGTGTGCCGCAATGTAAAGCGGGAACTCATCGGCCGGGACAAGATGCAGCGTCTGGCGCATCAATGAAGTTTTGACCAGCGAGCGGGTCTTCCACAAAGCATCATCCACCATTTCCGGTGTGATGGCGTGGTTGCGTGCCCAAAGCTGAAGCTGCGCCGCGGACATGATTTGCGCCTGCACTCCGCATACATCGCGGCAAATCGTAACCAGGTCTTTGGCAGATGGATCAAGCAGAAGATGGCGGCGCAGACGGAAGGCGTGAATCTGTTCAGCGGTGAAAGGAACCGCTTCAGAAGTTTTCGGCAAGTTGTGCGCTTTTCTCATCGGCGGGACGCTTAATACGAACCAGAGCAGCTGAACCTTTTTCGTAAACACTATAGCTAGTGTCTTTCTGTTTTCACTCCACAAGCCCCGGCCCCGGCAAGAGCGAAAGTGGTTTTCCACACCCCACCTGAAAAAAAGTCCTTGACAGCCAACTGTTTAGGCCTAGAATGTGGTCTAAAGTGGTTGAAAGTGGTAAGAGCTAGATCGGTTCAACGGGTAAGTGGTCAAAAGTAGCAAAAGGGAAAATGAAGCTGAAAAACCCCCAAATTACCGTGACCGAGCCAGAAATAAAGCTAGAACTTACCGTTTTTGCCTCCTTATTACCGGTTGTAGCCGGCGTAGCAGTCAGAAAGAACAATGTTTCGCGGCAACCATCCAACTCGGGTCGACGAGAAGGGACGTTTAAAGGTCCCCGCGGAATTCAAGCGCCTGATCGACGAGAAGTACGGCACGCAATTTTACATCACATCGCTCGATGGGAAGGTTGCTCAAGTGTATCCCTTCGAGGAATGGCAGCGGATCGAGGAGAAGCTGGCAAAGCTCTCCAATTTCAATCCGACGAAGAAAAAGTTTTTAAACCGCACCAACTATTACGGTCAGCTGGTGGAAATCGATGGGCAGGGCCGGGTGCTGATACCGGCTTTACTGCGCGACACAGCCAGGATTCAGGGCGAAGTGGCCGTTGTGGGCAATTTGACGTACCTCGAAGTGCAGAGCATCGAGGCTTACAAGAAGGACATAGAAGAGAACCCGTTCACGCAGGACGATGAGAAAACTCTCGACGAACTGGGCATCTAGTGGCGGACGAGTTTGGGAAAGACGAAGCCCCCAAGGGGGCGCATGGCAGCGGGGAAGTTGGCCATGTTTCAGTTCTTTTAAAAGAAGCGATCGACTTTTTAGCAATCCGGCGCGGCGGGACTTATATCGACGCGACCCTGGGGTTGGGCGGGCACAGTTTAGAAATCGCAAAGCGCCTAGGCCCACAGGGTCATTTGATTGGCTTCGATAAAGACACCCACGCGATCGAACTGGCGCAGCAGAGGCTTTCTGGGGTCGGAGGTGATAACCGTCCGAAGATCTCCCTGTTGCACAGTTCTTACGCCGAGCTCCCCCAGCATGTTCCGTTAGCCTCCGCTGACGGACTGCTGGCGGATCTGGGCGTAAGTTCACTGCAGTTCGGCGACGCGGCGCGCGGATTTAGTTTTCAGGCGGAAGGGCCGCTCGACATGCGAATGGACCCGCAGGGCGAGCGCACCGCCGATCAGGTGGTAAACCACATGCGCGAAGAAGACCTCGCAAATGTGATTTACGAATTCGGTGAGGAAAGGAGGTCGCGGAGAATCGCCAGAGCCATTGTCCGGGCGCGGCCGATAAGAAGTACCGCTCATCTGGCACAAGTCATATCGGCTGCGCTCCGGTCAATGAATACCGGGGCTCATCAAAGGATTCATCCAGCGACCACAACTTTTCAGGCAATCCGAATCTTCGTAAACCGCGAACTTGAGGACTTGCAGGCGCTGATGGACGCGGCGCCTGACGTCCTAAAGAAAGGAGGGAGGCTGGTGGTGATCAGCTTTCACTCCCTGGAAGACCGCATCGTGAAAGACGCGCTGCGGGACGGCGCTAAGGCTGGCATCTTTGAGGTTTTGACAAAGAAGCCCCTCACGGCGACGCAAGAAGAGATCGGTCGTAATCCAAGATCGCGCAGCGCAAAGATGCGGGTCGCGGAGAAGCTATAAGGTTCGTTTTGCTGGCCGTGGTAGGCAGCAAGACAAAAAGTTTCCGGGGAGGCGCTGCCTTCCTTTTGTACTTGGGCGAATTACTCCTCTTAACGGCGCCGCCCCGGAATAAAAGATCCCTCGAGAAAAGCAGAGGACAAAGCAATGTTTCAAGGAACAACGATTGAAGAGCTGATCAACAGTGTGGTGCGTGCGGAAGATCACGCCCGCGAACAGGAAAAGATGCAGGCTTTGGCGCTGGAGCGCCAATATCCACTGCGCCGCTTTGAATGGCGACAGGAAATGGTTGAGGTAGCGTAAATGGCCGCGACGGCAATGCAGATTACGGGAATGATCACGCCGGTGGACTCGCGCACTCCGGTGCGCCGCAGCGTTGCCGGGATCACGCCGGAATTTTACTTTCAGAAAACAATCGACAATTCCCGGTTGGTGAAGGTGACCGATCCGCAGCGCCGGCGCGAGATCAGGATATTTTCAGCTGCTGTGGCCGCACTATTCATGGTGATGATGTTTTATGCCTGGCAGCACTTCAGCTCCATTGAATACGGCTACCGCATTGAAGCGCAGAAGGCCGAGCACGAACGCCTGGTAGAAGTGAATCGCACGCTCACGCTGGAAGCAGCTTCATTGCGCGATCCGGGCAGGATCGATGCGCTTGCCCGTAAGATGGGACTTGAATCCACCCAGCCGGGACAGGTGATTCGCCTGAACCCGGACGAGGTGGGTACTCCGATCATGGCGCAGGCAACGACTGTAGCTGTGATTACGGCACAGTAATTTGGGCTGCGGCATAAGTTTTGGTTGGTGGACCTTGCTCCGGAATTCCGGTGCTTGATGGCGACTCCGGAAAAACAGCCGGGGTTGTCATTTTTTTGCAAACCGCTCGACGGCAAGGTTCGAGCACGATTCTTTCTGCACCTGAGGCAAGCAGCTCGCCGCGCAAGTCGGGCTCGCTGCTATCTTATGTTGCTCGCTCCAAACGCTTATGAGAATCGCCAACTTCAGATTTGTCCGCGCTCGTAGCGGCGGGTCAGCGCGCAAGTCGGCTTCGCCCTTTTGTATGTCGCTACGCTCCAAACCGCTCGACGTTCATTGCCAAGCCGATCTTTTGCTGCACCTGAAACAGGCAGCTCGCCGCGCAAGCCGGGCTCGCTGCCTAACTATTTTGTCGCTTCGCTTCAGATCGCTAGGGGCATTGCGCAGAATTATGAACCTAATTTCTTTTACACGGCACGTCATCCCGAACTCCGTTGATGAGGCCGCGTTTTTTCCAACGGCCGAATAGGAGTGAGGGACCTTGTGTTTCGAAAGGATTTAATTCCAAACAAGACACAAGGTCTATCCATCATATCCGCTCGCTTAAGACAACGCGGGTTCGCTAAACGGCTGTCGGGATGACGAAAGTTGGTTAGATCAAAGCAAAAGGAATTGTCAGGGGATAATGGCCCAGACCAATCAAATCGCCAACAAGCGCTTGTACATCCTTCTTGGCTTTCTTCTATTCTGGTTTCTTGTGATCTGCGGTCGGCTGGTCTGGCTGCAGATCATCAATTACGGCGACTACACGCAGCGCGCGGCGAAGCAGCAGCAGCGCAGCATTGAAGTTTCGCCGGTGCGTGGCAACATCTATGATCGCCGCGGCAATGAGCTGGCGATGACTGTTAACGTGGATTCGGTTTTTGCCGTGCCGTCTGAAGTGCCAGATGTTCATTCGACAGCGCAGGTTCTGGGCCGTGTGCTGAAGGCCGATGCGAGTGAGATCGAAGGACGCATGCGTGCTTCGCACGCTTTTGCCTGGATCGCGCGCAAGATCGATAATCCGACAAGCGCTCGCGTCCGCGCACTGAATCTGAAAGGCATTTACTTTCAGAAAGAATCGAAGCGCTTTTATCCCAAGGGCGAACTTGCCGCACAGGTGCTGGGCTATGTTGGATTGGATGATGACGGCCTCGGCGGAGTGGAGCGCGAATTTCAACCCAAGCTCACGGGCAAGCCCGGCAAGATGCTGATCACCATGGACAACAAGCGCCGCTGGCTCGGTCGCGTGGAGAAAAACCCTGATCCCGGCGAGAACGTGGTGCTCACCATCGATGAAAAAATCCAGTACATCGTGGAACGGGAACTGGCGCGGGCGATTGATGATACGCATGCCGAAGCTGGCACGGTGATCGTGCAAAACCCGCATACTGGAGAAGTGCTGGCGCTGGCGAACTGGCCCACCTTCAATCCCAACATCTTTAATAAGGTAAATCCGCAGGCGCTCAAGAACCGCTCCGTGAGTGACGTTTATGAGCCGGGATCGACATTCAAAATCGTTACGCTGGCCGCCGCACTGGAAGAAAAAATTACGAACCCAGACGAAGTCGTCGACTGCCAGATGGGTTCAATCGTATTGAACGGGCTTCGCATCCATGATCATAAGGCGTACGGCGGGTTGACGGTGACACAAATTCTAGAGAAGTCCAGCGATGTAGGGGCAATCAAGCTTGCCCTGCGACTGGGCGAAGACCGCTTTGACCGCTATATACGCGCATTCGGATTCGGCACGCAGACGCGCATCGAATTGCCGGGCGAGACTCGCGGATTGACCAAGCCCGTAAGCCGGTGGTCAAAGGTAAGCATTGGCGCGATCTCGATGGGACAGGAGATTGGCGTTTCGCCGGTGCAACTTGCGGCCATGGTTTCAACCATCGCGAATGATGGCTTGTATGTTGCGCCGCGAATTGTTGCAGGAACAACGGCGCCGCGAAGCACGCCGCAGTTGATTGCATTTCATCCGCCTATGGGAAGGCGAGTGATCTCTCCACTGACGGCGGCGCAGATGAAACACATGATGGAAGGCGTGGTGCTTCGTGGTACGGGAAAGAAAGCGATTCTCGATGGCTATAGCTCCGCTGGCAAGACTGGCACAGCGCAGAAAATAGATGCCAGCGGCAAGTATTCGCATCGCAAGCACATAGCGTCATTTGCCGGATTTGCTCCCGTCAATGATCCTGCAGTGACGGTACTGGTAGTGCTGGATTCGCCGGCCGGCGGATATCCCAAAGATGGCGGCGGTGAGGCTGCTGCTCCGGTTTTTGCACGCATTGCGCAGCAAGTACTGGCATACATGAACGTGCCGCACGACGTCGAGCTGCAAGATCCTAAACGCATGTGGCTGCGAGCACATACCAAAGAAGATGACACTGCCGAGGCCGCGCCGGACTACATTGCCAGCGCGCAAGAGAATGTGGATGCGCCGCTTGAACCGGCTTCGCCAGAAGTTCAGGCTACACCGCTTCCAGTAACAACTCCGCGCGATTCAGGATTGCCGACGGTTGGCGCGACAAGCAAGGCGGTGAAGCCGGCGCATCCTCTTATCGGTCCTGTGCAACCGCCAGCGACACTACAGAAAACTGCTTTCGAAGCGAACAATCAGTCCCGAGGAACTGTCGTCCTGGATGTTGCCGGTGGCGTGCTAGTCCCCGACTTCCACGGTAAGTCACTGCGTGTGGCATTGGAAGAAGCAGAGTCAGCAGGGCTGGAACTTGAAGTCAACGGGAGCGGTGTGGGGTTAGACCAGTCGCCTGCCGCGGGATCTAGAATTCCTCCTGGGGGGCATGTATCCGTGCATTTTGGGCGTTAGTTTCGCCGCAGATTTTCGCAGATCAGCGCTGATAAAAAACGTGACAATCTGAATGTGTTTCTATGCGGCGAGGCCGACTTGCGCGCCGAGCCGCCTTGCGCCAAGCGCGAGAAAATCTTTCGCGGAGAAAAGATATAAAGCGGTTTGGAGCGAAGCGACAAAATAAAAGGGCTATATAAACATCTCTTCGTCTTCAACTTCGCCGGAATTTTTTCTACGCGCAGAGCGGTTCGACTTAAAGAAGCTCAGCCCTGCATTCAGCGCGGTAACGACCGAGCGGACACGCCGCATGGGCGAAAGAACTTTGTCTTGCAAAAGTTCGCTGGTGGCTTCAACTTTGTGTGCAGCGCTGATGACGAAATCATCCAGGCGGACAGCCTGCATACGTGCCCGTTCCGCAATTTCAGAAGCGGCATTGCCAATCTGTCCTACGTGGGTCCGCAGGGATGTGGATGTTTCAGCCAGATTGGCTGTAATATCGGCAATTTTTGGCTTCGCATCTTCAAGGATAGCGGCGGCGGTGGCCAATACCGGAGTCGCCTGCTGCTCCAGCCGTCCGGCAATGCCTTCCATGCGCTCTGAGGTCCGCCGCAGCGCCATGTACAAGGCAAGCAAAACGCCCATCTGCACCACAATGGCAACCGCGGCCACGACCACAAAAACAGTGATGATGTGATTATCCACTTGGTATCAAGCTCCCTTAAGAGCCCTTTTTACCTTCTGAAGCTTCACGATAAGCCTGCCGCGTGGCATCAATGGCGGCGTTGATCTTTTCCTTTTGCTGGCCGACAACATCCTTGCCACGATCGACCCACTGGCTCACGGTATCCTTGGCTTCACGGCCCCGGGTCTTTATGTATTCGCCGCCTTCCTGCGCGGTGTTCTTCAGGGCATCGCGAGTTTCACGACCAGAGCGGGGAGCGTAAAGCACGCCCATCAACGCGCCAAAACCAAGTCCTGCCAGGAACCACAATAAACTGTTGCTGTTATCTCTATCCGACATCAGACGACCTCCACAAGCTAGCGATGTTATCACTGGGCCTTAGTCCATTACAAACTTACCAAAGGCGCGGGTGGCAGCGGGAATCACAGTCATTTTGTGATCCATGGGCCACGGCCAGCCTTCGATTCGCGATCAATTAGGGATCGATTTCCCGATCCGTTCATCACCTTTTAGCAGTGGTGAGCTTTTGCGTTTCCAATCACGCGCCATGTCGGCGATGACGTGCGATCTTGCCCTCGTGTTCCTTCGCGCCCTTTGTGGTTAAAAGGTTTTGCCTTTCCGATCCCGCGCGATGACGGCGATTCCGGCGATCACGGCGATAGGCGCGCTATGCGCGCCACAGCCCTCTGCCTGTATACCCCGCTACATAGCCCCACCCGGGGGTATCACTTTTATTGAAAACAAAAGCTCACCCCCAATTCGACCGAACGGTGACCGACCGGTCGGAGTCCTTTTTCGGTTGTTTTACCCCGTCGAATCAGTGTCAGTTTTCCGGGTCTTTTTACCCTTGTGACCCTCTGCTGGCGCATTGATCGGCAGTAGGTCGTGGGCGATCTTCATTTACCCAATTACCAAATTACCCATTTACCAAATTTTGTTCGGGCACAGTAAACACATGGCAATCCGTATGTTTCCCTGTTTTCAAAGAGCCTTTGATCACACATCACCCGGAGGCGCTGGCTGAGTATAGGCGATTTTTTGAGGCGAATCAAGTGCGAAAAAGAACAATGTACTAGGCCATGTACTTGGAAATGCTTTTAGGGTTGCCATCCATCTTGTGGCACAGCCGCCCCCGGCTGTGAAACCCAAACCCCATAATGATCATGGAGCGCAGGCGCTCGGAAAAACGCAATGTGGGCGATCCGTCGCAGGGTTGCAGCCCGCAGGGCGGAATTATTGAGCCCACCGCGTTAGCGCTGGATAAGTTGGAAAAAGGTCACAGCGCCCTAGAGCTTGTGCGGCACAGCAATCTCTTACGCGTTGCGCCTGGAAACAAAACGCAATGTGTGGAAATCCGGCGCGTGGGTGCGACCCGAAGGGCGGAATTGTTGAGCCAAGTGCCTCAGCGCTGGGAAAGCGTGAGAAGAAGAATTGAGCACCATAGAGCTTGTCCTGAGCGCAGTCGAAGGATGCGGCAAAATCCTTCCAGAGCGCTCCGCCTCTAGCTATGCGTGGATCTCCACCTTTAATACGCGAAAGCGCGCATCTTGGGGACACAGCGGGGATCATCATCGTTCTTTCGGCTGCGCAATTTTTTCTACACCGACAATCCAAGCGCCGGAGGCGCGACCACAGGTTAGCCCATGCTGAAGGCGAGCAACGCGAAGCCGGAAGCGTGGGTAAGTATGAAAAGAATTGAGCGCCGTAGGCGCGGCACAGTAATGTTGCGCGCTGGCGACTGGAAAACAATCCAATGCGGCTAACCGTCTCGTTGTCTATATTTCCGTTGAACCGCTCCATCTATTCCGTTACCTCAATGAGCAGGTATATCGTTACAACAATCGCGCAATTAAGAAGCACTTCGTTTCAGACTCTAATTGCTTTGAAATGGGCCTTCCCCGAAATAGCTGATAAACGCCTTACCTATGATGAGCTGGTAGGACGGCGAACAGAACAGCCCTGATTGAAAACGCCCGCGCTGTTTTAAGCCTCGCCAGAATCGCGGGAAGGACCGGATTCGCTGCTCTGACTTTGAGCGTTTTTAACCCGCTTCTTGCGGGCTTTTTCTCGCCCTTGGCCGCATCCTTCGGAACCTGGAACAGAGCTTTCATGCCCTCTTCAAATCCTCTTGGGCTTTCTTTCCGTGATATTCGTATTCTTTTGGCATATTGACCCTCTGCTAAAATTCGCGCTTATGTACGCTCTATTTGCCATTACGCTCTTCGTTCTAATGCCATTGCAGCCCAGACAGAATCAATATCAGACTATTCAGCCCCAGGACAAAACTGCAAATGCCGCAAAGAACACAAGCCAGAATCTTCCCGCGCTGCCACAGTCCCCCGCTAACCCAACACAAGAAAACACAAATCGGAATGATGGCCACTCCCAGCCACAACTCTATTGGGGACTTACGCGAGGAGAATGGGTTAGCGCCATTCTCACGCTGGCTTATGTTGTCATTTCCCTGTTGGCTTTCTTCGCTATCAAGAAGCAAGCCAACCTCACGGAACAACAATCGGAATCGAGTAAAGATCAATTCAGCAAACAGATTGCTGAACTTACAAAGTCCTCTAACGCAATGGCGAACATTGCGAGCAGGATTGAACGGGGAAACATCGATATTACTCGCGCCTATTTGGTTGTGGTCATCGGTACTGCCGTTTATCAGGAGCGGCGCGAAGGGCAAGACGATCTCTATTTTTCCGTTAGGCCGCTGCTTATAAACACTGGCAGTACGCCAGCGCGCAAAATTTGTATCAGGATAACTGCCGACATCCTTCCGATTCCAGTCCCCGATGATTTCGGGTTCCCAGTCCCAGAAGTTACGGTTAACGATGCTGGCATTGTGGGGACGCACAAGGAATACGGATTGTCCGCAACTCTTAATCGCTTTGTTCCCGATGAAGAAGTACCTGCCATCAAAGAAGGCCGGGACAGAGCTTTGTGCGCATGGGGACTGATTACTTACGAGGATATGTACGGGAAACCGCACAGCACTAGATTCGGACAATGGATTACATGGTGGCCCAACGGAAATGTGTTCGGATACTACCTTGCTGGCCAAAATGATTTTGACTGATGACAAAACCCGCCTTTCAGCGGGTTCGGTGTTGATGTTGAGAAAATTGCTAGACGCTGTGAACAGGTCGCCAGCGTTTGACGGGTTTGTATTCGCCAGATTTCCAGTTGACCAATTCAGGCGCAACTTGGAAGCAGGGTTCAAGTTGAAAGTTGAGCGAGGTCTTGTCCTGAAACACAATTTCGATGATGTTGTAATCGGATGAGAGAGACAGTTCAACTTCGGCAATGATTTTGCCTTTTGCCTCTCGGAACTTCTGGACGCTCTGATAGGGCTTGCTTTCGGTACGCTTGCGGTCAGCCATTTGTCGCCTCGTTGCAGGTGAATTTTGGTTAGGGCTGCGTTCACGCTACAACGCGGGCGCGGCCCGCTGACCTTATAACCATCATTCTAGAGGGAGCCAAGCCAAAAGCGCATCAACGCACTAATAGGACACCATCGGTCCGTCGCGTTGCCGATGTGCTGGATTACCAAGTGGGGGACGATAACTCCACTGAGGCCCAATGAAGCGCAGTCGCGAAGAAGCTTTTCTTTGAGCCTTTGCTTTCCGGTCTTTCTTCCGCTCTCCGCGTCCTCCGAAGTTTCTCCGCGTCCTCTTGGTTGAGCTTTTGTCTTTGGCCGTTGATTCTACTTGGGTTTCTCCGTGTCTCCGTGCCTCCCATGAATAATGTCTACTCAAAAGTTGTTTTGGCTGGGTTTAGGCAGCCAGGGTAAAGCTGGGAAAGTCTTCGAAGACCCACTGGTTTTTCAAGGTGTCATACACGATCTTGACCAGTTTCCTTGCTAGAGCGATTTTGGCCTTTCCTCCTCCTCGACGTTGTTTGATCCGTTCATAGAACCCTTGCAGATAGGGGCTATACCGCTTTGCCGACAACCCACACTGCACCAACGCCGTGCGGGCCAGCTTATTGCCTTGTTTGGTGATGCGGCCGCTCCGCTCACTCTCGTTGGAGTTGGCTATTTTGGGCACCAATCCCAGATAAGAGGCTAGCTTGTTTTCATCCGCGAAGTCGCTGATCTTGCCAATCACCGTCAGTAGAACCGTTGCACTCAGCGACCCAATCCCCTTGATGCTGGTCAGGTTCTCGTATCCGGGCAGTTGTTGGCCTTCTTCTTCCAACCGCTCGTCCAACTCCGCAATGCTCTCTGATAGTGCCCGGATCTGCTCCACCAGAATCCGCAACTCCATCTGCACCATCCCGCTGACCGGCAGTGCCAGCACCCGCGCCAGCGCAATCTTGCTCGACAAGGCTTCCCGCTTCAACTCGATCCCCTGCATCGCCAGCAGGTTGTTGATCTTGCCCTTCAGCGCCGAGCGTTGTTTCACCAGCAGGTCGCGTGTCTCGGCCAAATGCATCAACTCCCGATTCTGCTTCGGCTTCATTCTTACCTCCGGCAACAGGTCCTTTTCCAGATACAGCGCCAGCGCCTGGGCATCGTTGCGGTCCGTCTTCTTCACCGATTCGCTGATCACCTTGAACTGATGTGGATTCACCACCACCACTCGCTCGACTCGTTCCACTACCGCATCGTAGAAGCGCGCCGTCGTACTCGTGGCTTCCACTGCGATCTGGTCCTCGTGGCGCAACTGTTCCACGAACTTGGACAGCTCCCTGATCCGCCATTGCCGTATCTCTTGCTCTCCGTTCTCCCACCGAGTGCATACTACAAACTGTGTGCGATGCAAATCCACTCCCAAATAACGTTTCATTCTCGTCTCTCCTTTGGTTGGTTCTGGAGTAGACGCAGCTCTTAGGCGATCACCACACTCCCATTCAAGCTCATACCGGCCTTACGGTGACGCTTCGATCCGCAGGTCTGACTAATCTCCGTGTCGAGGTCGTATTGCCTCACTGCACGAGCACAGCCTGCAACCTGTCTGCTCCAGATTCTTTCCCCTTGGAGCATACCGCCTCAGAACTTGCACTTTATTCATGCCATCTCCGTGGTAGATGTTTCCCTTTACACTCTCTTTACATCGCTTTGCCTGCCATTTTACCCACCATTATGAGGAAAGGTGTTCATATAAGTACATCACGTTTTACTGAGGTGAAGACGGATGGCAGCACCTGCCCAAGTGATGTTTAGAAATGAACTGGCGCGAGAGGTCTTGCGTAAACCTGACCCCAACCGTATCCGAACGGTTGTGGTTGATGATTCTCCAGCGTTCCTGCAAATCACATGCGAACTGCTGGAGCTTGATCCAATCATTGATGTGGTGGCACGCGCCGGAAAAGGCGGCGAAGCCATTGAGATGGTCCTGAAAACCAAACCCGATATGGTCCTGATGGACGTGAACATGCCTTATCTTGACGGATTGACCCTGGCGTGGTTTTTTGCGCACAGGCTTCCGTCAGCGCGGGTCGTACTCATGTCCACGGATGAATCGCCCGAGCTGCGCAAAGCTTGCGAAGATGCGGGCGCGTTTGATTTTGTTAACAAAGAAAATTTCCGGCAGGAATTTGGCATGGTGATGGAGCGCTTTTGCGCAGACTCATAACAGCAGTATTTATCAGTAATAACAGGCTTTATTTTTACTTTACACAAAAAGCAAATCTCACCACGGATGAACACGGATGACACGAATTTACAAACCAAAAATGGTCCTATTAAGCTTTTTCGATCCGTGTAAATCAGTGTTATCAGCGTTATCTGTGGTGAGGTCTAGAGTTTTTGTGCATAGCAGGCTTTATTCATAGATGTACAAACGAGTATTTTCACGGAGAACACCCAAATGAGAACAACCCTCTTGAAAGTAACCGCAGTCCTCGCCCTGGCCAGCGCTTTCGCCATGGCACAACAAGGCAACTCACCCGACGCGTCAAAGATGGCGCAACATCACCTGAACTTCCTGACCAAGCAGCTGTCGCTCACCCCCCAACAGCAACAGCAGGCGAGCACGATCTTCAGTGAAGCGGCCAACAATGCCCAAGCAACGCATGATCAGATGCGTGCTGCGCATGACAGCTTGAAAGCGGCAATCCAAAAGAACGATAGTGCAGGGATTGAACAGGCGGCCAATACCATTGGCAACCTCACCACGCAGATGATCAGTTCACACGCCAAGGCGCAAGCTGCGTTTTACCAGACACTTACACCCGACCAGCAAACAAAGATGAATGCGCTGGAAAGCCAACATCATGGCATGGGGATGCACGGACACGGATCTATGCACGGTGGTTCCGACGGTCCGCCTCCAGGCGCTTCTTTCTAAAGAAGCACGCGAAGAAGCAGGGGCGTCTGAATTTTTCCCTGGTTTTTTACGGGCGTCCCTGCTTTTATTACCTTTGAAGTTGCATTTACATGCCAAAAGCCAGCGCTAAAGGCA
The DNA here is from genome assembly GCA_963831465.1 of Terriglobia bacterium. Taxonomy (GTDB): domain Bacteria; phylum Acidobacteriota; class Terriglobia; order Terriglobales; family Acidobacteriaceae; genus Angelobacter. The sequence goes on along the minus strand of CAWHQH010000007.1, from coordinate 55,429 downwards.
GTTTTACAACAATTTTACAAACCCTTGTTCGCTTATTTACCCCTGCCCATTCAAAGTCTGATTAATCTTTAACTCGCGTCAGTCTTTTGTTTTGAGGTGCTGTATGTCCCCGGGAGCTGTGGCAATCCGTACGCAAACTCTTGAACCCGTTCCGCTGCAATCCATCAGAAAAAAAGCCCTGGTAGTGGATGACTCTGAGACGATTCTGCACGCGATCTGCTCTCTCCTGGAGCACCACGACATGGTGCAAGTGGCCGGCAGGGCTCAGAGCGGAGCGCAGGCGCTTGACGCCGTGCTGGAACTAAAACCGGACATGGTCTTGATGGACGCGGACATGCCCGAAATGAGTGGGCTGAGAACGGCCCTGTTACTTTCTCAAATGGCTCCTGCAACCGAGGTCATTCTGATGTCAATGGACATAAGCCCGCGGTTTCGCGCGGCCTGCGCAGGATGTGGAGGGAGGGCGGTAATTTATAAGCCCCGATTTTTACAGGAACTCAGCGCATTACTGGAGCGGCCTCTGCGACCCAGTCCGCTGGTAGATGCAATGGCGGCAGGAGCGTAAAGCAGACTTATAATCGAATGAGGCGAGCGCCGGCAGTGATACGAGCCGTGGAATAGCCAACAGCCTCCCCCAGGCAGTAATTGAATGAATAAACCGCAAGCCAGAGATCGTCTTCTTCGCTGGGTAGCCATACCGGCAATGGCAGCGGTGTTGGTAGGCCTGGCTGTATTGCAATATCGATGGAGCGGACAGGTAAGCGATGCCACACGGGCGCAGATGCTCTCAAATCTGGACGTTTCTTTAATGAGTTTCCGGCAGGATTTTGGCCGGGAACTAGGCGCGGCGGCGGTAGAGATCAGAACGATTGCGGAGAGCGTCGGCGCAACGAATCCCGCAGAACTGAGCGAACAATTTCATCATTTGCAGCAGACCGCTGCGCATCCCAACCTGGTTTCACATATCTATCTTTGGGCCGATCCAGCACACCAAAATCCGCTAAGGTTTGATCCCGCCAGTGGAAAATTTGAGCGGGTATCGTGGCCGGCCGAATTTGATCCAATGCAGCAACGGTTGCTGGAAATAACCACAGCTCACCATCCGCAGGCCGCAGGCCCTGAAGCGCGTGATGATCGACGCCGTTCTGCCTTGGCATCTCGGAGAAACTTCGGCGGGCATCCCCCACGCATAGGTACAGGCGTGATGCACGGACACATGGCGGAAATGATGATGCCCTGGGCCATCGACCAATCAATACCGGCCATTGCCTATCCCATGCGGCACATGTCATCGAGCGGGCCTGTAAGCGCGGCAGAGGTTACATGGCTGATCATCCAGCTAAATCCGAACGTGCTGCAGAAAGAGATTCTTCCTGAACTGGCGCAAAAGTTCTTTGGCAGCTCATCCGGGATGGCTTATTACATTACGGTGAAAGCTGTTGGCAACAACGGCGGCCGAGTGATTTATTCTACCGGCCCCGGATCAGGCGAAGAGAAGAACCTTCCGGCGGACGCATGGGTGAATCTTTTTGGCCCTCCATTTGGGCGTGGCGGCCCGCCGGACGCAGGAATGGAGTTTTCCGCAGGGGCAACGCGGCCTCGGACAGATCACGGACCGCAAACAGATGAGCAGCATATGGCGGCGCTGGAGCGGCTGCCCAGAATTGATCCATTTCATTATTCTGCGAACCAGGGCATATGGCAGCTCAGCGCCACACACAAAAGCGGATCAGTAGAAGCGGCAGTGGGCGCGTTGAGACGGCGCAACCTGATGGCAAGCTTCGGCGTGCTGGGAGTTCTGGCCATCACCATGGGCCTGATTGTGGTGGCGAGCCAGCGAGCGCGCAGGCTGGCCAGATTGCAGATGGACTTTGTTGCAGGCGTTTCACACGAATTGCGCACGCCTCTGGCTGTGATCTCATCGGCGGCGGAGAACATTGCCCACGGCGTGGTGGAAGACAAACAGCAGCTTGTGCGTTATGGCAACACCATTGTGAAGCAGAGCAGGCAATTAAATCAGTTGGTCGAGCAGGTATTGCTTTTTGCGGCAACGCAACAGCCGCAACGTCACTTAAGCCATGGACGGATAAATGTTGCTGAGGTGATTGATTCTGCGCTGGAGGGGACAAGCTCTGACGTGGCAGCGGGAGGATTCACCGTGGAGCGGCGGATTGAAAGCGGATTGCCGGCAGTAGACGCCGATTTTACCGCGCTGGTGCGGAGCTTGCAGAATCTGATTACCAATGCCGTGAAATATGGCGGCGAGAACCGCTGGCTGCGAATTTCAGCTGCGGCGGAGAAACGCAATGGCCGCGTTGAGGAAGTGAAACTAACTGTGGAAGATAAGGGCATTGGCATTGGCAAAGACGAAATCCAACATATCTTTGAGCCTTTCTATCGCAGTCCAGCGGTAAGCGAATCTGGAATCCATGGTACCGGGCTGGGCTTGCCGCTGGCTCGCACAATCGTGGAAGCCATGGGAGGCCGCATCACAGCGAGCAGTGAATTGGGCAAAGGAAGCACCTTTAGCATTCATCTTCCCGTAGCGCAGGAACACAAAGCGGAACAGACGCAGAGTGCGGCAGACAAACCAGCCGGCGCGGAACCGGGCTTCTCCTCATGACCGAACGAATCCTATTGGTAGAGGACGAAGAAGACCTGCGCATGACGCTTTCCGACCGGCTCAAGGCGGAAGGCTATGCGCTTGATACGGCCTCCGATGGAGAAGAGGGGCTGCGCAAGGCCATTGACGGCGCGTATGACCTTGTGATCCTGGATGTAATGTTGCCGAAGAAAAATGGTAATGACGTTTGCCGGGACATCCGCAAAGCTGGCATTGCGACGCCGATCATTATGCTGACTGCCCGCGGCCAATTGGTGGACAAAGTCCTGGGATTAAAAATCGGCGCGGACGATTATGTAACCAAGCCTTTTGAGGTTCTGGAGTTGCTGGCACGCATTGAGGCGCAGATCCGGCGCGGCGCGGCACATCCCAAAGAAGCGGAAGTGTTGCAGTTTGGGCCGGTAAGAATCGATTTGAAAGGCACAAGTGTTTCACGCGACAACAAGATATTGCCGCTTTCCGCGCGCGAATTCCGCCTGCTGCGTTACTTTGCGCAAAATCCGGGAACCACATTGTCGCGCGAAGTGTTGCTTAAAGAAGTTTGGGGTTATAGCGAAGAGACATTTACGCGCACCGTGGACGTACACGTGGGTAGCCTGCGCCAGAAGCTGGAAAAGGACCCCAAGCAGCCTGCCATGATCGTGACTGTCCCGGGCCTGGGTTATAAATTTGTTGCGTGATGGTTTCTTCAGTTATTTCGGACTTCTCTCCGTAAGGTGAGTTCCGCGCAGTGCAGTGCAATGTAAAAATCCTGTAAAGCCTATGGACTTCGTCGCCGACTGGCGGGAAAATCACCGCCATGCACGAACAGCTATGCACGCACGGCAGAGAGCTTTTTACCAGAGCGTTTCAGGCGGACGAGTTGTTTAAAGCCCGGCTGCTTGAATTCTTTGCCAGCAGGGAAAAAGACGACCGCGAAATGAAGCAGATAGAAATTCTGGGCGAAACCCATCGCGAGGCGGACGAAGCTTTTCATCGCCATAAGAGATTCTGCACGACCTGCGCTGAAGCGCACGTAGCTGTCTTGCGATATGCGGCTGCTGAGTAGTTCAAGTCCCTTCTCGACCCAGACGCTTTCGCAAACCGACTAAAGCAAGTCCGGATTGTGAAAGCGTCCAATGGCCGAGCGGAGCAGAGCGATTTGCCGATCTAGAACGTTCCATCAAACGCTGCGAACAAGCCTTTACCGGTAGCCTGACGTGCGATGGTGCCTTGTGCGCTGAAGGAATTTGGCCCAGCAGTGACACATGCGCCAATGCATCCATCAGCGTAGCCCACCAGAACGCGCCCTTGCTGATCCACGGTGGCATCAATGAAGTCGAGCAAATTGCGATCATTGCCGCACGTGGTTCCAGCCAGGCATATCGAACCGCGCTGCACCGGATCAGTGGGCGTGGCGTCCACCAGGGTCCAGGTCGCGCCGCCATCGAAAGTGTGGGCAACATAGAGATGCCAAATGCCGGTGAAGTTGGCTGTGTCCTGAGCGTTGCCGCCTGTTGGCGTCCCCAGGAACGCGAGCGCGGCGCGGCTGCCGTCGCCTGCAACCATGGCAGGGAAAGCCACGTTCTGGATTCCGAGCGCGGTTCCAACATCGGTGACGTTCGTCCAAGTTGCGCCATGATCATGAGAAACCGCAACCATGGGATGGCCGTTGCTGCCGTGCCAGCCGAAATACACGGTATTATCTGAGGCCACCGCGACAGAAGGATCGCTATCGCCAGAAGCGCTGCCCGGCACGGCATGAATGGTCCAGGTAAGACCGTTATCGCCAGAGGACACCGCTGCGGCATTTCCGCTGCCGCAATTTTTGTTGGGGACATAGGCGGTGCCATCCGGCCCAACCTTGATGTGTCCATGTAGGCCGCCGCAATCGGCTAAGGTATAGATGGGAACTGCGGGCCCATAAGTGAGGCCGCCGTTCAGGCTAATGGCGCAAGAGGCGTCAATCACGTCTTGCGAGCAGTAATAAATGGCGTGCTGATATCCAACCGGTGGCGGCAACTGTGGAACCACGCTGGCAGCAAAAGGACCGCCTCCAATCGTCTGGTGATCGATTCCGGCAGGGAGACCGCATCCAACTGCGGGCGTATAACTGGCGCCGTCATTGTCAGTAAATGAAGAGAGGCTGCACGCGCCTGCAAGTTGCGACACCAGAGTGCGGCCCGTGGTGCGGTCAGTAAAGAGAATCGGATCCAGAGACGTCACGGATGTTTCCGGAGAGCTTACATTTTCCCATGTGGCTGACGTGCCATTGAGGGTTACGCGGTTCGTCTCGAGTCCCGCCGCAAAGAGTATCTTGCCGGTATTCCAGTTCACACCGATGGAGGGCTCACCGGCACTGGTGGCAATTCCGGAGGGCGGAACAAGGTTTTGGTAGGTTTGGGAAACAGATGCTGAAGAAGCGAACAGGACGGCAGAAAGCAGCAGAAAATACATCGGGTGGACGTTGCGCACGAGATGTCTCCTTGAAGAAGTTTTAGCGGAAGCGCGGGGAAGTAATATGCCTCCAGACTCCTGGCATTATTACTATCGATCCTGACAATTAATGATGCAGCCGCTTGGCGCTGAGATGGCGCGGTGGGGTCGGTAATTACCCGTGGGCCACGCTCTTGAGCGCTTAGGTCGCATCCGCAGCACCAAGCGTGGAAGCTATAGTCTCTGCCGGGATTGGATGTGTAAAAACCGATTCTTGGGGAGATGAATATGGCTGGCTCCGTTAGGCTGCTGGGTATTAGCATTTGGGTTGTTCCCGCTGGCACCGGTTGCGGCCATAGCTCCTGTGCCCACGAAGTCGCCGGCTGGACCGGTCATCACCGGAGTGACACTAAATCCAGCTTCGACCCTTCTGCAGCAACCATGCCCCGTCGAGCTGGTTTTTCATAGCCATATCACCACCACGCGCCCCACTACAGTCACATACACATGGGTGGACTCCCATGGCCGGACCTGGCCGGAACATCGGCGGAGACTCTCGCTTTCTGGTGTGAGCGCCGTGAGCCACAATGGAAATTAGGGAAGCCGGGGAGAACTGTGAATGGGTCGGTGCAGCTTAAGGTGATCTCGCCGGACAGAATTATCGAACAAGGTGCCGGTGCACTTTAGCTGTGTAAAGTAGAGGTTCCCTACCTCTTACTGTCCGCAGGGCAGCGCGACTAAGAAAGCAGAAGGCGTCCCATGTGTTTCTCCTTTGCGGCCAATGCGAAGCTGAATCCTGACACGGCTGCGGTCCAATCTTTTCCATCCTAGCCGGCAAATGCGATCTCGCTTCTGAGGGCAAACGCCTGTTTACAGCAGTTATCATGTGAAAGCTGATTCGAGCAAGAATTGATCGCTCGAAAATAGGTCCAGATGAGAGACGTACTGCTTGTCACGTTCGTAGTTGCGGTAGTTGTGTGGGCCGCTACAACAGAAAAGTCGAAGCGAAGGAGATTAGCACTTATCTTTGCTGTCCCGGTGCTGAGCGTCTTGGCGTGGTTTGCATTCAGAACATTAAGAGGGTTGCTGGCGTTGGGATATGTCGATTCAGCCATTGTTCGAGTGCGAGCGGTTGGCGCAGCCGAAGCCCAATTCGTGAAGGCGCATCCAGAGATAGGCTACACCTGCACAATTTCGCAACTACCCCAAGACGAGCTAGTAGCGAGGTTGGCGAACGGAGGTATTGACAATGGCTATGCGTTCGGAATCGTCGGATGCCAAACATTAGACCCTCAGAAACCAAATTCCGTGTACCGTGTAATCGCACGTCCGTTGCACTCGTGGTTGCCAGCTTTCTGCTCCGATCCGTCTGGCGTCGTAAGGTCTGACGATTCCGGGTCTGTCGAAAAATGTCTGGCAAACGGGGTTCCTCTGGGTAGTTGACGTAAAATCGCCATTATGCACAGTCAGTCAAGGTGTTACCGTTTGAAAAGACTCAATCCCCAGTTATTGCCCATAGTTGAAGCTTTTCGCTTGACTTTCGGTTAGCCGGAATGCTAACGTAAGTCATTTTGATACAGTAGTTTAGGCTGATTTGTGATGGGTGATCTCTGGTCTGGGATGATCTTGGGATGATGCATTAAGTGCTTTGGAATCCTAGTTGAGGGGTACCGGGGGAGGGGCCTTATCGCCGACATCGCACGTCATCGCCGGAATCGGAAAGGCAGGACTTGACCACTGAGATCGGGTGAGCTGGTGGTCGCGCGTGATCCGGTGATCGGAGAAACCCAAACCCTCAGAACTCTGCGCCAAATTGGCATGCGGTGGGATACACGGGGAGGGGGTAGGAGCTATGATCGCCCGTCCAAACTACCGAACCTTGCCGCAGATTAACGCAGATATACGCAGATCAGGAATGGAATCGACAGGACTAATGAGAGATAGAGGGTAAGGCTGAATCTTAACCCTTTACAATAAATCGTAGCGGGAACCCTGCGGGGTCTCGACCAAAAACCGATGAAATCATTTTTAGAGACAGTTCGCGAGCGCGTTGTGATTTATGACGGCGGCATGGGCACGCAGATACTGAAACATAAGCTATCTGCGGACGATTACTGGGGGAAGCCCGATTGTACGGAGATCCTGGTTCTGAGCCGCCCCGATGTCATCAAGGGCATTCACGCAGCTTATTTCGAGGCCGGAGCCGACGTCATTGAGACCGATACCTTCAATGGAAGCGGCATGATGCTGCGTGAGCACGGCTTGGGCGATCGCGTTCATGAAATCAACAAACGAGGCGCTCAGATCGCCCGCGAGGTCGCCGCACAGTTTTCGACTACGGCACGGCCGCGTTTTGTCGCCGGATCGATCGGCGCCGGCAACAAAATACCTTCCCTTGGCCATATCGGCTTTGATGAGATGCACGCGACTTTTCTTGAACAGGCGTTGGGCCTGATTGACGGCGGCGCGGACATTCTCCTGATTGAGACTTCGCAGGATATCCTGCAGACCAAAATTGCTTTGGCCGCGGTATTTGATGCGATGAGGCAGGCAGGGAAGCGACTTCCGGTGCAAGCGCAGGTGACCCTGCAAGAAAGCGGTGTGATGCTGTTGGGGACTGATATTGGAGCGGCGGAAACAGCCCTGGAGCCGTACGACTGCGAGATCATCGGGCTGAACTGCGCCACCGGCCCAAAAGAGATGAACGATGCTGTGCGCTACCTGGCGCACAACGCGCCGAAAGAAATTTCCGTCCTGCCAAACGCAGGATTACCTGAGAACGTGAGTGGCGTGGCGCATTACCGACTGACGCCGCAATCACTGGCCGAGTGGCACAAGAAGTTCATTACGGAATATGGCGTGCGAATCGTTGGCGGATGCTGCGGTACCAATCCGCAGCACATCAAGGCCGTCGCCGATCTTTGCGCGAATTTAGAGCCGGCAAAACGCGAAGTGCAGGTTACGCCTTCGGCATCAAGCGCTTATTCGACGGTACCGCTTGATCTTGATCCCAAGCCGCTGATTGTGGCGGAAGAAATGAACACCACCACGCGTGTGGAAGCCTTCAAGAACATGGTCCGCGAAGGCAAGTATGACGACATTCTGGCGCTGGCAAAAAAGCTGGTAGCGGAAGGCTCACACATGCTGGACCTGTGTACGGCGATTGTTGGTGAGGATGAAAAGGGCTACATGAGTACGATCCTCGAAAAGGTGGCCACGCGCGTGCCCGCGCCAGTGCTGGTGGATTCCACGGAAGCCGACGTGATTGAAGAAGCGTTGAAGCGCATTCCCGGCAAGGCGATTATCAACTCCATCAATCTGGAAGATGGCGAGAAGCGCACGTCCAAAGTTCTGCCGATGGCCAAGAAGTACGGCGCGGCAGTGATCGCACTGACGATTGATGAAGACGGCATGGCGCTGACGGCGGAGAAGAAAGTTGCTGTCGCCAAGCGCATCTTCAAGCTTGCCACAGAAAAATACGGCATACGTCCTATCGATCTGATTTTTGACGCGCTGACTCTGCCGATTTCAACCGGCCAGGACGACTATCGCACGGCGGGCATGGAGACGTTGAACGCGATCAAGAGCATCAAGCAAGAGCTGCCGGACGTGAAGACGATTCTGGGCGTGAGCAATATTTCATTTGGGCTGAATACCTACGCCCGGCGCGTGCTGAACAGCGTGTTCATGAAAGAAGCCGTGGATTACGGGCTGGATATGGCGATTGTGAACTACGCCAAAATCTATCCTCTATATAAGATCCCGCAGATTGAAGTGGACCTGGCACGCAAGCTGATTTATTACGACAAAGTCGGCGGGCGATCCTCTGCAAATCTACATGCAGCATTTCACCGGGCTGGACAAGCAGCCACAGGTGGAAGCTGCGCCGCTGGAGTCACTTTCTGTTGAAGACAAGCTGAAGCGCTGCATCATCAATGGCGAAAAAGCGCTGGGCGATGGCGCGCAGAAGCAAACGCTGGAGCAGATTCTGGAAGATGCTCTGCAAAAGTATTCGCCGCTGGAGATCATCAATACGGTCCTGCTGGACGGCATGAAGACCGTTGGCGAACTCTTTGGTGCGCGCAAGATGCAGCTGCCTTCGGTGCTGGATTCCGCGGGCGTGATGAAAAGGCGGTAGCCTATCTTGAGCCCAAGATGGAAAAGAAAGAAGGCAACCAGAAAGGCACGCTGGTGCTCGCCACGGTGAAGGGCGATGTTCACGATATCGGCAAAAATCTGGTGGACATTATTCTTACCAACAACGGCTACAAAGTGGTGAACCTGGGCATCAAGCAGCCTTCGGATTCGATCATCGCCGCGGCGAAGCAACACGGCGCGCATGCCATTGGATTGAGCGGGCTGCTGGTGAAGTCGACGCTGGAGATGAAATATGTGATCCAGGATTTGCAGGCGCAGGCGCTGGATTATCCGGTGATCTGCGGCGGCGCGGCGCTCACGCGTAAATACGTGGAAGACGATCTGCGGCGCGAATATTCGAACTCAGTGTTCTACGCCGACGACGCGTTTACCGGCTTGCACCTGATGGATGATCTCACGTCAAGCAATGGTGCGCGCGAAAAGCGCTTGCAGGAAGGCAGGACGGTCAAAGAATTTGCCAAGACCACGATGATTGCCGGAGCGGAAAGCTCTACCAGCACGGAGCGCTCGGCGGTGGTGCAGCCTGCGCCGAATATTCCTGTGCCTCCGTTTTATGGCGTGCGGGTGCGCAAGGATTTTGACCTGAATGAAGTCTTCCAGTACATCAACCACACGGCGCTGTTCAAGAACCAATGGCAGTTGAAGACTGCCTCGCAGGCGGATTATCTGCGGATCGTGGAAGAAAAGTATGTTCCAGTGCTGTCTGAGTTGCAGAAAGAAGTGGCGGCTAAAGATTGGTTTGAGCCCAAAGGTCGTCTATGGATACTTTGCCTGCGTTGCCGAAGGGAACGATGTGCTGCTTTTCGATGCGCCGGAGACGCGCAACGTGATCGCGAAGTTTACCTTTCCGCGGCAGCGCGAAGGGCGCAAGCTCTCCATTGCTGATTTCTTCGAGCCTAAGGACATCAGGCAAGCTGGATGTGATCGGCCTATCTGTTGTTACAATCGGCAGCCGCGCTTCAGAAGAAACGAAGAAGCTCTTTGATGCCGGTGAGTTCACGAAGTATCTCTATCTGCACGGCCTAAGCGTGGAGACGGCAGAGGCGCTGGCTGAGCTGTTTCATAAGCAGGTAAGAGAAGAACTCGGAATCGCCGGCGACGACGCGGCGCGAGTGGGAGATTTGTTTCACCAGAAGTATCGCGGATCGCGCTATTCATTTGGCTATCCCGCGTGCCCGAACCTTGAAGACCAGACCAAGTTGTTTGCCCTGCTGAAGCCGGAAGAGAACATTGGCGTGCGCCTGACCAGCGGCTTCCACATGGAGCCGGAGCAATCGACGTCGGCGATTATTGTGCATCATCCGCAAGCAAAATATTTTGTGGTGTAGCGTTCGTGAAAGTAGTCGTTGATTGGCCCTGAGCTCAGCTCTTAAGTAAAGGACTTAAATGAACGCTCTTAAGAAATTTGAACCCACTGCGTACGCCGCGTTGCGAATTGTGTTTGGATTCCTGTTTGCCTGCCACGGCGCGAGCAAAGTGTTTGCCGTGCTTTGGCGGCCACAAACCGAACGATGTTCTGGGTTGGACTGGTGCAGGGATTGAGTTGGTGGGCGGAGTGCTCATCCTGATTGGATTGCTTACGCACTCTGGCTGCTTTCGTGGCCAGCGGCGAAATGGCGGTGGCGTATTTCATGGTGCACCAGCCGAGAGGTTTTCTACCGCTGAAAAACGGCGGCGAACTGGCAGTGATCTATTGCTTTGTCGCGCTATTTATCGCCTGCAGAGGCGCAGGTAAATGGGGCGTGGATAAAGGCTGAGCTTTGCTAGGCACTGACTTGTAGCGACGCGCGGTAACTTTCCAGCCCGCGTTCCAATTGCGGCAAGGCTGCTTGCACAGATTCTGTCGGAATGCCAACGCCCATTCTGAACCTATCTGGATTCTCAAAGTAGCTGCCGGGAACCACGCTGGTTTCAAAATCGTTGCGCAGTAATTGGCAAAGGGAATCAACATTCCCGTTTTTTAGCCGAGGGAAGACAATGGTCCCGTATTCCGGCCAGAAGTAATCCAGATCGTCACGCTTGAGCAGGAAATCATGCAACAGGCGACGATTTGTCTCCAGCATGGATTTCATCTGGGCGGCAATCTGGGGAAGCTTTTCAAAAGCGATCACGCTTAGCAGTTCGGCGGGATGAGCGAAGGTTGCGCCGTGCAGATCATTGATTTGGAACATGCGCACGGGCAAGTTCTGGTGAAGCCAGCACCCAACCGCAGCGCAGACCGCTTAGCCCGTAAGCTTTGGTGAGGCTGTTGGTCACGATGAAGCGCTCAGGATCGATATGAAATGAGCTGGAGGGCGACGATTCAAACAGCATCTCGCGGTAAACTTCGTCCACCAGAACGCGTACGCCGACTTTGGCAGCAAGATTTCCTATTTCGCGCAGAGTGTCGTCAGGAACCAGAGCGCCGGTTGGATTGTGCAAGTTACAGATGACAATCAGCCGCGTGCGCGGAGTGAGTTGGCGTTCAACATCTGCCGGATCGATGGCAAAATTATTTTCCGCGTGGCGGGGAAAGCGCTTGATCTCAAGGCCCAGATATTTTGCGGTGCTTAGGAGAAGTTCGTAAGTGGGCTGCTCGACCAGGATTTCATCGCCGGGTTCTGTGATGGCAGCCAGCGCAAGATAATTTGCCAATGAAGTTCCAACCGCGCTGACGATGCACTCCTGCGGCACTCGATATCGCCGGGCGATTGCCTGGAGTAGCGGCTCGTATCCATAAATGGAAGGGCCATTGATTTCCAACTGGTCAATGGTCACGCCAAGTTTCGCTAAAGGGAAGTTGGCCACGCCGCTGGTGGCAAGATTGAATTTGGCAGCGGAATGCAGTTTGGCCCAGTCCATGTAAGGCGAATGGGCTGTGCTTCTGGAATATGTCATGTGCTAAGTGTCCGTCTCCAAATGTAATACATGGGAACGCCGGCCGCCAAAATTGCAAAGCCGATCAAAGTATTTTCTGGGTACGTGTAAAGAGTATTGCCAACCACCGCCAGGCAAACCACGCAGAAAAACGCTGTCGTATAAGGATGGCCGGGCATGGAAAAAGCTGATTGCGTTGCATCTCGATGGCGAAGAATGAAGAGGGACGCGGCGGTAAGCGCCCAGAAAAGTACGTCCATGGAGGTGACGTAATTCAGGATTTTGTCATAACCCCCGGTCAACAGGATCACCATGGTCCAGACGCTTTGTATGGCGATGGCGAAAACTGGAGCTTGTGTGCGTGGATGGACCCAAGCCAACTGCCGGAAGAAGAGGCGGTCCTGCGCCATGGCAAAGTAAACGCGCGGCGCAGTTAAAACGCTCTGGCTGAGAAATCCCAGCGTGGAGATTGCAATGGCGAGTGCAATGATGGTTGCGCCCCGTTGTCCCAGGGCCATCCGCATCACTGCCGATGCGGGCGCGGACGTCTTTGCCAGAGTAAGCACTCCGAGTGCGCGCACGCAAACGTAATTGACTGACGTATAAAGGAGCGCGACGGCGATGACGCCCATGATCAAAGCGCGAGGCAGATTACGTTGCGGGTCTTTTATTTCCGCCGAGGCAAAAGTTGCCGTGTGCCATCCCCCAAAGGCAAAGACCACGGGGACCATTGCAGCACCGAAGGAAGAGAACAATCCGCCAGAGACCGGCTGGTCCAGAACGGGTTTCCAGGTAATGTGCGCATGGACCAGAAACGCTCCGGCAAGTACGAGCAAAGCGATGGCGCCAATTTTCAAAACCATCAGGCCGCTTTGGACCGTTCCTCCTGCGCGGACGCCCATGCAGTTGATTACGGTGAGCACGGTCAGGGCAACCAAGGCAATTTGCCATTCGCCGGCGTGCCATCCGGTGAGCTCCAGAAAATATCGCGAGAAAGTGACTGTTACGGCGGCCATTCCGCCCGTTTGAATCACCAGCAGCAGCACCCAGCCATAGAGAAATGAGACCAGGGGATGATAGGCGTCACGCAGGTAGGCATATTGACCGCCGGCCGTTGGCATGCGGTCCGCCAGTTCGGCCCAGATAAAGCCTCCCAGTAGGGCGATGCAGCCGCCCGTTACCCACGCGCCTAAAACCAAAGCCGGCGTGTGGACGCGCTGGGCGACCACATAGGGATTCATGAAGATCCCTGTGCCAATGATGCCGCCCATCACCAGCATGGTCACGTCGAAAAGGCCGAGCCTGCGGGCCAGAGATTGTGCCGAGCGCGGATTCTTCTGAGGCATGGGCGAATTCAAGTTATTTTTGGCTCGAACGAATCTTAAGCGAGCCAAGGCGGAAAGCATAGCAAATCTGTTTATTGATTCATTTACAATCAGGAATTTGGTGTGGAGGCCATTTATGAAAAAGATTTTTTATTTCGCTGCATTGGCGCCTTTCCTGCTTTCTATGCTTTCCGTTTCGTGCAGCAGTTCTTCCTCAAAGACTGAAAGCACCATCGGGGCCACACCAACACCAGCATCGGCAACTTCGGGCAGTAGTGACGTTCAGCCACAATCGCCCAAGGCGCAGATCGATCCCTGTTCCATGTTCAGTCCTGAGGATGCGCAGGCAATTACGGGCGTGCCGATGAAATTGTCGCCGGGACATGGCGCTATCGTATGCATGTATGAAGAAGCAGCACCCAAACCGGGACTGGACACCGCGCGTGTGTCTCTCATGCTCAACGTGGAAAATTCAGTAGAGAGAGAAGCCAAGGAATGGGAGAACACAAAGGAGATACGTCACCTGAAGCCGGGAGAGAAGAACATTAGCCGCTTAAGTGGCATCGGTGACGAAGCATGGCTGGACGGAAACGTCGAAAAGGGCAAGGTCAGTGTGGGCGGGATTCTGGTGCGCGAGGGAAAAGCAGATTTCGCGTTGCAGTCTGCAGTGCTCCAGTATCGGTCGTCGCTGGACAAGATGAAGGAGATCGCACGCCGCATCGCTGACAAACTGGAGTAGAATTACCCTCGTGCGATTTTTCGCTTGCGTCCGCCTGCAAGATGGGCAAGCAGGCGTTGTTCTAGGCAGCCAAAGAGAAAAGCCAGGGCCATCACGGCGCTCATGTGGCGCTCTCCCGAGTGGAACGTGATGGAAGGCATGTATTCATAAATGGCGTAACCGCCAAGTCCAGCCAGCGCGCCAAACAAAACCGGGGTAAGTGTGATGAATAAATTTGAAGCCGCCGCTTCGTTGCGTCCTGCAATCAGTGACTGCGCAGAGCATACGCTGGATCCAAGCAGGCCAAAAAGCAGCACGGCGGCAACCATCGGTATGCGACCGGGAAGGAAAATGAATGGCGGGAATGCAATCGCAGCCATTCCGCAGATGATCAAGAGGACGCGAAGTCGGTCGCCAATGATTCCTGCTTTAAAGTGCTGATGGCTGAAATCTTCATTGCGTAGCGCAATAGCGTCCGCCACGTTTTCAGCCGTAAGGTGATCTTCAGGACCGGAAAGCAGTTGCTCAATGGCTTCCGCTCGCCACGAATTAATTTTCAGCGATTCTTCCTGCAGAATATGCGCGCGATTGGCAAGTTCGACCTGGTTCATACCAAAGACGGCATAGCGTTGCGCGGCGTGTAAGCCATGCCAGCCGCCTTCAATGTCATCGCTTTCCAGGCAGCGCAGTACATTGTTGAGTTGTTCATGCGCTGCAATGGCCCAGAAGTTGTCAGGGCGCAGGCTGCGGCGCTCCAGAAAACCCAGTTCCACGCGAAAAGCTTCGCATTCCCGCAAAAGACGCGAGTGCGCACGGTGTGTCTCCACGGACAAGCTCTTAAGTTGAACTGATGGTGTGGCCGCAAGATGGCTCGTCGCTAACTGGCTTGGCGTGATTCTAGGTTCAGCCGGCAATTCAGATTGCTTTGGCAGACTTCCCACGCGTGAGAGCAACGCTTTTTCCTGCGCGTGTGACAGGCGCTCAATGGCGGCAGGTACCTGCAGCCAAAGAGACTCCCCGATTTCGTCATTGTTTCTGGCGCCTCTGTCTTCCAGCAGTGTCATTTTCCAGAAGAGGACGACCTTGGGCACTCCATTATCTGAATAGCTAATCGTCCCCAGATAATTTCCAATGCGGCAAGAGCAGCCAGTTTCATCCTGCACTTCGCGCATGGCCGCTTCCTGAAAAGATTCGCCATCTTTCACTTTGCCGCGGGGAAGCGTCCAATCCTGATGGCGTTTGCGGTAAACCACCATCACTTCATCGCCGCGAGGAGTGCTGCGCTGCAGGATGCCACCGGCGGCTTTAATGACTGGAGGATCTGCCGGAACAATGGGAGCAATCGATGTCGCCATAGTTTGAGTTCTGATTTTGGATTGTAACCCGTATCACGAAAAATGAAAGGCAGATTTTTTAGGTCGGATCAGGTCCGGCCCGGCATCTGAATCCTGACAGTCTCCGGCGAGGCAAACATCTCACTCCTGGTAGCTGCGCAAATCTCCCGGGCGGCTCGGGACGGAAACCGTAGACGTATTGGACGTTGGCGGGTGAGCGTACTCTTCTTGTCCGACCTCAAACCACTGACAATGGATGCAATGCTGACGCTAAAGTCCCATAGGCAGAAGACCGCAATTCCCCCTTGGCCTTCAGGCAATCTTCCGTATTGCATTGGGTGTGCCCCAGATCGCCTTAACCCCATAGGATTAAAGTCTTTGTCTTAACTAATTCGTTAAAAAACTAGTGACTTAGGCCAACTAGAGAGAGAAAAGCTGACTCAAAGCCTTCTGAGAGGTGCGGTTCCCTTGAAACGAACAGCTTTGTTTTTTTTCAGCCCTCTACTTCTGGCCCTGACAATTGGGTGCGGAGGGGTGAAAAATTCGCCTACATCCACACCCACGCCCACTCCAACTCCGACACCGCAAGCTGCGACTATTAAGAACGTAATTGTGGTAATCATGCAAAATCGGTCTTTTGACCATTTATTCGGCACTTTCCCGGGCGCCAACGGGATTCAGCCAGGTGTTCCAGGCTTTACACAGAAAACTTCCACCGGAGCCACCGTTACTCCCACGTTGCTAACCAACGTTGCTGCGCCGGACTTGCCGCATGCTCGCAGTGATTTTTTAAGGGTATGGGATAACGGATTGATGGACAAATATGCGTTTTACAATGGCGCAATTTCCATGGGGCATTACGACAACACCACGCCTGGAATGTCCACGCTATGGAGCTGGGCCCGGCAATTTGCCCTGGCAGACAATTTCTTCCCTTCAGCCATGGGCGATGCTCCCTCAAACCAGCTTTTACTGGTTGCGGCCGACGACAACAATGATGCGGGCACGCTCCAGCCGTTTTTCCCTCCATGCAACACTGAGGTAAAGGCGAGCTCGGGCTATACGTTCCAGCATGTGGGAGATCAATTGGCAACCAAGGGCTTGACGTGGGGATGGTACGCGGAAAATCTCAACGATTGCGGTTTCTATGTGCCACAGGAAAACCCATTCCAGTTCTTCACTGACTCGCACAGTTCCACAAGCGTAAAAGACTTTTCCACTTTCGCCACCGATTTGAACTCGGGACACCTTCCCTCAGTTTCGTACATACAGCCTGCGCCGTCGCATAGCATGCATCCCGGCAGCGGTCCCGTGGCCAATGGCATTAGCTGGCTGGATGGTTTCATCAAGCAGATGCAGGCAAGCCCTGTTTGGGCGAATTCAGCAATCATTGTCATTTGGGATTCCAGTGGGGGCTGGTGGGACCACGTCCCCCCGCCACAGGTCGACGCCCAGGGCCTTGGCCCACGGGTACCGATGCTGGTGATCTCTCCATTCGCCAAGAAGAATTTCATCTCGCATACCCAGATGGATGATGTTTCGATACTAAGGTTTATTCAGAGCACGTTTGGGCTGCCGCCCTTGAATGCAAGAAACCAGTTGGGCAACGACCTAAGCGACATGTTCCAGTGATTGGCTGTTTGCTGCAAACTTTTAAACCCCAACCACAGATAACACTGATGACACTGATTTACACGGATCAAAAATTCAATAAAATCATTTTGAATTTGTAATCCGTGTCATCCGTGTTTTATCCGTGGTGAGGCTTGCTTTCTTCAAAGCTGCTGGCCGATCCTAAAGCGGCCGCATTCACTTGGAGGGCGTGCTCTCGGCGATTCCCAGATAGGCGCGGCGCACGAACTCATTGTTCATCAGCATTTCCGTCGGGCCTTCCAGCGTGATTCGGCCGGTCTCCATTACGTACCCGTAGTGAGAAATCTGCAGGGTGTAATTCACGTTTTGTCCCACCAGAAGAATCGTGACGCCCTGCTTCGCAATGTTGGCGATGAATTCAAAAATTTCGTCGACAAGTTTGGGCGCAAGTCCAAGCGACGGCTCATCCAGCATGAGTAGCTGGGGCTCTGACATCAAGCCGCGTCCAATGGCGCACATCTGCTGCTCGCCGCCGGAAAGAGTGCCGGCCATCTGATGGCGTCGTTCTTTAAGACGGGGGAAAAGCCCATAAATCCGCTCCAGCCCCGGATGTGCCTTGGGACGAAACTGGCGCAGAAAACATCCCATGAGGAGGTTTTCTTCAACGGACATGCCCGGCCAAAGCTGGCGGCCTTCTGGTACCAGGCTGATGTGGCGCTGGACGCGATCTCGCGTGGAAAGGGAAGTGATGTCATCGCCATTGAGCAGGAGGCGTCCCTTTTTGGCCCGAAGAACGCCGGCGACCGTATTGAGTGAAGTTGTTTTTCCGGCGCCATTAGATCCGATGATGCACGTGACTTTGCCTCTGGCTACCGAGAACGAGACGCCCCAAAGGACCTGAGTGGCGCCGTAGCTGACCTCAAGAGCTTCAGCGATGAGAATCTTGTCATTTTGATTCACGTCAACCTGCGGCTCAGCCACTTTTTTTGTCCTCAAAGTTGCTCTTGCCCAGATAAGCCTCTATTACTGAAGCATCGTTCTGAATGTCTTGCGGTTTGCCCTCCGCCAACTTGCGGCCAAAATTCAGCACCGTAATGCGATCGCAGACTGACATGATCGCTTTCATGTCATGCTCCACATACATAATGGTGGTGCCACTTTGGCGGACGCTTTGCAATAAATCCATCATGGCGCGTGTCTCTCCGCCGGTAAGACCGCCGCAAATTTCGTCAAGTAACAGCAACTCAGGGTTCGTGGCCAAGGCACGCGCTACTTCCAGGCGTTTTGCTTCGCCCAGGGAAATCGCTGAGGCAAGAATATTTGCCTTATGGTCAAGCCCAACCAGCTTCAAGGCTTCCATGGCATGTTCTTTGGCAATGGCTGTGCGTGTCACAGCACGGCGGCCATAGTGGACGGCTACCTGCACATTTTCCAAAACCGTCATGGCTTTGAACGGACGCACAACCTGGTGGGTGCGGGCGACGCCTTTTTTAACCAGTGTGGCTGCGTCCATGCCGGTAACGTCCTTGCCATGAAACGTGATCTTTCCTCCGGAAGGGCGGACAGCGCCAGTAATCAGGCTGAAAAGCGTTGTCTTGCCGGCACCGTTGGGACCAATGAAACCGCAGATCTGTTTTTCCGGGATATCAAAGCTAACGTCCTTCAACGCCGCCACGCCCCCAAAGTACTTGGTCAGCGTTTGGACTTCCAGAATCTTCACGTTTTCTCCTGAACAGCCGGAAGAGACGCCGCAAAAGTCCCAGCAGACCGTCAGGCTCCAGCAAGATAATGATAATTAATAGCAAGCCATAAATGAGCAAATGAAAGTTAGGGAAATTTACGGAAATCTGCTCTTCTACGATGACAAAAACGATTCCTCCCAGCACCGGCCCCCAGACAGTCCCAATGCCGCCGATCACCGGCATGAGCAGGATGTAAATGCCGGTCTGGAAGGCAAAGACATCGCCAGGATAAAAGAAGGCTGCGCGCCTCGCATAAATACCGCCGGCGATGCCGGTGAGCCCGGCAGCAATAGCGTGGATCCAGAGCTTGGAAGTGTAAAGATTCACTCCCAGGTCGGCAGCGGCATCCTGGTCCTGCTTGATTGCGCGCAAGGCGAGACCGAACTTGCTGTTGGCGATGATGGCGGAAACAAGAACGGCCAGGGCCACAGCCACTATCGCGGTGTAGTAGTGCTCCAGCGGGTTGAAGGGCTTGTTTTCTGTAATGCGATAGCCGCTGGCCCCGCCGGTAATATCAAGATTGTTCATGATCACGCGGACGGCTTCGGTGACGCCGATGGTGGCAATGACGAAGTATGGACCGCGCAGCCGGAACGTGGGCAGGCCAATCAAGAAAGACGCAAGCATGGCAATGGCTGCGCCGCCAATGAAGCTGAAGTACGGGTTATGACCGTACTGCATCAGGAGCGCCGTGGTGTATGCGCCCAAACCAAAGAAGACGGCAAATCCGAACGAGACCTGTCCCGTCATACCGCCGATCAGGTTCCAGCCGAGGCCGGTGGTGGTCCAGACGGCCGTAAGAAAAAGGAGACGGATGACATTGTCGCTGGGGTGTGCCGCAGGAAGCAGCAGCAGAAACGCCAGCAGCAGCCAAGGCAAGACCAGCTTAAACCACCCGCTGAGGTGCTTGGGGGGCGTCATGCGGTCTTCCATTTGCGGTTGAAAAGCCCCGCCAAGCCTTTCGGCATGATCACCAATACAACCACCAGCAAGGCAAACGGGATTACGGGCTGGTAGCTGGGCGGCAGGTAATAGAACTGCCATCCATGCCAGTACCAGGGCAGCGGGACAACAGTGCTGAAGGTTTCAAGGATGGCCAGAACGATCGCGCCTAAAGCTACGCCGGAGACCGATTCCAAGCCGCCGAGCACGATAATCACGAATGATCGCAGCAAAAAAGGCCGGCCGAAGTCTGGGCTGAAGGAGTAGAGCATGCCCAGGAGCGCTCCGGCAAATCCAGCAAAGGCAGTACCCAAACCGAAGGTGAGGCGCGCGGTCCGCTCGTCATCCACGCCCACAATTTGCGCGCCGTAAGGGTTCTGGATCAGGGCGCGCATGGAGCGTCCAAACCAGCTACGATGAAAAACAATCTGCAAGACAATCATGCAGAACACCGCAGCGGCGAAGACGACCAGATTGACTTTGGGAATTGAGATTGTGTCTCCAATGTGGACGGAGGAGAGAGTGAGCGGAGTGAGGATCGACTGATCTTCATTCCCCCATCGCGCATAAGCCAGGTTCTGTAAGACCAGCCAGAAGCCGAACATCAGCAGGAGAGAGGCTAGAGTGGGAGTGTCTGACTTGGGCAGCCAGCGCACAAGAAGCCAGTGCACCAGCATGCCGAAGAGAAAAAACGCCGGCAAGGCGAGCACGGAGCCAAGGACTGGATCCATGTGGAATCGGTTGAACATCTCCAGGGCAAAATACGCTCCCAGCATCAGGAACCCGGCGTGCGCCAGGTTCACGATCTTCATGACGCCATAGACCACGGTCATGCCGACGGCCATGGCGGCATAGACGCCGGCCAGCAGCAGGGCCTTCAGCAAAAGGTCGAGATACTCGACAGCACTCATGTAAGCGGCAGCGTCTATTTATTCGGAATCGGCGCCACGGCCTCTCCGGTGGCCGCGTCTTTCGGGTAAACGATATCTACCTTGTTGTCTGGCTTGTTTTGCGTGATCACAAAGGGATATTCGGCTTGCCCATCCGCGGAAAACTTCAAGACCTGGCCAGGCAGTACGGAATCCTTCAACTGCGCTTTTTTAAGCGCATTGCGGATCGCGGTCTTGTCCAGCGAACCAGCAGCTTCGATCGCCTGGGCCAGAATGCGCATGCCATCGTAAGCAGGTGCCGCGTACCAGGAATCTACGTCATGTCCGGTGAAAGCTTTGTAGTCTGCCGCAAACTTTTTTGCCTGAGGATAAGGCAGCTTGTTTGACCACCAGATGCCGGCAAAAATGTAGTCGGTACCCGCGCCCAGCGCCTGACGTGCATTGGCTTCAGGACCGCGAGCCCCGTAGCTGATCATCTGGTGATGCAGCCCGTTTTGCAGGTACTGGCGCTGCATGGTGATGTAGTCGGGCAGGTGGGCGTCAGAGAGAAAGATATCGGCATGCGCGCTCTTCACGCGCTGGAGAATGCCGGAAAAGTCGGTGGAACCGAGCTCGAATTTCTCGTTCAGCACGACATTGAAATAGCCCTTATGCTTATTGTTCCAGTCATTGAAGCCGTTGACGTAATCCGTGCCATGATCTGTGTTTTCAACCACCATGGCGACTTTCAAACCCTTTTTAAGCTTACCCTGATCCATGAGAGAGCCGAGAAACTCAGCCGACGTGGTTCCGATCAGCGCTACCGGGCTCAGGGTTCCAAACGCATATTGATATCCCTTGCCAAAAATTGCTGTTGCACCCGCTCCGGTAGTGACCCAAGGGGTCTTGTAACGATCAGCCATTACGGACTCAGCCGTACCCAACGCGGTGGAGTAGCCCCCCAGGACGGCAACCGCGTTATCGGAACTCATGGCGCGCTCCACCAGAGAGGCGGACTTTTTGGAGTCGGTGCCGTCATCGTAAAAGACTTCTTCTATCTTGAGCTTCTTGCCTTTACTTTTCACCATGATTCCGCCGGCATCATTGATCTGCTTCATGGCGAGCTCAATGCCTTCTTTCTGATACTGGCCGGGCTTACTTTCGCTTCCCGTGGTGGGTAGAACGACCGCGATCTTGATAGTGTCGTCTGCAACTACGGCGCGGCTTGTGCTGTTGCAAAGCGTTACAATCCCACTCAATGCCAGGGCCAATATCGAAGTACGGCGGATGATCTGGCCAAAGAAAGCTAAGGTTTCCCTCATTGAATTCCTCCTCAAGACGGTATGCGGCCCAACGTGATAGAAGACCGAAATTTTAAAGATATCAAGCGACATGGCTGGTAAATACAGATGGTGCATCATATTCCTGCAATTGCGGATTCACAAGTAGGACTCCTCTCAACTCGGCTGAACCGCCCCGCCGCAAAGACCTTCCAATGAACGATTCATGTTCTCCCCATTCATTTCTGCTTGACATCTACGGTAATCCGGCTACCCTAGGGTGCCAAATGGGAATCGAGCCCAACCTGCCATTGGAACTGGGCGAAAGGGCGTTGCCGGACACCAGTCAGCCACAGACAAGGGAATGACTGAAGCCAATCTTGAAAGCGTAAGCAGAGAACAATTTTTCGTCTTTATAACGCATTATGCTCAGTTTTGATGCTTTAGAATCAGCTCAACATAACAGGAACCAGGTCCGGCCGGCCTGGCTCTTTTCCAGGAGGGCCATATGTCAAGCGCTTCTCTGCCGGTGACTTCATCGGACCAGATCACCACTTCAAAAATCTGGTCAGTCATTTTGGCCTCATCGGTTGGAACAATGATCGAGTGGTATGACTTCTATATTTTTGGCACGTTGGCCGCATTTCTGGCGCCAAAGTTTTATCCGCCTGGCAATCAGCTGTTCCAATACGTCGCATATCTGGCCACGTTCGCAGTAGGCTTTATGGTGCGTCCTTTCGGCGCTCTTTTCTTCGGGCGCATCGGTGACCTGGTTGGGCGGAAATATGCTTTTATCGTGACGCTCTCGATCATGGGCGGCGCAACAGCGCTGGTGGGCGCACTGCCCAGCTATGCGACCGCAGGCTGGTTTTCGCCCATTATTTTGATCTGTCTTCGCGTACTCCAGGGACTAGCACTTGGTGGTGAGTACGGTGGCGCCGCAGTCTACGTGGCGGAACACGTTCCTGACGATAAACGCGGCTTCTATACCAGCTTTATTCAGATCACGGCAACATTGGGATTGTTTGTCTCCATTGCCGTGATCATCGGCACGCAGAATGCAATGTCTGAAGCGGCTTTCAAAGAATGGGGCTGGCGCATTCCTTTCCTGGGTTCACTGATACTCGTGCTGATTTCTTTGTACATCCGCCTGCAAATGAAAGAGTCCCCAATTTTTCAGCAAATCAAATCAACAGGGATGACGTCTGCGGCGCCGCTTAAAGAAGCCTTTACAGTAGGCGAGAACTTCAAGCGCTTTTTGATCACCTTATTTGGAGCGACCGCAGGCCAGGGCGTGGTTTGGTACACAGGCCAGTTCTTTGCGTTGTTCTTTATGCAGACGATCCTGAAGGTCCCGGCGCGTGATGCGAACCTGATTGTCGCTAAGGCGCTCTTGATTGGGATGCCACTCTTCGTCTTGTTCGGCTGGCTTTCTGACAGGATTGGACGCAAGGGGATTATTATGGCCGGATTAATCCTTGCTGCCGTGAGCTATCGTGTCCCAGGAACCGATATAGGCATCTATCCGGCGATGCAGCGCGCTGCCGGCAACAACGTAACACACGTGGATGCCACTAAGAATAAGGTGACCGGCGCGACTGTGCTAACGCCCCAAACCGTGGATGCTACCGGCAAGGCCATCACTGCGCCGGTTGCCAGCAACGCAGACAAAACCAAGCTGATGTGGCTGGTTTTCTTGCAGGTGATTTTCGTCACCATGGTTTATGGACCGATTGCAGCGTTCCTGGTCGAGTCATTCCCGGCAAAAATCCGTTATAGCGCTCTTTCGCTGCCGTACCACATCGGCAATGGTGTTTTTGGAGGATTGGTGCCGCTGGTCTGCGTTTGGATTCCAGCAGCTACGGGCAATCCTTTTGACGGTCTCTATTACCCAATCACCGTCGCGGCTATTACATTCGTGGTCGGCGTTATTGCCCTGCACGATACGCGCAATGTGAAGATATGGACTGAGGTGGCTGCGCCTGCTCCTGCAAGCGGAGCGGCCCGCAGATAGATGCTTAGCGCCTCTTGCGCACGAATGCTTCTGTAGGTGTAGGATAATTCTGTTTCGGACTGGCGGGTGGCAGCCGTTGCCACCCGCCAGTCCGTTACGGCCCAAACCCTGCGGGCCGGTGCGAGTTAGCGCGATTCGATTTAGAAATCTAGAGGTCCAGGTCATGGCTGACGTTCGCGTGATGAATGAAAAAGAGCAAGAGACAGAAGTCAATGAGGCGCAGATCGCCGTCCATTGGAAGGAAGAGCAGTATTTTCACCCAAGCTCGAAATTTACTGGACAAGCTTATCTGACCGATCCTGCCGTTGATCAACGCTTCAGCGAAAAAAACTTTCCCGAATGCTTCCGTGAATATGCTGACCTTTTGAGCTGGGACCAGTATTGGCACACCACGCTTGATACCAGTGACGCTCCTTTCTGGAAGTGGTATGCGGGAGGCAAGCTCAATGCCTGTTACAACTGCGTCGACCGTCATTTGGAAAAGTATCGAAACAAAGCGGCCTTTATCTTTGTCGGAGAACCGGAAGAGGTTCCGCCCGTTTCTATTACCTATCAGGAGCTTTACTATCGGGTAAATGAAATGGCGGCGCTGCTGCGCGATTTTGCCGGCCTCAAGGCGGGAGATCGCGTCACCATCCACATGCCTGTAGTTCCTGAGTTGCCCATCACCATGCTTGCCTGTGCGCGGCTGGGGGTAATCCATTCCGTGGTCTTTGGCGGATTCAGTGGAGAGGCTTGCGGCCTGCGAGCCGCGGATTCAGGCAGCAAAATCCTGGTCACCATTGACGGCTATTACCGCAGCGGCACAATGACCGATCACAAAGAGAAGGCCGATATTGCCGTAAAAACGGCCAAGGACGAAAAGCACGCCATTGAAAAAGTCCTAGTCTGGCACCGCGAGCCGGGAAAATACAATTCTAAGACGCCGATGGTCGAAGGTCGTGACTTCTTTGTTGAAGACGTGCTCAAGAAATATGAAGGGAAAGTAGTCGATCCGGTGCCGATGCCTTCAGAAGCTCCGCTTTTCCTGATGTACACCAGCGGCACCACAGGCCGTCCCAAGGGCTGCCAGCACGGAACGGGAGGATATCTCTCTTACGTAGCCGGTACCACGAAATATATTCAGGATCTGCACCCCACCGACGTTTACTGGTGCATGGCCGATATCGGCTGGATCACAGGCCATTCTTACATCGTCTACGGGCCTCTGGCGCTAGCAGCAACCAGTGTTCTCTATGAAGGCGTGCCGAACTATCCTGACGCCGGACGGCCATGGCGCGTAGCCAAACGGCTGAATGTGAACATTTTCCATACCTCGCCCACGGCGATCCGCATGCTGCGCAAGGCCGGTCCGGACGAACCCGCAAAGTATGACTATCACTTTAAGCACATGACCACCGTGGGTGAGCCGATTGAGCCGGAAGTCTGGAAGTGGTATCACGAAGTCGTAGGCAAAGGCGAAGCTGTAATCGTCGATACGTGGTGGCAAACGGAGACTGGCGGAGTTATTTGCAGCACCAAGCCTGCCATCGATCCAATGAAGCCCGGCAGCGCTGGCCCTGCATTGCCGGGAATTTATCCAGTGATCTTTGATGAAGAAGGCAAAGAAGTAAAAGGCGGATCGGGCAAAGCAGGGAACATTTGCATCAGGAATCCGTGGCCGGGAATGTTCCAGACCATCTATGGCGACCGTGACCGCTTTGTTGCGCAGTATTACCGCAAATACAACAAAAATCCCAAGAGCAAAGATTGGCGTGACTGGCCGTACTTTGCCGGTGACGGCGCGGTGCAAGCGCCGGATGGCTATTTTAGGATCCTCGGCCGCGTGGACGATGTCATCAATGTTGCCGGCCATCGCCTTGGCACCAAAGAACTGGAGTCAGCTTGCCTGACGGTAAGTGAAGTGGCCGAAGCCGCCGTGATTCCGGTGGTCGATGAAGTAAAAGGCCGCGTGCCGGAAGTTTATGTTTCGCTTAAGCCTGGGCAGCACAACGCCGCAGCAGTTTCAGACGCCGTGACCAAGGCCATCGAACATCAGATTGGCAAGATTGCCCGTCCAAAGAAAGTCCATGTTGTGCCCGATATGCCGAAGACGCGCTCGGGCAAAATCATGCGCCGCGTGCTGGCGGCAATTTCCAATCAAATGGACACAGGCGACGTCACCACACTTGCCAATCCAGACGTGGTGGAGCAAATCCGCGTCATGGTGCAGGGCAATCGAACGGTTGTGAAGAAAGATGTTCCTGAAGATGTAAAGAGGTTTGGGGAAGAACGTTGAGGCTCGGCGCGGGAGCAAATCCTATTGCGATTTAAAAATCGTTGAAGAACTGAGGAGGCAACATGAAGGATGAAAAGAAGGGCAAGGGTGTAACTCGAAGAGATTTCATCAAGATTGCCGGGACCGGCGGCATTGCTGCTGGAGCGCTTGGGCCTGCATTTCTGTTTCCGGAACGCGCCGCTGCGCAACAGAAAACGCTGAAGATTTTGCAGTGGAGCCACTTTGTTCCAGCGTTCGATGAATGGTTCAACAAGAAATTTGCGGTTGAGTGGGGACAGAAGCACAACACCAATGTAGTTGTAGACAACATCAATCTGGTGGACCTGAATACCCGCGCAGCGTCAGAAGCCCAGGCCAAGAAAGGCCATGATCTGTTCATGTTCCTCTCGCCGCCCGCTGCTTATGAGAATCAGGTCATCGATATGACCCACGTGTACCAGGAAGTGGAAAAGAAGCACGGCAAAAAGATTGATCTGGCGCATAAATCCACTTTCAACCCCAAGACGAAAAAATATTACGCATTTTCTGATTCCTACGCTCCCGATCCAGGCAACTGGCGCAAGGACCTGTGGTCGCAAGTCGGTTTCCCGAACGGCCCGGACACATACGACGATCTGCGCAAGGGCGCCAAGATGATCAAAGACAAGTTCGGCAATCCGTGCGGTTTGGGGCTGTCACAAGAGCTCGATACCAGCATGGCCATGCGCGCTCTGCTGTGGTCGTTTGGTGGGGCGGAGCAGGATGAGGCCGGAAATGTCACTATTAACTCCAAGAACACGATTGAAGCCCTTAAATTCATGAAGGCGCTCTACCAGGAATCGGAGACTCCGGAGGTCTTCACCTGGACTCCACCTTCAAACAACCAGGCCATGCTGGCGGGCAAGGTTTCTTTTGTGGCGAATGCAATCTCCATTACTCGTCAGGCCGAGAGGGAACACCAGCCAATCGATAAGAACATTATGGTGAGCCATGCACTGAAAGGGCCGGTGCGCAGGATTGCTGCTGAGCACGTGATGGATTGCTACGTGATCTGGGAGTTCGCGGAGAACAAGGACGGCGCGCAACAATTCCTGATCGACTACATTGACAACTTCCACGATGGCTTTGTGGCGGGGCAGTTCTATAACTTCCCCTGCTTCCCAAGCACAGTGCCAAACCTGCAAAAGGAAATCTCAAATGATCCGCGAGCGACGCCCAACGATAAGTACAAAGTGCTGGGTGATGTGCTGGATTGGGCGACGAACGTCGGCTATCCCGGCTATTGCTCTGCCGCGATTGACCAGGCGTTCAAGAGTTGGACTATTCCGACCATGTTTGCCACAGTGGCGCAGGGCAAAGCCTCTCCGGAAGATGCAGCCAAAACTGCGGAAGCCGAATACAAGCGCATCTTTGAACGTTTCAAGTAAGCTGGCAGTTCGTCGCTACTGCGATTGAATGCCTGCCTAAAAAGCCAGCGTCCCGGCGCGCCGGGACGCTGATATTGCTAGTGGGCCAGTTTTCAAACTGGCCACTAACCTGAGGGATTGATGGCCGTCGTTGAAACCCGGAAACTGACCAAGGTATTTAAAGAAGGAGAGCTCGGAGCTGTAAACGAAGTCGATCTGGAGACGCGCGAAGGTGAGTTTCTGGTTTTTTTGGGGCCTTCAGGCTCCGGGAAAACGACTCTTCTTAGGATGATCGCCGGCCTGGAAACACCCACGGCCGGCGAAATTCTCATTGGCGGCAGAGTGGTGAATGATCTCACGCCACGTGAGCGCCGCATCGCCATGGTCTTCCAGAGCTACGCGCTTTATCCGCATCTTACTGTCTACAAAAACATCGCTTTCCCTTTGAAAGCGCAAAACGTTCCCAAGAACCTTCACAAGGAAAAGGTTGAGTGGGCCTCATCCTTGCTCGGGATCGGCGGCCTATTGCAGCGCAAGCCCCGCGAGCTCTCCGGCGGAGAACGCCAGCGCGTGGCTCTGGCACGCGCAATTGTGCGCGAACCTTCGGTCTTTCTGCTGGATGAGCCGCTCTCAAACCTTGATGCAAAGCTCCGCATGTCTGCTCGTGAAGAGCTGGAGCGATTCCATCAGCGCGTGGGCACCACCACAATCTATGTCACGCATGACCAGGTTGAAGCCATGGCGATGGGAGATCGAATCATGGTGCTCAACAAGGGAGTGGTTCGGCAGCTCGGGACGCCGAAGGAGGTTTACGACGACCCTGCCGACACATTTGTCGCTACGTTCCTTGGATCGCCGCCCATGAACCTGATCGAGAACGATTGGATGATTATCGGCTTCCGTCCGGAGCACTTCCGATTGGCAGAAGACGTGAGGGAGAGCGCCAGAATCATGTTCAAGTTCCGCGTGGAGAACGTGGAATATCTCGGAGCGGAGTTCATTCTGGCCGGCATTCTGGTGGGCGGAAAAGCTGACGGCAAAAAAGTCATTGCGCGCCTGCTGCTCGGGCATAGCTTTGAGGCTGGCGTCACCTATGATTTTGCCGTCCCGGAGCACCACCTGAAATTTTTTGACCGCACTACGGAAAAGAAGATCGCAGCGAGGGCCCTTACATGGCAGTAGCAGCGGTGACAAGACCAGGAGGCAAGCCGAAGGTCAAATCTATGGGAGCAGCGCAGAGCCCCTTGCTGGGCTTTGCCATGTTCAGCCCTGCGGTGCTCTATATTCTATTGCTGATTGCGGCGCCGTTCTGCATGGCCATTTTTTATGCCTTCAGCGATGCGCGCATCGGCGGCGGCCAGCTTCATTTTGTGGGGCTGGAGAATTTCCGCAGCATCATGCAGAGCCCCAGCTTCAAAGCGGCCCTGAGAAACTCGATCATCTTTACGGTGGCCTCGCAGATCGTCATGATCGTCTGTTCGACCATCCTGGCCATCGCTCTGGAGAAGCCGTTTCGCGGCCGCGGGCTCGTGCGCTTTCTGATTTTGCTCCCATGGGTCGCGCCGGTTTCGCTCGGCACGATCGGCTGGAAGTGGATACTGGATTCCATCTATAGCGTGATCACCTGGGCGCTGATCTGGCTTGGCTTCGTGAATAAATTTTCCCCGCCGATGTGGCTGGGGCAGGAAGGGCTGGCTATTACATCAGTGATCCTGGTGCATTGCTGGCGGTTGATTCCGTTTTCCACGGTGATCCTGCTGGCAGGCCAGAGCGCCATACCAAAGGAAATCCCCGAAGCGGCGGCTATTGATGGCGCGGGATTCTGGCGCACGCTATTTCAAATCAACTTGCCGATGATGACTCCGATTATTGGCGTGGCTGTGCTTTTTGGCACCGTCTTTACCTTCACAGATCTGGCCGTGGTAAATCTTCTGACCAATGGTGGCCCATACGATTCCACGCAGACGCTGCCGAACCTGGCGTTTACCCAGGGCATCCAGGGCAGTGACCTGGCTGCCGGTGCGGCGATCTCAGTCTTCCTTGTCCCGGTGCTGGTGGTGATTGCTTACCTGATGTTGCGCGTGGCGCATCGCGCGGAGGTGGTGTAATGGCCGCTCCGACAATTTCACTTCCGGTAATCAAGCGTCCTGCGGGAATCAGTCTGCTGGCCGGATTCCTCCTGGGCGCTGCGGTCTCGTTTCTTGCGCTGACGCTGATGCACCACGTAAGTGGACTTACCGGCGTGTTCCGGCTGTTTGCAGTGTTGGTGATGGGGTTCCTCGCCGTTGGCTTGTGGAAGCTGCATAACGGCTCCCGCGTCTTCCTCTTCTTTCTTTTTGGGTCGGACGTGATCGGCTGCCTGATGGCGCTGTTCCTGTACGCGCTGCGAACCTCGCATTACAGCCTGGCAGTCGCGCTTGTCCTGCAAATGTGCATCTCTGCGGCACTGGTCTGGTATTTGCAATCGGCAGGCGTAAAGCGGGCTTTTGCTGGCCTGAACCCATGGCCCACAACCGTGAAAATGCTGGTGCTTACGATTTTCACCGTGCTGCTGGCGTTCCCGTTTTACTGGATGGTGATTGCCACCTTCAAGCAGAACATCGACCTCTACGGAATGGAGAACAACCCATTCATCTTCAATCTTCCGCCCACGCTCGATAATCTGCGGCTGCTGTTTGGTCAGACACGCTTCCTGACCTGGTTGGCAAACACCGCGATTGTAGGCGCGATTGTAGTGGCCATCACGCTTTTGCTGTCGGTGCCGGCTGCCTACGCATTGGCTCGACTCACAGGAAGATGGGGCGAGCGTCTGGGTATCGGGATTTTTCTAACCTATCTGGTTCCTCCGACTCTGCTGTTCATCCCGCTTTCTCGGGTCGTAGCTTCGCTCGGCCTGCAAGACACGATATGGTCGCTGGTGCTGGTTTATCCCAGCATCACTGTTCCATTTTCCATCTGGTTGCTGATGGGATTTTTCAAATCTATCCCGCGTGAATTGGAAGATGCCGCGATGGTGGATGGGCTGACGCGCTTTGGCGCATTCATCAAACTGGTGGTGCCGATTTCGTTATCAGGCATCCTTACTGTCGTGATTTTTACCTTTACTCTGGTTACGCAGGAATACGTCTATGCGCTGACGTTCATCTCCCCAGAGTCGCAGCAGATGGTCGGAGTTGGCATCCCTATCTTCCTGGTGCGCGGCGACGTTTATTTCTGGGGATCGCTCATGGCGGCCTGCCTGATCGCTAGCTTGCCAATCGCTTTTCTTTACAATTTATTCCTCGATCGGTTCATTGCCGGCTTTACGGTAGGCGCCGTGAAAGGATAGCTAGGTTCCTGAATTTGCGTGCTCATCCTGGGCCGGTTTGATGGCGTCAGAGGCGATTTTTCAGCCAAGAAGTATGCTTAAGAGATGAAGGGGATTGCACAAAATACTTGACAGAACCGCCGCCGAAGCGGAAAGTAATCCGCGCAATCCTTTTACTCTAGTTTCAGTTGTGCCGCAGAAACCTGGCCGGCTGCGCCCGCAGACATCTGCCGCCGATCCAGTATTAAGAGTCGTTCCAACAAGCAGCGCATTTTTGGAGGTGCAAGCACATGAATGTGTTCCAGCAAATTTTGGCTCCTACCGGAAGCATGTGGTCAACAATCCTACTCGCGTTGGTTCCACTTGCGGCCTTATTGTTCATGCTTGCCGTGCTTCGTATGACGGCCTGGCTGGCTACCATCATCGCCGGCGTCATCACAATTCTGATTGCCGTGTGGGGCTGGCATGCGCCCTTAGGAGACAGTTTGCGTTCCTACCTTTACGGCGGTTTGCAGGGCGCGTGGACCATTGATTGGATCACGTTCTGGGGACTGGTCATTTTCAACACGCTGGTGCTGACCGGGGATTTTGATCGCTTTAAAACCTGGATGGTAAACCAGGCCACGATTGACGTGCGCATCCAGACACTTATGCTGGCTTGGGCCTTTGGCGCTTTGCTGGAAGGACTGGTTGGCTTCGGGTATCCCTGGGCGGTTGTAGTGCCAATCCTTGTTGGATTGGGGATTGTTGATCTTGAGGCGATCCGTGTGGCCGCGCTGGCCAACAATGCGCCAGTTTCTTATGGCGCTCTCGGTTCTCCCGTACTGGCCTTGGCGGCGGTAACCGGGCTGCCGCTTCTGGCGTTATCCGCATCGATCGGCGATATGGTCGCTGTACTGGCGCTTTTACCGCCTTTTGTTCTTATTTACCTGGTGAGCGGCTGGGACGGACTGAAAGAAGCTTGGCCGCTGGCGCTTGTCGGTTCCTTCTCCTACATTCTGGGACAATGGCCGGTGGCGCATTACCTGGGACCATATTTACCTGACCTGAGCGGCGCGCTCGTCTCTTTCTGGGTATTGTTCTTGTTTGTCAAGATTTGGAAGCCGAAGAATCTTCGAGCATTCGGCGGAAAGATTATTCCTGCCGGAAGCCAGACTGCCGTGGCCGATACAAGCGGTGCCTTCCGCGCCTGGATGCCCTATATCATCCTGGTAATCGTGGTTGTATTGTGGACCGGCCCCTGGTCTCATCTGCCGGGTAAGTTCTCGCACAAATGGACGGTTTCAGCCATCTCTTCTGTGACCCATAAGTCCATCGCTTCCACCTTCAACTTCAATCCACTGAGCGGCGGTACCGCCATTCTGGCCTCGTGGATATTGATTGTCCTGTTCCTGCGTCCCAGCATGGACACGCTGAAAAAAGTGTTTGCGCGCACCTTCAAGCAAATGTGGGGCGCCTTGCTGGTAGCTTTCTTTATTTTTGCCATTGCTTATATCTTTGTGTTTGCCGGAATGGCCAATTCGCTGGCTTTCAGTTTCTCTAAGGTCGGATGGCCCTTTGTGGTGCTTGCCCCGATCCTCGGCTGGATTGGTGTGGCTCTCTCCGGCAGCAATACATCCACCAATGCCATGTTCGGTCCCATCCAGGCGGTTACAGGAAGGCTGCTGGGTCTGCCTGTGCTGCTTGCGCCAACCCTGAACTCGCTGGGCGCTGAAGTGGGCAAGCCGATTGCGCCGCAGACCGCCAGCGTAGGCGTTTCCACCAGCAAGTTTGTTCGCAGTGAAGGAGAAGTGATTCGCCACAACATGGCCTGGACGCTGATTGTACTCGCCTACCTCATCCTGATTGGGTTGCTGTTCTATTTCGTGTTCCCAAAGGAAATGAGCGTGTAAAGCCCCATTCGTCAAAAGTAGTCCCTATTGAACACCGCCGGAAACGGCGGTGTTTTTGTGTCGAGGAAAGGTGATTTGCTGAGGCTGGCTAATTGCTGAATCCCGGTAAATCCACTCGCTTGGCGATGTGATCTTTAATCCAGTGCGCGTCCCACCATTCTTTCGGATCAATCTGGACGCCTTCTAGCTGCATGCTGAAATGAATGTGATCGCCGCCCGCCATGCCGGTCATGCCGCTCTTACCCATGATCTGCCCGCGCTTCACCATGTCGCCCTCATGCACGGCGATCTCGCTCAGGTGGCCGTAAATCGACTGCAGACCATAGCCGTGGTCCACCACGATGCAGTTGCCATAAATGCCCAGAGGAGCGGCATAGACCACGCGTCCGTCGTTCGTGGCTTCCACTCCTACATGCTGCGTGATGGAAAGATCGTATCCCAGGTGCACCTGCTGGTCGATCTTCTTTCCGTGATAGATATAGTTGCGCACGTCGGCAAAGTTGGCTTCCACCTTGGAATTGGATTGCTGCCTGAACGGCTGCGACCAGAGAAAATGGTCCGCGGTCTTCAGTCGCAGGTCGGCCAATGTTTTGTTGTTGGCGCGACGCATCTCGCTATTGATCTTTACAAACCGCTCCACCATATCGCCTGATCCGTTGGGGTCAAGTTCGTTCACGACCTTCTGGACGAACTTGTCGTCTAGTTGAAGGTCGCGCACGCGATACTTTGGTTGTTCGTTCTTGGGGAACTGGTAAGCCATCTGGCCGGTTACTTCGTTGCCTGCAGGATCGGTGGCATAGACAAGCGGAGGAGTTCCTGCGGGCATGTTCCAGGCAAAAGCGAAGAGAGAAAATAATCCAGGTTTGCCGCCTGGCATGGGCCAGCTGCGGAACTTCTCGTCACCCACACGCACGCCGGATTCACTGGCATATCCGGAGACGTTGAACGTGACCAGATCAGCCATACCTAAATAAAGATAGTGCTCGTCTGAGTCCACGCTGACGGAGGGCGGTCTAGTGACGACTGTTACTTCGCGCTCGGTGCTCACAGTTTTTGCGCGAAAGTCATTCGATGTTGCTTCCACAATCAGGCGGGCTTTGCCGTCCTGGAGCTGCGGAGTGGTCTTTGCTCCAGCGTTGAACGTATATGTCGCGTCCGCTACGCCGCCCTTCCAACGCAAACGATGCGCAGGCTGCTCCATGTCCCAGACTTTATAATTGGAGCCATTCTGCTCAACGGTGGCGACGGCGTTGCGAATGCCATGAGGATCGCTAATCTTGATGGTGATTGGAGTGGATTGCCCCAGCGCCGTAACCGGCGGCAAAGTCACCACTGGAGTGGAAGACATGAAAACCAAAGCCATAATCAGCACAACAATCAACAGGAAGAGGATGAGAAAGAAAGTACGCATGATGGAAATTTCAGAATAGCACGAGCGAGGAAACGCTGTAGCGATCATCTTTTGCGCAATCGATTTTTTATTTCGGTCGGCATTGCCTCTATGGCAAGAATCTGGAAATCCAAGAATTTGGAAATCAAAGCCATACTCACCAGCAGTCAAACCGCAGGTCCGGGAGATGCTGGTATTCCTTCTGGAAACCGCTTAAGATGTGCAAGCCCTTTTCCCCCGTCGGAGAATGAGACAGCATTCAATGCGTAGGAGGTTACGATGACGGCAAACGTAAGCCCAACGCAAAATGTGTCCAACCCCATGCCCGCAGCAAACGGGCTGGCACTTGTTCGTATAACGATCGGCGCAATGTTTGTTTGGGTCTTCTTTGAAAATCTTGGTAAGGGTCTCTACACTTCTGCGGGGTATGCCAACCTGATTAACTATTACCTTAAAGCGAGCCACGCTCCGGCCGCCTGGAAAGCAATCATGGCTCTGGCAGCGAACCACGCCGCAATGGCCGCACCCATGCAGGGCCTAACAGAGATCACTCTCGGCATCCTGCTCCTGCTCGGTCTGCTCACGCGCCCTGCCGCCCTCGTAGCATTTCTGTTCCTGGGCAGCCTTTGGATTTCAGAATGGGGCACCTCTTGGATATGGGAGTTGCTGGTCCCGGTGCTTGCGTCACTTGGGCTTGCGATAGGGCGAGCTGGTCGAGCGTGGGGCATCGATGCCTTGTTGGCGCGGCGCCGGCCATCTTCTCCATGGTGGTGATTTGAGCCAGGATCAACTGCGGGTCTCAGTGGTGATTCCTACGCACAATGAGGCGCAGTCCATCGGACGCGTCTTAGCTGATCTTCCCGTTGATAGCGTCACTGAGGTCCTGGTCGTAGATAGCAATTCAACTGACGGGACGCCTGAGATCGCTTCACAGATGGGCGCTCGTGTTCTCCACGAACCTCGCCGCGGGTACGGGCGCGCCTGTTTGACTGGACTCGCTGCCTGCAACAGTCCTGACATCGTGGTATTTCTCGACGGCGATTACAGCGATCGACCCAACGAACTGCCACTTCTTTTGGCTCCCATCCTTGACGGGCGCGCGGATATAACGCTGGGTTCTCGCCTGGGGAAGCAGAGCATTCGTGGGGCATTGCCCTGGCACTCCGCACTTGGTAACCGGCTGGCTGCGTTCCTGATCAGGGTTCTTTATCATGTGAGGATCAGCGACCTTGGCCCATTCCGAGCTGCACGCATAGAGGTGCTCAGCCAACTCGCGCTCGAACAGATGACTTATGGCTGGGCAGTTGAGATGATACTCAAAGGCGCTCTAGCGGGATTCCGGATCGTGGAAGTTCCGGTCAGCTATCATCCGCGCATCGGCAAGTCTAAGATCAGCGGGACGCTAAAAGGAACTATTGGCGCGGCATGGTTCATTCTCAGCCTCATAGTGCGCTACTATCTTCGGCAGCAAAAAACTGAAGTTCCTGGGCCAGCATGAGCCACGCAAGCACCATAACCCGATGAAATCCTCTAGCCAGACGACTGTTCACTCGTGCAACGGCGAATGCACGCTGGTGATTATGGCGAAAGCTCCGATTGCAGGTAGGGTCAAAACCCGGCTGGCTCAGCACCTTCCTCCACCCGCCATTACAGCGTTTTACCGCTGCCTTCTGGATGACACGATCGCGCTGGCTCGCTCCCTGAGCACCGTTCGCGTTGCCATGATGTGCCCTCGCTTGGACGTCACCGAGTTGGTGTCCGTGGTTGACGATCAGGTGCAAGTCGTGGCGCAGAAGGGCGACGGTCTTGCGGCAGGTCTCACTTCTGTATTCGCGCATTTCTCCGGCAATGGCCCGCAACGCATCATAGCGTTCAATAGTGATAGCCCTCACTTGCCACCCTCCATCTTGGAAACGGCGTTTGAGGTCCTCACCTCGCATGATGTAGTTGTAGGACCGACGCACGACGGAGGCTACTATCTGGTCGGGGCCAAGGCCACGCATCCTGCGCTGTTTGAAGGCGATGGAATGGGCACCGCAAATGCGCTCGAAAGACTATTGTCGCAAGCCCAGGCGCTCAAACTTTCAATAGGATTCACGCCTCCGTTTTATGATGTCGACGTCGCCAACGATCTGGTTCAACTCGCCGCGGAACTCCGGCATTCACCGACGAGAGCGCCGCGTACCGCAGCATGGCTTGCGGAGTGGGACCATGCAATCGCACAGTTGGGGACTCGCCCCGGAGGCATGTGAAGATCAGGCCGTCCCACAGAGTGTATGGGTTCGGCGCAATCTTGCTTGTGGCACTGGCGATCTGCTCGCGCAAATTCAGCAGCATAGGTGATCCATCTTTCATCATTGCGCTGGCAGTTGCGGGCGTCGCGTATCTCCTTGCCTTACGCGAATTTTTCTCCATGGCAAAATTCCCGCACCGGGTTATCGTCATTGGGCTCGGGTTGGCAGTCCTGTGGCATATTTTATTTCTAGTAAAACCGCCCGGTACAGATGATGACATTCATCGATATTTGTGGGACGGCCGCATACAGCGGCTTGGCTACAACCCTTATATTGCTATTCCCAGCGATCCTGCGCTTGCTGCCTTGCATACAGCGGAAACCCGCACCCTGAATAACCCGGATCTCGCGAGCCCTTATCCAGCAGGAGCTGAGCTGTTCTTTCGTGCCATAACAGCGATTCATGAGTCTGTCTTTGCACTGAAAATAGCATTCGTTGTTTGCGACTTTGCGATTGCCATCATTTTGCTCGATGTCCTGCGACGTAGCCGCCAAGGAACACACTGGGTTCTGGCCTATGCATGGAACCCTCTGCTGGCGATAGAAGTCGCAGGAAGCGGTCATATCGATATTGTTGGCGTGCTGCTGCTGTTGCTGTCGGTTGCCGCGCTGGGGCGTCGGTGGCGAACGCTTGCAGCCGTCGCATTTGCGCTGTCTGTGGCTGTAAAATTACTTCCAATTGTATTGCTGCCACTCTACTGGAAGCGTGTTCGCATTCGCGATGGTGTGCTGGCCGCAGTTGTGGCTGCGCTTTTGTACCTCCCTTTTTTAAATCATGGGCGGCTGCCGCTCGGCTCGCTTGGCACTTACGTGCAGAGTTTCCGCTTTAACGATCCAGTGTTTGCGGTTCTAGAGCGAGTGGCGTCTCCACAAATTGTTGTTGCGATTGCAGCGATGACTCGGCTTTCTTTTTGCGATATGGCTGAGAGGAAAATTTGCTGCATGGTCGTTCGCCACATTTGCCGGGGCATTTGCATGGCCGATGGCAGCATCTCTGTTATGTGTGCCGGTCGTATATCCTTGGTACTTGCTTTGGCTGCTGCCCTTCCTGCGTTCTGCTTCAACGGTGCCGCTTGTGATCTGGACGGTCAGCATCATCCCAACTTACTACGTTTGGCATTTGCGCAGGCTGGGTCGTACCATGGTTGGTTCCGGGCTGGATCATGGTGCTGGAATATGGATCGGTCGCAATAGCTGCTGCAATTGTTGGTTTGCGTCGGATCAGGCGATCAGCGACACCACAAAGTTCAGCGGAACATGTAGAGTGAGCGCAGTTGCACCTCACTGAATTCCTGTATCCACGAGTTTTTCATGCGCAGCCAACACGAGATTCGATTTCATTCATCGTAAGGAGGATACTCCATGGCAAAGTTGGGCCGTTCAACGATAATCGGTTTCCTAATTCTTGGATCGCTGGTCCTTACCGCAGTTTCCTGGGCCCAGTCACGCCCACCCATCGCCGAACAAATTGCCAAGGCCTATGGCCTTGATTCGTGGGGACAAATTGATGGCGATCCGCTACACCTTCAACATTCCCGGACGCAAAGTTTCCAGGACATGGACGTGGGAGCCAAAAGCCGACCGCGTTACATATGAAGGGAAAGATAAGGATGGCAAGCCGGTAAAGGTTACGTATGTGCGCTCTCAGCTCGACAGCCAGCCTGATAATGTGAAAAAAGAAATCGATCCGGGTTTCATCAACGATCAGTATTGGCTGCTCTTGCCGTTTCATCTTGTCTGGGACACTGGCGCCACCGTGGAAGATAAAGGCACGCAAAAAGTTCCAGGGGGAAAGGGTTCGGCCCGGCACGTGGTGATGAAATATCCTTCCAATGTTGGCTACACACCAGGCGATACCTGGGAACTTTATGTTGGTTCCGACAACCGAGTGCAGAAAATGGTTTTCCATCATGGTGGCACTGCAAAGCCGAGCCTTGTTGATGTGACGTGGGAAGGCTACAAGAAGGCAGGCCCTCTGTTGATCTCAACGGAGCACAGCGGGACGGCGGACGGGAAGCCAGTCCGCGTCTTCTTTTCAGATGTAGCCGTCAAGTTGGCCGGATCAGACACCTGGGTGAACGCGCAATAGTGATGAACCCGCAATGAGAAATGGGCGGACAAGTTCCGCCCACTGATCTTTACTTAGGTGCGGTATTCGCGCGAAAGACGAGAAAATAGTCTTGTCCGTCGCCCTTCACAAAGTCGTATTGTTCTTGTAACTGATAGCCGGCCTGGGTGGCTTCCTTGATGACCACATCACGAGAGACGCCGTGATCATCGCCCTTGCCATTGCGATCAATGACGCCGATCTTTGCTCCGCTTCGCAAAGACTTTTTCAGATTCTCCAGCAGGAGCACGGGATGCGCGACCTCATGATAGGTCTTGAGCAACAGCACTGAATCAACGCTGTTCTGAGGCAGCTTGGGATCATCTTCATTGCTTAGAATTGTGTGAACGTTGCCGATTTTGTCCCGCTGAATACGCTGATTTATATAAGTAATGGACTCTGGATTGATGTCCACGGCGTAGACAACTCCAGTGTTTCCCACACGCTTTGCCGCGCGAACCGTAAACCATCCCGAGCCGGCCCCGATATCGGCCACGTGCGTGCCTTCCTTGATC
Source organism: Terriglobia bacterium (assembly GCA_963831465.1). Taxonomy (GTDB): domain Bacteria; phylum Acidobacteriota; class Terriglobia; order Terriglobales; family Acidobacteriaceae; genus Angelobacter. Next base: position 16,393 of record CAWHQH010000007.1, on the reverse strand, counting down.
CCCAGAATGTCCATCACGCGTTCGACCTGTAGCTTTTTGTCGCGGTCCTTCTCTTCAAAAATTGACAGATCACCGGTGTAGGGCTGGCTCGTCTTGCGCGGCGCGGTTTGAGAGTTTGTAGTCGTGCCCGTTTGGCTCCAAACCGGCAAGACAACGAACTGGCAGCAAGCAAAAGCCAACGCCACCAGGGCATAAATAATCACGGTTAATGGTCTGTTCGCAATTTTGCGTGAGAGTAAAGGACGTATCATGTTCAACTCCGCGCCATCACGATAGTAGTGCAGGAACTACTCAGCTTGGGCAGGTCTCGGGTTTCGGCCATGCGCACTTGCAGGCTGCGGCTCTGGCCGCGGACGATCGGGACAATAGTAGTCCGGTTCCAGCAGCGCGCCCTGGAGGCGTCGGCGTCCGGCACAGCCACCGTGGCATGAGTCCCGGAATTCGCAAGGCTTGCAGGCGTTGGGAAGCGTGCGGGCTTCACAGAAGGGCGCGGAGTCCAGAATGTCCAGCCCCATTGAGAGCAAATCGGAAAGCGGCTCGCCTGATCCTGGCCAATAGACGCAGGGCTGTGTGGTAGCGCGAGGCGTAACCCTCACCGTGCTTACGCCACATCCGCCACGTGAGCGGCGGAAGTCCGGCCATCGCTCGAACCAGCGGCTCACCAATGGCGATCACGTCCGTTTCTGCAAAAAGATGCCGGAAACCCTTCCCAATACTCTTCATAGGAAAGCGCATAAATGTCTGAGCGCACTGCCTGGTACACGTTTACACGCAAGCGGCGCGCCAAACTGTTTAGCTACTCGGGCGACCTCCGCCAGACGCAAGTAGTTCGCCTTCATCATGACAGCAATGATGGTTACGGAGCACGCCGAGTCTTACGCAACGTTCTGCTTGGCGGTGGATGAGCTCCCAGTTGCCATTTCCGCGTTGCGCATCCTGTTCCGCTTGCGTGGGGTAATCAAGAGAAAACTCGACATCGTGAAAGGCGCGCAACTCGCTGTCTTCCAACACAGCAATGCTGTGGCCGTTGGAAGTGATCGTTAGCTTGACCGGTTGTTCGCGGAGATACGACAGAATCTCTTTAAATTCCGGATGCATGCCGTTTTCACCGGTGCCCAGATTCACTGAACGGATCGGCAGCCTTTCCATAACGGCCTTTACCTGATCCAGAGAGAGACGGTCTGTGCGGGTTGGATCGCGGTAGCAGAAGGCGCAGGCCAGATTGCACTCATTGGTTAGCCCCAGCCCGAGCGATATACCGGCATCAGGTGTCGGGGATGAAAGCGATGCATTGATATTGCTCATGCGCGATCCTTCAATCTGGAGGCAGACGCCAAAAAGTGCATGTAGCGGGCGGCGGCTATAAATTCCGCGCGCCTGCCCAGTTTGCGTTCCAATTCGAGTATCCGGTCATACTCTTCGACACGAGACACTTTGGACGGCAGATAATCCGTGATGATGCGCACACCCCGCTCCGCAGTTATCTTGAGCGAGGCGGCCTTCAGCATGTCTCGCATTTTGTCTAACGTAAATAGCCGGACCTTACCACCGTAAAGTGATTCTTCTGTCCACTCGGACGTGAGTGCATCTTCCGCTCCAGCCAAATCGCCGGTTTGAATAGCGGCCTTCAATACCTCACCAGCCTGGCTGCGCACAAGAACGGAAAGTATGCTCGATGGATCCCGCAAAAGGGTGGCAGCGCCACGCAATACAGCGTCCGGATCATCCATATATTCCAAAAGGTTATGGCAAAGAATCACATCGAAAAGTCTGGTATTGAATAGATTTTTGAGTCTGGTAATGTCGCAAAATTTAACCGTGACTTGATCGCTAACGCCGGCATCATCCGCCGCATGTTGCGCAATGTTTAGCATCGTCTGCGAGGAATCGATCAGCGTTACATGGAAACCGAGCCGTGCCAGACGAACGGCTGTGGCTCCCGTGCCGCATCCGATATCCAGCGCGCGCATATAGTTGTCGGGTTGGTGCGCAGGCAAAAACTCCTGAAGGTTGGCAAGCGCTAGCTCCAGACGCAATCGCCCTTCCGGAGTTTCAAGATAGGCGGCATATCTGCCGGCATCGCTCTCGAAACGGTTCTCGCCTTTGATCGTTGTCTTCATCCGGTTTGAAATTCCTCGTCTCCAGGACCAATACCTGCGGTGTGCGAAGCCGCTGATATGCATTAGACCAGAGTCTGTACTTTTTTCCACTCAGCGCACGAAGTAACTCGAGCTCTGGGGTATCTTGGCTAAGTTCCCAGGGCATCACGCCGCCAAGATTATGAGGTCTGATATATGCCATTTTCTTCGGAGAGCCTGTTTGCAGTCATAGCTCCAAAATGTTGAGTTGAATAAAACGGTGCAAGTTGCGGATTGCAAGAATATTTCCGGTCGGCTTCCGGCGGCAGCTCTTTCAATTCGCGATAGCTTATTGGCAATTGATTTCTCTCTGCTCAAATCAAACCCAGCCCGCCAGAAGCCTTCCGGAATAAACGAAGCTGGTTGCGCAAGAATGCGGCGTCACACAGAAATCATTTTTGACCCACGGCCAGCTTGTCGAGAGTGCGCTTCAACTGTTCAAGCTTCTGCCCAGCCTCACCGAGCTTGCCTTCTGCCGTCAGGTGCTGGTAGTCGGCAAGATCTCTCGCGGCTTCCGTGATGAGTTTGTTGAGATCTGTTGCGGGCTGGGGTGAGGCAGATGGCGGTGTGCGTCGCACCGGCTCCGCGGCGGTAGCAGCAGCGCTCATCGACGAGACACCTCCACCAAAAAGGGCTGCCATAGCCGACTCGAAGGTTGCTCCGTACGCAAGCCGATCTTGCAGCGCGAGCACGACCAGACGCAACTCCGGCATCGGGCTCCGTTCAGCCTGCAGGTAAATCGGTTCCGCATACAACAGGGCCCGCCCTGACGGAATAACCAGCAGACGGCCGCGCCGTACGTGTGAGCCTTGCTGATTCCACAGCGACAATTGTCCTGAAAGCTGCGCGTTCTGATCGATTCGCGCCTCGATCTGCAGAGGCCCATCCACGAGCTTTGTTTTCGGGAAGTCATAGACCACCGACGTGCCGTAGTGCGCTCCGTCGCTGCGCCCGGCGATCCAGCCAATCAGGTTATTCCGGTTGGCCGGTGTGAACGGTAGAATCTCGATGAACTCCATACTGCTTTCACCTGGAAGCTTCATCAGCACAAAATTTGGTTCCATCGGCTGCGACGTTTGCGCGCCAGAGGCGTCCATGCCGGCTTCGCTGGCAACCGTCCACAGGTCCTCGCGGTTGTAAAACACCTCCGGATCCGTCATGTGATACAGGCCGTACACGGCCGCCTGCATCTTGAGCAGCAACTCGGGATAGCGCACGTGTTTGCGCAGCCCCGGTGGCATTTCCGCCACGTCTTTGAAGAGGCTCGGGAAGATGCGGCGATACGCCGCAATGATCGGATCTTCCGTATCGAACGCGTAAAATGTGGTTGTTCCATCATAGGCATCGACGACGACCTTAACGCTATTCCGCATGTAATTGACGAGATTTTCGTTCAGACGGTAATGGCTCGAATACGGATAGCTGTCTGCGGTCGTAAACGCATCCATGATCCATGACAACCGGCCATCGTTACCGAGTACGATATACGGATCTGAATCGTACGTGAGGAACGGCGCTAATTCCGCCACGCGATCGCGCACATTACGACGCATTAGCAGCCGACTGTCTTTGCTAATGTCATCGCTGAATGGCAGCTTCGCGAGGTCGCCGCGGTCGAGCGCGATGATGAGCCGGCGCAAGAAGCCACCAAGGACGATGCCGCCCTTGCCTTCATACGACGTGAGGCTGTTGGTCTGGCCCTGCGGATAGTTGAACTCTTTCTGCCGTGTGTTTACGTACACGTCAGTGTTAGTGAGCTCGCCGAAATAGATCTCTGGCCGTGTCACGGTGAGACCGCGTACCGTACTCTGGACCGGCATGTTGCTCAGAATAAGCGCCGGTAGACCTTCCGGCGTGAAGCCGTTGACGGGGTTCATGGTGATGCCGTAGCCGTGTGTGTAAATCAGCTTCTCATTGATCCAGTTACGGCTGCTCTCCGGAAGCTTGTCGACGCTCATCTCCCGCGTCGCGAGCATCACCTGGCGAATTGTACCGTCGATTTCATAGCGATCTATGTCAATGTCGGGGAAATCATAGTAAGTGCGGATTTCCTGAATCTGGCGAAGGGTGTCTTGCAGCGCATGCCAGTCCCAGAGCCGGATGTTCTGAAGCGTAGCCTGGTTGTTCACCGGATCAGCGGCCTCGACCGACGTCTCAGCCGGAAACTCACGCTGCGAGACCTCATTCAATCCGAAGGCCTGCCGGGTCAACTCGATATTGTGGGCAATATAGGGTTGCTCGCGAACAAGCTCGTTCGGTTTGACGATAAAGCTGCTGACGTACCAGCCATACGTCTGGATAAAGAAGTAACACGCCGCAGCCGGAAGGATCGCTGCAACAAGCCAGCGTACACGTCCCATCCGCAAGGCATTGACGGCCGCAATTACTGCGCCGATAACGAGTCCCACAGAGACGGCGAGCATGCCTGGAATCCATACGTGCGCATCTGTGTAGGTCACCCCGCCAAAAATTGTATGATCATCTAACAATAGCTCGAACCGACCAAGATAGACACGCATCGCGACAGTCAGCAAGAGGAACGCAAACGTGATCGACAGGCCGCGCCAAGGTGACCAAGGGTGGCCGTCACGACCTCCGGCCAGCGCACGGGTACCCCCGTTGATGAGAGCAAGAACGACGGCGACCGCGCAGATGAGTACGGCTAGCGTTAGCAGCCATCCTGCCATGAGCTGCCACGCGGGAAGGGTAAACAAATAAAAATTCAGCGGCTTCCCAAAAATTGGATCCGCAACGCCACCGGTGACGTGCGGCGCCTGCCAATAGAGAGCAAGTGTCAGCCAGTCCGCCATCATGACCGCGCCGGTTCCTATGGCGGTAATGGCCGATATGCCGAGTGCGACGATGCGTACCACAGGCTCTACCGGCAGCCTCACCGGCTGCCCTCCGATAAAAATTGTTTGACTGCTCTGTAGCTCAGTGAAGTATGCCCGCTTTAGGACCACGAACGATCCGTATAGAACTAGAAATGTGGCCGCGGCAAATGCCGTGAAGGCAGCCCACTGAACGGCCTGTGTTTTCCAGAATACGTCTCTGTATCCGAGTGATCCGAACCAGAGTGCGTTGAGGTAATACGAAAACGCTATCCGGCAGCCGAAAACAACGCTGATGACAACAGCAAGAATGAGAAGGACCCGGCGGCGACGCCGTGGCGCATTTGGCCAATCAACAGATTCAAGCACCGTTGTACCCCGTTTTCATCAACTCCAGTATCCATGAGCATAATACTCCGCCCGCCTCCACAAGCTGTCACATGGCTCGGGTCACTGCGCATTTGCTTTTGCGACGAACTCCGCATGTTAATCAGGGGAGTAATATCCAGCATCAGCGTCCCCGACGATGACACGCCGGGATCCAGGCATCACAAGCCATCAACTACTATGGTTCATTCACTGAAAAAGCGAATACGGATGATGCAATGTCGAGCAAGCTGTGCTGACTTTCTGATGCTGATCTGAAAATATTTGGCCGTCTTCTCGGTTCTGAGATAAAAACGGTTCTCTGACCTGCAGACTGTCTGGCGGAGAGGGAGGGATTTGAACCCCCGATACCCGTTAAGGTATGTCCGCTTTCGAGGCGGATCGTACTCCGGCCATAAGCGATTTTATTTCAATGGCTTGGGATTTTGAAGGGTGCAGTAAGGGTGCAAAATTAAATTTGACCTTTTCTGCAGCATTCTCGAAAGTCGCCGATGAGCGCATCGCGCTCCTCTCGGCTGGGTGGCAGTTCTCGTCGCGATTTGCGCGAAAGCGAAAGCTGAGAGATATTCCAGCGCGGAGAGCAGGGTGGAATGGCACGCGGGCGTTCACGATTATCAGAAGGGAAGGGTCAGTCGGCAACCGAGGCCGGCGGCTGGGAGATCCACTACAACGTCTATCTGACCGATCCCGCGACCGGCAAACCCAAACGCCACCACCGCAGCCGCGTCGTCGGCTACCCGCCAAAAATGCGTAAGGCCGAAGCAGAGAGCATCCTCGCTGCCGAACTCGCAGCGGTCAACGGCGGTCCCATCACGCGCCCAGCCGACGGAACCATCACCTTTGGCGAGTGGATGCGGAATTTCTACATCCCCATGCGCGGCGCCAACTGGCGGCCCGCGACCCGCCGCAGCAACGAAGGCTATCTAAAAAAACAAATCTACCCGCGTCTTGAGCACGTGGCGCTCAAAGATATCAGCAAATTCCAGGTGCAGATGCTGCTTAACCAGCTGGCCGCGGCGGGCTATTCCTATAACGTCGTCTACCACGTGCGCGACATCATCAAGGCGGCACTCGCCGAAGCCCTCGACCAAGAAGTCCTCGAACGCAACGTTGCCCGCAAGACGGTAATCCCGGAGATCGAGGAGCGAGACAAACCGATTTTGCCGGTGGAGTGGTACGCCAAGCTGCTGGCTGGCCTCGAAACCTCACGCGACCGTGCCATCTTTCTGATCTCGTCGTTCTGCGCGCTGCGTCCCAGCGAAATCTTTGGCCTGACCTGGGGCTCCTACCAAGGCTTGATATTTAAGGTTGTGAACACGGCGTGGCGAGGCCAGTTTCAGGCAAAGAAGATCAAACGCAAGAACCGCTTTGGTGGAACTAACTACCGCCTTGTTGCTATCCCTGAGGCCGTCCGCCTCTGCCTCGAACAATGGCGCCGCGAGTGCGGAAACACGGAGGAGAGCACGTTGATGTTTCCCGCCATCGGGGCTCGCGGGCGCAAGCCACTCGACAAACCCATGCACCCGGATAACTGGCTTCGACTCAGACTATATCCTGTCGCTAAAGCATTGGGCCTGTCATTTCACCCCACCTTTCAGGTGCTGAGGCGTAGCTTTTCCACCCATGGCAAGCAGGAAGCACACCCGACAGAGATGCAGGCGCAACTCGGGCACAGCGATATCCGGACCACGCTCAACATCTACACTCAAACTCTCGGTCCTGAGGTGCTCCATATGGCCAACGAGGTGACCAATCGCTTGCTTCAACTCGGAAAGGAAGCTGAGCCAGGCTCAATTCAGTGACATCCAGCCAGGAAAGGCGGTGAAAACGAACTTCCTTGGTAAAATGAAGATGGAAATTCACGGCGCGGAGAGATGGCCGAGTGGCTGAAGGCGCGCGCCTCGAAAGCGTGTATACCTTAACGGGTATCGGGGGTTCGAATCCCTCTCTCTCCGCCAGATCTCATGTGCCTCCCTTCTACCCTTCACGAGCTTTTCATGTCACATGCTTTGTACTCAGCAGCCCGGCTAGAGGCTCTGTCTTACCTAAAATTGCGGTCGCATAGAAATTGTTGAATGTCCTCTTCGCGGAATTTCCAAAGTCCTTTGCCTTTTCGTGAACCCAGTTTGATGGTCTGCAACTTCGGTTGTCGGCGCCCTGATGCGTGGTCCCGCACCCAGCTCTTGCTTACGCCGAGCCATTTCGCGACATCGCCCACATCGAGCAGGCGCCTCGGTTGCTGAAACAAGGAAGTTACATTATCCTGGTGCGGGGCCAGACCTGGCATGGCGATTAGATTCGTTGACGATTCTGCGGTGTTCATATCTAAGAAGCTCCCTTCAAATCGAATGGCATTGTTGCTCAGCTCGTGAGTTGGGTCAAAAGAGAGCAATTTTGGCTGCATTTGACCGAAAACTGATTTGGGCTTAAATTCGCATCGCTCAAGGCTGTGAACAGGCTCGGGGAGAAGTAACGGTGTTTGCATCTATTGAAGAAATCGAAGGCGCTGTGCGCAGAACGGGTTACATAGCTGACCCAATCACCATAACAACAGTTTATCTCGCAGCGAGACTCCATAAGCCGCTGTTGCTGGAAGGGCCCGCTGGTAGCGGAAAAACCCAATTGGCGTATGCGGTTGCAGCCGCCACAAACACGACAGTGGAACGCCTGCAGTGCTACGAGGGAATCAACGAAGAAAAGGCCATTGGTAAGTTCGACGAACCTCTGCAGAGACTTTGTGTCGAATTGAGAGCCAAGTCCGGCGATATTGATTGGACTTCGCTGAGAACCGAACTACACAGCCAGGATTTCTTCACGGCCGGTCCGCTTATGCGCGCTCTGCTGTGGGAAAAGCCTTGCGTCTTGCTCATTGACGAGCTTGATAAAGTTGGCCATGCTTTTGAGGCGTTGTTATTGGAACTCATGAGCGTTTGGAGGCTCAGCATACCGAAGCTGGGCACGGTTGAAGCGCGTAGCATACCGTTCGTCGTGCTGACATCGAATGAGGAAAGGCGCATCGGGGACCCTATTCGTCGACGTAGTTTCTATTTACGCGTGGAACATCCAACGGCGGAGAGGGAAGCGGAGATCGTGGCGCTGAGGACACCGGATTCCAGTCCAGAGTTTCATGCGGGGATGGCTGGACTCGCCAAAGCTCTGCGGGGTTGGAGTCTGGAGAAGCCGCCATCCGTGTCGGAAATTCTGGATTTGGCAGAAGCACTCAAGATACTTAAATATGAGCATGTTACGCCAGAACTGCGCGATACCTTACTCCCTCTAGTCGCAAAGACTGAAGCGGACAGAAAAAAGCTGCTTTTGCGAGACGGTTTCGCGAGCCTGATCTATGACGCACAGCAATACACGCGCGAAGCGTTAGGGAGGAGTGTCGCATGAACTGCCTTGGCTGCTTATTGCTCGTAATATGCGCCGCAACAAGCTGGGCGCAGACCTCCACCGGGCCAAAGCGTCGGGAAGCTGAATACTACGTTGCCGCCTACGCCCAACACTATCGAGTGCCGGTGCCGCTGGTGCGGGCTGTTGTCGAACGGGAATCGAATTTGCGGCCGTGCGCAATTTCCCTCAAAGGCGCAGTCGGCCTGATGCAACTCATGCCCACGACAGCGCAGCGTCTACGTGTACGCGATCGCTGTAGTATCGATCAAAATGTCTCGGGTGGCGTGCGCTATTTGGCCTGGCTCATTCAGAAATTCCACGGTGACTTGCGGCTGGCGTCGGCCGCTTACTACGCCGGGGAAAACATTGTCAGCAGGCGTGGTCTCGCCATACCGCAATCCGGATGTTGTCGCCTATGTGTCTCGGATGCGAGCCACTTACCTGCGCTTCGCCCAAGAGAAAACAGAGATTGTCGAAACCACTCAGAAAAGAGATATACGATGAAAATCTGCCGAAATTTGTTTCATCTCATAACGCCCCTGGCATGCGTCGCCCTGGCGGCAGCACAAGCCGATCTCGCTCCCGGCAGGATTCTTAGCCTCAATCTGGATCCACAGAGCGTTACCACGCTCGAATTGCGACCCGGATTTGTAACATCAGTGCGCCTACCCGAAGCTGTCAGTTCCGTGGTCCTTGGTGATCCTGGTGCATTCAAAGCTGAACATTCAGAGGCCGAACCGCAATTGGTGTTTTTTAAGCCAAGTACCCCCAGCGCGTCTCGCACCAACGCTTTGATCTTGACTCGGACAGGCCATGAAGTCTCTTTGGCGCTGGTAAGCAGAGGAGATGCAGACCGGTCGGCGCCAGTCGATTACGTTCTGAAATACGAACCTCCGCGCAGTTTTTTTATTGAGGCGAGCCACCCCAGTTTTGTGATCGAGGAGACAAAAAGCCTCGACTCGGCGGAATTGGCGGGAGCCAGCCCGCCGCAGCGAGACGCCATTGGTCCAGAGGAGAGCATGCTCCGAGATCAGCAAACTGAGCCTCCACATTGGGAAGGCGGGCAGTTGCGCATAAGTGTTGGACGCTCTACCAAGAACGGCGATGAGGTCGCAGTGGCGTTCTCAGTGCTCAATGCCTCTGCGAATACGATTGAGTTGCTTCCTCCACAGATTGAGCTAACCGATACGACGAAGAACCGTCACCACACGGCGATTAAGGCAGAGCCGGTGGCCATCAAGAGCTACCGACTGACATCCCGCAGATTGGCGCCGGGTGAGAGGGCAGATGGCGTCGTCACATTCGAGAGACCCGCATTCAAAGCATCGTCGGAACGTCTGATGCTGCAAGTCGCACAGGTCTAACAGGTGGACCGCCCCGTGCTGGCGACGGTCTCTTTTGTTCCGACCGCCCAAGGAGGTGCGAAATGAAGCAGAACGATGGAAACAGAAATGATCACGCGACCCTCATCATGGAAAACCAACCTTCACCGCAGGTGAGCGCGCCAACCGCGCAGTCGGATGTGGAAGTAAAAACCGAATTGTCTACAAGAACCAAATTGCGGGCCAGACAAAAGATCCAACAGAACCGGTTCGTGATTGTTGCCGCTGGTGCAGTCGTATTTGCGCTACTCATCTTTGCTGTTGTCTCTGCTCCGCGGATGTCCGTCCCGCGCACTGGAGGCGCGCAGAAAGCATCACGCAATGCTGCGAATGGGAATCAAGACGCACAATCCCAGGCGATAGCATCTTTGGGCGACAAAAGCCTTCTCCCCATCACCGATTCAGGACGTCCAGTGCCCAAAGAGAGTCACGACGGCTATCTGAAAGAGCAGGACCTCGAGCGAAGCGCTACCAAGAGAACGGCTGCAAGAATTGTTACGCAGCCCGCGCAGTCTGAACACACTGCCGGCACATTAGGCTCCATTCCGCCGTTTGGCGAGCAGCCCTGGCAGGCGCCACCCTACCAGCCGGGCATGGGGCCAAACATCGCAGAGCAGACAAAAGACCCGGGTAAGAGCGAGCGCGAGGCATTCGAGAAGTCATCGCTCGTGTTCGTGCGGACGGCTTCAGCGGCGCAGTCTGGTTCCGAGCGCCGTGAAGATCCGGGAGCTGTTCCGCAATACGGGCTGGGTCTTCCAATGGGCGCACGGCTTCGGGCGCGATTGGAATCGTCAGCTAGCACTGCGGTGCGCACGCCCGTGCTGGCGGTGATTGAATACAACTATGAACGCGATGGAGAAATTATTGTTCCCGCAGGAGCTAAGGCGGTGGGCCAGAATCAGGAGGCGGACCGTTCCGGTTACATGAGAATCCAATTCGATTCTCTGATGTTGCCAGACGGAGCCACTATTCCCATTCAGGCTGCTGCAACCGATCTAGGGATGGGTCCGGTTAAAGGCAAGGTCGAGGGCAAGAATACCGGCACAAACGTCCTCGTCCGTTCGTTATCGGGAATAGGCCAAGCGGGCAGCATGCTTCTCGAGCGTGGCAGCCTGAACCAACCATTGAGCGAATCCGACCTTATTCGCGAGCGGGTCAGCAACAATATCGGGTAGGCCTCCGACGAACAAATATCAAGGTTCGCCGTTACAGCTCGTATCGTTGTCAGTATTTCAGCCGGCACACCCATCTATGTTGTGCTCGAGCAATCGTCTAAATCTGTTCCGAGTTTCAGAGCCTCCACCCCAGACACACGAGGAGCCAATTCGGAGAGCGTGGATCAGCTTCGACAGCTCTTGCGTTTGCAACAGGAGTTAAATCAGAGCGGCACAAAAAATCAGTGACATGTTTTGGGAGGAGTTCCCGATACGCGATTTTTAAATGTCCACAGCAATGGCTTGGTTTGGCAATTTCTCGAACTCGTCCTCGGTTCCGTCGTGGGAAAGAAAATAGCTGTACGACCGGCCATCAAGTGGCGTTATGTCCAACACGGCACTCTCTCCGCGGTCAACGACCGAGTGTTTATCGAACAGGGTGTTCGTCACAAGCCAGCCTCTCAGTGGCTTGTGGCCGGGGTTTTCGTGGCACCAGCGGTTTACGTTGTCATGGCATTTCGAACATGCAGAGATAAATTGTCGGAGGTCTGATGCTGTTGCGTGAGGTACTTTCAGACACTCCCCAGCCCTCATCCGTTGAAGCAGCCGATCAGCAAGAGCACTGTTCATTGTCATTAAAAAGTGGCCGGACAGGGTCTGTGGCAACTTCGATATTAATCGCGAGCAGCTATAAGATGGAACAAAATTTCGGCAGATTTTCATCTCATATCATCCTGCAACCGGAGAATGCCCGTTCAACTCCTGCTCAGACGAACGGTTTTCGGCTGTTTCAATTCATTACCGTCGAGTCATTCATATCCGGCTTATGAGATGAAGCAAATTTCGGCAGATTTTCATCTGATATCTCGTTTGAGAGGCAGCCAACTCAACTGCCATTCCTATAAGTCTCACTGAAAACCACGAATGTTCACAACACCACGACCGGCTGCAGATCGTCTCGCCCTCCATTGCAAGGTCCATCTCTGCTTTTGAACTCACCGACTGGCTTGCTCCTCATTTGATCGAAATCTGAAACCGACTTATGTTCTCGCCTGCGACGCGGGAAATTAATTCAACGCGTTGCAGAAGAGGACCCGCATGAAACTTTCGAGTTGGAGAGCGACGCGGAGGCGATTCGCTCTTCTTTATCTCCTGGCCATTGTTTCGCTTCAACTTTCTCCGTTTATGTCCTACGCGCAAAACCTTGGACAACAACCAGCAACCGGTCAAGCGGTACAGGGACAAACCGCAGCCCAACCTGAGGGTACCGTTTTGAACCTAGTCAACTGGGTCGGGAATGTAATCGCGCCCGTGGGCGCCGCGCTCGCCGTTGTCATGGCCATAGTGGCGTATTCGCAGGGACGCGGAGCCATGCGCTGGGCAGTCACCGCAGGTGGGCTGCTCGTGGTGCCCGGGCTCACACGTTTGATTGAGTTCTGGATCGCGCAAGGCACGGCCGGCGTGCAGTAGGAATCATTCGGAGTCTAGAGCCATGACGTTGCCGCAAATCCTTGTGGACCTGATGAAGCTGCTGTTCGATATGGCGGTTCCGGTAGCCATCTGCACGATGGTGCTTGCTGGAATGGCGTTGCGGCAGAAGGCGGCGTGAATTTCGAGACCGGAGGGCGATTCCAGCGCTGGGCATTATGGTCGGTCATCATGCTCACCCTCCCCCAGTTCCTGTCCTGGTTTGCGGCGCAAGGCATCTCGATGCCGCCCCAGGGCGGGAACATCAGCAGTGCGTGGGTGAATAGCGTTGAGACCAGCTTTACCGGCTTCGTTTCGAACGTTGGTGGTCGGCTAATTCCAGTACTCGCCGCGTTCTGCATTTTAAAGGCGGCGCTCGATGCAGCGGAGGGACACAGTCCACTCGGGTCGATCATCGGTGGGATCTTCTTGCTGTCGGTGTCCGGCACGGTGCAGTTGATGCAGAGCTGGAACAGCGGCTCAACTTTTGCGACGACAGACATGCTTACTTCGGCGTGGAATTTCCTGGCCGGAACGATTTTGCCGGAGGCTGCCGGCCTGGCAGTCGCGGGAGCGATCTTCAACTATGCGCGTCATCGGCCGTTCATGCCGCTGGTTGCGTCGGGGCTGGCTTTCTTAAGTGTTTCGGGAATTTGGAAGCTGATCCAGGCCATGGTCGGCTGATCGGAAAGGAAGCTGAAGGTGAATCTTGCGAATGGGCTGCTCAACCTGACGAACTGGGTGGGTAATGTGATCATGCCGACTGTGGCTGGCCTGTTTGCTGCCGCTGCGATCTATCACTTCAGCAAGGGCAGGCACTATCAGCACCTCGCTCACGCGGCGCTGGCGTCATTGATGTGCTCGGGTCTATTACGCGTCCTCGAATCCTTCAGCAACCAAGCCGCCTGGAACAATCCTGACCGGTATTGGATCTCGATTCTGACGCTCGTGAACTGGGTGGGCAATGTCCTGCTGCCGCTTTACGGGGTGTTGCAGGTGGTGCTGGCGGCGACGCACTACGCCGGCTTGCTGGAAAGGATGACTGTTGGCGAAGCATGGGTGCGGAACCTCGTCGCTGCGATGTGCTCGTTCGGGTTATCGGGGCTGCTGCGCTTGGGGGAGTTTTGGATCCAACACGGCACGGCGGGCGTGCCTTAACAAGGAGTTTGAGAAATGCGTTTACACGTGACACCGGTTAACCGAAATCTGCAGACGCGAGTGACCTTCATGTTCCTGGAGTTTGAGGACCTATTTGTGGTGCTAGGAGCCGCAGCAGTGATGAATGTCGTAGGTCATTTCGTTGGCGGGGAGATCGCGGGCATGCCCATGAATCTGGTCCTCCAATACGGTGTGCCCCTGTTTATGGTGCCCGTGCTAATGGCATTTAAGTACGGGAAGCCACGCGGATATGTCCGCGATCTCGCTTTCTGGTACTTGAGGCCACGCGCCTATTGCGCTCTGGCACGAGACCGCCACCTTCGGTCGGCATATCTGCGGGAGGAGTAAAACAGTGCCGCTCACACTGACACAACACGAGAAGAGTCTTCAAGACCCAGCAATCTGTGAACTACTGCCGGTTCGCGATTACCTCGACAATGTCATGGTTCGCATCGATGGCAGCTTGGTAGCCGGATACGAACTTAACGGACTCACTACCTATTTCGCGAGTGATGAGGGCCGCGACCGGGGCAAGTTGATGCTCGAAGCTTTATTGCGATCTTTGCCCGAGCAGAGCATGCGCGTGCAGCTCCGGTACGAAGTAGTGGAAGACTTGGGTGATGTTCTTGAAGACTATGTCAGCGGCCAACGGTCGAAGTCCAGTGCGGTCATTGAACTCGATGCCCTGCGGGTCGAGCGATGGAAGACCAAGGAGGAAGCGGGCGCCTACACACGTCCGATCCTGCATGTGTACTTCATTTGGGACCCGGTCCTGCATCACCGCATTATTGGAAAACCATTAAAGCCCAAGGGCGAGATCTTTAGCCTGTCGGCGCACAAATGCATTGAGCGGTCGCGGCAAGAACATCAAGAGCTACTGGCCGAATTTGAGAGTCTGCTCCACGGGGTAGAAACGGCCCTTCAGGCTGCTGAATTGGGCGCTCGGCGACTCACGGATCACGAACTCTTTCTCGAACTTAAGCGTGCCCTCAATCCTCTTTCACCTGACAGACGCCCCTATCGCCGCCGAGAGGAGCAACTCAGATATTCGAGCGCGCGGGAGCAGATGGCCGATGTAAGCATTGTGGACGAGACCGATGGATACCTGAATCTCAGCGGCGTTCTGTACTCATTTGTCAGCTTGAAGGAACTGCCGGATGCGACCTTCCCCGGGGTATTGCGGGAGCTAATCGGTCTTGATTTTCCAATCATTGTCAACGCACAAATCACGATTCCCGACCAGGCAAAGGTGCTCAAGGGCTACAAAGGCCGGCTGCGCAAGATGCAGGCGGCACAGAAGGACGCGAACGGCGGCTTCCGTATCAATGTCGAGGCACGGGTCGCCGAAGAACAGTTGGTGCGGGTCCAGCAGGACATTATTTCAAGCTCTGTGAAGGCGGCAAAGCTGAGCCTGGTCATCGGGACGCGCAGTTCCCAACGTGCGGTGACAACATCTGAACTGGAACAGGCCGAGCGCACCATCGACAATCGCCGTCAGCAGCTCCTTTATGCGATCGCCCGCATGAACGGGGCCAAAGCAGTAGCCGAAACCCTTGCCAAGCGGCGTCTCTTTATTAATTCACTTCCCGGGATGGCCGAGGCCGACAAGCGAGACCAGGACCTGCTCACATCAAACGCAGCCGATTTGCTGCCCGTCGAGACGCCGTGGAACGGAACGCCCCGCTCTCCACTTTTCCTGTTTGAGACGCCATACCGCCAACTCATTCCTTTTTCATTGTTCGATCCCGGCCTAAGCGACGCCAACATGCTCGTTATGGCCAAGTCGGGCGGCGGAAAAACATTCATGGTGCAGCAATTCCTGCTGATGGCCGCACGTGACAATCCTTTGATCTCGATTATCGAACGCGGTGACTCCTATCAACCCCTGGTTGAACTGATGGGCGGGCGCATGATCACTATGTCTCTCGATGCCAATCAAACGATTAATCCCGGGACCTCTCGGAGGCCGAAAAAGAGCCGAGCAAAGACCAAGTTGCGTTCCTCAAGAACCTGACGCGTCACATGCTCGGTGAGGGCTGCGCCGAGGATACGGAATTGCTCGACAACCTAATCACCGAGGCAATCCTCCGGACTTACAAACGTGCGGCGATACGGCCGTCCAATCCCATTCCCACATTTTTCGATCTACGGGATGAACTGGCTCGTGGCGCGATGAAGACAAGAACGAACGAGTCATGGACGAGGCGCACCTTGCCGCTATCAAACTGCGCAGTTGGACAGGCGACAAAGGTGTGTACGCCAAACTGTTCGACCGCCCGACCACGATATCGCTCGACAATCCGTGGCTCTTTTTCAATGTAGAGCAGTTGAGTGACGACCCTCGGCTTGAAACCGCGATGAGCCTGCTCATCGCGCATGCCACGGCGCGGCGGGCATCAGGCAAGGACGGGCGCCGAAGTATTACGGTGCTCGATGAGTGCTGGTTTCTGCTCGATTCGCCAGTGCTCGCCCCTGAGGTCGTT
>CAWHQH010000006.1:0-95008 GCA_963831465.1 Terriglobia bacterium | reverse complement strand
ACCGAAGGTGGGCGCCAGCGCACCATCCAGTCCGTCGACCGCGCGGCGATGCTGATCAAGGCGATCGCCGACAGCCGGCAGCCGCCGACCGTCATCGGGCTCGCGGCGGAGTGCGGGCTGAACCGCAGCACCGCCTGGCGGCTGCTCGCGACGCTCGACGCGCACGGCCTGATCGAGCGAGACCCAGTGAGCCAGCGGTACAGCCTCGGCTACGCGTTCCTCCGCATCGTGGCGGGCGCGGAGCCCGACCCGCTTGTGCGGCAGGCTCGTCCGGTCCTCGAGCGCCTCGCGCAAGCGACCGGCGAAACTACGGTCCCCGTGGTCGTGAAGCGCTTCCGGCTCGTGTACGTCGACCAGGTCGACCCGGCCCAGATCATGGCCCCGAACTGGTTCGGGGCGCGACGTGCCGCTGCACGCAACGTCGACCGGCAAGGCGTACCTCGCGTTCATGACGCCTGAGGAACGGCAGACGGCGCTGCCCGCCCGGCTCGAGCGGTTCACCGCGACCACGGTCACCGACAGCAATACGAATGAGTTGAGGCGACGTATTGCTGGAGCATGGACCTTGCTCCTTCTCCGAATAGTTACCAGGTAGTCCTTACGGCTCGAGGGTCTGGTTTAGAAGATTGGTTCACCAGCAAGGTGCTGATCGGCGGAAAAGATGTTTCCGACTCAGGCTTTAAAGCGGCCGAGGCACAACGCGGCCCGATGGAGATTGTCATCAGCAACAAAGGGGCAACGCTTGAAGGCAATGCTTCCGATGCGCAGCAAAAGCCTTTTTCGAATGCTGAGGTCATTGCTATTCCTTCCGATCCAAAGCTGCGGAAACGTTTCGATCTGCTGCACACCACCACAGCCGACACGCAAGGGCATTTCAAATTTCGTGGTGTGCGTCCGGGTGAGTACGTTGTGTTTGCCCTGGAGAACTCCCAGGCTCAGCCATTCATGACGGATTTGTTCTTCAAACAGAATAGCGGGCAAATCCAGACGGTAAAGCTGGAACCCGGAACCAAACAGCTTCAACTCCAGGTGATCTCCGCGCAAGCGCAATAAGCAGCTTGATTCGTCAGTGGCCGTTCAGATCAACGCAGGACCAGCGGAGCGGAAATATTCTTTATTTACGCCCAGTCCGTGACGGCAGCCTCACTTGACGCCGATATCCGGGTTCCACATGCCGTGTTCCTTGCGTACGGCGATGATTTCTCCGATGTGATACGCGTTGTGCATGGAAATGCGCGCCACGTTGGGCGCAATCTTCTCGAGCGTTGCATTGTCTGCATTCTCGACGAATTGCTCCAATCCGGTCATGACCGTGTCGAACTGTTTGATGGTGGCTTCCCACCGCGAGGGATCGAACTTGAAGGTGTCATTGTTGTCGGCAGGCTCCTTTGGATGCTCGCCCTTGAAGCTGGCAAGGTTGACGGAATTCCAGAACACCAGGTGCGCCACTAGCTGGCCCACAGAATGGTTCTTGCCATCTGACCATGCTGCCTGTTCCGGCGTTAGCTGTTCAGACGCCTCTTTGCCGGAAACAAACCATTGCTTCTGGTTGTGGGTTTCATGCAGCTGCATGAGCAAGATGCTTTTGAGCGTGGGCGGCTGTTTGGATTTCGCCGCTTGCTGGGCAAAGCAATTCATGGCTAGAAGCAGCAGCGGCCACAATGTCCATTTCTTCATGTGCAGGGATCCTTTCGCCGTTCGGTTCACTGCTTAGACGCAGGATTTGCGGGGATGTCAACGTGAACGGGTACGGCATGGCAGAAAGACCTGGAGAACCGCATTTCTCCATTTACACTGACCGCTGCAATAAACGAGGACGCACCCATGGCTCAACGCTTTTTCGCCGTCCTGGCTTCAGCACTACAGCTGGCATCGTCCGCATTGCATCTACCTGATTGGTTATGTTTTGGATGGACATGACACCGCACCAGGAAGACAGCCATGCTATATAAATTGGGTTTCACCTTCACGATCTTCTTCGCCGCTTGCACATGCCAGGAAATTAATCCCGATGCTGCACAAACTTCTGCTGCACAAACTGCTGCTGTAATCTCCGGGACCGTCCTGCAAGCCGATCTGCGTACCCCTTTGAAGAATGCGCAAGTCACGGCTACCCGAGGAGCAAGGCCAGAGCACTCTGACGAAGTTGAAGACGGCTCCGCGGCGGAGCGGAAATTCAGCACAAAACGGATGAAAAAGCCTGTCGCTCCTTCATTGAATGCGGGACCACGGAATTCCCAGCGCTAATTTCTCGTCTATGGTGTTGAAGTCAGGTAGGATCCCCAGTCTCAACCCTTCATGACGGACCTGTTCTTCCAACAGAATAGCCGACAAATCCAGACGGTAAAGCTGGAACCCGGAACCAAACAGCTTCAACTGCAAGTGATATCGGCGCAAGCACAATAAGCCATTTTTTATTCGTTGCAGGGACCGGTGCTGTTGGGCCCCGTAAGGCTGAAGGTTGTGCTGCCGTGTCCGTTTAAGCGCCGAATGCAGACTTTGCTGCCGCGGTGTACGTTATCCAGGTTGCCCACAGTCAGCAGCGTAATCCCTGGCGCTGATGGGTTAGTGGGCAAGATCATCACACTAACGCCCTGGATGTCCCAATTGTCGTCGCCCTCAGTACCGTTGTTGTGAGTGATTAATCTTATCGTCAAACTGCTGAACGCGGACCGAGCTTCAGGACTGGGCAGTGAGAATTGCTGCTTGCTGCTGGTCCATTCCTTCCATTCCTGATTCCCATTCTGATCGGCGGCGTGTCCATTGTTGTTGCAGGTGGAGTTCGGGTTCGCATTGTTGGAGGGTTTCAGGCAAATAGACGGCAGCCCGGGAATGGATGCCTGGATTTCCGTGTCACTGCGTGCGCTGTCATGTCCGGTGGCCACCGTAATCTGAATGGCATTAAAGGTAGCCGTGGCAGGTGTGGGCGTCGGAGGAGGACCCGGCATGACGGCGGCCATCAACACGAGACGATTCACGTTCCAATTGTCGCCGTTGAAATTCGTATGGATGGTGAGCGATGCGATGTCAGCGCCCCGTATGCCAGGCGGCAAGTTCAAATTCGCAGTGTGAAACTCATTGTTGCCCCACCCGCGGCCAGCGTTGATGTTATGGACCGTAATGGTCCGTCCGCCCTGTTTAAGAGTAATGATCGCGTCAGCGTTGTCATTGGGGCCATTGCCGCCATTCAGATTGTCGCCGCCGGTGGTGATCAGCACCATGAGTTGTTGAATGACTGCTGAAGCATCAGCGGGCGGAGCCGCCACGGGGCGTGAGAAGTCATGCACACTGCCGGTGAAGCGAACCAGCGGAGAGCCCGTGGCAGTGAACCACGTGCGGTTCATGATGAAATCAGGCTGGCAACTGTTGTCCACATTGGACCAGTAGCGTGATACACGGAAAGGTCCGAAGGGCATAGTCGCGATGTTTTCGTCCTTCCCGGGATTTTTTGGGCCGCCGTTCTCGCAGATATCGCCAAGTTCGCCACTGCCCAGGTCAGGAATGAAATTCCCAGGCCATGTGCGGCCGATGGGGCCAGTTTCGTGTATGTAGCCAAAGCCTGCTGGGTCAGAGAGAATCTCGACCATCTCATGCGAGATTGATTCGGCCACCGCAGAAAGGTTGGCATTGCAAAACTTGTTCAAGGGAATCACGGAAAAATTCGGGACACCTAGCCCCCACGCGTGATAGGCGCTGATCGACGCGCCTGGCATGCAGAGTGCTGGGCTTGAGTCGGGACCAAAGTTCGGTCCGGCAACGTTCAGGTCTGGACTGATGAGGATGTTCACCTGGTCAGATGGCATCCCGTCTTTTGATTGCTGGCACGCCGCGAAGCTACGCAGAGTGTTCCACTGGATGGCCCCTTTCACACGGTCCTTCAGTGCAGCTTCCACGCAACTGGCCACGGTAGGTGCGCCCCCGATGAATGTTGGTGGGAAGATGCCGTATTGCGTGAGAGGGAAAAAGTAAGAGCTGGCCGTAAGGCTGCCGACAAAGCCGTCAATCGCCGAGCGCGTCTCCGTCCGGCCGAGCGCCGCCAAATGCTGGTCCCACGTTTCGCCGGGGACGTTCTGATGAAAAAGATAGAGATTGGTAAATTTCCCATTGGTCACAATGGCCGCGCCAGTAGCGGGAGCGCTCGCAAAGTCAGCGTAGGCTACCGGACACAAGAGCACGACCAGAAACACAGGCAAGCACAACGTGAAAATAGACTTCGAGCGGGGCTTGCAGGCTGTTGCCCGCGGAACTTTGCCAATGAAACTTGAACGCAGCTCATGTATTTCCGTCATGAAGTACCTCGCGCAAGATGATTCGCGGTCATCAAGATTGAAATGGGGATGGTTGTTGAAGGCCCTATACTTAGCGGCACTACGATACTTTCTGTGGGGAAGACTGTCAATTAACAAGCGCTCAGGGAAAGATGAGCCAAAGCAATGTTGATTGCGAGCCAATTGACCCGTTATCTCAGTGCAAAACCAAGCGGATTTGAGCAAGCCGTGAACGAATTCGAGCCTGGAGCGCGCGAAAATGCTCGTTTGCCGGTGAAACAAAGTTGATGGGCGTCGCAATGATCTGAAGTCCGGTAAGCAATTGACAATTTTCGTCATTGATTCGCTCTCTGCATTCAGCTATGATGAGCTGCGCCTCAGGGTGCGAAGTTTCGAGAACGCTCTTTGACAATATAAGCCTCTTGCAAATGGCACGGTTCTTAGGGCCCAGAGCAGGATTGGGTAAATGGATAATTTGGTAAGTGAGTAAATGAAAATCATCCACGACCCTCTGCCGACCGGACAGTAAAGACGAAAAAATCAGGCTGAAATTGAACCGGATTGGGCGCTTGAAAAACGGGTAAAAAGACTTTCGACCGTTCGGTCACCGGTCGGTCGAATTGGGGTTTGGTGTTTGTTTTCAACAAAACGTCTACCCCGGGGTGGGTCGCCGGCTGAGTGACGCAGGCAGAGGGCCGCAGAATCGCCGGAATCGCCGATATTGCGCTTCATCGCACGGGATCGGGGAAGCGAAACCTGAAGTCCACGCCAATCTGCGATGACTCGGGATGGGAGGACGTAAATCCTTTGGAATCCTAATTGAAGGATAGGGGGAGGTAGGGTCGCCGTGATCGCTGACATCGTGCGCCATCGCCCGAGACGGAAAGCCACGAGCTATAACGGAGGCGCGGGGAACAGCTAGGCGAGAAGACAGAAACATCGCGGAGACATCGCCAAGCCCAGAACACTGCCGAGGGCGGCGGTGCCACACGATCATCGCGCTCACAACTTCGGCAACACAATCCCCGTTTGTTTCTGGTACTTTCCCGATTTGTCTTTGTAGCTGGTTTCGCAAGGCTCGTCGCCCTGGAAGAAGAGGATCTGGCAGAGGCCTTCATTGGAATAGATTTTGGCCGGCAAGGGAGTGCTGTTGGAAATCTCAAGCGTGACAAAGCCTTCCCACTCCGGCTCAAAGGGCGTTACGTTTACGATAATGCCGCAGCGCGCATAAGTCGATTTGCCGACGCAGATGGTCAGCACGTCGCGCGGGATTTTGAAGTATTCCACGGAGCGCGCCAGAGCAAAAGAGTTTGGCGGAACCAGCACGGAGGAAGCCTGCACGCTGACGAAGGACCGTTCGTCGAAATTCTTGGGATCGACAATGGCGGAATTGACGTTGGTAAAGATCTTGAATTCGTCGGCCACGCGCAGATCGTACCCGTAAGAGGAAACGCCGTAAGAAATAACGCCTTCACGCACCTGGCGATCGTTGAAAGGGTTGATCATTCCATGCTCTTGCGCCATGCGGCGGATCCAGCGGTCACTTTTAATTGCCATTGAGAGAAGGTTCCTTGGTTTTGCGGGGATTTAGTGCAGAGCCAAACAAGCCATCTTATAGGCGAAACTGTTCCATTGACAACCAGCGTAGAAGTCCAATAATATCTGCAAGTTACGCCCTTTCTGGAAAATTGAGGAGAGCTGACCTGTGATTAAGCTCGATATCATTAACGAAGTGGTCAACAAAACCGGCATCACCAAAACCAAGGCCGAGCTGGCCGTGGAAACCGTTTTTGAAAGCATGAAGAAGGCCCTGGCCGGGGGCGAACGCATTGAGCTGCGCGGATTTGGCGTTTTTAACGTGCGTCCGCGCAAAACCGGTATTGGCCGCAACCCGCGCACAGGCGCGGAAGTAAACATTCCTCCCGGAAAAGCCGTGCGCTTTAAGCCGGGAAAGGAGTTGCAGTCCATCGACTAAGCAGTTGACCCGCTTTCCCATGCGGGTGAGCTTTTTCAGCTAACTTTTTCAGTTTCACCAGGGCTCTCGTTGCATGTCGGACATCCAGCCTCTTTCACAGGAATACCACGTTTTTGATCCTGAACGACGGGAGATTACCGTCGTTGTTGTTCATCCGCCGAAACAGCGATATTGGCTTCACGCGCTGCTGTTTCTGGCCACGATCTTTACCACGCTCTGCATTGGCGCGCACATGCAAGACACGTTCAACCGCAACCTTGGCCTGTTCTCCGATGACTTGGATTACTGGCCATGGCAATGGGCTCTGCAGGATTGGCGTCACCTCATAGATGGGACTTCCCTTCTCGCTGTCATTGCTGGGAATCCTTACCGCGCATGAGCTAGGACATTATGTTTATTGCATTCGACGGAAGGTTTTTGCCACGCTGCCATTTTTTATTCCCGCGCCCACGCTGATTGGGACGCTGGGAGCTTTTATCCGCATCAAGTCGCCCATCAAGAGCCGCGCTGATTTGTTTGATATTGGCATTGCCGGCCCGATTGCAGGATTTGTCGTCGCCGTTCCAGTGATGTTCTATGGCTTGCTGGCGTCCAAGCTGCTCACGGGCGATGCCGCTGCAGCAGCTGCTGCGTCTGCCGCTTCTGCTAACGCGACCAATGGCAGCATGCTGCTGGGCTTTCCTCTGATTTTTAAGCTGGGGCACTGGATCATCGGGGCGATGGGAAGCCATGCAGCGGTGGCGCAAGCGCCCGTAAGCGCACTGTATCTTCATCCCATGGCCATGGCGGCCTGGGTGGGAATGCTGGCAACCTCGCTGAATTTATTGCCGGGCGGCCAGCTTGATGGCGGCCACATTATTTTTGCCGTCAATCCTCGGCTGCATCGCCCGGTATCAATGCTGAGCATTTTTGTATTGCTTTTGTTGAGCTGGTATTACTGGGCAGGATGGCTTCTCTGGGCCGTCGTGTTGCGCTTCACCGGCAGCCGCCATCCGGACGTGCCGCTGCTGCCACCGCTTGATATGAAACGACGCGTGCTAGCATTTTTTGCTTTGCTCATGCTCGCGCTAACGCTTATTCCTGCGCCCTTCGGCGAGCAACAAGGCATCGGGAAGATTTTGAGTGACTATCGGGCACAGCGCCAGCAGCAACAGCAGCCTTCCAAATAGTTATGCCTTTTAGAATTTCTTTATCTTTCTCGGGGTGGAGCAGGTCTTTAGACCTGCGGTAAAGCTGCCATTGACTGGCGGCTTCAGCCGCCGAGGTAATCGTGCATGGATAATCTAAAAGGGGTAAGCGCTTTAGAGCAGAGAAAGCGCATCGACATCCACAATTACATTTGTGCGCGGAATTTTTTCTGCATCCGCAAAGCCCAGCATTTTGCGCAGCGATGCATTCAGCTTTTCGCGGCTGGCCGCCTTCAGGATGAAGTGATAGCGATAATCGCGCTTCAGCCGCATAATCGGCGCTGCTGAAGGCCCAAGTACTCGCACGCCTTCATTGCGCGTCGACTCAAACCATTTGCCCAGTTGTCCCGTCCAGCGTAGGGCTTGCTCCAGCTTGTCACTCCGCACAAGCACGTTGGCCAGCGCGGAAAATGGAGGATAATGCATCCATTTGCGGAAGCGCACTTCTTTCTCATAAAAGCCCGCGTAATCATGCTGCTGCGCAAACTGGATCGCATAGTGATCGGGATGATACGTCTGCAGCACAACTTTGCCGGGCGTTTCGCCGCGGCCCGCGCGTCCGGCAACTTGCGTGAGCAATTGGAACGTGCGCTCTGCGGCGCGGAAATCAGGAAATCCCAGCGCGTAATCTGCTCCCACAACGCCCACCAGAGTCACGCCATGAACGTCGTGTCCTTTGGCGATCATCTGCGTGCCGACCAGAAGATTGATCTCTCCCGCATGAAACTGGTTCAGCACTCGCTCAAAGTCATGCCGATTGCGAACGGTATCGCGATCAAGCCGTCCAATGCGTGCCTGCGGAAACGCCGCGTGCAGCCGCTCTTCCACCTTCTCTGATCCTGTGCCCAGAAAGAAAATATGTTCGCTGTTGCATACAGTGCAGCGCTTGGGCACCGCCTGCCGATAACCACAATAATGGCACTCCATGCGGTGCGCAGCCTTGTGGAACGTCATGGCAATAGTGCAGTTCTTGCATTGCAGCGTCTCTCCGCACGCGCGGCACAGCACCACGGAGGAATATCCTCGTCGATTCAGCAAAACCATTGCCTGCTCGCCGCGATCAAGTCGATCTGTTACTTCTTGGATCAGCTCCCGGGAAAAAATCTGGTCTTCGCCAGTCTGCTGAAACTCAGACCGCATGTCCACCAATTCGACCTCAGGCAGCGGCCGCCGCTCCACGCGCTCTTTCAATTCAATCAGCCGATACTTCCCTGCTTCAGCATTGTGGTATGACTCAACCGCCGGCGTGGCCGAAGCCAGCACCACTGCGGCGTTCGTCAGCTTGCCGCGCATCACCGCCACATCGCGACCGTTATAGCGCGGTGTCTCCTCTTGCTTGTACGAGCTATCATGCTCTTCATCGACGACAATCAGCGCCAAATTTTCCACCGGCGCAAAAACCGCTGAACGCGTGCCCACAACGATCCTCGCATCCCCCCGACGAATCCGATGCCACTGCTCCGCCCGCTCATCGGCTGACAGCGCCGAGTGCAGAATAGCCACTTCATCCCCAAATACCTGATGGAGATTGGCAGCAGCGGCGGGCGTAAGTCCGATCTCTGGCACCAGCAAAATGGCTGCCCGCCCTTGCTCCAGCACCGCCTGCATCGCCGCAAGATAAACCGCGGTTTTGCCCGAGCCGGTCACGCCGTGCATCAATGAGACCGAGAATTGTTTTTCTTCTACAGATGTGTGAATCGCAGCCAGTGCGGCTTTCTGCTCTGCGTTAAAGATAAAATCCAGGTGCGACGGCCCGCGCTTCTTCATGCTGCTCACGCTGAAATCAGCCTGCTCTTCCACAATCTCGACTATCCCGCGCTTAACTAGCGTTTGCAGCGTCGTGCGCGGCACTGCGAGTTCACGGACTTGCTCCACAAATGCTCGTCCCGCCTGCTCCTGAAGAAACGCGACAATCTTCTGCTGGTTCTCATTCAGCTTGCCGGTCACTTCCTTCAGTACTGCCACCTGGACCGTACGCTGCGCGTCGCGGACAGAAGAAACGTCTTCCCGCGCAATCCATTTCTTGCGCAGCAGCAGATCCAGCACTTGGCGGTTCGCACCCGTAGCCGACCGGATCGTTCCCTCTAGCGCGGCTTCGGACTGAGCCATCGAAAGATAATCGAGCACCGCGTACTCAATCATCTGTGTATCAATATCTTGCTTCGACCGGCGCGACGATCCCGCTGTGGCCGAGGCATGCAGCGCCTCGTAGCCAACTTCAGTAATCCTGTAAAGCTTGGCTTTTTTGATTTCGGCTGCAAGCGGCAGCATGCCCCGAAACACATCGCCAATAGGCGCCAGGTAATATTGCGCAATCCATTGCCCCAGCTTCATCAGCCCTTCATCCAGCACAGGCTCCGTGTCCAGCACCTGGATCACGGTTTTGGCTTGCATGGAAGGCGCGCGATCATGTAGCGCCGTCACTACGCCGGAAATGCGCTGATTGCGAAACGGAACGAGCACACGTCCACCCACCACCGGTTGGTGCTCGGCAATTTTGTAGGTAAATGCCATGTCCAGCGGGACCGGCAATGCTACGTCGCAAAAAGTGGGCATGAGCTAAGAAAAGATTGTACGGTAAGCGGACTCAGCAGGCGCTAAGCATCCGATGGCCGAGCTACTCCTCCGATGTTTTCGCAGCCGGCGCTTTCAACCCTAAATACTTCATCGCCATCTGCAAATCCTTCCACGCCTCTTTCTTCTGCCGTGGATCGCGCAGCAAATACGCTGGATGATATGTCACCAGGAGCTTGGAATTTCTGAAGTCATACCAGCGTCCACGCAGGTTGGCCATGGAATCATTCACCGCCAGCAGGTTCTTGGCCGCAACCGCGCCCAGCGCAACGATCACTTTGGGCTTGATGATATCAATTTGGCGCATCAGGAATGGCGAACAGGTATCACACTCATCTTTTTCCGGCGTGCGATTGCTGGGCGGCCGGCACTTCACCACATTGGCGATGTAAACGTCTTCCCGTTTGATTCCCATGGCGGAAATCATGTTGTTCAAGAGCTGTCCCGCGCGGCCGACGAATGGTTCACCCTGCGCGTCTTCGTCCGCGCCCGGCCCTTCCCCAACAAACATCAGGTCGGCATTCACGTTGCCTACTCCGAATACGAGATTGGTGCGACCTTTATGCAGACGGCAACGCGTGCAATCGCCAATATCTTCGCGAACTAGCTTCAAAGCAGAAGGCTTACCGCCAATAACAGGTGGTAATGTTACTGAGGCCTGCGACTTTGCAGGCGTGATTTCAGCTATCGGCTGCAAGGCCAGTTCAACGCTCGGATCAATTGGCTGGCGATAGAAATCATGAATGCCCATCTCTTTGTAATACTTCACGCGGGCGGTAAGTTGCTTTTTGGTTTGCGGGTCGAGAGGCTTGGGCATGACTGCAAGCAAAATAAATGGTTAGGAAAGAGAAGTAAATGGCGACGAAGCGTTTGGTTGCGTTGTCAGCTTGATTTCCACAGTTGCCAAGATCGTTTCTTTACTCGAACTCACTTCGGGCTTGTCATCCTGAGCGCCGCGAGTCCCGCGAAAGCGGGATAAGCGCTAGTCGAAGGACCCCGAAGATGTGTCTCCCGTCTACGTCAGTGTCAGGGAGTTCTCTCCATGCATTTTGCACACAAGCTGCTTTTTGGGTGATATCGAACAAAGATTAGGCAGGACCATCGGAAAGCCTCCTGTTACGGCATGGCAAGGGGACAGATCTTCGGGATCCTTAAACCCGGGTCTATACTCTCCTCCCATGGCAAATTTCCAAGCGTCTCTCATGCGCTCTGCTTTTCTTATCTGCTCCTGTGCGGTTCTTTTCGCGACTGGATGCGCCGCCCACCGTGCCGCCAAGACAAATGCAACTTCAGCTCCTGTGGTAATTTCCGACTCACTGCGCGAATCGCTGCCGGACGATTACTTGCGAGTGAGTTTTCTTCAGGCAGGCGTGCCTGTTACCACCCTCTCTCGTCCCGGAGCGTTGCGGGCCTTCACCACGGCCACCGCGCTCTACTCGCCGCCGCTCAAGCTGGCGGAGATGCCCTACTATTCGGGACTGGCGAACAATGATGCGAACGTGCTGGTGGCCATGCGCTGTCGTCCAACGCATCCGGAGGCAGTGGATGCGGTCCTGGCCACCTGGCCTAACGTTTTTCTGGCTGTCCAGCGCGATGTTCCTTTAGCTTCCAACGCTTGTGATACAGCGCCCACGAACACAGCTACGCAGATGGCGTGCTTCGCCAAGGGCTTCAGCGATCCTCCAGCCACAAAGGTCCCTTCCTCGCTGGCGCATATCTTTAACTATGCAGCAACGCTTTACGATGCCGATCACGCGGCCCTTGCTTTATGGTTGCAGAACAATTACGGGATCTATCCCGCATTTAGCGGAACGGGCTATTCGGTCAAGGATTCTTATTCGATTGATAAGCAGCCGATGAGCTCGCAAGAGATGTTGGTGAAATCCGTATCGGCGGAATACCTTCTCAAAAATGTGTCGCTGGCGGAGGCAGGCTGCCGCTGCATTTCAGTCGCACCGTATCCTGGCCGATCCAACGATCCTGTTGACCCGGACTTTATTTCGCAAGCCGGTGGTGCTGGAGTCTGCAAATCCGTAGATCGGCTGGCTGCACGCCGAGGCAGACATAAGCACTAGCGGGCTTTATCTGGATTGCTGGGAGCCGTGTTACTTTCCACATAAAAGCAGATCTCACACGGATGACACGGATTTACAAATTGGAAGTGGTCCTATTTGAACTTTTTTGATCCGTGTAAATCAGTGCTATCAGTGTTATCTGTGGTGAGGTTTGGATTTTTGTTCAAAGCCGAGCCCTGTACGTTACAGCTTAACTCTCACTACCGCATCCAGCACCCGGTGCGCGACTTCCCACTTGCTGGTCTCCGGCACGGTTTCAGCGCCTGCGTGGGTAAGGATAGTCACGGCATTGCGCTCGGAATCGAAGCCGATTCCAGGCTGCGACACATCGTTGAGCACAATGGCGTCTAGCGACTTGTTCTCCAGCTTCTTGCGGGCGTTGGCCAATACATCGCTGGTTTCTGCAGCAAAGCCAATCACGATGCGGCTCCCCTTCTTTGCGCCGAGCTCGGCAAGGATATCTGTGGTCGGCTCAAGTTCGAGCGATATCGGGCCTTTCCGCTTGATCTTTTCATCCGCCGCTCGCACCGTGAAGTCAGCAACAGCTGCAGCCTTGATTACGATTGTCGCTCGGTCAAAATGGGCTATCACGGCATCACGCATTTGCCGTGCAGTCTGTACCTGAACCACTTCAGCCGATGATGGCGCTTTCAACGCCGTTGGGCCGGAGATCAAGATGACTTTTGCACCGCGACGCAACGCAGCTTCCGCAATGGCGTATCCCATCTTGCCGCTGGAGCGGTTTCCTATATAGCGCACCGGATCGATTGGCTCCCGCGTCGGCCCGGCCGTTACTAGCACAGTTTCGCCGGCAAGGTCTTGCTCGGCTTTCAGGGCCTTGAGCACGGCCAAAACAATCGTCTCATTCGCCGCCAGCCTGCCTGCTCCCACCATTCCGCAAGCCAGATAACCGCTGTCGGGCTCCACAATCGCAACGCCACGTGCTTTCAATGTTCCAATATTGGCCTGCGTGGCCGCGTTCTCCCACATGTTCACGTTCATGGCTGGCGCAATGACAACAGGCGCAGTGGTGGCGAGAAACAATGTCGTTATAAAGTCGTTGGCTTCGCCATGGGCAAATTTGGCGATCACGTCCGCTGTGGCAGGTGCCACTACCAACGCATCAATGGCCTGTGCTACTGCAATATGCTCTACGGCGGAATCTATATTCGGCTCTTCCGCGTCTGCGCCAAACAGATCGGTAATTACCTTTTCGCCGCTCAGGGCGGCAAAGGTCAGTGGGCGGACAAACTCCTGCGCGGCCCGCGTCATCACCACCTGCACCCGAATGCCGCGGTCCTGCAAAAGGCGGACCAGCTCAGCCGCCTTATACGCCGCAATTCCTCCGGTAACTCCCACCGCGACCTTCATAATGAAAATTGTAGCCTGCCTGCCGTTCCAGTCAAAGTTATGTAATTGGTTCAGGGTGATAGCGGCATTTGCCGTGCGAAGTGGTTTTCTGCTTTGGCTTGGCTAATCTGTTAAAGAATCGCCAGATAACAAAGGCAATCGGCAGAAGCACCGCAGTGAGCGCTATCTTGGCGAAATCATGGATAGCCAAATCAGGGGAGTTTAACCATTCGTCTGCACAAACAATCAACGGGAACATGAAAACAATGAGCATGAAAGCTGCGGCCAATAATGCCAGCATTTCGCGAATCGAGCGACCTGTGGTCTTACGGACGTACCACAGACCGGCTGCGCCAATGCTGGATATGACAAACAATACGGCCAGCAGACTCGTCAAGCTGTTCAGCATGGATAGCCACCACCATTTTTCAGCAGCTACTTCTTAGATTCAGCGGCAACATGGGACGATTCATCAAACGATCTCAGCACGCCCCTGATCTCTTCTTCCATGCGTGACTTCAAACATTTTCCCGCCGTTTCCAGATAGCGCTTTTCCTCCGCGGATGGCGCGCCGCCAGACCGCTTAATGCGCTCCGCCAGCACAATCGCCTGCAACCGGTCCACGGACTGCTCCAGCCGGTCATTGATCAGGATGTAATCATAATTCGGATAATTTTCAATCTCGCGGCGCGCTGTATCGAGCCGCCGACGGATCACTTCTTCGGCATGCACATTCTCGCTCAGGCTGCGCTTCCTCAAGCGCGACTCCAGTTCGGCCTTGCTCGGCGGCAGCACAAAAATGCTCACTGCGTCCGGCATCTTCTGCTTTACCTGCCGCTCGCCCTGCACATCAATGTCCAGCAGCACGTCGTTGCCGTGCTCCTTCGCGTACTCCAGCACAAACTTGGTAGTGCCGTAATAATTGCCAAAGACCAGGGCATATTCCAAAAATTCATCGCGGCTGATGCGCGCCTCAAACTCTTCATGAGTAATGAAGTGGTATTCACGGCCATCCTGCTCGCTGCCGCGCGGTGGGCGTGTCGTACAAGAAATGGAAAACTCCAGGTTGGGCACGTACTGGCGCAACTCGTTTACGAGCGTGGTTTTGCCCGACCCTGATGGCGCAGAGATGATATAGAGTATGCTGCTCATTCCAGGTTTTGTACCTGTTCGCGGCATTTCTCAATCTCCGATTTCATCAGCAATCCCAGCTCGGTAATGCGCAATCCCTCCCCCGCCACGCCAGAGGTTTTTGAAAGCAGCGTGTTGGCTTCGCGATTCAGTTCCTGCAAAAGAAAGTCCAGCTTTTTGCCGACTTCACCGCCCTGGTCCAGCAGCTTGCGGAAGTGGTCAATGTGGGTATTCAGGCGGACCAGCTCTTCCTGTATGTCACTGCGTTCGGCCAGGATCGCGGCTTCCTGCAGTACGCGGTCTTCATCGGCGTTCTCAATCAGCTCCTGCATGCGCGACCGCACTTTTTCCATGTATGCCTTGGAGACGGCGGCGCGGAGCTTGTCCACTTCGTTGGTTGCCTTTTCCAGCGAATCCAGCCGACGGCGCAGTTCGGCTTCCATCCCGCGGCCTTCCTGCTCGCGCATGGTGTTCAGCTTATGGATTCCTTGTTCCAGCGCGGCCAGCACTGACGTTTCAAAATTGCCATCCACCGGCGTCATCGCTCCCAGCGCGCCCGGCATGCGAAATACATTGTTCAGATCGGGATCGCCGGTGATACCGAATTCGTGTGACGCCTTGCGAAACGCCTCAACGTAGCCGCCCACCATTTCGCGATTGAACTCATAGCCCGCCCCGCCCCGGCGCTCCACGCCCAGCGTTACATCAATATGCCCGCGCGCCAGCCGTTCTTTCAGCACGCGGCGGATCTTCATTTCCAGTTCGTCCATCTCAAGCGGCATGCGTAGTTGGGGATCAAGAAAGCGATGATTGACGGACTTCAACGACAGAGTGAACGACGTGCCTTCGCCTGCCTGAGACTTCACCTGCGCAAATCCAGTCATGGAGCGGATAGACATAGTATGTTCTTGGACCCTTTTAGTTTTTGAAACTAGTTTTTAATCTGGGGCTCACGGACGACAATGCCGGGTTCGTCAACCATTTTGGGGTCTATTTCCATAAACTGCAATTCATATAATTTTCGGTAAGTTCCCAGGCGGGTAAGCAGATCTTCATGCGTGCCAGAGTCGGCAATGCGCCCACCTTCCAGGACCACGATGCGGTCAGCGTGCCGAACAGTCGTCAACCGGTGCGCAATCACAAACACGGTACGGCCGGAGATCAGGTTCTGTAGTGCGCCTTGCACCAATGCTTCAGATTCGGTATCGAGAGACGATGTGGCTTCGTCCAGAATAAGGATTGGCGCATTCTTGAGCAGCGCGCGCGCAATGGCAATACGCTGGCGCTCGCCGCCGGAAAGCCTCAGGCCGCGTTCGCCGATCATCGTGTCATAGCCTTCCGGCAGACGCATGATGAAATCATGCGCCAACGCCGCTTTAGCGGCCTCAATCACGGCTTCTTCAGTAACGTGCGGCTGCCCGTAAGCTACGTTGTTGCGCACCGTGTCATTAAAGAGGATGGTTTCCTGCGTCACCACGCCAATTTGAGCGCGCAGCGACGCCAGCGTGACATCCCGAATATCGTGCCCATCAATCTTGATGGCTCCTGATACCACATCAAAGAACCGCGGAATCAGGTTGACCAGCGTCGTCTTGCCCGCGCCGCTGGAACCAACGATGGCTACGATTTCTCCGGCACGCGTTTCCAGATTCACATTGTGAAGGATTTCAGTTTCCGGGCCATTCGCGCCGTTATAAGAGAAGCAGACATTTTCAAAGCGCACGCGCTCGCAGAAAGCGGGCAATTTGATGGCGTCCGGCCGTTCGCGGATGTCATCCTGCTCGTCGATGAAACGAAATATTTCCTGTGATGCGCCCAGTGCCTGCTGAAAACTGTTGTTGAAAAATGCCATCTTGCGGACGGGATCGTAAAGCCGGAAAACCGCAATGATGAAAGCGATAAAAATGCCGGGTGTCATGGTGCCGTTGTTGATCTGGTTGCGGCCCACCCAAAGCAGCAGCGCGATGGCCAGCACGCCGACAATATCCATCAGAGGCGAGCTGACGGCCTGCACCGCCACCGATTTCAGGTTGGCGCGGAAGAGTTTCCTGGCTGCCGTGTGAAAGCGGCTGCTCTCCCACTTTTCCATGCCAAAGGCTTTTACGATTCGGTTACCGGCAATGCTCTCATGCAGAATGTTCTGGATATCAGCCAGCTTGTCCTGGCCTCTGCGCGTGGTCGTACGCACCCGCCGCCCGATTTTGCCGGCTGAAACAATCACAAACGGAACAAAGATCAGCAACACCCATGCCAGCTTATGTCCCAGCACAATCACCGCGCCCACAAGAAAGACCAGGGTAAACAATTGCTGCAGGAACTCGGCCAGCGCTATGGTGAGCGTAACCTGGACTTTTTCCACGTCGTTTACAACGGTCGAAACCAACATGCCAGTAGAATGGCGGGAGAAAAATGAGATCGAGCGCTGTAGAATCGTGTCATACAAACGATTGCGCAAATCGGTAATCAAGCCAAAGCCTGCGTGATTCACCAGATAAGTGCCAATGTAGTCGCAAACGCCCTTAATCACGGCCGTCCCTATCAGCGCCACAGCAACTATCGTCAGAGGATTACGGAAATGCTGGGGAACAAAATCCTGCAGATAAACTACGTGATTGGTGCCGGGAAGATTTGGCAACAGCGTGAGAGACCGCCCTGGGCTCTTGGGATTCAAGACCCTATCAATGATCGGGCCCATCAGTAGAATGCGGAAGCTTTCCATCGCGCCTACGACCGCCATCAACAGCACAGATCCGATGAAATGCGGCGCATATGGACGGAGATACGCAAGCAACCTTGTCAGTTGTCGCATACGGCACCCTTGGCGGCAGAAAACATTCCTCCCATTCTAAAGGAGTGTGACTGAAATGCGGCTAACTGAATAAATGTAAAGTATTGTCAGTTACCGGGGCGAGTCACGGTGAATCACCTTCACGGGATAACCCGCCCGGCCCAGCAGCTTCTTTACTTCTTCCGCAATAAACACCGAGCGATGTTGGCCCCCAGTGCAACCAAAGCCGATGGTGAGATAACTTTTGCCTTCACGCACATAATGCGGCATCAGGTAAATCAGCAACGCGGAGATACGATCGATAAACTCCTGCGTCTGCGGAAACGAACGAATGTACTTCGCCACCTGCGGGTGCCGTCCGGTGTAAGGCCGAAACGCAGGGATGAAATGTGGATTGGGTAAAAAACGCACGTCAAACAGCAGATCAGCATCATTCGGCACGCCGGTCTTGTACCCAAAGCTGACCACAGAAACCATGATGTCTTTGTCCGTGCTGCCTGCCGTAAACTTGGCCGTGATGTGCGAGCGCAGTTCGTGAACGTTGAACCTGGAGCTATCCACCACAATATCCGCAAGCGCGCGGATGGGCTGCAGTAAGCGGCGCTCCTGCTCCAGCGCTTTCTTTACCGTGGAATCCTTGCCGAGAGGATGCGGGCGGCGCGTTTCGCTGAAGCGGCGTAAGAGAGCTTCGTCGGACGCCTCAAGAAAAAGCACGGTCGTCTTAATCTGCTTGCGAAGCGACTGAATGATTTTGGGCAGCCGTTTGAGCTGTTCGCCCTCGCGAATGTCCGCCACCAGCGCGGCTTTCTCGATTTCAGCGGATTGCTTTGCCAGATCGGCGAAACGAGGAATCAGGTCAATGGGTAGGTTGTCGACGCAGTAGTAATCCAAATCTTCAAATGCCTTGAGCACTGAAGCTTTTCCGGAACCTGACATGCCGGTAATGATAACCAGGTGTGTAGCGCTTTGGCGCGGTCGCGGTTTTACACGTCCGCCTTGCAGTTTACGGGAAGGGGACACTTAAAAATATTACCACGAAGCCATTTTGTGTTTTTCCGGCGCTTCAAAGGCTGCCCGCAATGCCGAAGGCTCCAACTGGCTTGAGATTGAGTACATGCTGCGCCAGGCGCGCGTCAACATGCGCGATTCCATCTGGCGTTTCCACTCCGCTGCGCTTTCTTCGGCCAGCGTTCGTCCGGGCGAAGCAGGCAGCCTCGCGCAGTTCAGCAAAATATCCCAATCCCAGCTTCTCCCAAGCGTCGAACAAGCGGCCTTCCGACCAGAGTAAAG
The DNA here is from genome assembly GCA_963831465.1 of Terriglobia bacterium. Taxonomy (GTDB): domain Bacteria; phylum Acidobacteriota; class Terriglobia; order Terriglobales; family Acidobacteriaceae; genus Angelobacter. Next base: position 76,370 of record CAWHQH010000006.1, on the reverse strand, counting down.
CAATATCCAGCCGTTGCTTCTGTAAACGTGTGAGTTTGTTATTACGGATGCGGTAAACCCAGAACAAGGCTTTGGAAGGATTGTCGCGGAACCATGCCTGAAAGACTGCCGCCTCAAGGAACAGGTGGTCGCGCATTCTTGGCGTCGCGTAGGAAAGAACTTCCAGCGCGCCTTCCAGATACTTTGTGGCGCAGGTGATGTCCTGGCGCTCAGCGGCCCACAGGTAAGCCAGCCAGCGCGCAATGTAAGCATCTCGTGAGTCGTCAGAGACCGCAGCGACGGCGGCCGCGCAAGCCTGGTCCCAATCACGCGGATGGCGGCCCTGGTTCAGGGCGATCTGGCAGCGGATATTGGAAAGCCAACGTTCAGCTTTAGCGTCATTACGCAGAAGCATCAAAAGACGAGCGCCATCAGAAAAGATGCCCCGGCGATTTACGTCCGGCAGGCAAGCGGCAATGGCCAGCAGCGCAGAAAACACTGCACCCACATGCAGGCTGAAAGCAACAACCAAATTTGGCTGGATGAAGTAGTGTGCAGCTTCCAATGCGCCCGCCAGCAATGTGCTGGCAACTGGCCCGCCGAACATCAAAAACAGTAAGCTGCGGCGCAACGTAGCATCATCTTGATCGCTCACCCGCGATTCAAAAACAGCGGATCCCACGGTGACTGCGTCTCCGCAGTAAGGTCCTGCGCAACGAGCGTTCCTGCCCAAATGGAGCGCGCCAATCTTGATTTGCTTGAGCCTGAAACCAAAAAACCATCCGACAAGGATATGACCGATTTCGTGCGCAAAGCCCGCGCTGAGGGCGGCAAGGATTGGAATCAGGGCGGCCCAATATCCCGGGGCAATTTCAATAACAGCGCGCAAGCTGGGCAGCGCAACCAGAATGAGAATCGCCAGGCTGCTGGCAAGAAAGTATTCGCCCGCGCTCAGACTCTCTTTGGTCTGCGGCGGCAAAGGGCGAAAAACGTCCAGTACCGGAGTGGACGTTGGCGAATAATGTTGTGCGTTGTTCAGTTTGCTTTCGGCTGCAAGTTCCATGGGGAGTACGGTCCAAACGGCCCTTCCACCCACAATCATAGGGTCAACGATGGCTTGCTGGCATGAGGTCGTTGGTAGATGGCCTTTGGTCACTGCCAAAACCCATGATTAGCTGAATTTTTTGGCAGGCGCAAGAGTGCAACTACTCGATCCCCAAAAACAGAATGGAATCCTGGCCCGCCAAAGAACTAATGCCCCAGGACTCCATAAACATCCGAAGAAATGCCGCCTACTTGTGTGCCAAGAAATCTTTTAAGTGCTTCGCTACAGCTTCAGCCATCGATTGCTGATTTTTGCCGCCGCCTCTTTGTTTGTTCACGGAATAGGCCCAGGCCATTTTGCTGGAGCCAACTTCCACCAGTTGAACTGAGACGGTTCCTTTATCCTCAATTCCGGCGCAATAAGCGAACAGGCAACGAGCTAATCTTGCCGCCGGTTGATTCTTGCTTAATTTCTACCGGAGCGGATTTAAGTACGTACGTCGCCTTGGTTGCATCCGTAACGATGTCAACTGGAACGCCTTTCTTGGCTATTGCCGCAGCCAGATATGTTTCGAATCCATTCTGAGGCTCAATAAACACCGCGGGCAGGCTGTCTGAGAAAAGCAGGCCATTGTGCCTAACAACATCACCAGTAATGCGATCTTCTTCACTTTAGCACCCCCCGAGCGCACTCTAACGCGAGCTTACGATCACGCACAACGGTACCTGGGTAATGTTTATACCTTTGCGAAACCACCTAAGGCGATTGATCGAGAGGGACACATCAGCAATGGTTTGGGGTTTGGAATTCAAACATTTCTATTTTGGACCCTCTCCGCCAATCGTGACTTTGATTCCGCTGCGGAAATTGAACGGCAGCGCAGGAAAACCGGGGGCCGGATCATAGTGCTGGCTGGCCAGATTCTCTACTGCCGAATAGAGCTGAAGATATTTGTTCAAACGATAGCTGCCGCTGACGTCGATTTTTTGATAGGCCGCAGCCAAGTTGCGGTTTGGCAGAAGCATTGTGGGTCCGAAGGACGAATCGAAAAGAAACGTGCTAGTGTCTCGTCGTCCAACAAAGTTGCCGCTCAATGCCAGCGCCAGCTTGCGCCGCGCATATCCCAGATAAACACTGCCGACGTGCGGAGCGCGATTGAACGGCCGGTTACCCACCAGCGGAGAAAATGCGCCGATGGGAATCGTTGGAAACAGAGGATTGAACGACGGTAAAAGCTCGTCGCTGGAAAACGAACGGCGCACCACTCCATCGAGATACGTATATGCGGCGCGGGCGGTGAAGCCGTGACTAAGACTTAGATCAAGTTCAGATTCCGCCCCCAGAGAACGGGTAGCCAGTGAATTCACACTCGCGCCAAAGGGCGTATCAGCCACAATCTTTTCAGGGACGCCGAGTTGCGCGAGCCCGCCGGGGCTGACAAATTCGATCTCGTCACTAAAGTGATTATCGAAAAATGTGACACCCAATTTTGCGCGGCCACTCCAGAAATATTGTTCCACTCCTGCATCAAAACTGCGCGAACGTACAGCGCCAATCGGGCCGATGTGAAATTCTGAGATCAACTGCGGCCCGTCAGGCAGTTGAGAGAGCAGCGCGAACAATGAATTGCTGGCGGAGAAAATGTCCGGCTCCTGGATTCCCTGCCCGTAATTGAATTTGAGTTTGGTGCCGGCAAGCGCACCGCTTGAACGCGGCCGCACCAGATAGTAAGCCAGTGAAGCGCGGGGCGTCGCGGCCAGGCCGAATACAGCATTTTTTTCCACCCCGACGCCAAGCGTGGCATAAAGACGGTTCCATAGGTTGCCGTGGATTTCACCGGTATAGCTGTAATTAGTTCGCTCAGCCGGTTTGGGTCCGCGTTCATTTTCAAAGTGGAAAGCAAAGAGCGCGGTCAGATGTGTCCCAAATGTGTAATCGGACTGGAAGGCCAGCAGATCGTTATTGTTCAGGATAAAGGACCGCTGGGGATAGTCACCTGCGAAATCAAGGATGGCCTGACCGGTAGTGCTGAAACCGTTAGCGCCGTGAATTGTGACGGTCCTGCCGATAAAGTTGGGGCCGCATCCAGCCCAGGAAACGGATCGAAAGGAATCCCGGTAGGGGAGGGATTCACAAACTCAGAATTCTGCCGCGTTGCGCCATAGCGCAAAAGATTGTGCCAGTGCGCGGTGGTCTGGTTCTGCAGCGTCGCGCCAATGTAAGTATTGTCTTCCGTCTGGAAGGAATCGTCAGGGATGCCGAAAAAATCAATCGCGTTGGGAACATCCACCTTCGCGGCCACGCGGCGAACGGTCAGGCGCAAGCTGGTGGATGCTCCGGGAGTCCAGCCAAAGTTCCCTGCATAAGTTCCATTATGGAAGTTAGGATTGCTGGAAGTGTTGCCGCCATCGTATCGGGCAAACTCTGAGAAGTAATCGATCTGCCGGAAGATCCCGCCAAAAGAAAGATCATTATGCAGGCTATTGAAGTTCCCTGCATCAAACGCATAGCTGAGTTGCGGAGTAAAGGTTGAGCCTTGTGACGTGGTCAGGTTTACCACACCGGCAAGTGCGTCAGCCCCATAGAGCACGCTGTTGGGGCCGCGCAGGATTTCAACCTGGTCAATGCCCGTGGTAAAGATTCCGCCAAAATCCACCGTGCCCCCGATTTCGTTCAGGGGAACGCCATCCAGAAGCACTTTGTTAAATTTGCTCTCTCCGCCGCGGATGAAAAGAGATTCATTGATCCCGCGCTGGCCATTCTGCAGAACTTGGAGCCCGGGAACAGGCCGCAATGTCTCCAACACTTCCGGCTTGTACTGGAATTGATCTGACGTAACGACGGAAACGGAAGCGCCAGTCTGCGTTTCCGGCAGGCTGGTTCCCGTCGCGGAAACTACTACCTGCTGCGATACGCTGCCGACCTTTAGCGTGAGATCAACCGCCGCATTGCTACTGCTGCCAATGTAGATCGCGTCACTCTGCTGCGTTGCGAAGGATGGCGCGGTCGTTCTGACCTGGTAGCGTCCCGCCGGAAGCGGCAGGAAACCGATACTTCCCTTCCGAGTCCGTGGTGGTTACAGAAACTTGTTTACCCTGGCGAAGAAGCTCGACTTGAGCGCCGGGAACCACAGCGCCCAGAGGATCGGTTACCGTTCCGTGAATGCTGCCGCCCTCGGCGATGGCCAAGATAGTTGTGAGTGCGAACGCCAGCGCAAGGCCGGCATAAAAAAGCGATTTCATCTGTAAGACTCCTCCCGCGGAAGTAGTCGATGGTCGTGAACGACACCACGGAGTGGAGAGCTTGCCGTGCGGATCACGTTGAGCTTGGGATCGACTCAAAAATTGCAGAAAGAAATTTCTGAGCAGCAAGAAATCCGGCAGTCAGTAGAATCTTTCACAGAAAACGCATCGAACCCAGGATCGCAAGAAAGCCCTCCGGCTCTCCCTGCGCAGCCGGAAACGCCCATTGACGGGCATCTGGCCGGTCTCCTGACTTACGCCTCAATGAACCTGAAGCGCCTTCCCGGGCTATCTCGCCCATTCACGCCAACATCAGGCGCGAATGGGGACCTTCCCAGTGGCATGTTGCTCAGGTTCTCAGCGCATACAGTTGCGGGGCAGTGGCGGATTCTCACCGCGCTTCCCATTACCAGATGGAAGAAAAGTTATATGAGAGCGGCAGCCGAGGTCAAGCGATTTGGCATTCAAATGCATCGGTTCTCAAAACCCGCGGAATTGCTATTGCTGATGCAGGAATTTAGGATGTGCAGTTCGCAATACTACAGTTCCGTTTGGAGAAAACAAAATGTTCTGCGCTGCTTCCTCGAGAAAGGCCACGCACCAACGCTTCGTGCCGACACTGATCGTCATGGTCCTGATTTCTGCCTGTATGTTTGCGCAGACCGATTCCAAGACACCACAAGGCAATGCAGGAAGCAAAAAAGCTTCAACCGGTAAAAGCAAAAAGCAGTCCGGCGCAAAGAGCGAGGAAAAGAAGGGCGCAGCAGAGTCGACGAGCACAGAAAAGACAGCAAGTGCGAGCGATGCCGACCGGGAAGAAGCAAAAGGTCCGTGGCATGGTTTGACGTGGCGGCTGATTGGGCCCTTCCGTGGCGGACGCGTGCTGGCAGTGAGCGGCGTGGTGGGCGACCAGCACACATATTTCTTTGGCGCAACAGGCGGCGGAGTTTGGAAGAGCACTGACGGCGGACTGACATGGCATCCTTTAACTGACAAAGTGAAAGACATGGCGCCGTCGATTGGGGCAATTGCCGTTGCTCCTTCTGATCCTAACGTGATCTATGCCGGGACTGGCGAGGCCTGCATTCGCGGCGACATCATTAACGGAAATGGCATTTACAAATCCGTGGACGCAGGCAAGACCTGGACATATAGTGGGCTGAAAGAAACGGAGACAGTTGGACGAATTGCGGTAAATCCCAAGAACCCTGACATTGCTTACGTGGCGGCGCTGGGTCATGTGTTTGGCGCGAATTCCGAACGCGGCATCTATCGCACGACGGACGGCGGCAAGAACTGGACCAAAGTTCTCTATAAGGATGAAAACTCCGGCGGAATCGATCTCTCGATGGATCCAACGAACCCGAATGTAATTTTTGCTTCGTTGTGGCAGGCGCGGCGCACGCCGTGGGGCATGGACAGTGGTGGGCCGGGGAGCGGACTGTATCGCAGCACCGACGGCGGTACAACGTGGAAGCAGCTCAGCGGCCACGGACTGCCAGATGGAACGCTGGGCCGGATCGGCTTGGCTGTGGCTTATAGCGGCAATCGCGTTTGGGCGCTGGTGGAAGCGGATAAAGGCGGCCTTTTCCGCTCCGACGATGGCGGCGATACATGGACGCTGACGAATAGCGATCGCCAATACCGGCAGCGCGCTTTTTATTACACGCACGTTTTTGCCGATCCACGCAACGCCGACGGCGTCTATGTGCTCAACACGGGAATGTATCGCTCCAATGACGGCGGAAAAACTTTTCGCCCGATTCGCGTCCCCCACGGCGACAATCACGGCCTCTGGATCGATCCCAATGATCCGAACCGCATGATTGAATCAAATGACGGCGGAGCGAACGTAAGTACCAACGGCGGCGCAAGTTGGACCAGCCAGGGGAACCAGCCGACGGCGCAGTTCTATCACGTAGTCACTGACAACCGCTTTCCGTTTTACCTCTATGGCGCGCAGCAAGATAACTCTTCCGTAGCAATTGCCAGCGCTGCGCCGGGTGGTATTGACCGCACAAGCTGGTACGCCGTAGGCGGAGGTGAGAGCGGCTACGTTGCGCCTGACCCGCGCGATCCCGAAATTGTCTACGCCGGTTCTTATGGCGGCGAGATCACACGCTACGACCATCGCACAGAAGAAACTAAGAACGTGACGCCGTGGCCCATCAATCCCATTGGCGCAGCGGCGGCCGACCAGAAATACCGCTTCCAGTGGACAGAGCCGATCGTATTTTCGCCGCACGATCCCAAGACGCTCTACTTTGCTGCACAGGTACTGTTCAAATCAACGGACGAAGGCGTAAATTGGCAGGTCATCAGTCCCGATCTGACGCGCAACGACAAGAGCAAGCAGGTGGCCTCGGGCGGGCCGATCACCAAGGACAATACAGGCGTGGAAGTCTATGGCACGATTTTCTCCGTCGTGGAATCTCCAATGCAGAAAGATCTCATCTGGGCAGGCTCTGACGATGGCCTGGTGCATGTAACGACCGACGGCGGAAAGAACTGGTCCAACGTAACGCCCAAAGGAATGCCGGAGTGGGGAACCGTGAGCATGATTGAAGCATCCATGTACAACGCTGGCACGGCTTATGTCTCAGTCCAGCGCCACAAGATGGATGATTTTGCTCCGTATATTTTTAAGACCACGGATTTCGGCAAGACATGGACCAGCATTGCCAGCGACCTTCCTGCCAATGCTTTTGTTCATGCGGTGCGTGAAGACAAGAAACGCAAAGGGCTGCTTTATGCCGGAACAGAACGCGGCATCTTCTTTTCCTGGGACGATGGCGCGAGCTGGCAGACTTTCCAGGGCAATCTGCCGGTCTCTCCCATTTACGACCTCATCATGCATGACAATGATCTGCTCGTCGCAACCCATGGACGCGCATTCTGGGCGCTGGACGATCTTTCTCCGCTACAGCAATACAAACCAGAGATGGCGAATGAAGAGACCCACCTCTACACCCCCAGCGCAGCCAATCACACAACGTTTGGCGGCGGCTTCTTTGGCGGCGCTGGAGAGCGTGGACAGAACCCTCCGAATGGAGCGGTCATCTATTACTCACTAAAGACGGCACTGAAAAAGCCGGGTGAGAAAAAGCCGGAAGAAAAGAAAGCTGAAGGCGGCGCGGCCACGGCTGCTGCAACTCCATCCAAAGAGCCTTCCCTAGAAGGCAAGGAACCAGGACAAGCGCGTCCTGTAAATGCTCCAGTTCAGCCGAAAACTGGAGCGGCTAACGGCGAAACTGCGGACGCGGCAAAAAGTTCCCCAATCACGCTTGAAATCCTGGACCAGAAAGGGCAGGTGATCCGTAAATATCCTCCTAAGCCGCAACCAGGCACAGAGGGTGGAGATGACGAAGGATTTGGCCCGCGTCCCGCGGAGCGCGGGCTGCCAAGCGAAGCTGGGCTCAACCGCTTTGTGTGGGACATGCGCTATGAAGGCGCAACCAAGGTTCCGCATTCGCCCCTATGGGCCGGAGGCACGGACGGGCCTGAGGCCGTTCCCGGTAAATATCAGGTGCGCCTTACCGTAAACGGTAAGCAGTCCACCGCGCCGCTGGAAATTGTTCCCGATCCGCGCCTAAAAGTCACGCAGCAAGACCTGGAAAAGCAGTTTGATCTTCTTTTAAAAATCCGTGACCGCGTTACCCAGGCGCATGAAACAGTAAACCAGATTCGCGAGATCCGCGCCCAGATCACTGAGCTAAACAAGCGCCTGGAGAAACAGCCGCAGTCAAAAGCCGTGGCTGAAGCGGGAAAGCAACTGGACAAGAAAATGACCGAGGTGGAAGAAGTGCTGATCCAGACCAAGGCCAAGAGCGGGCAGGACGTGCTGAACTATCCTATCCGGCTGAATAACTACCTTGTGGCGCTGGGTGGAGTGGTGGAAAGCGCGGATTCGGCCCCAACCCAGGTTTCCTATGAAGTCTTTGACATGCTCAGCAAACAACTGGATGAGCAACTGGCAAAATGGAAACAGATCCTCAGCACGGACGTGCCTGCCTATAACGAACTGGTGAAGAAACAGGAGGTTCCGGCGATCATTCTGGGCAAACCGGGCGACCGCTAAATCAGGCGCTGGAAAGCGTAAAAACCTCATAAATATGGGCATTTAGGCGGCTTTCGGCTTGTTCCATTTTGGGACATTTCTGAATTACCAAAGTGCCCATTCGCTCACCCAATTTACATTGACCCCGGCTGCGGCCAGGGTTAGAGTTTGCGTGTAACACCGAGAGCAAACCAATGTCTAACGCCATGTTCGCGATCTGGATTGGATTATCAGCAGGCATTCTCCTGCTGTTTCTGTATGCAGCGTTTTTGAACCTGCGGCGGAGACAGTCGCCCAGTGCTGAATTGGGCGATCTGATGAATTCGTTCCTGCCGGTGGATGTGGCAGTGCTTTCCAATGTTATCAATCCGGCGCAGCAACGTTATTTGCAAGAGACGTTTGGCCGTGAGGAACTTTTCAGGCTATACCGGGAACAGGTTGGTTTAACCATGGAGTGCTTGCGCCGCATGTCACACAACGCCGCGCTGCTGCAGCAAGTTGGCTACGCACAAGTGAACAGCGGTAATCAGTTGATCGCGTCGTTGGCGCAGGAGATGGTGGATGCCGGCGTGCACGTGCGCCTCTATACCTTTATGGCACTCATCGTTCTGCAGGTCCGGACCGCACTGCAATGGCTGCCCCTGTTTTCAGCCGCCAACACCGGCGACGTTCGCAGTATTGTTGGCTCAAGCCTGCTGCCGGCCTATTCCTTGCTCAAAGACAAAGCCGATCACCTGACCTGCCTGAAGTTCTCCAGCCTGCATGAATCATTGGCGCAGAGCCTGTAGTCTCACTTTTTCAAAAATATTGGCTGGAACGATCAGCGCTTGCCTTGGGACATGAAGTCCTTCAGTGAATCTTCCCATTTCTTTGCTTGGTGCAAAGGCTCAGTTGAAAGAGCTGCGTCGGAAGCTTGAGCTTTGGGCGGGGACCAGAAACAGTAGAGCCAAAGAAGGCAAACGATGTCATAGGCAATAACAGACCATCCTGCAATGATCGCACTTCTGCTGGAATTATGCGCCCATGTTCCGAGCAGGATGAGAGATGCGGAAACATCCAAAGCAAAGCCGAATGCAATACCGAACTCTTGCTTATTCCACCGCCGTCCCATAATCAACATAAGTGCAACGAAAAAGAAAAGACCGGCGGCTCGGACCAGGATATATATATGAATGGTTTTTGCCAGGATCGAGAAGTGTCCGCCAAGCAATGCATCTACCGCCGTCCCCATGGTGATCAGGATCGCCACTGCGGGAAATAGCATTCGGTAGAAACGAACTCGGTAAAATGAGGGAAAAAGCCGTTTAAAAAATAGCTCGTAGACCGCAATCAATGCTAGAGCAGCTGATATCGCATCCGATATCCAGTAAATCTTCGCATATACTCGGCCAGGGGTCTGCAAACTCAAGAGACGCAAAATTCCGATCAATTCGGCCGCGATTATATACAGGGTGAAAAGCGGAAAAATGCGATGCCAACGCCGATAAACGAGGACGAACGCCAGCAGAGCTAACGCTGGTAGTCCCAGCCAGTTCACCAGAAAAAGAAACCAGCCTTGAAAGTTCATCCTGGCGGCCAGCCTAAACTAACCGCCAGAAAAGCACAAAGCCAAAATTCAGCATTTATGAAAGCGCTGACATTCGATAACAGATCAGCAACTCTAGACTGCCATATGAGGTGGATATTGTGGAACCGGTCCGGGCAGGCTTAATGAGTTGTTCATAGAAAAAGCCGATCCTCCCAGCACCAATGTGAGAACAATCGTACGCATTGCGGTCTTCATAATTAGATTCCTCCAAGATTTGTGTTCTTCAGAATTGTTCCCGAAAGTTGCCAACAGACTACATAAGAAATTTAAATGCGCTACAAAAATAGTGAATCTTAACATTTTCACGAATTCAGACCTAGTGAAGAATTTCCATGCAAACACTTTCATACGTGGAATGAGAACTGCCCCTTCCGACAAAAATGGCGCAAATTCATAGACTTAGGGGCATCAGCCGCATCATTCTCGCATGCTTTTCCTTCACCCGCTCAAGCGCTTTGCTAACCTTGCCTGTAGTCCGTTTTGGGGTCTCCGTTTTAGAAAAACAAAATTCATGTGGACAGAACGTGACCATTCGTCTCACAGACCCAGCATCATCAGACGCTGACAGGAGCGTATGCTGAAATAATTCTTTGTTATTTCTTAACTTCCCCTTCGAGTTGCGGGTGCTTGCGATGAAAATCCGTTGCATCCTGATAAGCCTTGGCCAGCGCCAGCACTTTTGCTTCGCCATAAAGGTTTCCAAGAAATGTGAGGCTGACGGGCGTACCCGGGCCGCCACCTTCCACTTCACCGTTTTCGCGCACACGCGCTGGCGGAGCGTCGTCACCACGAAAGCCGTTCGGCAGAATGAGTGCCGGATGTCCCGTTAAATTTGTGATCAGCAGTTGCGTGCTGAATGTGGGCGCGACAATGACATCCGCTTGATCAAAGACTTTTGCCGCCAGTTCCATGGCTATGGTGCGGGCGCGGTTGGCCTGGATATATTCGACGGCAGGGATGAAACGCGCTGCACGAAACGTGTTAGGCCAGTCATCTTTGGTCTGTTGCGTCAACAGCTTGTCTCGGCCGCTGCGTGTAAGATCGTCAAAGGCGGCTGCAGCTTCCGCCAGCAAAATACTGCGCATGGCTCCGTAAGGAAATTTGGGGAACTCCAGTGGAATCAGGTTCACGCCCATGGCGCGAAGCTTGGCCAGCGCGGCTTCATCGAATTTGTGGTCATATTGGCGGCGCACCATCGCATCTGCCCGATTGGCCTTTTCTTCCGCCTGCTTTTTCTTTTCATCTTCACTGAGTTCTTTTTCCTCTTTTGCCGGCGCGGTTTGTTGCGGCGGAGGTTGCAATTCGAAATCCGACTTCAGGTAGCCGACGCGCAGCTTGCGCCAGTCGAGATTCGCATCCCAGTTGAATGCAGCGTTGTGAACGGTGCGGTCATGGCCGTCAGGGCCGTGAATCGCGCTCAGTACGATGGCCGTATCTTCCACTGCCCGACAGATTGGGCCTAGTTTGTCCATGGTCCAGGAGAGGGCCATAGCGCCGGTGCGCGGCACAAATCCAAATGTCGGACGCAGACCTGTGGCTCCGCAACGCGTAGATGGAGAGGAGATGGATCCCAACGTTTCTGAGCCGATAGTAAAGGCCACACAGCCGGCGGCTGTGGCTGAAGCCGGACCAGCCGATGATCCGCTTGATCCTTGCTTTGTGTTCCAGGGATTGCGCGTCATGCCGCCAAACCATTTGTCGCCCTGGGCCAGAGCGCCTAGCGTAAGTTTGGCCACCAGCACCGCTCCGGCGGTGTCCAGCCGCTTGACCACGGTTGCGTCTTCATCAATCTTCTGGTCTTCAAATCCGCCTGCGCCCCATGTGGTGCGATATCCCTTTACTGCCAGCAGGTCCTTTGCGCCCCAGGGCAATCCGTGCAGCGGGCCACGATACTTCCCTGCCGCAATCTCCCGATCGGCGTCTTTGGCCTGCGCCAGCGCGCGCTCTTCTGTGAGGGTAATCACGAATTTCAAAAGTGGGTCATAACGTTTGAGCCGCGCAATGTACATTTCCGTGAGCGCGGAAGAAGAAACTTTCTTCGTGCGCACCAACTCCGCCAGTTGGCGGACGGAATAAAACGCAACGTCTTCAATATTCTTTGGGGCCACGCCGGCAACATTGGGCGCAGCGGAAATCTTAATGGGACGCTGCGCAGTCTCAAACTTCATCCCCGGAAGCACAGGATCAAAGATCACCGCCGGAGCAACTTCATTCTTGATGTGCAGCTTGTAGATTGCGTCAAAGCCCTCGGTATAACTGTTGAGGTCTTCCAGCATCATGTCCTTGTATTCATCGGCAATGTGGACATCGGCGATAGTGGCGGCATTGTCGATCATCTCCCGCGTGACTTTGCCTTTTTCGTCAGCCATGGCCCAGAGCACTCCGGGCAAGAGCGTTGCTGTGAGGCCAAAACGCGAGCAAACAGTCAAGAAACGATCTGCGATCAAGCATGAAAATCTCCAGGAATGATGGTGAAAATAACGGCTGGCCATTATAGCCAAAGAGAACCTCGGCTGAAGACGCGTTCAACTAGAATCGCTTTGTGAATGCACTCTTTCAACTTCTCTCTGATCAGGAAATTCCGACGCTGCTGGAGATGATGCGCGAGTTCTATTCGCAGCAGGAGATGAGTTTCGACGAACCAGCGGCTTCCCTGGCAATCAATAGTGTGCTGAAGAACCCAGAACTGGCGCAAATTTACCTCATCTTTCGCGGCGCGGAACTGGCTGGATACTTCGCACTCACGTTTTGCTTCAGCCTGGAGTTTCATGGCAGGTTTGCGCTGCTCGACGAGCTTTATCTACGCGCGCCATTTCGGCGGCAGAAACTGGGCAAGGCCGTAGTCGTCTTTGCGGAAGAGTTATGCAAAAAGGCCGGCATCAAGGCTGTGCGTCTTGAGGTCGGCCGGGAAAACCAACCCGCGCAATCGCTGTATAGCGCGGCAGGTTTCAAACAGGACGAACGAAACCTGATGACCAAATGGCTGTAGAATCTTTGATTACAGCGCGCCAACATTCATCCTTCATTTTGCTTCAGAATGCTTTGATGATTTAAGCTTTCCGGTCTTTAGGAGATTCGCCATGAAGCTTTGCCGCACCCTATCATGCTGCTCATCATCCTTGCAGCTCTGGCTGTTCACGCCGCCGACTATCCCGCACCGCAATCTGGCATGTTTGTTGTAAAAGATTTTCAATTCAAGTCCGGCGAGAAGCTGCCCGAGGTGAAACTGCACTACTACACACTGGGGACGCCGCAGAAAGATTCAAGCGGCAAAGTCCGCAACGCTGTGCTTATCCTGCATGGAACCGGCGGCACCGGCAAGCAGTTCCTGAATGATCACTTTGCAGGCGTGCTCTTTGGGCCCGGCCAACTGCTGGACGCAACGAAATATTTCATCATCCTGCCGGACAATGTGGGCCATGGAGAATCCAGCAAGCCGAGCGACGGCCTGCACATGCGCTTTCCGCACTATGAATATGACGACATGATTGAACTGCAATATCGCCTGCTCATACAGGGATTGGGCGTAAACCATTTGCGGTTGGTGATGGGAACGTCGATGGGTGGCATGCACAGTTGGTTGTGGGCGGAGCAGCATGCTGACTTTATTGATGCAGCCATGCCGCTGGCCAGCGAGCCGGTGGAGATTGCCGGACGCAACCGCATGATGCGGCGCATGATTATGGATGCGATCCGCACCGATCCGGAATGGAACAATGGCGAGTACAAACAACAGCCTCACGGCCTGGCTGCGGCGCTGGATATCCTGCTGATCATGGGCAGTTCGCCTTTGCGAATGCAGAAAGATGACCCGACGCGAGAGCAAGCCGACAAATTTCTGGAAGACTTTATCGCCTCACGCATGAAAACCACCGACGCGAATGACATGCTTTATTACTTTGACGCGTCAAGAAATTACAATCCTGAGCCGCAGTTGGAAAAGATCACCGCGCCGCTCATTGCCGTGAACTCAGCCGATGACCAGATCAATCCGCCTGAGCTCAAGATTATGGATCGTGATATTCAACGCGTAAAGAACGGCCAGTATGTGCTGCTGCCGATCACAGACCAGACCCGCGGGCATGGGACCCACACATGGCCTGCGATCTGGGGCGACCATCTGGCGGAATTGCTGCAGAAATCGCAGCATTGAGTTATGTTCGAAAATAGATATCATTCTGCGAAGTAGCTACGCACCCAGAAGTTGGCATAGCCATGCTCCTGGTCAGGACGGTAGCACGCACCAAACTTCATGGTATGGAATTCTGCATTGGCCGCGCGCCGATTTAATTCTGCCGGAAGATGATGCGGATCAGAAGAAGTAAACACCACCACGGCTTTGACGCCTGAGAGTTCGCCCGCCAGTTTGTTGACGTTGCCATCCGTTGTGCAGGCCAGTTGCATGCAGGCCGCTTTTTCGCGGGCATCAAGCGGCCTGATCCCTCTGCTTTTTCGGGCCAGGTTAAAGGCTTCAGCAAACGCGGAGTTGAACTGCGCTTCCGAATAAGCAGGAACAAGGAAGATGAAATCCTGCGTTACGTAAAGTTTGCCCTGGCGCTCAACCACTCCAATTCCAACTGCGTTGTAACCGCTACTCAGGATGTTTGCCCGATGCCCCGGTGAACCCATCAGTGCCGGGTGGACATCTTCAATAAATTCCACCTGCGCTACGTTTTCTGCGGAGACAGTAAAGCGCGCACCGGTGGCGCCAAGACGCTCTGGCAGAGTGGTTTCGCCGGCAAACTGATGTGAGAGCTTGCCATTTTCCGCCAGCAGTTGCGCGTGAGCACGTGCTGCACCGGCGACTAGGTTGTCCCACTGCAGGGCGCTAAGACCGTGGCTGGCGCGTTCATGGTTCAGTTCTTCAAAGATGCGTTTTTCAGCGGGAGAGATAGGAGGAGCGGATTGGAGCTGCCTGAGCGGCGGCCAGCAGAAAAAGAAAAACGCAATGAAAGAAGATCTTCATGCAGCAGTTTCAAGGAACTTTCATTGATCGGACTCGGTCAGCCGACCGGTAAAAAGCCGCCACCACCCAGAACTTGGAGAATCCCGTTGCGCCGCCTGTCTGCAGGCAGACGCCGATGTTCATGCGCTGAAGCGTTTTGTCAGAAGCAAACTTTTGCATATCGGCGGGCAGACGCGCCGGGCTCCGCCAGGGAAAACACCAGCAGGCCGAGACGCCCCGGGCATGTTCTGGATCATCTTGTCGGTGTGCATGTCCTGGGAGCACGCGGCTTTTCTCAGATGCGGATCGTTGATCACGTCAACCGGACGCATTTTTCTTGCGCGCCTTGCCTGGTTGAAATTGGCAATCAAAGACTCACGAAATTGCTTTTCTGTATAGGAAGCCAGCATGTGCGCGAAATCCTGGGTGACGAACAGTACATGGTCGCGCTCCACAATGGAAATGCCTATCGCGTTGTAGTCCTGATGAAGAATATTGGCGCGGTGGCCCGGCGATTTCATCAGCGCAGTGTGGGCGGTATCGACATCGGGCGCTTCTGCAACGTTTTCCGCCACTGCGTTGAAGCGCAATTTGGTGCGCCGACTCGCTCCTGCAATAGCGGCTCGCCGGGAAACTGGTGGGAGAGGTCTTGATGGTCGGCGAGAAGCCTGGAATGCGCCAATGCAGCTTCAGCCAACTGGTCACTCCATTCCAACTTGTTTAAGCCCGCTTTTTCGCGCTCATGGTTTACCAGATCGAAAAGCTGCTGCTCACGCTGAGATGGCCCAGCGTGAGCGGTATAACTTCCCAGAACAAAACCAAGGGACAGGATGGCGAAGAGTATTCGTCTCGTCATTGGATAAGATGAAAGACCAATCCTACCATTCGGCCCCGAATCGAGCGTAGGAGTGATAGCGGTGGTACTATGCCCGCTTGGCTTTCAGCTCGCTCAGAATGCGGCTGATCTCGTCTTCCTTTTCCATTTGGGCAAAGCGGTCTTCCACGCTGGCGGCGTCAGACGATAAGAGCTCCGTCTTGGCCTGGCCAATGGCTTCCTGCCGCATCACTTTGTGCTTCATGCGATCAAAGGTCGCGCCGTGGTTCGGGCCGGAAACACCAGAGTGCGCGTCCGCGGCTTTGCTCAAGGTGCGTGCGCGGCGGTTCTGGGAGATCAGCAGCTCACTGCGGGAGCGCGCTTCTTCCAGCTTCTGCGTCAGCTTGTTAAGCGCGTTCTTCAGCGTCTCTACTTGTGCTGCCTGGTCGGCCACCTGCTGACGGAAGTTTTCCGACATCTGCTTGTAATGAAGCGAACGCTCAATGGCGGCGCGCGCCAGGTCATCCTGCTTTTTGCCCACGGCCATTTCCGCTTTGCGGCCCCAGTCGGCAATCTTGTCTTCGTGCTCTTTCTGCTTTTTTTCCAGCAGATGCTGGTCCGCCATCGCAATGGCCACTTGCGTTTTCACCTGAAGCAGCTGGTTTTCCATATCCAGAATGACCTGCTTAATCATGATCTCCGGATGCTCAGCTTTATCGATCAATTCGTTTAAGTTTGCCCGGATCAAGGTTGAAACTCTTTCTAGTAATGCCATAACGCCTCCAAAATCATTTCTATTACTTTCAGGGCCGACTTACATATTTCAGATTCCCTGCACTTACATTTCTCGTGTTGCTGCGCGGCAAACGGCTGCGGCGCGCCCCAGCCGATCCGATTAACACGCCGGCAACAAGTCCCATGCCCAGCCAGAAGAGCCAGCTACCAGCCATGAGACCCGCTACAATTCCCAGCACCGAACCCAGAATCAATCCAACGATTGAGATCTTCTTCTTCATCGCCTTCTCCGTCGTTAACTGCATTCCCTTAAGATCGCCGGCAAGCCGAACATCCAGCCTGCCGGCACTCCGTTGCTAGTTACTTGGCTGCGGCCCTGGCTTTGCCTGCAGGCGGCTCGTCTCCGCCGGGAAGGTCAGGCGTGGGTTTTGGAGTCTTGTCACCGATCTGTTTTACCTTGGAGAACAGCTCGGCCATGCTCATGCCGGAGAGCGCCTCAAACAACGCCGGCACTTGCGCCGCGATCTCCGCCATATCTCCGGTGATCTTGCTCATGCCGGCTGAATGACCGTTGCCGGTAGAGACAACCGTAATTTTGTCCACGTTGGCTAGTGGCGACGCCATGGCACGGACCACTTCCGGCAGGCCGGTGATCAACTTGTCCACCACAGCTGCCTGGTTATATTCCTGATAAGCCTCGGCCTTGATGTTCATGGCTTTGGCCTCTGCCTCACCTTTTTTGAAGATGATGTCGGCTTCAGCTTCGCCCTGTAAGCGGATAGCATTGGCTCGACCTTCAGCTTCAGCGATCAGGCGCTGCTTCTCTGCGTCGGCAATGTTGAGCACGCGCTGCTTTTCGATTTCCGCCTGCTTCAGCACAGTAGCGATCAGCTCATTCTGGTGGCGTGCAATTTCAGCTTCTTGCACCTTGGTCTGCTGCTCTTTCTCGATCAACTGGACTTTTACTTGCTCAGCGACCACTTGCTGTTGTTGTATGTTCTGCTGGATTTCATATGCCTTGTCGGCTTGTGCCTGCTGCTTTTTGACCAACTCAGCATACGCAGCTTTTTTTACTTCCAGATCGCGCTGCGCTTCCGCCTGTTTGGCCTGGGAGAGTGTTTCCGCCAGCACGCGTTCCTGGTCAGCCTGGGCGCGGGCGATTGCAGCTGCGCGTTGCGCTTCCGCTTTCTTAATAGCCGTATCGCGCTCAGCTTCGGCTGCGGCAACGTCGGCATCGCGCTTGATGCGGGCAACGTCAGGCCGCCCCATGTTGGAGATGTATTCGTTCTTGTCGCGAACTTCTTTGATGGTGAAAGAAACGACTTCAAGGCCCATCTTGCTCATGTCACCAGCACAGGTGGCGCGCATGCGGTCGCCCACCATCTCCGGCTCTTTTACGATCTGCTCAACCGTGAGCTGGCCGATGATGCCGCGCAGATGGCCTTCCATCACTAAGCGAATCAGGCCTTCACGCTGTGGCGGCGTCTTGGTAAGAAACTGCTCCGCGCCGGTGCGGATGGAAACGTCATCTGACTTTACTTTGATTTGCGCTACGGCTTCCACCGTGACGGCTACGCCCTGATTGGTGTAAAGGTCCTGCTGCGGCGCTACATCGAAAGACATCAATTCAAGCGACAGCAGACGGCAGCTTTCAATCAGCGGCCAAATGACCGTGCCAGCACCCTTAACCACGCGCGGCGTTTTGCCGCGACCGTACACCAGCAATGCTTCGTTCGGGCCAACTTTGCGATACAACCTCGCCAGCATGCTAATGACGAGCATGATGGCCAGAACTGCCATGCCGGCAAAGATTGCAACTGTTTGCCACTCCATAGATCCTCCTAGAACCTTCACAGACTCTTCTCCTCTTCCGGCGCTAGGCCGGCTTTTTCTGCAAGCTCACTCCAGCGACGCACATACGCTACACCCTGATCAAAGCGGGTGACCACAACCTCTTCACCGTGTCTGATCTCGTCGCCTTCTTCACTGCGGGCGGCGCACGCTTTGCGCGCGCCTTCCTGCACGAAAATGATTTCGCCAGTCCCGCGGCTGCGAATATTGCCGCTGACGTGGCCCAGCACTCCGACCATTTCATAATCCATGGGATCAAGGCTGGATTCATTGGCCATGAAATATTTGGCCGCGAATACAAAAACAATCCCTGCTCCGACCAGACCGGAGAAAGTGGAAAGCAAGAGTCCGGCAAACACCCATATATGGCGCAGGTGGACCAGCAGGTATCCCGTACCCCCGAACCACGCAAGGAAAACGGCAATGGTCATGGGATTGAAGATGCCGAAGCTGGAGCTATGCGAGCCGCTGCCGGAATGCCCTGCTCCGTGTCCGCCGTGAAAATGATGAGGCACGTGAACATGGAAATGCAGCGTGCCGCTCAGGAACGAGAACGCGGTATAGGCAAAACCCACGACGAAACAGATCAGATAAAAAGTTTCCCAGTTCATGGCTTCACCTCCCTTGACTACGCCTCGCTTAACTGAGGCGCGACACCTTTCTGCTGCTGTGGGCGCAAAACATGCAACAACTTTTCCGCGAGTTCAGGCGTTTCTAAAATCGCTTCCATCAGCACCAGGCAACTGCGCGAATCTTTGTGCTTGGCCAAGTTGAGCAGCGCGCGGCTCACTGGCGGGTCGCGCCGAAAACGCTCAGCGCCTTGAATCAGCCAAAGATCCAGCGTGTCTTCCGCGGCGCTGACGTCCGATATCAACTCGTTGTGGAAGCCTTCAGGGTCGTCCACTAAATATCCCGGGTGGACGTTGAAGAATTTTGCCAGCAGCAGGCGCGTCTTGTTGGTAAGGTGCGGGCGCGCGCCATTCTCAATCTGCGAGAGGTAGCTCTGGCTGATCTTCATTTTGAGGTCGCGAGAGACCGCTTTTACAACTTCCTGTTGCGTCATCTCGCGACCAAAGCCGCGAAGATTGCCTTCCATCAGTCTGAGGTAGCGTAATTTTTCGCCAAGTTTCATATCGCTAATCGCAATAACAGTATTTCAATTTGTGATATGTGTCAAGAGGAATTTCACCTTAGATGGATTTGCCAATCACGTCTGGACTAACTCATTTAGAATCTTGTATGTAGCTGGAATTGAAATTGCGCTTCTCGAATCGTCAATGGAGCTAAGTACGCTTTTGCCGTGGTGAGATGTGCATTTTGCGGCAGAAACTAAGCTGGTGTCCTGCGATCCTGGTTGATGGCGCTCAAGCCGGCTAAAGCGGGAATGCGTTTGCGTCTCGCGATAGCTTTAGTAATCTGGGAGAAATCCGATGTACTCTTTGCAGTAAGGAGGGGACCAGCCGTGAAGATCTTCATTCGATCGCTGTTCATGATTTTGCTGTGCCTGCCGTTGCTGGCCCAAAAAGCGCCAATGCCGGCTGGGCAAATTGCCGCGGCGCCTTTTTCACCCTCCGCTTCCGCCGCGGTGCAAGCCACTGAAGGCAATCCCGATGTAAGAGTCTGGGTGAATACCGTGACGGGCGTGTATCACTGCCCCGGCTCGCGCTGGTACGGCACTACCAAACAGGGCGACTACATGACCCAGGCTGAAGCGCAAAAGAAACATTATCGACCGGCCTACGGAAAAGTGTGCCGTTGATGGAGCTCTGCGCACTGCCCACCAACGGCCCACAATAGGCGCTGATTCGCTCATCCACGGGAGCCCATCAGCACGCGGTCGAATTCTTTTTCCTGTTCGGTGCGCTGGTCGTCTTGCTGTGGCTTGGCCTTCTTCTGCTTCTTTTCTTTGTGCGGCTTGGGGGCGCATCCTGCTTGCTGGGTGTTTGCGGCGGCCACGGTGGTTTCATTGGCCGTGGCTTGGCTGGATTGTGATGCGTTAGCGGCGGAGGCGGAGATGCCTGTCGCCAGAGTTGCAATGGTAAGTATGCGGATCAGTGCGGTTTTCATGAGAGTTTCTCCTTTTTCAACTTGCTTATTTATGAAGGCATCTTTGCGATGGCCTTGCGTTGTACACCATGCAAAACGGAAAAAAAGAGCGTTTATTCCGGGGAGTGGGGAAGAATATTTTTTGCAACAGTGGGAATAAAAGCGGAGGGAGAATGGTTTTCTCACAACAAGACACTGAAGGCACGTGGATCGAAGAACTGTGGGGCGAAGCACACAGCGCGCCCCACATAAGTGTATGACTCTCTTTTGCAGCTCAATTACTTGGTAACGAAGAACACGTCATAGGCCCAGCGGCCCACTTCTCCGGTCGCAGTTTCATCGCGGCTATCGCGGTCCTCTTTACGAGGGTTCACGCGTGCTTTATAGCGGAATTGGTTGCCGAATTCATCCGTCCTTCCAGACTCAAAGTAGCTGACGCTTAACGAGTGGATTCCGAATTCGGAAAGTTTATGAAGCTCGCTAGGTTGGGAAAAGCCGTCGTGATCATCGTCAATCCACAGAACCAACTTTGAAAACACTGCGTCTTGCTCGTCAATCACGCCGTCACCATTACCGCCGTTTTCTGGTTTGTCAAATTCAGCCAGGGCTAAAAAGCCATTCGGCGTTGCGCTCTGGGGTTGCGTCGTGACGTTGCCAAATAGCTCTTTGCCGCTGGTGATGGTGCCGCTGCCGTCGCGATCCAGCGCCAGAAATGCGTTGTGGTAACCAAGCGCGGTCCAGGCTATTCGGATCGGATGACCATCGCCATAAATATCGAACGTAACACCATTCTCGGCAGAGGTCAGATGGAAGCCCTCCCCCTCCGTGTCAATGATGATGGGGGTCATACAGACCACAGGATCCGTGTCGTCATCCGAGACAATACCACCTCCTCTGGGCAGAGGGGTACATGGCAGCTTCGGCGCAACAAAGGTAGGATCAAGTACTGGTCCACAAGAGATTCCGTCCGTTACTGGTTGAGTCCATACCGTACTTGGAGGGAAGGAAACACTAAGCCCAATACCGTTGCTGGAACCACTTATTCCAACTGTAACAGCGCAACCGACAAGGGGAAGGCAGTCCAGAACTGCCCCCGCAGCCGTCCCGCCGGTTGAGGCTGTTGCACCGTTCACTCCTGTTTGTAGGCCGCCCTTGGCGTTCGCCCCTATGAAATGGCTATCCACTAGGGTCGTTAGTGCCCCGCTTTCCGAAATTGAGGTAACCGCCGCTTGCGTGGAGGAAGTTGTATCACAGTATTGCGTTGGAGCAACCGCGTCTGATTGATAGCGGCATACCTTATCGAAGGTAGAACCAAAATGATGGTCGCCTCCGTCACTTGGCACCACATGCTCCTTAACGTCGCTGGTGGATGGGAGACTACGAAACACAGTCTTATCTAAGTCACTGCACTGCTGTGCGTGCAACGAACCAAGGCTAACAAACGATAACGTCAATAAGATCAGCGCCTTGTTCATTGTGCATCCGCCTTTCGTAAATTGACATGTTTGGCTTGCTCTTCTGAAAACGAGTCGTACCGGACCTGGAATTGTTTCAAGAACTCGCGCTGATTGTCAGGCACAAACTCCTTAGTCTTCCCCTTGTGCCTCTCTGGTTGCTGTAGATGGAGGATGGCATCCATAAGGACGTACGTCCTTTTCTCCTGACAGGGAAGGCAGGCATCCTTACCGGCTTCTTTTTGCTCTTCCTGCAAGGCCGCTATGACGGACGCGACCACGGGTTCCTGGCTGCTTGCTAGAGAATCTTTGATTGTTCTGGACACAAATTGGCGCTCTTGAAGCTCCGCTGTGCGCTCGGCAATTATTGACTGTGCGGAACCCTCAAAGGTGTCGTCGGACCAGGCGACCGCATCAATAGACATTGAGCCACCCATGACGCCGCGCCACCCGATTCCCTGTTTAATTCTTCGCTCTTGTCCCGGATGCACAACATTTTCCCTGGGACCTAGCTCAGTATAGTTAAGCCCCGGACGTGCTCTCTTATCAGCCGCCATCTCAAGTACGGGCGTCAGTGCGTCGATCAGTTCGCAGTGCTCGCTTGTTTGCCTGGGGTCTGCTGCTATGGCCTTAAAGCAATAATGGTAAGCGGTGACGTCAGCCGCCCTGTCATTGATAAAAGTTAGGCTGAGTGTCATGGTCGTTCCATCAAAACCAGATTCCTTGATTTTGATCCCGTGGATGTCAGCGGTCTGGCAGCAGGCAGCGGTGGCCAGGAGTAAAAGTACTAGCATTCGACAGTTGTTCATGGCCTCTCATTTCTTCTTAACCTACACAAACTACTCAAGCCAGGATGTACACTATCACTAAGGTATACTTTCGTCAAATGCGTATATACTATCTTTGATCAGGTTATTTCTCACCAAATTGACATTGTTAGGCTTAGGTTGAGGTGTTGAATCGAACGAGCGGTGACGATAGTTATTTTACTTTTACCTTCCTTGGAAACCTCTAGTGGGCTAACTTCGCGACGCGCCCCCGGCGCTGATCATTTGCAATCGCGGCTGTTTCTCCCATCCGCAACTCTTGCGTCTTTCTGTGCGATTTACCCGGGGCTTCCGCACCCGGGCCAGGTTCTTTCGCCCTTGGGCTCGGGTGCCGGAAGGAGAGTCGCCAACCTCACTTCCCCTTCGGCTTCGCTCATGACCCTTCTTTCGCAATGACAGAGGGGTTCTGCGAGATTTGGTAAATGCGTAATTTGGTAATTGAGTAATTGAAAATCGAACACCCACTGCCCATTTGCCACGAGAAAACTCCCTGATGCGGCATGGTGTGGGAAAGAGCACCGGGATCCTTTCACTCCCGCTCGCCTCCCCTTCGGCAAGCTCAGGGTCGTTCGCGGTCGGTCAGGAAGACAGAGGAAGAGGACTTCGTCGGCCCGACTGAAGTCGGGCCCTGACACTTGTCTGGTGGGGCTAACGCGTTTGGTTCTCCACTCAACCTCACTCCGTCGGCTTCGCTCACGACCGTTCTTTCGCGATAAGAGAGGGGTTCTGCGGGATTTGGTAAATGCGTAATTTGGTAATTGAGTAATTGAAAATCGAACACATACTGCTCCATTGTCACGAGAGAACTCCCTGATGCGGCATTGCATTAGGACAAATTCCCGGGGTCCCTCCACTCAACCTCACCTCCCTTTGGTCGCTCGGTTTTCGGTCGGGATGACAAGGGGTAAGCACTATTAATATTTGTGAAATAATTGTTGACTCATGGTTGATTATTTTGTATAAGATATGTATGGCAGATGAAACGGCGATGAAAATGTATGAATCCGCAAGGGAACGGCTTAAAGAGCTGATACGGCAGGAAACTGAGGTCAAGGAACTGATTACGCACTGGGGGCCGCTAGTAGAACAGCTGGCTAGGCTGACAGGCGAAACAATCGATCACGATATTTCCAGCAGAATCAATCAGTTAAGGCAGGATGAGGCATCGGCTACCGAGGCCGGCGCGGAGATGGGGCTGACGGAGGCGATCCGGTGGGTGTTCCGGCAGCCGTTATTGTTGCCGTTGACGCCGACCCAGGTAAGAGATCGCATGGCTGAAATGGGCTATGACCTGAGCAAGTACAAGCATGTGATGCCTCCGATTCACAACACCCTGAAGCGCATGAAAGAAGCTGGCGAGATTAAAGAAGTAGAGGGGATTGGAGGAATAGGACGAGCGTTTGTAAGCGCGAGGTAATCGCCGACATCGGAGAACCAATTCTCACCACGGAGATGGCATGAATAAGGGTGCAAGTTCTGAGGCGGTATGCTCCAAGGGAAAGGAATCTGGAGCAGACAGGTTGCAGGCTGTGCTCGTGCAGTGAGGCAATACGACCTCGACACGGAGATTAGTCAGACCTGCGGATCGAAGCGTCACCGTAAGGCCGGTATGAGCTTGAATGGGAGTGTGGTGATCGCCTAAGAGCTGCGTCTACTCCAGAACCAACCAAAGGAGAGACGAGAATGAAACGTTATCTGGGAGTGGATTTGCATCGCACACAGTTTGTAGTATGCACACGGTGGGAGAACGGAGAGCAAGAGATACGGCAATGGCGGATCGGCGAGCTGTCCAAGTTCGTGGAACAGTTGCGCCACGAGGACCAGATCGCAGTGGAAGCCACGAGTACGACGGCGCGCTTCTACGATGCGGTAGTGGAACGAGTCGAGCGGTTGGTGGTGGTGAATCCACATCAGTTCAAGGTGATCAGCGAGTCAGTGAAGAAGACGGACCGCAACGATGCCGCAGCGCTGGCGCTGTATCTGGAAAAGGACCTGTTGCCGGAGGTAAGAATGAGCCGAAGCAGAATCGGGAGTTGATGCATCTGGCCGAGACACGCGACCTGCTGGTAAAACAACGCTCGGCGCTGAAGGGCAAGATCAACAACCTGCTGGCGATGCAGGGGATCAAGTTGAAGCGGGAAGCCTTGTCGAGCAAGATTGCGCTGGCGCGGGTGCTGGCACTGCCGGTCAGCGGGATGGTGCAGTTGGAGTTGCGGATTCTGGTGGAGCAGATCCGGGCACTATCGGAGAGCATTGCGGAGTTGGACGAGCGGTTGGAAGAAGAAGGCCAACAGCTGCCCGGATACGAGAACCTGACCAGCATCAAGGGGATTGGGTCGCTGAGTGCAACGGTTCTACTGACGGTGATTGGCAAGATCAGCGACTTCGCGGATGAAAACAAGCTGGCCTCTTATCTGGGATTGGTGCCCAAAATAGCCAACTCCAACGAGAGTGAACGCAGCGGCCGCATCACCAAACAAGGCAATAAGCTGGCCCGCACGGCGTTGGTGCAGTGTGGGTTGGTGGCAAAGCGGTATAGCCCCTATCTGCAAGGGTTCTATGAACGGATCAAACAACGTCGAGGAGGAGGAAAAGCCAAAATCGCTCTAGCAAGGAAACTGGTCAAGATCGTGTATGACACCTTGAAAAACCAGTGGGTCTTCGAAGACTTTCCCAGCTTTACCCTGGCTGCCTAAACCCAGCCAAAACAACTTTTGAGTAGACATTATTCATGGGAGGACACCCATTCGACTCCTTCGCTGCTCTCAGTCGCTCAGGGCAGGCTGCGGAACACAGAGGAAAACCGGATTCCTGATTTGGTAAATGGGTAATTTGGTAATTGGGTAATTGAAAACCAAAACCTTTAACCGCAAAGGACGCAGAGGACGCAAAGGTAGAAAAGAAAAACCTACTACTGATAACAGGGATGACACTGATCCGGAAAAAGAATAACCACAGCCGAGGGCGGCTGTGCCACACGAGTATCGCTGGATTTAGTATCGTCGCGCGGATTTGTTCAGTGCGCCATGGCTCCAGGCCCGCCTCCGCCTTTGGGGGCCTTTTTCATGATGAAAATGAGCGGCAGGCAGGCGGCGAACATGATGGCCAGAAGAAAGAAGACATCGACGTAGCCCATCATGGCGGCCTGTTGCTGGACCATGCCGAAGAGTCCGGCAGCGGCTTGCTTGGTGGCGGTGGCTGCGTCCATGCCACGAGCCATAAAGGCGGCTTTCATCTGGGCCATCATGGTTTGGGCCAGCGGGTTGTAAGGAGTTACGTTTGAACCCAGGGTATTGGTATGGATCTGGGCATGGCGCGATGAAATTGTGGTGACGCTGGCAATGCCAATACTGGCGCCGATATTGCGCATCAGGTTGAACAGGCTGGTGGCGTTGCCCATCTGCTCTTTGGGTATCAGGCCGTTGGTGATGGAGGTGAGCGGCACAAACAGCAGTCCCATGGAGCAGCCTTGCAAGAGCTGCGGCCAGAAGATATCCCAGTAACCGGCGTTCAGGTTCAGGTTGGAAAGCTGCCAGATGCTGAATGACGCGACGATCAGCCCGGCAGCCAGCAGTTTGCGCGCCTCAACTTTACCCATGAGAATGCCGACGATCGGCATAAACAGGAACGAGCCAAGGCCGCGTGGAAGCATAGCCATACCGGCTTCAAGAGCTGAATATCCCATGAGCGTTTGCAGCCAGAGTGGAAGCAAGACGGTGCTGCCATAGAGAACGAAGCCCAGCACGGTCATAAGAAAGACACCGGTGGCGTAGGTGCGATTTTTGAAGATCCGCAGCTCCACTACAGGATGGCCGATGATGAGTTCTCGGACGACGAAGAACACGAATCCGATAACGCAGAGAATGGCCAGCGTGAGAATAAAGTGCGAGCCGAACCAGTCTTCTTCCTGGCCTTTGTCGAGCATGATTTGCAGCGCGCCAATGCCGAGTGCGAGATAGCCGATGCCCCAGTAGTCCACGCC
Source organism: Terriglobia bacterium (assembly GCA_963831465.1). Classification (GTDB taxonomy): domain Bacteria; phylum Acidobacteriota; class Terriglobia; order Terriglobales; family Acidobacteriaceae; genus Angelobacter. The sequence goes on along the minus strand of CAWHQH010000006.1, from coordinate 49,805 downwards.
GCCTTCTCCGCGCTTGATGTATGGCGGATCGTGAATGAATAGCAAGGCCATAATCACGGCCGCGATCCCGATAGGAATGTTGATATAAAAAAGCCAGCGCCAGGAATAACTGTCGGTGATCCAGCCGCCCGCCACCGGCCCAAGCATGGGAGCCACCACAATTCCCAACGCCCAGAATGCCATGGCTTTGGCGCGCTTCTCCGGCGGGAAAGCTTCCATCAGGATGGCTTGCGAGAGTGGTTGCAAGCCTCCTCCGGTTGCGCCTTGGAACACGCGGAAGATGATCAGCAACGGCAGGTTCGGAGCAATGCCGCAGAGAAAAGAGAAGACTGTGAATCCGCCCACGGATGCCAACAGAATATTGCGGCGGCCAAAGTAATTGCCCAGCCATCCGGTAAGCGGCAGCACAATGGCGTTAGCGACAAGGTAAGAAGTCAGGACCCAAGTTGCTTCTTCCGGGGTAACGGAAAGGCTGCCCGCAATGTGCTGTAGCGATACGTTCACCACAGTGGTGTCCAGCACCTCCATAAAGGTGCCAAGCATCACGGAAATGGCGATGATCCACGGATTGATTGCCTGCTTTTCCATTATTTTGTCGCTTCGCTTCAGACCGCTGTTGCATGCTCTTGTTGACGATCTGTTTGTTGCCTTGCTGCTCGCCGCTCGGCGTGTACGGCAGTTGTGACCTGGTTACCTGATTGCTGATTGCTATTTGCCAATTACTATTTCGTATACACCGTCGGCTCTACTGACATGCCAGGACGCAATTGATGATTCGGATCCTGCCCTTTATCAAAGCGGATACGCACTGGAATTCGCTGCACCACTTTTACGTAATTGCCCGTAGCGTTTTCTGGCGGAAGCAGGCTGAACCGGGCCCCCGTTGCGCCACCAATCGACTCGACAGTGCCGTTATATTCTTTTCCATAGGCATCAACTTTGATCTTGGCGCGCTGTCCAACTTTCATGTCTCGCAGCTGCGTTTCTTTAAAGTTGGCCGTAGTCCAGATGTCATCCAGGTTCACTATCGAAAACAGCGGCTGGCCGGCTTGCACTGTTTGTCCCGGTTCAACGCTACGTTTGCTCAATACGCCTGTTACGGGCGCCACAATTTTTGTGTATTGGAGATTCAATTCAGCTTGCGCCAAAGCAGAAACAGCTCGTTGCACTTCAGCAGTTGCGGCCCCGGCGCGAGCGCGTGTGACTTTCAGTTGCTCAGGCACTGTGCGCGCAGCTTCAGCCTGCGCCTGGGATTGCGCTGCCCGGCTTTCCGCGCTGGCAATAGCCGCGTTTGCAGCCTCAACGTTGGCTTTGGCGGAATTGTTTGCCGCCACCGCAGCGTCATATTGCTGATGCGAAATCTCATCTTTTGCGATGAGCTGCTCCATGCGCTTCAAGTCCGCGGAAGTCTTGGCATACATTGCTTGCGCGTCATTCAGTTTAGCGCGGGCCATTTCAATATCGCGTTGCGCGCCTTTCACGCCGGCATCGGCTGCAAGCAACTGGCTGGAACTGGTAGTTTGCGTGAGTGGAACGCCAACGTGGGCAGCAACAGCGTTTGCTTGCGCATTGGCCAAGTCGGCGCGCGCACGGTCCACTGCAACCTGGTAATCTTTGGGATCAAGTTCCACCAGCAGCGTTCCGGCCTGTACGACTTCATTATCGTCATGCAGCACCCTCAGCACGGTGCCGGTAACGCGAGCGCTGATGGGATTGATGTGCCCGTCAATCTGCGCATCGTCAGTCGATTCACGCACGGAGTAATAACGCCAGATAAAGAATCCGGCAACAAGAATAAGAATGACAACCGCGGCAATAATCCACTTGGCCTGGGGATGCGTGCGGAAGAACCCTACGGCGCGAGTGTCCTTGATGGAGCGGCGCTCTTTACCGGACCAACGTTCATCGCTCTTTTCCGGCGTCTCCACTTCCGTGTGGACAGGCTCGTTCACAGCTTCTTCTTCCTCGTATGGCGCAATCTTAACTGGGTCAGCCACTTTATTTTCCTCCCAAAAATGCTCGCGTCCGCTGCTCCGCCTCGCCCAGGGCGCGCACCAGCGTCAGCTTGGCTACATTGTTCTGATACAGGGCTTGGATATGGTTTTCATTCGCGCCGGCAACCGCTTCCTGCGCCTGCACCACTTCTAGGCTTCCGGAAACTCCGGCCTTATAGCGGTCCTGCGCTTCTTTCAACTGCTCGGCCGCAAGATCGATTTGCTGATTGGCCACGGCAACCTGATCGTCAGAGGTTTTTACATCCAGTAGCGCTGAGCGGATTTCGTATTCCACCCGCGCGCGCAGGTTCTCCAGTTGCAAGCGTTCCTGCCGCAACAACGTTGCTGCCTGGTCGACATCAGCTTTCACTTTTCCACCCTGAAAAATCGGGATACGTACTCCAGCGGAAATCGCAAATGTGTTTTCCGCGCTTCCGGGCGCAGGACCAATAAAACCTGTCTGTCCGGTTACACCGAAAGTCGGCAGCGCCTCGCCTTTTGCGGCTTTTACTGCAAGCTCCGCCGAACGAACGCGAGATTCCGCCGCTCGAAATTCAGGTCGCACCTGGTAAGCATGCGCCAGCGCTTCTTGCAGATTCAGAGAAGTAAGCGGCGCATAGGGCACGGTGTCAGTCAGCTGGAATTGCTGCGACACTGGTATTCCAATGGTCCGCGCCAGAGACATCTTTTGCTGCTCAAATTGATTTTGAGCGGCAAGCACGCGTTGTTGCTGCGTTTGCATCTGCACTTGTGAGCGCAATACATCAATGCCTGCGGCCACGCCGGCTTTTTTCAAATCCTGGGTTTGCTGGAAAATTGTTTGTGCGGTAGTGAGTTGGGCTTTGGCAGTGTCCAGCCGCGCGGCGCTTGCAACCGTGAGCAGATACTGGTTGCCTACCAGCAGCACCACCAGTTCGCGCGCATCTTGCACGCCGAACTTTGCCGCTCTCTCATTTTCAGACGCTGCGTGGATTTTGTTGATCTCGTTAAAGTCCAGCAGTGTCTCACTCATGCTGGCATGGGCATCAAAGATTCCAAACGGTCCCACCACGGGCGACTTCAATCCCGCTGGCAGCGGGATACCGAACGCCGCCAGGTTGATCTGGTTCAATGACTCGTTCACGTCGCCAGTAACGTTCGGCAGCAATGCGCTAAGCTGCCGCCGATATTGCGCTCTTGCAAATTCCGTCTGCTGCTGCGAGAGAAGTAAGCCAAGATTGTGCTTCAGCCCGCGATCTATTGCGTCAAGCAGGCCTAGCTGGATCGTTCCGGGAACCAGCTTGTCCACCGTGCCGCTGCCCGTGAATTGCTCAAGTGCAGGCGGCAGGGCGGTATTGATTGCTGGAGTCTGGCGGTCCTGAGAAGACCCTGTCGTCGATCCGGCTCCCGGAAGCTGGGCAGCACAAGATAGGGCAGTTAAAAATGTAAATAAAATTGCCAGGACACGTTGCGTCCGCATGTTTACCTTCTCGGCGAGGTATCGGACTTTAGATGCCGTCCTGCAGGGCGGGATGCGCGTTTCTGGCCGCTGCGCAGCTTGACGTACCAGGATGTCGCCCAAAGACGGGCACCTCCAAAACTGAATTAATTAACCGTTTAGTTAGATTATCAGGCAGGTCTGGCGGATGCAAATTTCTTGCGCTTCTGGTTGATTGCCGCATTTAGACGAAGTTCCTTTTGACCTGTCTTGCTGATCGGCGCGAGAGTTCCCCTTGCGGGAGGTGCGCAGAGTCGAAGCATCCCGAAGATATTTCTTTCGCAATACTATTTCATGTAGTTCTTTCGAAAGTTTCCTGGTCACATCTACAACCCTTTGCTACGCCCTGCTTTGCAAAAAAAAAAGCAAATCTAACCATGGGTGAGCACAGCTGGCATGAATTCACAAATTCAAAATGGTTATCGAATTTCTTGATCCGTGTAAATCAGTGTCATCAGTGTTTATCAGTGGTGAGGTTTTTGGGGTTTTTGTGCAAAGCAGCGCCACTCAATAAAAATGGCGCCGGAAACCGGCGCCATTAGTTTCAAAACAAAGATCTAGCCCACGCCATTCGGGCAAGGCAGTGCTGAATGTGGCAGCACGGTCTCGTCCGGGAAGCTGAATGCGCCATCAATCGCGCTTGAACCCGTGCCCATTTCAAACCACTGCAACAGTGGAATGTTCTGGGGATGATAGGTGAAGGTGAAACCCTTCTCGGTCACGGTAATCGGCGTTGTAGCGTTCGCCAGCACTTCAATCGGATCACCCTCTTCAAGGTTGTTCTGGCACACAGCCGCAGCTGCCGGTTCACCCGGGAACTGCCAGTTCGGTGCAGGATTGCTGACAAAGGGATTGGCGAATGTCTCCGCCAACTCATGGCTGAGCGCGGTCACGTCCTGAAACCCAGCGCCGAACAATCCCGGCGAAATCCAGCTTGCAAACTGGCTGACGAAGCGCTGCTGCGGGAACACGCCATCGAAGTTACCAAAATAGGTGTGGAAGCCCAAAACGCAGCAGCTGCCCGGAACATTGGGATTAGCCTGATTCAAATTGAACAGGAAGGTGTTGGGGTACAGCGACATGTTCATCGCGTTCGTGCGGAAGTTGCCCAGATTGATTTCATTGATCTCGCTGTTGTCAAAAAAGGCATTGAACAGTGGGCTCAGCATCTCTATGAAGGTGCTGCCATCGGCTGCAGTTCCCGTAAAATAAGCCCGGGCCTGCACGATAGTGCCGTTCCGTAATTGGACGTTCACAAAGCGTGGAACCTGGATTGTAATCCTGTCTACCACTTGCGGAATGATCAGGGAATGCCAATCCTTCTTCATGACGTTGAAAAATTGGGCGCGGTGAACTGCGTCTCCGAACTCAATCCTGCGTCCGGAACGATAGTCGAGTGGCTCGAAATTTGGAGACTCCAGAAAAGGTTTCTCGAATGGCGCGAATGGGACATTTCTGAAAACCGATCCATCCGCATTCAGCAACTGCCATGAAACTTCCAGAATCAAGCCCGGGAACACGGTTGTACCACCAAGTTTTGGGTCATTTCCCAGCATGGTGAACCGGAAATCGTCGTCCGTATCGGGGCCGGCTTGGGCAACAAATGCGCCGCTAAATGTCGCAATGGAATCGATCTGGTCGATGGTGGAAACGTTTGGCCGGGGATCGTCGATATCGAAGCGATCATCATTGCCGGGCAGAGCGGCAGCGCTAGCCTTCACATTGCCGTTGAAGCTGGCAAAGTTTGATCCGCCTACGACCTTTCCGGTATCAGCATCAAGAACCACTGAACCAATGGAAAAAACGGACACGTGCTGAGCGTCCACCACGCCGCGGTCGCCCATATCGGGCCGGCCGCCGGCAATGGCTGCACGGGCAATGGCATCGTCATCAGCCTGCTGGGCATATACGCCGACAGTGAAGGCAAAAATTAAGGCGACACACAGCAGGGTAAATCGGAGAGAGGGTTTCATAAATCTAGGCTCCTGGGAATTCAGAGTTGCAGAGGGCGCACCAACAATACGCCTACTCTGGCCAGTTCTGCAATCCCCAAGTCTCCGAAATCTTCAATTTTTTACAAGAAAAATACCTAAAGCGCAGGAGGTGCGTGACGGGACGAAGCGACATTCTTGCAACAGAGTTCATACCAAGGAAAAAGTACATGCTTAAGCAAGCTGGACACTGCCCTGACTGACAAAAAATGGCACCGGAAAACCGGTGCCATTTTGTAAAGTAAAGAGTTGTTTCTAGTGGCAAAGAGTTGCGGGTGCAGTCAATGCTGTGAGATCAGGGTAGCTATACGCACCGTGAAGAGCATCGGACGGAACCGTTTGTGCAAACCATTGCAACAAAGCTTCAGTTTGCGGATGGTAAGTCGTAGGCACTCCCGCAACTTTCAAGGTTACTGGGAACGTCGCATTCGCCAAAACCTCAACCGGATCGCCGGTTTCCAGGTTACCCTGGCAAACGCCGGGCTCGCCGGGGAACTGCCAAACCGGGGTGGCGTTGTTGACGAAGGGATCATTGAAGGTTTCAGCGATCTCATGGCTGATTGCAGTCACGTCGTTGAATCCGCCACCGAAGATACCGGGAGAAATGAAGCTGGCATAATCGGTGATCCAGCGGTGCTCAGGCGAAGCGCCATCAGTGAAGTAGGTGTGGAAACCAAGCGTGCAGCAGCTGCCACGCACCAGCGGATTGGCGCGATTGAACGAGAAGAGATAGGTGTTGGGGAACAACGGCAGGTTGATGGCGTCAGTGGTTGCATTGCCGGCATCAATCTCGTTATTCATAATCACACCAAGCTGCTGGTTGAAGAACAGGTTGAGCATCAGCACAAAGCGTTGACCATCAGCGGCGAGGCCAGAAACGTAGTTGATTGCCTGGACCGGGCGGCCGCCGGAAATCACCGTGACGAATTTCGGTACCGTGATTGAGATGCTGTCGACTACCTGCGGGGCCAGTTCGGTGTGCCAGTTTTTGTCCATTGAGCTGGCGAACTCAGCGCGCTGAACTGCGTCGGTAAACTGCGTGGATTCTGCAGGAATTCCAGCGGTGGCGTCGTGCTCGTACTTGAATCTCTGGAAATCGGGAGAATTCAGCGTCGGCACCACAAATGGAGCGGCGTTCACGGTGTCGAAAACTGTGCCGTCCGCATTCAGCAGCTGCAGGGACACGGCCACGATCTTGGTGGGAACCGTGGTGATATGGCCAAGGGATGGATCATTCCCAAGCATCGTATAGGGGTAGGTTGTTCCACCGAAGGTAAACGACCTGGTGAAATTCGGCACTGAGATTACATTAGGAACGCCGCCAGGATTGCCGGCAATGGCGCTCGGGCCGTTGGTTGAATCGTCGGCGACCAATACCGATGGCACACTGTGAATCAACTGCGGTGTAATTGCGTGAGCTGTTCCGCTAGCGGATGCATCCGGATTGGTTCCTACCTGGGCTTGGGCTGCATCTGAAAGATTTTGGGCAAACGAGCTTCCTACCATGCCGAGCGCGAGCACCGCGCTCAGACAAATTAATTTCCTGAACATAATCTCTGTATCTCCTGATATTGAGGGTTGGGCAAGCAAATAAAAACGTTGACAGCTATTTCCGCGCGCGCGCTTGTCAACTCCGTTCCGGAAGGGGAGGGACAAATTTTTTACTCGCGAGGAGTTAACTAACGATACCTTGCGGACCCATCTTCTTGCAATAGGCAAATACGTTAAACACATGATTTTTATTGGGGTTAATGCATTGGCTTCTTTAGTCCTTCACCGCTTAACCCACTTTACAAACCGCAAATTTTTTTGCGCCCAATCGGGAATCCAGGCCCATCCCCGTCCCCGCTACCCCCAGCTAATTGCACATTTCTAAAAAGGTTATAGTTCTCAACCCGGTTTGCATCTAATGGGCAGATGCCGGACGATCCTTCCCAAACCGCCTCCAACAGTCTTAATTCCAAATGGCCTGAATCCTTGCGGGCACTGCGCCATAAAAATTATCAATTATTTTTTTCTGGCCAATTGATTTCGCTGATTGGCACCTGGATGGACCAGGTCGCCGAGTCATGGCTGGTCTATCGGCTTACGGGATCTGCCCTACTACTAGGGACAGTAGCATTTGCCTCGCAGATACCGGTTTTTCTGCTCGCGCCCATTGGCGGAGCATTGGCCGACCGTTACGACCGCCGGAAGATCCTTATCTTCACCCAGTCTTCCATGATGTTCCTCACGTTCATCCTGGCATGGGTAACGCTTTCTCACCGTGTAAAGATCTGGCAAGTTGTCACGCTTGCAGCCCTTACCGGTGTGGTCAACGCAATTGATCTGCCCGCCCGGCAGGCATTTGTGGTTGATATGGTCTCCCGCGCAGATCTGGTAAACGCCATCGCGCTCAATTCGTCCATGTTCAATGGCGCGCGTGTAGTGGGGCCGGCGCTTGCGGGAATCGTGGTTGCAGCCATCGGTGAAGGCTGGTGCTTCTTTGCCAATGGCATCAGCTTTTTCGCGGTCATTGCCGGACTGATAATGATGAGGATGAACCGCCCGCGCATGGCAATAGAAGGTTCGCCGCTGGAAAATATCATTGAAGGCTTCCGCTTTGTCGCCCAAAGCCACCCAGTCCGTGCGTTTATGTTATTGCTGGGACTGGTAAGTTTTACGGCCATGCCTTACGCGGTGCTCATGCCGCTCTTTGCGGACAAGATACTCCACGGCGGCGCACAAGCCCTGGGGTTGCTCATGGGTTGTTCCGGCGTTGGCGCACTCTGTGGCGCTGTGACTCTGGCCATGAGAAAGACCCTCAAGGGACTGAGCGTGTGGGTAGCTGTTTCATGTGCAGGCTTTGGCGTGTCCCTGCTTGCATTTTCCTTCTCGCGGCTGCTTTGGCTTTCCGCGCTATTGCTGGTGCCGACTGGATTCTGCATGATGATCCAGATGGCTTCCTCGAATACGATGATTCAGAGCATGGTTCCAGACCGCCTCCGCGGACGCGTAATGTCTGTTTATGCTATGACTTTTATGGGGATGGCTCCCCTGGGCTCTCTTCTCGCCGGCAGCCTCGCACACACGTTAGGCGCCCCGATGGCCGTTGGGCTTGGCGGTGTGGTAGCGATTGTGGGAGCGGGCTTTTTTGGGTCGAAGTTGCCTGCGCTGCGTCCTGCCGCTCGGGAGATGATTATCGCGCAACAGGTTGCCGGAGGCGATCCTCCGCAGGAGATGACCGCACCTGTATTCAGCAAGAATGGTTGACGCAGAAGACGCCATTATTCTTCTCTGGGTCCGCGCCTCGTGGTGGCACTGCCCAAGCGTTTCTGATCAGTGTCATCTGTGTTCATCAGTGGTGAGATTTTGCTCTTCGGATCACGCGCGATGACGGCGACCGGGGTCCCGGAAAGCCCGGTTTTGGCTTTCTGGGGTGGGATCACGTGCGATCACGGCAATCTTCAGCTCCCCACCTTCTTCAGCAGCGCAATCTGCCCGCCGTGATATACCGCGTGTTGGGTTGCGCTTCCGAATAAATGATAGAAGTTGTATGTCCGTCCCGGAACAATTGACGACAGGCGCGCATCCTCGAATTGCCGTATCGCCTGCACTACCTTCTCATGTCCTGAAAAGAAAGAGCTGAGGGCTTGTTGCCACGCTTCGGCGCTAGTTGCCGTCACTGGCGGCCAATCCATTTCCTTCGGCATTGACTTCCATGCTGGAATAGGCGTTCCCTGCATGGCGCTATGAAAGAACTTAATCCACGCCTCAACATGAATCACCAGTTCCCAGATGGAGTGAGCGTTTGGGATGGGATGGGCCTTGGCTTGTTCGGCGGTCACGCCGTTCAGGATTTCTCGCAGCGAATCTCCGTACCACGCTTCTCCATGGATGGCAGAAGCTAACTGGTCAGCGATGCGATTGCATTCAGTAGTCATAACAAAACAATAAACCACAAGAACACAAAATGAATTTGGTAATTGATAATTTGGTAAATGGGTATTTAAAACAACAAGCCGCCAATTTCGCGAATAACACGAATCACAATCAGATTCGCATGGGTTCGCGAAGCTCGCGGCTTCACAGCCTTTCAATTACCAACTTACCAAATTGCTCAATTACCAATTCCTTCTTAAGCTCTTACGTACTTCCCTGCATCAATCAGCCGCGCAGCAATCTGCTGCGTCAACGCAATCACATTAAATGGCTCATGCTTGAACAAGCGCCGCAGGATGACCATCTGCGTGCGCAGCATGTCGCCTTCTGAAACCGCGGCTACAACTTTTTTGGCCGCCGCTTCAAGCTTGTCCATGGAATGCGTCAGGCTGACCTGTGCCATGGCGACAGCCATGGCGCACTTCGCTTCACCCTGCCGTTCGATCAACTTCTGCGTGCGCAGCACCACGGAATCCATGGCAAAAACCTCAATCACCATGTCTGCAATCGCGGAAAGAATTTCCTGCTGCTGCTCGATGGCGGCCATGTATTTCTGCACTGCCGCTCCGGCCAGCATCAGCGTGGCTTTCTTGGCATTGCTCACCAGCGTGCGCTCGGCAGCCAGCGCGCCTTCCAGCGGCTCCGCAGAACTTGGCCCGGACATAATTTCGTCCGTCAGCTTTTTGATCGCGGGCATGAGAGGCAGTTGGCCTTTCATCGCGCGCTTCAGCAGCCAACCGGTGATGATCATGCGATTAATCTCGTTTGTGCCTTCAAAGATGCGGTTTACACGCGAGTCACGATACGCCCGTTCCGCCGGGTACTCCTCAACAAAGCCGTAACCGCCGTAAATCTGCACCGTCTCATCGACCACATAATCCAGCATCTCTGAGCCAAACACTTTCAGGATGGAACACTCAACCGCGTACTCTTCAATGCCCTTGGCCGTTTCCTTGTAGACGTCCGGCGAGTTCTTGTCGATCTCTGACATCGCCGCATCGATCATCCCCACGGTGCGGTAAGACATGCACTCGCCGGTATAAATTCCCGCAGCCATGTTGGCCAGTTTTTCCTGGATGATGCCAAAATCCGCCAGCGTCTTGCCAAACGCCTTGCGCTCCGTGGCATAGCCAATGGAATTGTTAAGCGCATTGCGCGCGCCGCCCACCACGCCGGCGCCCAGCTTATAGCGCCCGATGTTCAGCGTGTTGAATGCAATCACGTGCCCCTTGCCAATTTCGCCCAACAGATTTTCTTTGGGCACGCGGCAATCATTTAGGATGATCGGCGTGGTCGATGATCCCCGAATGCCCATCTTCTTTTCTTCCGCGCCCGATTGGAAGCCTGGGAAACCGCGCTCCACAATGAACGCGCTGAACTTCTCGCCATCCACCTTGGCAAAAATGATTACCACGTCGGCGAAGCCGCCGTTCGTGATCCACATCTTTTCGCCGTTGAGGATCCACTCTTTGCCGTCCGGAGAGAGCACAGCTTTGGTGCGGGCATTCATGGCGTCCGAGGCTGAAGTTGATTCCGACAGCGCATACGCCGCAATCAGCTCGCCCGTCGCCAGCTTCGGCAGATACTTGGCTTTCTGCTCCGGCGTGCCGAAATAAACAATTGGTAGCGTGCCGATGCCGGTGTGTCCGCCAAACGCCACGCTGAAACTGCCCGAGACGGAGATGTGCTCATTGATAATCGCGGACGCGATCTTGTCCATGTCCGACCCGCCATACTGCTCCGGGATGTCCACGTTGGCGATGCCGATTTCGCATGCCTTCTGGATCAGCCCGCGTGTCACGGCGAATTCCTTGTGCTCAATCTTGTCAGCGTTGGGCAGGATCTCATTACGCGCAAAATCCTGCGTGGTCTGCGCAATCTGCTGATGCTCTTCGCTCAGGTCTTCCGGGGTAAACACCTGGTCAGTCGCGTGCTCGTCGATGAGAAAACTTCCGCCTGCCAGCCTGACTTTGTTTGGGACTGCTACTGTAGCCATAACTCTCCTCAGAACTTCTCACCACGGAGGCACTGAGACACGGAGAAGAGCAAAACATAATTTTTCATTCTTTCTTCGTGCCTCCGTGTCTCCGTGGTGGATGTTGTTAATTCAAATTCTCGAAAATCCCCGCCGCGCCCATGCCTCCACCAACACACATGGTCACGATGCCATATTTCCCATTGCGCCGCTTCAATTCACGCAAAATCGTCGCCGTCAGCTTTGCGCCGGTGCATCCCAGAGGATGCCCCAATGCCACCGCTCCGCCGTTGGGATTGATCTTGTTGGGATCAAGCCCCGCTTCTTTGATTACCGAAAGCGCCTGCGCCGCAAAAGCTTCATTCAACTCAAATCACATCGATATCTTCCAGCTTCAATCCCGCCATCTTGAGTACTTTGGGAATCGCGTATACCGGGCCCAGGCCCATTTCCTCCGGCAGATAGCCCGCCGTGGCAAAAGCCACCAATCGCGCCATAGGTTTGATGCCGAGTTGCTGGGCTTTGTCACTGCTCATTACAACAGTTGCAGCCGCGCCGTCCGAAGTTTGCGATGAATTCCCTGCCGTAACGGTCCCCTTGGCATGGAAAACCGCCTTCAGCGCCGCCAGCGCATCCATTGAGGTTTCTGCCCGTGGGCCTTCGTCGACCTTAAAGACGATCTCCATGCGCTTAGGCTTGGAACCGTTGGGCGTGGTAAAGCTCACCGGTACCGGCACAATCTCGTCTTCGAACCTGCCTGCCTGAATTGCCGCAAGCGCCTTTTTGTGGCTGTTCAGGGAAAACTCGTCCGCTTGCTGGCGCGTGATGCCGAAACGCTTGGCCAGCCGCTCCGCCGTGAGTCCCATGGAAAGATAACTGTCAGGATAGTTGTCCATCAGCCACGGATTGATAGAGACTTTGTTCCCGCCCATGGGAATCATGCTCATCGACTCAGTCCCGCCGCCGATGGCGACCTCAGCGCGGCCCGACGCCACGGAATCCACCGCCAGCGAGATGGCCTGCAATCCTGACGAGCAGAAGCGATTGATAGTCATGGCCGAAACTTCCACCGGCAAGCCCGCGCGCAGCGACGCAATTCGTGCCACGTTCATGCCCTGCTCGGCTTCCGGCGTAGCGCAGCCGATGATCACGTCCTCAATCTCTTTTTTGTCGAGCTGAGGTATACGCTCCAGCGCGCCCTTGATGGCGACAGCGGCCAGATCGTCTGGGCGCGTTGCTCGCAGAGTGCCTTTGCCCGATTTTCCGACCGCGGTACGAACTGAACTTGCGATAACGACTTCACGCATTATGAACTCCTAACGTGGTTGCAAAACTAAGTTCGTCAGAGGACCAAATGTTCAAATGTGACTTGGCTTCATTCAAAAGATGACCTAAATTCGCTTCAATTTCTCTGAACTCGACTGCCTTCTTGAGGGTCTTGTGCTTCCAGTACCTTCTGCCGTCTCGATCCTCTGAGGCACAAACCCACAGCGTGTAAGTAAGGTATTTCTCGCTCTCCAAGAAAATCTGAATCAATTTCCGAATTGGACCTTGATACCACTCCATCGATCTCTCCGGCCAATTGTGATAATTCTTGGACAACTTCGTATGCCACTCTTCAGAGAAACTGACAAACAACGGATCAATTCGCAGTAACGGAGCTTCTAGCGCGTCCCAGTCATCCGGTCTTCCGTAGAATCCGTTCGGCAATCCTTTACCTTTCCAAACAATTCTTTTCAAAACAACTGTGGACCGCGAGCGCCCTCGCCTGCGACCAAGTCATCACTGCGGCGTCGGACTCGGTGTTGCCGTTGTCACTGGTGTCGCGCTCAGCACTATCGCCGGCGTTGCTGCTCGGCGTTGGTGTCGGCTGCGGCGTCGCAGTCGGCGATGGCGTTGCCTCCTGCGCCGGAGTCCCACCCGATGCCGGCACAGATGGAACTGGCGTTGCTACCGCACTCGGCGTCGGACTCGGCTTTGCCTGCATGTTCATCGCGTTCTTGTCCGTCAGCTTTCCGTCCGGCCCAAACTCAATTTTGATTCCGCTGTTCTGTGCATCGTTCGTCACATCTTGCGGAACTGCCACCGCATACATCCAGGTTGATCCCACAAACTTATCGCCCTGCTTGCTTACATCACAGCGCGCGTAATCCGGCGCGCCCAGAATAATCTCAACTTCTGATTCGCTCATGCCCGCGCGCACCGTGTCGTACTGTCGCATCCAGCGCTCCAATGAAAGATCCGACGTATACGGGATCCTGATACTGGTACGAAACTGGTCGTAATTCCGATACTTTGAATTTCGTGCGGCGCAACGCTGCTGTTCTTCCTTGGCCACTTTCACGTTCTTTTGAAAACGGGCATTCTCTTTTTCCAGGAACTCATAGCCCACCACCATCAGCCATGCTCCCAGCAACACGATTACGCCTAAGATGACGAGTCCGCGTTTTTTCACTAATTCCTCAGCGGCTTGCCGGTCTTCAGCGTGAACTGTATCCGTTCCTGCGTCTTCTTCTCGCCACAGAGCGACTTAAATCCTTCCCGCTCCAGGTCAAGAATGTATTGCTCGCTCACCGGCGTTCCCGGCGTCACGTTGCCGCCGCAAATCACCTCGGCCACCTTGGTCGCCACCTTCACATCGTGGTCGCTGATATATTCCGCCTGCCTCATTAGATGGATTCCCAGCCGCAAAGTAGCAAGCACGTTCTCGCCCGGGGCGGGAATATCGGTGCGCGGGATGGGGGCCTTATATCCGGCGCGGGCCAGTTCCAGCGCGCGATCTTTGGCATCGGTCAGGATGCGCTCACGGTTCATCGAAATTACATCGCCATCCGAAAGGAATCCCAATGCACGCGCTTCATAGGCCGATGTTGAAACCTTGGCCATAGCAATCGTCTCAAAGATCCGCTTCATGCCTTCCATTACTTCCACAGATTCCCCGCGACCATCGGGCCGCACGGCCTTTGCGTTGTCCAGCGCGCGCAGCAGCATCTCTTTGCACCCACCCCCTCCGGGCAGTAGCCCCACGCCAACCTCGACCAATCCCATATAAAGCTCAGAGTGTGGCTGCCGCGCCGCGGAGTGCAGATTAATCTCGCAGCCGCCGCCCAGCGTCATGCCAAAAGACGCCGTGACCACAGGACGCGAGCAGAATTTGATGGCCTGCGTCATGCCCTGAAACTGTTTGATGGCCATGTCAACTTCGTCCCACTCTTCTTCCTGCACAGCCAGCATCAGCATCATCAGATTAGCGCCGACGGAAAAATTCGCGGAGTCGCCCGTGATCACAAACGCTTCAAACTGGTCGCCAATGCCGCCGGTCTTGAGCGACTGCGTGACCATCTGCACAATATCGCCGCCCAAAGCATTCATCTTGGAATGAAATTCGATGCAGCCCACGCCATCGCCCAGGTCGATGAGCGAGGCGCCTGCGTTCTTCTTCACCACACCGTTAGATTTCTTAGCCGTCGCAACTGACCACACGCCTTGTGCAACTTCTACGGGCTTGTATTCCCCGGTGCGCAAATCGAAGTAAGCGCGGCCTGAAGGCGATGAAGGATCGTCCTTGTACCAGCTCTTTGCGCCTGCAACCAAAAGCTTTTCAGCGTTAGCCGCGACCGGCTTGCCTTCCTTCTTCATGCGGGCCACAGTCGGCTCAACGCCGGCCAGGTCCCAGACTTCGAACGGCCCGACTTCCCAGTTAAATCCCATGCGCATGGCCTGGTCAATTTCAACTACCGTATCCGCGATCTCAGGAATCCGGTTCGCCGAATATGTCCACAGATCGCTGAGCGTGGTCCAGATAAATTGCGTCGCTTTGTCGCGAGGATCGCCTGCCAAAATCGTGCGCAGACGCTCGCCCATGTCTTCAATGTTCTTGGCTATCTCCAGCGCGGGAAATTTGGCCTTCTGCACGGGATGGTACTCAAGCGTCTTCCAGTCGATGGCCAGCCGCTCTTCCCCCTGCGGCCCTTTGATCTTCTGATAAAAGCCTTTCTTTACCTTGTCGCCCAGTAGTTTTTTCTCCAGCATCTGCTTGAAGAAATCCGGCAGCTTCAGGTCAGAGCGCTCGTCTTGCACGTTTTTGCTGAAGTTGGTGACCACGCTCCCGAGCACGTCGAGCCCCACCAGATCGATAGTGCGGAACGTTGGCGCTTTGGTCCAGCCGCCGCTCGAGGTGAGCGCGTCCACTTCTTCAATCGTCAAATCCATCTCCTGCATCACACGGAACACGTTCAGCCCGGCAAAAGTTCCGATGCGGTTAGCAATGAAGTTGGGCGTATCTTTGGCCGTGACAATTCCCTTGCCCATGCGCACATCACAGAAATGCGCCACGGTCTCAATCGCCGCCGGATCGGTTTCCGGCGTAGGAATAATTTCCAGCAGGCGCATATAGCGCGGCGGATTAAAAAAGTGCGTGCCAAACCAGTGGCGGCGGAAATCCGGGATGAATCCTTCCGCGATGCTGGCCACCGGCAGGCCGCTGGTGTTGGTGGTAACAATGCTGCCGGGCTTGCGGATGCCTTCAACCTTACGCAGCAGGCCGCGCTTAATTTCCAGGTTCTCGGCCACGGCCTCAATGATCCAGTCGGCATCGGCCAGGAGCTTCATGTCATCATCAAAGGTGCCGATCGTGATCAGCCGCTCCAATCCTTTTTCAAAAAAGGCAGCAGGCTTGGACTTCACAGCCGCTTCCAGTCCTCCGGCTACAAGCTTCCTGCGCGCAGCTTTGTCCTGGCTCTGTGCGGCGTCCGGCGTCACGATATCCAGCAGCACGCAAGGAACGCCGGCATTGGCAAAGTGAGCGGCAATGCGCGCGCCCATAGTTCCAGCGCCCAGCACAGCGACTTTATTGATGCGCTGCTGCCCGGTCTTTTGGCCCTGAGAACCCTGACTGGTTTGCGCTCCGTTTGAGCTGCGCGACTGTGGCACGGCAGGAACAACAACATTACTCATCTGGGCATCTCCTGGAAGTTGGGTGGCGTGGGTGAGAAGACGAGTCTTGAGACGTTCAGAATCATAACAGTTTTTGAACACCTGCTTGCAGACGACGTTGGCCAGCTGTACTCATGAGCAGCGGGATAATCCCCGGTAGCTTCAAACTCTATCAGATTAATGAATGAACATTCATTCAGTCAAGTATAGCTTGTGTTTTCAGCTATTTCTGCCGCTACCAACTGACATTGCTTCCCGTAAATTGATGCGCACAGACCTACGTCAAATGAAACAGCCACAACGTGTAACTCCCAATCTCATGCCAGACCGATTCCTGCCGTTTCCAGAAGCTTTGCGGCTTGGAATTAGGCCGCGGTGCACCGTAAGCAGGAACGCCTTCCCGCGCCAGCATCTGCTTGATGCGGAAAATGTGGTAGCCGTCACTCACGGCCAGGCATGAATGCATGCTGTTCGTATACATAATGGTGCTTACGCGGCGAGCGGATTCGGCGGTATCGTCGCTCTGGGTTTCAGCAATGAGCTGGCTATCGGGAATGCCCAGCGTCTTCAGGTACTCGCGTCCCACCACGCCTTCACTAAAGCGAGGATCGCCGCCGGAGCCGCCGGTAGTGATCACCATGGGCGCCAACCCGCGATGAAAAAGCTGTGCCGCGCGATCGAGCCGCGCCTTGTACACCGGAGAGGGACGGCCGTCATACTCCGCCGCACCAAAAACAACGATAGCGTCAGCCGAACGGGCTTCGTCATGGGCAGATTGATTGACGATGCGCCAGTAGGTCACCGCTGAATAGCACACTGGGGTTACTACCAGAGGCCACAACAGCAATTTCTTCCAGCGCTTGGTTGCCATGCAGGTCAGCCTCAGCCAAACCGGAGGAACTCAGCCAGATCGCTTTCAGGGATCGCGCCTTGCCGTAGGACACTAATATGCCCGGGATCGCTCATGTTGATAATCGTGGAGGCTACGTCGCGCGGGCTCGGGCCGCCATCCACGATCATGCTGATGCTCTTACCCAGTTGTTCGCGCACTCCATCCGCAGTGGTGCACTCGCTGGCCCCGCTGATATTGGCGGAAGTGGCGGTAATAGGGACGCCAGCCGCACGGATTACCTCCACCGCGATGCGTGAAGCAGGGACGCGCAACGCGACGTTGCCGGTGTTAGCCGTGACCTTGAGCGGCAGGCGCGAAGACGCTTTCACAATGATCGTCAGCGGTCCGGGCCAGTATTTGCGCGTGATTTCATAAAACACGTCCGGCAGCGGACGCGCCAGGTATTCCGCCTGTTCCACGCTCTCAATCAGTAGTGAAAGCGGCTTGTGGCGGCTGCGCGTCTTTACGTCATAAATCAAGTCAACCGCGCGCAGGTTGAGTGGATCAGCGGCCAGCCCATAAAAAGTGTCCGTGGGCATCCCAACAACCTGGCCTTGCTTGATACGGTCGGCCACATACGAAACCAGGCGCGGGTCCGGCGTATCAGGATTAATTTTTAGAATTTCTGCAGCCAAAACCCATTCCCCCAAACTCTCAGCGATTTTCGAGCCTGTCCGGCGGCCAAGGATATGCTTTCCGGAAGAACTTGGGCCGCCAGACTGAGTGACAAACGATTAAGAATAAACTAGCCTGCGCAGAAAACCTAGACCCAGACTTCAATTACCAGTGTGCTTTGTCTAAAGAAATGAAATACTTTATCGGCATCTTCATGGTGTCGCGCCACCATGCTCGTGATCGAATTCTTATTGCTTATGGCCCTCAATTCATAAAGGAAACGAATGCAGCTAAAATACAAGCTAAGAGCCAATGGCTAATAGCTAAGGGCTGTCCCCTCACATGAATGTTCCCAAAGAGATTGAAAGCAGGTTGCGGCGCGTTTCCAGCCGCCAGAATGCGCTGGTAAAAGACCTGCGCAAGGCGCTCAGCCAGGGTGAACCGACCACCGAGGGCTATCTTTCCGTGGAAGGCGTCCGCATGATTGAAGAAGCCATCCGCAGCGGCCTGCGCTTTCAGGCAATATTTTTCAGCGAAGCTGGTAGCGGACACGCCACCCGCCTTCTGCCGCAGATCGGCAGCCAGGTTGAGGTCCTGCTTCTTCCCGACGAAGTCTTTGCGAGCGCCGTCAGTACTGAATCGCCCCAGGGAGTGGCGGCATTGGTGAAGTTGCGGGCGCACAAATTTGAAGAGTTACTGGAGTCAGCATCCGATTCCCTGCTTGTCGGCGTTGCCGGCATCCAGGACCCCGGAAATCTAGGCACGATCATTCGCTCAGCGGAAGCCTTTGGCGCACGCGCCGTCCTGCTGGGAGAAAAAACCGTCAGCCACTTTAATCCCAAGGCCGTGCGCGGCTCTGCCGGATCCATATTCCGCGAACCGCTCCTCAGGGTGAAGCTCGCCGAAAGCATCACAGCCCTAAAGCAGCAAGGCATGCGAGTGCTTGCAACTTCATCGCACAAAGGCAAGCCGCTGCAGGAAGCTGACTTTACCGGCGCAGCAATGATGGTGGTGGGCAATGAAGGCGCAGGCGTGCCGGCGGAAATTCTGTCAATGGCTAATGAGCTGGTGACGATCCCGCACTCACCCCGCGTCGAGTCTCTCAACGCGGGTATTGCCGCATCTATCCTGTTGTATGAAGCAGCGCGGCAGCGCAGCCTTAAGGTCGACTAATAGTTGCTATCGTGCTCAGATTGCGCGGCGAGGCCGGCTTGCGCGCCGAGCCGCCTGCATAAAGCGCTCAAGTATGATTGAGTACGCGACAAACCGAAGCGGTTTGGAGCGCAGCGACAAAATCAAAGATCAGTGAAAATCAGTTTAATCCGTGTCATCAGTGGTAAGGTTTTGAAATGTCGTTATTTCAAGCACTGCCGGACCAGCAAGGCAAGGGCGCACGACCTCTTGCCGACCGCATGCGTCCGCGCACGCTCGATGAATTTGTCGGACAGGAGCACATTGTCGGCCCCGGCAAGCCGCTGCGGCTGCAGATTGAGCGTGACGACCCTGGCTCAATCATTTTCTGGGGACCGCCCGGCACAGGAAAGACCACGTTGGCGCAGATCATCGCGCACGTGACTAAAGCTGAATTCATCGAATTCTCCGCGGTACTTTCAGGGATCAAAGAAATCAAGCAGGTGATGGCCGACGCGGAGAAGGCCCGCGCTTATGGCACGCGCACCATCCTCTTCATCGACGAAATTCATCGCTTCAACCGCGCTCAACAAGACGCTTTTCTGCCGCACGTTGAACGCGGCAACATCCGGCTGATCGGAGCTACCACGGAGAACCCGTCGTTTGAGATCAACGGCGCTCTGCTCTCGCGCTGCCGCGTTCACATCCTGAACCAACTCACTGAAGATCAGATCGTCGTGCTGCTGCGCCGCGCTTTAGAAGATCACGAACGCGGTCTGGGCAAAATGAATCTGCGCGCGTCTGACGAAGTTCTACAACAGATTGCCGCTTACACCAGCGGCGATGCGCGTTCCGCTTACAACGTGCTTGAAGTTGCCGCCGCCACCGCCGGAGATGGCGGCGAGATCACCGAACAGATCATCAAAGACACGCTCCAGAAGCGCGTCCTGCTCTATGACAAATCAGGCGAAGAGCATTACAACCTGATTTCCGCGCTGCATAAATCTGTCCGCAACAGTGATGCCGATGCTTCTCTCTACTGGCTGGTTCGCATGCTTGAATCCGGAGAAGATCCGCTGTACATCGCGCGCCGCGTGGTGCGCATGGCTTCTGAAGATATCGGTCTGGCCGCGCCGGAAGCGCTGAACCTATGCCTCTCCGCGAAAGATGCCATCGATTTCCTTGGGATGCCGGAAGGCGGTCTGGCTCTGGCGCAGGCTGTTGTCTATCTGGCACTGGCGCCGAAATCGAACGCGCTTTACACCGCTTACGGCGCGGTTCAAGAAGATGTAGAAAAGACTGCCGCCGAACCTGTTCCGCTGCACATTCGCAATGCCGTAACGAAGTTGATGAAGCAGGTCGGCTATGGCAAGGGCTATAAGTACGCGCATGATCTCGACGAAAAAGTCGCCGACATGGAGTGCATGCCGGACAATCTTCGCGGCCGTGAGTACTACCATCCGACAGCGGAAGGACGAGAAAAGCTGCTGGGCCAGAGAATGGAAGAAATCAAACAAAGAAAACAAGAGCTGCACCGTGCCCAAGAAAACGACGCAAGCAAAAACCCAAAGCCAGCCAAACGCAAAAACAAATAGGAGCCAAGCTAAATGGCGGTACCGTTCAATTACCCATTTACCAAATTACTCAATTACTAAATCTAGCTAAACCTTCTCCTGTGCTCCTTCAAAATGCACTTATCCATCACCACAAATATCCCCGCTTTGCGCGCCTTTGCCGCCGCTGCTTCATGAATTACATCTTCCTGCAGCCAAATCGCCGGCACTTTCAATCGAATGGCCTCATCCACCAACTCTGGTACGTACTCAGGCCGGCGAAATACGTCCACCATGTCAATTTTCCCTTCGATCTCGGCCAGCGAAGCGACAGCCTTTTCACCCAAAGCCCCTTTGATCGATGGATTCACTGGGATAATCTTGTAGCCATGGCTTTGCATATAGGCGCTCACGCCATAGCTTGGACGCAGCGGGCTGTCTGAAAGGCCCACCACGGCAATCGTTTTGGTGCGCTTAAGTAGCTCGCCAATCTCGTCAGTCGGGGTTGTTTTTATGGTTTCCACAGATACGTTCTCCGGAAAAGCAGCATTCTATTCAGAAGCCTGTCATGGGCGCAAAGGTTTGTCATTGACGGCCATCACACTCGCAACGCTTGGCTACTCTTTCTTCGCTCCGCCGCGCGTAGCCTTTTCCGTGTACAGCTTGGCCGCCACTTTACGGATGGTGTCAGGGACATTCTTGTTATGGCGCAGGCTCTTCAAGTCATAAACGTGCAGCGTCTTGACCAGGGTGAGCGAAATATCCAATGGGCATCGCGGATTATTGGCAAGATTGCGCACCACCGGATAAAGCTTAAGGAAACGGCGCTGGCGCGCGATCTCGCGAAAAACATTCTCCTGTAGGTTTTTGGATGCCGCAAACGACTCCGCTTCAGCGTCGGTCAGCTTGGGCGATGACAATACGGCGTTCTGAACCAGACGGGCCGTGTCCCGAATCAACAACGCCCGCTCTTCTTTTCCGCCAATAAATCCCAACTGGATCCGTTGGCCTACATTTAGTTTTGAGACCCGCTGCAGCACCGTAAGTTTTTTCTTCTCTGCAGCATCAAAGTCATCAGAATTTTCCAACGGCACGCCTCGCGCGACCGCGTTAGCAGCCGTTATTGCCGGCGAAGCAGGCGCCGAAGGGACCACCGCTCCAGTCTCTTCTGCCTCTTCCCCATCGCTGGCTGCCGTTTCTGTCGTCACGACCTCTGCTGTGGGCTCTTCGTCCTTAACTAGTTCAAACGGCTTGCCTTCTTCTGCGGCTATCGCAGCGGCGTGGTCCCGTTGAAACGCTTCCAGGGCAGCTGCCGATTCCGGGTCTGGAACAACCTCAAATTCTTCCAGCGTCTGTTCTGGCTGCTGCGAAACGGCCTCCTGTTCAGGATGGCCTCCACCCTGTAATTCTTGCGCTTCTTCAGGATTCAGGTTCGCGTTCCCCAGCAGCGCTTCCACCACTCCCGGAGAGCTGCGTGCCCGAGCGCTGGCCAGCAGCATCTTTACCGTCTCGCGCGATGCGGTGTCGGCCAGTTCAATCAGCAGATTTTCCGGAATCGCGGGATTTTCGATCAGTGTTGGCATCAGCACAGGGCGTCGGTTTTCCGGCTGCCAGTAATAAAGCAGGACCTCCGGCGTGGCTGTATCTTTGCTCAGCACTTCCAGAGCTGCCTGTGGGTCCCATCCAGCCAGCGTCATGCGTGCATCTTTCCCAAACAGCGGATGCTGCGCCATATAAACCAGCACCTCCAGCGTCTCGTCCGGAGGAAGCGGCAGAGCGCCTTTAGCAGCGGAGCGCATCACGTTCACAGGCACTGCATTCTTTTTTATCAGTTCAAGAATTGGGGCCATAGTCAGTATTTAGCATTTAGTACTTGGTATTTAGCTTCGCCTGGCCGATCATGCCGATCTGGAATGGCGACACAATTGCGAGCTTGCGGCTAAGTACCAAATACTAAGTACTGCTGCTCCCGTCCCGCCTCGCCACAAGAAATGCGCGGATAAACGGTTTCAAATCGCCATCCAGCACGCGATCCACGTCCCCAACCTCCAATTTTGTGCGATGGTCTTTAATCAATCTGTAGGGATGCAGAACATACGAGCGTATCTGAGAGCCAAAATCAATGTCCAGCTTGGAATCTTCCAGCTTCTTGCTGATGGCGCGCTTCTTTTCCAGCTCATATTCATAGAGCTTAGACCGAAGCATTTTCATGGCGCGCTCGCGGTTCTTGTGTTGCGAGCGTTCGTTCTGGCACGCCACTACAATGTTCGTCGGAATATGCGTAATACGCACCGCGGAATCCGTGGTGTTCACGTGCTGCCCGCCCTTGCCGCCTGATCGATAGGTATCAATCCGCAGGTCTTCCGGCTTGATGTCCACCTGGATTGAGTCATCGATTTCGGGCGAGACAAAAACGCTGGCAAAAGATGTATGCCGACGCTTGGCCTGATCAAACGGCGAGATGCGCACCAACCTGTGCACTCCGATTTCGCTCAGCAACTGGCCGTAGGCGTAATCACCGGTCACTGTAAACGTCGCGGACTTAATGCCGGCCTCTTCCGCAGGCTGGTATTCGTTCACTTCAGTGCTAAAGCCCTGTCGCTCAGCCCAGCGCAGGTAAAGCCGCAAAAGCATTTCTGCCCAATCCTGTGATTCCGTTCCGCCTGCTCCGGGGTGAATCGTGACAATGGCGTTGCGCATGTCGTGCTCGCCGGACATCAGAGTCTGCGTTTCCAGCTTGTCTGCCACTTCACGCAGTTGGTCGATCTCTTTGCGCAGCTCTTCCACCACAGCTTCGCCCTCGCGGGCCAGATCAAAGTAAGCCTGAATGTCCTCTACGCGGCGGGCCAGATCAGCGTCCATGGCAAGCGATTCTTCCAAGCGACGGCGCTGGCGCATCAGCACCTGCGATTTTTCCTGGTCGGCCCACACGTTGGGATCGCCGACTTTTTTTTCAATTTCAGCTAGTTGTTGGCGGAGTGAAGGGGCGTCAAAGATAGCTCCGCAGATCGCGCACTTTATCGCGCACGGCGGTATATTCGCGTTCTAATTCTTCGACCATAAACCTTTACGCGGGGCGGGCCTCAATCATGGTGGCAGCACGGTAGCGCCAGCGCACAAACACCGCCAAGAATGAGATTACCACACACGCCCAGGCAAACACGTCGCCATAGCGGCTGTAAAAAGTCATTTCAGTTTCAGGTGAAAAAGGCGCAACCATCGCCATGCGCACGTTGCGCGGCGCCTGCTTCACCACCCGGCCCAGTGGATCAATGGAGGCTGTGGTGCCGTTGTTCGTGGCCAGCAGTATCCAGCGATGGTTCTCTACTGCGCGCATCCTTGTCATTTGCAAGTGTTGCGCCGGCGCACCGGTTTCTCCGTACCAGAGGTCGTCTGAAATATTGATCAGCACCTGAGCGCCGTTGGCGGTGAACTCGCGCACCTCATCGGGGAAAACAGACTCATAGCAGATGAAAACTCCCGCGTGCGTTCCACCCAGATCAAATACTTTGCGCTGGCTGCCGCGGGCGAAATCGCCCACCTCACGCGTGAGTTTTTTGGCAAAAAACAGCAGGCTCTGGAACGGAATATATTCCCCAAAGGGCACCAGATGGATCTTGTCATATTGGCCGATAACGTTGCCGTGTGGGTCCATGATGAGGGCAGCGTTAAGCAGTTGTTGATTGCCGTTGACTTCCGGTGTTTCACCCACAGTGCCAACAACCAGATAGGAATTCCTGTCCTGCGCCATAGCCACCAGCCAGTGTTGCAGCCTCGGGTCTGCGATGAAGAATGGCGCAGGCGATTCCGGCCAGATGATCAGCCCGGGATTATCGTCTTTGGGCACAGCCTCCACGCTTTGCTTTACCAGTTCGGAAACCGTCTGGTCAAAATATTTCGGGGTCCATTCCCGCTGGTTCAGCAACGGAACGTTTTCTTGCATCAGCACGGCTTGTTGCGTTGTGCTTAGCGGATCCGGTTTGGCAAAAACTCCGATTTGCAGTGCTATTGCCGCCGCCACCGTGGCTACCATCAGGTTTTTACGGCGCTGCCCACGCAGCAACAACGCGGCCACCAGCGCGCAATTTACCAGCATCACGGCAAATGACAGACCGTAAACCCCGCTCACCTGCGCCATCCTCGCAAATGGAATATTGTCAATTTGTGCGCCGCCCAGCGGGTTCCATGGATCACCGACCACGCGATCACGGAAAAGCTCAATGGCGACCCAGAACACGGGCGCAAGCAGCAATGGACGGCGATTCCCTGACGTCGATCTTCTCGCCATCAGCACTACCAGCGCGGCAAATGCTCCGTGATGCAACCCCATGTAAAGACAGAACGCTATTGTGATCAGCGTGGCCGCGACGCTAGGCAGCCCACCATAAACGTGCATCACGGGATAAATCCAGTAACACGTTCCCAAATACCAGACAATGCCGCTGGCCCAGCCGATCAAAAACCCCTGCCATACTGTGAAAGGACGAAGAGACTTGCCCTCAGAATCGAACAACTCTCCTTCGCCGCCGCGTCCCCGCAGCAACGCATAAAGCAGCGGCGCCATCGCAATCCAAGATAGGAAATAGAGGTTTATATTGGGAAAGACGAGGATCTGCAGCGCGCTTGAAACCAGCGCGAGTAACCAGGCTCTGGAGGGAATGTTGCGCACTGTGCACAGATTTTAACAAACCTGCTTCTACAGACCTGGGGTTCTACTTTGATTCCTCCAACCCGCAGGACTACAATGCGTAGAGTGAACTTCCTGGTGCACTACATTTTGCCGGTCTTCAAGTACCTTTTTTTTGCGGGACTGATCGGCGCTGTGCCGGTAATTATTGTAACGGCTGTGAAAACGGCCCAGAGCATGCTGGAAGAAGATTAAAGATTAGGCATCGAATCGGGACTTAAGGAATTTGGATCGGCCCTGCAAATAGGGCGTCGACAGACGTTCTATTGTAGCGGCCGTTGTTTACTTTAAAAATGTCAGCAGGCTCAGGAGCTGTCCCACCACTTTCGAACCGGGTCCGCATCGTCGTTGCGACCTCGGTCATGCTCACTTTCATCTCTTATTGGCGGGCAGCCGCCATTGTTTTGAATGATCTGGGCTCGTCCGCCTTTTATGCCGGCGGCATCGCTGAACAAGCTGTAGGCAAGTCAGCGCCGTGGTTCATTCTGGGCGTCATGCTCTTCGCCTTTGCGGTTCGCTCGGTTTACGTGGAAAGCTGCTCCATGTTCACCCGTGGCGGCGTCTATCGCGTGGTAAAAGAAGCTCTCGGCGGGGCCTTCGCCAAGTTCAGCGTTTCCGCGCTGATGTTTGACTACATCCTTACCGGCCCGATTTCCGGCGTAGCCGCCGGGCAATATATCGCCAGCCTTATCAATGAGCTGTTTGCCACTGCTGATCAGCATGGCTGGATTCCAAAAGCCATGCACCAGATGTTTCACGGCACGCCGCAGGTGGACGTGAACCATGCCGCCGCCGCGTTCGCTCTGCTAGTTACCATTTATTACTGGTGGGAAAACATCAAAGGCATTGAGGAATCCAGCGACAAAGCGCTCCGCGTAATGCAAATCACCACCGTGATGGTAGTGATCCTGATGGGATGGGCTTTTTACACCGTCATTCACAATCGGACCCCTCTGCCTCCGCTGCCGATTCCGGAAAATCTTCACTTCAGCGCTGAAGCATTAGGCTTTCTAAAGAATACTGATTTGGCAAAATCTCTGGGGCTATTCGGAATCCTGATAGCGTTTGGCCATTCCGTGCTGGCCATGAGCGGCGAGGAATCTCTGGCTCAGGTAAATCGGGAAATCGCCAGTCCCAAGCTGCGCAACCTGAAGCGCGCAGCGTTGATCATTGCCATTTTCAGCTTCGTCTTTACCGGCCTGGGTTCCATGCTGGCCGTCATGATCATTCCCGACAGCGTTCGGGTTCCGGTTTACAAAGACAATCTGATTGCCGGCATGGCCATGTTCATGGTCGGCCCTCACGTTTTAAAGCTGGTATTTCGCGTGTTTGTGGTGGTGGTTGGGTTTCTTATCCTTTCCGGCGCTATCAATACGTCTATCATCGGCTCCAATGGTGTATTAAACCGGGTTTCTGAAGATGGCGTGCTCACCGACTGGTTCCGGCGCCCACACAGAAGATTTGGTACCAGTTACCGGATCATCAATTTGATTGTCGGGCTGCAGTTATTCACGATTATCCTGAGCCGCGGCAATGTTTACCTGCTGGGCGAAGCCTACGCGTTCGGCGTGATTTGGAGCTTCACCTTTAACAGCCTGGCCATGCTGGTGCTACGCTTCAAGTACAAGGGTGAGCGCGGATGGCGCGTGCCGCCGAACATTCGGATCGGCAAGACTGAAATTCCCATTGGGCTGGTCTCGGTTCACCTGGTGCTGCTCTCCACGGCCATTGTGAATCTCTTCACCAAGCAGGTAGCCACCGTGGCGGGGCTGGCGTTTTCATTTGCGTTTTTCTTCATCTTTACCGTCTCCGAAAAGATCAACAAGCGCAAGTTCGCTCACGTGGAACAGCAGATGAAGGAACACTTCCATCTGCTTCATCAGGAAACCATTGAGCGTGAAGCCGTGCAGGTGCGTCCCGGGAATGTGCTGGTGACTGTGCGCGACTACAACACGCTCAATCATCTGCGTTGGACCCTGGAGAATACCGATACGAGTGAGGCTGACATCGTCGTCATGGAAGCTCGTCTCACAAGCTACGGCAGCGCGGTCTCAGACCTGGCAATGGAGCAGATCTTCAGCGACTACGAGCAAACCCTCTTCACAAAAGCAGTATCGATTGCCGAGAGTTATGGCAAAACCATTTCATTACTGGTCGTCCCTGCCCGTGATGTCTGGTCTGCCATTGTTCAAACTGCGAACGCTTTAGAATCTTCCGCAGTGGTGTCTGGAGTATCAAGCAAGATGACCGGAGAAGAACAGGCTTTCCGCCTGGGCCAGGGTTGGGAAGCCATGCCGGAGCCAAAGCGCCAGTTCGTTTTTCAGGTGGTGCGGGCCGATTCCACCGTCGAAAGCTACCGCATTGGTCCGCACACGCCCACCATGAAGACAGAAGACGTTCATCTGGTGCACAAAATCTGGCTCGACATCAAAAGACTCCCGGGAACCGAAGACATCCACCACTCTGATATTGTCACTCTGGCATTGACTCGTCTGTCACGCGACTACAGTGTTGATAAAGACGATGTCCTCAAAAACCTCAAGAAAGGCGTGCGCGGCGCTCCGCCCGCCACTACGAGTTACATTCGGGAACCCGATGCCGATGGCAATTCGCAAAAAAGAACAGAAGCTCCGCGTCGCGAACAGCCCATGCCGCCCGTAACCGGCCCTAGATAGCTGCGCGGATTTCGAGGATAGCGATCTGCTTAAAGCCTGTTCGCGATTCCATCTGCCGCATGGCTCTTGCCAGCGCTTCCGGCCAGCAATCTCTCACGAATGAAAGCCACAATCTCCTCTGTGACATACGGAGGCGGCTGGATCTTGAAAATCGGCTTCCCTGCCAGCGCGTCCATTGATACGGACTTCCATTTCGCTCTGGCTTCAGACTGGTGCAGGATCACACCATCAGCGCGATCAAGAAACTCTCGCGCGGAATCCTTGAAATCTTCCGTATCGGCGTCGAGCACTGTGAGATACAAGTCAGGACGCAGAAAGCGGATCACGCTGTTGGATTCCATGATCACGTTTTCTGCTCCGGCAATTTTGCGCTCAATGTCTGGCATGGCTTCACCCAAGCGGCCTTGCCGTGTGCGCACCCAGAGAGAGCGCTTCGCGCCCGCAACCAGAAAACGCGAGGTATCGCTCTCACCGCTCAGGTCCTTCTCGTCACTGAGCGCGCGGAAATGGTCGTCGCCAGTATCGCAATCGCAGGGTTTGCCGTCGGCAGAGCAGATGCCGTGGCCGAACTGCGTGATCTTCAAGGCAGTCCAGTTGAACTCCGGCAGCGCCGCGATCAAACCGGCAACCACGCTGGTTTTGCCCACACTACGCGAGTGCCCGCCGATCACAACGATTGCCATAAGGCTATTTTCGCAGGTTTAGAGCCCATTAGAAAGCTGAAAGCAGCCGCGCCTCGAGCGCCAATGTCCTACAATGGCAGGCGTGAACCCCTGGAGCGGGCGCTGGCCCGTCCGTTACCTCATTGCGACCATTACCGTGGCGCTGCCCATCGCCGTATTGGAGAAGCTGCGTCCGGAACTCAGCCAGACCAGTATTGCCCTGATCCTTGTCCTTCCGGTAATTCTGGTAGCAGTAACGCAAGGGCGCGGGCCCGCGCTCTATGCTTCCATTCTTGTAGGCCTGTCGTTCAATTTTTTCTTTATCGGCCCATACTATTCATTCCGGATTACCCGCCCGGAAGACATAGTGGCTTTCATTGTTTTTGTTACCACGGCTGTCTTGGTGGGCCAGCTTTCATCGCGATTGGAAAAGCGCGTTCTGCTGACAGAGAAACAAAGCAAAGAGCTCGTACACGTTCGCGACAAATTTGAGCGCGCGGCAGCCCAAGCTGCTGAAGCTGACGCCTTGCGCAAAAGCGAACAGCTTAAGACCGCGCTGCTGGATGCCGTGACGCACGATCTTCGCACCCCGCTGACATCAATTAAAGCCGCCATCTCCACCATCCGTGCGGAGTCGGTTTCTCCGGAAGTGCAGCGCGAACTGTTTGAAGTGATTGAAGAGGAGTCTGACCGGCTGAATCATTTCATTCAAGGCATGATGGACCTGGCTAAGCTCCAGGCAGGTGAGGTCACGCTGGCCAGCAGAAGCGTTGCGCCGGAAGAAATGGTTGAGGACGCTCTTCTTCGCGCCGGACCTCTGCTTGATGGGCATCTAGTGGAGGTCGCCATTGCCAGCGGCCTGCCTTCTCCCAAGGTCGATCCCCGATTGATTTCGCAGGTGATTTTTACTCTGCTGGAAAACGCGGCCAAATATTCGGGCCCGTCCACAAAGATCAAAATCTCTGTGCGGCAGAAAGAGAACAATATCTGCTTCGCCGTTGACGACGAAGGACCCGGCATTCCGCCAGAACTGCATAGAAAAGTATTTGAAAAATTCTTCCGCTCTGGGATCCAGCCCGGTTTTGGGATGGGATTGGCCATCGCCAGAGGCATTGTGCAGGCCCACGGCGGCAAGATATGGATTGAAGATGGTTCGGAAAGAAAAGGAACAAGCGTACAATTCACAGTTCCATTAGATGAAGCGGCATCGCGCCAGATTTCCAGCAAAGATGTTCCGCAGAATAGTAATGTCACCACCCCGGGTTCTTCTCACGTGGTAACGCCTGGTGAGAACTCATGACAGACGATCCCAAGAAAATACTTGTCGTGGATGACGAAGCACAGATCACGCGCGTGCTGTTGCATGGGCTTGAATCCTCCGGTTATCAAGTTCGCGCAGCTAACAACGGCCGCGCCGGACTGGAAACTTTTCGCACGTGGCTGCCTGACTTGGTCATTACTGACCTCTCCATGCCGGGATACACCGGATTGGAACTGTGCGAACGCATCCGGCAACTCTCAGAAGTCCCTCTGCTCGTGCTGTCTGTCAAGGAAGATGAGCCAACCAAGGTCAAAGCATTTG
Source organism: Terriglobia bacterium (assembly GCA_963831465.1). Lineage (GTDB taxonomy): Bacteria > Acidobacteriota > Terriglobia > Terriglobales > Acidobacteriaceae > Angelobacter. The sequence continues at coordinate 19,715 of CAWHQH010000006.1, read as the reverse complement.
ATCTGGGCGCTGACGATTATGTCTCCAAGCCATTTGGCATGGCGGAACTCACCGCGCGTGTTCGAGCTCTACTGCGACGATCTTCGGCACCGCCCCAATCCGACGCCGCTTACGAAACCGGCGATTTCAAGATTGCCCCGCAGCAGCATCTGGTGGAAGTTAACGGCAAGGCCATTCATCTCACGCCCAAAGAGTTCGACATGATTCAATATTTTCTCGCGAATCGCGGAAAGGTCCTGACGCATCGCGCTATTCTCACCGCAATCTGGGGCAGCAACAGTACGGAGCAGCCGGAATATCTGCGCGTCTTCATTGCCAATATTCGGAAGAAGCTCGAGCAAGACCCGCGCTCCCCCAGATACATCAAGACCGAGCCGTGGATCGGCTATCGGTTTGACCCGGAATAACTTCCGTTACCATCTGCCTGAGTCCCAAACTCCCTTCACGATCAGCACTCTAGCGGACTATCACAATTTCTTTCCGCACTCTTTATAAGTTCTTAATGCGGTTGCCCATTACCGTGTAGCTAGCGGGAGGAAATCGTGCTGCATACTCTTATGCTTTTCCTTGAAACAGTATTTTTTATTGGTCTTGCTGGATCATTGGTCGTTGCAATCATGGCTTTTGTTGGGGATTTTTCCGACTTCTTTGAAAAAGATAAACCTGAAGGAGCTGCATCACAGGCAATCGGAGATTGATAGGGACGCGGTTCATCCTCTCTTCCCTGGGCGCATGGCTAAGGCTATGCGCTTTTTTCTGGGCGGCTCTCCTAATAAATTGAAGGTTCGCCTGGCGGGCGCGTCTTCCACCGCCGGTGGACCCATAACCACTGCTCAGGATATAGGCGGGCATAACCCTCAATCACCTTGGTAAATAAAGCAGTGTTGGCAATGGCATCGGCTTCATCGTCGCCGGTTTTCGTAAGCTGCAAGGCCGGATCAAAGCGAATCTTATATTTGCCCAGTTCTTTGTCCCAGATGGTAAAGGCCGGCAACACGGCTGCGCCGGTATGCAGTGCCACGCGCGCCACCCCTGTCGCGGTGCAGGCGGGGACGCCAAAGAAATCGACAAATGCGCCTTGCGGCGGGGTCATATTCGTGTCCATCAGGATTCCGACCACTTCACCGCGCTTCATTGAGGTGAGAAGTCCTCGGGCAAAATCCTGCTTGCCGAATGTACGATTGCCATGCAGCGTGCGGTAGCGATCAACAAATGCATCCACGTAAGGATTGTCTAGCGGCCGCACTACGATGTTCATGGGATTGCCATTGAGCGAATGCACGAACGAGCCAATCTCCCATCCACCGAAATGGGCGGTCAAAAGCAATACGCCTTGGCCGCGCGCGCGGGCCTCAGCAAAATTCTGGAAGCCATCGTAGATAGCGACTTCTGAAACCGTTTTCTTGCGGTAACGAGGAAAGAAGGCAAACTCGGCCAGTAGCCGACCGAGGCCTTTGAAGAGTGTGCGTAAGATCTGCAACTTTTCTTTCCGCGGCTTTTCCGGGAATGCCAGATCGAGGTTGCGCAGGCCTACCTTGCGCAGCCGACGATGGACTACATAGATGAGTATTCCGATGCCTTCGCAAAAAGCTCGCGCCATGGAGCGCGGCAGCACGCCGATGGCGGTAGCCAGCAGCCAAACTGGAAAGTATTCAAGCTTGTGGCGGAATTTCGGCAACTGGCGACGGTAACATCGTAAGAAAAATATTTCAAACCTGCGTAAGCGGCAAGCGGTTGCGCACTCAAGCGATTGAGGTGTATCGGCCGGGATTTACGCCTTCCATGTTTCCCATCGGGACATGCAAGCCATTAAGATGGTTGCGCACCACAAAGGAGAAGACATGAAGTTTTCCCAGATACTAGCTGCTCTTGCAATCGTTGCCATGTGCGGCTGCAAAGCAGGTACGCCCAGCAATACCGAGAATAAGGTGATGAGCGAAGTGAAGCATGAGGTGACAATCGGCGGCAAAGATGTAAAGAACCCGATTGCCTACACACCTGACGCGGCCAAAGAAGGTGGCGAACACTTCCAGCATCATTGCCAGATCTGCCACGGGTTGGACGGGCAGAACACCGGGGTTCCTTTTGCCACTAAAATGGACCCGCCGGTGGCCGATCTTTCAGTCAAAGACGTGCAGGACTACACGGATGGACAGCTGAAGTGGATTATTGAAAACGGCATCAAGCCTTCCGGCATGCCGGGATGGAAAGGAATTCTGGAGGATGAAGAGATGTGGAACATCGTCCACTATATCCGCCATCTTCCCGCAAAGGGCAGCCTGGGTGCACCTCCCATATTCAAAGAAGAAGAGGAAGAGCATGAGCACATGAAGGGCGGTGCCGCGCACGATCACCATGATGCAAAGCCCGACACGCACAAGCACTAAACGCATTTGGATAAAAAAGGAGCCGCGGTCTGGCTCCTTTTTGCTTTCTGAGACTTTCGCCGACTAGATTGATGCAGGTGGCGTTGGCGATGGAGTCGGGCTCGGCGTTGTTTCCGTGGCCGGAGCAGTCTCAGTCGCTGGCGTTGGCTCTGGCGTTGGTGTCGGCGTAGAGGCCGGCGGATTTACAGGAGAAGAGGGACGCGAACTGGGTGGCGGAGTTGAAGGCACTGGGCTGCTCGAGGGCGCCACATCTGTTCCCGCTGCCCGTTTCACCGCGGCAAGGAATTTTTCCGCCGACTGCGGCGGTTGAACCGATCCGGTCAGAATCGTCTTGAAATCAATTTGGCGGCCGTAAAGTTCGCCGGTAGCGTCTTCATCCTGTTTGATCACTGCGCCGTTGAAACTTATGCCCGCAAATAAACCGCGCGCCCGTGAGTAAGTAAGGACCTCAGCGCGAAGTTTCCAATCGGTCGAGCCTTCAGTGTGGCGACCCACCGGCCCAGCGGCAACAGATGCATCGGCCCCGAGCTTAAATTTGTTAGTGAGCAGCGCCTGCATTCCGCGATCATTCATTACCACCATCACCAAATCAACGGCCTGTCCGCCAATTTGCAAGCCAATGCTTCCGCCTGTTGTGGTCAGCGGCGCAGGAGCGCTCCATCCTGTCGCCGTGCGGCAAGTGGCCATTCCCCGGCCATGCGCCCCACCAACTATGAATCCACCCTTGAGCAGGTTAGGCACTACCGCTACGCACTTTGCCGATCCCAAAATGTCTGAAGGAATGCCCTTATCAGGCGTGGCCATAATTTCGTCCAATACGGTCGCTGCGGTTTCCAGTCGGCTGGCCGCGGCTTCCGAAGCAAAAGCTGCGCTTGCAAGCGTGACAGCACACAACACAACACGAAGCAGTGTTTTCATAATCTCCTCAAAAATGATTTTAGTCGCTGGGAGCAGGTAAGAAGATGCTGAAAAACAATAAAGGGTTGGATACGGTGACCCTCGTGACCGTGTCCAACCCCGTCTCCCAGGTTCTGTGGTAGGTGGAAAGAGTATCCATCCATACTGTTTTCGCCGCAAGTAACCGGGGTTCCGTCCGCATTGCCGCTTTGGACATGTACTCAGGGAGATATCAAGTTAGTAAACATAAACATTTCGTTTGACGCAAAGCAAAAGACCCAGCAAATGGTCTGCTGGGCCTGAATTCATTCCCGGCGATCTATTTTGAGGAAGTCACCAGCGAATGCGTAATCGCATGCACTGAAAGCGCAATGCGGTTCTGCACTCCCACTTTGCGCATCAACTTGGCCACGTGCGCCTTTACGGTCCGCTCTTCAATGCCCAGCACAGATCCAATTTCTTTGTTGGAGCGTCCTACCACTAGCAGTTCAAGAACTTCTTTTTCACGATCAGTGAATGTGACCCTGCCTGCAGGAAAAATGCGTCCAGGTGAAGAGGTGACTCGTTCAATAAAGATTGAAAGAACGCGACGTGGCGCCCAGACAGAACCGGCATGCACAATCCGCATGGCCTGGATGAATTCCGCCGGAGATGCAGCTTCGTCGACATAGCCTTTTGCGCCAGCGGCAAGCGCTTTCAAAATCGTTTCATCATCGGCCCCGCTTCCAGTTACGATGATGCGCAGATCGGGACGTGCGGCTTTAAGTCCGGCCATTACGTCAAACAAGTTTTGTCCTGCCCTTGTGCCCAGCAGAACAAGGTCGATATCTTTGCGCGGACCCAATTCCGCCAAACTGCAGGAGACCAGTTCGAGGTCCGTTTCAGTATCGAACAGCGACTTCAGTCCAATAAACCGCAGAGGGTCGCTCTCTACCACAGCTATGCGGATCGTTCTTTTCGATGCGCCTGCTTTCATCAAAACTCCTTCCAAGACCGTGGCGTGAATGTGCGTATTGTAAGCAAAAAATCGAGCGCGCGACCTGAAAGTATCATGAACCTCAGACCAAGCCCATTACTTAGCAGGGTACATGTACTGAAGTTGAAGCGCAAGGATTAGGGGAGTGTCGCTTTGGATTACTTACTGGCTTCCAACTGGCCACCCTCACGGCGTTGCAGAAACCCATCCGCATGTCCCAGGGCAAAGCCGCGACGATAGCCTTCACAAAAGCTGTTTTCGCCAGGTAGATTGTGCTGCTTGTGGGAGTTGGTGGCGCAGCCGACAAAATGAAAATCTACTTGAGCGGTAGAAGATTGGTCTGAACCGCCGCGATTAAACCCCTCGTCGTATCCAGAAAGAAAACCTTCATCAAAGTAAATAAAACTGGGATGGCCCGTCGAGTTCGTATTTTCCAGCGACGCAGAGACCAACCGAAGCGTATCCACAACACGGAACAGCCGGCCTGAATAACCGTCGCCATAGCCAGCCTTCAAACCGGCCATAAAACCCTGCTCAAAAAGTTTGCGGGAACCAAATTGTGAGGAGTAGCCCAATTTCAGCCCATGGAGATCTTTCAACTTGCGGCGTTGCACACCGCCCACGCTGACATCCACATTGCCTACGTGATAGCCCTCTTCATAACCGTGGCGATAACCGTGGGCAAAAGCCGAATGCGACAGCACCGCGGCTGAACCAGATTCGCTTAAGTGGAGGTCCTGGGATCTTGCGGTAATGGCAACGCCTGCAACCAGAAAAAGCGTAACCAGCAGACGCGCCATGGGACCCAAACCTCCAGTTTCGTTCAGTCAGATGAACCTACGTAACCTCGGGATGTCAGCGTCCTGCGCGTTCCTAAGGTCTATTTACCTACCCTCTAGGTTTTTCGATGAATGGCTGGAAATTGCATGTAGCTGGATACTTATCTCACCTTAACCAATCAAGAAGAGTTGAGCTGACCTCTCCGGCTACGGCAGATTAAAAACCTGGGGGAAACGGAGCCGAAAGAGGAAGGCGACTTAACTGATTTGCGATTTTCCCCGGGCGGTGAAACAGCCGCCTGGGGGTACTCGTATTCTCCCCCAAAGGCTTAGGGTTCTTTTCCCCGGAAGATAGTATGCGAAACCTGCTGCGTCAAATGCCGCTGGTTTGTCTGCTGGTGTCGTCTCTGGCGGTTAACGCCCAATCTCGCAATCCCTACGATTTAGAGTTTGAAAATCTACGCTCGCAGTGGCCTTCGGCCGGCAAGCTGGAAAAACTTGCGCTTCTGGATCACGTCCGCCGCTTGCGCGACTTTGTCGATGATCGTCGCCAAATCCAACTTTTGCTTGAGAACATCCAGCAATCATCTGCGGAAAATGCACTCGTCAAGAATGAGGCGGCTGCGTATATTGACGACCTCCGTCCTTTCAAGGTACCAACCCAGCCGCAGGCGCAGCACTGGTATGCTCCTGACGAATCCCGTCGGCAAGTTCTAGCCGAAGCACGCACGGCCACAGGGACCGACGCTTCATGCGAAATTCTTGCCGAACTGGAACATCTATCCGGCTCGGCTGAAGCCGCTGACCACATGTTGCTGGCGGCTGAAATGGATCCGACCGCAACTCGCTGGCTCCGTGCTGCGCAATTTCTTGAAGATCCTCTCCGCAAATTTGCCGCACTGCGCAATGGCCTGTCGCTTGAGCCTTCCAATCCGCGCCTCAACGTGGAGCTAGCAACCTACTACATCGGCCGCCAGCAGTTAGAAAAAGCTCGTGACGTGCTGGCTGCAGCCGCGCAAGCTGCGCCCAATGATTTTGTTATCCGTGAACGTCGCGCCAGTCTGTTTTTGAATTTAGGGCTTCGCTCGCACGCCTTGCCTGAATTGCACCGTTTGGAAAAGGAGTGGCCTTCGCCGCTGTGGCTTCGGGCACGGCTTGCGGTGGATTACGAACTCATGGGGCTGCTGGACGATGCAGCGCGGCTGGCTGCTTCCGTGGTGGCAGAGGCAAGCGACGACCGCGAACAGCTCGAATTGCTGGCGCGCTTCCATGAACGCCGCCACATGAAATACGACTTGCAGGCGGATTACATCTCTCTTTCCCGGCTTGAACCCAGCCAGCCAGATATTTGGTCGCGGCTGGCGCAAGTACAAATCGATTGCGGCGATGCTGAAGGCGGCAGGAAATCCCTACTAAAGCTGGTTGCGTTGGACGAAGAAAATCGCGACGCGCACCGGCGTCTAGCGCAGGTTGACCAAAGCCTGCACCTTGATGGTGAAGCCCAGCAGGAGTTGGCAAAGGCTTCCAGCGCCGCCCGGCCAGACATGCTGGCGATGGATGCCCAATATCTGGTCGACCCAGGAATGCTGGCAAAGGATGCATTCGCCAACCCACCGGCGCCAGCAGATACGGCGCTGGCTGATATTCGCGTACAGGAGCTTCTTGCCAGCGGTCTGGATCGTGTACACGTTCAACAACTCTACCTTGTAGGATCAGACTCTGCGCTGGATTCGCATCGAGTCAGCACAATTCGCTATTCACCGTCCACAGAAGAATTACGCGTGATCCACGCGCGAGCGTGGAAGCCGAACGGGTTGGTGCTGGACGCGCAGGATGTAGGTGACCGCGAATACGCCGATACCCCGGTTTCAATGTATTACGACATGCGCCTGCATCAACTCCGCTTTGCCGGACTGGAAAAAGGCGATGTAGTTGAGCTGGAGTATTCGCTCGCGCCCAAGCGTCGCTCCTCGCCCTATAACGGATATTTCGGCGAGCTGGTCTTGTTTGCCTGCCGAGGCCCGGAACAATTGAAGAGATACGTACTAATCGCCCCGGCAACCCAAATGATTTTTGTCCATGCGGAGAAGATCGCTCCCGCGAGCGTCTCTGCCCGCGAAGACTCGCAGGTCTTTCTCTGGGAATCGCGTTCAGTTCCCGCATTGCCGCGCGAACCGCGCAGTCCCGGCGTGACCGAAATTTCTCCTTACGTGCACGTCTCTACCATGGGCGATTGGAAACAGCTTGGCTCCTGGTACGCGGACCTTGTGCGGCCGCAATTTGCTCTGGATCAATCGCTACAAGACGAACTGGCGCGACTGACAAGCGGGCTTCACACGGATAAAGAAAAGATTTCCGCGATTCAAGAGTTTGTCCTGCGGAGCACGCATTACGTGGCACTTGAGTTTGGTATTTACAGCTACAAGCCCTACCCGGTAACCCAGATTTATGCGCGGCGCTTTGGCGACTGTAAAGACAAAGCAAGTTTGATGATTGCATTGCTGCGGGCTGCGGGAATCGAAGCTGAAATCGCACTGGTACGCACACGTTCTCTGGGTGACGTAGCTGCTGAACCCGCTTCCATCGCCGTATTCAATCACGCCATTGTTTACGTGCCGAAATATGATCTGTGGCTCGATGGCACGGCTGAGTACGCGGGACGCGAGCTTCCACTGGAAGACCAGGGAGCTTTGTCGCTGACGGTGAGCCTCAATGGATCAGCCCAGATACGACACATTCCCATGAGCCGCGCTGCCGATAATTACACACGGCACGTCATCCATGGCGAGCTTTCCGCGCAGGGCGTGATCCAGTTCAGCGGCTCAACTACCACCAGAGGTGAAGACGCGCCGGGATTGCGCCATGACCTGGCCGTTCGCGAACAACAGCTTGATATGTTCCGCCGCGAACTCGCCGAGGTCTTCCCCAGCGTACAGGTGGACAGCGTGGCAGTTCATGGCGCGGAAGTGCTTTCCAGCAGCGTGAACGTGGAATTTCAGGGCGCGCTGAACTCTCCACAATACAAGCGCGTGGTTTCTCTCAGTTCTTCATGGATGCCACGCTCTTACGTAGCTGCTCTTGCCGCCTCCAGCACCCGCACACAAGATCTCGTCTTGCCTTCGCCATGGACAACGGAGGAAGAAATACATATCGCGTTGCCGGAAGGAGCAGAAGTAACTTCCCTGCCGCGCGATCAGAACATCACCGGCGCTTTTGGTTCTTTGCGGCTGCACTACAAGAAGTCTGCTGGCGAAGTAATTGTCCAGAGCCACGTGCAGTTTGAAAAAGCGCGCGTAAGTGCGCAGGACTATCCTGCATTCCGCCAGTTCTGTGCCCAGGCGGAACGCAGCTTCCGCAATGAAGTCACATTGAGCCTGCCCCAATGAGATTGATGGCACGCGCTCTTTCAATCCTGCTTTTCTGCTTGAGCGCAGCTGTGGGATCCGCACAAACACGCAAAGCGCTGCACATCGACAGCAGCGACGATTCCCTATCGCAAAAATTTTCTGAGTTCAATCTTCTGGCGGCAGCCAAAGCGGCCGATACGCGTTTGGGTCACGCTCCAAAAGATGCTCTGGCCCTTTTCATCCGGATGGAGACAGCCGAACTGCAAGAGCGTCCTGAAGTAGTCCTGGACTCGGCTCTGTGGCTTTGCGCGCTGCCTGCTGCGCCGGAGCTGCACGAACTGGCCTCAAACCGGATACTTCAGCACGCGGCAAATAGCTGGGCATTCAATTCAGTCCTTCGCCGCGTAAAAATGGCGGCGGCAACTCATAACGGCTGCACTTTCAACCTGCGGCTGGCGCTGGTAGCAGCCGCCTCAAACGGGGCCAACATCGACCTGGATCTGGCATCTCATTCCAGCGGGCTGCTCACGCGGTGGCGGATCGCTGGCCCGTTCGGGCGTTACAACAACGTTGATTTTGAGCGCCGCTGGGCGCCTGAGACGGAGCAAGTTTTCCGCGAGCGATATGCAGTTGAAAACGACTCCGACTCAAAAACTGAACGTCGCGGCCCGGTTTCTGCAAAGGACGACCTCTCACATAACATCGTGCCGGAACGATTCTGGTTCCGAGACGGCATGATCACCCTGCCGGACTACTTTTCTTCATCCGGCATTTTTTATGCTGCCGGTGAGATCGACCTGGCAACAGCGACCAGCTCACGGTTGGATATTTTAAGTTCGGGAACCTATGAAATTTTCATCGATGGAAAATCAGTTTTACTCCACGACGCGCGTTACGCAATGGTCCCAAGCCGGGACTCAAGCTCATTATTTCTGACGGCGGGTCACCATCGCCTGCTGCTCAAGTTCTCGCCGGATGCAGCACCGTTGAGCGTGGCGCTGCACCCGGAATTTGAATCGCCGTCTCAAAAGAAGATTCCCCTACCCACGGAACTCGAACAATACACACAAGCGCTTGCTGCCTACTTTCGCGGTGATTTTGCGGAGATGGCAACCCTGCTCCGCACAGATGAGGTTCGGGGTAAAGGATATGGGAAGTATCTTCACGCGTTGCTTTATTCCGCAGCGGAGGATCACCATCCCCGTGCCGATGCGGTGTGGAAAGCCGTTGCTGCGGCACAGCCCTCGGCATTACTGGCCCGCTTGAAATCGGCGGAAAATACCATAGAGCGCGGGCAACCTGCGACTGCACGCGGAGATGTGATGAGCATCTTGGCGGAGCGTCCTCAATCAGAAACGGCATTGCAGTTGGCATTCAGTCTTTCCCGCCACAACCAGGTGGATGGACCCGCGCTGCTCAGCCGTCTGCTGGAATCACACCCTTCATGCGCTCGCCTGGGAGAGGCGATAAAGTTTTATAACGCGGCGGCGCAGCAGGAAAAATCCCTGAGCGTGGAGCGGCAAATGGCGTCCTGCGCGCCGGAGTCGCTACAATACGCGCGGCTCTTGTCAGAGTCAGGGCGTCACAGCGCCGCAGCAGCCTACCTGCAACAGGTTGTTAGTAGAAACCCTCTCCATCGTGCAGCTCGTCGCCTGCTGATAGAGCAACTCCTCTTGGACAATCAGATCAGCGCGGCAAAACTTCAAGTCAGGCAATTGCGTGATATCGCCGCAAACGCTGTTGACTACGTGCCTTCAGTGAAAGACGCGGGAGTGGCGCAGGATAGCCGAAGTGAACGTGCAGAAGGTTTCGCCGACGGTCGAGAATTTTATGTTCCTTACCGACGCGATGGCATTGAGCTGGTCCGCAAATCGGCGCAAAGAAGTTTCTCTGGTGGCGAGGCCGTGATTCTGCTCGCTGACAAAGTGGTCCGAGTCCGCCCTGACGGAGCAGTTTCAATGTATCTGCACCGCATCACTCGTCTGCTCAACAAGGAAGGCATCAGCCGCCATGGAGAGGTTACACTGCCTCGCGGCGCTGACTTGCTGGAGCTGCGCACGATCAAAGCTGATGGAACGATCATTGAACCTGAGCTGGCCCAGCAAAAACCCACCATTTCCATGCCGGCGCTGGAACCGGGTGATGCAATCGAGGAAGAGTATGTCCTGCACTATGCGGAATTGGACCAGGTTCCGGAAGGTGCGCGCGCTCATACGTTCGGATCGTTCGCTGCGCCGATACTTCACTCTCGATTGGTCCTGCTAAGTCCGGCGGAAGCGAGGATTCGCATACGTGAACAAGCCGGTCCTCCGCTGCCGCTGGTGGGAGAAAACAATGGGATGGTTATCCGGATATGGGAGCGTGACAACATCACCCAGACTATCGCAGAGTCATTTCTGCCGGGCGCGAACCTGCTGCCCACAGTGACGGTTGCTTCATCGGAAAAATCCATTGTCAGGCTACGGGACCAGTTGATCGACGCTTCGCGAGCGGGCCTTGACGTGAATGAAGCCGTGGCGAAGCTTCATCTTTCGGAAACTGGTGGAGACCTTGAGAAAGCTAAACATTTGTACCGGTTTGTGACGAGCAAGATCGATTCCACAGGTTCTGACTGGGCTACGAGTTCGGCAGAGGACACGCTTGCTAACGGCCAAGGTAGCCGCACGATGGCCTTCCTGGCTCTGTCGCGCGCGGTTGGACTCAAAGCAGAACTGCTGCTGGCGCGAAAGATCGAGCAGAGCTGCGGTAAAGAGCTATCCTGCTACACAGAGCCGCTCGTACGCTTCTGGTTGGCCAACGGCGAATCAGTGGACGTCGACGCCGAGTCGGATGATCTTCCTTTCGGCGCCCTACCGCCATCACTGGATGCACGAGAAGCACACTTGATCCCCTTGCTGCCTGAAGAAGAGAAAAAGCCGGAGATTGTTGCACTCAATCCACGGACGGCAAGTGAAAAAAGTTTGGCAGAAGCCGATCTGTCTTTTCATGAGGGAGATCTGGCGGCAAACATCCATGTGCAACTCGGCTCTGTGAGGGCGCAGGAAGTGCGCAACTTGCTCAGATCCGCCAGCGAAGCCGACAGGCAGGGGTTTTTCGAACAGCTTGCCATGCGTATTTTTCCTGGCGCGGCTTCGGTTATCGGCGGCACTGAGCATGAAAGCGATCCCGAGCAGCCTCTGAAGCTTTCAATCCGCTGTACTGTTCCGCAATTTATCAATCAGCAAAACAGCACCGCGGAAATCAATCAACTTGCTCCAGCCCTTGGCTTGGCGACCTTATATGCGAAAACCCCGACGCGCAAGTTCCCTCTCTTGATTGAATCGCTATTCTTTGAAAGCACTGTTTTCCATTTGCATCTACCGGACAGCTTTGAGGTACATTCACTGCCCAGTGACTTTACAGAGAAGACAGAATTCGGCGAGTACGCTTTGCGCTTTGTGCGGACACCACATCAGGTCGATGTTCACCGGGATTTCCGCATTCCTGTGCAAGTGATCGCGCCAGATAAATATGGTGCTTTCGTGAACTTCGCATTGCGCATTGATGAAGCCGAGCATCAACGTATTTCGCTGGAAATCAGGAAAGACGCTGCCGGCATACGTCCGACCTGGTTTAAAAAGTAAAAAGGCCGAAACTAATGCCGGCCTTTTCCCACAAACCAAGTGGAAGACTAGAAGCGATTGCCTCCCGCAACCGGCATATTGCGATAACCGCCGCCTTTTTCCTGGCCCATGCGCTCCAGGAAAGTTGATGCCATATCGACAAACTTGCTGCCCTTTTCAATGTACTCAGGCATGCGATGCCACAGCTCTTCAAATTTTTCCGGGTTCTCGGCGGCAAAAGTTGCTACGCCAATTCCGGCAACGGCCAGACCCGCTGGCCTCCGTCCGGTAAGGAACAGAATTGCTCCGGCCGCAAAAGACCCAATCATCAGCGTTTTCTTCCAATCCATTGCTCGCCCTCCATTGTGTGCTGTGGCTAAAACTCTAATCTATTTTCCTTCTTCATGAAAGCCGCCACGCTTCATCTATCCGCTTGATTGGAAGCGCAATTGCGTCCTTCTGTTGCCCTTGCGATAGGGGCCCACAACGATTTCCGCTGCCGGATTCGAGTTCATGCTGGATGAAGAGAAGCTCAGCGCAATAATACGGAACGCTCGCAAAAATTTTCCCCAACGTGAGCTACAGGGAATCGACGATCGTTAGCAGAAATTGCATAAAAATAAGATGAGGATCTGGTTCAAAAAGATAGTGGGCGCCGGTATAGGGGCGACGCCCACGTGGGGGTACTGCGTATGTTGTTATTAGAATAGACGTAGCATCCCGAAAAAAGTTTCGACTTTCGCTGAAATTAACATAACTAAATATCCCAAAGTTAATAGAAAGTCCAAGACGAACTTCAAATTCAAGATCGTATTGTGGAGTGGGCACAAGGAGCGAAATAAAAAACCCTTCGCATGGAGCGAAGGGTTGGAGAGTAAGGAGAGAGGAGATACAATCGACGGCTTCTACGACATCCGCGAAATCAGTTTCCGCAACTGCAAACGAGCCTGATGCAATCCAAACTGCGACTCTTTTACATTCAGGCCGAGCAGATGAGCAATTTTTTCATGGGTGTAACCTTCAACATCATGAAGGAGGAAAATCAGTTTTTCAGTTGCCGGCAGTTCCACCACAGCGCGCTCCAGATGCACCCGTTTCACGTTACCGCAAACATTTTTGGTTTCAGCGGAAACGCCGCTGTTCAACGTCAGGGTGCCAATCGTGGTGAGTTCACGGATTTCAGTTAGAAGTGCCTGGTCAATCTGTTCGGTCTTCGGCTCTGCCGAGGACGCGAAAACCCGAAGGAATGTGTTGGTGGAGAGCTGTTCAGCCGCCAGCTCATTGTCGGTCATCCAAAAAGCCAGCGAGTAAATTCTGTGGCAGTGTTCGCCGTAAATCGCATCATAATTAGACGTGCGGTTTTCAACTGTGGCGATCACTCCAAGATTGATAATGCTTGCGCTGCTAGACATTTAATCTACCTCTTTTTCGGCCCGCTGCAGGGTCCTTTTTGATACCGTCAATCATTCGACGATTGTTACTACAGCAATCGAGATGCCCAAAGAACGGTATTTCGGTCAAGTTTTGCAAGGCAAATTAAATTATTGATTCTAAACGCCAAACAGCAAACCTGAAAGCATGTGGCCTAAATCCACTGAAGAAGGGGATTAAGGTGAATTCCAAGCTGGATATAGTTTATGGGCATCTGAATACCACTTCTGGGTAGGCAGGGTTCGCATACGTCGACTTGCGCCAGGTAATTTTTACAGGGACAAGCTAAAGTGTGGATCAACGAACCATCAATACTTCGCGGATGTTATCCCGTCCCAAAAAAAACTTGCGCGAAGCAAAGTCTTTGAACAGGTTTTCAATGTGCCGGTTATTGAAAATCCGTTGCAATTTGAAGCCGTGGATAGGCTCGAGTTCCAGCGTGTCTTTTTGAACTATATGGTGGCGGGAATATAAGGATTCCACTCCGGCGTCTTTTGTATGAAAGAAGGCCAGGAGATGGCCCTTGGGCTTAAGCATGGTTTGCAAACGCTCAACCAGGGGCTTTACCAAGCTTTCAGGCAGATAATCGGCCACATCCCAGAACAGGATGGCGTCAAACTGATCAGCAGAGTAATTAAGGTTTTCCGCAAAGAACTTTGCTGGGTCGAACTGAAGGGTGCCATCTTCCTGCTTTACGCAGTAGCTTTCATCCTGTGATTCTCGCAAAACGTCTTCATTGAAGACGCGCACGCCCATTTCAGTGAGCAAAGCAATATTAGTCGGTGTGGTTGGACCGAGATCCAGCACGCAGCTTTTCTGGTCGCCGCTGCTGCTCAGGGCGCGCATAAATTCGCTCAAACCGATGCAGGTGCGCTTGGTCCGTGGTGCAGATTTGCCACCCTCTTCAGGTTTGGACTGAGAGCTGCCTGCTCCACGGAACCATCGCATTAAATTATTACCGGAGGAGCTCACGCCCCTAACTCTACCTTATTTACCGTCTAAAAAGGAACCCTGCGAATCGGAGCTGGCGCTGTAACTTGTCGCACTCGAACCCGAAGCTGAGCCGCTGCCGGCGCTCATGCCTGCGGTTGCTGCCACAGCCAAAGGCTTGCGTGCTTCCACTGCCTGGGCCTTTTCCTTGATATCGATGGCGCCTTTGAAGAACGCTCCGTCTTCAATCACGATGCGTTGCGTGCTTACATCGCCAAGCAGGGTGCAAGACTTGCGCAATTCCACACGCCCGGTAGCCGTGATGTTTCCTTCCACCCGGCCATGGACGACGAGATCGCGCGCAGTGATGCCCGCCTTGATTTTTCCGTTGGGTCCAATGATCAGGCTGTGATCGCGCAAATCAATTGTGCCTTCAATGGACCCATCCAGATAAAGGTCCTCACTTCCGGTGAGTTCACCTTTGATCTGGACTGACTTGCCGATGTGGCCTACATCGGCGCGGTGCGGTTCGCTGGCCTTCGGGGTTTCTTTATACTGGGTGGGGATACTGGGTGCAGCGACAGCAGCTGGCGGGGGTACAGGCTGCGCAGGCTGAGTAGGATTCATGCTCATAGGCTTGTTGTCTTCAGGACGCGGTTTCCACATTTTCGGCACCTTTTCTTTCGGTTATCGCTCTCTTCAGAGAGAAATCAATCTTTGATTTGGAACGCCTGTCGCAGATTTCAATCAGGAGTTTGACGGCTAGTTTACTGCTGGATTTCAAAATGAAATAGTTACTCTAGGTGTGCGCCTGAAAGGCAATCTGGTGCTCATTCAGGGTATTTTGTTGCCCAAGTTTACGTGTTTACAATAAAGTAAACAGTAACCATTTCACTACCTCCCCGAGCAGCGCATCCAAAACTATAATTATCAATAGCTTACGTTTTTCAAGAAACGCCGGAACTCTGGCCAGTTTGGCTGTCTGTTTGCTTTTAAGTTATGTGTCGACCGGACGGAATGTCGCGGCGCGCGGGCGGGACCGAAACCAGGGGAACAGCGGTTCTGAACGCAAATCGCGGCTATTGAGCCAATGGGACTGCCTTTCCGAGAGGTTGACAATAAAAGGGGTGGCTGCAAAGCTGCCTCTTTTCTTTATTCCGGAAATCGTTAGACATCTGCCCAAAATGTAAAATGCAACTAGCTGCTGGTTTTCGAGCGTCTAACAAGTACCCGCATTTGAAACATTATGAGTTACTTCAATTCCCTGCGGCGCGCATGGCTGCTTTTGATTTTAGCAAGCCTCGGTACAACTCTGCTTGCGCAGACGCCGACGGATACTCTGCCACCGCTTCCCAAGGACGCAAACCAGCTCGTTAGGGACACGATTAAGCATCAGATTGAGGCGGATGCAGCCGACCATACGCACTGGCGTTACCACATCCATCGAGAGGACGAAAAAGGTTCACAAGACCGGGATGTGATTGACACCAAGGAAGGCCAGATCGCCCGCACGGTGCTCATTAACGGCAAGCCGCTGACCGCTGAGCAGCGCTCCGCCGATGAATTGCGCATGAAAAAACTGGTGGAAGATCCCGGTGAGCGGGCGAAGCGCGACAAGCGCGCCAAGGAAGATGATGAAAAGGGAATGCAGATGTTTAAGGCACTCCCGGACGCTTTTATTTTTAAGTATGAGGGCGCCGAAAATGGCCAGATCAGGCTTTCATTTTTTCCCAATCCTCACTACAACGCCCCTACACGGGAATTGCAGGTCTTCCGTTCCATGAGCGGCAAGATGTGGATTGATCGTGCTGCCCTTCGCATGTCGCGGCTGGATGGCTCACTATTTGAAGACGTAACCTTTGGCTGGGGCTTGCTGGGACGGCTAAATAAAGGCGGGACATTTTCGGTCGTTCAAAGCCGCGTCGGGGACGATCACTGGGAATTCGTTTCTCTCGATGTAAAGATGACCGGCCACGCAGTGATTTTCAAGAACATCAACGTCAGGCAGGTCCAGCGCATAACAGGATTTCATCGAATCAGCGACACTATGACCATCTCTGAAGCCTACCAGTTGCTGGAAAAGGGCGATGCCACCGTCTCCGCAGAGAATGAAGGCAGCATGACGAATTCTCAGGGCAAGAAGTAGGTATTTCCCCTGCCAGAGTACGTTGGCGGTAGGGTTTCGTTGTTGTGCTCGAGATTTCAGACAGACGGTGTAATCGCAATTGCCCGCAGCGGGCTGCCTGAGCCGTTCACGATCTTTAGCGGCGCGGCGATGACCACGGCCCCGGTCGGAGGCAACTGGTCAAGGTTACATAATCCAGCCAATCCGAATTTGCCGCTGCCATGCATTACATAGTGATTGGGAAATGGCGGATCAAAAGAGGCTGCGCGACCTGCATCGGTTCCGACTGTCTCAACGCCAACGCCCAGAACGTTCCGTTGCGTAGCCAAAAAGTCTGAGCATTCCTTCATGAAGCCCGGCGTGTGAGGACCGTCATCCTGCAGATTGATGTATTGTTTGGGATCGGTGTGAGCTGACCAGCCGGTGCGCAGCAGCATCCATGCGCCGGCGGGGATGCGTCCATGCTTTCGTTCCCACTGCTGCACGCGTTCCACGGTAAGCAGGAAATCAGGATTATTCGCGACGTCGGCAGTCACGTCAATCACGCAGGCCGGACCAACAAATTTTCTCGGATTGATCTTGTCAACGCTGTTTTCCGGCAGGTCCTTGCCACTCACCCAGTGGATGGGCGCGTCAAAGTGCGTTCCAGTATGCTCGCCCGTTTCAAAGCCGTTCCAGTACCATGCCGGACCACGATCGTCATAACGCGAAAGCTCCCAGATCTTGAATGCCGGCGTATTCGGCCATTGCGACGGCAGCGGCAGCAGCGGCGTCTGCGGGCTGAGCGTCTGCGTGAGATCAACAACACGCAGCTTGCCACTATTCAGTTGGGTAATAAGTTCGGCCAGGACATTGGACATGAGCAACTCCTCGTGTAAAAACCAAAATCCACCACGGAGGCAGAGACACGGATAAAATTTCTGAGAATCGGGAAGCAAAATCAATGCATCTTGCGTTGTTGCTCTGAAACAATCAGCTCAGTTTGCGTTCTCCGTCCTTCCGTGTCTCGTGGTGAGCTTCTCTATATACCGCTTGAACTGGAAGCGGTTTTCCAGCAAGGCCAGTTCCGTAACGTAGCCCTTCGGTCCCACGGCCTCAACTTTCGCGATGATGGACGTGAGGTCATTGGCTTTTAGCGCGTCATCAAAAACATGTGTGAACTCTTCGATTGTGCAAACCGTCTTGGTGCGGGTAATTCCCGAAGCGCGTGCAACACCTTCAAGATCGCTGCCGGTAGATGTTGCAGTGGGAAAACCGCCTACGGAAAGCAGGCTCTCATTGTCAAAAACAACATGAACCAAATTCCTGGGTCGATAGCGCGCGAGGGTTGTGTATCCACCAAGATTCATCAGGATTGAACCATCTCCATCAAAGACCACAACTTTCTGCTGCGGAAGGGAGAGAGCGAGCCCCAGGCCGGTGGACGATCCAAGTCCCATGGCATGTTGCAGGTAGAAAAAGTTTGGCTTGTGGCCGAGCGATTGCAGCTCACATGCGACAGCGCCCATAATTGTCACAACCAGGCAGTCTTCCAGCCGATCATAGATCGCGCGCAGGCACTCCAAGCGCTGCATCATGCGGGATCCTCCCACATCAGTTCACGCGTAAGAAGCAGCGCCGCAGGATGCAAACTCGCGTACGCCCAGGTTTGCGCTTCAGCAATGCGCTTCTCCGCTTTTGTAGGATCGTCCAGGAACGAATACGGAATCCCAAGCGCCCGCAGCAACGGCTCGGTCACGCCACCGCCTTGCGTCTGCCAAGGATCGCGCTCGCCAAAGTGGCCCCGGTAACTAATGAGCATGAGCAATGGAATGCGGTAGAGTTGTGCCAGAGAAACAATGCCGTTGATGCTGGCGAGAAAGCCGTGGTTCTGCATCAGCATGGCGGACTTCACACCGGCAAAATGGGCGCCCGCAGAGATGCCCACCCCTTCTTCTTCCTTGGCTAGACGAACCAGGATCATCTTGGGATCGTCTTCCGCCATCCGGATCAGGTGCACCAGCCACGTCTCAGGCAGCGCAGAGACAAGTCCAATGCCGCACTTTTTTAGCGCGTCGTAAACCACTTCGGAGTTGGCGAGAGAAACCGGCATTCAGGGAAGGAAGTAGCTTACAGGAAGTGAGCGCATTGGGGAAGTTCGCAGATCACCTCGCAGCACTCACTTATAAAAGGGCAGGTGTAGTTTCCTTACGAGCCCATGAATTTCCGGTCGGAACTCATCCGCCAAATTGCTGGTAACAAAACCAGTCAATGCGAGCGCGCTACGGCTTAGCCCATGAGACGCGTTGGCATATGGGTCAGGCAGATAGCCATTCCCAACAAAGCCGCCTGCAAAAGCTCCAGCCACATTCGCCACCGCCAGACGTGGATGCCCTGAATCGCTGCGGTCAATCACAGCATATCGCGCCGCGTGAAAGGCACGAGCGAAAAAGTTCTTGTTGGTGGATGTAAAGTAACGCGGATCTTCATGCAGAATCGATGCAGCTACAAACTTGCCTCCCTGCACAGAAGCCCAGCTCGCCATGAAGTCGCCATAGTTGCGGGCAAATCCTGGAAAACCTTGTCGCCATTCCGGCGGATAAGCCTTTGGAGGGTTCGCCATCGTGAGCCCGTCATAAAATGCCGCCACCGGATAAATGCCTGGACGAAATGATTCAATGGCAAAGTAGCGCAGCTTGCCATTAATGTTCAGCGGTGCAGAGGTCGCCGGATTTCCTACAGTGCTGCTCTGATCGTCGGTCATGGGCAACGGAGCCTTAGTTTTGCTTGCCGAAGAAGCTTGATCTGCCTGACCATGAGCTTTCTGATCTGGAGTTGTCGCGTGCGCCTTTTCGTCCTGAATCTGCGCAGCCTGGCCAGCGGCTTCTTGCAACAAACATATCGAGGCCAGCAATGCCAGTAAACACGCGAGCAACAATCTATTTATCATTCAGCTCAATGTTACATCACCGGCGCGCAACCGCATTCGAAGCCCGCGAGCAACAATCTCCCTGAAATGTTCTGTTATCCGGTAAGGATCAACTCTTAACGGCCAGGGTGCGAGAACGTTCCGCCGCTGAAGCACCCTAGGAGCGGTCTTTACCTGGATGAGGTTGTCCGGAAGCAAGGCAACGACCCTGTACGTTGTTAAATCTCTTGTCAGAAGCTATACCAAAAAGGAAACAATGCAGAGTGGGCACAATATGATCGCACGTAAAATTTCTTAAAACTTGCCCATTTTTCAATGAATGGGATTGGTGGA
>CAWHQH010000005.1:0-20939 GCA_963831465.1 Terriglobia bacterium | reverse complement strand
ACCTCTGTGACCACGGGAAGACCAACTTCTTCACGGACTTCTCGCAGCAGGCGCAGCGCTTCAATCCCAAGACCCTGGAAATCATAGGGAGAGGTGCGCGGCTTGTAAGCTCCGCCGCGCAGCAGCGTAGCGCCAGCGGCCTTGATGGCTCGGGCGGTGGAAAAAAGCTGATCGCGCGATTCCACCGAGCAAGGCCCGGCAATTACCACGGCTTCTTCTCCTCCGATAATGACGCCGCCCACGTCAACCTGCGTGCGTCCGCTCTTGGTCTGCTTGCTCACCAGCTTGAATGGGTGCGCGATGGGCACAACATCTTCCACGCCGGGCGCGGCCTTGAGCGCCTCCAGCGCAATGCGGTTGCCGCCGGCGCCGACCGCGGCCACAATGGCGCGCTCCGCGCCGCGCGTAACATGCGGCTGAAACCCGCATTCGATGACCCGTTCAATTACGTGTTGAAGTTCCGCTTCCGACGAACCTGCTGCCATGTTGATGACCATGAAAAGTGCTCCCTTATTAGCTGCTAGCCACTAGCTTCTAGCCGCTGGCTCTTGGCTTTTGGCTATTGGCTCAGAATCAAAATTCTTCTTTCACGAACTACGAGCGGAAGAGATAATCCGCATCGTGTTTTTCAAGAGCTAAAGCGCTTCAATCTGAACTCTTTACGGCACGCGTAAACGCGTGCCCTGATACAAACCGGTCGAGGCGACCGAATTTATGGAAATCACTTTCTCTTCTCGGAAGGCAAGTGCTGATCCCCAGCAGTTCCTGAAGATGGTAGGGCTCCCTCCCCTTCGGCAAAGCTCAGGGTCGGGATTTCAGAAACAGCCTGCATGCGTTGTGTCCCAAGCCGGCGAGTCTCGCGGATGATGCCAGCGAAAATGTCCGTGACGCTTTGCTGGTCGAGAGGGCCGGTGTTCTTTTCCACCACGCGGGCAAGCACCTGCCGCTCTCGATTGCCGTCATAAGCCGGTAGCCCCGAGGCCACTTTGATCGAAGCAATCTCACAGGCGATGGCGGCACGCTGGTTGACCAGGCGAAGCAGGTCGGCATCGAGCGTGTCAATCTGGCGGCGGCAGTCATCGAGCGTTTTGTGGCCGTTCACGGTTGGCTGATCGGTTTGCTGATTCACGTTGGTAAAGCTCCCTGAAAAGCAAAAACCGCGACCCTTTGGGGATCGCGGCTTGCGGTGATTTATGATGACTAACTTCTTATTGCATTGTCAGCACAGATCCGCGTGGCCGCTACCCGTAAAGTGGTAGCGGTAAGTAAACGCGAAGGTAAACCGGCTGGCGTGCATGCTGAGCGGATAGTAGTCTAGAATTTTGGGTGTTGTCAAGAAAGTTAATGAAAACAACCATTAGTTTTTAGCTCTTAGCCTTTAGCCAGGGCGGTGTCACTTGAAGCACTCACCGGCTAAGGCCCAGAGCTAAAGGCTAAACATGAGCAAAACTGTTGATTCTAAAACCCCTGATTCTAAAGGCGCAGCCAGGGACGCAAAGGCGGCTGACGATTGGCAGACCTATGTAGAAGACTTCCGGCGCGCCGGGCATGAAACCGTGGATTGGATTGCCCAGTACCTGACTAATGTGTCGGAAATGCCGGTGCTGGCGCAGACCAAACCGGGCGAGCTGCTGGACGCTCTCCCGAAATCGGCGCCGGGAAAAGGCGAACCCTTTGAGGCGATCCTGCGTGACTTTGACCGACTGGTGATGCCGGCGGTTACGCAGTGGAACCATCCACGTTTCTTTGCTTACTTTGCCTGCACAGGATCAACGCCGGCGATCCTGGGCGAGATGCTTGCGGCGGCGCTCAACACCAACGGCTTGCATTGGAAAACTTCTCCCGCAGTAGCGGAGCTGGAACAGCGCGCTCTGGACTGGCTGCGGCAATGGATCGGCGTGCCTGAGGGTTGGTTTGGTATCGTCTATGACACGGCTTCAACCAGCAGCATGCATGCCGTGGTTTGCGCGCGTGAACTGATCGATCCGGAAGCCCGGACCGCAGGAAGCCGCAATGATCTGGTTCTGTACACATCTGACCAGTCGCATATGTCGATTGAGAAAGGCGCGATTGCCGTTGGCGTAGGCCAGAAAAATATTCGCAAAGTTCCGTCAGACGCGGAATTCCGGATGCGCACCGATGTGCTGGCCAAGATGGTGGAAGAAGACAAGCGCGCGGGCAAGCGGCCCTTCTGCGTGGTTGCGACCGTGGGCACAACTTCCACGACCAGCATTGATCCGGTACCGCAGATTGCGGAAATCGCGGAGAAGCATGGGCTGTGGCTGCACGTGGACTGCGCTTATGCGGGCGCAGCGGCGATCTTGCCGGAACAGCGGCACATTATGGCTGGAGTGGAACGCGCGCACTCGCTGGTCTTTAACGCACATAAGTGGCTGCTCACGCCCATTGACCTGAGCGCCTTTTATACGCGCAGGCCGGACATTCTGCGGCGAGCCTTTTCGCTTACGCCGGACTACCTAAAGACGCAGGACGATCCCCGCGCGCACAACCTGATGGATTACGGCGTGCCGCTGGGCCATCGTTTCCGCGCGCTCAAGCTGTGGTTTGTGATGCGCTACTTTGGGCGCGAGCGGATTGAATCGATGCTGCGCTCACACATCCAGTGGGCCAAAGACTTCGCGACGCTGGTCGATGCCCACCCGAAATTCGAGCGCGTTGCGCCAGTGCCGCTGTCAGTGGTTTGCTTCCGCTATAAGGGTTCCGACGATGAGAACCGCGCGATCATAGGAAAAGTAAACGCTTCAGGGAGGGTGTTCATTGCAAGCACGGTATTAAACGGGAAATTGACGTTGCGGCTGGCGATTGGACAGTTGCAAACCGAGTGGAAAGACGTGCAGGAAGCGTGGGATTTGCTGCAACAAGCGGCGGAAACGATTTAAATCACAAAGACACGAAGGAATACAACAGAAAAACGGAGAAACTGTTCTCGCGACTTCTGTTTTCATAAGCGCAATGCGGCCGGAAGTTAACTACACAATCGAGCGAACAGGCGCGAACCAAAACAGCAAAGACGGGAATTCGTGTTGCTTCGTGTAAATTTGCGGCTAAATTAAGCTGAATGGCTCTGCAGGAAATAAAACGCATAGCACAGCACAAGGAAGACGGCTTCCAGTCCGGCAAAGACCATGAAAAAGCTGTTGTGGATGTGGAAGAGCAAGCGATTGTCGAAGCCCCATTCAGCAGTCGGCGGACGCGCCTGCATAGCGCGATACAGACCGCGCGCCGTCATCACAAAAAATTGCAGCAGCAGGCCATAAAAGCCGATCCAGAAAACCACCCAGAAGAGCGGGCCAACGCTGGAGAACAATCCGCTTAGTCCATAGTCGCTGCCGCTGAGCGCCACAAATAAAAATCCCAGCAGTACCAGATTCGGCCAGAGGCCTTGGGCGGTAATGAAGTAAAGATAATAGTCGGCCAGATTACGCGCATGGCGATTGCGTGGAAACTCCTTTTGCGCACCTTGGCTGAACAAGCCTGCAGCCAGAAATAACGCCAGAGAAAAAATGAGCGGGCTGCCCGAATTCACGATTGCCATTGTGCTTTGCCGCGCTCCAAGGCTACGCTCCCGCGCCGCCATATTTTTCTTATACTGCTCTTCAGAGCTGCGCGATTCATCCAATGAGTTGTTGAGCGCTGTGAGCGCCTGCTCGCGTGTAAGCGGCGTCGCCGACATATGCAGCTTGAAGGTGGAGTTGGGTGAATTGGAAATTCTTCTGATTTCAGCCTGTGTGGCAGAAATAATTTCTTCCTGACGCTTAATCTCTACCTTTGAGCTGGCTTGCACGGAGACTATTTCTTCTTCCAGCTTGCCTGAATGGCGGGTCGTGAGCCAATTGAGTCCAGCGGCAATGAATGCGATCAGCACCAGTCCTTGCAGCGCAAACATGCCGGGAGAAATCCAGCCTGGCAGCCCGGCCACAGCGGCATAAGGCAGAAGTTCAGGGTTCTGGTCGATTACATTCTTCTGGCGCAGCAGCGCGAGGGGCCCCGGCTGTTGCTGCCATTGCAAACGGAGCTGGTCCTGCGGCGTTAGCTCAACTTCGCTAACCTCGGCTGCGTCCTGGTACACCGATTCCATGCTACTGGCTTGTTTAGCATGGTTTGAAAATCAGGCACAAGCACCAAGAGTGCATAGCCTGAATGGCACTCGCGGTTAAACCCAAAACCTTACCACTGATGACACGGATAACACTGATTTACACGGATCAAAAAAAGTTCAATCAGGACCACTTTGAATTTGGTAAATCCATCTCATCAGCGATGAGATTTGCTTTTTATTTTTCAGGCACTGAAGCGGGACTATTAGTTGTGTTCCGCGTGCAATGTACCTCAGCGGCTAAAAGCCGCACGGCCTATCAGCTTTACCGCTAGCCTGAAGGCCTGCCCCACCCCCGCCATGGGGATAAAAAGGCATAGCCGATTACACGGTCTTGACCAATATTACGACCAGCCTTTAGCCGATCACAGCTCCTTTGCTGATCACAATTGGCCCTTTGCCGATCAAACGCTTCTATCGCCGTACTACTGTAATAGCCGTTGCCGCGGTGGCCACACCGAAAGGCGATCCCTTCACCGGCTGAAGTGCGCCGTTCGACGCAATACTAAAAGCCGCAATATCGTGGCTCCCCTGCTCGGTCACGTAAACGAAAGAGGTTTCAGGATCCACCGCCACGGCAGAAGGTCCTACGCCGCCGGTGGCAAAAGGAGAGCCGCTTACCTGGCCCAGCGCGCCGGAGCTTGCATCAATCGCGTAAGCAGAGACGTTGTTTGAACCGTTATTGGCCACGTACAGAAGCGCTCCCTGCGCATCAATGCCCAGACCGACCGGCGTTGCGCCCGCCGCAAACGGCGAACCGTTGATTGGGGAAAGCGCTCCGCCGCTCTGAATGCTAAATCCCACCACCGCGTTGTGGGCCGGATCCGTGACGTAAAGAAAGCGTCCGGAATGGTCCACGGCAATCGAGGTAGGTGTTGCGCCCGCGCCAACTGAAGTCGGCAGGGCGGCTTGCGCAAGCACTCCATTCCCGGCGATGTTAAACACCGCAATCGTGCCCTCAGCGCCATTCGCAACAAAGATAAAGTCACCCTTGGGCGAGATTGCCACGCCTGAAGGGTGCGATGCCGGCTGAATTGGAAACGGCGAACTTGTACCCGGCGATGAACCCTGAATCACTCCCAGACTGCCGCTGCCGGGATCAACCGTGAACCCGGTCACGTTGCCGGCTGTCTGGTCCACTGCATACAGGAATGGCGCGGTCGGCGACATGACCAGTGAAACCGGCCCTTTGTCCGTGGTAAAGTCATTGGCCGGATTCACCGGATTAACAATGCTCACGCTTACCGGCACGGAAAGTTCGCCGTTGCCCGCATTGATGTCCAGCAAGATCACGTCATTGCCGGAAAAATCGGCGGTATAAAGGAAGTCGCCCGAAGTGTGGGGAATCAGCGCAGACGGATTGGACCCGACAGGAAAATTGGGAGTACCCAAAGGGGCCAATGATCCATCGGATTGCTGGCTGAACTCAAAAGCCTCATTGGTTCCCTGGCCCGTTACGTACACAAACTGCTTATGGCCGCTGGCGCATCCGCTCAAAAAGCCGGCTGTACATAAGGTTAAAAACGTTATTCCGCCGAAAAAGGCCTTGAACTTCCATGCCCTCATTGAATCTCCTAAAGCTTGCAATTGAAAGAAAGTAAAAGGATACATGAACCAGGCAGAAACACGCATCCCCGGGGAATCTTATGGTAGAACGACGAGGACGTCAGGACTTGCGGAGGAATTATGTGGCAAGGTGCAGGAGTGAAGCTATTGGGAGCAGCAATATAGTTTTTGGTTCGTGGTTATATGTTGATAGCCGGAGTACTTTCATCATGTGATCACGTTTGATGGAAGTCCCTTTCTCTTCTACTCTGTCTGCTGGCTCACATTCAACAACACGCCCACACTGGCCAGCATCACAAACAGGCTCGATCCGCCGTAGGAAATAAAGGGCAGAGGAATACCCTTAGTGGGCAGCAGGGCCAGCACCACGCTGATGTTAAAGAATGCCTGCACCACGATCATGGTAGTCACGCCGACGGCAAGGTAGCGGCCAAAGGGATCGCGCGCCCGCAATGATGTGCGCAGTCCGCGCCAGGCAAAGATGAAAAACAGCGTAGCAATCAGCACTGCGCCAATCAGCCCCAGTTCTTCCGCCGTTACGGCATAGATAAAATCGGTATGCGGCTCCGGCAGGTAGAAAAGTTTCTGCTTGCCTTCCATCAGGCCCACCCCGGTCATGCCGCCGGTGCCCACCGCAATCAGTGACTGGTTGATGTGGAAGCCGATTCCCTGCGGGTCCCGCTCTGGATGAAAGAACACGACCATGCGCGCCAGCCGCCACGGCACAAATATCAGCATGTAAGCCAGCACGGGAACAATCGGTACCAGGCCGGCGGCAAAATATCTGAGCCGCATGCCAGCCGCGTAGAGAATGGCCGCAGTCACGCCCAGGCAAACCAGCGCGGTGCCAAGGTCAGGCTGCTTCATGATGAGCCCGGCAAAAAGAAATGCCGGAATCACCGCCGGCAGCAGCGTGTGCCGCCAGTCATCCATGGATTTGGCGCGGGACTCCAGAAAGAACGCCAAAAAAAGAATGAGCGCAGGCTTGGCCAGCTCCGACGGCTGGAATGACATAAAGCCGCCCAGCTTGATCCAGCGATGCGTGTTATGCGACCGATCAAGAAAGAAGACCGCCACCAGCAATACGGCGGTAACTCCCAGCAGCGAAAACACGATGATAGGCTTTTTCCAGCGGCGATAGTCCAGCGTCATGGCCACGGACATAGCAGCAAGCCCCGCCATCGCCCAGCCCAGTTGTCGAAAAAGAAAATGATACGGCGAACCGAACTTCTCGCTGGCCATTACCGCCGATGCGCTGAAAACCATCAGCACGCCCAGCACAACCAGCAGCAGAGTTGAGCCGAACATCCATTTGTCTACGCCAACACTTTTGGCCACTAGGACCTGTCTCCCGTGGGGACCGGAGTGAGTGACTGGACAAGTTCTTTGAACACGCGTCCGCGATGTTCGTAATTTTCAAACTGATCAAAGCTGGCGCATGCTGGCGCAAGCAGCACCACGTCTCCGGGCTTGGCGGAATCGAAGGCCTGATGCACCGCGCGCTCCAGCGTGCCGGAACGCACGATGGAGGTCGAGTTTTGGAGGTGCGATGCAATTTTGTCCGCGGCAGCCCCAATCAGGTAAGCGCGCTTTGCCCGCTCGCGCAGCAGCGGATTCAGCACCGTGTAGTCGCTGCCCTTATCCTTGCCGCCCAGAATGATGTGAATGTTTGCCGGGAAAGATTCCAGCGCTTTCACCGTGGCATCGACGTTCGTGGCTTTGGAATCGTTATAGAAGGTGACTCCGTTTACCGTGGTGACCAGTTCCAGCCGGTGCTCCACGGCGTGAAACTCTCTTACTGCCTGCCGAACTTGCTGCGGCGTGCATCCGGCAACCATAGTCATGGTTACAGCCGCCAAGACATTCTCCAGATTATGTTCGCCCTTGAGTTGAATATCGGAGCGACTTAGGACCGGCTGCTCCTGCCCATTCTGTCGGAAAACAATCTGATCTCCCTGCACGAATGCGCCATTATCGACGCGCTGCTTCCGGCTGAACCACAGCAGTGTGCCCTTCACTTTATCTTTGAGCGCCACACACGTTGGATCGTCGGCATTCAGCACCGCAAAATCAGTCGATTGCTGCTTCTCACCAGCACCCGACGATTGCTGCTTCTCAAAGATTCGCGCTTTTGCAGCAACATACGCTTCAAATGTGTGATGGCGATCAAGATGGTCCGGCGTAATGTTCAAAATCGCAGCAATCCACGGGCAAAACTGCTCAATGCTTTCTAGTTGGAAGCTTGAAACTTCCAGTACCACCATGGTGTCCGGCGTTGACTGCCCGGCCAGCGAGATCACCGGCGTACCAATGTTGCCGCCCACCAGCGTCTTCTTGCCGCTCTTGGCCAGGATTTCTCCCACCAGAGTCGTCGTGGTGGTCTTGCCGTTGGAGCCCGTAATCGCCAGCACCTTGCCTTTCAGAAAGCGGAAAGCCAGCTCAACTTCGCCAATCACCGGGATTCCCAGCGTTCGCGCATGCTGCAACTGCGGCTGGTCAGAAGGGACGCCGGGGCTTACGACGATCAGGTCCTGGTCGCGAAAGGTGCGTTCACCGTGGCTGCCGGTCTCAATGGATATGCCGCGATCCAGCAGAGCAGGCACCTCTTTTTGCAACTGGGCTTCGGCCTTGGAGTCGGAAACAATCACCTTGGCGCCGTGTTCCTGCAAAAACATAGCCGACGCCACGCCGGAGCGCCCCAGTCCCACAACCAGAACTCTTTTGTTCTTCAACTCCATGGAATTTCCATTGTGCCATGAAATTCATTTTGCGCAAGCAATAGAGTATGAGATGTGCGCGTTACCGCAACTTCAAGGTTGTAAGCGCGAAGAGCGCAAATATCAGCGCCAGAATCCAGAAGCGGATAATGATCTTGGATTCCGACCATCCGGCCAATTCAAAATGATGGTGCAGCGGCGCCATCTTGAACACGCGCTTCTTGCGCGTCTTATAAGACGCCACCTGGATAATCACCGAAAGCGCTTCCAGCACAAAAATTCCGCCAATGAACGGCAGCAAAAGCTCCTGCTTGATGATTACGGCCACCGTGCCGATGGCGCCACCCAGCGCCAGCGAGCCCACGTCACCCATAAAGATTTCCGCTGGATGCGCGTTATACCAGAGAAAGCCGATGCTGGAGCCCACCATGGCCCCGCAGAAGACCGTGACCTCCGCCACCTGGGGCATCTTTTGCAGCTCAAGATATTCAGAAAAGACGACGTGCCCGCTGAGATAAGTGAGAATCGTGAGCGCCCCGGCAGCAATCACAGTGCAGCCAATGGCCAGACCGTCAAGGCCATCCGTTAAATTCACGGCGTTGCTTGATCCCACCAGCACCAGCATCACGAACAGGACAAATGGAATGAATGCCAGCCACCACACATGCGGATAGTGGCGAAAGCTTTCAATCACCAGGTCGGGCCGGAACTGTTTGAAAAACGGCACCATCAGGTGCGTGGAATACTGGCGCGTCGCGGTCAACGTGACCAGCGCCACGCCTACAAATCCGGCCGCCAGGAACTGCAGCACCAGCTTGGTCCTGCCGGTCAGGCCCAGGTTCCGTTTGCGGACTACCTTTATATAGTCATCGGCAAAGCCAATGGCCCCGAACGCGATGGTGGAAAAAATTGCCAACCATATATATGTGTTAGAAAGGTCGGCCCAGAGCAATGTGGGGACAATAATGGCGATGGTTATGAGCACGCCTCCCATGGTGGGCGTGCCCGCTTTTTTCTGATGGCCCTTGGGCCCTTCTTCACGGATGTACTGGCCAATCTGGAAATCGCGCAGCTGCTTGATGATGGCCGGGCCAATAATCATTCCCATGAAGAGCGCTGTAAGGCTGGCAAACGCCGTCCGGAAAGTGACATAACGAAAAATACGGAAAGGAGGAAAGTGCGCGAATAACCGTTGATAAAGAAGCCAGTAAAGCAAAAATCCTCCGGACAGTATTCAGGGAGCCGTGCAGGCCTATCTCCAACTTACAATAATCAGCGTTGACCGCCGGGCTGTGGAAAAACTATTTCGCAGGAACCTTATCTTTCAATACCTCCAGCGCGCGCTCAAGCTTGACACCGCGTGAAGCCTTCAGCAGAACCGCATCTCCCGGACGAAGATTGCGGGCCAGCCACTCTCCCGCTTGCTCCGGTGTTTCCACAAACTGGGCTTGCGTACCAGAACCGCATGCCGCTTCCGCCACCGCGCGCGCCATGCCTCGAACGCCAATCACCATATCGATTTTCTTTTCCGCGGCGTGCTTGCCGCATTCGCGATGCAGCGCCTCAGCCGTTGGCCCAAGCTCCAGCATCTCGCCAACTATCAGTATCCTGCGCTCAGCCTTCATGCTGGCCAAGGTGTCGATCATTGCTTCCAGCGCTCGGGGATTTGAGTTGTAGCAGTCATTGATTATGGTCGCGCCGTGCAGGTGCAGCACCTGGCCGCGTTTATCCGGCGGGACGATGCTGGAAAGAGCCGCTGCCGCTTGCGATGGCGATATTCCGCGCTCCATGGCCGCCGCAGCCGCCCCCAGCGCGTTATAGATGTTGTGCTCACCCACCAGCGGAAACGTAACCGGTTCTCCCACGCTGCCCACTGTCAGCTCAAACGTTGAACCTTCCGCGCCGTTGAGGTTGATCTGTTTTGCGCTCACATCGGCTGAACGTTTAATTCCAAAGCTAACCACTTTGCC
Organism: Terriglobia bacterium; assembly: GCA_963831465.1. Taxonomy (GTDB): domain Bacteria; phylum Acidobacteriota; class Terriglobia; order Terriglobales; family Acidobacteriaceae; genus Angelobacter. Next base: position 10,569 of record CAWHQH010000005.1, on the reverse strand, counting down.
TTTGAAGTCTCGGCCAAACTGGCAGACATAATCGTCATCGGCATTTAGCACAGCTACGCCGCCCGGATGCAGCGTTTCAATAATCTCGTATTTCGCGCGGGCAATCTCCGCCAGCGATCCAAAGAATTCGAGATGCACCGGCGCTACTGCGGTCACAACGGCCAGATCATGATGGGCCAGTTCGCCCAGTGCACGAATTTCACCGGCGTGGTTCATGCCCATCTCAACTACAGCCAGATCGTGCTCGGCCTCAAGCTTGAGCAGTTGCAGCGGCAGGCCGATGTGGTTGTTGAGGTTGCCGGAGCTCTTCATCACGCGGAAGCGCGTGGAAAGAATGTGGGCCAGAATTTCCTTGGTCGTGGTCTTGCCTGCAGATCCCGTCACCGCCAGCAGCGGCTTGCCCCAAAGCCTGCGCGCAGCCGCACCCAGTAGTTGCAGCGCCTTCAACGTGTCTTCAACCTGCAGCAGCCGTAGCGGATCGCCAGAAACTTGCTTTCCTGTCTGGACAATCGCACCTACTGCGCCTTTTTCCAGAGCCGCCTGCACGTACTCATGTCCGTCAAAGCGCTCACCCGCAATGGCAATGAACAGGTCTCCGGCATTGAGCGTGCGCGAATCTATGGAGTACCCCATGGCGACTGCTTCCTGGTCACACTCGCCTTTGGAGCCCACAAACTCGGCGATTCGCCACAACGGCAGCTTCATTTCTTTCCTCCGCCTGCGTAACTGATCTGTTGTAACGCTTCCCGGGCCACCTGCACATCATCAAAAGGGAATGTACCTTCGCGCGTGATCTGAACTTTCTCATGCCCCTTGCCGGCGATCAAGACCACGTCACCCGGCATGGCATCAGTCAGCGCCAAACGAATGGCTTTCTTGCGGTCCGGCTCCACTTCATGCCGCGTGCCGGTCTGGCGCAGGCCGGGCAGCGCATCATCAATAATCTGTAATGGATCTTCGCTGCGTGGATTGTCGGAAGTCAGGACAACGAAATCGCTTCCATTCCCCGCTGCTTCCGCCATGAGCGGGCGCTTGGTGCGATCACGATCACCGCCGCAGCCGAAAACCGTAATCACCCGGCCTGATGAGGAGCTTCGGCTGGCAAAGTCGCGGGCAATCGCCGTAAGATTGCGCAACGCGTCGTCAGTATGGGCATAGTCCACTACTACGGTGAAAGGCTGGCCGCAATCCACTTTTTCAAATCGTCCGGGGACCTGCTTGAACTGCCTGATGGCTTCTGCAATCTGCTGGAGAGAACATCCACACGCAAACGTGGCAGCAGCCGCGGCGAGTATGTTGTAAACGTTAATGCCGCCGATCAGCGCTGTCTCAATCCTTACGCTGCCTGAAGGCGTGACCAGATCAAACTTGGTGCCGTCCTGCTGCAGGTTGATGTTGGTCGCCCTGAAATCGCCATTCTGGATTCCATAGAGAATGACCTGCTGGCTCAAAGTCCTGCGGCTTTGCCCTAGGCGTTGGCCGTATTCATCGTCAGCATTGATCACGCAAGCGCACGGCGGCCGCGTTCCACAGCCCAGAAACAAAATGCTCTTGGCCTCAAAGTAGCTGTCCATGCTCTTGTGGTAATCCAGATGGTCACGCGTGAGGTTGGTGAACACGGCCACTTCATACGGAACGCCCCAGACGCGCTCCTGCGCCAGCGCGTGCGACGAAACTTCCATCACCGCGTGGGTCGCGCCTGCTTCCAGCGCTTGGGCAAATACATGGTTCAGTTCCAGCGCCTCCGGAGTGGTGTGCGGCGAGGCAAGAATTTTGTATGGAAGGCCTTGCGTCGCGTTTGCTTTTACCGGCACATGATATTCAATGGTTCCAATCAGCGCGGATGGCCGTGCGCAATGCCTGAGGATTGACTCGCATAGAAAACTGGTAGTGGTCTTGCCGTTGGTGCCGGTAATGCCGATAATTTTCTGCTTCTCCGCGGGATGACCATAGAAATTGGCGCTCATGCGGGAGAGAGCGCGCCGTCCGTTGGGAACCACTGCCCATGGTATATTCTGTCGTTGATGTTCCGACTTTGAGTCGGTCACCACGGCCACCGCGCCATTCTTCAACGCAGTGTCAATGTAGCGATTGCCGTCACTGCTCTCACCACGCATGGCAACAAACACAAATCCCGGCTCCACGCGGCGGGAATTGTAGTCCAGGCCTGAAATTTCCGGATCGCCACCGCTGTGCGAGACGCCCAGCCCCCACAACAGTTGAGAGAAGTTCATTTATCCCTAGATTATATGCAAGCTGAGTTGTTGTGCGAAGCTGAAGAATTGTAGCCGTGACTCAACGCGAAAAAGCGCTAATCCGACTCTTCTTTTCTTGCCTTGATTCGTGTTTATTCGCGTGTATTCGCGGCCAAGGTTCCTGCCTTGAGTTTCTCCGGCAGCGACTGTAGCCTCCGGCACGCCTCGGCCAGTTCGGCATCCGTCTTGGCGAAGCAGAAGCGGATCAGGTTGTCGCCGCCATCGCCGTGATAGAACGCCGAGCCCGCCACCGTCGCCACGCTAGTTTGCTGGAGGAGATACATGGCTTTGTCGCGGCTGGTTCGTCCCAGGAAGAATTGAGGCGTCTGCCAGTACGTAATATGCGCCCTTTGGCACCGAAGGCGTCAGCCCAATCTCTTTGAGGACGTCGCAAAGCATGTCGCGCTTCTGCACGTACTCCTTGCCGATCTCGGCGTAGAAACTTTCCGGCAACTCCCGGATACCCTCAGCCACGCCGATCTGCAACGGAGCTGGCGCACACACATATATAAGGTCGTGGAAATAAGCGATGCCCTGCGTCCACCGGGGATCGCAAACCGTATATCCAATGCGCCAGCCGGTGATGCTGAAAGTCTTGGAATAGCCGGACATGGTAATCGTCCGCTCACGCATTCCCGGCAGCGTGGCCATGCTAATGTGCTGGCCTTCAAAGACAAAATACTCGTAAATCTCGTCGGTAAAGACGAACAGATCATGGCGCTTGGCGAAGTTGGCAATCCATTCCAGCTCTTCACGCGTAAAAACTTTGCCGGAAGGATTGGCCGGCGAGTTCAGCACAATAGCCCGCGTGCGTAGAGTGACCGTACGCTCCAGGTCTTCCCGATTGAACGTCCAGTCGGGGGCGCGCAGCGTCACATAAAGCGGAACAGCCTCCGCAGCGAGCAGCGTGTTCAGGTGGTAACCATAATAAGGTTCAAATAGGATGACTTCGTCGCCAGGATTCAGCAGTGCGAGGCACGCCGCATAAAATGCTCCAGTAGCGCCGGAGTTAACCACGACCTCGGTCTCAGGATCGCAGACAACGCCGTTGAAACGCTGCATCTTTTCCGCGATGGCCTGCCGTATCGGGACCAGCCCTTCAGCACGCGTGTAACTATTGACGCCCTGGTCCATGGCCTGCTTTGCGCCTTCACGCACCAGCAGCGGGACCTCGGTGTCACATACGCCCTGGGCCAGGTTGATTCCCTGCACCTTCTCGCAGGCAATCGACATGGCGCGAATCTCAGATTGCACGGTGCGGGCTGCGCGTCGGCTCAGGGAAAGAGGCATGCGGGGCTCCTAAAGATCATTGCAATTGTAAATCCCGTCATAGAAACGCAAAACCTTACCACGGATTAACACAGATGAAACGGATAAGAAGGAAAGGGAACAACTCCAGACGCAACTCGAACTCAATCTCCAAGCGTATTGAAAAGAGTGTAATTAGATGGCCAGGACACAAGGCGGAATCACCAGGTTCCGAACCGCTCAAAATCCGTACCATCTGTGTTCATCCGTGGTGAGGTTTTAAAGATCAACAGAAACTACAAATGGTGTCTATTCGTAAACTCCACCAGCGCGCCCAGCTTGGCGCGGGCTGCCCCGGTATCAATCGAGTGGACAGCCATCGGCATAGCGTCGTGCAGGGAGTCCGCGCGGCCGGCGGCGACGAGAGCGGCGGCGGCATTCATCAGCACGATATCGCGACGCGGAGATTTTTCGCCTTCAAGCAGTTTCCAGATAATGTTGGCGTTAGTCTTGAGATCGCCGCCAAGGATCGCGCCCATAGGCGCGCGTTCAAGACCAAACTGTTCCGGCGTGACTTCATACACGCGCACCCACTCGCCGCGCACTTCGCCGATCTTCGTTGGGCCGCTAATAGAAATTTCGTCGAGGCCATCCGCGCCGTGGACGACCAGGGCGCGCCGCAGTCCCAGCAGCTTCAGTGCCTGCGCCAGCTTTTCCACCAGATCGACGGAATACACGCCAACCACCTGCGCCGAAGCGCGCGCCGGATTGGTGAGCGGCCCAAGAAGGTTGAACACCGACCGCAGAGGACGCAGTTCTTTGCGCGCGGGCTGCACGTGCTTGGTGGCCGCATGCATGGCCGGGGCAAACATAAAGGCGATGCCGATCTCGCGCAGGCAGTCGGCAATGCGCGGCGGCGGGATGGTGATGTTGACGCCCAGGGCTTCCATCACGTCGGCGGAGCCGCATTTTGAGGTGATGCCGCGATTGCCATGCTTCGCCACGCGAACGCCGGCGCCAGCGATCGTCAGCGCCGTGGCAGTAGAGATGTTGAACGTGTCGCTCGCATCGCCGCCGGTTCCGCAGGTATCGACAAGGGCTTCGCGCTCTGTGCCGCTCACGTCGAGCGCGGTGCCGTCTGCGTTGGATAGCGGCTGCGCGGCGGCGCGGATCGCTTCAGCAAAGCCGACAATCTCTTCAACCGTCTCACCCTTCATATGTAGCGCGACCAGCAGCGCGGCGACTTGCGCATCCGTGGCTTTGCCGGCCAACAGTTCGCCCATCACGGCGCGCGACTCTTCCCGGCTGAGGGAGGTGCGGTGGTTCGCGATTTTGCAGAGCGCGTCGATGATCATGGGATGAAATGAATATTATCAGGTAGCTTGAAATCAGAAGTATCCTTTTTCATCGGCGGAAGTGCGGAGAAAAGCACGAGCCGCGGCGAGAGAACATGGGCTAAGGGATGCACCTTCTCCAGTTCAAGTCTATTGGCTATTTGCGGATTGAAATTGCACTGCTCTCAGTCGTTTTAAAAACCCTTCCAAAACACCTTCATAATCTGCCATAATATGAAGCTATGGCAATGACCTCTCTCAACATCTCTCTTCCCGAGGCGCTCAAGAAATACATTGAGGGGCAGGTGGCCTCAGGCGATTGGGGAACTCCCAGCGAATATGTCCGCGAGCTGATTCGGCAAGATAAAGAACGCCGTTTGTCCAGCCTTGAGCAGGACCTCATCATGGCTGCAAAAGGCCCGAGGATTGAACTCTCAGTGACTGAGATCCGCAAGAAGGGTCTGGTTGCCGCGTTGCGTGAACGGGCGCGGCGCGGGTGAAGAGACAGCGGATTGTCCTTAGCGATGCGGCAGTCTCCGATATTCTGGAGCAGGCTGACTGGTATGAAAACCAAGCTGACCATCGGCTGGCTGAACGCTGGGAGAAAGCAGTAACGGCCACGTTCCTCCGAATCTCGAAAGCCCCGAGGTCGGGACCGCTGTGCCGCTTTAAGACCGATGAGCTTCTTGACGTCCGCCGCATGTTAGTTGCAGGGTTTCCACGGCACCTAATTTTCTATAGATTTCGGGACAAAGAATTGTTCATTCTTCGCGTCGTCCATGGCGCTCGTGATCTGGAAGGGCTTTTTTGAAAGCAAAGAAAATTGTGTTCAAGCATTGGCGCGATTACCATTCTCGTCGGTTTGCCGTTTCAGTCAACCATCCTATAAAATCACAGGTTCCCTTCAGCGCGCTGCATCTGCTGTGTAGAACGCTTCGTTAGTAAAAACCAAGAATCCAAGACATGAAGATTCACGAGTACCAGGCAAAAGCAATCCTTGCGAAGTATGGAGTGGCCGTGCCTCGCGGCGAGATGGCGCTGACCCGCGCCGAAGCTGAAAAGGCCGCGCATCGTCTGTTTGAAGAAGGCGCAAAAGGCGTGGTGGTAAAAGCGCAGATCCATGCCGGAGGTCGCGGCAAAGGCGGCGGCGTAAAAGTAGCCAAGAGCCTGGAAGAGGCCAAGCAATGGGCAGACAAGATTCTGGGGATGCGCCTGGTGACGCACCAGACAGGGCCGGAAGGCAAGATCGTGCAGCGGTTGCTGATTGAAGAGACGCTGCCGATTGAGCGCGAACTTTATCTCGGCATTGTGGTGGACCGCGCGACAGCGCGGCCCGTGTTTATGGCCTCTGCGGCGGGCGGCATGGAGATTGAAGAGGTCGCGGCCAAAGATCCTAAGGCGATCATTAAAGAAGCGATTGATCCCACCATCGGCTTTCAGCCTTATCATGCGCGTAAGCTGGCCTTTGGCCTGGAACTGAGAGGCGCGCAGGTGAATGAAGCCGTGAAGCTGATGACCGGCCTGTATCGCGCGTTTGTGAATACCGACGCTTCATTGTGTGAGATCAATCCTTTTATTACCACCACAGACGGCCGCGTGTTTGCGCTCGACGCCAAGTTTGGCTTTGATGACAATGCGCTCTTCCGCCACAAAGACCTGAAAGAGCTGCGCGACATCAGCGAAGAAGATCCATTGGAAGTAGAAGCCTCAAAGTACAGCCTGAATTACATCAAGCTGGATGGCAACATTGCCTGTCTGGTGAACGGTGCTGGACTGGCCATGGCGACGATGGACATTATCAAGTACGCGGGCGGTTCGCCGGCAAACTTTTTAGACGTGGGCGGCGGCGCGAACGCGGAGCAGATTGGCCATGCGTTTGAAATTTTGCTGAGCGACAAGAACGTGAAGGCGATCCTGATCAATATTTTTGGCGGCATCCTGCGCGTGGATACGCTGGCCGATGGAGTGGTACAGGCCGCGAAAGCCACAAACCTGAAGCTGCCGCTGGTGTTGCGACTGGAAGGAACGAACGTGGAAAAAGGGCGCGAGATCCTGAAGAATTCTGGCCTGAATTTTCAGGTGGCGGAGACGATGAAGGACGCAGCGGAAAAAGTTGTGGTTGCCGCGGGAGGTTAGCACTTTCCGGCGAGTCCGGCTTGCGCGACGAGTCGGCTGCAACAAGCGCAGGGAAATGCAAAATTGGCGAAGTCCGAAAGCGGTTTGGAGCGGAGCGACAGAATAAATGGCCATTTTAGTAAACAAATCCACGCGGCTGATCATCCAGGGAATTACCGGACGTGAAGGCACCTTCCACGCCAAAACCTGCGCAGCTTATGGCACCAACATTGTTGGCGGAGTCACGCCGGGCAAGGGCGGCACCACGCATGAAGGCTGGCCCATCTTTAACACAGTAGCTGAAGCGAAAGAAAAGACCGGGGCCAACGCCACCATTATTTTTGTTCCGCCGCAGTTTGCTGCCGACGCCTTACTGGAAGCGATTGACGCCGAGGTCCCGTTAATTATTTCCATCACGGAAGGAATTCCGGTTCTGGATATGGTTCGCGCCTATGAGTTTCTGAAGATCAAAGGCAAATCTCGGCTGATTGGGCCGAACTGTCCCGGCATTATTTCTCCTGGGAAAGCTAAGGTCGGCATTATGCCCGGGCACATTCATAAGGAAGGGAATGTCGGCATTGTTTCGCGCTCCGGCACGCTCACTTACGAAGCGGTGTTTCAACTCACGCAGCGCGGCATTGGCCAGTCGACGGCGATTGGCATTGGCGGCGATCCCATCATCGGCACAAACTTCGTAGACGCGCTGAAACTGTTCAATGAAGATCCGGAAACGCACGCGATTATTATGATCGGTGAAATTGGCGGCAACGCGGAAGAGACTGCCGCTGCCTACGTGAAGCAGTATGTAAAGAAGCCGGTAGTCTCTTTTATCGCTGGGCAAACCGCGCCTCCAGGACGACGCATGGGACACGCGGGCGCAATTATTTCCGGCGGTCAAGGCACAGCGGCAGACAAGATCAAAGCGCTGGAAGCGGCGGGAATCGCCGTGGCGAAATCACCGGCCATGATGGCGCAAACGCTGCTGGATCGAATCGGCACAGCCAAGGTGTAGGAATTCACCGCAAAGGGCGCGAAGGACGCAAAGGAAATTCACCGCGGAGAACGCGGAGATTAATTTTTTAACGTAGAGACGCAGCACTACTCACGCCTAACGGCAAAGTTTGAATCGAACAGGAGCTACGAAACACGAATGCACACTTTGCAACGCACATTTTCAATCGTAAAACCAGACGCTGTGGCCAAAGGCGCCACTGGTGACATTATCCATATGCTCCAGGAAAAAGGTTTCCGGATCATCGGCATGCGCATGTTGGAGATCAACAAGCAACAAGCAGAGGGGTTTTATGCGGTCCATGCCAGCCGTCCGTTTTTCGATTCTTTGACCACGTTCATGTCCAGCGGACCGATGGTGGTTCTAGCCCTGGAAAAAGACAACGCAATTGCCGATTTGCGCAAGCTGATGGGCGCCACCAATCCCGCAAATGCTGAAGGAGGGACCATCCGCAAGAAATGGGCGTCAAGCATTGAGCACAACGCTATCCACGGTTCTGATGCGGACGACACAGCTCGCTTTGAGTTAAGCTATTTCTTTGCCGGCTACGAATTGAACCGTTAGCTTCCACCACAACTGTTTCTGGCTGCATGGGCCGATTCTGGCCCTTTTTTTTTGCATTTATAATTGTCGCCGGATTGTCGCCAAGGAGCCATCTGATGCCACTGATTCAAGTCACCATGTTGAAGGGCCGCACTATCGAACAGAAGCGCAAGCTTGCCGCGCGCATCACCGATGCCATGGTGGAAGACGCAAAGGCCGCGAAAGAAGCCGTTGTGGTCACGTTTATTGAGATCACGCGTGAGGACTACGCAAACGCAGGCGTGCTACTGGCCGATAAAAAGTAGTCAGCATTTTTGCGCTGTCCAATCCACTCCGCCAGACATCCTGCCGCTGGCGTTCTGCATTCCTATCGGCGCATCACTCAGGCGCTCGACTGACTAGAAGTCATGGAGGCCGGCCTTGTTGGCCAGGCGCTCAAGCGGGCGAGGCACGCTAGCTCTCAAGCGATGCGCAAAATGGGCGTAACTAGGCGCATTCAGGTAAGAAAAAACGATTGTGAGTTCTACAAATCGGACGTAAACTCTAGGCTCCTACTCGCGATCCGGCGCGCGTTTTGTGTAGTTCCATTTTGGAACTCTCCGGCTTCATCTCCCGTTCGTAGAATTGGGAAACTTCGCAGAAAAATAAGAGGAATAGCCCGAATGAAACTTCTTGGAAAATCAGGTACCACAGTTGTGCTTCTTCTGCTGGGTCTCAGCGCCAGTCCGCTGCTAGCCCAGTCGCACGTCGATAACCCCGGCCAGACAGCCGAAATGCAAGTCAATAATGAAATCATCCCACGTCATACTGTGCTGCCCGCACAGGTGTCTTCGGGAACTGCCACCAGGCCCGTGGTCCAGGCAGATGGACGCGTTATACTCGCGGCCTCAACTCCATTAACAACCTGGAACGGTTCCTTCGTTTCCGGTACGTCGACCTTCAACTTCAACATGGTTGGCACAGCACCTTCGACCGGTACTTCCACCACCGTTCAGGCTTTCATCATTCCGATCAAGCTGGTAGTCAGCGGCCAGACGTTTGATCCCCAGACGGTATTGTCCAATGGCAAGACCGTTGTGAACAACACGGTTGCATCTCCGGTTTTTGCCACCGGCGTCACCTTCACCTCGGGCGGCGTGAGCATGGGCGCGACCCAATATCTTGACGCTTACCAACGCGCCAACTTCTGGGGCACCGTATCCGCTCATACCGGATACCATGTTCTGTTGGGTGGCCCCACGATCCAGCCTGAAGTCACGCTGACTGTTCCCAAGCGCAGCGGGGCAATCGGAACGCCATTCGGACACACTGCAGCCGAAGTTGACATCAATTACTTTAATTCGCAGATCCAAACCATCATGACTAACACGGCGGCCATCCAGCCGAACACGCTGCCAATCTTCGTGATTTACGACACATATCTTACCCAGAACCACTCGTGCTGCATCGGCGGCTATCACAGCGCATTTGGACTTACCAGCGCCCCGCAGTCTTACGCGGTGTTCTCATATGTGGATCACCCAGGCGACTTCTCCCAGGATGTCTCCGCTCTGTCTCACGAGATCGGCGAATGGATGGATGATCCGCTGGTAGTCAACAACGGAAACAACACGCCTTGCGGCACTCTCGAAAATGGCGATCCGCTGGAAAATACCGCTAATTTCGGGGGCTTCCCTTTTACCCTCGGTGGGTTCACCTATAACCTACAGGATCTGACCACTATGCCCTACTTCGGGGCGCCTGCAAGTACGTCGGTGAACAATGAGTTCACCTTTCAGGGCCAGCATCTGACGCAGTGCCAGAACGGCAGCTAAACAATACCTGATTTCATCCTTCAGGCCCGCGTGCACACGCGGGCTTTTTTGTACCCGCGATTCGCACGCAGGATAAGCGCGCCCCCAAGGCCGCATGGGAGACGCGGGTGCAATTATTCCGGTGGCAGGCATAGCGGCAGACAAGATCAACGCGCCGGTGCTCGTTATCCGGCTCCGGCCCTGCATCGCAACTACATCCACCTCTGGGGTGGCTGGTCCGCCGGACATCCTGCCGCTTGCGTTCCGCA
>CAWHQH010000004.1:0-76480 GCA_963831465.1 Terriglobia bacterium | reverse complement strand
CGTCCGCTTCTATTCACCGGTTTCCGAATCCAGAATGCAATTTCTTGGACCCGCGGATGCTAGGGATGACTACAATCAGCACGTTCGGCTCCCTTCCTCCAGTAACCTTGCCAGCGCCGTGTCCGCAATGCACCGCGGGCTGCCACGCCTCGTGCAGTGGCACTGGCTATTCAACTCCCCTCAGCCCGAGGTTCTTGATTTAACCAGCATTTCCCTCAATTTCATGGACTCGCGGGAGTTGCCAGCAACGGTCCCACTCCTGACTAATTCATCCATTCCGCAGGAGCCATTGTCGAACGGCCAGGTAAGGCCGACCTGCGACTACCCCTGGCAATCTTCTTGAAATTCCAGTAGATCCATTGCCTTGAACGGGCTTCGGAACGAACTGGAGACCAAGTCCCCCGAAACGCTAGGCGGCATTCCTCTAAAGATGTTGTACCGGCCGACCACCAGACAGCCGACATTGGCATGAACCGCTGTCGTAGGTTCAGAATTAAACAATACTCGAATACCCGCTGCAGCGGCTGTCTCACCAACCGATTCGAAAATAGCCTCCTGGGACGGAAGCGGTATCTATTTGTTCACCGAGGATATCGGCGAGTATTCGGATGCTCCTGGTCCATTCGACGGCCAATTCCTCCTTGCTGCAGTGTGACATCCGAACGGGATGAGAAAACGAATGGCTGCCAATCACATGACCCGCTCTTCTCAAGGAGCGAATCTGCTCCCCCTCAGGAAGCCCTTCGTATCAGCAATGTGGCCGGCGGTGACAAAAAAATGCCCGGCGCCACCCATCTTTTTCGAGAAGGCCCGCAACGCGCGTGACAGCGCTTTCCCCGCCGTCGTCGAAGGTCAGAAGAAAAGGAAGCGTCTCATCACTTGCATTTGCGAGTTCGTGGGCAGTGGTCGAACGGGTGTCGCGTACCTTTGCGATGGCCGCAAGATGGGCTTCGAAGTCAGGTCGACTCAATTTGTATTTTGCCGTTCCGGGACCAGTGAAACCGCTTGAATCCCAGTCAGTGCCCTCGACTACATCATGATAGAGCAGACATGCGGCTCTCATTGAGGTCCACTTTTCGCTCGGGATTTCCACTCTAGGTACTTGGTCAAGCAAGCTATCTCCCCCCATGTGGCCGACGGCCGTCCTGAGGTATTCAGTGGGATGGCAGAGCCATTAAAGACCTCAAGGAACTTGCTGCGCAGACCGGTCGAGGTTCTCCAGCACGACTCGGTGCTGGATGACGATGTGCGATTCATGCATTTCGTCAAACGGATAGGTGTAGTAGCCGAATGCCGGTCCTGTATCGACCCCCTTGTCGACTTTGAGGAGCGTCATACCGACCTTATTCAGGTCGCGATTGGTGAATGCCTTAAAAACATCCATGCGCGTTTCGTATTCGGGACAAATTCCCGGATGCATGACGAATGTTCCCTTGGCCGGAATCGAAAAAACGCTCTCTTTCAGTAATACCTTGCAGCGCGCCAGAACAATGTCGGGATTCAAACTCCTGATAAATATTTCTGTCTCGTGAGTGTTCGGGCTCGACGTTTTCAAAATCGCGGTCTCCGAAGCAATGTCCCCATAGATAAGGCATTTCTGGTGAAGCTCTCTGCCGCTCCCAGCGCTGATCTTTGCCGACGAGAAAAAGGCGGTAGTAAAATTGGAACGCTAGCACGTCAAAAAAACGAAGGACCCCAATCCGCTTGACCTCGCGCCGCACGCGGCGCCAAATGCGGCTCGCGGGCTCCTGGATAATAACTATCCCCAGAAGACTCGAGAACGAATTCATCCACCGGGCCAATACGACCTGATCCAATTGAGCACGGTCGTGGCATATCAGGAGTGTTTTCATTGGGTACAGGATCACGATCAAACTCCGCTTGAATGATTTTAAGCCACGGAAATGAAATACGCATGCAGAGCATTTAACCGTGAAAGTCTCGTAATCATTTAGCGAGCAGGAGCGGAACATATATTGCCGCGTGGCACATTGCGGACTACTCTGTGCTCCGGAATACGAGCGCATTTGCGCTGGGACGACCCAGACTTGAACATCATACGGAAGTTAGATGCAGAACCGGTCGATTCACTCAAGTACGAGCGCGCGGTTGCCCTACGCGACGCCGAAATACTCGGTTAGTCCTCAGCCTTCCCCGCGTTAGCGCAACCATCAAACGCCCGAGCGCATGAGCAACGCGCGACGTAACACGCCGGTGACGGCACCGCAGTTTGGAGATTTGCGGACCACCTTAGGCCGCGAGCGTCGCTGTCGTCAAACGCCCTTCAATCAGGACTTTGTTGCCTCGCTGGTTATGAGTGAAAAATGGCCAAGCGCTCGACGAATTAGTGCGTCGTCAAAGCGTACAAGCCTTGCAGTTGTTGCTTCTTGTTGCTTTCCAAAACCAGAACGGTGTCATCGGCGCAGGCGCCAACAAGAAATGGGTTCCGGCTGCCGTCCCCGCACTCACGGTTACGGTCACAGTGTGAGTGACAGACTGGCGATGGCCGTTCGTTCCGCATTCTGACGGGAGAGCCCTGAGTTCACGCGAGAATGTGTATGGCTGGAAGCCGATTGATCCATGACCGGAATGAAAGTCGTGCATGCGCTGGAGAAGGCCCGAGCGGAGCGAGGAGTGTGCCGACGAGCATCACAGTGGATAACGGCAGCGAGTTCTGCAGTCGCGCCTTGGAGGCATGGGTAATACAGCACAGGGTTCAGCTGTGTTTCATCCGGCCCGGGAGGCCGGTGGAGAATGCGTTCATCGAGAGTTTCAATGGCCGACTGCGGGACGAGTGTCTCAACGTAGAGTGGTTTTCTTCGCTGGAAGATGCACGGCAGAAGCTCGCGAGGTTCCGAGAGCACTACAATCATCGCCGTCCGCACAGCGCGTTGGCGGACCGGACACCGGCGGCGTCCGCGGAGCTGCACAGGTTAGGGAAAGAAAAGGCTAGTACATCGGTGGGGGCGCGCACTTCAGAGCCTCTTTATCGAGTCTCTGGAGTGCGCGAAACCCGCGTCGAATCAGGGTAAGCGGACTGTTGAAGGCCTAAATCTCTAGTTCCGATTGGTACAGAAAGGTGGGGCGGCTCAATCAACTCAGAACTCACATTGCGATTGGTACAGCAAACGGGGGCACTTCACAACCACCTTTTGGAGTATCCTAGCGGAGCAACACAATCACAGTGGGTAGGACCACGGGGCGCTTCGGCGAGCAACACAAGCTCAGCGCTTGTCGTCCAAGGCGACGCGAACTGGTCCAGCCAGCCACAATGATGAAATCATCGGATGTCGGCATACATATCGAACAACCCAACATCTCCGTCGCTTTCTTTCTCCGATGGAGAAAACGATAGTGCCGCTTGTAAGGATCTTCCCACGCTTAAGTCAGAACACCAGCTGGGCCAACCCCTGCGAAATTCATTCCATCGAAACGTGACCTCAGTTGTCGCAGCTCTGCGCGAACGATCAGATTTACGAAATTTGAGAGGTAGTTCCACATCGTACCTTAGTCATGGAACAAGTGCGAGAGACGAGTGTCGATGCAGGGCTAAGGCCGACGACAACATTTAGGATCTGGCCCTGAGGACCTTCGGCAATTTGCCGACCAGGGGAGCAATCAGGAGGCAGCGCCCGGGTTGAGCGTGGGAAGAACCTCCGGATTTTCATCCGCCCTCTGACCTGCAAATTTGTCTTTTAGAGCCAGTAAGGGCGCTTTGAAATATCTCCGAGAGAGGATGGCGATGGCAAACGAGACCACGATGATGAAGGCTCCGCGGGTCAGAACTACTGCATCGGGGTGAAGGCGAAATGCGTGTTGATGGTTATAGAGGGATTGGAAAAGGTCGCCTATCGAGAAATGAACCAGGTAAAGGCAGTAGCTGAGCGCTCCGGACAGCTGCATGAATGGGTTTCTCAGAAATCGGGTCCACTTTGTTTCGCGGTACGCCAGCGTGAGCAGAAAGAAAGTACCGAAAAATAAATACGCCTGAGTGTAGCGGAGGCTCACGGCGGCTGGGGTGGCGCGGCCAAATATCCCGAAAGGAAGCCCAGCGACACTGATGAGACACAACAAAGCCGTGAGTATGGCGATCAGGATTTGAGTATTCCGTTTAGTAAAGAGTTCTGACCTGGCCCAGATGGCCATGGCGGCCCCGGCGGACAAACCATCGAGTCGAAACCATGTGAGCTCGTAGATTGAATTTGGATTCATCCCTTTGGCGGCAAAGATGCCGCGCAAGATTGGCGAGCCGAGAAATAATACGGCGCAAAGGATTAAGACCTTACGGCGATTCATTAGGAAGACGATCGCCGGCCAGAGCAGATAAAAGTGTTCTTCCACCGCCAATGACCAGAGTACATCGGGTCCGTGCGGCGACCTTATATGAAGGATGTGGGAAAGATTTGCGCCGAACACTGAACTCAATTTGAAATAGCGGCCGTACTCCGGATAGGCAAAAGACCATACGATGACGACCGCGAAGTAGAGCGGCATGATCCGCAGGAAACGCCGTATATAAAAGTTCTTGAAGTAGGACGGGCGGTCCTTAGTGTCCAACAGAATCCCTGTGATCAGAAATCCGGATAAGAGGAAGAACAAATCGACGCCGAAGCCATCCGTGTCCGATGATCTCGCGAACGACACGAGGCAAGAAGAGAAGTACCGGATGGTTTTCGAAAACGAGAATATGGAGTAAGAGCACCATCCAAATGGCAATAGCTCTTATCCCATCGAGCTCCGGGACGCGAGTTCCCCAGTGCGAATTCATGAAAAGCGGGGTCCCCTTGGCGCCGCAAGACAAACATTCAGGTTTGTCATCAACGGCTCTAAATCCCGACCTCCGTGAGACACAATAAATATCACTCTACCGCAATCGCAAGCTTCTCTACAACCTCACGAACCGACCAGATCCTCGGGCACGCCATTTGACTTATTTTCATCCTTTTCTTCCCCTGCGTTATCGGTCAGCGAATGACTTGCAGAGCCCGCCGGAGAGATCTTTTGTGAAGCAAAGCTTCCACGATTGCTGTGCCATCCATGCGCCTCCCATCATCCTGCGGAGGGCTACGCTTTCGAACGCAGAGGTGCGTCGCACTTTCGCATTGACTGTCCACAACCTATAGGAAGTGTACTATCGCTAGCGATGTGGACCAGAAAAAAGTAAGATGGCATCTGCTTTAGCGTAAATGACCCGCGAAGCCCGTTTCAAGACTCCATCGCAACCCTTCTACCGTTTTACTTGCGCCGACGCGCTTCAGTCGGAGAGGATCATCGCCGCTGCGCGCCAGACCCGGATTCGTAGTAACGGCTGTTTTGTACCCAGTATCACGGCTCCTAGCTACGGTCTGCTCGTTCCAGTGGGGCGATAAGGCAGGGCAGGGATATGCAAAGTGCTGTACAGCGCCTCCGAGTTCTTTTTCCAGACGCCGCTTTGATTCAGTCATTTCGCTGCGCGCGACTTCTGGATCTACATACGCCATATTAGGGTGAGTCATCGTGTGGGAGCCAACAATATGTCCTTGCCGCAATAATGCACGCATCTGTTCATAGTCCATCATAAGCGACCCAGATGCCGCGGGTATTTGGGTGTCCAGTGCGTTCGCAATGCCCGCAACATACTTTTCCTGCACCGCCCCAGCCAGCTTGCAACACTCTTCGCAGGAACGCTGGAATGCGCTCTCCCGCTGCACATCGCTGAACATCGGCCAGTTTCTCCGAACAGTCGGCCCAACTTCGCCTTTTTAGTGTTACGAAAGCCAAAACCGTAAACGCGCCGGCCAGGGCAGAGTGCGCCGTTCCACACTGTCGACAGTTGCATAGAATGTTGCGGACACTCCAACCTCTTGCAAGACGGGAGCAGCAATCTCATAGTTGTCTGCATAGCCGTCGTCAAAAGTGACCACGACAGCTCGATCTGGAATTTCCCCTTCTCCCTTTACGAAGCGCCCAACCTGGTCGAGGCTGGTAGGATGAAATCGTCGCGCCAATAACTCCATCTGTGAGCGAAACGCATTGCGAGGATGGACAATCTCCCCGAGGTAGACCTCCTGAGACCCGGGATCCTCCATCACTGAGTGATACATGAGAATGGCCGCACTACCGCCCCGCACGCGTCCAGCCATTTGCAGCAGACCGCTGCGCAACACTGCCTTTTTTATTTGTTCTTTCATTTTTGTTACGACGGTGCAAATCTCGTGAAACCAAAATCACTATCCATTCGCCCTGCCAAGAAGACGTGATGACTCCCTGGCACACATCAACCTGGTATCGGCAATCGAGCAGGAATTCCACATCCGTTTTAGCCTGAGCGAACTCGCAGAATTGAAAAACGTAGGCGATATGATCGACCTGATGGAACAAAAGCTCGCGGCAAAATGAACGCTTATCGCTGGTCTGAATTACATACCGGGCTCGCCCATTCGTTTTCGGTGCAACTAACGCCGGCAATGATGCAGGATTTTTTGCATTTATCCGGCGACACCAATCCTCTTCATCTGGACGCTGCGTTTGCCAAAGAGGCAGGATTCCCTGACGTTGTAGCCTATGGCATGCTGACCTCTGCACTGTACTCACGGATGATTGGCGTCTATCTCCCCGGCCGTTTTTGCCTGCTCCACGGTATTCAGGTCGACTTTTCCAATCCTGCATACGTGGGTGACTGGCTGACGGTAAAGGGCGAAATTGCTCATCTCAATGACGCATTTCGGCGGATCGAGATCAAGGCTTCGATTGAGAACGCCACGCAGGTGATCTCTAAAGCAAAAATCCGGGTGGGCTTAAATGAGCGCTGAGACCATCCTGATCACCGGCGCTTCTTCCGACCTCGCGTTAGAACTGATTCGTTCCATCGCCAAGAGCGGGCCTGCTGTACAAACCCTGGCCCATTTCCATCAAGGGCTGGAACGGATGGAGCAGATGAAACGTGAGCTAGGCGACAGCTTCATTCCCATCCAGGCGGATTTGAGGTCCCGGGAGGGCGTTGAGCACCTTATCGCTCAAGTTCATTCACATGCGGAATTTCCGAACAAGGTTGTTCACTTTGCCGGGCTTAAGCTGCGCCTGGAGCGCTTTCACCAGGCCGACCTGGAGCATTTTGACGCTGATTTTCAGGTCCAGGTGCGCGCGACCATGCGGCTGCTGCAAGAGTTTCTTCCGGCGATGGCACGCGCTGAACGGCAAACCAAACTGGTGCTGGTGCTTTCCAGTGTTACCGTTGGCGTTCCGGCCAAGTTCATGTCCGCATACACGGTGGTCAAATATGCGGAACTCGGCCTTTTGCGCGCACTGGCCGCCGACTATGCGGGTACTGCGGTGAACATTAATGGAGTTTCTCCCTATATGGTGGAAACCCAATTTCTTTCTGAAATTCCAGAGAAGGCCCTGCAACTTGCTGCTGCCGCCACTCCTGGCAAGCGCCTGGCCAAACCCGCTGAAATAGTTGCGGCCATCCAATTTCTTCTTTCGTCGGGCTCAGACTATCTTTACGGAGTGAATCTGCCGGTGACGGGTGGGGTGGTTTTCTAAACTGGCCCTGACGCTAAAACTGGCCAGCATAATGCTATTAGACGCCCGATTGTACGCGAGGGAAACGCTAAGGTTAGCCAAGTCTGGCCATAACTGCCGGGCGAAGTTGCCACCACAAATCAAAAACACAACCTTGCTGCAATATTGCATGCCATTCTTGATAAATGCGGCCACAGCCAAGGCAGCAGCGCCTTCAATGTCCCGCATTCCGATATGACCGGAGGGGGATGAGGCGCTGCAATGATCTTTTTTGCGTCCGGCCAAGCGGCCTGGCTCGATGGGACTTGTACAGCGCAATCGCAGATTAATCGCTTGCTTGCGAGACGCCGGTTTTCAGCACGCGCGGAGAGCCCTTCTGCAATTCGTGTTTCGCCACCGATTCAATGTGGACCTCGTCCGGGCCGTCTGCCAGCCGTAGGGTGCGTACATTGGCCCATGCTCCGGCCAGGAAGGTATCTTGTGAAACGCCCGCGCCGCCGTGCGCCTGGATCGCGCGATCCAGCACGCGCAAAGTGACATTCGGTGCGACAACTTTGATCATCGCGATCTCCGCACGCGCCTCTTTGTTGCCCACGGTATCCATCATATAGGCGGCTTTCAAGGTGAGCAGGCGCGCCTGCTCAATTTCCATGCGCGATTGTGCAATATCTGCCCGCAGAGTACCTTGTTCAGCCAGCGGTTTGCCAAACGCCACGCGCGACTTCACCCGCTGGCACATAGTTTCCAGTGCGCGTTCCGCCACACCGATGCAGCGCATGCAGTGGTGAATGCGTCCCGGGCCCAGACGGCCCTGGGCAATCTCAAAGCCGCGTCCTTCTCCCAGCAACATATTTGAAACCGGGATGCGCACATTTTCATAGCTCACTTCACCATGCCCGTGCGGCGCGTGGTCATAGCCAAAGACTGTCAGCAACCGCTCTACTTTCACTCCCGGCGCGCCCATGGGCACCAGCACCATGGATTGCTGCTGATGTTTCTTGGCCGTGGGATCGGTCTTGCCCATAAAAATTGCGATCTTGCAGCGAGGATCGCCCGCTCCTGACGACCACCACTTGCGGCCATTCAGCACATATTCATTTCCTTCACGGCGAATGCTGGCCTGAATATTTGTCGCGTCCGACGAAGCGACAGCCGGTTCGGTCATAGCGAAGCACGATCGTATTTCTCCTGCCAGCAGCGGCTTCAGCCAGCGTTCTTTTTGTTCGGGCGTTCCGTAGCGGGCCAGTACTTCCATATTGCCGGTATCGGGCGCGGAACAATTGAACACCTCCGGCGCAAGAATGCTGCGGCCCATGATCTCGCACAGCGGTGCATACTCTTGATTGCTCAGTCCGGCCCCATTCTCATCATCCGGCAGAAACAAATTCCACAATCCGGCAGCGCGCGCCTTGGGCTTCAGTTCGTCAATCACTTTGGTCGGGGCCCAGCGGTCACGCTCAATTTCCTGGTAGTAGCGCTTTTCATTGGGATAAATATGCTCGTCCATGAATGCGCGCAAACGCTGCTCTAGCGATTTGACTTTGTCGCTGTAATCAAAATTCATAGCTGCTGTCCTTAGATGCTGTAAGGCTAGTCGATTAACCGTGATTCATCAAATGAATCATTGGAATGGTGTAAAATTTGTGGCGTGCATCTCAGCCAGGTCGATCTTAACCTGTTTGTGGTCTTGGAGGCCATTTACCGCGAAGGCAATCTTACGCGGGCCGGCCGCCAGCTCAAGCTTACGCAGCCTGCCATGAGCCATGCGCTCAAGCGGCTGCGTGAACTGTTGCAGGATCCGCTCTTCATCCGTGAAGGCGCCAACATGGTGCCAACCCCATTCAGCCGCAACATGATTAATGAAGTACGGCAGGCGCTTCAGATACTGGAAGTAAATCTCTATGAGAACCGCAATTTTGATCCGGCGCATACGCGGCGCAATTTTCAAATCGGCTTCTGGGAGCTGATGGAATCCACCGTTCTTCCTCCGCTGGCAAAAGTTCTGGCCCGCGCGGCTCCGGAAATTTCCATTACCACGCTTCGCGTCAAACGCCGTGAGATTGAGCAGGAACTGGCTAGCGGAACTCTGGACCTCGTTTTGGATATTCCCATCACCATCAGTGACAATCTCCGCCAGCAGCCGCTGTTTTCTGATCGCGTGGTAGTCATGGCGCGCAAGGGGCATCCGGCCATCGGGCGAGAGCTTGATCTCGAGACGTATCTCCGCCAGGACCATGTTCTTGTCTCTTCGCGGCGTCTCGGTGCCAGCTTGGTAGACACAGAATTAAACCGCTCCGGCCGCAAGCGCAGCATCGTGCTGCGCTGCCAGCACTATTTTGCTGCCTGCCGCGTCGTGGGTGAAACGGACATGCTGCTGACCATCCCGGAGCATTACGCACAGATGCTCAACACTGGTTTTGATCATCGGCTGTATCCGTTTCCATTGAAGAGTTTGCAACAGCTTGAAATTCATATGTACTGGCATGAGAGCGCGGAAAATGATCCGCCGAACCGCTGGCTTCGCGAGCAGATCAAGAAAGTTGTGGACGAGACGTATGCTGAGTCTGCTCCTGAGTTGCGCAGCCGCGCGCGCCGTCCTAAACAACCACAGTCCAGGCCGCAACTCATCAGGAGAAACCCATGAAAGCAGCAGTCTTGCACGAATTGAAGAAGCCATTCGTGATAGAGGAAGTTGAACGCCCCAAGCCAGGAGAAGGCGAAGTGCTGATCAAGGTGGAAGCCTGTGGCGTCTGCCATTCTGATCTGCATGTGGCCGAGGGGGATTGGAAGCAATTCGCCGGGATCACCAAGCTGCCGCTCATTGTGGGACATGAAGTTGCCGGCAAGGTAGTTGAGGTTGGTCCAGGAGTGAGTGCATTGAAAGTTGGGGATCGAGTCGGCGTGCCCTGGATTTTCTGGACCTGCGGCGAATGCGAATTCTGCCGCGAGGGCAACGAGAATCTATGCGTGAAGCAGAAAATTACTGGTGTTACGGTCGATGGCGGTTACGCTGAGTTCATCAAGGCGCCCGCGACTCACGCGACGAAGATTCCCGATGCGGTGCCATCTGTCCAGGCTGCTCCGCTTTTCTGTGCGGGGGTGACCGTCTATCGCGCGATCATGCAGGCTAAGCCTCAGCGCGGACAAAGGCTGGCGGTTTTCGGCGTCGGCGGGCTAGGACATCTTGCTATCCAGATCGGCGTGCATCTAGGACTGGAGGTCTCAGCCGTTGATGTGTCCGATAACAAGCTTGAACTGGCAAAGTCGCTGGGCGCGGTCAACGCTTTTAATGCTGCGACATCGAACGTCGTAAAAGAAATGCGTGGTCGCGGCCGCGCCCACATTGTGCTGGTCACGTCCGGATCCAAGACCGCGTATGACACGGCGTTTTACTGTGTTCGTCCCACGGGCACTCTGCTTGCCGTGGGCCTTCCGGCAGAGATCAGTTTTCCGCCAATTATGATGGCTGCCGGCGAGGTCAACATCAAAGCTTCGGCTGTCGGCACACGGAAAGATCTGGAGCACGTTTTGGCGTTGGCGGCTGAAGGCAAATTACACTGTGAGGTCGCGACCCGTCCGCTGGATCAGGCAAACGCAATTTTCGACGAAATGCGTGGCGGGAAGATTTCCGGACGCATCGTTCTCATCATGTAGCCATGCGAAAGCAGCCGGCCGCAGGCCGATTTACGTTGAATTAAGGAGCATTTTGAGGGAATAAAT
Source organism: Terriglobia bacterium (assembly GCA_963831465.1). GTDB lineage: Bacteria > Acidobacteriota > Terriglobia > Terriglobales > Acidobacteriaceae > Angelobacter. The sequence continues at coordinate 65,257 of CAWHQH010000004.1, read as the reverse complement.
GAGAGGAGCGGTCGTAGTTACAAGCTCGCACAGAAACTGGAAGTGGATCCAGCCGGGTGTGGCTGTGGGTTTCGGCGATTTTGGCAATGCCCTGATCTCTAAACCCGTTGTAACGCTAGCAGCTCTTAATAGGTAAACCCGGATGGAACCGCCTTGGCCGCTTCCTCAATCTCGATCGCCTGCTTGAAATAGTCCATCGAGAGCTTCAATCCCTGTTCCAGGTCGATCTTCGGTTCCCAGCCCAGCAGCCGCCGTGCTTTGCTGATGTCCGGACGGCGCTGCTTGGGATCATCCTGTGGCAGCGGCTCGTTGACGATTGGACTCTTTGATCCAGTGACCTTCAGCACAAGCTTTGCGCATTCCAAAATGGTGAACTCCACCGGGTTTCCAATGTTTACGGGATCGTGCTCGTCTGACTTCGACAAGCGCACAATGCCGTCCACTTCATCACTCACATAGCAGAAGCTGCGCGTCTGGCTGCCGTCTCCGTAGACGGTGAGCGGCTCTCCGCGCAGGGCTTGTTTCATAAAGTTGGAGATCACGCGGCCGTCATTCAGTTGCAAGCGTGGCCCGTAGGTATTAAAGATACGAAGAATGCGCGTGTCTACTTTGTGGTAGCGATGGTAGGCCATAGTTGCGGCCTCGGCAAAGCGCTTGGATTCGTCATAAACCGAACGGGGGCCAATTGAATTCACGTGTCCCCAGTAAGTTTCCTTCTGCGGATGCTCCAGCGGATCGCCATAACACTCTGAGGTCGAAGCGATCATATATTTCGCGCCATGTTTCTTTGCCACATCGAGTGAATGAAACGATCCCAGGGAACCGACTTTGAGCGTCTCAATTCCATGTTCCATGTAATCGGCGGGGCTGGCTGGCGATGCGAAATGAAAAACATAATCCACGCGGCCCACGTCATAGGGTTCGTTCACGTCTTGTTGTACAAACTCGAAGCGTGGCTCATTTTTCAGGTGGGCGATATTGCGCAGGCTGCCGGTCAGTAGATTGTCCACGCATACTACGCTGTTGCCTTCACCGAGCAGCGCATCGCAAAGGTGCGATCCCACAAATCCTGCTCCGCCTGTCACCAATACCCGCATAGAAGTTTTCCCTCTCAACTTGATTACCCGGCCCATGCTCGTTCGCTCCTTGCGATCTTCGCAGGAACGCCCCCATTCTACTGCTGTCCCGCTGCCGCGCTGCTCAATCCGCTATTGCCGCCGCAGTGACCTATGCTTCGTTCCACGTCGGTGCCTTCTTCATAATCGTTCCACGTCTCCACCAGCAGATACGGCGCGGCGTTCTGCGATCCATAGTATTTGCGGAACACCCGCAGCACGTCTTCAAACGTCTTGCCGCATCGATACGCAATGTGCCGGTTGCGGCTCCATGACGCCTTGCTGTCATCAAAGCCCGGCCACACCGCGCCTACTGCGATCTTGTCAGGATGGTGCTCCTGCATGTTGCGGTAAAAATAATTCAGGTAGTCTTCGCCGTAATTGCTGCCATCGCGCGCCCAGCCGTCTTTGCCCGGCTGCACCCACGCGTAATATCCGTCAAAGGCGTCAGGATATTTGTCGCTGATGTCTTTGTAGATGAGCAGCGGAGGGTCGGGCCATGATTTAGTGACCTGCCGTATGCGGTTCCAGTCAGTGTTTGATTCTTTAGGGAAGATAAAGATCACCGGACGCCCGTTGTAGCGCAGATAGGCAGAGCGTGAAGGCCCTGCTTCCGGCCCGATATAGCGATCATAAAGATATTGCAGGTCCACTATCACCGCGTCCGTGTCATAGCCGGGATGGTCAACGGCTTCGTCATATTGCGCCGCCACTTTAAAGCTCGGATCGGCGCTGGCTGCCTGCTGCATCAGCCCGTAAGCCTGGTCTTCAAACTCCTTGCGTGGGCCATACCAGTTCACCACAAAGCCGCTGATGTTCAGCTCTTTTGCTTTCGCAATCTGCTGCCGCAGCACGTTGGGATCATGGCAAGAATATCCGACATTGATATGTGCACTCTGCCCAAACCACGGTTGATAAATCGCCAGCAGCTTGGGGCTGCCTTCGGGCGCGCGTCCCTGCGCTGCCAGTGACTCCCGTGGATTCACCTTGGCCGCACAGCCAGTCGCGCCGGCCATCATCAGCAAAGACAGCATCGCCAGCGCCAGCAGAGCGATTGCCCGAAAATCCGCCATGCGTCGCAGGCGCGGAAGCCCAACCGGAAACCCGCTAGCTCCTACGATTTGCCTGATGTAATCCGAATTCCGCTGAGCGAGCCTGTACCTGCCCGGAAATAGAAGCCTTTTAGAGATAAATGCCTTAAAAATAGAGATAAAAGTGCCCTTCATAACCTGCCAAATGCCGCATTACTATTGATTACCCTCTGTTGGATGAACCAGCAGCAGTTTTGGATGGATAGGGAGGCTGCTCCGCACAGACGTCTGAATTGACTCACGCAAGCCTACCTGTTTTGCGCCATGCTCTCCCCGCAGAGCGGTGGATAAGCCCTTTGAGAGCTGCTGTTAGGTGGCCATCCTGTGATTCAGGGTTAAGACTCCCTTGACTCGTAAATACGGCTAGGCACGGTACTTAGGTGCATTGCTAGGGTAAACTCCGGCTGGTCGAGACAGTGGAAAATCATGCTACGATAACTTTCCGCAATGTCGACCCTGGTGCGTGATCTCCGATATGCCTTTCGGGCTTTTGGCAAAAGTCCGGGCTTTACCGTGGCAGCAATTCTGTCACTGGCGATTGGTATTGGGGCCACCACGGCCATTTTCAGCATTATCAGCACATTGCTCCTGCACCCTCTTCCATATAAAGACGCGGACCGCCTGGTAATCATGTGGAACACCTCGCCCGGGCTGGGCATTACGCGGGACTGGTTTTCCAGCGCGCAATATCTTGATATCAAGAACAACCATCACGGGTTTGAGCAGGTTGGCCTGGCCATTGGGGGCAATTACAACCTGACCGGTGAAGGTGAGCCTGAACGCGTGGGGGTAGTCCGGGTTTCCAGTAATCTACTGCCGCTGCTGGGCGCGCAGCCGGCGCAGGGCCGGCTGTTCAATCCGGACGACGATCGCTATGGCGGTCCGAACGTGGTGATTCTGGGTTATGGCGTCTGGGCGCGCCGGTATGGCTCCAATCCACACATGGTGGGCAGGCACATTACCATCAACACCCATGACTATGAAGTGATCGGGGTCCTGCCGAAAAGTTTTTCCCTTCCGCGCGAGGTCATGCCCACGCTCGACGGCGCGGAACAATGTGACCTGCTGCTTCCCATGCCCCAGATTCCAACTTTTGCGACAGATCGCGGGCATGAAGATTACAACATAATCGGCAAGCTGAAACCGGGCGTGACGCTGGAGCAGGCTCGCGCTGAAATGAACACAATCACGGCCCGCCTGCGGCAGGACCATCCGGATGTTTATCCTCCGAATGGCAATCTCACGTTTTTGATTCTGCCGCTATTGGAGCAGGTTGTAGGCAACGTTCGCCACACGCTATGGCTGCTGCTGGCCGCGGTGGGCTGCGTGCTGTTGATTGCTTGCGTGAACGTGGCCAACCTGTTGTTATCGCGCGCCGTTGGGCGGCAGAGAGAAGTTGCGATTCGCACGGCTGTTGGCGCAAGTACTGGCCGCATCATCCGCCAGTTACTCACGGAAAGCGTTTTGCTCGCGCTTTGCGGCGGTGCTTTAGGCGTACTGTTTGCTTTGGTCAGCATTCACTGGACGCATGTTCTGGGGCCGAACAGCGTGCCTCGGCTGGCTGAGATCAGTGTTCGTGGCGACGCGCTTTTGTTCACGCTGCTCGTCTCGATTGCGTCAGGCATATTGTTTGGCCTTGCTCCAGCATTGCGCATTGCACGCCTTGACCTGCTCGCCAAACTCAAGGATTCTGATCGCGGCTCTGCCGGCGCCAGCGCCGTGTGGGGCCGCGGCAACAATCTGCGCCGTCTCCTGGTGATTGCCGAACTCGCTATTTCAGTGGTCGTATTGGTTGTGGCTGGACTGCTGATCCGCAGCTTTATCATGCTGCAGCATGTCGATCCTGGATTCAATCCCAACAATGTGATGACTCTGGAGTTGACGCTGAGCGGAGACAAATACAAAGATCCGGCAGTTGCCCGTGCAGCGTGCCGACAGCTACTAGAGAATCTGGAACATCTGCCTGGGGCCGTGAGTGCAGGCGGAGTTTCTTCTCTGCCGCTGAGTAGCATGTTTGCGTGGGGCCCCATCACCGTGGAAGGACGTGTGCCGCCGCCGGGAGAAAAATTTATCAACGCAGATGAGCGTGTTGTGGCCGGACATTACTTTGAGACCATGCAGATCCCGCTGCTCAAAGGCCGGTTATTTAACGATCAAGATACCCCGGACAAACCACCGGTGGCGTTGGTCGACGAATTTATGGCGGAGCAGCTCTGGCCCAATCAGGATCCTTTGGGCAAGCGCGTCAGCTTTGGAGATCTGGCGGCCAAGCCGGTATGGACCACAGTGGTCGGCGTGGTTGGCAGAATCAAACAGGATACGCTCGACTCTGACTCGCGCATTGCCTTCTACATTCCGCACAGCCAATACATAAGCCGGCTGCTCAACATAGTTTTGCGTACCACCGTGGATCCCAATTCCCTTACTTCCGCCGTGAGCCATGAACTGCATGAGGTTGACCGCGATCTGCCGCTTTACGGCGTGATTACTATGGACCAGCGCGTGGCGGCGTCTCTATCACGCCGGCGCTTTACGGCGGTCCTGCTGGCGATGTTTGCCGGTTTCGCTCTGGCGCTTGCGACGATCGGCATTTATAGCGTTATGGCTTATCTCGTTACTCAGGGCACGCGGGAGATTGGTATCCGAATGGCGCTGGGCGCAAACCAGCGCACCGTGCTCAGGCTAGTGGTGAAACAAGGCATGACGCTGGCGGTAGGCGGAGTGATGATTGGACTTGTTGGCGCGCTAACTTTTGGCCGCCTGGTCAGCAGCCTTCTCTACGGAGTGAAACCGACTGATCCGCTCACGTTCGCTTCAATCTCGGTTTTGCTGATCATCGTTGCCCTGATTGCCAGCTATATTCCTGCGCGCCGGGCAGCCCGCATCGATCCCATGGTTTGTCTGCGTTCCGAATAACTGCTACTCGTCGTATTCGCTCGATCCTTGCACCCATATAAATGACTGCAAATCGATCATGTCCTGTGGCTCCAGGTCGGCGAGATCGTTGTGCACTGTCTGAGCAAATTTCAGGCAGCTCGCATAGGTCTGCCATTGCGGCCGCGATTGATAGTGAAATGGAAAGCCATATTCACGCGCGGCGATCCGGGTGACGTTGGGCTTTAAGAAGATGTGCTTTTCCGGTTGAGCCAGAAAACCGAATACCGTCACGACAGGCCACGTTAATACCCTTGTCTGCTTACGCGGCAGCTTCGCCACCACATTGCACCAGCGCTCAAACCTCTCCTGCATTTTTCCCTTGCCGTGGAGAAAGTCATACAGTCCGGTGGCAAACATCCGTGCGCCTTCCGGGGGCTTCACTGCATCGCGCAAGGCCATCTTCTCAAATGAAAAAATCAGGTTTGTCCGCGCTTCAATCCTCACGGCGCGTAATGCTACTTCTCGGTAATCGCCTTCGCGGAGCAACGCGGAATAAGAAGCCTGATTCAACATGCGGTCCCACTCGCGGTTGGCGTTCCATTTGTAGTCGCGTTCCCAAGCCAGGTAAGTTTCGTCCTGGAATCCACCAGGAAAGAAGCGGAGAAATTTTTGGCGGCAACGTCTGGCTTGGGAAGAAATTTGTGCTGTATGAATTGCTCGGGGGTGGGGTTCGGGCTAGTGCAAGATTGCTGGCGGGCATGTCGTAAATCCTTGATTGATTCGATTCACGAACGCTGCACAGGTTTGGCAACAATCGAGGGCTGCTGCTCAATTACCGGGAAACACGGTCAGCGAAAGAATTCCCTCCATGCTTAGTCAATTGAGCTATGCTGACGCGAATGATAGCGGTCAGGATTTCGGCTGGTAGAAATTCTCACTCCCAAATCCAAACACCCTATTCGACCGCGCCCGATAATTTTCCCACGCGATAGCAGCGGCGAGTTCTACCAGTTGTGGCGTAGAGAACCGCTGTTGCAGCCGCTCACGTAATTCGGGAGTCACCTTCGCAGGTGTCGCTGTGATTGCGTCCGCCATTTCCAGTACCAGCTTCTCGTCGGGAGAAAAAAAATCGCTTTCCGCGTACCAGTTCAGGTTGCGAATTTGATCGTCACTCAGGCCTGCTCGTCTGCCACCGGCAGAATTAATGTCGATTCAAAAAGGACATTCAACCAGCTTGGCCGCCCGAATCTGCCCCAAAACTTTCAGTTTGGTCGGGACAAGATTTGTTTTATCCAGTGCCATGCTGAACTTTGTATAAGGAATCAGCACGTCAGGATGGGTGGCGATTGTCCCCAGAGGAGCAATGTCTTTGCCCAGGCGCTTGCGGGCGAAGCGGCGGATCAGAGCAACTTGTAAATTTTTGAACATTGTTAATTAGTGCAGAATTCCCAACTTCTCCATGGGCCAATAGCCAAAAACGGCTTTGCCATAGATGTAGCTGCGCATCACCGGGCCAAACTCTCGGCTGTCATTGGACATGGATCGATGGTCGCCCAGCACGAAGTAAGAATTGGTGGGCACTACAACGTCAGAGTAGGAACGGGCGTCCAGGTAATCTGAAGGCACGTAAGGCTCTGAGAGCTGCTCATCATTCACATAGACGTGCCCATAGGCAATGTGGATGTGATCTCCGGGAAGCCCAATCACTCGTTTAATAAAGCTCTTTCGCGTATCACGCGGATAACGGAACACGATAATATCGCCGCGTTCGATGCTCTCAATCCGGTACGCCAGTTTATTGATGAAGATGCGCTCCTGGTCTTCCAGGCCCGGCTCCATGCTGCCGCCTTCCACCTTTACCGGCTGATAAACAAACAGAATGATGAAGAATGCAACGATGATGGAAAAGACCAGATCGCGCATCCAGGTGCGCAATGTCCGCAGACTGCTGGAGTCCGGCGCATGTTCTGTTGGCCCCGGCTGGATCTGAATTGTTTCCTGCTCTGGCGTTTCCACGTGAGATCAGCTCCCAGTATTCTGATTATACGTAGATTGGGCGTACCTGAGGGCTATTTCAGTGGCTACTATTCTGGAGTAAAATAACCAGAATATGAAGTATTTATTAAGTGTGCTTACCGTACTTCTTGCCGCCGGCATGACACATGCTCAGTTCGTGAATCAGGCTGCTGAGGTCCCCGCGTTCCATCCCGCGCCTCCCAAGGCAGGCGCCACACTGCCGCCCATCCTCACGCAGAAGCAACTTGCGGACCAGGGCATGATTGCTCCGGCCCAGATTGCCGCTTACAAGGCTGCCGCCAAGTCCGGTTCTGTTCTGTACCAGATGCCTTGCTATTGCTATTGTGATCGCGCCCACGGCCACGCCAGCCTGCGCAGCTGCTTTGAGAGCACACATGGTGCCAATTGCAGCACCTGCATGCAGGAAGCTCTTTATTCCCATCGCCAGTCGCAGAAAGGCTGGTCAGCAAAAATGATTCGAGATGGCATTATGCGTGGCGACTACAAGATGCTGGACCTGCAAAATCCGGAGCCGATAAAGTAATATTTGCCTTCTTTTAGGTGCAGTTGACGCACACGTTTTTTCTGCGTATAAAGGGCTGCACCCTGAGCGGCTCTGTCGCTGGTGGGATAGTTGATTCTTCCGATTTCCACAGCCTGTTTTCATCGCTATTCTGACTTGGGCCGCAAGGAAACAACAGAATGAAGAAGAAACTGGCAGGAAGTGTTAAATGTTCGCCTGCTAAACCATTGAGTAGAAAACCTATTAGGACAAGAACGAAGATGTCTGGGAAGAAACCACCTGCTCCTCCGCAAAAGCCCACATACAGGGAAGATCCTGGTTTTACACAGGCTGTGCAAAATTATGAAGGCGCCGTGAAGGCCATGCAGGAGCACAAATTCGAGAAAGCCAAGGGCTTACTGGAGAAGATCCTTGCCGCGGGTAACCGCGAACTTATGGATCGCGCCCGTGTCCATTTGAATCTCTGCAACCAGCAATTGGCCGGCGGCGCCACCACCTTCAAGACCCATGAAGAGCACTTTGATTATGCCGTTTCGCTTTTGAACGGCGGCCAGTTTGATCAGGCCCGCACGCACCTGGAAAAGATCCTCAAAAGCAATCCCAAGGCAGACTTCGCTTATTACGGCATGGCCGTAGTTGATTGCCTTACAGGTCAAGTTGAAAGCTCGCTCAAGAACCTGGGCGATTCCATCCGCCTGAATCCGCAGAACCGCTTCCAGGCCCGCAACGATTCTGACTTCCAGAATATGGCTGACGATCCCCGGTTTACTGAACTGCTTTATCCCGAGCCGACCGACCTTCCACCTGCCACCTTCGACCAAAGGAAGCGCTAGCGCAACGCGCATGCCGCAGCCAGCAGAGCAGAATCGCCGACGCTCAGCTCGCGGAATTCGTGTTGTTGCCATCGGCGGCGGCACCGGTCTTTCGACTCTGCTTAAAGGCCTCAAACAATACACCGTGCGTACAGGTGAAGTCGCTCCCGATGGTCCGTACATCTCAGATCTTACGGCACTGGTCACCGTAAGCGATGATGGCGGCTCCAGCGGACGCCTGCGCCGTGAACTGGGTATGCTGCCTCCGGGCGATGTCCGCAACTGCCTGGTTGCTCTCTCTGAAGATGAAAACTTTCTCTCCAAGCTTTTTCAGTTTCGCTTCTCCACCCCCGGCGACCTGGAAGGACATAACTTCGGCAACCTGTTTCTGGCGGCGCTAACTGCCATGACGGGCGACTTCGCCGTCGCCGTCCAGCAGGCATCGGAGATTTTGGCAACGCGTGGACACATTCTCCCGGCCACATCCGCCAATGTTCAGCTCAAGGCCCTGATGGACGATGGTTCGCAGGTGCTGGGTGAGACCAACATCAATGCCAGCCACCACCGAATCGTCGAACTCCAGATGGTACCGGCGAATCCTGAACCTTTGCCGCAGGCGTTGGCGGCCATTGCCGCCGCTGATGTGATCACCATGGGGCCGGGATCGCTTTTCACCAGCCTGGTTACGAACCTGCTGGTGCGCGGCGTACCAGAAGCGATTGCTGCTTCTCCGGCATTGAAGGTTTTTATCTGCAACCTGATGACTGAGGCGAATGAGAGCCTGCACATGAAAGCCTCCGATCATATCAAGGCAATTTATGATCACTCTCCACGCAGGCTTTTTGATTACGCGCTGGTAAATACCGCTCCCGTTTCGGCGAGCATGAGAGAGCGCTATGCGGAAGAGCAAGCCGAGCAGGTAGAAGCCGACATTCCCGCCATGGAAGAGCTGGGTATCAAATGTATTTCCGGCAACTTCATCATGGAAAAACATTTTGCCCGGCACGCGACTGACCGACTGAGCCACGAGTTGGTGCATCTGGCAAATTCCGTCCGCCGCCCCACTGAACTGGCCCGGCAGGCTTTAAGATGATGGTTTAATGCGTAACCAGAAAATTAACGGCACTTCTGATTTCGCCATTGTGATCATGGCTGCGGGCAAAGGCACCCGGCTCAAATCCAAGCGCGCCAAAGTGCTGCATGAGATTGCCGGCCAGCCCTTGCTCGCGCACGTGATCAAGGCTGCCCAGCAGATTATTCCGGCTGAACACATTTATGTCATCGTTGGGCATCAGGCGGAAAATGTGCGCGCAGCTGTTGCGCCGCTCGGCGTCAAGTTTGTCTTGCAGGCTGAGCAGCGCGGCACGGGACACGCAATTATGTGTGCACGCGATCAGGTGAGCGGATACCAGAACATTCTTGTTCTCTCCGGCGATGTGCCTTTGATCCGGCCTGAAACCATTGCCCGCTTGCGCGATTTTCATCTCAGCAAAAAAGCTGCCATGACGATCCTTACCGCCGCGCCTTCCGATCCTTTCGGCTATGGCCGTGTGATTCGTGCCGGCTCCAGTGATCGCGTGAAAGCCATCGTCGAGCAGAAAGCCCTTACCAAGTCACAGCAGAAAGAGCGTGAGATCAACTCCGGGATTTACGCTTTTGCCACCGGGCCGCTGTTCGCCAACATTGATCGCCTCAAAACGGACAACGCGCACCACGAGCTTTATTTAACAGATATGGCTGCGCTGCTGGTGAAAAGCAAAGCTACTGTGGTCGCTTTAAAGGCTTCCGATCCCGCCGAAGTGCTCGGCGCAAACACTCTGGCGGAATTGTCATCTCTGGATGCCACCATGCGCGGGCGCAAATGCGCTGATCTCATGGCTGCCGGCGTCAGCATCTATCGCCCGGAAACCTGTGTGATAGATAACGATGTTGAAATCGAACCAGACACGATTCTTGAACCGTTCGTCCAGATACTAGGCCGCACTAAGATTGGCGCCGATTGCCGCATACGTTCTTTTACGGTGATTCGCGATTCTCAAATTTCCGACAACGTGCTGTTTCGTCCCGGTTGCATCGTTGACCAATCCACCATTGCCGCCGGAGCGCAGCTTGGTCCTTATGCGCATGTGCGTCCTGGCAGCGAAATCGGTGAAGGCGCACACGTGGGCAATTTTGTAGAAACAAAAAAGACGCGCATGGGACGCGGCGCCAAAGCCAACCACTTGAGCTACCTTGGTGATTCCGATGTTGGGGCCGGGGTCAACGTGGGCGCAGGTACCATCACCTGCAATTACGATGGCGTCAACAAGCACATGACAGTGATTGAAGAAAACGCCTTTATCGGCAGCGATTCCACCCTGGTCGCGCCTGTTCGGATTGGCAAAGGCGCTTACGTTGCGGCCGGTTCAACGATCACTGAAGACGTTCCCGCTGACGCTCTGGCTCTTGGCCGCAGCCGCCAGACCATTAAAGAGGGTTGGTCCCGTGAGCGGCGAGACAAGCGGGCCAAAGCCAAGGCCGGCAAATAAGAGCTCCAGTAGGATGTTTATTGACTTCTAACTACCAATCTCGTGTTCACGCGTCTGATCACATATGTATATTTTCGGAAATGGCGCCCCATCTGCACTTTGCCACTTCAGGAGGAATTTAAATGCGTCGCTTATTTCTTGTAATTTTCTTGTGTCTCTGTACCTTTGCGTTTTCGCAGCAGAAAAGCCCCACGCAAGAAGAACTGCCCAAGCTTGAGCACTTGAGCGCTGACCAGGTAAATCCCCAGGTTGACCCCTGCACGGATTTTTACCAGTACACCTGCAGCAAATTTTTTGCCGCGAATCCCATTCCTCCCGATCGTGCAGCCTGGGGCGTTGCGGGGCCGTTGCAGCAATGGAATGAAACAGTGCTGCGGCAGGCCCTGGAAGCGGCTGCAGCCAAAAAACAGGGCCGTACGCCGGTGGAGCAGAAGATTGGCGACTACTGGACCAGTTGCATGGATGAGGCCGCCGTGGAAAACGGCTCGACCAAAGCTTTCCAGGCGGTGTTGAAGCACATTGACGATTTAAAGACAAAACCGCAGTTGGTCGATCAGATCGCCCATCAGCATTCCACCATCGGCGAGGCGTGGGTTGCCGAAGACAATGCCACCTTCGCACCGCTCTTCGGTTTCTCCGCCATTCAGGATTATGACAACGCGCAAAAGACCGTTGGACAATTTGACCAGGCAGGATTCTCTCTGCCCGGCCGGGATTTCTATTCCAAAGACGATGCCAAATCGCAGGAGATCCGCAAGAAATATCTGGAGCATATCGCAAACATGCTCAAGCTCAGCGGCGAATCCCAGTCACAGGCCACCGCTGACGCGGCCACGGTAATGCAGATTGAAACCGAGCTGGCCAATGCCGCCATGGACGTGGTGAAACGGCGCGATCCCAAAAACATCAACAACAAGATGACGCTGGCGCAGCTCCAGAAACTGACACCGTCATTCGATTTTCAGCGCTATCTCACCCTGGTGCATGCGCCCGCGCAACAGACGTTTCTGGTGACCTCGCCCGATTTTTTCCGCGGCCTGGAGCACGCTATCCAAGAGCATCCGATGGCCGACTGGAAAGCCTACCTTAAATGGCAGCTGGCCCATGAATCCGCGCCGTACCTGGGCAAGGCGTTCGTTGACGAAAACTTTAATTTCTTTTCGCACACGCTGGCCGGCACACCGGAACTTTCGCCGCGCTGGCGGCGTTGCGTCCACTCAGCGGACAACGCTCTGGGTGAAGCTCTTGGCCAGGCTTATGTTGCCCGCGCCTTCCCGCCGGACAGCAAAGAGCGCGTTCTGCGCATTGTGAAAGCCATTGAAGGCGCACTGGACCAGGACATCACCAACGTGACCTGGATGACCGACGCCACCAAAAAGCAGGCCAGCGCCAAGCTCCATGCCATTCTGGATAAAGTCGGCTATCCCGATAAATGGCGTGACTACTCCGCGTTGCAAATCACGCCCAGTAATTATCTGGAAAACATACACCGAGCCACGGCTTTTGAGTTCAACCGCTGGCTGCAAAAAATCGGCAAGCCCATTGACCGTTATGACTGGACTATGACGCCGCCGACGATCAACGCCTACTATGATCCGCAGTTCAACACCATCAACTTTCCTGCCGGGATTTTGCAGCCTCCTTTCTTCAATGCCAAGGCGGACGATGCAACCAACTTTGGCGCTGAAGGCGCAGTTATTGGCCACGAGATCACGCACGGATTTGACGACCAGGGACGCAAGTTTGACGCCCAGGGAAATCTCCATGATTGGTGGACTCTTGAGGACGCCAAGAATTATGACGAACGCGGCAAGTGCATCTCAGACGAATACACGCAGGAAATCCCTGAAGCGGGGGTGAAGCAGAACGGGCTTCTTACCCAGGGTGAAGACACGGCAGACAACGGTGGCATTTACCTGGCCCTTATCGCGCTGGAGAACGACCTGAAGCAGCAGGGAAAAACGCTGGAAACCAAGGGCGACGATGGCCTGAAGGAAGTGCAGCGGTTTTTCCTGTCATTCGCAAATAATTGGTGCTCGCAGTTGCGTCCGGAAGTCATGCGCACCATAATCCTCACCAACCCACATTCCATGCCGAAATACCGGGTGAATAACACGGTGGCTAACATGCCGGAGTTCGCCAAGGCGTTTGGCTGCGCCAAAGGCAAGCCTCTGGTGCATGAGAACGCGTGTCGGGTCTGGTAGAAGCGCGGGCGAACCGGGTTTTTGGGTGGTAGTACAGTTCGCGGTCAATTCATCGCTCACGCGATGAACGTCTGCCTAAAGACACGCGATTCGTCTGCGAATCGCTAGACGCTGATACTGCCAGTGGGTCATGTTTTCAAACTGACCCACTTGCCGGGTGCGCGGCAGCTCTGGATTTTCACGCCACCCGGCGGCATTCCTTGCCATCTCATTGGGATTAGGGAGGTGGCGTATGGCAGAGCATAAAGGACCCCGGGTAGTCCCGCCACGAAAACGTCAGTCAAGCAAAGAAGTTTCAGAGAAGAGCCCGAATCCGCACGGCGAAAGCAAGGTCCTGCAAATGCCCGTCCGGACACAGCAGCGCAATGAAACCTCCGGCAAGACATTCCCAAAGTTCCTAACACGGTTGGCGGCAATCTGAATCCCTCAGTGGCCCACGACTTCGAAAAGCGCGCCGTGAAACCCAGAAATCCTACGGAGAAGCGAACCGATCAGAGCAAGGCGCCCAGGGACATCAATCGCAAAGACGCTTAGGTCGTTCTACTCCCAGCGGCAGGTTTGCTTATAGCTCCGGCTGAACGCTCTTGCTAGACTATCGGCTGATGCCCACTTCCAAGCCAGAGCCCAAGATTTCCCGGGCCAAGACCTTTGAGGCAGTGCTGGAGCGCACTGCCGACCGGCTGCGTTGGGTGATTGCGCCCATTCCTTTTGACGCTGCCAAAGTCTGGGGCAAGCGCGGACAGATGAAAGTTCGGGGGGAAATCAACGGATTCGCTTTAAGCGGGACTCTTTTCCCTGACGGCCAGGGCCATCACTTTCTGATCGTCAACAAGAAGCTGCTTTCCGGTGGAAAGACGGCAGCAGGACTGACCGCGAAATTTTTGCTTCAACCGGATACTAGTCCCCGTCCGGCGCCTCCGCCGGCAAAAGAACTGCTGCACGAGTTAGGACAGTCAAAGCGGCTGTTGAAGTACTACGAATCGCTGAATCCATCGCGGCGGATTGAAATTGCCAAATGGATTGCGCAATGCAAGAGCTCAGAGGCCCGAAAACGCAGGTCTCAGCAAATTGCCGAACGGTTGATAGAGACGATGGAAGCCGAGCGTGAGCTGCCGCCCATTATGCAGGTGGCTTTTCGCCAGAATCCCAAGGCCAGAGAGAAGTGGGAGCGCATGTCGCCTTCACATCGGCGGGCGCATTTGTTTGGGATCTTTTATTACCGCACGCCTGAAGGCCGGGCCAATCGAGTGCAGAAGTGCGTGCAGGAAATGCTGGAGGAAGTGGAAAAGACGGCGGTCAGACGAACAGACAGGTCAAAAATTTAGAGGCGTAAGCCCACGCTGGCGCAACTTGCCAATCATTCCGGAACTGACCCAGCCACCACAGCGATTCCTGCCTGATCCGCCGCCGCAATGATCTTGTCTCCATCAAGAAAGAGACATTTCCCGGCATCGATGGCCAAGCACGTTGCTCCGGCCTGTGCCATGGTCTCAATCGTTTTCAGGCCGATCACCGGCACGTCAAAGCGCATGTCCTGATTTGGTTTGGCTACTTTTACTACAGTCAGCTTGCGGCTAAGCATTGAGTCGCCATCTACAGCCGCGCTCTTCATCAGCTCGCCTGCGCGGATGATGGTGGCATCAGTCCCTTCCATGGCTTCCAGAGCAACGCAGGCAGCCTGGGCGATTACGACTGTCTGACCAATATCGTATTGAGCCAGATTGCGGGCTACCTGACGGCCGTACTCGATGTCCTTCTGCTCGGCTTCACTCGGCCTGCGACGCGAGAGTACTCCTGGTCGAGCCAGCAGCGGTTCCAGATATGACGTGGAGTTGATCAGGTGAATGCCTTCGTCTTCCAGCACCTTGGCCACTGCCCCGATTAAAGAATCCGTGTTGCGCGTTCCCAGAGACAAAAGCACCTTGGCCAGCTTCCAGTCAGGCCTGATAGAGGAGAAAATCTGCTTGTGCTTGACCTGGCCGGCCATGATCGCGGTGCTCACGCCTTCACGCTTGAAGAATTCAATGAGCTTGCTGAGTTCGCCCAGTGACATCCAGTGCACCTGGGCTGCCCCGCGACTCTCGATGAGAGGGGAAGTTTCTTCCTTGATAGCGGCCACGATCACCTGAGCGCCCTGTGCCCGCGCTGCATCCAGCAGCAGCAAAGGAAAACTGCCATTGCCTGCAATAAGCCCAAGTTTTTGCCCCTCAGCCATTCTGAATCAGTGTATCAATTGTCCCCTTTGGTTTAATTCTTCAGTGGTAAGTGCACCTAACCCCTGGCGCCAGCATCATAACCACGGAGTAAACAATGCGGGTAATTCCAGACCAACTTAAAAGCAAGAACCTTGTTCCGTTCAAGAAGCGCCATGGCCGATACAAAATTCCCGGCATGACGTCAGAGAACGAGGTCTTGATGGACCGAGTCGATGCCGATCTAAGTTCGGAAGAGCAAACCTACGTTCGCCATTATTTAGGCTATGCCGACGCTTTGATCAGAGGCGCGGAAAAGCATACGCCGCCTGACCTGAACGAAGCCGACTCGCCGGAAAGCCCGCCATCGACTGAAGAAGATTTGCCAAATAAGCCGACAGCAGAACGCCCCACCTTGAGGTTAGTTGAAGAACCCAATCCTGCCCCAGACCGTCGGGCAGCGTAATTTTCTGTCTTCGTTCCGCTACTTCTCTGGTCTCTACTTAATAATTCCACGCTCTGAATCTTCAATAAATCGCAGCAGCATGTCTACGTCTTCACCACGGTCATTTTCCGACTTCAATTTTTCCAGCGCCTGCGTAGTATTCAATTTGGAATTCAGCAGCACCCGATACGCATGATGGATTTTGCGAATGCGCTCGTCGCTAAAGCCACGGCGTTGCAGTCCTACTGAGTTCAGGCCGTAAGTCCTGACATCGCGCGGCGAGACACATTTGGAAAAAGGCAGCACATCCTTGGTGATGATGGTTCCCGCGCCAATGTAAGAGTGTGCGCCGATCCGGGTGAACTGATGGACGGCGCACAGCGCTCCCACCACGGCCCATTCTTCCACGATTACATGTCCGGCCAGGGTTGCCGCATTCACCAGCATGGCATGGTCGCCGATCACCGAATCGTGTCCCACGTGCGCATAGGCCATGATCAGCGTGTGGCTGCCGATCTTCGTTACGCCGCCGCCTTTAGCCGTGCCGCGATTCAACGTTACATATTCACGGACGACGTTGTGATCGCCGATTTCCAGGCGGGTTTCTTCACCTTTGTAGCTTAGGTCCTGCGGTTCGCCCCCTATCGCGCAAAAAGGGAAGAAGCGGTTGTGTGTACCAATGTTTGTAGGGCCATGAATCACCACGTGCGACATCAACTCGCAATGCTCGCCCAGTTGCACGCCCGGGCCCACCAGGCAATACGGCCCAATGGAGCAGGTTGCGTGCACCTGCGCTTTGGGATCTATGATTGCCGTGGGATGAATCATCGCGCTTGAGTGAACCATGCTCTGGGATTTGGTCATTCCGTAATTTCAGCGGGGGATTCTGAGGTCAGCTGTCCGCGCTTGAGCGATACCAGTTGCGCGCTCACCATGCCATCGCAAACCACTTTGCCGTTCACAAAGGCTTTGCCTTCCATGCGTACGGCGATGCGTGACGCGCCTTCTTTCCAGCTCAGCATCACCACTTCAATCCGAAGCTGGTCACCTGGCACCACTGGCCGGCGGAACCGCGCTTTCTCTATCCCGGTAAAGACAATCAATTTGTCTTTGCGGTCTTCTACCTCCGTAAGCAGCATGGCGCCACCCGCCTGGGCCATGGCTTCCACGATCAGCACACCGGGCATGATGGGAAACTCAGGAAAGTGGCCCGCGAAGAACGGCTCGTTCACGGTGACATTCTTGATGGCCACAATCTTCTTCTTACGCTCGATCTCCAAGACCCGGTCAATCAGCAGAAAGGGGTAGCGATGCGGAAGAATGGCCATGATCTGGTTGATATCAAGCGGCCCGGCCTTGATAGCAAGTGCAGGGGGTTCGGCTGTTGCGTTCAAATTTGTGGTTTCACTCATTCTGAAGCGCGAATTATAGAGGATTTGCCGTCCGGTTTGAAACTTGGCCCCGAAAGAGCGATTTTCACCGACCTGCAATTTCCCCTAATCCTTCATCTACTCTCCTTGGGTATTTTAGTTCTCTTTTTTGTACTTTTTGTGCAGCTACTCTGCTTGCCGAAGCGACTTTTCAGAGAGCAGCTACTTGGCTTTTAAATTGCTTCTACCCATTGCATAACGATCTTCATATTTCCGGTTGTAGAGGGCCCCATCAGTCATGAAGTACCCATCCCTGCACACTCTTAAAATCAGCTTCGCGGTTGTCGCGTTTGCACTTTGCGTTTCTTTGCAAGCATCCGCTGCCTGTCCTGAACCGGCAAGCGGCCAGCTGGCGATTTGCCAGCCCAGCGCAAATTCCACCATTTACCAAGTCCCGCACATTGAAGCCGTTGCCAACCCGACTTCCGGAAGCATCACCACCATGAAGGTTTACATTGACAGCAAGTTGATCTTCCAGAATGGCGGCGGTTCACTCAGCTTGTTTGAGGGCGGCGTCGCCAACGGCACGCATCACCTGGTCATCAATGCCTGGGACGACTTTGGCCACCTCTATCAGGCATCAGAAAACTTCAGCGTCACCGGCAACCTGCCTTTTAGCTGCCCCGTCACTGGGGTGGGCGTTCGCATCTGCGCCCCTGCCACAGGATCGGTGGTCTCACAGAATCTCGGCTTCACTGCCGGATTCAAGGGCAACACAGCCATAAAGTTCGTCCGGGCGTATGTGGACAGCACCGACGTTTTTGATTTCGCACCTGCTGCCGGACAAACCAGCGTCACCGGCGGCGCTATCAGTACCCTTCCCGGCAACCATACCTTTACGGTGGTGGCCTGGGACACCAACAACACTGTTTACAAGAGCAACGTAAGCCTAAAGACGTATTACGAAGCTGACTGTCCGCCTAAGGGAAGCACTTGCAACCCCGGGATCTATCAAAGCACTCCTAATGATGGTGACGATGTGCAATCTCCTTTCCGGGTGAATGCCAGCGTCCAGAACAATACGGCATCGATCACGGCCATGAAGGCTTATATTGACGGCGTGCAGGTAGGCGCATCTTCCGGCCCGACCTTTGACCAGCCGGTTTCCGCTGCCAAAGGCACTCACATCCTGGTAGTCCAGGCGTGGGACACGGCAGGCAAGCTCTACCGGTTGACGGAAAACGTGAACGTGCAGTAAACGACTTTCTCCAAGGCGCTCTGAGGGCGCTCCTTCGTCGGGAAAACGGCAGCTCGAACCTGGGCTGCCGTTTTTGTTTGCCTTGAATAAATTCAACTTTGGTTGAATCGGATACCCGCCGCCGCACACCACAAACGTACCTTCGGCATCTCTGTTAGTCCGCGGCACATCGTAGCTTCGGCCACCTTCTAAAGAGTACCTGACGCCAGGGCATCCGAAATTTGCCGGGAACTCTTTCTCTTCAAAATCCGCCCACGGCTCTTGTCTGGGTCAAAGAAGTGATCAACTCTGCAAAATCCTGCGGGTTATTTGCGGGTATCGGCAACCACGCATCGGCCTCGTCAAGCGTTCTTCGGCCCTTTTGCGGGTACAGTTCCAGGATTTTCGATGAAGGGCAATTTTTGCGAACCAAGGTAAGGACCCGCACCTTCGCTTTGGGCGACAAGCTATCTCCTATCACGACCGCATCAATCCTGTAGGCAACACACGCGTCTTCAAGTTCCTGCTCTCCGGTGGCAGAAATCACATGATGACCAGCCCTCTCCAGAATGACTCTTCTGGTTTCAAGCGCCGCAGGATCAATACCAGTGCACAATACCAAAGCCACGGTTCCCCCCTAAACCGAGTACGGTTGCGTCTTTCCCTTCTGAAAGTGGATGCTTTATCGGCCTGAGGGGGTGGCAGGCCGATTTCATTCTAGGCATCTAGAAGATTTCAGGCGGGTTACATGGCGGCTGCGTCGTGCATTGCCAATATTTTCGGCGGGTGGCCCCACGCTTTCGCCTGCTTTTGGCGAAGCGTGGGGTATCTGGCTTATCATTGCGGCCCCTTTGGACGCGCCCTCCAATTCGCTTCGCCAATGCACGCTTCGCAAGTTACATCTTTTTCATAAGGGCTAGTCCTGGCCGGAAGAATCGGTTCTTGCAAAAGTTGATAGTCCGCCCTTGGTCGCATCTGCATAGTGAATATCGGTGCCCAAACAAACTTTTGTTGGCCAGTAGTCACCATCTGCCTCCTGCGACGCACGAGATACCAGGATTCCAGTTTCTTGCCTCCTATATTGTCTCAACCTGCCCGTGCACCACAGCACGAAGGGCGGGCATTAAAGTAGCGAATTATTCTAGGGTTATGCGCTTGAGCTTAGGCAGGATGCCCATTTTTTCTCGCTTGCGCGCTGTCCATTCTGACTCAATCTCAACCACACCTTCCGTCCCCGTCAAGTAGTGGCAGTAGCTGCTCCACTTCCAGTCCTCCGGCTTTTCCACCAGTCCGCGCTTCACAGGATTCCAGTGCATGTAGCGCAACTTCTCGATTCTCTTATGATCACTGAATACATTGAAATCGTAATAGCGCTTCTGCCAAACAGGCTGATCCACCTGCTCCCCACTCGATTTCCCACCCTTCGCCAAAACAGGGCGAAAGGGTGGGCCACCCATCTTGTGTACATTCATCTTATGCAGCTTGCGCGAGCTTATCTGCTTCAGCATCTGGAGTGCAACGGCCAAACTGGCGCGCTCCGGTTCGCTCAGAAGCAGATGTACGTGCTCCGGCATCACGACATAGCCGAAGATGTATAGACCGTACCAGCGCCGCACGCGTTCGAGCGTGTGCTCAAATACATCGCGCGCAGAAGCTGAATTCAGGCATTGGATACGGTGATAGCAGGTAAAGGTGACGTAATGAAGCTGCCCATCTTCCTGATATCGCTTCAATTGTGAAGGCATGGCGGCAGCACTGTATCTTGCATTGTCCTGGAACGCAACTTTTACTTCCCACGCTTCGCCAACATCGGGCGAAAGCGTGGGCCACCCGACAGGACAGCGAAGCGAGGCACAAGAAATGGCGGGGAAAGTGCGAATCAGCCCATTGATTTGCACTGATGACACTGATTAGTAAAAGCCCGTTTATCATTACGAATATGACAACCCAAAGCGTCGGCCAATTCGCGCACGCCCATCTTGCCTTTTACCAGCAGCATGAAGGCGAAATGCTCTCACTGCTGCGAAAGATGGTGGAGATGGAATCGCCCAGCGACGACAAAGCAGCGGTGGACCGCATGGGTGAATTCCTGGCTGAGGCATTTGAGCGGCTTGGCGGCCAGGTAACTTTCTATCCGCAGGAAGCAGCGGGCAATCACCTGAAGGCTGAATTTGCCGGCGGAGCTTCCGACGGCACCAGCAAGCCGGTGCTGCTGCTGGGACACTTTGATACGGTCTGGCCCATGGGTACTCTGGCCAAAATGCCCTTCCGCATGGAAGCAGGTTGCGCCTTTGGCCCCGGCGTGTATGACATGAAGTCCGGAATTGCCATGATGATTTTTGCCCTGCGCGGGCTGAAGGAATCCGGTGCGGCGCACCGTCCGGTAACGATCCTGCTTGATACTGACGAAGAAGTTGGCAGCACAACGGGCCGCCCGATTGTTGAAGCCACGGCCAAAGACTGTGAAGCTGTGCTGGTGCTGGAGCCATCGCAGGGGCCACAAGGACATTTAAAAACGTCGCGCAAAGGTGTGGGCGATATCACGGTCCGCGTGCGCGGCCGTGCGTCGCATTCCGGCGTGGATTTCGAAAAAGGCCGGAGCGCCATTGTTGAGCTGGCGCGCCAGCTATTGGAGATCGTGAAATTTACCGACCTTGTGCGCGGAATCACCGTGAACCCCGGCGTGATCCAAGGCGGGACGCGCAGCAACGTGGTGGCGGCGGAGGCATGGGCAGAGGTCGACTTGCGCATTGCCCGCGCCGCAGACGCTGCGGAACTGGAAAAGAAATTTGCCGCGCTGAAGCCTTTTGATCCGGACTGCTCCATTGAGCTGAGTGGAGGGATCAATCGCCCGCCCATGGAGCGGACGGAAGGCACAGTGAGACTTTTCAATCTTGCCCGCGAGGTCGGCGCAACCATGGGATGGAAGCTGGAGGAGTCTTCCACGGGCGGCGGATCCGACGGAAACTTTACATCGGCCCTGGGCGTTCCCACGCTGGACGGGCTGGGTGCGCTGGGCGAAGGGGCCCACGCTCCTCATGAGTCCGTCGTAATCCATGAGCTTCCTCAGCGGACGGCCTTACTCACCACCTTAATCCAAAGTCTATGAAACATAAGGATTTATTAGAGAACTTAAGACTGAGTTACCTAAAGTCCTTAGTTTTCAATGTTTCTTTGACTCGCCAGTTTGGTTGGCCTACAATCTTCTTGAATCTAACAACAGACCCACGGAAGCCTGCTTCAAGGCGTTTCCTGGACGGAGCAAAACAATGTTTGGTGGAAAACTTGGTGTACCCGAACTGCTGATCATTTTGGTCATTGCATTGATATTCTTTGGTCCTAGCAAGCTGGGCGATCTGGGTAAAGGCCTGGGCGACGCAATCAAGAATTTCAAGGGCGCAATGAAAGATGGCGAGCAGGGCGCGGCCCAGCCAGCTGAAAAGAAATAATCAGCTTTTCATTAATCCGGCAGTTTTAAACATCTCTGTCACCAAAGACAGAGGCAATCCCACCACATTGGAAAATTCCCCCTCGATGCGGTCGGTCCAGCGTGAAGCGCCGCCTTGGATGGCGTATGCTCCGGCTTTGTCCATTGGCTCACCGCCGGCGACATACTGCTGAATCTCGGCTTCGTCAATTTCACGAAAGAAAACTTTCGTTGTGCTGGCACGCGTCTGCGCGAGCGTGCTTGCCGCAACTACGATCGGTGGAACTTCGATCGCTGCAATTGTGCTTGGAGTGATAGTGCTCGGCGCAACTAGGCTTACGGCTGTCGTGACTTCATGCTCTCGTCCGGAAAGCAGCCGCAGCATGCGCGCTGCATCAGCTTGATCTTTCGGCTTGCCCAAGACCTCGGCTTTCAAAACCACAATCGTATCCGCGCCTAACACGTAGCTCTGCGGATATTGCGCAGCAATCGCCTCTGCTTTCTCCCGCGCCAGCCGCAATGCATACGCGATCGGCGCCTCTCCCACTATTTGGTCTTCATTGATGTTTGCGGCATGCACCTGAAACGGAATGCCGATTTCCCGCAACAACTCCTGCCGTCGCGGTGAAGATGAAGCTAAAATCAATTCTGGCTTTTGGGGTTGATGCATCCTGAAAAGTATTGAGTCCTTCTCAACATACGTGACGACCCGCACACTTAGCAACACCTTGTCTAGCAGAGTAAAGACTAAAATGCTCGGCGCCAATCTTGCCGGCGATAGCTGCGACTTCCGTGTCTGGGCTCCTTCGGCAAGAACCGTGACACTGCGCCTGATCAACGATCAAGGCCAGCATGACTGGCCGATGCAATCATCTGATGGCTATTTCTCTCTCCAGGCGTTTGCGCGCCCCGGTGATAAATACTTCTACATCGTCGATCACAATAAACCTGTGCCTGATCCTGTTTCGCGCCTGCTGCCGGAAGGCGTGCACGGGCCAACAGAGATCGTTGATCCTGAAAAGTTTGCCTGGACTGACTCCGCCTGGCGCGGCCTTGCGTTGCGTGACTACGTAATTTACGAGCTTCACATCGGCACATTCACTCCGGAAGGAACGTTCGATGCAGCCATCGCCAAGCTGCCTTATCTGAAAAAACTCGGCATCACCGTAATTGAAATCATGCCGGTTGCAGCTTTTCCCGGAACGCGCAATTGGGGTTATGATGGCGTCTCGCCCTACGCGGTGCAGGCAAGTTATGGCGGTCCCAACGCCCTCAAGCGTTTGGTGAATGCAGCGCACGCAATCGGGCTGGCTGTGATTCTTGACGTGGTTTACAACCACTTGGGCAATGAAGGCAATTATCTGCGTCTCTTTGGCCCATATTTCACAGACAAGCATCAGACGCCCTGGGGCGAGGCTATCAATTACGATCAGTCAGGCTGCGAGGGTGTCCGCCGCTACTTTGCAGAGAACGCTCTCTACTGGGTACGCGCATACCACATGGATGGCCTGCGCTTGGACGCGGTGCAAACCATCAAAGACGATTCGTCGCGCCACATTCTGGCCGAAATCAAAGCCGACGTCGCTGCATTGGCTGCCGAACTTGGCCGCCACGTCTGCGTAATTGCTGAGACCGATGAAAACGATCCCAAGATTGTCCGTGCCCCTGAAGCTGGCGGCTACGGGCTGGACGCAATCTGGAGTGACGATTTTCATCACGCCATCCATGCGTTCTTTACCGGCGAGCGCAAAGGCTATTACCAGGATTTTGGCCAGCCTGAGCAGATTGCC
Source organism: Terriglobia bacterium (assembly GCA_963831465.1). Taxonomy (GTDB): domain Bacteria; phylum Acidobacteriota; class Terriglobia; order Terriglobales; family Acidobacteriaceae; genus Angelobacter. The sequence continues at coordinate 41,630 of CAWHQH010000004.1, read as the reverse complement.
CGCTCACTTACGCACGGCTTTGTCTTTCAGGGTGAGCCGTTTCAGTTCTGGGGCGGACGCCCGCGCGGCTCAAGCAGTAATGAGATGCCCGCCGCTGCGCATGTGATTTGCATTCAGAACCACGATCAAGTCGGCAATCGCGCTAAGGGTGAAAGGCTGACTGTGCTTGTCCCGCGCGGCGCTCGAATGCTTGCCGCCGCGCTCTTGCTTCTTGCTTCAGAAACACCGCTGCTCTTTATGGGCCAGGAATATGATGAGCCTAATCCCTTCCAGTTCTTTACTGACTACGGCGATCCTGCGTTGCAGCAAGCTGTGCGTGAAGGCCGCAAGCAGGAGTTCAAGGACTTCGATTTCGCCAATGACGAAGTGCCCGATCCGCAGGATCCCGCAACCTTCGAGCGTTCAAAACTCAATTGGCAGCTCACGCAGGGTGAGCATCCGATGCTGGATTGGTACACATCTCTGCTGGCTCTGCGCAAAAGATTCATCAAAGACGCCACGCCGACCTGCGAAACAAAGTTAATCGATGGCGTGATCCACCTGCAGGTTCCCTGCGAAGAGCCGACCCTCAAAGTATTCGCGCGGATTCAAGGCACCGCTGCTCTTCCCAACTTCGGCGCTGGCTGGGAGAAAGCGCTGGCTGAAGAAGAAGATGGCTATGCCGTTAGCGTCTGGGTGGAAAGTCTGGATACGCGCTAGATTTTCTAAAATCGCGACACCGAAGGTGGAGAGAGCCCTATCGCGAGGGCTGCCAACAGCAGCCCTCATACTCTTCTATGGACAATGTAGCTCTTGTCATAATTGTTTCTCTGGCACTGCTCTTCGTGCCAGCTATTTTTCCCTGGCTGGTCATCGCAACCGCGCACATTCTCAGCGCTGCATGGGAACTTGTAGGTGGTTCCATATTCGCTTCCTACAGCGCGGCGGGCTTCAGATTTCAAATGTGGCAAGCAAAACGCGACCTCCGCTCCCAAGCCGCAGGAGCTTTTCGCTCATCATCGTTCCGGCCATCAGCATGGGCGACAAACGCGCCCGACCGACAAGTCGGGATTCTCTCATCCTTGGGGTCCCGATCGCAATTACTAACCTGCTCGCCTTTGCTGTCCCTGCTCGCAATAGCCCTAGGGATCATCATCGTTTCGCCCCAAGTTGCACTGGTTGTTGCTCTCGTCCTTCTGATCAGCTTCCTGCTCCAGAGCTAAACAAGACCCGTAACTCGAAAAACGCTGAAAACAACGCAAGCACCGTTCCACATCACGTCCATTTCCCAATAGGAGGTTAATAACAGAGACTCATGGAAAGCCATGCTCCTCTTTACGCCGTGCAGCACATCCGGAAAATGCGTGGGGGAGCTCAGGCTGATCTGCTCCGCGCTTCCGACAATAACTACTACCTCACTAAGTTTCAGAACAACCCGCAGGACCGCCGAATATTGGCTAATGAATTTTTTGGCAGCAAGCTTGGTTCTTTGCTCGGACTCCCTATGCCAGATGTTCAGGTGATCGACGTACCTGACTGGCTCATTGAGCACAGCCCCGAAATGCGTTTTGATGCTGCAGGGGTACGCACGTCCTGCGCTGCGGGAACCAACTCGGATCAAGGTACGTGGCAAATCCCGAACGAGACCATATCTTCGATTATCTGCCGGAAACGATGTTCCAGGAGACTTCGCAACAGAGTGACTTCGCCCGTGTGCTTGCGTTTGACAAATGGACGTGCAATAGCGATGGTCGCCAGGCTGTATTCGTCAAGCGCCGCCACGAGCGGAAGTACCGAGCAGTGTTCATTGACCGGGGCTATTGTTTCAATGCCGGTGAATGGTCATTTCCGGACCGACCGAGGGGCGTCTACGCGCGCAATTCCGTGTACGAAACAGTGACTGGATGGGAGGCCTTCGAACCTGCTTTGGGCCTCATTGAGCGAATAGACAGATCCAGGATGGAAGAACTCGCTTCGCGGATTCCACGCATTTGGTATTACGACGATGTGGCCGCCCTGACGCATGTGTTAGACAACCTCATTGAACGTCGTCCGAAAGTCCGCACCCTCATCACCGAGTTCCGTCACTCTTCTCGAGATCCCTTCCCACATTGGATGGACTAGCCACTCTTCACCACAACTCACAACAAGGAGGAAATCCATGAAGTCTGATTCACGCAAGATCGTTTCTGTTTCGACGACGAACACAAGAAATTCAAGCCTGTGTTTCACAATTTGGTCCCAGAAACCGCTGATGACGAGGTGCGAAAACTTGAAGCACCAAAGCTCCGGGCTAAGATCCTTGTTCAGTCACGTAAGCACCGCGGAGACCGAGCTGAAGAATGTCGCGCGTGTAAAGATGCTGCCCGCAGGGTTCCGCTTTGGGCTATCGCCCACCCGAAGAATCTGAGGAACAAGCCGGACGAGAAAATTCGTTGACAACAACAGGTGCTACAGTAAGATTTTTCTCGCCAACAGGGGAAAAGGCTTCTACGGTGCTGCTGGGAGAAGGGACTCAAACGCCGTCCCTTCCCCAGACCCCATCCCTGCCTGAAGAATCGACGGGATGACAGAGAGGAATCGGCATTGTTGCAAAGTGTGAAAGGCGAGATTGTTCCAAGTGAAGGGTTCACTTTTCGAAAGGCCGCGAGGTGTAGTAATCGGAAACTGTACCAGGAGAGGGGTTCAGTCTACGGAACTGTAGACGAATCTGTAGTCGGCTTTTCCTCAAGCATTGAACTGTAGCAACAATCCCAAAGGCGAGTTGCCAACCCGTTCATTCCAAAACCACAAATGGGAGGCAACTGACAGCAGGATTCACGCTGTTGATTTTTTCGACTCTTAATCAGTAGGTTGAAGGTTCGATTCCTTCCGCGCTCACCATTTAACCCACTCAAGCAGTATCAAGAAATTTTCGGCGAGACTTTTCTACTTAGGCCTCGTTTACGATCTATTCGGAACTTTCTCTTTCGGGACGTCTTCTCACACTGAGAAGACGTGATGGTTCGAAGGGGGCCAATTCTGTGTCGACATAGGATCACCCGCCGTTATATGCCTGCTGTAATTTGCCGATATCCATTTTGTCCATCTGCAGCATTGCCTGCATCACCCGTTTCGATTTTTCCGGGTCTTTGTCCTGCAAGAGCTTGCTCAGGATCGTCGGAACGATTTGCCACGACACGCCAAATTTGTCCTGCAGCCACCCGCAGCGGTCTTTTCGTCCGCCCTCGGCCAGCTTTTCCCACAGATCATCCACCTCTTGCTGCGTTTCACAGTTCGCCACGAAAGATATGGCTGGCGTAAATTTGTACTGCGGCCCGCCATTCAACGCGACAAAGTCCTGGCCGTTTAGCTGAAACGCCGCGGTCATTACGCTTCCCTTCGGTCCCGGACCGGCATCGCCATAGCGCGCCATGCTTACAACTTTGGAGTTTTTGAAGATAGAAACATAAAAATTTACAGCCTCTTCAGCGTTGCCGTCGTACCACAAAAATGGAGTAATTTTCTGCACCGGAATCTCCTTGATGGATGATTCTATTGTCGCAAAATTGCACCCGGTTTGCCGGAACAGCCGTCTAACAGAGACAATGTTTGCCATGCGCTTAAAGCTCATCCGCCAGGCCCTTGCCTGCGCCTGCCTGCTTTTCCTGTTCGCCTCCACCCTGCATTCAGACACGCGTCCGGTGCCGGAAGACCTGGGCGCGGTCCATCTGGCCCAATTGTTGACCAAGCTGAAGACCACGGCGCGCCTGATGCAAACCACCGCACACCCTGACGACGAAGATGGCGGCATGCTCACGCTGGAAGCCCGGAGCAAAGGCGCAGAGGTAACGCTGTTTACCATCACCCGGGGTGAAGGCGGGCAGAACAAGTTCGGCACTGAAAGTTCAGACGAGCTTGGCATCCTGCGCACGCTGGAGCTGCTGGAAGCGGACAAATATTACGGGGTGGAGCAGCGCTTCAGCCATGTAACCGACTTCGGCTTCTCCAAGACCGTGGACGAGACGCTCAGCAAATGGCACGGTCACGAGGTGGTCGTGGGGGACATGGTGCGCGCCATCCGTACTTTTCGACCAGATGTGCTGATTGCGCGGTTCAGCGGCACCAGCCGCGATGGACACGCTCATCATCAAGCCTCAGCGCTATTGACAGTCGAGGCTTATCGCGCTGCGGGTGATGCCAATAAATTCCCCGACCAAATCAAGGAAGGTCTTTTGCCCTGGCAGCCGCGCAAGTTGTATGTGGGCAATCCGCCGCGCATGTTTCAAGGCGGCAACGTGGCTGATGAAGATTACACCGTAAAGCTGAACACGGGTGAATACACGCCGCTTCTAGGAATGTCTTACACGCAGTTCGCGCTGGAAGGTCTGTCGCACCAGACGTCGCAGGGCACCGGCGGCATCCGCGTCCCACCGGGGCCGCGCTATACCTATTACAAGCTGACGGATTCAACGATACCTAAGCCCGCCGCGCACGAGAATGATTTCTTTGATGGCATCGATACTTCGCTGGTCGGACTGGCTGCGCGGCTGGGAGCGGAGGAGTCGAAAGTTCCGTTCTTGAAGCCTGCGCTTGAGTCGCTGCAAAGACATGTCGACGACGCGAACAAGGCGTTTTCCCTGCAAGATCCTTCTGGCTGCGCTGCTCCACTGCTTGCAGGACGAGACGAAACAGAAAAATTGGTCCATCAGTTGGAAGATTCGCAGCTTGCGGCGGCGGCAAAGGATAAGCTGCTGACCACTTTGCGCACCAAGCTTGAGCAGTTCCAGCAGGCAGCGAATGAGTCGCTTGGCATCTTCTTTGAAATTACGGTAGATCCTCCGGGGCCTCCGCCCGGACCTTCGTATTTCCCGCGGATGGAGCAAACCTTGAGCATCGCCATCCCCGGAAAGAGCTTCACGGCCACGGCGCGGCTCTACAATCGCGGGAAAGCCACAGTGGTCCCACAGGGGTTTGGTCTAGAAGCAGCGGATGGCTGGAAAATTGAGCATCTGGCATCTTCCAAAGACCCGTACGCGCCCCTTAAACCGAGCGAAGTTTCCACGGCTCAGTTCAAACTTACCGTTCTAGAGAATGTCAAAGACACGAAACCTTACTTCACGCGTAGCGATCCTGAAACTGAGACGGTTTACTCCATCAGTGATCCCAAGTACTTAACTCTTCCCTGGTCGCCATACCCAGTGCACGCCTACGCCAGGTTCACCATGGATAAAGGTTCCAGCGAAGCCAGAGCCGTTGCCAAGATTAAGTTCATCGATCCCACTCTCGGCCAGTCGGAACGTCCGCTGGCAGTCGGCCCGCCGATCTCCGTTTTGCTGACCTCCCCGATCGCAGTGGCTCCTGTCGGCGGCACAGGCAAAACGCAGATCAGCATGAGCGTGCGCAGCAATGTGCAGACTCCTGTCCACGCCAAGCTGCGACTTGATACGCCCCAGGGATGGAAGGTTGAACCAGCTGAAATTGCCGTCGATCTGGACCATGATGGCGACGTAAATAATTACTCGTTCCAGATCACGCCGCAAAATCTGCATGAAGGCACATACAAGATCACGGCGGACGCGGAATACAACGGCAAACAGTATGCGGAAGGATTCAAGGTAATCACCCGGCCCGATCTCGATTCTTACTATGCATATCGATCAGCAACAGAAAAAGTTGCTGCCGTTGACGTTAAGCTGCCGACGAACCTGCGCGTCGGCTACATCATGGGCACGGGCGATGAAATCCCTTCCGTGCTGCAAAGCGTGGGATTGAATACCAGCATCATCACGCCGCAGGAGTTAGCATCGGGCGATCTCAGCCGGTACGGCACGATCATTGTTGGCATTCGGGCCTATGACACGCGGACCGACGTGCGCGAGCACAATCGCCGCCTGCTGGATTACGTGAATCGCGGCGGCACGCTCATCGTCCAATACAACCAGAGCACCGGGCTTTTTAATGAAGGGCATTACACACCTTACCCCGCGACTGAAGCCAACCTGCGCGTCTCCGTGGAAGAGCAGCCGGTGGAAATTCTTGCGCCGGAAGAACAGGTCTTCAACTGGCCAAACAAGATCACGCAAAAAGATTTCGATGGCTGGGTGCAGGAGCGAGGTCTCTACTTCATGTCGCAGTGGGACGCGCAATTCAAGCCGCTATTGGCCTGTAACGATCCGGGCGAGCCGCCGCAAAAAGGCGGCCTGCTTCTGGCCCACTACGGCAAAGGCATTTACATTTTTTCCGCTTACGGATTTTCGCGGCAACTTCCCGCCGGTGTTCCCGGCGCTATTCGTTTGTTTGTGAACCTGGTCAGTGCAGGCCATCAATGATAGAAATTCCTCAACCGGCTTTGCCGGGCCTGGCTCGCGACGTAGGCCTGCGCGAAGCCACCGCGCTCAACATCATTGACATGATCGGCGTGGGGCCCTTCGTTACCATTCCGCTCATTATCCATGCCATGCACGGCCCGCAAGCAATGCTTGGCTGGGTGCTGGGTGCGTTGTTGGCCATGTGTGACGGCCTGGTGTGGGCAGAACTCGGCGCGTCCATGCCGCAGGCGGGTGGATCGTATCAATATTTAAAAGAAAGTTACGGCGCAAAACAGCTTGGCCGCCTGATGTCATTTCTTTTTGTCTGGCAGTTGATTTTCAGTGCGCCGCTCTCCATCGCTTCCGGGTGCCTGGGGATCGCACGTTATGCGGAATTCGTTTGGCCGTCACTGGCCCATGTGGTCGCCGATCACACCGTCTCATTGGGACTGGGGCCGATGGGTGCGCTTGAGTTCCGCTTGTTCATCACGCACGGCACGTTTGTTGCGATGGGAAGCTGCCTTCTGGCTTTGTGGCTCCTGTATCGACGCGTCTCGGTCATCGGACAGCTAGCGCGTTATCTCTCCGTAGGAGTCCTCGGCGCAATCTTGTTAGTCATCGTAGCGGGAGTAAGCCACTTCAACATGGCGCGCGCTTTCACGTTTGCTCCCGGAGCATTTAATCTTTCTTCCGGATTCATCACGGGCCTGGGCGCGGCCATGTTGTTGGCTACCTATGATTACTGGGGATATTACAACGTCTGCTTTCTGGGCGCGGAGATCAAGCGGCCGGAACGCAATATCCCCCGCGCCATTCTGCTTTCCATTGTGATTGTGGGCGCGCTCTACCTAGTAATGAACATCAGCATTCTGGGCGTGCTGCCCTGGCAGGAATTGGACCAGATCGGCGCGCATGAGGCGCGCTATTACATCGCGTCCACGCTACTGCAACGCACCTTTGGGACATGGTGGGGAATGTTCGGCACCTTCCTCATTATGTGGACGGCCTTCGCCTCCGTTTTTTCACTCATGCTGGGCTACTCGCGCGTGCCGTATGCCGCCGCTGAAGATGGTAATTTCTTTCGCGCCTACGCCAAGCTGCATCCCAAACATCAATTCCCTCATCGATCTTTGCTGACTCTGGGCTTGGTTACCACTGCATTCTGCATGCTGCGTCTGCAGGATCTGATAGCGGCGCTGGTGGTGATCCGCATTATGGTGCAATTTCTCATGCAGGTGTTTGGGCTGCTGCTTTTGCGTGCTCGACATCCGGAGTTTCCTCGCCCTTTCCGCATGTATTTTTATCCCATCCCAGCGCTGCTGGCGGCGGTGGGATTCATTTATGTTCTTTACGCCCGACCTAACCTTAAAGAGATCCGGTTCGGCGCGGCAATCGCATTTGTTGGAATTATTCTTTTCCTAGTGCGTTCCTGGCGGCGCAAGGAATGGCCATTTTCCGGGCAGCCTGCTCACAATCCTGTGGGAGATGCAGTCCAATGATCTGTCATGTCCGCAAGTCCCACGAGGCCTGCTAGATCCATGGAAACCCCGGTTTCAGTTCAGCCTGTAGCAATTCATGATTCAGTTCTCTCACCGTTGCGTGAGCCGCTCTTCCGCAGCCTGTGGATTGCGGCCGTGATCTCCTACACGGGAAGCTGGATGCAAAACGTGGCCACCGGCTGGCTCATGACCTCGCTCACTAGCTCTCCGATGTGGGTCGCCCTGGTGCAGGTTGCAGTAAGCCTTCCGGTGCTTTTGATCGCGTTGCCCGCCGGCGCGCTCGCTGACATTTTTGACCGCCGGAAATTCCTGCTTTTTACCCAGGCTTCCATGGTGGCAGCCGCAACCGTGCTTGGCGCAATGACGCTTACCGGGACCGTAACGCCGCAAATTCTGCTGGTATTTACTTTTTTGCTGGGAGTGGGGGCGGTGATGAACGATCCTGCGTGGCAAGCGCTTACGCCCGATCTTGTTCCGCCGAACCAGCTCGGAGCCGCCGTGGCGATCAACTCCGCCGGATTCAACATGGCGCGCGCCATTGGTCCCGCGTTGGGTGGTTTGTTAATTGCTGCCATTTGTTGCGGCACTACCGGTTCCGGCTGGGCCTTTCTGATCAATGCGTTTTCATTCTTTGGCGTTATCCTCTTTCTTTACAACTGGAAGCCGGCAAAAACTGACGTCCACAACGGGACCACCACGTTCATGGGAGCCATTGGCGTTGGGCTACGTTATGCCCGGCAGGAACCGCGGATTCGCACCGTGCTGGTGCGGACGCTGCTGTTTTCCATTTTCGCCAGCGTGTTCTGGGCGTTGCTTCCGCTGATCACCAGCAAGTTTGGCGCGGAAGGTTTTGGCGCAATGCTGGCATTTTTTGGATTGGGAGCGCTGGGCGGAGCAGGAGTTCTTGCCCTGGCCAGGAGGCATTTCTCGCCGGATGCCGTGATCGCTTACGCAACTGTTATTTTTGCCATTGCGCTTGGTGGGCTAGTGCGTTCGCCTACGCTCGCCATTGCTTCAGCGTTTTCCGCCGCCGCAGGCCTGGCATGGATCAGCATTCTGGCTACGCTGAACACGGCGGCACAGACAGCGGCTCCGGCATGGGTTCGAGCGCGCGTGATCTCAATGTACGTACTGGTTTTGCAAGGCGGGCTGGCCCTTGGCAGCGCAGTTTGGGGAGTGGTGGCCTCCAATGCCGGTTTGCACTTTACGCTTACCTTTGCTGCAATCGCCTTGACTGCCGGTTTGTTCATCTCGCCGTGGTATCGTTTACAGCAAACCAGTAACTGATAAATGAGAGAAGAGGAGAACAACATGAAACATCTGAAAATTTTTTATCTGCTCGCGCTGGCCTGCTTCAGCATGAGCGCGTTCGCTCAGGCAGCCAAGCCAGCAGCCACTCCCAACGCTCAGGCTAAAAAGACTGAGCCCCCCAGCATTGCATCGGCGGTTGATCAGCAAATCAGCATCGTTGAAAGAGAATTTGTCAGCGCCGCTGAAGCCATGCCGGATGACAAATTCAATTTCACTCCTGTTTCGCTCAACATCGCCGGCAGCGAATATAAAACCGTGAAGACGTTTGCCGAAGAAGTTAGGCACGTAGCAGCCACCAATTACCTGCTCTGGGGCTCAATCACGGGCGACAAGTCGCCAATAGAATCCAAGGAAGACAATGGCCCTTCTTCACTGACGAGCAAAGCCGACATTGTGAAATATTTGAAAGATTCCTTCGCAATTGGGCACAAAGCCGCGAAATCTCTTACGGCACAAAATGCCGCCGCCCAGGTCCCCAGCCCCTTTGGCCAGGGACAGACAACAAAACTTTTCTGCGCCACGTTTGCTGTGGCCCACGCTTTTGACCATTACGGCCAGATGGTGGAATACCTGCGCATGAACGGCATCATTCCGCCGGCCAGCCGCGGCGGGAATTGACGTGTTAACCACAAAGGACACGAAGGAACACAAAGGTCGGTGCAACTGAAAGACATTCCTGATGACTATGTTTACTACTGCCAAATAGCCCGACGAAATGGGAGATTTAAACTTTGATATTTCAAATCTAAATTCGGGCGCCGCACGTACTAAAGTTGCCCCTTTGTCTTGCTTCGTGTCCTTTGTGGTTTCTGCCTTGGTAGCATGGAGGCAAAGCCCGTGATATCTTTTTTGGTCCCTTGAAATCGCACTATAAGGAGATTTTCGAAATGAAAATGATGAGAATGTTTTGCCTGCTGGCTATCCTGACCTTTGCCGTGGGCGCGTTCGCGCAAGGCGGAACAAAGGCTGCCGCTCCAGCCGCTTCACCTGCGCCGCAAGCGCAAGCTTCGCCCGCGCCTCCGTCAACTTTCGCTTCGTTGGTGGACCGTCAGGTGAGTCAATACGAAAAAAACGTGGTGGATGCCGCAGAAGCCATGCCCGCCGATAAATTCGACTTCACCCCCGCCAGCCTGAATATTCCTAACGCCGCTTACAAAGACGTCCGCACCTTTGCGCAACTGGTCAAGCACACGGCCGCGGCAAACTATCGTTTGTGGACAAATGTGACTGGCGAGCAGATGCCGGCAAGCATCAAAGGCCCCAACGGTCCAGACGAGCTGAAAACCAAAGATGAGATCGTCAAGTTCCTGAAAGACTCCTTCGCTGTGGGCCATCGCGCGGCCCAAACGATTACCGCACAAAACGCCCTTGAGGAGATTTCGTGGTTTCGGGGCAAAGCGCCTCGTTTGTTCGTGGCTTCAGCCGTTGTCATTCATGCAGCCGACGAATACGGCCAGATGATCGAATATCTGCGTATGAACGGCATTGTGCCGCCGGCCAGCCGGGGTAATTAGCGAGTTAACCAAAGACACAAAGGAACACGGAGGCTAAATAGCTTCCGTGTTTTTTATTGGCAAACTAAATTTTACTTTGAACTTTCCTGGTCCGCGCCGATTTGCTGATCCATCTCCTGCGTCTCGATTTTTGAGATCAGTGGTTTACCAGTGCAATAATCCTGCCGAGCATAGAAGTTGAAGACATTCAAGCTCGGCGCATAAGCATTGGAATCTTTCTCCGCCAAACTCTTGCCGACAGCCAGCACATAATCGTGCAAGATCCTGCGCGCTGCCGGGTAAAACTGCTTCCTATACGAAGAATCGTTGCGATCAAAAACCGTCGGAAACTGGCTTTCAAGTTTCATCGCCGTTAACTGGTCGATTACCTTCTCTGAAACCCAGAAGTCAGGCTGAAGCATTCGTTCTGATAACAAATCGATAGCTAGAGAGCTGTGTTTGGACTGAATAATTCCATCGTAGAGGATATAACGGTAATAGTTCCAGCCGATGTTGGCTCCATCATAACGTCGAATGATTTCAGCAAGAGATTCCTCGGTATCCAGAAGTTTCATTTTTTCAGCGGCCTCTTGCATCTCGCCTTCCAGATTCACGCGTTCGCCGATTCCTTCTGTGCCCATCTGGCTCATCGGCAATTTGTCCCATCCCTGAGAAACATACTTTACTTCTGCTCTATCGAACTGTTCGATCGCCGCCGCAAGAGTCTCATAGGACCATAGAGGATCTTCAACGACTTCGATCTCAAGAATGTTGGAAGCGAGAGTGATCGGGGTATTCAGTTGCTCTGCCGTAGGCGCCACAATCACATTGGCAGCCTTTGTTTGAAGAAAGTAGTGCCCAGGCTCAGTAATCTGGAATTGACGCGTCAAATTGAACGGAATGTTTAGCGGGGAAGATGAAAGTAACGACTGTGTATCGCAATCGCCGCAGCCTCCCCCGATCCCACCGCCAACACCACCACAATTCGAATGCATAATGGATTCAACGCTGCGTACGCCTTCATCCAGGACACGATCGATTACCCCATGGTTTGGTTCAATCGTCATTTGGGCGGCATGGCCGTTCACCTTCTTTGGCTGGCTGAGGAGAAGGTATTTATCCGGCAGGTCGGCGGAGTAGGCTTCTTCCAGTTCAATGATCTCGCCTAAATGGAATATGACTCGGCCATCTTTAGTTGCGAGATGGTAGTGCAAGTCTGGCGGCTGGTACTCTCTCGCGTTCGCTGTCTTGTCAGCCTGTGCCACTGCAGGCAAAGACAGCAAAAAGAACATTAAAGCGCAAAGGACAAATGTTGGGGTTGGCTTCATTCGAGTCAGATGACTTCAGCAACTTTCTATAGAGATCAAGCGGTTGTTTGTCGCTGCTTCATCCTTTTTAGACACCAACAGCAGCTTTTCTGGTTTGATTTCCCAACGACAAAAGACACCAGAAGCGAAGCCGATCAAATCGAGTAAATTCTACAAGGAGCGTGAGGAGCCAGCAATTGTCCTTCTTTACTTCGGCGTCACGCCCCGACCATCACGCTTGCATAGCTTCCTCAGCAATTTTTAATCCAATGACAACGGCGTTTTTGTTAACCATTCCGATACTTAGGCCTTTCTCATTAAGAGCATAAGCTGTTACTCTCAAGGTGCTCTGGAGTTGCGCCGCTCTAGAAATTGGCCGACTCTTTCTTTACTAGCAGGCCACCGCTCCTCGCCTCCCAGGTCCTGGCCGAACTGGGTCCCGTGTTAACGGGCGAGCGAGACCTTTCCCAAACTGCCAATGGCGCGCTGGAAGTGGTAATGGCGGCAATACGCGCCGGCTCAGGCGCGCTGTTTCGCTTTCAGGAAAAACCGGCCATGCTGGCGTCCATTGCGGCGCAGGGCTTTGTCGTCTTCCCCCAGACAGCGGTCTTTCCTCTGCTTTCCAAGCATGTCCACGCCCTCACTAACGTGACCGGACCGCAAAGAATTTCTCGCGACCGCTGTGACACGTTCTTAAGCTCCACCGGAAACATTTCCAGTGTGTGGTTCCGGTGCATTGCGCCGTTGAAAGTCCATGGCAAGTTGATTGGGGCCCTGCTGCTGGGCGAGCGTGAAGCCGGAGCGGAGTACACGCCGGAAGTTCTGAAGTTGATAGGCGACCTGGCTCCGTTTATCGCGCTGGCTCTGTATAACCACCAACTGATGATGTCGCTGGAGGAACGTACCGCCGACAATCTGAAGCTGATTACCTCTGTCCACTCTTTCTGGGACGATGCTTTGGCTGCCTTTGCCGCCACTATTGATGTGAAGGCCGTACAGATGCATGGCCACTCCTTGCGCGTAGGGCGCTATGCCGCGGGCATCGCGGAATCAATGGGAATGAGCGCCGCTGAAGCCGGCGAGATGCGCGCAGCCGGATACCTGCACAACATCGGCATGGTGACAGTGGATAAGCATTTGCTCAGCAAGCCCGGCGCACTGGAGCCCGGCGAATTTCAGGAGATGGCTGACCATACCGTGCAGGGACATCGCATTGTTTCCACCGTACAGTTCCCTTGGCCTAAGATTCCTGAAGTGGTGCGCTCTCACCATGAACGCGCTGATGGTTCCGGGTATCCTGACCGGCTTCACAATGACGAAGTTTCATTGCCGGTAAAGATCGTAGCTGTGGCGGATACGTTTGATGCGATGCTGAGCGAGCGCCCATATCGCAAAAAACTTGCGCTGGGAGAAGCGGCGGCTCAACTGAGCTGGCTGGCGCCCGCTAAGCTGGATGGCGAAGTCGTTCAGGCCCTGCTGGTGCAACTGCGCCGCGACGCCGTGAGCCATGTCTCGCCGCCGCGCCCGTGGTCGTCCTCCGGGGAAACCCGGACACGGAAAATGTTCCTTGACCCAGGCGTGGCCTGCAACATCTCGCCTCCGGATATCGATCACATGGTTTCCGAACTGCACCGCCGCATGAACCGCGGGCGGATAAGCCTGTCGTAACCTTTCTTTCCTCACAACTTTTGCTTACCCTGGGGTTAATATTTCTGAACCAGAAGAGTTCCTGGAGCGTCTATGCCGGTTGCGCGCAAGCGATTGATTCTGCTGGGCCCCATCGTCTTGATTTCCACTGCCGTGCTATTTGCAGGCGACAAGAAACCCAAATCTAGACATCTTGATTCCAATTCTGCTGCCGCAGTTGCGCCAATGGAAGACGACAAGAGGATTGTCCACGCGCTGAACCGCTTTACCTTTGGCGCGCGTCCCGCCGATATAGAAAAAGTTAAGGCTGAAGGTTTGGACAAGTGGTTCGACGAACAACTCCATCCGGAAAAAATCGATGATGCCGGGCTGGAATCCCGGCTGGAGCCTTTCCGGACATTGAAGATGAGCACCAAAGAGATGGTGGAGAACTTTCCTCCGCCGCAGGTGCTGAAAGCGATTGAGAACGGGCGCATGTCCATGCCGCATGATCCCGAGAAGAAAGCGGTGTATGAATCGCGCATGGCTGCCTACCAGCAGCGTCAGCAAAATAAAGAAGACAAAGCCAAGACAGGCAATAACGGTGTCGCTGATCCTGAGATGCCTGCCGCCAAAGCTCAGCCTGCGGTAGTTACACAAACTATTGCCGACTCCAAAGACACGCAAAACGAGATGAGCACTGGGAACGATGCTCCACTGAAAGCGGAACAGCGCAAGCGGGAAAAGCAGCGTGAAGATGCCATGTATGCCGATCTGGATACGGACCGTCTTTTGAAATTACCGCCTGACGACCGTTACAAGGCCATCATGAAAATGCCGGTCGAAGAGCGCCTGGATCTGGCAAAGACTTACAAAGGGCCACGGGCCATGCAGCTGGTGGATGACATGAAGCCGGAGCAGCGCGAGACAGTGGAAGCGATGATCCAGCCGCAGGCCGTTCTGGGCGAACTGGCAGAGGCCAAGCTGTTGCGCGCGATTTATAGCAATCGCCAGCTTGATGAAGTGATGACGGATTTCTGGTTCAACCACTTCAATGTATTCATCGGCAAAGGGCCAGACCGCTACATGGTGAGCGCATACGAGCGTGATGTGATCCGTCCGCACGCGCTGGGTAAATTTAAAGACATTCTTGAGGCCACGGCCAAGAGCCCTGCAATGCTGTTTTATCTCGATAACTGGCAGAGCGTGGGGCCGAATTCCGAGTTGGCGCTGTACGGGCCGCAACGCTTGGCTGGGCGGCGTGGGCGTTTCGCTCGTCCGCGACCGAAGGCGAAGAACCGTCCCAGCGGACTGAATGAAAATTACGCGCGCGAAATCATGGAACTGCATACCCTAGGCGTGGATGGCGGCTATACCCAAAAAGACGTTACGGAACTGGCCAAGGTGCTTACCGGCTGGAGCATTGAAAAACCGCAGCTTGGCGGCGGGTTCAAGTTCAATGAACGCGCACATGAGCCGGGTGATAAGTATGTCCTGGGCCGCAAGATTGGCGAACACGGTGAAAAAGAGGGCGAGGAGATGCTGGACGTGTTGGCGCATCAGCCCTCGACGGCAAAATTTATTTCCCGCAAGCTGGCCATGCGCTTTGTCTCCGACAATCCGCCGCCAGCCCTGGTTGACCGCATGGCGGATACGTTCCTGAAAAAGGATGGCGACATACGCGAAGTGCTGCGCACCATGTTCCACTCGCCTGAGTTCTGGGCCGCTGACGCGTACCGCGCCAAGATGAAAACGCCATTTGAGTTTGTAGCTTCAGCAGCACGCGCTTCCGGGGCTGACATCCAGGATGCGTTGCCACTAGTCGGTACGCTCAATCGCATGGGCATGCCGCTCTACGCCATGCAGCCTCCGACCGGGTATTCCATGAAAGCGGAAGCGTGGGTGAACTCTTCTGCGCTGCTGAACCGCATGAACTTTGCCTTGCAACTGGCGTCCGGCAAATTGCCCGGAACGTCTCTCGATCCGCAAAATCTTATTCCTGGCCCTGCTCCGGCGGATTCACAGGCGGCATTGGCCGCGCTGGAGCAATCGATCCTTGCGGGCGACGTTTCATCGCAGACGCATGCCGTAATGGAGAAGCAATTAGGCGATCCGCAGATTTCTCAGCGCAGGCTGGACGATTCGGACAAGAAACCGAATTACGGCGCAATTGCCGGCTTGATTATGGGCTCACCGGAATTTCAGAGAAGGTAGGAACAAAACCTACCACGGAGACACAGAGGCACGTAGAACGCGGATTGGTTTTCAATTTGGCAATTCCGGCATTTGGGCAGTTTCCTGATCCGTGTTTATCCGTCTGATCTGTGTGATCGGTGGTGAGCTTTTTAAGTTGGATGAAAGAGGAACGGAGCACAATGTCGATCACTCGCAGAGTTTTTTTGAAGAATGGCGCGCTGGCCATTGTTGGCACCAGTGTGGTTCCAAGTTTTCTTACGCGGGCGGTGTATGCCGCTGAGACGGCGGCTCCGGGAGCGAAGCGGCTGATCGTGCTATTCCAGCGCGGCGCAGCAGACGGATTGAACATCGTTGTGCCGCATGGCGAGCAGGCGTATTACAACATGCGTCCCAGCATCGCCATCCCTCGGCAAAGTGTGCTCGATCTTGACGGCTTTTTCGGACTGCATCCATCCATGACCGCATTCAAGCCGCTGTGGGACCAGAAGCATCTCGCCTTTGTGCATGCCGCCGGTTCGCCGGACAATACGCGCTCGCACTTTGACGCGCAGGACTACATGGAATCCGGCACGCCCGGCGTTAAGTCCACGGAAGATGGCTGGTTGAATCGCGCGATCGCCGGCGTGAAAGAGCCGGATGCATCGCCTTTCCGCGCCGTGGCCATGGGCGGAGTATTGCCGCGCACACTGGCGGGCTCAGTCCCCGCGGTTGCCATGGATAACATTCGCGCCTTTGCAGTGGGCGGACGCGGCCCAAAAGCGAGCGTGGCCAGCAACACTTTCGAAGCGATGTATGAGCAGTCCGTCGATACAGTGTTGCATGGCACTGGCAACGAGACTTTTGAAGCGGTAAAGATGCTGCGCTCAGCCGACCCGGAGAAATATTCGCCCGCACCTGGAGCAAATTATCCCAACGGCCGCTTTGGTGACAGCCTGCGGCAGGTAGCGCAACTGGTCAAAGCCAATCTGGGCGTTGAAGTGGCATTTGCCGATATCGGCGGATGGGACCACCACGTGAATGAAGGCAACGTGCAAGGGCAGATCGCAAACCTCACGCGCGAATTTTCGCAATCGATTGCCGCGCTCTGGACCGACCTGGGCGATTTGGCGGAGAACACCGTGATCGTCACCATGTCAGAGTTTGGACGCACGGCGCGGGAAAATGGAAACCGCGGCACAGACCACGGCCATGCCAATGTGATGTTTGTTCTGGGCGGTCCTGTGAAAGGCGGCAGGAAGTACGGCCGCTGGCCCGGGCTTCAGCCGGAACAACTCTATGAAGGACGCGATCTGGCGGTAACCACAGATTTCCGGCAGGTGCTGAGTGAAGCCGTAGCCAATCATCTTGGCAATAAGGAACTGGCGAAGGTCTTTCCTGGCTTTGAGAGGAACACGCCGAAAGATTTTCTGAAGTATCTGGGTTAAGTCGGTCAACTCAATATCGCTGACAGGTAGCGGAGGTCCCGCTGCGCTTTTCTCTTCCGCAAAATTAATTTAACCGGTACATGCTAACCTATTAGCACAAAGGCAGTCATACTATCCGGAAAAGCCTGCCTGCCTTTTCCGGAGAAGAAGCAATGTCTATTACCGGCTGGACTGAGGATCTGCTGAAAGACCTGCGTTACGCAGCGCGCCAATTCGTTCGCAACCCAGTGTTTACTGCAGTGGCAGTTGCATCACTGGCTATCGGGATTGGCGCGAATACCGCAATCTTCAGCGTATTAAACGCGGCCATGCTCAAGTCCTTGCCCGTGCGTGATCCGGAAGGACTTATCATGTTGACTGACCCGAACCAGACAGGCGTGAGCTCAGGGATGACGGGCGGCGAGCGAGGCATGCTGACCTATGCAGAGTTCACGCAACTGCGCGACCATGCCACTACTCTGGACAGTCTTTGCGCGGTGCAGTCAGAAATGGACCGTTCGCAGGTCAGAATTGCCGGAGGACAGCCGGAAGATGCGCGCACACGGATGGTTTCAGAGGAATATTTTTCAGTGCTTGGCGTCGACTCGGCCGTCGGACGCGTCTTTAATCGCGCCGACGCGAAAAGTCCTGGCGAAGATCCGTACGCCGTCATCAGCTATGACTACTGGCAGAAGCGCTTTGGCGGCAACGTTTCCGTGCTGGGCACGCCGATCAAGATGCTGGGCGCAACCATTACTGTGATCGGAGTGGCCGCTCCCGGATTCACCGGAGAGAGCGTGGCTGATAAACCGGATTTCTGGATCCCGATGATGATGCAGCCGCTGATTATGCCTGGACGCGACTGGCTGCATGAAGACCTGAGCAAAAATATTGAGAAGGTAATGTGGCTGCAGGTTTTCGGTCGCCTCAAGCCTGGTGTAACGCGCGCCCGCGCACAGACAGAGATTGACGTGCTTTTCCGCGGCCTGCTTGAAAACGGCTATCCCACTACGCTTGATCCGGAAACCCGCAAGCAAGCGCTGGACCAACGCATTAAGCTGCATGATGCACGCACAGGCGTGTTTGGCGGGCGCGATGATTTTGCCCAGCAGCTAAAAATCCTGCTGGGCGTATCGCTCCTGGTCTTACTGATTGCCTGCATCAATGTGGCTAATTTGCTGCTGGCACGCGCCACGTCTCGCACCAAGGAAGTGGGTGTGCGGCTCTCCATTGGCGCATCCAGGATGCGGCTGGTGCGGCAATTTCTTACGGAAAGTCTGGTCCTATCTTTGTTGGGCGGCGCTGCTGGACTGCTTCTGGCGTGGGGCGCTTCGCGCGCTCTGGTGTTGCTGCTCACCGAGCGAAGACAGGATTTCGCGCTCTCACCAACGATGGACTGGCACGTATTAGGCTTCACCGTGGGCGTCACGCTGGCGACGGGAATTATTTTCGGGCTGGTTCCGGCCCTACGCAGCACGCGCGTGAATCTGAATGACAGCCTGCGCGATGGCGGACGCAGCACCGCTTCCGGCAGCCGCCTGAACCTGGCAAAGGGATTGGTGATAGTTCAAGTGGCATTTTCTTTGCTCCTGGTTGCAGGCGCGGGGCTATTCTTAAGGACGCTGTGGAATCTTCAATCCGTTAGCCTGGGATATCCCAAGGAACACCTGCTGCTGATTACCGCGGACGGAGTTTCCGCAGGATATAAAGGCCCGCAGCTTTCCAGCCTGTGGCGCGATGTGACGGAACGCCTGCGCGCGCTGCCGGGAATTCAGGGCGCAACCTATTCCACCAATGGCATTTTCAGCGGGTCAGAATCGGCTGACGAGATTGATGTTGAGGGTTTTACCGCGTCCAAACGCGAAGAAAAATTTGCTCGCTTCGACACGGTCGGTCCGCAATATTTCTCCACCGTCGGCATACCTTTGCTGCTGGGCCGCGACATAGGCCAGCAGGACACCACAACTTCTCCACACGTCTGCGTCATTAATGAAGCGCTCGCTAAGACGTTCTTTAACGGGCGCAATCCGCTGGGACGTCACATCACGGAAAAATTCGGCGACAAGAAGAACGTGATGGAAGTAGTTGGCGTGGCGAAAAATGCGCGCGACCACCGCCTGCGCGGTGACGTTCCGCCACGTTTCTATATTCCCGCCGATCAGGGAATGGACGGGCCCAACGAATGGGCAACGTTTGAGATTCGTACCGCTGGTGATCCTGAGCAGATGATTGCGTCGGTTCGCAAGACAATCCTCTCAGTGAATGAGGACCTACCAGTGGAAAACGCTCGCCCTGTGGTGATGTCAGTGGACCGCACCAACGCGCAGCCACGCATGGTGGCGCGGCTTTGCTCGATTTTTGGCATCATCGCGCTGCTGCTGGCTGCCACCGGACTTTACGGAGTGCTCTCTTACGGGGTAGCACGGCGCACCAATGAAATTGGGATTCGCATGGCGCTGGGCGCGGGCAAAGGCCGGGTGATCCAGATGATCTTGCGCGAAACTGGCATCATGATCATTTTCGGCGTGGTGGCAGGAGTGATATTTACCGCTGTCGGCGTGCAGCTGATCAAGTCAACGCTCTTCGGCCTTGGCGTGCTTGATCCTTTGACGGTGCTAAGTTCGGTTGTGATTTTAACCATAGTGGCCCTGGTGGCCGGCTACATCCCAGCGGCTCGTGCGGCGCGCGTTAACCCTACGCAGGCTCTGCGGCATGAATGAAAAGCGGAGGGGGAGGGCAGTGGTGCGATTCCAGCTTTTGCAAGGAATGTACTGCACTTCTTGCGTTTACCAAACAGTTTCGCAGCGGCCTTAGACGGAGCATCGGCAGGCTCTCTCAACCTTGAGATTTCTAGACGACGATAGGGTTCCTTCGCTGCGCTCGGGATGAGAAAAGCAAATCCACGAATGCTAACATCTAAATATGGACATGACGTGGGTTACTGAGCGCATTGGGGTAGGCGGTGGAATCTGGAACGACGAAAATATGGAAGAGTTGGTGCGGCACGGGGTCACGCACATCATTGATATGCAGATTGAGTTTGACGACCGCCCTTTGGCCGAGCCTTATCCGGTGAAGGTACTCTACAATCCTACCGAGGATAACTTTATGCCGAAGCCTCCTGAGCTTTTCCAGGCTGGCGTGGAGTTTGCCCTTGAAGCGCTGGACCAGCCGAAAAGCAAAATCTACATCCACTGCGCGGCCGGCGTGCATCGCGCGCCCATGATGACCCTGGCGATCATGCGAGTGCTGGGATGGTCACTGAAAGATGCCATGAGGTTGATCCAGGAACTGCGCTACGTGGTTGACTTCGCCGAATGCTACGTTGCCAGCGTGGAAAACTTCATGAAGGTATATGAGGCTGCTAACACGAATCTTAGGTAAGCAATCAGCAGTGAGTCCGAACTTAACCGCTATTGACGCAATGACCGCAAAGGAGGCGGGAAACTGATTTGTTTTTGCTCCCTTGCGTACTTTGCGTTCTTTGCAGTGAGATTGGTTTGACTGAGCGCCGCTTGTTGAATGCTAAAATCCCGCCATGCCGGTGGAAGCTGTTCAGCACGTAAGAAGAATGCGCGGTGGAGCGCAGGCGCACCTGATGCGCGCAGATGACGGCCACTTCTACGTGGTGAAATTCCAAAACAATCCGCAGCACCTGCGTGTGCTGGCCAATGAGTTGCTGGCCACGCGTCTGGCTGAAAGCGTAGGGTTGCCAGTGCCGGTCACTGACATCGTCATTGTCAAGGAATGGCTAATCAAAAATACACCGGAATTGCGCGTCGATATCTCCGGGCTCACATCCCATTGCAAGCCGGGGCTGCAGTTTGGGGCGCGTTACGTTTGCGATCCTGCCGAAGGCCAGGTTTTTGATTACCTGCCGGAGAGCATGTTTGCCAAGGTGAAAAACTTAGCGGCTTTTGCCGGTATGCTGGTGGTGGATAAGTGGCTGGGAAACGCCAATGGGCGGCAAGCTGTGTTCTGGAAGAAAACAAATGAGCGGAAATACACCGCGACGTTTATTGATCAGGGTTATTGCTTCAATGCCGGAGAATGGAATTTTCCTGACTCGGCATTGCGCGGCGTTTATGCCTGCAACTTTGTGTATCAGGAAGTTCGCGGATGGGAATCATTTGAACCGTGGTTGAGCCGGGTGGAAAATTTTGATCCTGCGCTGATTGCTGAAATCATTGGCACCGTACCGCCTGCGTGGACGGGCAACGACTGGGATGAACTGGAAGGACTGGCTGCGGCAATCGTGGAACGGCGAAGCAAAGTGCGGGAACTGATCACGGCTTTTCGCAATTCAACGCGACAGCCCTTCATCAACTGGGGCAGGCCGAGAGAGAACACGCCCGCGATAACGAAATCGGTGGTGCAGTGATGGCGGATAAAATTCAATGCCGGTTCTTTGTGCTGCGCTACGCTCCCGACGCAATCAAGAATGAATTCATCAATGTGGGCCTGGTATTGCTGCCGCCTGCCGGCAGCGCGCAGGTGCGCTTCACCCACGATTGGTCACGCGTGCTGTGCCTTGATCCTGAGGCCGATGTGGAAGTGCTGCAAGCGCTGGAAAGCGACTTGCGCAACCAGTTGCGCGAGATGAACGGAGACCGCGATCTCATTCTGCGCCGCATTCAGGATTCATTCTCCAACGCGATTCAGCCTTCGGAATTTCAGGCGTGTCTGGCTTCTTCTGCGGTGGACGAAGCTGATGAGTTAGCGCGGCTTTATCTTGAGCGTCCGCGGCGACGCCAACAAGCGCGCGAGCCAAGCGGGCGCGCTGCGATTGCGGCGCGCATGCGTTCAGAATTTGAGGCTGCGGGCATCAGACCGCCGCTGTTGCTAGAAAGAATTCCGGTATCTCGCTATACGCGAAGCGGCGATCCGCTCAAGATTGATTGCGGCTATAGTCCGAACGGAACAGTAAAACTCTTTCACGCAGTAACGCTTACCAGCGATGTGAATGCCGCCAAGGTCCTGGCTTTCAGCTTTCCGCAGCTTGCCCAGGGCATTCGCAAAGCGGAAGGCAAGCAGGCGCAGCTTACGGCAATCGTTGAAGATAACCTGCCTAAGGACGATGAATTGGTGAACTTTGCCCGCACAACGCTGGAGCAGAATGCCATTCACATTGCTCCTGTAAGCGCGATGCCGCAAATTGCTCGCGAAGCCGCGCGAGAACTGGGGATCGGATAAGCCTGGCTCCGAATTAACGGAAAGAGAGGGGCGGTCCCGCCCCTCTCGCGATGGCCTACAGATGCTACTGCTGCAATTGCGTCCCGTACAGCCTCCACAAGTCGGAGGTGGGGTGGTGCGTTAACGCCCGGCTTCCAGCCGGGCGGATCAAAACGCTTTGAAGCGTGGACCTTCAAAAATCCTTGTGCGAACGCCATCCAGCACGGGCGGTATGGGCGGATGGGCTTCGCCTTGAATGACATAAATGGAAACCGCACCCTCTGCTGGATTGTCCACGCTGGTTGATACTCCCACGCCCTGAATGCCCGGCTTGCCAAAAAACTGGGCGACATGAGCGTCCTTGACGGCGAGTGCACGGTCAATTTGCAACTGGCCGACTGTGGGCGCGGCACTTGCATTCGCAAAGACGACGCGCGTGCGCACGCCGTCAATTACCGGCGGAACAGGAAAAGCCAGTGATCTCGATGCGCTTACCACCAAAGCGCCTTCGCCGAGATGATCGGCGCTGGGTCCAATGGTAATGGAGTTGATTGCGGGATCCGTGAGCAACGCTCCCGCACGGCCTTGCACGGCCGCCACGCGCTGACGCTCCTGGGCGGATAGCGGAACGGATGCGGAAAGAGCTCCCACTTGTTTCGAACTGGTGGCTGTTGGTACGCAGCTCACCGCGTGATCGGGGCCGCCGACAATGGCCAGCGGATTCCCATTGTTAAGAGCGGTCAGAACCCCCGGCGCTACATGTGCCTGACTGTCAACGGT
Source organism: Terriglobia bacterium (assembly GCA_963831465.1). Classification (GTDB taxonomy): domain Bacteria; phylum Acidobacteriota; class Terriglobia; order Terriglobales; family Acidobacteriaceae; genus Angelobacter. Next base: position 18,574 of record CAWHQH010000004.1, on the reverse strand, counting down.
GTCTTGAAGTGGATTAGCGACGGTATCCGCAGTGCTGCCCCCGTAAAGCAAAGCAACTGGGCGAGCATTGCTGGAGTCCACAACCAGAGAGCCAGAGTCGCCGGCGCCGCTAAAGTTTCCTCCATTAATAACTATCTGGCCCCTAAAGGTGGCATTGAAAGCGGTTACATTCGTTCCGCACGAAGTTTCATAGGCGATCACGATGTCCGCATTTGTGGAAGTGATGGTAGAGCAGGTTAGCCCGGTGGTTCTGCCGCTCTTAGCTACCGGCATACCGACAATTGGGATGGGTATTGGCGCGACATTGGAAGGGGCTGCGGCTCCAATGCTGGTGGATCCAGCAGCGCCCAAATCAAGAATGGCTCCCGATGAATCTACCTGCCCCGGAATGATCGCGGCCAAAGCGGCATCAACATTGCTGGGCGCTGGGCCGGTGCGTCCTTGGGCCGTACCTGCCGGGATGAGCGCCGCTCCTTGTGTGAGGTTAGCTACAGTAATCGGGGCCTTAAAACACGCCGCTTGCCCAGGCTGCTGGACGGCTTCTCCCGGTACGCCGCTGCCGGATCTGTCAAGCACATGGTTGTTGCTCAAAATAAACGTGCCGGTTCCACGCGTCCAAAGACTGCCCAATGTGCCGATGCAGCAGACCTTTGCACCCACGTCTGCACTATTGGCCCCGGAAGTCCCCAATTTGATCGGCGCTGGCTGTGCGGCACCATTGTCATTCGGAAAGACTACCGTAGCTGCGGCCCCGGCGGTCATTCCGCCACTGCTTGCGGTAATCGTCAAATTATCAGGCGATGGGAAACTTGCTGGCGCGTGATAAAGGCCATTCGCGTCAATCGTACCGACCTGGGGATTGACGGTCCAGGTGATGGCACCGGGAAACCCGGTCCCGGTAAACTGCTGGGTCCCGCCAATCGGTACATTTGCTGCCGCGGGAGTGACCGACGCCGGATTCACAACAGGAGTGCTGGAGGTGCTGTTGCCACCGCCGCATCCAACAGCTGCCACCACCAGAATAAAGCCGAATAAGAACCCTGAAATTCTTCCCATAGGGATACGCCTCTAAATACAAATCCGCTGCGCTTAAAAAGCAAAGCGTCTTGCAAAATTTTACGCCCCGCAGACGCTGTTCGGCCAGAGTAACGGCACGTCCGTAATGTTGGATGCAGAGTCACTGCCCGGCGTGTTCATCTTTATAAGTTTCTGAATTTATTCGGAGTTTGGGCAGCAAGAGTGTTTTTTTGAAACACAAACAATGCCGTGTAAATTTCAGGTAAGAAAAGACAACACGGCAAGCCGAAGGCGGCTGTTATCAGACGCAGATTTACGCTTGACTTTCGCTTTTAACCCTGCTAAAGTTCTCCTCGCGTAGCCAATTTCAGGCGACAGCCGGGCACAGAAGGCCAGCTGAAATTGCCAGCGCGCATTCATCGCGAGATAAGCCCCCTTGTTCCGGGCCGATCTGACGATTATGTGCGGTCTGCGGTGCGGTGAGACCGTGGATTTGCGTAAAGATCCGTTCCATTCCGTTGTTGGGTGGAACAAGCCGGGAGCGGCTCCGGCTATAGCAAATGAGGCCTGCACCTATATCCGCCGGGTGATGCCCCCTTGTTTCGGGCTCACGACGTTCGCGGACTCCGCACAAAAGTGTGAACGTGCGGCTTGGGCGTGATACGTGTGCCTGGACACCTGCAGTTTTCAAGATTCGAGTTCGGGCAGCAGGAGCAGGTCCCTTCACCATACGCAATGCATGGTAATCTTCAAACAGAATCCTGCCTGGCATTGATCATTCCAAGGTTCACCACACGTAACAGGGTATGAGTTTACTCGTACCTTCCCCGTGCACCTAAGACCCGGCTTTAGCCGCTGCGGCCTTTTTCTGCTTCTTCAAGAATGTGGAACAGTACGGATATTCATCCGCTGACTGAGCCAAACCTTTCTTGACGGGATTTTCATCGATATATTCCTGATGCCGGATGAAACTTTCTTCCGTCAAGACCTGCACTTCAGAGAAGCCCTTTTGCCAGATCTCTCCGGAGTACCCAAGTTCCTTCTTTGCCCGGTACGAAAAATTACCTTTCATCATTTGTACTGCTTTTTCGATACTCAGTTCCCGCGGAAGACTAAGAAGGACATGAACGTGGTTCGGCATCACGACAAAGTCATGCACTTTGAATTTCTTCTCTCGCATGTACGAGCGAAGGACTTCGATGAAGAGATTGGCCATACGGGCAGTCTGTAGAATCGCAGCGCCGCGGCTGGTTCTGGAGCTTAAAAAAACGTGCGGATTGGGTTGCGAGCAGAATCAGGGCTTGCATTGCGGGCCGGTCGCGCCATGGCAAGGCGAGATTATAACTCTTGCCGGTACATGCGATTTTCTTTTTCGCTTCGCGAATGCACGGTAGGACTGAAGTCACCCTGTTACGTGTGGATGGCCCTGAAGAGTGATGGTCGCACGAGAATCGAAGTCAACGGATTGCCATCGTCGTTGTGTTTTGTTTCCTTGTCGCTTCGCTGCGCGAGAGCACGGTACGACTGAAGTCATACCCTGTTATGTGTGGATGGCCCTGAAGAGTGATGGTCGCACGAGAATCGAAGTCAACGGATTGCCATCGTCGTTGTGTTTTTGTTTCCTTGTCGCTTCGCTGCGCGAAATGCCTGCGGCAGCGAGGAATTGATCTTTACCTGCCTGAACGGTATGACTGAAGTCATACCCTGTTACGTGTGGATGGCCCTGAAGAATGAGGTTGCGCGAGAGCCAAAGTCAACGGGTGGTGATGGCACACGAAAGCCATGTTTCGACAGGGGCATGAATACCTCTTCCACGCCCGTGCCCTGATCCGAACCAAAAACAAGTTTTGCAGTGAATTTCAAAACCACCCAAACCACCCCAAGGGGCGGTTTTTATTGGAGCCAACCATGAAGACCGCGTTCAAGACCCCGTCAAAGTCAAAACAAGAAGTCATCGCCGCGATACGCGAGTGCGCGGAAAAACTGGGGCACAGTCCCAGTTATCCGGCGCTCAAGAAAATGAAAAACATCACCCACATGGATTTCCGCAAGAACTTTGGCACCTACACGCGGGCGCTACGGGAAGCGGGAATTGAGCCGCGCGGGGGCGGACACATGGTGGGGCTGGAACATCTGTTTAAAGACTGGGCGGAGATTGTGCGCAGCCTAAAGAAAACGCCGAGCCTTTCAGAATATGAACTACACAGCAAGTACAGCGCGCGTCCCCTGCTGCGACGGTATGGAACATGGGGCAACGTGCCGCGAGGGCTGCGCGACTTTGCAGAAAAAAACGGCAGCAAGTGCGCCGATTTGATGCCATTCATTGCCGAGCAGGAGCGCAACCGCGTGGTGGTGAAACACGGGCGGGTGGAGCGGGGCGAAGACGGAACACCGCTGACGCGAAAGCCAAGATATCTGCCGGACCGGCCGGTGTATGGCCCGCCGATGGGACCGGGCATTGCGAATGGCCCAATCAACGAATCAGGCGTGATCTTTTTATTTGGAATGTTGGCAGGGCGGCTGGGATTTGTGGTGATGCGCATCCAGGCAGAGTTTCCAGACTGCGAAGCGTTTCGCGAAGTGGAACCCGGACGGTGGCAACGGATCAGAATCGAATTTGAATTTGAAAGCCGCAGATTCGCGGCCCATGGACACAACGCTAAAGATTGCGACGTAATTGTGTGCTGGACGCATAACTGGGCGGAGTGTCCGGAGCATATTGAAGTGATTGAGCTGCAGAGCGTGATCAGAGCGATGGGGATTTAGCGAGGAGGTCGCCGCAGATTGCGCAGATGCGCAGATCAAATCAAAAGCCTGTGCAATACAGTCGTACATGGAGGTCAGCTAGCTTGCACAAGAACGCCCAAACCTCACCACAGATAACACTGATAACACTGATTTACACGGATCAAAAAGTTCAAATCGGGCCACCGTGAATCTCTAACTCCGCGTCATCGGTGTTCATCCGTGGTGAGATTTGCTTTTTTGGGCAAAGCACAGCGATTAATAATTTCTCCAAAGGGCAACCGCCAAAGTCGGGTCTTGTGACTGCGCTTGCTTAGCCGCACTCGATGACGATTCAAAAAGGCACGCTAAAAATTAAACGGCTGCGCCGCACCTACGGCGCTTGCTCATCGTTGTAATCTAACCCACCCTTCCGGCTTCGCATCCGCTCGCCTTCAGGGTGGTCTAACTTCGCGACGCGCCTAACGGCGTTGAACTTCGAATGTTCGTTTCGATGGCTTCCCGCAAAATTATGGCGTCTCCTGCGGGCACCAAAGTCAGCAGCGGATGCTCTGCGATTCCACATTCCGGGGTTGCAATCACTGGAACGCCTGCGGCCAATGCCCGTAACAACGGGCGAGGACTGTTTTCGAGGAATGCTGGTTGAACAACTAGAGCAGCTTCGCTCAACCAATCGCCTGGCGCACTCATAAGTCGGACGCCATCCCAAAACCGCTCTGATTCGCTGGTTCCATTGAGCACCATTAAAGGATAATCAAGATGTTGGACGGCATCCCGCAATTCAAAAGCTCCCTTGCGCGCAAGTGAAGGACCCGGAAAGACAATATATGATCCTGGCTGAGTAGGCTGAACTTGGGGCTGCTCCCATTCAAGAAGTATGGTCTTGAGCGGGAAGACGGAGGCAAGCATGGAATGCGGCGTAATGATCTGTTCCGCGTGATCCAGCCCTTCGGCCTCAGCTTGCGGCATCCAAGCCGGCGCACGGAACTCCCGGAAAGTCTTTCGCTCAGGAAATCTTGCAGCCAAGACGTCTAGATGGTCATGAAGCGTTCGCAATGGCAGACGTGTCATGAAGACCGAAAAAGTTCGGCCGCCCAGGTCTCCTCTGCGCCAAAGGAACGGCAGCAGTGACTGTGCCACGTACAAGTGTGACGTATCAATTGACAGCCGCGCGCCATAATAGTCTGCAAGAGCCTGTGAGCGAATAACCTGCGCCGCCACCGGTGGCATGTGTCCATTTAGATGAAAGCGTGCCTTTGCTGCTGCGAGTATCGTTGGCAAATTGGGAGCGACCGTTCGCCGATAGCCTTCACTGCTCCACTTGTATCTCGCGACATTTTTAACGCTGGAATGCAATGGAAGAAACAGATCATCCTCTTGTGACCGTGTTTGTGCAGCAAAGTCTTCAAATTCCGGCCAGCATTCTTCAATAAGGAACGCGCCTCGCCCAGGCGACTTGGAAAAACCTGAGGGTACGTGGCGAAAGCACCCGCTGACTCCACAGTCCGTACATGTATGGACTGAAGAGGACGGACGCGATTCCGACTGCTGGCCGCGCACAGAAACCAGGCGGTGCTCGCCCCAGAAACGCAGTACTAATTCATCTTTGTTAAGAACAGCCGTGATCCTGATGTCCTGTTTCGGTTGAAAACGGAAGTCGACATAATTCCAAAAGATGGTTGCGTCGCGTCCCTGCTCGGCAGCGGAGGCGGGAACAACCGCGGTATGTGCGTGCCGTTCAATGATTTCGCAGCCAGAGTGCAGCGCTAAGTCATACAGGGAATTTGAGAGCTGACAGAGGCCGCCGCCAACAGAGGGGATCAGACATCCCTGCCGAAGTTCCCGTCCGAGAGCGTAACCCTCCGAAATCTTTGCTTTGCCGATTTGCTTCCAAAAGCTGAACGTCACTCCCGAGGGGATTTCCACATTGTGCAAACGCGCGCAGGCTTTACGGAGATTTTGCACCTTGCCGAATTGCAAAGAATTTTCCACCAGACTTTCAGTCGTCCACAAAGGGGATCTGCATTCCGCGAGAAGCATGGGATAAAGCTCAGGATTGGCGTGTCGTAATTGACGCACTGGTTGCCTCAAATTGGAGACAACTCGCATTCCACGAAGGAGCGCAGCTTTTGCGGTGAAAATGGCAGACGACAGGCGGGATGGCTTTTTTGCGTGCAAACAGTGTGTGCCTGACTATGCCCTAGCCCGCGGCATCCTTTCAAGCTGTTTGTAATGCACGTAAGTATCCAAAGGGGTGTGAACGAGCAGGCACTGATCCAACTCCTCAGCCTGACTTCCACCATGATCGGATTTACAAAGAGATTGTGCTTTAAGGCCCTTGAATGCCGGGTACAATACAGCCCAAAATGGGGTAAAAAAGTCAAAGCCGCCTGCGCTCCCCCGCCTTCACGAAATGAGAGTGGATGAGATTGTTGTCAAAGGGCAAAATACGGTCCGGTCATCACGCCAGCGCGGTAAGGAAATCCAAGGCCATTAAAGAGTTCACCCAGAAAATGGTTGAGGAAAGCCGCCAGAAGAAAAAGAAATAGCCCTCCAGATCAGACTTCCCGACTACCCCACGGCAACTACTTGCATCATGTTTTATCTGGTATATACTTGCCGCCACTGGAACGAAGGCAAAGACCCCCTTGTCACTGGAGCTGAGCTCTAATGAATGACCTCCCTTCGCTGTTAAACGCTGCCCCCGGTAATGCCACCGCACTCATTATTCCTGAGACTGGAACCTCTATAAGTTATGACTCGCTGCGCCGCCAGGTAAAGACCATGGCGGAGGCCCTGGCCGGGATAGGAATCAAACGCGGTGAGCGTGTGGCCAACGTGCTGCCGAATGGCGTGCCCACGATCGTCGCCTTTCTGGCGGGCGCGTTTGCCGGAACGGCTGCGCCATTGAATCCGGCTTATCGTTTTGACGAATTTACCTTTTACCTGGAAGATACTTCAGCCAAAGTTTTACTAGTTCCACCGGAAGGCGCGGAAGAAGCCAAGCGCGCGGCAAGGCACCTGAACATCCCGGTATTTGCCGTGCAGATGGATGAAAGCGGCAATGTAAGCATTGAGGGCGCTCCGAAAGGCGTAGCTTATACACCGCCCGGCCCTGAAGATGTTGCCCTGGTGCTGCATACCAGCGGGAGCACTGGACGGCCAAAACGCGTACCGTTGAAGCACAAGAATATGGCCGTCTCATGCCAGAACGTGGCGGCGACCTACGGCCTGACGGCAAAAGATGTCTCTCTGTGCGTGATGCCGCTGTTTCATATCCATGGATTGATAGCTTCAACGCTTTCTACTTTCCTGACCGGCGGCACCGTAGTGGTGCCCAGCAAATTCAATCCCATGAGTTTCTGGCGGACGGTGCGGGATTATGGCGTGACTTGGTATTCCTGCGTGCCGACAATCCATCAGCTCTCAGTTGCGCGACTGAATTCAAAGCCTGAAGGGATTGAGAAGCTGCGCTTTGTGCGCTCATGCAGTTCCGCTCTTTCTCCAGAGCTGATGCAAAAGATTGAAACCGTGGTCCAGGTGCCGGTGCTGCAGGCGTACGGCATGACAGAAGCCTCGCATCAGATGTGCTCCAATCCTCTGCCACCACAGCCGCGCAAAACTACATCGGTGGGGCCGGGTACAGGCGTAAAAGTCGGGATTATGGATGACACTGGAAAACTCATGCCCAGTGGCGAGCTTGGTGAAGTGGTGATCCAGGGACCGAATGTGATTGAAGGATATGAAAACAATCCTGAGGCCAATGCAAAATCATTTACCAATGGCTGGTTCCGCACGGGCGACCAGGGAATGATTGACGCTGATGGCTACTTGCATTTGACGGCGCGTATCAAGGAGCTAATCAATCGCGGCGGCGAGAAGATTGCGCCGCTGGAGATTGACGCCGTGATGATGACGCATCCGTGCGTGGCTGAGGCGGTGTCATTTGGCATGGCGCATCCCACCTGGGGAGAAGAAGTGGCCATTGCCGTGGTGCTGAAAGAACCATCGCCGGAATCCGCGTTGATTGAGCATTGCAAGCAGCACCTTGCAGACTTCAAAGTGCCGAAGAAAGTCCATATTGTGGAGCAGATTCCGCGGACCGCGACGGGGAAAATACAGCGCAGGGCGGTGGCGGCGGCATTTGCAGGCGGCGAGAAGTGAAATTCCTGGTTGTGGGCGCCGGAGCTGTAGGAGCGTACATTGGCGCAACGATGTCGCGCCAGGGTTATGACGTGACCCTGCACGCCCGGGGACCGCATCTGCGCGCGATGCAGGAAAAAGGCGTACGCGTGATCAGCGCCGATGATGATTTCGTCGCGCACCCACGGCTGGTGGCTGACCTGAAAGATGCCGGCGCAATGGATGTAGTATTTCTCTGCGTCAAGGCTCATGGTCTTCCGCCACTGGCAGAACAATTGGCGCCCGTGCTTGGGCCCGACACCGCAGTCGTCAGTACGCAGAATGGAATTCCGTGGTGGTATTTTCAGAGCGATGGCGGGCCGCTGGCGGGAACGCGGCTGGAACGCGTTGATCCCCGTGGAGTTGTTTCACACGCGATTGAAGCGCGTAGGGTGATTGGGTCGCTGATTTATTTCTCTACGGAGATCGTTGAACCGGGCGTGGTGAAGCATAACGAAGGCAGTCGAATGTCATTGGGCGAGCCCGATGGCACCCGATCAGAGAGAATTAAGAAAATTGCAGAGGCGCTGGTTGCGTCTGGGCTGCGAGCGCCGGTGACAACACACCTTCGCAACGAGATCTGGGTGAAAATCCTGGGCAACGTGGCGTTTAATCCCATCAGCGCCCTTACCGGAGCGACGCTGGCCCAGATACTAACGAATCCCGAGACCACGAATCTGGTCCGCAACATTATGCAGGAGACGGAAGCGCTGACGGAGAAACTTGGCGTAAAGATGCAGGTTTCTATCGAGCAGCGCATGGCGGGAGCAGCCAAGGTTGGAGAGCATAAAACGTCAATGCTTCAGGATTTGGAGGCGGGACGTCCGCTGGAATTGGAAGCAATCGTTGGCGCGGTGCTGGAGGTAGGGGAAAGAATCGGCCTTCCCATGCCGCATACGCGCAGTGTTTACGCTTGTACCAAGTTACTGGCCGAGCGCCGTAGCGCGGCGGCGCACAAAACTTAAACTTTGAGGGAAACAGCATGAGCAAGCGTTGGATTCAATTTGGAAGCGCCGTCATAGCTATGATTATGATAGCTAACCTTCAATATTCGTGGACGCTATTCGTCGCACCGATTCGGGCAGCTCACAAAGACTGGACGCTGCCTTCCATTCAGTGGGCGTTCACGCTTTTCATTTTCCTGGAAACATGGATCACCCCGGTCGAAGGCTGGCTGATTGACCGGCTTGGGGCCAGGCTCTTTCTCACCGCAGGTGGCATTCTCGTCGGCATTGGTTGGACCGGAATGGGCTACGCGAATACTTTGACCGAGCTCTACATCCTTTATGGAATGTCCGGCGTGGGCGCAGCCTTCATCTATAGCGGTTCTGTCGCAACGGCATTGAAGTGGTTTCCTGACATGCGCGGAACAGTTTCTGGCTTTATCACCGCGGGATTCGGCGCAGGATCAGGGCTTTTTATCCCTACGGTCATCGCGCCGCTGCTTGCCCATTCAGGCTACAAGGCAGCCTTTTTATACACCGGTGTTGCGCAGGGGATATTGATCATTATCGCGGCGCAGGTTTTGCATAATCCCGGGCCCGATTTTAACATTTCTCCGGCGGCCAAGAAGCCGGTTTCACCCCGCATCCGGCGTAATAACCAGGAATTTAACAGCGCGCAAATGTTGGCAACTCCGCAGTTCTGGGTGCTCTATGTCGCGTTTATCCTCACATCAGTCGGCGGCCTCATGATTACCGCGCAAGCCTCGCCTGTGGGCAAAAGCATGGCAATTCCCGCTGCAGCGATTGTTTACGCCGTCTCGTGGAGCCGCATTGCCAATGGCGGCGGCAGAATCTTCTGGGGCTGGTTCTCTGATTTTGTGGGACGGGAAATGGCCATGTTCATTCCCTTCACCCTGCAGGCACTGTGCCTCGTAGGCGTGCTGACGCTGGGCAAACTCTCAGGAAACTGGTTCATCACCATGATGATCCTGGTCTTCTTTACCTGGGGCAGCATGTTCGCCCTGTTCCCGGCCATCATCGGCGACTACTACGGCCCCAAGTGCGCTACCTCAAACTACGGCTTCCTTTACACAGCCAAGGGCGTGGCTTCCATCGGTGGAGGAGGGATTGCGGCGTGGCTCTTCATCAAGTTCGGCAACTGGAGCGCAGCATTTTACAGCACTGCGGCACTCACGCTGCTTTCTGCGTTGCTCGTTCTGGTGCTGCGCTTTATGCCGCTGCCCAGGCTCAGCAAGCAGACTGAACCAACGCTGGTCACGGCGAAAGCAGGATAAGGAATTAGGCAAAGGAGCATTTGGACGAAGGCCGCAGTGTTCCCTGCGGCCTTTATTTTGATCATTTAAGCGGTGGACGCTAATTTTTTGATGAAGTCTGGCTTGCCTGTGATTGCCCGGCAGGCTGCCCTGCATCTTTCAGCGCTTTATCCAACGCTGCGCGCAGACGCGGCAGCGGAGCCACGCCGCCTGACATTTCCTGGCCATTGATGAACAATGTTGGCGTGGAATCCACGCCAAGCGATTCCCCTTCATGCACTGAAGCCTTGATCGTTGCATCATTCTGGTTCTTCACGCACGCTTGGAGGTTCGCGGCATCCAATTTATGGTCTGTGCCTTGCTGCATGGCCATCTTATCCAGTTCGGCCAGTCGCAATTCCTGCGTTCCTTTGCCATTAATTGCCTGCTGGCTCGCATGCACGGAGTCCACAAAGTTCCAATAGGCGTCCGGATTTTGCGCGGCAAGGCAATTCGCATCTACCGCAGCGTGCATTGCCCAGGGATGGCTGGGTATGGGAAAGTCCTTATAGACAAAAGTGACGCGGTCGCCATATTCCTTCAGCAACTCAGGAAACAATATCTGATGCATCATGGTGCAGAACGGGCACTGCAGGTCGTCGTACGCAACCACCACAACCTTCGATTGCTTTGCTCCGCGCACCGGCCGCCCGTGCAGGTCAATCTTCTTCATGATGTCGGCATATGGATCAGCAGAGAGCTCAATCCGGTTTACCCTGACAATTGATTTCTGGTCTTTGGCTAGAAGGAATGGGAAATCCTGCTTCCGCTCTCCTTCGCCGATGGTCACAGTAAACGCGTCAAAACCGGGCCATTCAGGGCTGGGCGAAAGAGCGCCAATTACAACCGGAACTTCAGGCGGCAATTTATATTGCACGCGCAACTGGCGTTCAATCTTGGCAGAAATATCCGTTGGCTTGGACTGCGAGGCACAATTCAGGCCAATGACTGACAAAAGAGCGAGTGACAAAAGAATGAGCAATCGAGACAAAGCTTTCACGGGGGACCCACTTATGCTGCTGGATTTATTAGCAAATTATCTCACGGCGAGCCTCTAATTGAGCACCGATCCTTCACATGAGGCCATGTGTTCCATTATGGGCCGCAGGGGCGAGTGTATGGGGATCAGCTGCTGTGGCCGGGATGGCGCATGCGCTCATTGCATGAGCCCCAAAAAAGCATGAGCCCCAAAAATGGCATAGGGCAGATTGATATGGTTCGTATCAGGGCCCGGGCTTTAGCCGGGCCGTAAAGAACCCGTAGTAGAATTTCGGCTTTAGCCGCTGCCTATGGTAAAGCTCACACGAAAATCCGACCGGCGTAATATCGTCGTGGGTCGGCGGACGTTTTTCGCCGGATGTAAGACCCACATGGCGGAACGATTTTTTGAGGCGCCGAACGAAGCCGATCTTATTATTGACGTGCTTCGGACCAACACTCCGGCCGGCAAGTTCAAGCTGCACGACTTCGTGGTGATGCCGGACCACTTTCATGTACTCCTGATTGTTGACGGGAATACGAGCATTGAACGCGCAATACAACTCATTAAAGGCGGATATTCATTCCGGCGAAATAAGGAACTCGGGCTGGAAGGAGAGATCTGGCCGCCAGGATTTTCCGATATCCGGGTGCGGGACCGTAAGAGCTTTCTGGCGCATAAGAAATATATCGATGAGAACCCGGTGAAAGCGGGCTTGGCAAAGAGCGCAGAAGATTATCCGTATTGCTCCGCATATTTCAGGAAAAAGAAAAAGGCCAGCGGCTAAAGCCGGTACTTTTTAGCATCTTTACGGCCCGGCTAAAGCCCGGGCCCTGATACGAACCAAGGCAGTTTGCTAAGATTGCCAAAATAGCTGCCATTTAGGTCCGTCCTTCCGTGCCCCTCTGCGTCCTCCGTTCCTCTGCGTTTCAAAGGTTTTGCTTTTTTCTGTCTCGTCGTGAAAATTTCTTGTAGAGTGATCTATCTTCTATTCGTCCCGTAAAGCCGCCATAGGCTCCACTCGCATGGCACGCCGCGCAGGAACGTAACAGGCAGCCAATGCCACAAGGGTCAGCACCAGCACCACGCCTATGAATGTTGCCGGATCTTTAGTTGTTACGCCAAAGAGCAAGTTCTTCAGAAAGTGCGTAAGAGCAAATGCGCCGGCAGCACCCAGTAGCACGCCGGCGGCTGTCAACCGGCTGCCCTGCCCCATCACCATTTGCAGAACATCGGAGTGCTGCGCGCCCAGGGCCATACGGATGCCGATTTCGCGGGTGCGCTGTGTTACCAGGTAAGCCAGGACGCTGTAGAGCCCAATCGCGGCCAGAATGAGCGCGAGTGCGGCAAAGCTGCCGAGGAGATAAGTCATTATTCCCGTGTCTTGAGTGGCCTCAACTATCAGTTGTTCCATGGTGCGCGGCTCAAAAGCTGCCAGCGATGCATCAAGTTCTTTGAGCTGGCTGCGCAGCGTGGGCAGAATGCTCATGGGTGCGCCGCTGGTCCTTACGGCGACACAAGCGGAAAAACGGTCCGAATCTAAGGCAGCGCCCACGGGAAAGTAAGCTTCAGGGAAATGCTTCTTCTGGATACCGAAGACGCTGCTGTCTCCTACCACGCCCACAACACGAATCGCCAGACTTCCGTCTGCGTGGAAGATCCTTCCCACTGCGTCCTGACCGGGCCAGAAGGTTTTTGCCATGGCCTGGTTGATCACCGCAACGTAGTAAAGCTCCGGCGGCAGCGTCTTGATATGAGGGTCCTTTTTCACCAATTCATTAATTTTCGCATTGACCTGGCTTACCTGCTCCATGTCGGCGGCGGAAAAGTTCTGCCCATGTAAAAGCGGGATTCCCATCGCCTGAAAATATTCCGGAGTGATGTAATTATTTTCCACCAGCATGTGAACGTGCGATGGGTCTTTGTCGCCGTCAACCTTCACATAACCGTTATTCCCGCCTTCCAGCGGAAGCTCGGTAGAAACCGATGCAGCCACAACACCGGGAGAGTGCTGCACACGTTCCATATAACGATCAATAAAATTTTGCCGCGCAGCCGGAGTCGAATAACGGGATGGAGGAAGGACAACCGTCATGGTCATCAGGTTCTGCGCTTGTACGCCAACGTCGGCATTGCGTAAGTTGTTGAAGCTGCGCAACAATAGCCCGGCACCCGCCAGCAGTGTCACCGATGCGCCAATTTCAACAATGACCAGTCCGTCTCGCAAGATCCGTTGCCAGCCCCGCGCGCTGACCACTGACTGCGCGCTGGATTTCAACTCTTCACCCAGGTCCACACCCGTGGCTTGCAATGCGGGTGCAAGACCGAACAGAACACCCACAAACATGCTCACAAAAACCGTAAAGGCCAGTACCGTCAAGTCGACCTGAACGGCATTTACGCGGGGAATGGGCAGGGCGTTGCTAGAGCGGATCATGGCCACAGCCCACCACGCTCCGGCAAGTCCAATGATGGCCCCCAGCACTGAGAGCAGGACGCTTTCGGTAAGCAACTGGCGCATCACGCGCGTGCGGCTTGCGCCCAGCACGGCACGCAGGGCAATTTCGCGCTGGCGTCCTGTAGCGCGGGCAAGAAGAAGATTTGCCACGTTGACGCACGCCACCAGCAACACCGTCGCCACAGCCGCCAACAGCAGCAACAATTGCGGACGCGAGTCGCCGGTCAGCTGTTCCTTGAGCGGGACCACCACGGCTTCAATTCCTGGGTTGTGAAACCGCTCTTCAATTCGCTTGCTGATGGCCAGCAGGTCGGCGCGCGCGGCTTCAATGCTGGACCCGCTTTTCACCCGCGCCACCGCGCGATAGCTGTGTGATCCGCGTGGCCCCAGCGCCTTTTGTGACATGTCCTGCGGTGTCCACACTTCCGTTCGCGTGGGGAAATTGAACCAGGCAGGCATCACGCCGATTACCTCATGGGGCTCGCCATTCAGCGCGATTTTCTGGCCAATCACGTCAGCGCGGGAGGCAAAGAATTTTTTCCAGAATCCGTTGCTGATCACGACCACCTTGTTCTTGCCTTCCTGGTCCTCTCCAGGAACAAATGGACGGCCCATGGCGGGGATTACGCCCAGCACGTTAAAAAAATTTGCCTGCGTGGCGATCGCGATTACTGGCTGCGCTTCTCCCGCGTTGCTGGCATTGAACGAACGTGGCCAGCTATAAAGCGCCGAACCTTCCAGCGTCCGGTTCTGCTCCTGCCAATCGAGATAGTCGGGGCCGGTGAGCGGGAAATTGCCGGGGGCTGGCTCCGTTTCCCACAGCTGCACCAGACGGTCCGGATCTTTGAAAGGCAGCGGTTTCAGCAGGACTGCGTTGATCACGGAAAAAATCGCGGTGTTCGCGCCAATACCCAGCGCCAGAGTAAGCACGGCCACCAGAGCAAAACCCGGGCTCTTGCGCAGCGTACGCACGCCATACCGGACGTCTTGCAGAAGAGTTTCAAGGAACAGCCAGCCGGTTTTTTCTCCCATACGTCTCCTTTGCCCTGTCGAGAACCAAGATCAGCTCTAAAACACGTTGGACTGCCGCCCGGAAGCTTTGGTTAGGAGAATGGAGGGTCGGCAAAAGTTTTACAGAAACAAAACCTTACACGGATGGAACTGGGAAACATCGACTGTCTTGATTGCGCGATGGCTAACTGGCGAAAGAGCACCCTCTAAGCCGCCGCATGCCGCCCCATCGCCTGAATGCTCTTAATGCCGAATTTTTTATCTTTTTCGCCGATCTAAGTTTGCCTGGGCCAAGGCCGGATTTTGGGAATACAAGATAAGCGATGCTGGAAGTGCTGGTACCGCCATGGCGTGGATCGTCATTGATGCCCAGCGCATGGGCCAGCGCAACCGAGCCTTCGCCGATTTTGCCGTGCGGGCCAACATCAGCGAATATCGCGAACGACGTTTTTCCACTCTTCAGGTTGGTCACGATCGCCAGGTCGCCCAGCGCCACGCCAAATTGTTTCATGAACTCCGGCGGCAAAACAATATATGGGATTTTTCTGGCATCGACATACGTGCTGGGACGTGTGGGACTGCCGGCGGCGTCGTGTAATGAAGTAGTGGAAACATAAAAGCCCTTGAATCGTCCGGACCGTTGGGTGACTGGCCTGTTATCGGGATGCGTGGCCACGCTCACAAATCTGCCGCCTCTCAGGGCATTGGCCGTAAAGTCCAGGCCCCGATTGTTTGGACCGTAGGCATTGGGCGCACCGTCTGCATCCACGTACATTCCTGACTGAAAAAGCACCGCATCGCCAATCTTCTGCGCCGGAAATGTTCGTGCCTCAAATTGAACATCCACGGTCCTAATATCGGCGCAGGAATTCTGCTGCGCGTGGGCCGCAACCATCGCAGTTGAGCAGAAAACGACACAAGCCGCGGGCAATGCGAATGGAAGCGCGTTCTTCATCGTGTGGTTTGAGTCTACTGAGTACACTCTGGAGGATCAAGAAAGATATTCTCTGTTTTCTCCGCAGTGAAGATGGCAGTATCCTGCCGTTATTTTCTTGTACGCATACTGTGCGTTTACACTAGTAATGAATGGCTACCGCAACCCAGGACAGAGCAACCAGTCGCAAGCCCGACCTGAGCGTGAGTTTTGCCGGCATTGCTTTTAAGAACCCGGTGATCGCCGCCGCCGGAACGTTTGGTTACGGCATTGAGTTTGAGGATATAGTCACTCTCGAAAAGCTGGGCGGCTTTGTGACCAAAGGGCTTTCCCGTGAGCCGATGGTCGGCAACCCGCCGCCGCGTTTGTTTGAAACGGCCGCCGGAATGCTGAACTCCATTGGATTGCAGAACATCGGCGCCCGAGCTTTCATTGAAGAAAAACTGCCCAAGCTGGCCGTGAAGAAAAATGTCATCGTGATCGCCAACGTTTTCGGCTACACGCGCGAGGATTATGTTGAGACGATCCGCATTCTGAATGAAGCCGAAGGGATCGCAGCGTATGAATTGAATGTTTCCTGTCCTAACACGCATGAGGGCGGCATGGTGTTTGGCACGGACCGTACGCTGTTGGAAGAGCTGGTGGCAAGTTGCAAATCCGCTGCGGCAAGGCCGCTGATTGTGAAGCTTTCACCCAACGTGACCAACATTGCCGCCATGGCCAAGTCGGCGGAGAATGCGGGCGCTGATGCCGTGTCGCTGGTGAACACGTTTGTCGGCATGGCGATTGACGCCAAGACTCGCAAGCCGCGCATCTCCAACATCACCGCAGGCTTGAGCGGCCCTGCCATTAAGCCCATCGCCCTGCGCATGGTCTATGAAGCCGCACACACCGTGGAAATTCCCGTCATCGGCATGGGCGGAATCACCACGGCGGAAGATGTAGTGGAGTTCATGCTGGCCGGTGCAGCCGCCGTGGAAGTAGGCACCGCAAACTTCTGGGACCCATGCGCTACGGAAAAGATTGTCGACGGGTTGCAGCGCTGGTGCTTTGAAAATCGCCTCAAGCGGATTACCGATATCATCGGGACGCTGGAAGCGTAAAACGGTATTTGGTGGTTAGTATTGGTAGTTAGTACTTGGCGGGTCGTTCAGGTCTTCTTTTTCGCCGCATGCTGTAGCTGCTCTTTCGGCTTCTAAGATTTTGCTTTCTTATCTTTATCAACTCTGCTTTCTTTCTTCACATCAAAGGCCCACGCAACTGTTTGGAGCTTGCGGCCAAATACCAATTACTAAATACCGTGTTTTACTAAGTACCGTGCTTCTGCCTCCAACGTGCAACCCCCGTTTGAATACGTCATTCGAAATACTAATGTTTCGCCCTAACATTTGCCGGCTGTTAGCGGGGACAATGAGGCTTGCCGATGATGCTTCGTCAACCACATTCAAAGGGCATTTTCCACTGTATTCAGGAGACGAAAATATGAAACGCACTTACACGTTGTTGGCCTTATTGCTGGCGCTGTCAGCAACAGTCGCATTCGGGCAAAGGGCCATGGACTCTGCCAACGAACGGGCTGTCCGCATTGTTGACGGCCCAAGGGTCGACAACATTACCGGCCATTCGGCAACGCTCGACTGGACCACCAATTCCGCCGGAGCCAACCATGTCCGCTATCGCGTAGCCGGCAGCAATCAACCTTGGCGCTCGGCCTACCATCCGGGCGGAGGCACGCACCATTCCCTTCAATTAACTGGACTGGAACCCGGCAGAACATATGAGTGGCAGATACTCACCCGTGATGGCGACTTGCGCAAAGAAGGGCGATTCCAGACCGGCGGACACGGCGATCGCGATCATGACCGCGATCGCGATCACGATCACGACCGGCCTTAAGAGAATCTCGTTTGGTTGGAAATTCAACATTGGATACAGAGCCGCCGCAATGGCGGCTCTGGCTTCAGGCGCGTGGCTATGGGAGTCGAGGCGCTTTTTTCAATCCACTCGAAGATGTTCGAGTTTTACGGCCATGCGGCGGTCTAGGTACCGACAGGTCGGCGATTTCTGCTTCAGATGCCGCACCTGAAGCATGCCAAAGCCGCAGCTCTGCTTATCCAGCTCTGAAGGTGCAACCCGCACCCTCCTACCTCCTTCGAATTAAGTAAGCTTGGAAATCGTGCGCATTCATGCCTTTTCGGCTGGTGCAGGTTTCACGAGGAGTGCCGCTTCGTCGCGAAAATCACTCAGGTATTTTTTCTTTAAAGAGGGGAAGAAAAGTATGAAACGCACACTCACAATATTAGGGTTGGGGCTGATGTTGTCGGCCCCAGTAGCTTTTGCACAAAAACAGATGGATCAGGCCAGTGAAAAAGCGGTACAGATCACGCAAGGGCCAACCATTTCCAACATCAACGGAAATTCCGCCACGATTAACTGGACCACGAATGCTGCTCGCAACCATGTTCGCTATCGTGTTGCGGGAAGCAACAGCGCCTGGAAGTCGGCTTACGCATCGGGTGGGGGTACAAATCACTCACTGCAGCTAACCGGCCTGGAGCCGGGCAAGACCTATGAATGGCAGATCCTGACTCGTGATGGCGATCTACGCACATCCGGGCAGTTCGCGTCAGCAGCAACGGCCGGTGGCACTGCTCCTGACGTGAATGCGAATGCCAGTGTGCCCGCGTCGCCAGCCCCGCCAGCGGCGGGTTCAGCCGACACTTCCAACGGCAAGGTCCCATTGTATCGTTCCGCCAATAGCACCGGCAACATGCATCTCTATACCTCCAGCGCCGCGGAGCAGAATGCGAATGGCTTCCACGCTGAAGGAGTTACCGGATACCTTCTGCCGGGCCAGGGCTCAGGTACGGTCCCGCTCTATCGCATGACCGGCAGCAATGGCGACACGGTACTCACACAGGCGGGCAGCGAACAGAGCACCATGCAGGCGCATGGATACCGCGATAACGGCATCCTCGGCTATATTGCCAC
>CAWHQH010000003.1:0-21149 GCA_963831465.1 Terriglobia bacterium | reverse complement strand
ACCGTCCATCAATTCAGGTGTACGACCTTCTGCCTGAAACTTCAGCGGAATACCCTGCCCTACCCCTGTTATGTCATCCAAGTTGACCTAAGCCGACCCAAGCCAACGCTGAAAACCAAGTGTTCACATGCGGGCGACGCCCAGACCGAACGATGCACTTTACTTTGTTCGCCCTGGTCAAGCCAAAATGAGGCCATTTGTTCGCCGCATATAATTTGTGTGTGCCGCGACTGCAAATCACTTCCAGTCCTTGCCCGGACATTGTAATCACCCCATTTGACGAAGCTCTCTACCCGGAGTTCAAGCAGATTTTCGCGCCTCACCCTGAAAGCTCCCCTTTGCGCTATTTTGCTCGTGACACGGACAATCCCGCTTACGATTGTGCTTGAGAACAGAGCAGGGAAGGCCATCACCGGCTTGAGCTATCGCTGGCGGAAGCTGGACAGGACAGGAAAAGTTCGCAACCACACGGCTTCCAGTGACAGCTATTTTGTCGATGTGTTCCGCCCCATTGCAGTGCCCGGCTCACGCCATCTCATTGGTCCCTCCGGAAGGCTGGATGAAGCAACCGTCCATTATGCACAGGCCGGTGGAAATTTCATTGGGGGCAAAATACGAGTAACAAGTCCCCCTCTGCCAGAAGTAGTGGAGGTGACTTCGAAATCGATCTGATCGTGTTTGCCGATGGAGAAATAGCTCGCCCCGACCCCGACAGGTTCGCCACGCTCCTGCAGTGCCGGAAGCGCGCGGCTGAATTTGTTGCCCGGCAGGTAAGGCTGGCAGATGCCGAAGGACGCGATGCTACCCCGGTGATTTCAGCGCTGGCAGAAATTCCGCATATCGGCCGCCGTGGCCATGGACCATATGATCCTATGGTGCACATGACTGTAACCTTCGCTCGCGAATATTTGCGCCGCGTGCAACATAAGATTGGCGAGCTCGATATGCGCGAGGTGGAGCTTCATCGGCTAGAGAACCGTCCGGAGTTGCCGAAGTTTTATCGTCGGCAGCAACCAGGCTAAGGGAACAGGAAGAATTTTCGAATACCGCACCCTACTCAACATCCTCCAGGCGGCGAATGAATCCCCAGCCGGCGCCGAGTTCGCTCACTGCCAGCATCAGTTCGTTGCGATAGATGACGACAAAGCCCGGATCTGCAGGCTCTTATTAATGCGCCTCTCGCCATGGTTCCCGGCTTGACCGCGTTGGCAAGTTGGGACCTCAATGGCTCAACGCACAGAAGCTGCCCACGCGGTCCCAAATGGTCTGCACCAGGTAATTGCGCGTGCCAAAAACGTGATTGGCGTGTGATCCGTTGGGCGCGAGGAACGTTGTGCCATAAACAAAGTTGCAGATGTCGGCGTTCTCTGCGCCGTTCTTGGTGAACCACGCGTTCAAATCAGGATCGCTAGCGGTTTCTGAGAGCTCATGGATCAGGTCGTCGGCAACGGCATCCATGCCAATATCGCCGTTCGGGCTGGTGGTATCTCCAAAGTTGGCAATGTTACCCGAGCAACTATTCAGCAACGATCCCGCCGGCGGGTCCGGCGCCACGGCGTACTTGATGTCCTGGCCAACAACAATGCTGCTGGAATGCGTGTGATATGCGCACCAAACCGATTTCGGCAGAGCGACATCGGGCGAAATGGTGAGAATGTAAATGCCGTTGGCATCGCTCGGCAGATGTCCATTGGCAATGGCGTTGTGAATGATGGTGGTGTCAAAACTTCCAGACAAGCTCTTGCCCAGCGAATAGGCGTCGTTGAAAGAATCTGTTTTGGGCGTATAGTTCAGAATATTTGAAACAGCGCCGGTGCCGTCAGAATACTCAGTGTTCACATTGAACGCACCCGAGCCGCCCAGGTTCTGAAGAAAATTGTCCAAGATGGCGTGCTGCGCGGTGGTGAAGCTCCCGTAATAAACCACATAAAGGTCTTTGGGCGCGACCATGACCGGACCACCGTGGTAAAGGATGACAGGGGTTTTGTTTGCGGCTGCCGCCCTGGCGTTCTTCTCTTTCTCAAAGGTATTACGATGACGATCACGTTGGTTCTGCCCAGCTTTGTTCTGCACAACATGGTTCTGCACAGCCTTGTTCTGCACAACATGGTTCTGCACAGCCTTGTTCTGCACAACATGGTTCTTCCCATAGACGACTGCAACACAGCTCAAACTCAATATGAAACAAAGCCAAAATTTCATTTTTTCCTCCGTCGGAATTTTGGTGGGACGCGTTCGCGTTCCAGGAGTGTCAACGAGTATAGCTCAAGGTGAGCAGCGGCTGACTTTACCGAATCGTCTTGAGGTGAGAGTAGAAGGCGCAGGGATGTAATGATCGGGACGGTCAGATTTGAACTTGAGCCGAATTGCGGGCGTGAGAAAAATCCCCCAATGTTATAATCAAAGCGAACTTTCCGTTGTGATTACCCCTCTTTATGCACAGCGGACTTCCTTCGTCGTCGGGACGTGGCTCAGCCTGGTAGAGCACTCGCTTGGGGTGCGAGGGGTCGGCAGTTCAAATCTGCCCGTCCCGACCAATCCTTTCTTTCAAGTAAACAATTTTGATATCGGCAGAAGTGTATTGCTGCCGACCCATGAAGCGCCCCAAGGTCGATACGCCGAAGCAGACTGCTCCGCAGCGGGAATCAGAGACGTGGATGAAGGGGAATTCCTCATGGTGTTTCTGAATCGAAGTGGAGTCGTATCGAAGACCGGAGGTTTTCCTCAGAAGATCGGTAATTTTGATGACAGCTGTTTGACGAAACCGATTCCAAAAAATGCCGCGAAATTCATTGTCGAGCATAGGCATTTCCGAGACCAGTCGCTGCAAAGTCGGGCAATACGTGTTTTGCAGTTTTTTATTCGTTGCGGCGAGAGATCTGAGATGCCACCTAGTTTTACATCAGAGATCACGTACGCCTGCTGCTTGCAGTCGTAGCGAAATTCGACGTTGGCCCAGTCCGAAATTGCGATTAACAGCCCCTCCCCGACGGCTTTCAATCCAATTCTGAGCAATGTGGATCTTCAGCGTCGAGCCTGTATCGTGTATCGCATGGACCTCCAGGATTGAGAATGCCTTTTCAATTCGTTGTATCTGCAAGCAATGCGGCGTCGTCCAAATACTCGAAGCGAAACTGGTCCGATTGTGACGACAAGTCGTCTGTTATCTCCGGGTTTTTCCTCACGATCAAATGGTGGTAGTCGGTACGAATCCTGCCCCGATCACCATCATCGATGTAGCCCCACTGCTTTTGCATCTGATCTACGCCTGCCCCAAGAGCCAAGGAGTAGAGGCTCTCGTTCGCTTCCGAGGTTTCTTGCGAAGACGTTGGAACGACAAATACCATCAGGATCAAAACGAAGGCAGACCACGATTTGGTTGCGTGCACGAGAACCTTCCTGTTTGTCGCCTTCATTGTAGGTCAAGCGTCACATTTGCCATTTCACCAATAGCAGAGGACAGCTCGAAATAAGCGGACTTTGTCCGCGAATGTTTTTCCTTGATTAGTTTAGAGTGCCGACAACTCAACTCTTCGCCAGTGCTTTCTCCAATTCCACAGGCTCAGCGATCGGCGGCTTGCAGCTGAAGTCGCTGCAGATCACGGCCACTGTGTGGCCTTTCTTGATCGCCGGCAAATTCGGGATGGTTTCAGCCAGCGCCGATGGCAGCATCTGTGGCACTGCCTCACCTTCTTGCAGATGGAGAACGGATTGGTTCAACGAAAACTTCTTGAATGCCGCAGCTTCCAGCTGTTCCGCTCTCGCTCCGCTCCCCACAACCACTACCTGCGTGTGCGGATGCAGATACATATCAAGAGCGATTCCATACGTCGAGGCAAACAAGCCGTACTGCGCGGCGATCCCCGCAAAGGCCTTCAACGTTCCTTCTGCCAGATCGCGGTACCGCGCATCATTGGTATAAGCGTGCAATCTGAATAGAGCAATGGCCGCCATGGGATTGCCCGCCGGCGTAGGTGAATCCTGCAAAGGCTTGCGCCGAGCAGCGAGTGCGCCCAGCACCAGGCCATCGCCAACGTCAGGGCCGCTGGACATATCAAAGAAGCCACCTTCATTGGCATCATAGAAGCGCGCAATCATTGCCTCGGCAATCTTTTCCGCAAAATGGAAATAACTCAGGTCGGCGCTCGCTTCATAGGCATCAAGGCACGCATTGGCCGTGAACGCATAATCTTCCAGCACTCCGGGAACGCGGCGCTTCACCGCTTGCGGATCTGAGTAAGCCAGCACGCGCTGCAAGCCCTGCTTCGCGTCCCAGCCTTCGGAAAGAATGCGATCGAGGGAGCGTAGCGCAAATCGCCGTGCGTCATCAAGCTTCAGCACACGCGCTGCTTTCAAGTAAGCGGAGATACAAAGTGCGTTCCAGCCGACGTACACTGTCCTATCAATAAATGGCGTAGTGCGCTGAAGACGCGCGGCATGCATCTTCTTCTTGGCGGAATCCAGAATCGTTTGCACTTCCTGCGGCCTTTTCTTCACGCGCTCCGCAACCTCTTCAATACTCGCGCGCATATAAAGAACGTTTTTGGCGGGATTGTGGTGCATCTCGCCCACTTCTCCAATTTCGTAATGCAGCATGGCCACTTGCAACTCGTCGGTGCTCAATACCGCTTCGGTTTCGTCCAGCGTCCAGGTGAAATAGTCGCCGTCGTCGTCCAGTGAAATGTCGGCGTCCTGTGAAGCGTAAAAGCCGCCGTGCTCTCGGTCGGAAAGCACATCATCCATCCAGCGAACAATATCTTTTGCCACAAAAGCAAAAAAATCATTGCCCGTGAGCTGATAACCATGCACGTAATTCTTCAACAGCTCGGAATTGTCATACGACATTTTTTCAAAGTGCGGAACGATCCAGTGCTCGTCCACAGAATAGCGATGGAAACCGCCTGCAAGTTGGTCATAGACTCCGCCGCGGGCCATCTTGTCGAGTGACGTGGTAACAACATTCAGCAGTTCCGCGCCGCCGGTTTCTGCGCATCGTTGCATCACCAGATCCATGCCGCTGGGATGAGGAAATTTCGGCGACGAACCAAACCCGCCATGCTCAGGATCAAACAACTTCACTGCGGATTCCACCATGCTGTCAATCAGCTCAGGCTTGAGCGATCCGGACTTGCCGGCAAAACCTTCAGCCTGGCTAATAGCCCTCATCACGCTCTCTGCTGATTCCAGCACGTCGCCGTGTTTCTCTCGATACGCCTGTGCCAGCGTCAGCAGCACGCGGCTAAAGCTGGGGCGGCCCTGGTAATCCTGGGGAGGAAAATATGTTCCCGCATAAAACGGTTTGCCTTCAGGCGTAAGAAACGCCGTAAGCGGCCAGCCTCCCTGTCCGCTAATGGCCTGCACCGCGGTCTGGTAGCGGCTGTCAACGTCGGGGCGCTCGTCTCGGTCAACCTTAATGGCAATGAAATGCTCATTCACGATCGCGGCAATTTCCGGGCTCTCATACGATTCGCGGTCCATCACGTGGCACCAGTGGCACCACACCGCGCCAATGTCCAGTAGAATGGGCTTGTTCTCGCGCTTCGCGGTCTCAAATGCTTCCGCGCCCCACTCATGCCAGTGGATAGGCTGGTGCATGGCAGAGCGCAGGTAAGAAGATGAAGCTTGGGCAAGTGAGTTGGTCGCGACTTCGGGCATGTGTTTAGTTTATCGTTTTTGCCCGGTTGAGGTACTCCGCCGCTTCTCTCGGGCGGTCTCATTCTCAAAACTTGCTGGGAAGAAATTGATATGATTGGAGGCCTCCGCGAAAGCGCACCCTTCCTGCAGGAGTGAGCAGATGCAGAAATCTTCTTTCATCGCACTTATCGCATTTTCTATTGCTGTTCCCAGCTTTGCTTCCGGTCCTGCCGACCGCCAGCCTACGGACCCAAAATCCATCACCTCGCCCGTCAGCACCAACGCCAGGCCAGTACCAATCGACGATCTTTTTTACTCGCGCCGCGTGACCGATGCGGCTTGGTCACCTGACGGCAAAGAGATCGTCTTCTCCACCACCTTTACCGGGCGTTTAAATCTCTGGAAGGTGAACTCTGCCGGCGGCTGGCCGGTGCAGCTTGTGCAATCGGACGATCGTCAGACTGCTGCTTTCTGGTCGCCCGATAGAAAGTGGATCGTGTATCAGCAGGACGTCGGCGGCCATGAAATTTACGACCTTTATGCTGCGCCCGCTGATGGCGGTCAGCCCGTGAATCTGACCAACACTCCGCATATCGCTGAGGATTACCCGCGCTTCTCCTATGACGGCAAAATGCTTGCTTATACCGTCAAGCCGGAGGATTCGCCCATGACCAATATCGCCGTCATGAATTGGGCTACGCGCAAGCAGCGCATGCTGACCGAAGAGAAGAGCTCGGACTATATCTGGTCGATCGTTGACTGGACCCGCGATGGAAAATCCATCTTTGCCAACCGCACCAAGATTCCATTCACTGACTCGAGCGTCTGGCGGATTGACGTGGCCTCCGGACGCGCCGAAGAACTCACGCCGCATCAGGGCGACGTCATCATGGATGCCAGCTCCATCAGCCCTGACGGCAATCTGCTGCTGCTCACCTCGGGCGAAAAAGGCGGCTATAACAATGTTGCCCTGTTTGACCTGAGGGCAAAAAAGAAAACTTGGATCACTGACACGCAATGGGATGCCAGCTCCGGCAATTTTTCCCCTGGCGGCCGCCAGTTCACCTACGCCATCAACCACGATGGCCAAATTGACATGTACCTGCAAACCCTGGGTGAAACTAATGCACAAAAGCTCGACTTCCCGCCCGGCCAGACCTTTGCGACAGCCCAGCCCACTGCGTTCTCACCCGACGGCACGCGTCTGCTGGTCAGCCATGAGGACAGCCAGCACGTCACCGATTTTTGGATCTACGATTTGAGGGCGCGCACGGCGCGGCAACTCACTGAGTCCGCCATTGCCAGCCTGTCGCCCAGCTCCATTCCTCCGGCGCAAATTGTTCATTATAAAAGTTTTGACGGCCAGATCATCAGCGCTTATCTGTGGATGCCATTCAATCTGAAGCGCGACGGCAGCAATCCCGCCATTGTGCTTCCCCATGGCGGCCCTACCGGCCAGATTCGCAATGTCTTTGACGCGCGGGCGGCTGCGCTGGTCTCGCGCGGCTACATCTGCATCGGCCCTAACGTTCGCGGCTCGACCGGGTACGGCTTGGCCTTTCAAAAATCCAATATTAAGGACCTCGGCGGCGGCGATCTCCAGGATGAGGTTTACGCCACCAAATTCCTGCTTGCCACTGGCTACGTCGATTCCAAAAAGATCGGCATCACCGGCGGCTCTTATGGCGGCTTCATGACCCTGATGACCATCGGCAAGGTCCCGGACATCTGGGCCGCCGCGGTGGAGCAATATGGCATCATCGACTGGCGGACCATGTTGAAGAGCTCCGATCCGCTGTTGCAGCAGTACGTAAAGGCCCTTCTTGGCGATCCGGAAAAAGACAGCGCGGTTTATGACAATAGCTCGCCCATCAAGTACATTCGCAATGAGAAGGCGCCGCTGCTGGTGCTTCAGGGAGAAAACGATATTCGCGTGCCCAAGGAAGAAGCCGATCAGGTCGTGGCCCTGCTTAAGCAAGAAGGCCGCACTGTTGAAGTGCACTACTATCCTCAAGAAGGCCACGGCTTCGCCAAGCGGGAAAACCAGATCGACGCCGTCAAGCGGATGGTGGACTGGTTTGATAAATACGTAAAGCCCGCCAGCGCGAGCACATCCAGCCAGTAATACGTGGTTTGAGGAGTCCGAGTTTCAGCTTGAGGAGACTAGAACGAGCACCCAATGCGTATCGCCATTCTTGCAGACATTCACGGCAACCTCACGGCGCTTGATGCCGTGCTGGCCGATTTGCGGCAGCAGAAGCCGGACGTGATTTATCACGGCGGCGACCTCGTCTTTGGTGGATGCAATCCCAGTGAGGTCATTGACTGCATTGCTCAGGAAGGCTGGCAAGGAGTGCTGGGCAACACCGACGAAATGTTATGGGACGCATCGGCCCGTCCCGCGCTGGAAGCCGCTGCGCCGCAGCTCAAGCCCTTATTCAAAGTGCTCTTTGATTTGGCTGGCCCGGCAACAAAGAAGATGATAGGCCCATCGCGTCTGGCATGGTTGCGCGCTCTTCCCAAAGACCTTCGAGATGAAAGTCTGGCGCTGACGCACGCCAGTCCCGGCAACCTTTGGCGCGCACCCATGGAGACGGCAGACGACGCCGAACTGGAGAAGACTTACAGACAGCTCAACGCACCCGTAGTGGTTTACTGCCACATCCACAAGCCGTTTGTTCGCAAGGTCGGAAACATGACGGTCTGCAATACCGGCAGCGTAGGTTCGCCCTACGATGGCGATCCTCGCGCTTCTTACCTTATGATCGACGACGGTCAGCCCGCCACCCGCCGCGTCGCCTATGACGTGGACAAAGAAATTGGAAGACTGCTGGCGTCAGATTATCCATACAAAGAATGGATCGCAGAGATTCGTCGCAAAGGCAGTTACGTGCCGCCGCCGGTAATCGGCTGAACGCGACCTCATTTCAATCAACATTTAATTTTCCGGAATTTCCGGGCGCTTGTTGTCTACGGGACTTCAGTGATGCTGGAATCGGCCAGCGCGTCAGTGTCGTCGGCCAGTTCGTCGTGTTCAAACGCAAATGCTTCCTGCTCTGTGCCCTGGCACATCCAGACCGGCGCAAATGACAGCCGATGCAACGGAGTAGGGCCAAGTTCATTGAGCGCCGCCAAGTGTTTGGGCGAGCGGTAGCCCTTGTTCGACGCCAGGTCATACTCTGGATAAATGGGCGCCCAGCGGCGGATCATCTCGTCGCGATGGACTTTGGCGATGATGGAGGCCGCGGCAATTGAGATGGAGAGCGCGTCGCCGTGGATGATTTTGGTCTGCGGGCAGTCCCAGTTCACGCGCACCGCGTCCACCAGCAGATGGTCAGGCCCGGGAGAAAGCTGGGCTACGGCTTCCCGCATGGCCAGCAATGACGCCCAGTAGATGTTGATCTGGTCGATCCGCGCCACGTCCACGGCCGCTACCGCGTAAGCGATGGCATGCTCCTTGATTCGTTCAGCCAGCGTCTCACGGGTCTTTTGGTCAATCAGCTTGGAGTCGCGCAGGCCCTTGATGCGATAGCCAGGCTCCAGAATCACAGCGCCGGCAACGACTGGACCAAACAGGCAGCCGCGACCGACTTCATCCACGCCGGCAACAAGACGTGCGCCGGATTCCCATGCCAGCTTTTCAAATTTCTGCGTGCACTTCAGCCGCTTGAGCAGCCGCATCTTCATGGTGCCCTTGGAAAACGGCAACCCTGTCGCCGGATTCATCGGGATGACGCGCTTCTTGCGCTTGATGCGTGCGGGTTGGGGAGCGGCGGACATTTATTCGAATGCGTTTGTCTCATTATCCTCCAGACGGCAGTGGAAAAGAAAAAGCTGCGGAATTTTCTTCCGCAGCTTGAGACATATGTACAAAAATTATTCTGCTGAACCCGCCGTTTCGGCGGCTGCAGCCTTTGCGGCCACAGCGCGATGGTCTACTTCACGCAGGCGAGCGGCCTTGCCTTTGAGCGCGCGCAGGTAAAACAGCTTGGCGCGGCGGACCTGGTTAGAGCGCACGATCTCTACCTTATCCAGCACCTTGGAGTTAAAAGGGAAGATGCGCTCCACGCCCTGGCCAAAGCTGACCTTGCGCACGGTAAAGCTGCCCTGCGGGCCGCTGCGCATTGAAATCACTGTGCCTTCAAAGGCCTGTACGCGCTCTTTGTCGCCTTCTTTGATCTTTACCTGAACGCGGACGCTGTCGCCCGGCTTTACGTCAGGAATGTCCTTGCGCTGCAGCTTGGCAGCGAGTTTTTCCATTATTGGGTGCTGTGACATGTTTGTTTCCTTCTTTATCTCTCTCTTGGAATTTTAGCAATTAGCAGCTAGCAATTGGCAAATAGTCAGCTTTGTTTTGATCCGCGCTGTTGCTATTTGCTAATTGCCAGTTGCTATTTGCTCTTCTTGCCGATCTTATTGTTGTCGATCCCAGCCAAAAATTTTCTGTCTTCGTCGCTCAACGGCTGCCGTTCCAGCAGGTCCGGACGATTGCGCAAGGTCTTTTCCAGCGCCTTGCCGCGTCGCCACTTGCGTATCTGCTCATGGTTGCCGCCGATCAAAACTTCCGGTACCGCCATCCCGCGAAACTCCGCCGGCCGAGTGTAATGCGGATAATCCAGCAGCCCGCCCGACCCGCATGTGCTGTCCGGCCCGTCGACGCCGGTCTTGGCAATAGCACTAAAACTTTCCTGCCGTGCCGACGCCGCGTTTCCCAGCGCTCCCGGCACCAGCCGCGTGATTGTGTCGATCATCACCGCTGCGCCCAGCTCGCCGCCGCTTAAAACGTAGTCGCCAATCGAAATCTCCTGGTCAGCCAGGCTTTCGGCCACGCGTTCGTCCACGCCTTCGTAGCGTCCACAGATCAAAACAATCCGATCCAGCGCGGCCATTTCTTCTGCAACCGCTTGCGTGAACATCCGGCCCTGCGGTGAGAGCAGCACTACAGTCTCTTTCGCCTCTCCCGCCAACCGCTTCTCGCGTAGCCCAAGCTGCAATGATTCCACGCACTCAAACAGCGGTTCGGGCTTCAACACCATGCCTTCACCGCCGCCAAACGGACGATCATCCACCGTCTTGTGGCGGTCCGTGGTAAAGGCCCGCAGGTCGTGAATCTTTATTTCAATGAACGCGGCTTCGAGCGCCCTGCGCACGATGCCGTAATCCAGCGGCCCGCTAAAAAAGTCCGGAAAAATAGTTACGATCTCGAACTTCATTTATGCGGACCTTGATCAAGACTTCTCATGCTGCTGCTTCTTTTCTTCCTGATTCAGCGGCGCATCCAGCTCAAGCATTCCTGCCGGGAGTTTCATTTCCAGGCGCTTCTGCTCCAACGCAATCTTCTCAATATAAGCGGCGGCAAAGGGGACCAGATATTCCTTTTCGCCTTCAATTACCAGCAACGGCGCTTCCCCGCTGCCAAACTGCACGTCTTTAATCCTTCCAATCTCTCGACTGGAATCACTCACAGTGCAGCCAATCAGATCGCTTACGTAAAACTCGTCATTGCCTAAAGCCGCTCGCTCGCTGCGCGGAATCTGGATTTCACTTCCCACCAGCGTTTCCGCATCGCTGATGGAATCCACGCCGGCAAACTTCAGGACTACCATGCCTTTGTGAAACCAGTGTTCGTCCAAATCCAGTTTGCGCCGATTTGGCTGCGCCGCGCCGCCTTGATTTGCTTTGCCGCTATCGCAAAGCGCAAAAAGTTTCCTGCGAGTTTCAAACAGCTCGGGGAAATCGGTGAGCAAGGTTGCGGCAACTTCGCCGTGGCGTCCCTGCGTTTTGGCCACCCGGGCAATCGTGACGAACTCAGCTTCCTCAGTCATCCGCGCTGCCGGGCCAGTCAGGGCAGAAAGATCAGCAAGCTACTCCGCCGGGCCAGTTTCCTCGTCATCTTCATCTTCAATAATCTCCAGCATGTAGCGTTTCTTGTACTTCATGCTGGCCGCGCCCAGGAGCGTGCGGATTGATTTGGCCGTGCGTCCCTGCCGGCCGATCACTTTGCCCAGGTCCGTGGCGGCCACGCGCAGTTCCAGGATCGTGGCATCGCCATCTTCAACCGGGGTAACTTGAACTTGTTCTGGAGCGTCTACAAGAGCCTGAGCAATCTGCTCCACGAGCATACGCATATCGCCGCCCGTTTCCGTCATGGGGAGTCCTTCACCTAGCTAAGCTTGGGGCCCAAACTTCTCTTACTCTATGTCCCGGAAAAGAACTGACTCCTTGCCTTGTTGCCTCAGGCCGCTGGCGCCGGTGCGGCTTTTGCTTTCGTGAGCAGACGGCCCACGGTGTCAGAAAGCTGCGCGCCCTTTGAGACCCAATAATCAATGCGATCACGTTTCAAGTCGATTGTAGTGGGATTGGTGCGGGGATTGTAAAGTCCCACCACTTCCACGGAGCGACCGTTGCGGGCGCGCTCCTTATCAATCACCACCACACGGTAATAAGGCTGCTTGCGCGCACCAATGCGCGCCAATCGAATCATTAGCACAGTTGCACTGAATCCTTTCCTGATTGACGCCCAGACATACTGGGCAAGTTGTTATTATCGCGTAAGTTGCGGGGATTGGCAAGGAGTGCGCCGCGGTACAAACAGCCGCCATCCTAAAAATTCTTGAAATCCATGTAGTCGCCGGAATGCATTTGTTCTCGTCCAATATGCCCTTAAGCGAGATTTAAAGTGATTTGTTCGCTGCGGGTTAGCCTTGAACATAGGGCTTTCAGGGCGCACCCGGTTTTTTCCAAATAGATTGCCCGCATGGTGCCCGATTAGATCGCCTGATCCTGCCCGCCCCGAAATGATCTCTTGCGCCGTGGCTAAGGGTGGTGAAAAGGCAACGCTCGCCGGAAAGCTGACCAGCGCAAACGCTTCAACGGCCGGATTTCTTCGGCTCAAGAAGAGTAAGCGGGAGGCACCCAAGGCCTGGCTGACAGGAAAATCTGGTCGAACCGGCAATTCCGCGAGCCGGCGGAAGGGATTGCCCCATCCGCCGGACCATACTTCCGCGAAGCGCGCTGCCTTATGCCGTCTTTAAAGCAGTGGTTTTCAGGTTGAGATTGCCAATCGGCTTGCCTGCGAATGCCACCTGGAGTTGCGCCTGGCCATAGCTGATCGAGCTATTTCCTGGCGTGATGCTCGAGGCATGGAAAGCATAGTTGCCCTGCGCATTGGCACGCGTAACAAATCGCCTGCCATTATTCACAAGAGTAACCTCGGCAAAGGGGATTGGCTTGTTAAAGCTGTCCTGTACTGTGCCTGTCAGTTGGGCGGTTGCCACCACGGGCACGCTTCGATAGGCAAATGTTCCAAAGATCACATCCATGTATATCTCCATGGCATAGATCTCGTTTGGGCCGGCAAAAAGATCTACCGTGTCGGTGACGGTGCGGCCAACAGTATTTTGCGTCGATTTGCTGAAGCTCATGGTTACGGTGCTAGTGCCGCTTTTTGATGGACCAATACCAAGGAAGCTCAGCCATCCTGCCTGCATGTCTGTAACGGTTGAGTTGGTTTGTGCTGAAGCCGTGGTGTCCTGCTGGGTAAAGCTGTAACTCTCACTGTGTTTGAACTCTTGCGCGTTGATTTCTTCGGTTAGAACCAGTTCAAAGCGAGGACGTGGTAGTGAAGCTTGCGGCCCTCCCGCTACAAAGGGATCGAGCGCCAGCAGCGCTTGAATGGTTACCGGATCAAGTCCAGTCTGTGCTCCCTTGGTCTTCAAAGTTGCCACGCTCATGGAACTTACCGCGTCCCATCCAAGCAATGCCAGTTGAAACACGCCGTTATAGGCGAACCAGCACAGCCGTGCGTTGACGAGATAGGAAACAAGATCGCCACTGCCGGGACCGCCGCTTTGGGGGTTTGTGGTCACGGTATCCTGCTGGGTAATCATCAGCGTCAGCACGTGCTGATTGCTGGAAGAAGTCCCTACCGAGGTGGTTACATTGGTTTCTCCAAAAGCCTTGGGGATGATGCCGCTAATGGTTCCAAGCGCCTTGCCGGCTGTTTGAACTGCGCTGACGGGTATTTGTTGAAGTGCTTGTCCGGCGGCTTGCATTGCACCCGCCACAGTGGCCGTAAGATTGAACTGGGGAGTGCTGTTGCTGTTTTGGATTGCCGAGAGCACGCTTACGCTGGTCCCAGTGGTATTGCCGAAGGACCAGGTGGCGGTGTTTCGATTGTTCTGGTCTGCTGGGGGCGCATAGATAATGGCAACCGGCAGAGCGGGGATGGTGAACACTCCTGCGCCAACCGTCTCGTAGCTGATCTGGAGCGGCAGTTGGCTGATGTATTCCCTTCCGCACCTCAGCGTGAACTGATCAATGCTGCCGGCTTTGCCCACGTTGAGTGTGACAAAATCCTGTCCCTGCGGCGCATGGACGTCAGGAAAGCCCGGAATTGAGAGCACAAAGTCGCGCCCCTGACGGTTAACAACGTTGAATTGCAAAACCGCATTCTGGCTGTTCAGCGCAGTAATCTTTCCCCCGGTCAAAGTAATGGGATGCGGCTTGATGACTGGGAACCGACGGGGCTCCTGGGGATCAATTGCGCTCTCTATCTTCGTATATGTGGGAACAGAATAGGTAAAGCGGCCTAACGCTGCGTTGAATGTGCCCACAATGTAGATTTC
The DNA here is from genome assembly GCA_963831465.1 of Terriglobia bacterium. GTDB lineage: Bacteria > Acidobacteriota > Terriglobia > Terriglobales > Acidobacteriaceae > Angelobacter. Next base: position 6,888 of record CAWHQH010000003.1, on the reverse strand, counting down.
TTGAGTTTGTGGAATGGGAAAGTTGGCTTCCTGGGCTTTGATGGCATTGTAAACGTTCATTAAATTGGGCACACCTGTACCTGGGGTAGACATTGCATACTCCTTAAAATGAAATGAAATTAGTACCTGAACCCGAACTGGCTAGGCGTGAGGTCTCATTTGATTGGTGCTCTGGCGCGGTCAATCGTTGCAGTATTAAGAAAATTTCAGCGGGACTTTTTTCTCTTACATCGTGTTACGATATATTCAGAGTTTCTCTGCAGTCGTCTTTCCCACATTAAAAGACGCTGATCAGTCGGTGAAAATGCGGCCAGGCTATTTTGTGTCAACTTACTGAAGCTCGTAGCCAGAGTGCTAACGCCGCTGGTTGACGGACCAATGCCGAGAAAACATGATGCTGTTCATGGCTGAGCAAATGATCAAAAATGCGAGGATACAAGTAAAGTCCAGAGTGCGTTAAGTCGGGCCGATTCGTGCAATCCGTTCCTCAAAAAATCTGTTTTTCGGCTATATTTTCTGCGCGCCGGGGTTGCACTTATACCGATAGCTGCTCCATTTCGGGGTTGATTATTTACCAAATCGACCCCGTAACTTTTCTTTCATCCTCCCGAGCTGCTTGCTTTGCTCCGATGGAGCCATCTTCAGCCCGAAATCCAGAGCTTGAACGTGCCGAGTACCAGCGTCGTTATTTCTGGGCGCCCATCCTTTCCGCCTCTTATGTGCCTCACCATACCGTGGGTGCCCCACTCTTTGCGATGAGCGCGCCTTGTCTCTTGCGCTCGGAGCAAAGGGTGGGTCTTCCAGAATCTCAGCCTCTTGTTGTCTCTTGCAGCTACAATGACCGATCATGCCCAAAGGTCTGCGGCGATTCCACCATACCGGTGACTGGCATTTCATTACCTCCAGCTGTTCCCGGCGCGAAAAGTTCTTGGACTCGGCGAAGCGGCGTGATCTGTTTCTGGACATCTTTGAGCAGGTTCGCGAAGTACGATTTTGTCGTTGCTGGCTACGTAGTCATGCCTGAGCACTTTCACCTGCTAATCGGCGAACCGCGAGTCAAAAAGCTCTCGGTGGCTATGCAGGTGCTGAAGCAGCGCGTCTCGCTCCGTTGCCGCGGAAAGAAAAGAAAGAAGGCCAACCAGATCAGGCTGTGGCAAGACGGGCTGCCGCCGACCTTCTGGCAGCCACGATATTACGATTTCAATGTCTTTACGCAACGGAAATATATCGAGAAGCTGCGTTACATTCATCGCAATCCAGTAAAGCGTGGTCTCGTCGCCTCGCCCGAGCTTTGGAGATGGAGCAGCTATCGGGATTATGTTCTGGGTGAGACAGGGCCAGTGAAAATTGGGGATTAGCGCGGTGGGTCGAGGCAATGAAAAGACCCACCCTTTGCTCCGAGCGCATGAACCCAAAGAGCGCTCTCCGCAAAGGATGGGGCACCCTCAATATCGTGAAGTGGAGAGGAAGAAGGAAAAAGGGTGGGCCACCCGCCGAGTCTGGCCTCATTATGCGATTGTTCCGGCACTACAATTCTGGAGAGGGCCGTTTTATGAGCGCCGATTTGTTGGGCGGGGACGTTTTCGCGCCGCAGTCTTTGAACCGGTATTCATATGTCACCGGAAATCCGGTTAACCTCTTTGATCCCCTGGGGCTTTGCGGCATTGTTACGAGTACGCAGACCGAGGTTAGTCCCAACAAGGTGACAACCAAACATCCCACGACCATTACAGACGAGGGAACTTGTAGTGGCAATGGAAATTCAACCTCGGGCGGATGCGGGGGACCGTGCGGAGGAGGCCCCGGTAACGGCGGGGGGAGTGGCGGTGGTGGCCGCACTCCAAACAAAATCACGTGCAGTACAGTTCTCCCTGACGGCTCAACCGTAGGTGATGTTGTAAATTCTGTTCTCGAGAATATAGGCCAAAATAGTGTAGACCAAGACTCTACTTCAATTGCCGAAGCTCAGACCGGATTGTGGGATCCGGGTACGGTCGCGCTCGAGGTATATTCTGGCACAAACTTCAAGATCATGTTCAAGGGCCAAGGGGATGCCGGGTTTTTAGGGGATGCTGGGAATTTTGCTTACGGAGCGGTCTCGGCAGATCTCGGAGTTCCGTTGTCGGCGACCGAGTTTGCGGCAGGAGTATACGCTCGGAAGAGTGGACACACGGACACAAACCATCCCTATGGGATGGATGACAGCGCCAATCGACAAGTTCCAGCGGGGTACCAAGCAACATGCCAAAAGCACTGATCTGCGCTCTATGCTGCATGCTGATTGTCCTGCAATCGTGCATGACGGTTACTCGCCGAAGTGTGTCTGAAATTGAAAATGGCCCCTTTAAGGTCATGGTTCGCACCCAGGAATTTAACCATTCAGGCAGCGAGATTGTCGATATTTGCGTTGCAAATACGAGTAGTCATGACTTTCCTGATAAACCTGATAAATCATCTCAGTGTTTCCTAAATGGCTACGAATTCACCAATCTATCCGTTAAGTGGAAGGGACCGTCTGTCATTGAAGTATCATTTCACTCAGGAAGAGTTACACGCTTTACAAACGCCGCCTTTGCGTATCCGGGTGGCCCGGTTCCCCATGAGTTTCTTACAGTTCTGTGCGATGGATGCGAGCCAGAACCGAAATACCCACATGCAGGTGATGTGAAACGGTAAAGGCTGCCCTGAAAAGCTGCCGCGTGCAGGTGCGACATCTGCCTGCAAATAGCTATCAACAATGCATTGTGAGGTTGTAAATGAAACGTGCCTCAAACCGAAATGTTCGGCTCGGTGATTTCTCTCGCTCTGTAAGACTGATGATGGTGATCACTCCCATCGTTGCGATATGCGTAATTGCCATGGTAGGAACTTACTCAAAGGGAGATAAGCGAGCCACTGTTATGATTGGCGTCACTGGCGCGGTTTTATCATTGGTGCAGTTCGCCTGGGACAAATGGAAATATCGGGATAGCCGGCGTTAATTTTTCCGCTTGACAGATAGGCGAACAAATAGTAAAGGTGGAAGTGCGTCCCGAGAGGGTGATCTTTGAAAATAAGCATTGAGCAGTTGGCCGTTGGCTTTGGCCTTCTGCTTAAACCCGACAGGCTCCGCCTGCTCTAGATCGTTCGGCTCCCGGTTACACCGCTCGCTCACGATGACAAGACGGGGCGCGGCGATTTTACGCCGCGCGGCTTTTATGGCTGAACCCTACGCCAATCTGGGATGACTTGCGTTTTACACCCCTGGAAGTTTACGCCAATCTGGGATGACCCGGAGGGGGAGGGGGCAATCGCCGTGATCGCAGCGTAATCGCCGAAATCGGAAAATCATATCTGCCACGCAGACCGCGGAGAAGAGCCGAGGTCGGAAAAGCTTACCGCTGATCTTCACGATGGAACACTGGATCAGAACCAATGGCTGGGATACCCCCTGGGATGCATGGATGTAAGCGCTTTGGAATCCTAGTTGAGGCACAGGGGAGGGGTGGGTTTAAGATGGCTTTCGCCGATTTAGGTCCTTCATTCGCGGCAAGAGCGGCCGCTCTTTCAGGAATTACAGGTTGAGGCGGTTTTGCGCCGCGCGGCTTTGGAATGAGTGATCGGCACACAGCCGGGGCGCCTGTGCCACATGTGATCGGAAAACCAAAAGCTCACTGCGAGAACGCGGAGGAACAGCCAAGATCGAAAAGTCGAAATTGGCTTATCCCCGCGCCACCCAGACCAGCACGGCGATGCCGACGATGATCCGGACATCATGCTGTTCATGGCGTAGCGAGTGATCAAAAATGCGAGGATCCAAGTAAAGTCCAGAGTGCGTTAAGCGGGCCGATTCGGGCAACCCATTCCTCAAAAAATCTGTTTCGCCGCTATATTTTCTGCGCGCCGGGGTTGCACTTATACGGATAGCTACTCCATTTCGGGGTTGATTATTTACCAAATCGACCCCGTAACTTTTCTTCATCCGCCCGAACTGCTTTGCTTTTGCTCCCGATGGAGTCATCTTTAGAGCGAAATCCAGAGCTTGAGTTGCCGAGTACCAGCGTCGTTATTTCTGGCTTGGAGGGACCTCAAGTATTGGTCCATGCGGCTTCTGGGGTTGCACCACAGGCTCAAAGCTGGATTTTATGTATTCATTGGCGCTTGTTTCATAGCAAGGCAGCGGAATACGTCTGCGATCCAGGTCTTCTCTCGGCACGTTGCGGGAATAGATCAACCGTTCATGTCGATTAGGCAGGCTTCGCGCCGTGAGCTGTGCAACGGTCTGGTCGCATTTCTCATCTCGCGACGCCGATACCTCATGGACCACTGAGTAGTCAAAGCCGGATTCCGAAAGTCGCGGTTCATACGGAAGGAAGGTGAAGACGAGCTTGATGAGCGTCGATTCGTCGTGGGCAAGCTCTGTCTCAGCAACGAATACTTCCTGGCTGGAGAAGAAAGAAGAGCGCGGGTGGTCAGCAGAAGCTATGGCTACCAGGCGCAACCGTATCGGCGCTTTCTTGGGAGGATAGTCCCAGCGAAGCTGTCCTTCGGCTTGCCTCCCTGCGCCGCCAATACAGTTCGCGGCCAGAAAGAGCAGGGCTGTAATCCATTTCTTCATGCCGATATCAATACACTCTTCGGTTGGGCTTGCCACACGAACAACTGAAGCTCAGCAACCGGAAATCCTTTAGCGGTTGACCTTATTGTTAGACCCTATGTTTGGATGCTCTGAACAGACTAGCGGAAACTTGCACGTTGCTGCCCGGCGGCAACCCCGGGAAGCGTGCAAAGGAGAACCAAGCGTCCGGAGTATTAAGTGGTACTTCTTACTTCATGGTGGGTCTAGGCGTGACCGGGAATTTCAAAGAAGGGTACTCCGGGGGAATACGCGCTCCGAACCTAGATGCGGAAGATTTCGAACAAGCCTGGAACACAATGATTCCAGGCTTTTTAATTCAATGCTTTAGCGGCGTGCTCAGGCTACTTGTTTTCCGGGCTGCGCCATTCCATCGCGCATATCGCGGACATAGTTATGGGCTTTGAGAACGCTATCTGACTGGCGCTGAATAATGGCGCGCAAGTCGCTGGGAAGCTGGCTGGAAAGCGCCGTCTCGTAGTCCTTTTTCGCCCGGTCCTCGCCCTGCTCAACGCTGTTCAGGATGGATTGGTCGCCCATGCCCATTGTCGCCTTGGTCTCAAACCATACCCGGTGAAGCACAGCAGACACGCTGCCGGAAGCTTCAGGTTTGTCGCCCAGCCGCTCTGCTTCGGTGCGGAGTTCCTGGCCAAAGCGGGCTCGTTCCAGGCTTTGTTCAGTGAAATACGCCTTGAGCTGCGGGTCTGTAGCCACACCTGCCGCATGAACGTATCCGGTTTCACCGTCTTTACAGGTTTCAATCAGTTCTTTCTAGTAGATCTAAGAATGTCATCTGCCATTTCAATTCCCCTTTGCCCTTACTGCCAATTGAGAAAGATTTTTCAGGGTGAGAAGATGCCTTCCGGGAGGCGAAAAACGAGAGCTGGAATGGATCTCGCACGCAGGCGCAAGAGTCTTGAAATGGATCTCTTTCCTTTATGAAGTGCGAAGTGAACAATAGCAGAGACATGAGAATGACAATGCAATTTTTAATTCTCTTTTTTACTTCTTATATTGCTGTGATTGGGCAGGCCCAGACCACTCCATTGACTTTCTATAAGGTCGATGTTTTTGACGGATACCGTATGTTGCGTGGCCAGACTGTCGTCGTTCAGGACGGCATGATTCGTTACGTCGGCCCTTCGGAAAAGCCGCCTGCGACCAGCTTCATTGACGGCGCCGGTAAGACGCTCTTGCCGGGATTGATTGATGCGCATTGTCACATCGGTAATGAGGAATCGCTTGAACAGGCGGCGGTGCTGGGCGTCACCACCGAATTGGATATGTTCAGCGATCCTAAACAACTTATTCCATTGCGTGGGGAAGTGGAGCGCGGCGAACATCCGAATGCCGCTGATTTCCGCACTGCAGGCACCGGCGCAAGTGCTCCCAAGGGTCATCCGAGTGAACTAGAGAGGTCCCCGTTCCCGAGTTTTGGCCCGCTCGACAGTGCGCAGGCATTCGTCGACGCCCGTTTCAGGGAAGGCTCGGATTACTTAAAAATTATCTATGACCACACGTTGCCGGGATTGACTTTCCAGCAGTTGCGGGACTTAGTTGCTGCGGCCCATAAGAGGAATAAGTTGGTTGCGGTGTCATGAGACAGTACAGAAAGATCGGGCTCCAGGCGATGCAAGCAGGAGCTGACGACGTGGAGCACGTCTTCGATGATGCACCGATATCACGGGAGTTCATCGCTACCGCCGTAGCGGACCATATTACAATTACTCCCCCACCCTGGCGATTATTGCTGCGGTGGGTGGCAAAACAACTGGACCAGAATTCGCCAAAGACCCCAGGTTCGCCCCATACATACTGGGCTGGGCAGCCAACATTCTGAACATTACACTCCCCCAGAAAGTGGTCGAGCGCCACCATTACGAATATGCCCAGGCGGCAGTTAAGGCATTACATGACGCTGGGATTACGATTCTGGCCGGGACTGACGCTCCAAATCCCGGAACAGGTTATGGCGCGAGCATGCACGCAGAACTTCTGCTATTGACTGAAAGTGGTCTCACGCCTGAGGAAGCCCTACACGCAGGCACGGCAGCCCCCGCTCGGGAATTCGGCCTGATTGATCGCGGTCGTATAGAGCCGGGACGTCGTGCCGACCTGCTTCTAGTGAAAGGAGATCCATCGGAAGACATTCGCGCAACCCGGGACATTATCAAAGTATGGAAAGCCGGTGTTGAGATTAACCGCGAAGAAGTGGCACGGGTTGCTAAGCCAGCCGCAACTCCGAACCCAAGCAGTAAGTGTGAGAATTGGTC
>CAWHQH010000002.1:0-15660 GCA_963831465.1 Terriglobia bacterium | reverse complement strand
AACCTCCTCACATGCCACTCATGAGGAGTTCACAATTCGTGAAATCGTGATTGAAGTCCTCGAGGAATACCCGGAAATGCGTCCGCGCGTGGTGAAAGAGTAAACATCGTAGGTCTTTGAGGAATGTGGCTGTAGCTCTTCATGGACCGGCTTCCTTGCCGGTCCAAACTTATTGCTGACGTTTTATTGCAGGTTGTTCATCGATGTCTGGTCAGCGCCGGCGTTTGCGGTGGAAAAGAATTCGTCCACGTCAGTCAAGTCCTTTGTTTTTTTGTAAGCAGGCAGGCTGTCAATAAAAGTTCTGCCGTAGCGCTGCTTCAAAAGGCGATTGTCCAGCAGAGCGAGCACGCCGCGATCTTTTACTGAGCGGATTAGGCGGCCAAAGCCTTGCTTCAATGAGATCACCGCTGCTGGTACCTGATATTCAAAGAAAGCATTACCACCGGCGGAATTAATAGCGCTAATTCGCGCAGCGACTACAGGATCATTTGGCACCGCGAAAGGCAGACGATCAATGATCACGCAGCTTAGCTGCTCGCCCTGCACATCAACTCCCTGCCAGAATGACGACGTAGCAAACAGCACGGCATTGGGCGTAAGACGAAATTCTTCCAGCAGCGCGTTCTTGGGTGCCGAGCCCTGCAACAGCATGGGAAACGGAAGCTCGCCCAGCAGCCGATCATGGATGTCATTCATCTGCGCGTAGCTGGTGAAGAGGCAGAAAGCGCGGCCTTGCGTAATATCGAGCAAGCGGCGGATTTTTTCGGCGGCGGCGCGTCCGAACTGGGTTGAGCGAGGATCAGGCATGTCCGGAGGCACGTAAAGAATCGCCTGCTTCGCATAATCAAAGTGGGAAGCCACTACCATCTCGCGCGCATGTTCCAGCCCAACGCGCTGGCGGACATAGTCAAAGTTTCCGCGATCTGGATTGCCTGCTACAGCCAGAGTGGCTGATGTCAAGACTGCGGTTTCCAGATTTTCAAAAAGCGTTTGTTTGAGTATCTGCGAGACGTCGATCGGTGTGGCCTGCAGCACAATGTGAGTCTGTCCGCCACGCGTGCGACGGCCTTCAGCGCGATATTCAATCCAGAAGACCGTGTTCTTGTCGGTTGACTCCAGAATGAATGCCAGTTGTGCCTGCAATTCCTGCGTGCGCCGGGAAAAGCCAAAAACTTCTTCCGGCTTTTGCGGCAGCAGCTCAAGTTCAGCCAGTACGCGCCCTAAGGACTGCATGATGCCGTCATAGTCGTCACCATGCTTTTCCAGAAAGCCATCGCGGTCAGAGAAGGCCGACCGGCCTTCTCCCGGCGGCAGCAGACCGAAGAAAAATCTCGAACGCTCGCGCAGCTTGGCCAATGCCTGGATCGCCCCAGGAGAAATCGCCTTCTTCTGCTGCAAGGTGGCTTCAATGTCGCGCGCCAGTTCTTCAAAGCGCAGATTGCTGACGCTCACGCCAAAGTAGCTTCCTGCAACATCCTCCAGTTCATGCGCTTCATCGAAGATCACGGCGGAAAAGTCCGGCAGCACACCCGCATCCGGCCCGCCCGACTGGCGGAGCGAGAGATCGGCAAAGAAGAGATGGTGATTCACGATGATAATGTCACTCTCTGCGGCGCGGCGGTGCATCTCCGTGATAAAGCAGCGGTCCCACTGCTGGCATTTTTGTCCGGTGCAACGCTCCGTGCGTGCGTCGAGCTTGGGCCAGAGCTGTGTGCTTTCTGGTAATTCTTTGAGCTCGGCGCGGTCACCGCTCTCGGTAGTCTCTTCCCATTCGGCGATCTGCCGGTACTGCTCAATCTCCTGAAGCCCGTTAAGCACCGGTTGGTTCGTAAGATCGTAAAGCTTCTGCCGGCAGAGGTAATTGTTGCGTCCTTTCATATAGCAGACGCGCAGCTTACCCAGATGTTGCTCAAGGAATGGGATATCCTTGAAGAAGAGCTGTTCCTGCAGGTTCTTGGTGCCGGTGGAAATAATCACGCGTTTGCCGCTGCGGATTACCGGCAGCAGATAAGCCAGTGTTTTGCCCGTTCCCGTTCCGGCCTCAACGATCAGGTGCCTTTTCTCAGTCAATGCGCGCTCCACCGCTTCCGCCATCTGCAACTGGCCGCGACGGAACTCGTAATTGGGGTGCGCCTTGCTGAGTAGTCCTCCGGGGGCAAAGAACTCATGTAGCGTGGGCAGCCGGCGAGCGGGAACTGCGGCACTTTCGGGCTGGTAAGGAGAGGCCATGGCGAGCGTGTTTTTATAATAGCTGGGAACGGCGATTATCGGTTAGCAATTGGCACTCTAGCAGCAGCAAAATTCGATTCGGACGTGGAGCAGTATTGTCAGAGACTAAAAATAAATTGAAACCGCCCCTCGTGGCGATCGTGGGTCGGCCCAACGTCGGCAAGTCCACGCTTTTTAACCGGCTCACCGGATCGCGCCGCGCCATTGTGGGTGACGAGCCCGGCATTACGCGTGACCGGCTCTATAGTGAGATCAACTGGGACGGCCGTCTGCTCCGCATTGTCGACACTGGCGGGATTGTTCCGGACGACAAAGCCCTGATTCCCGCGGAGATCTTTCGTCAAGCCAAGGTGGCGCTTGAGGAATCCGATGCGGTTGTGATGGTGGTGGACGCACGCACGGAGCTGGCGTCACCGGACATGGAGTTGGCCCGACTGCTACAGCGCCTGGGCAAACCGCTTTTTCTGGCAGTGAACAAAGTCGACTCGCCCAAGCTGGAAGCTGCCGCGCAGAACTTCAGGACGCTGGGCATCCGTGAAGTTTTTCCCATTGCCGCCGAACATGGGCTGGGCACCATGGAATTAATGGACGCTATTATGGAGGTTGTGCCGGTCGTTACGGCGCCAAATGAGCCGGAGCAAAATCACCATGACGGAAAGAATGCGCGGGCAGGAGAGGTAGCGGAAGAATCTTCAGCGGAGGCTTCCGGGCTCGAGACTTCCGAAGATGAGAAAGCAGAAACAAAGGTGGCAATCATAGGCCATCCCAACGTGGGCAAATCCACGTTGCTCAACATACTCACTGGCAGTTCGCGCGCTATCGTTTCACCTGTTGCAGGCACCACGCGTGATGCCATTGACGAACTGATTGGAAAAGACGGCCATACCTACAGGTTTATTGACACTGCTGGAATCCGCCGCAAAGGCAAGACCCACCTGATGGCGGAAAAACTTTCGGTGGTGATGGCGCGCAAGCACCTTGAGGCCGCTGACGTCGCGCTGCTGGTGATTGACGCGGTAGAAGGCGTGACCGGCCTGGACGCTACTATCGGCGGATATGCACATGAAAGCGGCAGATCAGTGATCGTAATCATCAACAAGTGGGACCTGGTGGGACCCGGGCGCAAAGATGGCCGGCCGCCTGCTGATCGCGATGTTTACGAAAAACAGGCGCGGCGCGCCTTGAAGTTTCTGGACTACGCGCCTATGGTCTTCGTCTCGGCGGCAGCGGGCAAAAACATTGACAAGATTTTCCGCGCTCTGGAACTTGTGGCTAAGGAGAGGCGCAAGCGCATCGGGACTTCCCAGATGAACAAATTCCTTGAGTCAGTGGACTTTACTCGCGCTTCAGTGCCACACCGGCAGCAGGTAAAGATCTTTTACATGACGCAGGCTTACGCTTCCCCGCCGACGTTCATTCTTTTTACTGATAAAGACGTGAAACTGCACTTTTCCTACGAGCGCTTTTTGCAGAACCAGATCCGCCAGAAGTTTGGCTTTGTCGGCACGCCCATCTGGATCAAGAATCGCCCCAGAACGAAGGTTGAGTTGGGGCCGAAGAAGAAAATCAAAGCGGAGAAGCTAAAACATGTCCTGGCTTGCGGCAGATGCGCATCAATCGCGGATAGACGCTTCATAAGTGTCCGCAGGAGCGTGCATGCCTGCCGCACTAGTCTCTTGCAGCCACGATGCTAGACTTTCCAGCGCCTTGTCACAAACCAACTTATGACGCAGTTTTTTATCTCGTACACGCCGTCGCGTGGCTTCATCCAATTGCGGCAGCAGATCAAACGTGATGTTGGCCGGTTGAAAACTTTTGCTTTCAGCGTGGCAGATGTAATGCACCAGTGAGCCCAGGGCAGTTTCGCGCGGCGGTGCGATGGCTGGAAGTCCCTGCGCCATGCGTGCTACATGGATGCCGGCAAGCATTCCCATGGCGATCGATTCGGTGTAGCCCTCGACTCCGGAAATCTGTCCGGCGAAAAAGACATTTGGATGGTGCCTTAGGTTGAGCAGTTCCGTGAGCAGCGTTGGCGCATTTATATATGTATTGCGATGAATCTGGCCATAGCGGACGAACTTTGCATTTTCCATGCCGGGAATCATCCGCAGCACGCGAGCCTGGTCGCCATACTTCAAATGATTTTGGAATCCGACAAGATTGTAAGAGTCGGCGCGGAGATTTTCCTGCCGCAACTGCACTACCGCGTAAGGCCACTTGCCTGTGCGCGGATCATCGAGACCGACCGGCTTCATGGGGCCAAATCGAAGTGTGTCACGTCCGCGGCGCGCAATTTCTTCAATCGGCAGGCAGCTTTCAAAGTAATTCAAATTTTCCCAATCATGCCCTTCCACCATCTCAGCCGAGGTCAGCGCATCAATAAAACGGTCATACTCTGCCTTAGTAAACGGACAGTTGATGTAGTCTGCGGTGCCTTTACCGTAACGGGCCGCCATGTAGACCTTGCTCATGTCAATGGAATCGGCTTCAACGATAGGGCTGATGGAATCGTAAAAGAAAAGATGGTCGCTGCCGGAAAGGCGCGCAATCTCCAGGGAGAGCGCGTCTGAGGTGAGCGGGCCAGTGGCGACAATGGTGAGGCCGTCGGCTTCATTGATATGCGCTACTTCCTGACGGATGATCTTGATATGAGACTCGGCAGAGATTGCTTCAGTGACTTTGGCGGCAAAAGCTTCACGATCTACAGCCAGAGCGTGTCCTGCGGGAACGCTGGTATTTTTGGCGATGCGCAGGAGCAGAGAATCAACGCGCCGCATTTCTTCCTTCAGCAGCCAGGGCGCGGTGTTCTCACTTTCCGACTTGAGCGAGTTAGAGCAGACCAGCTCGGCAAACTTGTCCGTCTGGTGCGCTGGCGTGGATTTCACGGGCCGCATTTCATACAGCTCGACTGCAACGCCGCGCTGCGCGCACTGCCAAGCAGCTTCACAGCCAGCCAACCCGGCACCGATGATTTTGATGTTGCAAGTCACTGATTACGGTCTCCAAAGATTTCATCGCTACGGCGATGAACGTCTGCCTAAAGGCCCGCGATTCGCAAGCGAACCGCTAGACGCTGATGCCGGCGAGCCGCTGCAGCGGCTCGCCGCGCAGCAGCATGGTTTCCCATTCGCCCAAGAGTTCTGCGCCCAGGCTTTCGTAGAATTTCAACGCAGGCTCATTCCATTCCAGCACCATCCAGCGCAAACCGTAGCAATGTTCTTCAATGGCGATCTGGGCCAGGCTCTGGAGCAGAGCTTTGCCAATACCTCTCCCACGCATCTCGACCAGCACAAAAAGGTCTTCCAGGTAGAGTCCGGCATGGCCACGCCAGGTCGAGTAGTTGTAATGAAAAAGCGCGAATCCTGCGGGAGCGCTGTCCCACTCAGCGATAAGACAGCGATACTTGGGCTCTGAGCCGAAGCCATCGCGAATCAGGTCTTCCTCAGTTGCGATTACGGCATCCGGTTCGCGCTCATACTCCGCAAGGCGGTGGATAAAATCGAGCATAAGCGGTGCGTCATGAGCGGTGGCTTTGCGTATGGAAAGCATGGTTTCTTATCCCAACGTTAACGCAAAAGCAGTATAGTCATATTTGCCAAAATCCGCCGAAATTCTAAAAGTGAGGATTTTCAGCGTTCACGCCGTGGCCTTGGATTGCGCCAATGCCTCATCTTCAGCTTCATAGTTAAATTGGGCGGTCAGCGCTGAAGGCGGATTTGCGCGTTCCCATTCAATGGCCCGGCGGATAGCTCCCTCGCGCGAGAGCATCTCTCGATAGCCAAGCTCTTTGCGGATGCGCTCTGGTGAAGCGACTATGTGCTGCGCGGTGTTGCCGGGCCAGAGCAGGTGTTGGGGCGTGCGGTCATGCGGCAGCACGACAAATTCGCCTTGCCAGGCCGTAGCGGTCGGCAATTTTGCGGGCCCAGTCGAGTTCACCGAAAGACTCTGATTCGCAGACGTTGTAAACGCGACCAGCAGCCTGCGGAGATGTGGCCGCCAGCGCGATGGCCGCGCCAACATCTTCCACATAGCCGCGAGGTGTGCGCAACGGCGCAACATCATCGGCAAAGATGATTTGTTTTCGACCGTCCTCTATGCGCTTGAGCACGGGATGGAAGCGGTGCAGCGGATCGCCCGGGCCATAGATCATCGGCAGCCGCAAGATGGTGCCGGGCAGTTTGGGATCGCCAAGGATCGCCTGCTCCACGGGAATCTTGTCATACTCGGCATCCATCCAGCCGTAAATGGTTTGCGCTCTTTTGAGCACGTCAGGCGGATAAGTGACGCGGCTTGTCCGGAGATCAGAGTTCTCAGTCAGCGGCAGTTCCTGCAAGCCACACTGTTCCGTCTTATAGAACACGCCCCAGGCGCGATATACGTCCATGCTGCTGAGCGCAACCGCCCGCCCGGCGATGCCGCGGAAGGTATCCATGAGTTGCAGCGCCTGGCGGCCGGAGCTGAGAACGAAATCGACGACAACATCAAACTTCTGCCGCCGAAATTCGGGTTGATGGTCCTGGAGAAACTGGCGATCGCCAAGAAGTTCTTCCGTGCCTTGCGGTGCGGCGGTTCTGCCACGATGGAAAACTGTTATCTGATGTCCGCTCTGCTGAAGCTGCTGTGCCGCAAATTGTCCGATGAAGCCGCTGCCGCCGATAAGAAGAATTTTCATGACAATACATCCGTTCTCCATCGGTCACAGTTCCTGCGCTCCTAATAGAGATCTGATGGCGATAGAATTCCCTCGCTGCGCTCGGGACAGAGAGGAATCTAGATGATAATTCTTTCGTCGCCCACCCGGCGAGTAACGCGCTGTTGGTCAAGGTATTCGAGTAACGGGATGGCGTATTTGCGGGTTACGCCAAGCATATCTTTGAAGGTCGCGACGTCTATTTTGGGAGTCTTAGCTTTCTGCACTGCCATGAGCTGGCGGAGGCCTTGCAAGGCGGTCTGGTGAAAAACGAGATCGTCCGCCAGTTTGATGAGGACGCGATCGCGAAGCAGGAGCGTCACGAGTTTCTGAGCGCGCACTTTGTCTACGGGAAGCTTCTCGAGCACTTCTTTCATCAACGGGACTTTCAGGCCGGCGTCGGCAAAGGCTTTTTCTATTTGCTGCTTGGCTTTGGCTTCGTCGTCTTTTAATTCCACGCCACGGCCCGCGAGCCGGACTTGCTCACCTGCTACCTCGGTTTTTTTGTCGCGAGTAAGCTGGGCCAGCAGCGTTTCAAGCACGGTCTGGTGCAGATCGAGCTTTTCACGCAGTTCTTCTTTGCTGATGCCGCCGACCAGCGGGTTGGCTTTGTGAAAGGCTTCCAGCGAGGCGATGAGCTTGTCGCGCGTTCTTCTGCATCGCATCATTGGCAAGCAGGAAGTCGCCGACCTGGATAATCTGTTTTTGCTGTATCAGCGTGGCAATCACGGGCTGGAGGACGGACTGCTTCAATCCGGTCTCGCGCACGGCGGCTGCCACCGACAGCCCTTCATGTCCGCGACGGGCGATGCGAGCCAGCAAAGCATCTTGCCGGGTTCCGGATGAGAGAGTTTCAAGGAACCGTTGCACTGCATCCTGTTTTTGCCGTGCCATAGGAAACGCGTCCAGTACAACCGCGCCGCCGATGGTGATGACTGGAGAAAACTGACGCAGGATGGCACGGTCTCCGGGCAGCAGCAATAGAGGCTCAGCGGTGCGCAATTGCGCAAAAGCTGAGGCTCCGGGCTTGAGTTCCGTTACGCCGCGCAAAGTTACTTCAGCAATCGTCTCTGAAGTAAAGGCATGAAGTGAACGCGCGCGCGGTTCTTGAGCGGCTTGGCGTCTTTGAGCAACGAAATCTGGACTTCAAACTTTTGCGTAGGCACCAGGACACCGGGCGCAGCCAGCGTCATGCCGCGAGCGAGCTCTTCCATTTGCACGCCTGCCAGATTCAAGGCGGTGCGCTGGCCGGCAATGGCCTGGTCCGCAACGCTGCCGTGGACCTGCACACCGCGCACGCGTGCACGCTTGCGCGAAGAGAAGACCTCGACTTCCTCTTCTTTTTTTACTTTGCCGGCAATCAGTGTGCCGGTGACGACTGCGCCAAAGCCTTTCATGGTAAAAACGCGATCGATCGGCAGGCGGAAAAGCGCTTCTGTATCGCGCGCGGGAACATCGGCGGAGAGGCGGATGATTTCGTGCTTCAGTTCGTCCAGGCCAGTACCTTCGAGTGCGCTGACGGCGATGATGGGCGAGCGGCTGACATCGAGAAACGATCCGCGCACAAAATCTTCAATCTCCATGCGGACGACGCTGAGAGTATCTTCATCCACCATGTCTGACTTGGTAATCACGGTGATGCCGCGCGGAATGGAAAGCAAGCGGCAGATTTCAAAATGCTCGTGGGTCTGCGGCTTGATGGATTCGTCGGCGGCGATAACCATTAAGACCAGGTCAATTCCACCTACGCCAGCCAGCATGTTGCGCACAAAACGCTCATGACCAGGCACGTCAATGAATCCGAGTCGAATCTTCTCTCCGCTGGGTGCAGCTAGTTCAAGGTGAGCGAAGCCAAGATCGATAGTAATGCCGCGGCGCTTCTCTTCTTCCAGCCGGTCGGCATCAATGCCGGTCAGGGCTTTGACCAGCTCGGTTTTGCCGTGATCAATGTGTCCGGCCGTGCCGATGACGATACTTTTCATTCCAAATCAGTGTAATCGATAAAAAATCAAAACCCTTACCACTGATGAACACTGATGACACTGATTCAGAAGGGCCTTACCACGGATGAACGCGGATAGGCGCGGATCGGATACGAAAGTGGCGAAGTTAACGCCGATCTCAGTACCTGCGGAGCTTGAGCCGTGAGAAAATAGAAGTACCCCATGCCCACGATCACAAGCTTCCGCCATTACCCCAGAAGTGATCAAAGATCACGGCATCACGCCGGAGGAATACGAACGGATCAAGGCCTCGCTGGGCCGCGAGCCGTCGCTGACGGAGCTGGGGATTTTCAGCGTGATGTGGAGCGAGCATTGCTCGTATAAGTCGTCACGCGTGCATCTGAAGCGGCTGCCGACGCGCAGCAAGCTGGTGGTGCAGGGACCGGGAGAGAACGCAGGCATCATCGACATTGGCGACGGCTGGGCCTGCGCCTTCAAGATTGAGTCGCACAATCATCCTTCTTTTATTGAGCCGTTTCAGGGCGCGGCCACAGGCGTCGGCGGAATCCTGCGCGACATCTTTACCATGGGCGCGCGGCCTTTTGCGGTGATGGATTCGCTGCGGTTTGGGCCGATCGTTAATAGTCCACCCTTCTGCAAAAGCGGAAGTGGCGCCGACCAAGATGGGGCATCCGCCGATCAGGCGACGGTGCATCGCAATCATTCCGTGCTGGAAGGCGTGGTCAGCGGGATTGCGTCTTATGGAAATTGCTTTGGCGTGCCCAATCTGGGCGGCGAGACAAAGTTTGAGCCCTGTTATTCCGGCAATCCGCTGGTGAATGCGTTTGCGCTGGGGCTGGTGCGGCGCGACCAGATTTTTTATGCCAAGGCAGCGGGCGAAGGGAACCCGGTGATTTACGTGGGCGCAAAGACCGGGCGCGACGGCATCCACGGCGCGACGATGGCGAGCGAAGAGTTCAGTGAAGGCTCCGAGCAGAAGCGGCCCAACGTGCAGGTGGGCGATCCGTTTCTGGAAAAGCTGCTGCTGGAAGCCTGCGTGGAAGCCATGCACACCGGCGCGGTAGTCGGCATCCAGGATATGGGCGCGGCCGGCCTGACGTGCTCAACGTGCGAAATGGGCGCGCGCGGAGGCGTGGGTATTGAGATTGAACTGGACCTGGTGCCGCAGCGCGAAACCGGCATGAACGCCTACGAGATCATGCTGAGCGAATCGCAGGAGCGCATGCTGCTGGTGGCGGAAAGCGGACGCGAGCAGGAAGTGCTGAAAGTTTTTGAAAAGTGGGGACTCGATGGCGTGATCGTGGGGCGCGTGACGAGTGGCGGCAGGCTGCGCGTGCTGGAGCACGGGAACTGGTGGCCGATATTCCCAACACCGCGCTGACAGATGATGCGCCGCTGTATCACCGCCCAATGGAGCCGTGGAGCGCGCCGGTATCGCGCACCAAGCCGGAAAGCGTGAAGTGGAGTAGGGCGAGCGATTTGACAGAAAATCTGAAGCGGCTGCTGGCTGCGCCGAACATCTGCTCCAAGCGCTGGATCTTTGAGCAGTACGATTCCATGGTGCAGTCGAATACGGTGGAAGGCCCCGGCGCGGACGCGGGGCTGATGAGGATTAAAGGATCGAAACGGCACTGGCCATGGCGCTGGATGGCAATGGACGCTGGTGCTGGCTTGATCCCAAGCTGGGCGCGATGCATGCAGTGGCTGAGTCGGCACGGAACGTTTCATGCACCGGAGCAACGCCGGTGGCGGCGACAAACTGCCTGAACTTTGGCAATCCGGAAAAGCCGCAGATCATGTGGCAGTTCTCTCAAGTGGTGGACGGCCTGACTGAAGCGTGCACCGCGCTGGAAACGCCGATTACCGGCGGCAATGTGAGCCTTTATAACGAGACGCTGGGCGAAGGCATTTATCCCACGCCGGTTATCGGAATTGTGGGCACGCTGGAAAACGTGGAAGACGCTATGACTTTCCACTTCCGCGAGCCGGATCGAGATGTGTTTTTGCTCAGCGGCGCGGTCGACACGAAGAACCTGGAAGCGGAGTTTGGGTCGTCAGAATACGCGAAGGAAATCCTGGGGCAGATTTGGGGCGTGCCGCCGGCGCTTGATCTCAAGCAGGAAGCCGCGCTGCAGAAGTGCCTGCGCGAGCTGATCCATGGACACGCCGATTGAGTCTGCGCATGACTGCTCTGAAGGCGGCCTGGCGGTGGCGCTGGCGGAGGCCTGTTTTGTCAAGCCAAAGCCCGGAGCCGCAACACCTTACGTCGGCGTGGAGGTTGACCTTAACTCCAATGGTGTCTTCACTGAAGGCGTTTTGTTCGGCGAAACGGCCAGCCGGGTGGTGATAAGTTGCGACCCGAAAAAGGCTGAAATCATCCAACAAATAGCGGTAAGATGGGGCGTACGGGCGGACCGGATCGGACGCACGATTCCTGAAAAACTAGTGATATCCATTGACGGCAGGCAGGCGGTCTCAGCAAAGGTGTCTGATCTGCGGCAGGTTTGGGATACGGCATTGTTGAAGGCCTTGCACGTGGACGCGCCGGAGCATCTGGTGCCGGAAGTGTTGCAGAAGAGCTAGAAGAGCGGTAGTCGGTACTTAGTAATTGGTACTTGGCCAGATAGACCGACAGGCAGCGAGGCCGACTCACGCGCCGAGCTGCAAGCAACAAGCGCTGAAAACATTCAGCCAGGAGACGAACCTTGAGCGGTGTGGAGCGAAGCGACAAATTCAAAGACGAATGCGGCGTGATGGCGGTGCACAATCATCTTGAAGCCTCCACCATGGCATATCTTGGTCTGCACCAGTTGCAGCATCGCGGGCAGGAATCTGCCGGCGTGGTGTCGTCCAATGGCGAGCGTCTTTTCATGCACAAGGCCATGGGAGAGGTCGCGGAGATCTTTACTGAAGATGTCCTCAAGAAACTTCCGGGCAATCTGGCCATTGGCCACACGCGCTACTCCACCAGCGGCGACTCGGCTGTGCTCAACGCGCAGCCCATCATGGTCGACTGCAACAAGGGCATGATCGCTCTGGCGCACAATGGCAATCTGGTAAACGCGAATGAAATCCGCGCACGGCTGGAAGCGCAGGGATCAATCTTCCAGACCACCAGCGACACTGAAGTGATCGTGCATCTGATCGCGCAATCCAAAGAGCATACGCTGCCGGAAGCAGTTTGCGATGCCCTGCGCCGGATTGAAGGCGCGTTTTCCCTGGTGATGATGACACGGGACCGCGTCTTTGCTATTCGCGATCCGCGCGGCTTTCGCCCGCTTTCCATGGGACGCATTCCTAACGGCGGTCCGCTGGGCGACACAGTCGTGTTCGCCTCTGAGACTTGCGCGTTTGACCTGATTGGCGCAGTGTATGAACGCGACGTCAAGCCTGGTGAGATGGTCGTCGTCGGGCCTGAAGGCACTTTCTCCCGCTACTTTGCGTCAGAGATGAAGCAATCCGCTTGCATCTTTGAGCATGTATATTTCTCGCGGCCAGATAGCGTCGTCTTCGGGCGCTCCGTGCAAGCCAGCCGTGAAGCCATGGGCCGGCAGTTGGCCAAGGAATCGCCAGTAGAAGCCGACCTTGTTGTTCCCGTGCCTGACTCCGGCGTAGCGGCCGCGCTGGGATATTCGTCGGAATCGCTGCTGCCATTTCGCTTTGGGCTGATCCGCAATCATTACGTTGGACGCACGTTCATTGAGCCTGAGCAGCGCGTGCGCGACTTCGGCGTAAAGCTCAAGCTGAATCCCATCCGCAGCCTGCTCACTGGTAAGCGAATAATCCTGGTTGACGATTCCATTGTCCGCGGCACCACCAGCCGCAAGATTGTTCGCATGGTGCGCGACGCCGGCGCAAAAGAAGTTCATGTGCGCATCTCTTGCCCGCCAACGGTTTCTCCGTGCTATTACGGCGTGGACACGCCTTCCAAGGGCCAGCTTATTGCTGTCCAACAAGTCGCTGGAACAAATCCGCGACTATATTGGCGCCGACTCGCTGGCGTATCTCTCTCTGGAAGGGCTGCGCCGGGCGTGCGCTGAAGGCGAGAAGACGACTTATTGTACGTCGTGTTATACGGGCGTTTATCCAACGGATTTCATTCCGCTGGATAAGATCCAGCCCGTTGCGGCAGAGAAGCCGTAAAGGCTGCGATCTTCAATCCTGGTTGTGTACGCCCTTTTTTTATGTCTGCTCTAAGCTAGCCGTGCTCGACCCGCGCCTTGATATCTGAATATGCTGCGGCGATGAGCTTGCCTAGAGCCGCGGAGTCGATGGCTGTTCCGGGTTTCAATTTCACCTGGCGCATGAATTTGCCGACGCCCTGCAACAAGCGGGCCGGGTCCGGCAGCGCATCGCCGTGAAAGAATCCCACGTTTACGTGCGAGGTAAATACATTGACATAGCCGAACGGCGCATCGCCCAGGCAGGCCGTTGGAGCGCCGTCATGCAATAGCTCCCGGATTTCATCTCCGCATTGCCGCATCACCTCAAACCATTGCTGCGCCATGGTTCCCAATTCACTTGAATGTTGTTTCATCCACGCATTGATGGCGGGATCGCGCTCGACAGCGCCGTTAAATCGGAGAAAGTTGGTTCTCATGGCCGGTCTATTCTATGTTGATTTTATGGGTTGGACGAGGGCCGGCGTATTCAGCGGCATCTATTACGGTTCGCTCGATGTAGAGGGCGCGCGTTTCAGGATAGCGTCCGCGGAAGATGAAGATCAGGTATTGCCGGCGGAGCGGCTGCGGCATAAGTTCCCATCCCTCGCGGGCTTGGGCGTTGCGACGGAATGCAGCTTTCATCAGCGGCGGCGGGTCGAGTTCGGCTTCCATGGCTTCCATCAGGTATTCAGCGGCGTGTTGTGCGCGGCGGAGCCGGGTGTCTTCTTTTTTGACTTCGCGGACCTCGCGGTCGATCTGCTGGCGTGAGGATTCAGGAAGGGAATTGAAGAATTTCTGGAGGCGCTTAGAGCGGCGGAGTTCGCGGGCGAGGAGAGGGTGGACAGATTGCATAAGAAGAATTTTACTGAGAGAGCGGCAGCGCAAGGCTTTCTGGCTCCGGAGCGTAAATATCCGTTGAATACTTGGGCACTCTTAAGCTACAGTTCCTAGCCGTTATGGCCGATCTACCTCCTATTGCTGTTACACCAACCCCAGTGACAATCGCGGCAAACGCCATTGGGGACCAGCCAACCTCGGAGGATAGCTTAGGCTTTAGCCCATATGTCGATGCTATCGCGGCTTTCTTGACTTCCACAGCAACACAGCCGCCATTGACAATGTCAGTGGAGGGCGAGTGGGGCAGTGGAAAATCTTCCTTTATGCTCCAATTGGAAAAGGCCATTTGCGGGCCTGCCCCGAGTGACGTGTTGATCCAGAGATTGCCGCGATTTCTGGGGGGACTAGCCGCGCAAAAGGGTTCTTTGTGGAACGCAATCTCATCCGCGATGCGCCAGCGAAAACAGCGACAAATCACTATACAGTTCAATGCATGGCGACACGATAAGCAAGATGCTCTTTGGGCAGCCTTCGCACTGAAATTCGCTAAGAGTCTACGTAAACAGGTTGGGCTGGTTCGAGGTTGTCGTGGTGATATCTTATTGTTCCTGAAACGATTGAGAGGCCTACGAGGTTGGGCGGAGCTCCTACTCTCGATCCTTTCCATGCTCTTACTTGCAATTGGAGTGGCTGGCATCTACCGCTTTGTAAGAATGCACCAACTAACCGAAATTAAAGAGGTTGTTTCCAAGTTCGTCACTCCTGAATCCCAACTATCGGCAAATCGCACGAAAAATGGCGTGCCAAAGGCCGCCAACCAGGACTCCGAGCGGGGGCCACTAACCCAACCCTACGAGTTTCTGTTGTCCCACGGTAAGTGGGGGGCTTTCCTCGCCGTCGGTATTTTTGGCTTCAGTAAATTTGGGAAATATCTGAAAGCCCCACTTTCAATTCATCTCGAGAAATATCTCGCGAGACCTGACTATGAAGGCCACGTAGCTTTTATTGAGACGTTTCACGAAGATTTTGCCCACACCGTCAAGGCATACGCCAAGAACAGAAGAATTTTCGTATTCATTGATGACTTGGATCGTTGCGACGTTCCTAGGGCGGCCGAGCTCATGCAAGCGATAAACTTGATGATAGGAGATGCGGGGAAGCTGGTGTTCATTTTGGGTATGGATCGCGAGAAAGTCGCTGCCGGAATCGCGCAGAAATACAAAGAATTGCTTCCGTTTATTCCTGGATTCTCCTCCTCTGGATCCAACACTGGAAGCCAACCTGCTCCACTTTATTTCGGATATTCTTACTTAGAAAAGTTCATACAGCTCTCATTCACGCTTCCGGTAATGTCTGATTCAGAATTGCTCGTGCGTTTTCTCTTGAGCATAAATCAGAACACTACCCACCTTAACTGGTTCAAGCGGCTAAAAAGCTTTTGGGGAGATCAAAGGAACACCTTGAGTGATCGCAACTGGTCTAAATTAGGCGAACTGCCCCCAGGTTTGGAAATTGATCACTTAAAAGCACGAGGAACGCAACCTAGCACAACAACTCTAGCTCAACAGAAGCGGGTCCAGTACCTGCGAGTCAAAGTAGAAAAGGATTCAGACCAGATTCTCAAGATCGTCTCAATGGTTAGCCCTATTTTTGGCAATAATCCGCGTAAGCTCAAGCAATTCATTAACACGTTTAGATTAGCGCTTTTCTTAAACAGCAGCCAGGGAATTTTTGATCAAGAGGAAGGGGTTTCCCCTGTTACACCGGAACAGCTTGG
>CAWHQH010000001.1:0-12054 GCA_963831465.1 Terriglobia bacterium | reverse complement strand
GTTGTTCACGCCGTTTGCTCTCACGATTGTCCGACCCCTGCGGGATTCGGTTACCGCGGAAGATGGCCGGGCCACGCGCGTGCAGGGTGACCCGGCGCATCCGGTAACGCGCGGCTTTCTTTGCGCCAAAGTGACGAAATATCTTGATCGCGTGTACTCACCCGACCGGGTGATGCACCCGATGCGGCGGACGGCTCCCAAAGGGCAGGGCAAAGGGAACGCCAGCGACTTCACGCAAATTTCCTGGGACGAGGCTCTGGACGAAATCAGCTCGCGCTTCAAAAAGATTTCTGATGAGTTCGGTCCTGAAGCGATCCTGCCTTATTCCTATGCCGGAAACATGGGCGTGCTGAGTTATTCGGGAATGGCGCACCGGTTCTTTCATCGGCTGGGGGCTTCGCAACTGGATCGCACGATCTGCGCTTCTGCCGGGGGCGCAGGCATGGTGAGCGTCACCGGTCGCAATGTAGGGACGGAGCCGCAACAATTTCATGATTCCAAATACATTATTGCCTGGGGCGCGAACATTCACGCCACCAACGTCCATCTGTGGCCGTTCATTGCGGAAGCGCGGCGCAACGGCGCCAAGCTGGTAGTCATTGATCCTTACAAGACCCGCACCGCGAAGAGCGCGGATTGGTATCTGCCCATTAATCCAGGCACGGACGTTGCTCTGGCTCTGGCAATGATGAACGTGATCATCAACGAAAAACTCTTCAACGAGGATTACGTCAGCAAATACACGCTGGGCTTTGAGCAACTGCGGCAGCGCGTGCAGGAATATCCGCCGGAGAAGGTGGTCGCATGGACAGGGATCAGCGGGGATG
Organism: Terriglobia bacterium; assembly: GCA_963831465.1. Lineage (GTDB taxonomy): Bacteria > Acidobacteriota > Terriglobia > Terriglobales > Acidobacteriaceae > Angelobacter. The sequence continues at coordinate 11,227 of CAWHQH010000001.1, read as the reverse complement.
ACATTCGCAAACTGGCCCGGGAGTACGCCACGGTCCGGCCGGCAGCGATCCGAGTGAACTATGGCGTGCAGCGCTCGCAAAATGGCGGCTCGGCAATACGGGCCATCGCCATGTTGCCTTGCATTACCGGCTCATGGGCTGACGTTGGAGGCGGATTGCAGCTTTCCACCAGCGGCGCTTTTTACCTCAACATGCATGCATTGGAGCGTCCGGATCTGATGCAGAAGAGCCCGCTGGGGCGCGGCGCGCGTGGTCAACATGTCAGAGCTGGGCAAAGCGCTGAATACTTTGAGCGATCCGCCGGTGAAAGCGATTTTTGTTTACAACTCCAATCCGGCTGTGGTGGCGCCGAATCACAATGATGTAATCCGCGGCTTCATGCGCCAGGATCTGTTTACGGTGGTCCATGAGCAGTTCTTCACTGACACCACCACTTATGCCGATATCGTTCTGCCCGCGACAACTTTCCTGGAGCATAAAGACCTGAACAAGGCGTATGGCCACACGTATCTACAGATATCGAATCAGGCGATTGAGCCGCTGGGCGAGAGCAGGTCAAATACTGAATGTTTCGCGATCTGGCGCAAAGAATGGGCTTTACCGACGACTGTTTTCAGCAAAGTACCGATGAAGTGATTGACGCGACGCTCACCGGATCAGAGAACCAGCAACTTCCGAAAGGCTGGGGACGATGGATGGAAGGCATGACGCGGGAGCGGCTGGAAAAAGAAGGCCACATACGGCTGAACCTCGGAGGCGGACCGTTTTTGCCGTTCGCCAAAGGCGGCTTCGCCACGCCCAGCGGCAAAGCGGAGCTTTATAGTGAAAGCCTTGCGGCACAGGGAATGGATCCTGTGGTTTCATTCGTCCCTGCTGAGGAATCGCGCTTGTCAGGGCAGGCAAAGAAATTTCCGCTGGAGCTGCTGGCGCGCAAGGCCGATAATTTTCTCAACAGCTCGTTTACCAATATTCCATCCATCCAGAAGATGGAGCAGCCGGAGTTGCTGGAGATCAGCACCGCGGACGCCCAGCGCCGGAACATTCATGAAGGCGATTGGGTGAGGGTCTTCAATGGCCGCGGGGAAGTGAGGCTTCAGGCGCACGTAAACGGAGCTGTACAGCCCGGAGTGGTGGCCGCGCGCCTGAACGCTGCGCGCTTCGCCCCGGACGGCAACAGCATCAACGTGCTGACCTCAGAGACGCTTACCGATATCGGCGGTGGAGCGACGTTTTACTCCTGCCTGGTAGAGGTTGAAGCAGGCACGGCGCCAAAAGGGTAGGCATAGTCCTTTTCTCAACACCAATTGTGTACAGAACCAAACGTACCTATTGAAAAGTTCTCTGTCGTAAAAAGCGGCTTTCCAAAAAAACCTGCAAGTTCACCAATTTGGATCGTTCCAGTAACCGGGAGTAGACCGTCCAAAAATGCTGGGTGAACTCCTGGAAAATCAAGAGGAATAATGAAGGTGCGCGGTCAAGATTTCAGAGTGAGGGATATGACCAAGTGGCACTTCGGCGGTAACTCCCGTATAATCTGGCTTTTCCCACCTTGCTCAGAGGGTAGTTATATAGCTTCGTCTGTAATTCAGGAAACCAGTCCTAAGCATGTCGCGGGATCGGACCTTTAGGGCTGATCCTTTGCCTGATGGTTCTGGCATTGCTTCCAAAGGTTTCTGCCGCCTCGCAGGCCGGACAAATTATCGAGAACATTGATGTCAACGGAAACCGCCGCATTCCTACGGAGACGGTGTTGTCGCGCGTATACACACGGAAGGGCGATGTGTATGACGAAGCGGCCTTGCAACGCGATCTGCGATCAGTGTGGAACAGCGGCTATTTTGAAGATGTACGGATGGAGCGCGAGCAATCACCCAAGGGCTGGCTCATCCATATTTATGTGCGGGAAAAGCCGACGATCCGGACTATCGAGTACCACGGGCTAAACTCGGTCTCGCAAAGCGACGTTCTGGAGCGCTATAAAAAAGTCAAGGTCCCGCTAACCGTGGACAGTCCTTACGATCCCACCAAGGTGATCAAGGCCAAGGTGGTATTGCAGCAATTGCTGGCCGAGCATGGCCGGCAATTTGCCAACATCAACATACAGGTCCAGCAGGTGCCTCCGGCGTCAGTCTCGGTGACGTTTAACGTGAAGGAAGGACCAAAGGTCAAGGTCGGCAAGATCAAGTTTGTAGGCAATAAGCACGTAAAGAGCCGTACGTTGCGGGCGGCCATGAAGAACCTGCACCCAATCGGCGTTCCTCGGTCGATCTTCCTGGAAAACATTTTTGCCAAGACGTTTGACGCCTCAAAGCTGGAAGAAGACGCGGAGCGCGTCCGCGAGGCGCTGCAGACATATGGCTACTTCCAGGCGGTAGTGGATGATCCCAAGGTCCAACTGCGGGACACCTCGTCAAAATTCCATATTCCCTTTCTCCAAAAGGGCCAGGGCAAGGTGATGGACATTACCGTGCCAATTGACGAAGGCGATAAGTACAAGCTTAAAGCGATCAATTTCACGAACAACAAAGCAATCCTCAATAAGCAGCTGCTGCGCAGCGTGTTCCCGATTAAAGATGGAGATACCTTCAACAAGCAACTGATCGCCAAAGGGCTGGACAATCTTCGCAAGGCTTACGGTGAGCTCGGATATATCGACTTTACGCCCGGGCCGACGACTGAAATTGACGACCAAAAGAAAATGATCACCCTGAACATTGAAATGGAAGAGGGCAAACCGTATTTTGTCCGCCGAATCGAGTTTCAGGGGAACACCACAACACGCGATCGCGTTATACGCCGTGAGTTGCTGGTGCAGGAAGGGCAGGTCTTTAACAGCCGCCTGTGGGACCTCAGCGTACTTCGCCTGAACCAGTTGAACTATTTTGACGCCCTCAAACCGGAAGACGACACCGAACGCAAGCTTGATCAGAAGAACGGCACGGTCGATCTGACGGTCAAGGTAAAAGAAAAAGGCAAGAACAGCATTGGTCTTACTGGGGGTGTGAGCGGACTAGAAGGTTCCTTTATCGGCCTGAACTATGAGACCAATAATTTCCTGGGCCTGGGGGAAACGCTGCAGGTACAGGGCAACGTGGGCAGCCTCTCCCGTGTGCTGTTGTTCGGCTTCACCGAGCCGTATATGTTTGACCGGCCGCTGACGCTTGGATTTACCGTCTACAGCCGCAGGTTTGATTTCAACCAGGCTCGGCAGGCTTCCATCAACGCTGGGCAGGCCCTCAACCTTCCACAGTCGGTGCTCAATCAATTGTTGAATTACAACCAGTCCAGCACGGGATTCACGGCCTCATCGAGTTACCTGCTGGGACATTCCTTCAAGCGCGTGGGGCTCACATACACGCTGGACAACACGACCATTAATACGTTCAGCGATGCATCGCGCAACCTGTTCCAGACCCTGAACTTCCGCAATATTTCCGGTCCGGATGCGTTGAAAGGCATCGTAACAAGCTCTTTGAGTCCGTCGTTTGGTTTCAGCACGATTGATAGTCCAATCCGTCCTCATCGCGGCAAGAGTCTGTTTATTTCCACTGAAGTGGCTGGGCTTGGCGGCAACGTAAAATTCTATCGACCGTTGGTTGCATTCACGGAGTGGAAACCACTTTACCACCAGAACACGCTGGGAATACGCATCCAGGGCAGCTTCATCAACGGCTTTGCCGGATCTGAAGCGCCGCCCTACCAGCGCTTCTACATGGGCGGAGAAAACGATTTGCGCGGCTTTGACGTACGGACCGTTTCTCCGTACGTGTTTGTCAGCACAGTGCAGAACTTCCAGCTCACGAATCCTGATGGCAGTCCGGTACCGGTTGATCCGACGAATCCACGGCGCGGAAACGTAACCGTGCCGTTGCCGGTCAATAACATCACGCTGCCCGGCGGCGACACCCAATTTGTTTCTAACGTGGAGTATCGCGTTCACGTTGTGGGACCGGTCACCCTGGCTCCGTTTGCAGATTTTGGCATGGATTTTGTCGCACTCCCCTCACAGCTGAAGGTGAGCTCAGATTCTTTGACGCTGCTGAACAGCACTGTTTTTGGCTGTCCTGCCATCGTCAATTTCCAGTGCTCCGGAGGCTCGGGACTTCCATTCAGCGGGGACTTGAAACCGGTGGCTGGGACGAATTACGTCCCTCGCATGTCTACGGGGCTTGAACTACAGGTACTGCTGCCGATCGTGCAACAGCCGTTCCGCATTTACTATGCGTACAATCCCCTTACCCTGAATACGCTCGTGCATTCTCCCAGTCCCATTACTCGCAGCATGTTCCCGGCGGGAACGGTAGGGGACTTTAGTTTTCAATCCGCGATCTCCGCGCTGGCGCCAGATTTTCGCCTGCAGGAGCCGCGTAAGACGTTTCGATTCACTATCAGCACCACTTTCTAACGGAAGTGATTGTTTGACGCTGGCGGAGGCCAGAACCTATAATTTGGGTACCCATTCCCACCGCAGATTTCACGCACTCATTGAGATGCCCTCGTGACCGTGTATCGCGAAGGATCGTTACCCAAGAACCACCAAGGAGTTACAACATTTCATGGCAAGATATATCAACACCCGCGTCCTAAGCCTGGCACTGGTCCTGGTCTGGGGCATTTCCGCAGCCCGCGCACAGGCGCCGGTTGCTGGTTCCCCCAGCGGCAACAAGGTAGGGATCGTCAGCATTCAAGATGCTATTGCCAACACTAATGAAGGCAAAAAAGAACTGGAAGCCCTGCAGCAAAAATATTCCCCAAGGCAGGCGGCATTACAGAGCCAGAATGAAGAACTGGAGAACCTGAAGAAGCAGCTTCAGGCCCAGGGCGACAAATTGAGCGATGAAGAGCGCAATACCCGGGTGCGTTCCGCCACAGAGAAACAGAAAACGCTACAGAGAAGCGCTGAAGATTTCCAGAACGAAGTGCAACAAGCGGAACAGGAAATCCTGAACCGGCTGGGCAAGAAGATGCTGGACGTGTTGGAGAAGTACGCCAAAGCAAATGGCTATGCGGTTGTAATGGATATTTCGAATCCGCAGACTCCAGTGCTCTACGCGAATCCGGGTACGAACATCACGAAAAACCTTATAGAGGCATACAATGCGGAATCGCCGGCGACAGCTGCACCAAAACCGGCCACCAAGCCCGCGGGCGCAGCTGCTTCGCGGCCTCCGGCTTCAGGCGCAGCTACACCCAAGAAGCCGTAAGCTTTCGGCGTCTTAAAACGGGCGCAGTAACTAAATCCAAGGAGCACGTATAACGCGATGAATATGGCACAATTCAAAAACCCGGTGCTAATCGTTGGTTTGAGCACGGTCCTGGGTACGTTTGCGTTGGCACAAGGTGCAGCAACGCCGGCGACAAGCACTCCAGCGACTGCTGCTCCAGCAGCCAGCACCGGCTCCGTACCTACCAAGATTGGCGTGGTCAACATTCAGCAAGCCATCCAGGAATGTGCTGAAGGCAAGAAAGAACTTGACGCCTTACAGACGAAATTTGCCCCCAAGCAAGTTGAACTCAAGACCATGAATGATGATGTTGAGGCCCTGAAGAAGCAATACCAGACGCAAGCGGAAAAGCTGAGCGACGAAGAGAAGAGCACCCGGGCCAAAACAATCGATACGAAGCAGAAGGCTTTGCAGCGCAACTATGAAGATGCGCAGGCCGAATTTCAGCAGGCAGAACAGGACGTAGTCAATCGCATTGGATCAAAGATGGTGGCCGTGTTAGAGAAATATGCCAATGCCAACGGCTTTGCCGTGGTACTGGATGTTTCCAATCCGCAAACATCACCTGTGCTGTGGGCCACACAAGGTACTGTGATCACCAAAGAATTGGTGGACGCTTACGACAAAGAAAATCCAGCAGGCGCAACAACTCCCGCAACCAAGCCAGCAGGCGCCGCACGGCCCGCGCCTACTCGTCCGGCAACAACTCCTGCAACGCGTCCGGCAACAGCTTCTCCGACACCGAAGAAACCGTAATTGTTCCTGAGAAATCACACAGGCCGCCTGCGCAGGCGGCCTTTTTATTTTTGCTTGCAGTGGAACTTCACTCTCAATCTCCGGTGTCAAATCACTTCCATGGAGGTGAAAAAAATGTTTGGAGATACGCTGCTTGAGTCTTCATCTGCAGGACGTAAAGGAAAACGCTGGCCCATGGCGACAGCTTTCACAGCGGAAGCAATCGTCGGAGGATTGCTAGTTGTTATTCCACTGCTGTCAACCGGAGTTATACCAGTTTCCGCACGAGTGCCCATCTACACGCCTGTGAAACCTGTAACGCTTGAACCAGTTAAGCGTGTTCGCACCGATCACAGATCAGCTTCAGGACCGGCAAATTCGAGTCCAAGGACAATGGCTGTGTTTACGTTCAACAACAATCAGAACACAATTCCTGATCGCCCTTTTGTGGACCCAATCAACGAACCTACAGATCCCAGACCTCCAGGGGAAGGGGGCGGAACGGACAAGAAGTTCAGTGGATTGATGCCCAGTGGTTCGGGCAACTCAAATGTCAAATTGGACGGCCCAAAGCGCATTACCTCGCAGTTGTCTGAAGGACAACTATTGAATCGAGTAGAACCGCTTTACCCACACATTGCCGAGATCAGCGGGATTCAAGGCCAGGTGAAATTGCATGCCATCATCGGGCGCGACGGCAAGATACAAAGCCTCAGCGCAGTCAGCGGACATCCCCTACTGGTCCGTGCCGCGCTGGAAGCGGTGGAGCAGTGGCGATATCGTCCCTATGTTTTGAACGGTGAAGCTGTTGAAGTGGAGACATTTATCACTGTCAATTTCAAGAAAGAAATGCAGTAAGCGGCAGCGATTTTGAGGAGAGATCGGCTGTGGAAAACTTTGTGCAAATGTATCTGGTCAAGCAGAGTAGCACAATGATTTTCAATAACTTAACGATTTGCCTCACTAGCGCTGCAGTTTATAAGCTCCACATTATCAAGCAGTTAGCTGGAAGCGGAGGCAAGCGAACTGCTTGCACCACAAATGGGCATGTACTTTCGTGAAAAACAGAAGATTTGCACATTTGGCGCTCGCAACTTTTCAGTGGTGAGTTGCATCACGCGCCTTCGCCAACTTTGAGCACGGCAAGGAAGGCCTCTTGAGGGATATCGACCTTGCCGATGCGCTTCATCCGCTTCTTGCCTTCTTTCTGTTTCTCCAGCAGTTTGCGCTTGCGCGAAATGTCACCGCCATAGCACTTGGCCAGCACGTTTTTGCGAATGGCGGCCACCGTTTCACGGGCAATGATCTTGGCCCCGATCGAGGCTTGGATGGCGACCTCAAACATTTGCCTTGGGATAAGTTCACGCATTTTGGATACAAGAAGCCGTCCGCGATCATAAGCGAAGTCACGGTGCACGATGATGGAAAGTGCGTCGACGGGATCGCCGGCAACAAGGATATCGAGCTTTACCATGGGCGATTCCCACGTTCCGGCAAGGTGGTAGTCTAGCGACGCGTAACCGCGCGAGATGGTTTTCAGCCGGTCATAAAAATCGAGCACGATTTCATTCAGCGGCAACTCATAAGTTAACATGACTCGGCTGGCGCTCACGTACTCAAATCCTTTTTGCTTGCCGCGCTTATCTTCCACCAGCTTGAGAATCCCGCCCACGTACTCCTCATTGGTCAGGATGGTGGCAAGAATCACCGGCTCTTCAATCTTTGCTATCTCGCTCTGGTTGGGCCAGCGTGAAGGGTTATCAACCTGAATTTTCTCGCCGTCGGTCTTCGTGATGTCATAGCGCACACCCGGAGCGGTGGTGATGAGTTCCAGGCCAAACTCGCGCTCCAGGCGCTCCTGAATAATTTCCATGTGCAGCAGGCCGAGAAAGCCGCAGCGGAAACCGAAGCCGAGCGCGGCGGAGCTTTCGGGTTCAAAGAAGAAAGAGGAATCGTTGAGCCGCAGCTTTTCCAAAGCTTCTCGGAGCGCGGTGTGCTCATGCGCATCTACGGTGTAGAGTCCGGCAAAGACCATGGGCTTGAGCTCTTCAAAACCGGGCAGAGGCTCAAGGGCGGGGCGCGCATCGTCTGTGATGGTGTCACCGATCTTGGTATCAGAAACAGTTTTATTATTGGCGACAATAAAGCCGACTTCGCCGGCAACCAACTGGTCGATTTCTACCGACTTGGGAGTGAGCACGCCAAGCGTTTCCACATCGAGCGTTTTGCCGTTCCACCACAAGCGCACCTTCATGCCCTTGCGCAGCGTTCCCTGAAACAGCCGGGCCAGCACGATCACGCCGCGATAAGGATCAAACCACGAATCAAAAATCAGCGCTTGCAAGGGATTTTCCGGGTCGCCCTTGGGCGGAGGCAGCCGCTCGACGATGGCTTCCAGCAGTTCCGGCACGCCTAAGCCGCTCTTGGCGCTTACCAGCATGGCGTCCTTGGTATCGAGGCCGACGGTCTGCTCGATCATTTCTTTAGCGCGCGGGATGTCGGCACTTGGCAAGTCGATCTTGTTGATGACTGGGATAATTTCCAGCCCGTGATTGATGGCCAGATAGGCGTTGGCGAGCGTCTGCGCTTCCACGCCTTGCGAGGCATCGACTACCAGCAGCGCGCCTTCACACGACGCCAGGGAGCGGGAAACCTCATAAGAAAAGTCGACGTGCCCTGGGGTATCAATCAGGTTGAGCTGGTATTCCTGACCGTCTTTGGCCGTGTACTTCATCCGAACGGCATGGGCCTTAATGGTGATGCCGCGCTCCCGCTCCAGATCCATTGCGTCGAGGACCTGCTCCTGCATCTCCCGCAAGGCGAGCGCTCCCGTCAGCTCCAGGAGCCGGTCAGAAAGCGTGGATTTGCCATGATCAATGTGGGCGATAATGGCAAAATTTCGGATGTGTGCGCGGTCCATGGAAGGGCTAAATGCCCATTTTAACACCTATTCAGGTGTGACCTGATCGACTAGGTCCCAGAATGCTTGGGATCCGTGCTTGGTTCTGTTGGTTGAGACGGTCCTACTTCGGAGCCATGCGGATTGCGCCATCCAGGCGGATGGTTTCGCCGTTGAGCATGTTGTTCTCGATGATGTGCTGAACAAGTGCCGCGAACTCCGGCGGCTTACCCAGGCGAACGGGGAATGGCACCTGCTGAGCAAGAGACTGCTGCGCAGCTTCCGGCAAGCCAGCGAGCAATGGCGTGTGAAAAATTCCCGGAGCGATGGTGCATACGCGAATACCGGAGCGTGCCAACTCACGCGCAAGAGGCAACGTCATTCCGACGATTCCGCCCTTGGATGCAGAGTAAGCAACCTGCCCGATCTGTCCTTCATAAGCGGCAACGGATGCAGTGGTGATGATGACGCCGCGGCCGCCATCTTCGTCTGGCTGGTTGACGGACATGGCGTTAGCCGCATGGCGAATCGCATCAAATGTGCCGATCAGGTTGATCTGAATCGTTTTCACGAACGTTCCCAGATCATGCATGCCATTTTTGCCCAGAAGTTTTTCTGCAATGCCGATGCCGGCGGTGGTGATTAGAAAATGCAGGCCGCCCTGTTGCTTGGCTGCGGCTTCAACGGCGGCAGCGACCTGCGCGTCGTCTGTTACGTCTGTCTTGATGAAGCTGACATTGCTTCCCAATTCCTGGGCCAGAGCTTTCCCGCCATTTTCATTTACATCAGCTATTGTGACCTTTGCGCCCTGTGCCGCGAGCATGCGAACTGTCGCCGCGCCCAGACCTGATGCGCCACCGGTAACCAGCGCGCTTGAATTTTTAATCTTCATGAATTCTCCAAAATCGTTACCACTGATTGCACTGATCACACTGATCAAAAAAATTGGTAATCGGGTAATTTAGTAATTTGGTAAATGGGGATGGTAATCCACCTCAACTTACGATCCTGAAAATCTAATGTCCATTGCCAAATTACTCGATTACCAAATGCCCCAAATGTGATCAGCAGTGGTCAGTCGAAATTCCCATTAGTTTATCCGTTCAATGATGGTTGCGTTGGCCATGCCGCCGCCTTCACACATGGTCTGCATTCCGTAGCGACCGCCGTTGCGCTCAAGTTCGTGCACCAGCGTCGTCATTAACCGAGCGCCGCTTGCGCCCAGCGGATGTCCGAGGGCAATCGCGCCGCCATTAACATTGACCTGAGCTAGATCGGCCTTGGTTTCACGTTGCCAGGCAAGCACTACGCTGGCAAAGGCTTCATTGATTTCAATGCGATCCATGTCCTCAAGCTTCAGGCCGGAGCGCCGCATAATTTTGCGCGTGGCAGGAATTGGCGCGCCAAGCATCAGCACAGGATCTTCCGCGGCCAGCGCAAACTCGACGAAGCGCGCCATCGGCCGACAGCCAAGCTTTTCCGCGACACTGCGATCCATGATGAGCACGGCGGCAGCGCCATCAGTAATTTGCGATGAGTTTGCCGCGGTAACGACGCCATCTGCCTTGAAGACAGTTTTGAGCGTGGCCATTTTTTCCAGCGCAGTATCGGCGCGGATGCCTTCATCGCGGCTGACGGTGACTGTGCCTTGCTCCGTTTCGACCGGCAGCGCAAGAATCTCACGGCAGAACCAGCCTTCCTGTGTAGCGCGCGCGGCGCGGCGATGGCTCTCAAGACTGTATTGATCGAGGCATTCGCGAGTAAGTTTGTAACGCTCAGCCAGCATTTCCGCGCTGATGCCCTGATTGAAGTGGACATCGTTGTAGCGCTTCATCATCGCGGCGGCCAAACGGCTTGCCGGGACCGTTGGCGGCGGAAGCGCCCATAGGAACGCGCGTCATACTTTCAACGCCGCAGCCAATGGCGATGTCATAACTGCCGGCGATGACGCCTTGCGCGGCAAAATGGATGGCCTGCTGGCTGGAACCGCACTGGCGATCGACAGTAGTACCCGGCACGGATTCAGGAAAGCCCGCGGCAAGAACAGCGTTGCGAGCGACGTTGGCTGTCTGCTCGCCGACCTGCATGACGCAGCCGGCAATCACGTCGTCGATGCGCGCGGGATCAAGCTTGTTGCGCGCGACCAGACCTTTGAGCGTGAAACCCAGGAGATCGACGGGATGCCAGGATTTCAGCATGCCGTCGCGACGACCGAGCGGGGTACGGACTGCATCGACGATAACGGCTTCTCTTTTCATTTTGTCGCTTTCGCTCCAACCCGCTTTGCAACCTGGTCCGAGTCTAAATATTTCTGCCTCGTGGCAGATGGCTCGGGGTATGGCCACTCGCCACAGCTTCCTGCACTCAG